>NZ_OZ026534.1:0-1299709 GCF_964020065.1 Spiroplasma endosymbiont of Lasioglossum malachurum | reverse complement strand
TTTAAAAACCTCTTTAATTAATATAATTATTGTGGATAAATTGTGGATTAATGTTGATAACTTTTTTATAATTATAATCTGTATTATACTTTTAAAAAAATAAAAAAAAATAATATTTATTATTTAATATTATAAATGATTTATTTTTTTTGTTAAACTAATATTGTTTTTATTAAAAATAAACAGAATAATTTGTTAAGATATAAATATTATGTTAGAATACTCTTAATGATTTTTTATTAGAATTTTAAAAAAGGAGAAAAAAATGAAACCGACATATCAACCAAGTAAGAGAAAACATCAAAAAACTCATGGTTTTTTTGCAAGAATGAAATCTGCAACAGGGATTAATGTTATTAAAAGAAGACGTCAAAGAGGACGTAAAAAATTAACAGCATAGTTTTTTTTAAAAAAAAAAAAAAATAAGGTGAACAAAATATGGAAAAAAAATACCGCCTTTTGAAAAATCATCATTTTAAATATTTAATTAATGAAGGAAAAAGTATTTCAAATGGTCAATTTTTTATCTATTATATGAATAGAGTAGATTTTGAGACTATACGAGTAGGTGTATCAGTAGGAAAAAAACTAGTTCGTTTTGCTTTTTCACGTAATAAGATTAAACGTCAAGTATGAGGAATGTTAGTAGATATTAAAAAAGATTGACCAGTAGATATAGTAATTATGATTAGAAAAAATTATTTATCTAATACATATGAAGAAAATCTTAGTTCTTTATTACATCTTTTAATGAAAATCCCATTATAGGAGAGTAAAATTAATGCAATATAAAAAGTTTTTATTTCCTGAACAACAGAAAAAAAACGTTTGATTAAAAATAACATGAAAATGAACTAAAATTATTTTAGGGACTTTTTTATTGATGTCAACACTTTGAGGTTGCGGTCAGACTATGGGTGATCCTAATGTTGCAACTAGTGATGTTATTTCAACTTATGATTTTCAAAAATATAATGTAGCGGCTGTTTTTTTTGAATTACTTATTGGTAACAGTGATGTAGCAAAAAATCACATTTTTCATTTTAATGGTAATAATATTTATGAGTATGGATTTACAGGGATTAGAACATGAAGTGAAGCTTGAACGCAAACTAAATCATCGTTCTTTGGAATGTTTGTTTATCCAATTGCTTGAATCTTAGTTAGTATTTCTGCTGGATTAAGTGGTGGAGTTGATGTAAATTCAAAATATTGATCAGTAAGTGTTATTTTTGCTATTATTTTTACAACCTTAATTATTAAACTTATTACATTAGTATTTACTTTTAAAGCCCAACAAAATCAGGAAAAAATGCAATCAGTGCAAATGAAAACTTCCAAAATTCAAGCCAAATATAAACATTCACGTGATCCAAGTGCAAAACAAAAACAACAAATGGAATTAATGGCTATTTATAAAAAAGAAGGAATAAATCCAATGGCTGCTTTTATTCCAATGTTTTTATCACTTCCTTTCTTAACAGCTATGTTTACTGTTATGAAATCAACTAATTTATTAAAAAATACTGTTGTTGGTGCTATTAGTTTAGTTGAACAACCATGAACTATGGTTACCCATGGCCAATTTATGTATTTAATAATTATTGTTATATATATACCAACACAATTAGTTTCTATGTTATTACCGATGTTTTTAAATCGTTCACGACAGAAGATTAAAACTAAAGAAGCAAAAGCTGCATTAAAAAAACAAGTTATTATTCAAAGCGTTATGATTTTTATGTTTTTATTTTATGTATGTGTTGCTCCTTCAGGATTAGGCATTTATTGAATTATTTCTGGAATATTACAAATATTTCAAACTCTTGGTTTTCATTACTATAATAAACATAAACGTAGCCGTTATAAAAAAAATGGTACAATTAGTACACCATTTTCAAGTAAGATTAAAAAGATATTTACAAAATCTGAAATAGTTGTTCAACCTAAAAAAAATAAGTAATTTATTATAATGTGGAGAAAAAAAGATGGAAATTAAATCATTTAAAAAAAATATTGATTTAGAAAAAACTATCAAAAATTTACCCCCCAAGACATTTTATATAAAATTAGGTATAGAAAAACGTTTATTTAAAACCATTACTAAAATTTTTATTTTTAATAAAAATGATGTTAAAAATTATTTGAATGATAAATGACATGATTTATTGGAACTTTTTAATATAAAAAATTATCAAGAAGAAATAATATTAAATGGCAATAAATTTTATATTAATATTAATTGTAAAAATGAAAATTCAATTTTAATTGGCAAAAAAGGTTATACAATTAGTGCTTTACAAAATTTACTTATTACTTATTTAGAAACAAAATTTAAAAAAACTATCAAATAGTAATAAATGTTAATAATTATTTAAATATTCAAAAACAAAATTTAAAAATTAGAATATATGAAATTATAAAAAAAATAAGAATAAGTAAAGAAATGTTTAATTTTGAATCAATGCCTAATAACCAAAGAAAAATTATACATGAAATAGTTAAAAATATTGAAGGAATATCAAGTTTTTCTGAAAGTATAGGTTATAACCGTCATGTAGTAATTAGATTGGAAAATTAGAGTAATCTAAGATTTAAAATCTTAGATTGTTTAAATGAAAAGAGGAAAAAAAATGTTAAATGATACTATTACTGCAATTGCAACCGCACCTTTAAATCAAGCAATTAGTATTATTAGAATTTCAGGAAAAGATACTTATGAGCTATTAAATAAGGTTTTTGATAAAGATATTTTAAATCAAAAAGGTCACACTTTAATAACAGGATATATTATTGATCATAATAAGAATAAAATTGATCAAGTTGTTTTGGCATGTTATCGCGCTCCCAAATCTTTTACAGGTGAAGATACAATTGAAATTAATTGTCATGGTGGAGTGCTAATAACACAAAAAAATTTGCAATTATTACTATCTACAGGTATGAGAATGGCAACAAGAGGAGAATTTACGAGAAGAGCTTATTTAAATGATAAAATTGATTTAATTGAAGCAGAAGCTATTAATGATTTAATTATGGCTGAAAATAATACTATTTTAAAAACCGCTATTAATAGTTTAAGTGGTAAAACAAGAATACTAATTGATGAATTATCTTCAGAATTACTAACTTTAATTGCTAATATAACAGTTAATATTGATTATCCTGAATACGATGGGGTTGAGGAAAAAACAATTAATAATGTTATTCCTTTAGTTGAAAAATTTTTAAATAAAATAAAAGTTATTAAAGAACATAGTAAAATTACTAAAACTATAAAAGAAGGAATTAATACAGTTATTATTGGAAAACCTAATGTTGGAAAATCTTCCCTATTAAATGTGCTTTTAAATGAAGATAAAGCTATTGTTTCTAATGAAGAAGGAACAACAAGAGATCTGGTAGAAGGCAAAATTAATTTGGGTGATATTAGTTTAAATTTAATTGATACAGCAGGTATACGTCATACTTTAAATGATATCGAAAAAGCAGGTATTGATAAATCACATAAGGCTTTAAACGAAGCAGATTTAATAATATTAGTACTAGATGGTTCAAAAGATTTAAGTATTGAGGATAAACAATTATTAGAAAAAATAAAACATAAAAATTACCTTATTGCTATTAATAAAACGGATTTAAGGTTAAAATTAAAATTAGACATTAAAAATAATTTTAATGTGGTAAAAGTTAGTGCAATAATGGGCGAAATTGAAAATCTAATTTTAGGAATAAAAAATAAAATTATAACTACTGAAATTAATTTTGATAAAGAATTACTTTTTGCGAATACAAGACAATTAGCATATTTGGATGAAATTGAACTTAGTATTTCAGAAGCATTAAAAGATTTAAAAAAGAATATTTCGATAGACTTAATTATTGTACACTTACAAACTGCATGAAATAAGATTTTAGAAATGCAAGGTAAAAAAATTGAAACTGATTTATTAGATGAAATTTTTAAAAGATTTTGTTTAGGAAAATAAAAGGGAAGGTAAAATATATGGCTAATAATGGAATTTTTGATACTCATTGTCATTTAATGTCAAAACATTATGATGAAACAGAAATATTAAAATTATTAACTGATGCTTATTCAGCAGGTGATAGTATTGGTAGTATTTGTAATGTTGGTTTTGACTTAAATACTAGTAAGCAAGCTGTTAGTCAAATTTATGAATTTGAGAGTGAAGAAAAAATTCCTAATCTTTATGCAGCTGTAGGTATTCATCCAACAGAAGTAAATACTTGCGATAGTAATACTATTTCAGAATTGAAAAAATTAATAGCAACTGGTAAAGTAGTTGCTATTGGTGAAATTGGATTAGATTATTATCATAAATTTACAGAACCACAATTGCAAAAAAAATGATTTATTGAACAACTAAAATTAGCTAAAGAACATAAATTACCCGTATTATTACATATTCGTAATGCTTTTGAAGATGCTTTTGAAATTATTAAAAAAGAAAATATTACTAATGGTGTTCTTCATTGTTTTACGGGAACAAAAGTAATAGCTGAAAAATTTATAAAACAAGGTTTTTATATTTCTTTTGCAGGTAATGTGACATATAAAAATGCTTTGAAGTTACAAGAGGTAGCAAAAAATATACCAATTAATAAAATATTAGTTGAAACAGATGCGCCATATTTAACTCCTGAACCAAAAAGAGGCAAAAATCCCAAAAATGGATTAACAATTAATCATCCAGAAAATATAATATTTACAGTTAATAAAATAGCTAAATTAAAGAAGATCCCAAAACAAAGTATTATTAATGCAATTAGGGAAAATGCTATTAATGTTTTTAAATTAAATAATGAATTGAAAAGAAATAATGAGTAATAATGAGAAGTTTAAAGTAGCCATTTTTTTAGCAACAGGCTATGAAATGGGTGAAGTAATAATTACTATTGATCTATTAAGAAGGGCTAATATTATTATTGATTTAGTAAGTATTGAAAATGACTTAAAAATCAAATCAAGTCATAATGTTTTTATTTTATGTGAAAAGAAAATCAGTGATATTGATTTGTTGAGTTATAAGATGCTAATTTTACCGGGTGGTAAAATTGGAGTAGAAAACTTAAACAAAAATGAATTATTAAAATCAATGTTAGTTATTTTTGCTAAAGATAGTAATAAGTTTATTGCTGCTATTTGTGCAGCACCGCAAATTTTAGGGCAATTAAATTTAATAGATAACAAAAAAATTACGCATTTTCCAGACGCTAATATTGGTTTAAATAAAAGTATTATTTTAGATGAAAAAGTAGTAGTTGATAATAATATTATAACTGGAAAATCAATTGGTGCTGTATTTGAATTTGGTTTAAAATTAATTGAAGTTTTAGAAAGTAAAGAAATTAGTGAACAAATTAAAAAACAATTAGTTTTTTAATTTGTATTTTTTTTATATAAAGTTAAAGTTATTACTTTTAAAATAGTTAATGGCTTATACTTTTTATACAGTTAAAATAATAATTTTAAATGCTAAATTGTAAAGGTAAGTGCAACTAAATTATTTTTCTATCCAAATATTCGATTGGTGAAAGATAATTTAATATTTTTCTCGGTCTTTGATTTAAAGACAATATAAATTTATGAACTTCATTTTTATTAGTTTTTGAAAAAATAAATTTTTTAGGAAATTTTTCTCTAATTAAACCATTAGTATTTTCATTAGTACCTCTTTGTCAAGGTGAATATGGATTGGCAAAATAAATTTTTACATCTAAATTTTTTTCAAGTTGTTGTCAATTTGAAAATTCTTTGCCACGATCAAAAGTAATAGTTTTAACAATGTTTTTAGGAAGAATTGATAAATAATAACTGACATTTTTATTAATAACTTTAGTAGTTCTGTTTTTAACTAATATTGCTAAAGTAAATCGTGATACTCTTTCAACTAAAGTTATTAAACATGATTTGCTTTTGCCTCTTGATAATACTATAGTATCTCCTTCTCAATGACCAAGTGTTATACGATCATTAACATTTATATCTCGTTCTTTAATTGATTTACCATTAAACTTGCCACGATTTACTTTAGATTTTCGTTTTTTACCTTTTCTTCTTAAATTTTTACTAGTAACTTTATCAAGCATTCCAAAATAAATTCAAGTATAAATTGTTTTAAAACTAATAACTCACTCTTTATGAAAATTTTTAATTCTGCCATAAATTTGTTCAGGTGATCAACCTAATAGTAATTTTTGTTGTACATATTTTACTAAATTCTTATTTTTAAACTTATGAAAACTAATATGTGATTGTTTCCAATTTTCAGCTTTATTTTGTGCAATTAATGAAAAATAATGATTATTATCTTTATTTCTATTAATTTCTCGAATAATAGTACTAATACTTCGATTAAGATTTTTAGCTATTTCACTAATTTTAAATTTAAATTTCAATTGATTCTCAATATAAATCTTTTCATCTATGCCAAGATGTTTATAACTCATATAAAAACTCCTTACTTTTTTCTAAACTAAATTTAGCATTATGAAATTTTTATATGAGAATTTTTTGCAATTTTATTTACTTGCACTTACAAGTATAATTCAGCATTTATTATTTATATAGGTAAAAAATGCACTTCTATAAATTTTAAAAGTGCATTTTATTTAAACTTATTTTTTATCCTAAATCTTCGTCTTTTGTTAGAATTTCGCGGTTAGGATTTTGTTCAACTATTAATTGTTTGTAAATTGTATCACGATATTTTACACAACCATCAATAACATTATCTAAAGGATTTTGAGCAACACGTACTTCAAAGATATCTCCCTCATATTTTTGACGAATTGGTTTTGTACTTTTTTCAACTTTAACTTCGATGAAATATTCCTTAGCCAATTCTTCTTTAATAAATTCATCAATTTTTTTAATGTAAGCTCCACCACCACAAATTGTGATTCCCTTACCTTTTTTCTTTAAGTCACTAACACTACCAGCAGCTTTTTCCCCAGAAGTTCTTAGTACTCTACGAATTGATGGAATAACATGTTCTCTAAATTGAACTTGCATTACATTTTCGCGAATTTCTTCTGGTGTAATTTCAATAGTTTTAGAAATTGACATTGTTTCTCCTGGTTGAGAGTCTAATCTAGGTAATGAAACACCTGAAATAGTGTATGGTTTTTCATCTTGATATTTAAGAAGTGAACCGATGTTCTTTTTAACATCTTCTGCTTCTTTAGTACCAATTTTTAAAGCATGCTTTTTAGCTATGTATTCTTGAATTTTTTGTGTTAAATAGTCTCCAGCACAATATGTTGTATATGAATATAGGATTGAATCGTTGCTAAGTACGGCAATATCAGTACTTCCCCCACCAATATCAACACACATAATTGCAGTTCCAAAAATATCTTGGCCTGAACCTAATGCTGCCATTTTAACTTCTTCTTGAACAAATCCACGAAGTGCTCCTAAACGATGAACTATATTTTCTAGTGCTTCTCTTTGTACTGAATTAATTTCACTTGGTGTTGCCATTAAAACAATTAAATTACGGTTTTTATCAGCTTGTTTTGAATCTTTAATTTCAAGTCTAAAATCTTGAAAAATTTTAGCAAGGATACGTTGTAAAGCATCTGGATCAGCAATATTACCATCACGAACTGGACGCTTAATAACAACATTTTCATTTGTTTTATCAATTAAAGCTTTAGCTTCTTCACCATAAAGAATAACATTTTTTTCATAGTCTTCAGCAAGATAAGTTGGAGCATCATATGTAAGTCCAATGTTAACATACCTTGCTTTAAAGTTTTCTGTTCCGACATCTAAAGCTAATCATTGGTAGTCATTAATAGACTTAATATTACTTTTTTTATTTAAGTTTTCTTTGGGTTTTTTATCAAATAATCCCATTTTTTTTCCTCCTTCTACACACCTGAAATTTTAATTACTTGGTCTAATGAATCCTTTTTCATATACATCTTGTTTATGAGTTTCATAGGCTTGAGTTCCTCTAATTACACACTCTCTTGGGTTATTAGCAGATACCACATGTTCTAAATTTAGTCGTTTTTTTAGATAAGTTGTAATATTTTCAAGCAAAGCACCCCCACCAGTAATAGTTAAACCGTCTTTCATAATCATTTCTGAAAAGGCAGGTCCAGCTTTATCAATAATGTCACTACATAGTGCAACAATTGGTTCAAAGGCTTCGGTAACTACTCTAGCTACTTCTTGCTTAGGAACTGTAATTTGTTCAGGTTTTTTAGTTTTAGTACTTTTTCCATGGATAGTAATTTTATTTTCACTATCTTTTTCACCATCTATTCAAATACCAGCACTAATTTTTGTTTTTTCAGCCTCCATTGAGCTAAGAGATATATAGTGCATTTTCTCAAAATGTTCTTTAATATTACGTTCAATAGCATTTCCAGCAATTGGAATTGAATCTTGAACAATAACTTCTCCACTTGATAAAATGGCACAGTCAGAAGTTCCACCACCAATATCAAGAATAAATACTCCTGAAGCATCTCAAAGTGCTTCCCCAGCACCAATAGCTGCCAATTTTACTTCAGGAACAATAACAACTTTTTCAGCTTTCATTACGCTTTCATTACTTTCATTATATCTCTTGGGAAATTTATCGCTATAAATTGGAATTTTAGCTACTTTTTTTCCTTGTAGAATTTCACGTAAAACAGTTCTATCTAATTTATAAACCTTAGATGGAATAGCTACAAGCGCTACTGAATTTTCTCAAATTTTTTCAGCTTTCACATCAATAATTTGTGTAAAAATTTCAGTTAATAAAGCAATCAAAGCATTATTGTCACTAATAACACCATTAGCCATTGGTTCTCTGAAAATTTTATTCGCTGGAGTTTTTTCTTTCATTAATAAAGCGGCTTCACCAATGAATACTTCTCCGTTTTCTGTATCAAATACAATTGCTGATGGTTGACTATAAACAACCCTTCCATTAACTCTGACAATTAAATTTCTTGTTCCTAAATCTAGAGAAACAATATTAACGTCTTGGTTATTGTGTCCGTCATTAGCAACCTCTATTTTTGTTGCCATATAAAAATCATCTCCTTTTCCCACTCAAATTAATATTTATTAAGTTGATATATGTTAATATTACCACATGTAGATTTGCTAGTAGTAAATTTAGCATATATGATTAGTTGGCTAACTATTTGTTTAATTATTACTAGTATTTAATTAATTAAAAATGTGAATTGGAGAATAATAATGGAAAATTCAAAAAAAATATTGAAAAAATACGACTTACATGCAGTTAAAAAGTTTGGACAAAACTTTTTAATTAATAATAATATAATTGATAAAATTGTTAAAACTAGTAATTTTAAAGATGAAGATGGCATTGTTGAAATTGGAGCGGGCATTGGTCATTTAACCAATAAATTACTCAGCACTGCGCAAAAAGTTGTAACAATTGAAATTGACAAAAAATTAATTCCTGTTTTAGAAAAAGAGTTAAATGAATACAAAAATTTAAAAATTATAAATGATGATTTTTTAAATTTAGATTTAAAAAAAATCATTAATGAAGAATTTGCAATAAATCAAAAAATTCATGTAATTGCAAATTTGCCTTATTATATTACTTCACAAATTGTTTTAAAATTATTAGAAAATATTGAATTATTTGATTCATTTACATTAATGATGCAAAAAGAAGTTGCACAAAGATTTTGTGCTAAACCTAAAACTAAAGTATATAATAATCTTTCTGTTATGTGTCAATTTTATTGTGATGTTAAAATTATTTTTGATGTTAGTCCTAATAATTTTACTCCGATACCTAATGTCACAAGTAGTGTTGTTTATTTTAAAGTAAATCCTAAATTTCAACTTGATGAACCACAATTATTTTGAAAATTTGTAAGAAGTTGCTTTGTTAATAAGAGAAAAACATTAGTTAACAATTTGGGTATTTATTTAAATAGCAAAGAAAAAGCCGTTAATTTAATTAACGACTTATCTTGATCATTAACAATAAGATCTGAAGAATTAACATTTTCAATGTTTTATCAGTTATTTACTATTATTAATAATAAATACCTTTCAGAATAATTATTAAAATTAATGATATTAGAATGTGGATAATAAGTATATAAAACACCTCAGCAATAATCCTTGTTTATTAATAAACATATTTTTAAATATTTATTATCCGTTAACTATTATAATGATTTTATTTTTTCTTGCAAAAGATATAACTTTTTATTAATTATTTTTAATTAATAGTCTTTAAATTTAATATACTTAAATTGTAATAAACATTGTATAATGAAATTATAATTATAATTTTTTAGAAACATGTAAAGGAGGATTTAATGAATAATGTAGAAAACATTGTAGTTTTTGGTTTAAGTGCTAGTCAAAAATTTACACAAGAAGTTTGTAAAAAACTTAATATTGAACCTGGAAAAGCAGAAATTAGTCGTTTTGCTGATGGTGAATTTAACATTCAATCTATAACATCAGTACGAGGGAAAGTGGTATATATTATCCAATCAACTTCGCCGCCAACTAATGATAATTTAATGGAATTATTAATTTTTGTTGATGCTTTAGTTCGTGCATCTGCTGCTAAAATTCATGTAGTAATTCCTTATTTTGGTTATGCTCGTCAAGATCGAAAACAAGGTGGTAGACAACCTATTACTTGTAAACTTGTTGCAAATTTATTAACTGTTGCGGGTGTTGATCGTGTTATTACTGTTGATTTACATTCACCACAAGAACAAGGATTTTTTGATGTTCCTGTTGATGATTTACGAGCAACTCAAGATTTAGCATCTTATTTAATTGAAGAAAATTTAACTAATTTAGTTGTTGTATCTCCAGATCATGGTGGTGTTACTCGTGCTCGAAGATTAGGTAATTATTTAAGTGTACCTTTGGCAATTATTGATAAAAGAAGAACAACTCCTAATCAAAGTCAAGTTAAGTTTGTACTAGGAGATGTTAAAGAAAAGAATGCTATTATTATTGATGATATGATTGATACAGGTGGTACTATTATTAATGCAGCAAAAGCTATTAAAGAACATGGTGCAAAATCAGTTTATATTTTAGCTACTCATGGTATTTTTAGTGGGCAAGCTTCAAAAAATTTGAAACAATCTGTTATTGATGGAATTATTAAGGAAGTTGTTATTACTAATACTATTGAAATTTCTGAAGAAAAAAAATTTAATGGCTTAAAAATTATTTCAATTGCTGATTTTATTGCAAAAATGATTGATGCTTCAATTAATAATAAATCATTAACAAAAGTTTATGATGATAAAACAA
This sequence comes from Spiroplasma endosymbiont of Lasioglossum malachurum, assembly GCF_964020065.1. Taxonomy (NCBI): domain Bacteria; kingdom Bacillati; phylum Mycoplasmatota; class Mollicutes; order Entomoplasmatales; family Spiroplasmataceae; genus Spiroplasma; species Spiroplasma endosymbiont of Lasioglossum malachurum. The sequence goes on along the minus strand of NZ_OZ026534.1, from coordinate 1,288,404 downwards.
ATGAATTAATAAAAATAGTAAAAAATAATAAAGTGGAAATTTAAAGTAGATGAAATTAGTTATTGGATTAGGAAACCCAGGTAAAGAGTATGAATTGACACGTCATAATATTGGTTTTATTATTATTAATATGATTTGTGAAACATTACAATTAAAAATTAATCAAACTAAATTTAATGGTCAATATGTTAAAACTGTTGTTAATGGCACTGATGTTATTTTTTTAAAACCATTAACTTTTATGAACTTATCAGGTTTTTGTGTTTCAAATTTTATGAATTATTTTAAAATTAAAATTGAAAATGTGTTAATTATTCACGATGAAGTTGATTTAAATTTTGGTCAATTTCAATACAAACAAAAATTTAGTGCTGCTGGTCATAATGGAATTAAAAGTATTTTTAATCAAATTGGTAGTAAAGATTTTCAAAGATTAAGAATTGGTGTTGGTAAAAATCCTAATTTTAACACGGCTGATTGAGTTTTGAGTAAGTTTAGTAATGATGAGTTAAAGAATATAAATGATCATAAACAATTTTTTGTAGAAAGCATTAGTAGTTGAATTACTGATAGTAAATTTGAAAATATTATAAATAAATATAATAAAAAATAATTAATATATTATAAAAATATTAAAGAATATTTTCATTTTTATGTTTTCTACATAAGTAAACATAAAGTTGTGTTTCTTTTTCTTTTTTAATTTTTTCTAATTCTTTTTTTATTTCTTCAATTAATAAAATATCATTTTGTGTTTGCTGATATTGATTTATTTCATTTATTTTTTCAAGTTTTGCTTCTAGTAATTTCTGCTTACAAATAGGACAAAGTTTGTCAAAATCATCATTATTATCATTTTGAAAACTGTCATTATCAAAATTTCATTTCATTTTTTAAGTTTCCTTTACTAGTTTATTTTTAATAACAATATTTTGATAATCATTATTAAATAATTATATAATTAATTTATAAATTTATAAATACTTTTTTTGAGTATTAAAGGAGACAATATGAAAGCAAAAAAAAATATAATCAAACCAACAATAGAAAAGGCAAAAACTAAAGTTGAACAACTTAATAAAACTATTAAACCAAAAGTTAAAGATGTAAAAAAAGCAACTAAAGTAAAAACGCAATCAATAAAAACTGACACTCTTAAGCCAATCGTTAATAAGATGAAAGTAGATTTTGAAAAGTCAAAACATATAATAAAAGAAGAAAATCAAAAAATTACTAATAAAATTGTTAATACTAAAAATATTTTAATATCAAAAATTGATCAACCAAAACCATTTAAAACTACTGCTATTATTGGTTGTCAATGAGGTGATGAAGGAAAAGGCAAAATAACTGACTATTATAGTCAAAATTCTGATGTTATTGTTCGTTGAAGTGGTGGTGATAATGCCGGACATACAATTGTTTTTGATCATCAAAAATATAAATTAAGTATTATTCCTTCTGGTATCTTTAATAAAGATTCATATTGTGTTATTGCTAATGGTTGTGTTGTTAATCCAGAAAAATTAGTTTCTGAAATTGAATATTTAAAAGCTGCTGGTTTTAGTTGTCAAAATTTACGAATTTCTGATCGTGCTCATATTATTTTACCTTATCATTTAGCATTTGATGAATATGAAGAAAAAATTAAGGGTGATAAAGCTATTGGCACTACTAAAAAAGGAATTGGACCTTGTTATGCTGATAAAGTTAATCGAATTGGAATTCGAATGGGCGATTTATTAGATAAGGAACGACTATTAGAATTGATTACTGATAATTTGTTAATTAAAAATAAAATATTAAAAAATGTTTATGGATATGAAAAAGAATTTAATGCGCAAACAATATATAATCGTTTATTAGAATTATTACCATACTTTAAAGATTTAATTATTGATACTGGTCAATTTTTAAATGAACAATTAGTTAGAAATAAAAAGATATTATTTGAAGGAGCACAAGGTACTTTATTAGATTTAGATCATGGTACATATCCTTTTGTAACATCTTCTAATCCAAGTGCTAGTTCAATTGCTATTGGTTCAGGTATTTCTTTAAAAGCAATTAATGAAATTATTGGTGTAACTAAAGCATACAGTACAAGAGTTGGTGCTGGTGCGTTTCCTAGTGAAGTTTTTGGTAAATTAGCAAATTATATTCGTATGACTGGTAATGAATATGGCACAGTTTCAAAAAGACCAAGAAGAATTGGATGATTTGATGCAGTTATTGCTAAGTATAGTGCACAAATTAATGGATTTACTAGTTTAGCTGTTATGTTGTTAGACGTGCTTACTGGTATTGAAACATTAAGCATTTGTACGCATTATACTTTAAATGGCGAAATAATTAGATACATACCTTCTCAAATTAATAACTTTAATAAATGTCAATCACATTTTATTACTATGCCTGGCTGAAATGAAGATATTACTAATATTACTAGTTATGATGAATTACCAGAAAATGCTAAAAATTATTTAAAAAAAATTAGTGAGTTGGTGGGTGTTCCAATTAGAATATTTTCTGTTGGTCCAGATCGTAAACAAACTATATTTATTAAGGAGTAAAAATGATTGAACGTTACGAAACAAAAGCAATGACTAATATTTGAAATATGAAAAATCGTTTAAACTTATGAATGAATTTTCAAATTGATGTTTGTGAATCATTACAAAATTTAAATATAATTCCTTTTAAAGATTTTCAATTAATTAAAAAAAATGCTAAGTTAGATATTGAATTAATGAATAAATTAGAATTAGAAACTAAACATGATGTAGTTGCGTTTACTAGAATGTTAAGTGCTAACTTAAAAACTGAAAGTCGTTGAATTCATTATGGTTTAACTTCAACTGATATGGTTGATAGTATCCAAAATCTACAAATAAAATTTTCAAATGAAATTATTGAAAAAGCTTTAATTACTTTACAATTTAAATTAAAAGAGTTAGCGTTTAAATATAAAAATCAATTAGTAATTGGTCGCAGTCATGGTATTTTTGGTGAACCAACTTCATTAGGATTAAAATTTGCTTTATGATACGATGAAATAAATAGACAGTTAGTAAGGTTGGAGTTGGCAAGAAAACAAGTTGAAGTTATTAAAATTACGGGTGCTATGGGTAATTTTGTTCATATTTCGCCAAAAGTTAGTGAATTTATTGCCAAAAAATGAAAAATGGAAGTTGACAGTTGTGCTACGCAGGTAGTACAACGTGATCGTTTGATTTTTTTAATTACACAATTAAGTTCAATTGCTACAACAATTGAAAAAATAGCTTTAGAAATTCGTTTGAGTCAACGTAGCGAAGTTAATGAACTTTTAGAGGGATTTTCTATTTCACAAAAAGGTTCAAGTTCAATGCCACATAAAAAAAATCCAATTGGTTCTGAAAATATTTGTGGTTTAGCAAGATTAGTTCGAAGTTATAATAGTATAGTATATGAGAATAATTTATTATGGTATGAACGTGATATCTCTCATAGTTCTAATGAACGCATTATGTTACCTGATATTTATCATATATTAGATTTTATTATTAATAGAATGACAAATATTTTAGATAATTTAGTAATTAATACTAGTGCCATGGCAAATAATATTGCTAAAGCTAATGAACTTTATTTTTCACAAGTAGTTTTATTGGCTATTATTAAAAATAATCCAAAAATAACACGTGAAATTGCTTATGATTTTATTCAAAAATGCACTTTAGAAGCACAAAATAAAATGATTAATTTTAAAGATGTATTAATAAAGAATAATATTAATCAATATTTAACTAGTGAACAGTTAAATGAATGTTGTAATAATAATATTTTTTTAATAAATGTTGATTATATTTTTAAAAAAGTTTTTAAAGATAAATAATGTTTAATATTAAATTTAATTAGCATTTAATTTATTAATTTTTGTTTTTTTATTTTATCTAATAATCAATAAAAATAAAAGATTAAGAAAATATTGTAATTAGTCACTAGATTATATAAGTTTAAGGAGTGAAAATTATGAAGAAATACAAAATCGATAATAGTTTTCCTTTTATAGATCAAGATTTTAATTTTATTACAAGCTATGATAGTGAAGAACACTTTTATGATGTTTTAGATGATCGATACTTAAAAGATAATGGAGAAATAGATATTAATTTATTAAAAAAAGAAAATTAATAAAATAAAAATAATATTATATTATATTAATAATAAGAAATATAAATGTGAAAAAACATTGCAGTCAAATGCTGAATTATACTTGTAAGTGCAAGTAAATAAAATTGCAAAAAATTCTCATATAAAAATTTCATAATGCTAAATTTAGTTTAGAAAAAAGTAAGGAGTTTTTATATGAGTTATAAACATCTTGGCATAGATGAAAGGATTTATATTGAGAATCAATTGAAATTTAAATTTAAAATTAGTGAAATAGCTAAAAATCTTAATCGAAGTATTAGTACTATTATTCGAGAAATTAATAGAAATAAAGATAATAATCATTATTTTTCATTAATTGCACAAAATAAAGCTGAAAATCGAAAACAATCACATATTAGTTTTCATAAGTTTAAAAATAAGAATTTAGTAAAATATGTACAACAAAAATTACTATTAGGTTGATCACCTGAACAAATTTATGGCAGAATTAAAAATTTTTATAAAGAGTGAGTTATTAGTTTTAAAACAATTTATACTTGAATTTATTTTGGAATGCTTGATAAAGTTACTAGTAAAAATTTAAGAAGAAAAGGTAAAAAACGAAAATCTAAAGAAAATCGTGGCAAGTTTAATGGTAAATCAATTAAAGAACGAGATATAAATGTTAATGATCGTATAACACTTGGTCATTGAGAAGGAGATACTATAGTATCATCAAGAGGTAAAAGCAAATCATGTTTAATAACTTTAGTTGAAAGAGTATCACGATTTACTTTAGCAATATTAGTTAAAAAAAGAACTACTAAAGTTATTAATAAAAATGTCAGTTATTATTTATCAATTCTTCCTAAAAACATTGTTAAAACTATTATTTTTGATCGTGGCAAAGAATTTTCAAATTGACAACAACTTGAAAAAAATTTAGATGTAAAAATTTATTTTGCCAATCCATATTCACCTTGACAAAGAGGTACTAATGAAAATACTAATGGTTTAATTAGAGAAAAATTTCCTAAAAAATTTATTTTTTCAAAAACTAATAAAAATGAAGTTCATAAATTTATATTGTCTTTAAATCAAAGACCGAGAAAAATATTAAATTATCTTTCACCAATCGAATATTTGGATAGAAAAATAATTTAGTTGCACTTACCTTTACAATTTAGCATTCAGCAAAAATTAATAAAATATTATTAATTTAAATAAGTATTACAATAAATAATACTATTTTAATGTAAAATTATAATTATTAAATTTAGGAGCAAATAATGACAAAAAAATTTTATATTACTACCCCTATTTATTATCCTAGTGCTAAATTACACTTGGGACATGCTTATACAACAATTATTGCTGATGTTTTAGCTCGCTATAAGAAAATGCAAGGTTATGAAGTATTCTTTTTAACTGGAAGTGATGAACATGGTCAAAAAATTGCTAAAAAGGCGGATGAAAATAAACAAACTCCACAAAAATTTGTTGATGATATTGTTGTTGAGTTTAAGAATTTATGAAAAAACTTAAATATTGATTATGATAAATTTATTAGAACAACTAATAAAAATAATATTTTAAGTGTTCAGAAAATATTTAGCAAATTATTAAAACAAAATGATATTTATTTGGGAAAATATGAAGGGTCATATTGTATTTCTTGTGAAGAATTTTTGACAGATAGTCAAATTAATAAAATTAATAATACATGTAAAATATGTCAAGGTAATATTACTACTTTATCAGAACCATCATATTTTTTAAAATTGGAAAAATATACTAAACAATTATTAAAATATTATTATGAACATCCATTATTTTTATGACCACTTAATCGTAAAACGGAAATGATTAATAATTTTATTACGCCAGGTTTAGAAAATTTAAGTGTTACTAGAACGAGTTTTACTTGAGGGGTACCAGTATTAGAAGATCCAAAACATGTTATTTATGTTTGAATTGATGCATTAAGTAATTATTTAACAGGATTAGGTTATTTACAAGATGATGACATTAATTTTAAAAAATTTTGACTAGATTCAAATTGTGAAATTGTGAATTTAGTTGGTAAAGAAATTAGTCGTTTTCATATGATTTATTGGCCAATTTTATTAATGGCATTAAACTTGAGACAGCCAAATCGAATTTTGGCCCACGGTTGAATTACTAATGAAGAAGGAAAAATGTCAAAATCAAAAGGTAATGTTATTGATCCTTTAGTATTAGTAAATCGTTATGGTACAGATGGATTACGGTTTTTTTTAATGAAAGAAATTATTATTGGTCATGATGCAAAATATAGTCATGAATTATTTTTAAATTGTTATAACTCTTATCTTGTTAATGATTTAGGTAATTTGCTTTCGCGAACAGTTACAATGATCATTAAATATTGTGATGGTAAAATTCCCAAAGTTAATTTAAATAAGTTACAACCAGAAGCAATAGAAATAATTAAAATTATTAAAAGTACTATTAATGATTTTAATATTGAAATGGATGAGTATCAAATTCATGAAGCAATTAATGTCGTTTTTAAATTAATAACTAGTGGTAATAAATTAATTGATTTAACAAAACCATGAGATTTACATAAAAATAATAAAACTATTGAATTACATAATATTTTAAATTTATTAGCAAATATTTTAATTATTAGTAGTGCTTTATTAAGTCCAATTTTGGTTAATAGTTCATTAAAAATTCATGAACAATTGGGTGTCTTAAAAATTACTAAACCAATAGTCAATATCAACTTGAATGAAGTTTTTAATAAATCTGTTAATAAAAAAGAGTTATTATTTCCAAGATTAAATATTGAAGATGAATTATCATTTTTAAACAATGCATTTAAATAAAATATAAGAGTTATTAAAAAAATGCTAGTTATAGATAATAAATATCCAATTCATTTTGTATGAATTGGAGAAATACCAATTACTGTAAGAAATAATAGAAAATGCAATTAGAGAAAAAAAAGGAAAAAAAATAGGAGTCTTTAAGAACAATTAATCAATCAAAATTAGTAAGTATTGAAATCCAAACCGAAATAAATGAAGAAAATGAGAAACCTAGTTGACAAGATCAAAAAATTGAAGAACAAAAAAATAAAAATAAATTAAATGAAGAAGAAATAAAATTAACATCTTTAAATGAAGTATGAAAATTAATAAGTACTGAAATTCCAGAGTTACAGCAACTTTTATCAAAACATTCAAAAAATGCAAGCAAACAAAAATGAGAGAATAGGGGCTTAATAGAATCTCAATTACCTTTGGAAACAAAAGCAGAAATATTAACTGCAGTTTAAACTATCAAGTAGAAGAAAAACAAAAAAATACAACAAATTTTTATAAAAAAAATAAAAAATGTATAATTTTTTTATACATTTTTGGTGAAAATTAAGAGTTAAATATGAAATTTATTCGGGTTCATAAAATGGAACAATAACTTTTAAAGTATCTGGCTCTTCAGTTTTTAGTAAACGTTTGTCAATTTTATAAAGGTTACTATTAGACATTGCAATTCAATCCAATAAGTCTTTTTCATAAGCAATTTCTTCATAGAAATCAATTAAGAATCAGTCATAAAATTTCGCAGTTAAATTATCATTATTTTCACGAGCACTTTTAACAAGTTTATTAGTAAAATCAAGTAATTTTTCTTTAGTAGATTTTATTTTTTTTAATGCTTCTTCAATGTTTTTTGTAGTAAAAGTTGGAACTTTAATGTCTTTAATTTCAACTTGAGCATCTTGATCCATTAAATAGTTACAAATTTTACGAATATGAACAACAGCATCAGCTGCTTCTACTTGGAAGAAGCGTGCAAACCCAGGATATCCTTTTTGATTTGCATCATTACTTAATTTAAAACTAAGCATTTGATATTTTAGATGTTCACTAATATAATCATTTAGATCATCGTTAATCTTTTTAATCATTAAATACACCTTCTTTCTTGGCTTTATATGTATTATACTACTTTAATACTATATATATTAAAATAAATGCTAAATTGTAAAGGTAAGTGCAACTAAATTATTTTTCTATCCAAATATTCGATTGGTGAAAGATAATTTAATATTTTTCTCGGTCTTTGATTTAAAGACAATATAAATTTATGAACTTCATTTTTATTAGTTTTTGAAAAAATAAATTTTTTAGGAAATTTTTCTCTAATTAAACCATTAGTATTTTCATTAGTACCTCTTTGTCAAGGTGAATATGGATTGGCAAAATAAATTTTTACATCTAAATTTTTTTCAAGTTGTTGTCAATTTGAAAATTCTTTGCCACGATCAAAAGTAATAGTTTTAACAATGTTTTTAGGAAGAATTGATAAATAATAACTGACATTTTTATTAATAACTTTAGTAGTTTTGTTTTTAACTAATATTGCTAAAGTAAATCGTGATACTCTTTCAACTAAAGTTATTAAACATGATTTGCTTTTGCCTCTTGATGATACTATAGTATCTCCTTCTCAATGACCAAGTGTTATACGATCATTAACATTTATATCTCGTTCTTTAATTGATTTACCATTAAACTTGCCACGATTTTCTTTAGATTTTCGTTTTTTACCTTTTCTTCTTAAATTTTTACTAGTAACTTTATCAAGCATTCCAAAATAAATTCAAGTATAAATTGTTTTAAAACTAATAACTCACTCTTTATGAAAATTTTTAATTCTGCCATAAATTTGTTCAGGTGATCAACCTAATAGTAATTTTTGTTGTACATATTTTACTAAATTCTTATTTTTAAACTTATGAAAACTAATATGTGATTGTTTTCGATTTTCAGCTTTATTTTGTGCAATTAATGAAAAATAATGATTATTATCTTTATTTCTATTAATTTCTCGAATAATAGTACTAATACTTCGATTAAGATTTTTAGCTATTTCACTAATTTTAAATTTAAATTTCAATTGATTCTCAATATAAATCCTTTCATCTATGCCAAGATGTTTATAACTCATATAAAAACTCCTTACTTTTTTCTAAACTAAATTTAACATTATGAAATTTTTATATGAGAATTTTTTGCAATTTTATTTACTTGCACTTACAAGTATAATTCAGCATTTTAAATATGATATTATAATTCTAAAATTTTATATTAAAGTTTTTTTGTTTAACTTATTACTTGGTTTTTAAAGTAATGAGTTTTTTATGTTAAAGGAGGATATTTAAATATGCCTATTCAAAATTATCAATCAATTAATGATGATATTGAAAATGTAAATTCAAACGAAAATATAGCAACTATTTTTTCAAGTATTAGAAAAAATGCTTTGAAAAATTTAATCATACACGGTTTTAAATTAGGTTGTTTATGTTGTATGGGAGCCTTATTTACAGCTTATATTGAAAATGAAATGACTAGTGATAGATTTAATAGTTTTTGAGAATTCCTTAAACAATTTAAAAATTATCTTTCTTGAGGTTTAGCAAGTATAGGGTTTGGTATTATTTTAGACAAAACTGCTTTTTCATATTTTGATGCTGTTATTATTGATATTAAAGAATTAATAACAGATGAAAAAATATTTACAAATGAAGAATTAGTTGCAGAAAAAATAAAAGAATTGGAAGAAAAAAAATAAAAAATTTCAAGACAAAGAAATTGAAAATCGTGAAGAAATTAAATTATTTAAAGAGAATATCTGGAAAGAAATTGCTGTTTCTAAAGATTGCTCAAAGTGTAAAGTAAATGATGAAAATTTTTATACTAATAATTTTCTTAATGAAGATTTTAATCACAATATAAAATATATTAATAATTTTGTATACTCAAATGAATTTGAAAGACAAAAAATAAATGATGATAATCAGTTTTTAAAAAGTAGTTCTAAATCAAAATCAGCAAAATTATAAATAAAAAATGATGTATACTGTGATTGTAATTTGTATGAATCAAGAATGGAAAGGGAAATAGTTCTTGTATATTTAAATTAAATAAGCGGCAAGCAAGTTTGAAAGAAAATATAATAGTTAATGTGATTACTGTTTATATTAATGTAATTTAGTTTGTAGTTTACTTCTCTTTTATTTTTAAAATTTAGTTTATAAATATATCAATTTGATTTATTTGATAACTCTTTAGGTATTAAAAAGTAGTAGTATCGTTATCAATAAATTCTATGTTATGATAAATATAATTATTAAAGGGTATATAGAATCAAGAAAGTGTATTATCAATAATTTCAAAAATGTAATTGATATTATGTTAATCTTTCAAAATATAAGCAACGAGTTTTAGTAAAAGTAAAATTTAATTTATTAAATGTTTTTTTATTTGGAGGGAGAAAATTTATATATTAAGATAAATTAATTGTAATCATATATTATGGGAGGCAAAAAATGAAAATTGTATTATCTGGTGTAGTTGGTGTTGGTAAGAGCACTATTAGTAGAGAATTAGCAAAATTATTAAAATATAAAATTATGGACGAGCCAGTTACTAGTAATCCTTATTTAGATAATTTTTATCAAAATCCTTTAGAATATGCTTTTAAAATGCAAGTATTTATGTTGATGGCACGAAGTAAACAATTAAAAGAAGCACAAAATTTTAACAATGTTATTTTTGATCGCAGTATTTTAGAAGATCCTATTTTCGTTGAAGTATTAAAAGCTCAAAACAATATGAATGATAGAGATTATGAAGTGTATTTAAATTTTTATAATAATGTTATTATTTCATCACTTTATTTTGATCCACAAATTAAACCTGATTTAATTGTCTATTTAAAAGCAAATCTTGAAAACACAATTGAACGCATAAACCTTCGTGGTCGTGAATCAGAAAAACATGTACCTCATGAATACTGAAGTTTATTAAATAAAAAATATGAACAGTGATATGAAAAAGAAAAAAATAACTTTAATTTTTTAGTAATTGACACTAATGATTTAACTCCTAAGGAAATAGTGCAAAAAATAATTGATTATATAAAATAAAATTTCTTATTGAAATCAAATTTTTATTTAGTCATTTTTTCTCATATTATATTAATAATTATTATTATTTTTCCTTTACTTTAAAGGTAATTACGTTATAATATTGTATGAGTCAAATATTTAAAAATCAAACTTAATATATTTACTCCTTGCTCATCAGAGCCATATGCCCAAAAGGAGGTCTTCGAACATTGGAAGATTTAAAACAAAAGCATAATTATGAAATTATGTACATCGTTGATGATCAAAATCAAGAAAAAGCACAATTAATTAAAAAAGAATTTTGTGAAATTTTAACTAAAAATGCTGGAAAAATTACTAAAGAACAAGATTCTATTCGTCAATTTGCTTATCCTATTAACAAAAAAGTTAAGGGTCATTATTTTATTATTGAAGTGCTAACTTCACCAGAAAATATTGCTAACTTTAATCGTGTAGCTTTAAATAAACAAAGACAATTAGACGTAATGCGTTTTTTGGTTATTAATTTAGATAGTGAAAAAATTAATAAGTTTAAACCAAAACGCCAAGTAGAATCTAGTTCTTTCTCTCGACCAACAAGACCAGGAAATCGTCCTTCTTATAATCGTGATGAAAATGGTGAAAGAAAACCAAGACCAATCGCTGGTACTGAGTCATCTTATCGTACAAAAACTAATTACCAAAATTCAAAAACAAATACTAATAATAATGCATCGAATACTGAACAAAAAGATTAATAAAATCTAAGTTAAAAGTGAGGATAAAAAAATGAATATTGTTACATTAATTGGTAGAATCACTCGTGATTTAAAGTTACATCAAACTTCAACAGGAAAACCTTTTACTTTTTTTACACTTGCAGTTAATAATATTCAAAATCAAGCTGATTATATTTCATGTGTGGCTTGAAATAAAGTTGCTGAAAATATGACTAATTATTTAGTTAAAGGTTCTTTAATTTCAGTTTCAGGAAGACTGTCAGTAAGAAAATCAACAGATCAGAATGGAAAAGAACTATATATTACTGAAGTGGTTGCACAAACTGTTACTTTTTTAGATAATCGTAAAAAAGATAGTAGTGGTAATAACACTAATATTAATTATTCAAAACCAAGAGATGAGAATAAAATTCATTTAGATGATGCTTTTAAAAGTCCTAATTATAGTACTGATATTGCCTTTACTAATACTAATCAGCTTCAAGAAAAAGAAGCGACTATTCAAAATATAGAATTTGATGAAGAAGATATCATTTGAGATTTAAATAATTAAAGGAGGATAATTATGAACACTGGTAAACCAAGAAATTTTACAAGAAGAAAATCTTGTTTTATTACTAAAAATAATATTACTTATATTGATTATAAAGATATTGAATTACTAAGTAAATTTATGGGTAATAATAACAAAATTTTGCCAGCAAGAACAACAGGTACTAATCCAAAGTATCAACGTTTAATTGCTAAAAATATAAAACGTGCCCAAATCATGGGATTATTAAGATATTCAAGATAAAAAAATTGAGTAAGATTTGTAAACTTACTCAATTTTTATTTATTTTTTTATCTTAAAAATATTTTATTTTGCTAAATTGTAAAGGTAAGTGCAACTAAATTATTTTTCTATCCAAATATTCGATTGGTGAAAGATAATTTAATATTTTTCTCGCTCTTTGATTTAAAGACAATATAAATTTATGAACTTCATTTTTATTAGTTTTTGAAAAAATAAATTTTTTAGGAAATTTTTCTCTAATTAAACCATTAGTATTTTCATTAGTACCTCTTTGTCAAGGTGAATATGGATTGGCAAAATAAATTTTTACATCTAAATTTTTTTCAAGTTGTTGTCAATTTGAAAATTCTTTGCCACGATCAAAAGTAATAGTTTTAACAATGTTTTTAGGAAGAATTGATAAATAATAACTGACATTTTTATTAATAACTTTAGTAGTTCTGTTTTTAACTAATATTGCTAAAGTAAATCGTGATACTCTTTCAACTAAAGTTATTAAAAATGATTTGCTTTTGCCTCTTGATGATACTATAGTATCTCCTTCTCAATGACCAAGTGTTATACGATCATTAACATTTATATCTCGTTCTTTAATTGATTTACCATTAAACTTGCCACGATTTTCTTTAGATTTTCGTTTTTTACCTTTTCTTCTTAAATTTTTACTAGTAACTTTATCAAGCATTCCAAAATAAATTCAAGTATAAATTGTTTTAAAACTAATAACTCACTCTTTATGAAAATTTTTAATTCTGCCATAAATTTGTTCAGGTGATCAACCTAATAGTAATTTTTGTTGTACATATTTTACTAAATTCTTATTTTTAAACTTATGAAAACTAATATGTGATTGTTTTCGATTTTCACCTTTATTTTGTGCAATTAATGAAAAATAATGATTATTATCTTTATTTCTATTAATTTCTCGAATAATAGTACTAATACTTCGATTAAGATTTTTAGCTATTTCACTAATTTTAAATTTAAATTTCAATTAATTCTCAATATAAATCCTTTCATCTATGCCAAGATGTTTATAACTCATATAAAAACTCCTTACTTTTTTCTAAACTAAATTTAGCATTATGAAATTTTTATATGAGAATTTTTTGCAATTTTATTTACTTGCACTTACAAGTATAATTCAGCTTTATGTGACATGATGAAAACACTATATATCAACAACTTAGAAGTAGTTCTATATCTCGTGCTTTTGATATTGGGCCATCTTTCTCAATAAATATTAGTAGATGAACAATTAGTAACATTATTAATGAATAATTATGTATCATTTTATCAATAAAATTAAAAATTTAATTTAAAACTACTTTAACTATGAAAGGAATAAATAAAATGAAAATAAATAAAGAAGAAACATGAACAGAAGTACAATGAGCGTTGAATAATCTTCATGGTCTAATTAGAGTAGGAGCATTAAGTGCACAAAATTGAAGTAATACGACAACAGGAGTTCTACTAACAATAGCAGGACTTAAGTCTGTTACTAGGGATAGTAATATTGAAAAACGTTACCAATTAATTAAAAGTGGAGTAGCTGATATGTTATATGCTGCATTTGGTGGTTGAGTTATTTGACAAGCATATAATTTAAATGAAACTGGTGGTAGTACAACTACCGAACCAAATTTACCTACTTTTCCTACTTTACCACCAAATGATGAAAGACTTTATTCTGAAATTGCTGAACAATTAACAGAAGATGCTGTAAGTAATGAATTAACTCCAGAAATGATTTCTATTGCATTAAATAAATTATTTACTGGTACAAATGGATTAGTTAAAGTGCTTAGTGGAATATCAGGTTTTGGTTTATATAAAATTCAAAAAGTAACAAAAACTATTGAATACTTAAAATCACTTACTACTTTTGCAACTGCAGGCATTAACTTTACAAATGGTAATATTGTGGGAGGAAATTTAATGTCAATTTCAGCAATGATGGATGTTAGTCACACATATTTTCTACAATGAGTAAATCTAATACTTCAAATAGTAAAGAGGAAATTATTATTAAAATTATTAATGAAAGAAAAGAACACATTACGAAAAGTTTTTCTTTATATAAAGGTATTTTAAGTAATAAAGATTTAAAGGAAATATATGAGTATTTAGAAAAAAATAATTGAGATAAGTTTGAAATGAGACATTCAGATAAAACAATTCCTAGTTTTGTTAAACCCGGAAAAATAAAAGATTGAAGACCAACATTGACAAAGTTTAAAGAATGAATAGATAATTATACTCCCGAAAATAAAAAGGTGGAATTAGTAACGGAGATTGAAGATAGTAGTCAACGAGAAAGAATAAAGTTAAAAATTCCTGATTATGAGTTTGAACCGGAATTTGTTACAAATGCAAATAATGATATGCCAGAAGTTATCATAGAACCCAATGAAAGACAACCACTTTTAGGAAGTATTAATGGTTAATTAAAATTAGTTTTTATATTATAATGTTTTTTTAAAAAGCTGAATTATACTTGTAAGTGCAAGTAAATAAAATTGCAAAAAATTCTCATATAAAAATTTCATAATGTTAAATTTAGTTTAGAAAAAAGTAAGGAGTTTTTATATGAGTTATAAACATCTTGGCATAGATGAAAGGATTTATATTGAGAATCAATTGAAATTTAAATTTAAAATTAGTGAAATAGCTAAAAATCTTAATCGAAGTATTAGTACTATTATTCGAGAAATTAATAGAAATAAAGATAATAATCATTATTTTTCATTAATTGCACAAAATAAAGCTGAAAATCGAAAACAATCACATATTAGTTTTCATAAGTTTAAAAATAAGAATTTAGTAAAATATGTACAACAAAAATTACTATTAGGTTGATCACCTGAACAAATTTATGGCAGAATTAAAAATTTTCATAAAGAGTGAGTTATTAGTTTTAAAACAATTTATACTTGAATTTATTTTGGAATGCTTGATAAAGTTACTAGTAAAAATTTAAGAAGAAAAGGTAAAAAACGAAAATCTAAAGAAAATCGTGGCAAGTTTAATGGTAAATCAATTAAAGAACGAGATATAAATGTTAATGATCGTATAACACTTGGTCATTGAGAAGGAGATACTATAGTATCATCAAGAGGCAAAAGCAAATCATGTTTAATAACTTTAGTTGAAAGAGTATCACGATTTACTTTAGCAATATTAGTTAAAAACAGAACTACTAAAGTTATTAATAAAAATGTCAGTTATTATTTATCAATTCTTCCTAAAAACATTGTTAAAACTATTACTTTTGATCGTGGCAAAGAATTTTCAAATTGACAACAACTTGAAAAAAATTTAGATGTAAAAATTTATTTTGCCAATCCATATTCACCTTGACAAAGAGGTACTAATGAAAATACTAATGGTTTAATTAGAGAAAAATTTCCTAAAAAATTTATTTTTTCAAAAACTAATAAAAATGAAGTTCATAAATTTATATTGTCTTTAAATCAAAGACCGAGAAAAATATTAAATTATCTTTCACCAATCGAATATTTGGATAGAAAAATAATTTAGTTGCACTTACCTTTACAATTTAGCAAAAAACATTATTTTTTATTTATTATTTTATTTTTTCTTGTACAATTATTTTAGAAATGATGAATTTTAAAGAAAGATTAAAAATTTAACTTTGTTTTTAAAATAAAAATATTTTAAAATTGACACTTATTTTAAATAATAATATAATTAAAAATGGTTAAATTTTCTAGGTGAATTTAATGAACGAAAAAATAATTTTAATTTGTACTGTATGTTTAAATCGTAATTATCATACATACAAAAATAAGATTAAATATAAAGAGCGTATGGAACTAAAAAAATATTGTGAACATTGTCAAAAACATACTTTACATAAGGAATCACGTTAGGAGAAATTTTCATGAGTGCAGAAGACAAATCAAAAGAAAAACCAAAAGTTAATCCTGAAAAATTGGCTCTTTTAAAAAGTAAATTTAATATTTTACGTAAAATTAAACCTTTAAGAACAAAAAGAACTTCTGAAGGAAAACCAAGTTTTGATCCACGAACAGCCGATAAAAATAAAAAGGTTAATATTAGCGAAATTTGAGAAAAAGAACGTAAAAATCGTACGCCTGAAGAACGTTTTTATTATAAAAAAGAATCGAGAACTTATCATAAATATTTTTTCTTATACTTATCAAGAGAAATTAGAAGAACTCGTTGAACACCAAGAAAACAATTAAATAATAAATTTATTACAACAGTATTATTTATTGCTGTCTTAGCACTATTCTTTTATGGAATTGAGCAGTTATTACTATTTGTATTACCTTTATTAAAAATAATGTAAAAAATGGAGATGCCAAAAAATGAGCGAAAGAATAAAAAAAGAAACCCCTTTAGTGAAAACTACATCATTAGAAGAAACACATAAACATCGAATTGAGCAAGCACAATGATATATTGTTAATTGTAACAAAGGTCATGAAGATAAAGTTGCTGCTGATTTGAAAAATAAAATTGAAAAAAAATTAAATTTAAAAGATAATATTTTTCAAGTTAGAGTTGTTAAAGAAGCAATACCAGATAAAGATAAAAAAATAACTGAAAAAAATATTTTTCCGGGTTATATTTTTGTTCATATGATTTTAACCGAAGATACTTGATATGATATTCGTAATACAACAGGAATTAATGGTTTTATTGGTTCTAGTGGTAAAGGTGTACCACCAACTCCACTTTCTACTAAAGAAGTTAATGAAATGTTATATCGTAATTCTAAAAATTCATCACAACCTAAAGTTAAAGAGACAAAAAAAATTATTCGTGATTTTGAGTTAAATGATTTTGTTCATATTACTTCTGGTGCTTTACAAAGCCGAGAAGGACAAGTTATTAAATTAGATGAAGATAAGGGTGTTGCAACAGTTTCTGTTGATATGTTTGGTCGTCAAACCGAAATTAAAGTAGAATATGATAGTTGTAAAAAAATTAAAGTTTAGTTTAAACTATTTAATTTTTATGTAAAATAAAATTAAAATATATTTGACTACTAATTATAATGATGTTATTATTTGTAAAGTACTATTTATATATATAAATAGACTTTAATTATGTTTAAACTTGTGGAAGATTTATTCGTTTGGACCACAGTGAGAATCCATTTAGGAGGAGTTGCTCATGGCAGATAAAAAAAATATTAATCGTGAAGGTATTATTCAATTACCAGCTGGTAGTGCCAAACCAGGTGCTAGTTTAGCATCATTCGGTATTGATATGCCACGTTTTTGTAGAGAATTTAACGATAAAACCAAAGATCAAAAAGATGATGTTAATCCGGTTCCAATTCCAGTTTTTATTACATCATATAAAGATAAAACTTTCGACTTTAAAATAAAAACTGCACCAACAACATTTCTTTTAAAAAGAGCATTGAAACTTGCAAAAGGTTCATCAAATGCTAAATTAACAAAAGTAGGAACACTTACTATTGCTCAAATTACAGCAATTGCTCAAATTAAATTACCTGATTTAAATGCTTATTCTTTAGAAGATGCAATTAAAATTGTTGCAGGAACAGCCAAGAATATGGGCATTACTGTTGAAGATGGAAAGCAAGGTGTTTAATATGAATAGAAGTAAAAGATATCTTGCAGTTGCAAAATTAGTTGATAACACTAAAGTTTATCCAATTGATCGTGCTTTAGAATTAGCTAAACAAACTTCATCATTAAAATTTGATGCAACAGTTGAAGCAGCATTTCGTTTAAATGTTGATCCAAGACATGCTGATCAAATGTTACGTGGTTCTATTGTTTTACCAGCAGGGACTGGAAAAACACAACGTGTTTTAGTGATAACTACTACTAAACAAAAAGAGGCAATGGAAAGTCAAGCTGATTTTGTTGGTGGTAAGGAAATGATTGAAAAAATTCAAAAAGGTTGATTTGATTTTGATGTTATTATTGCAACACCCGAAATGATGGGTGAATTAGGAAAAATTGGTAGAGTATTAGGACCAAAAGGATTAATGCCTACAGCAAAACTAGGAACAGTAACAATGGATGTTCAAAAAGCAATAGCTGATATTCGTAAAGGTAAAGTTGAATATCGTGTTGATAAACAAGGTAATATTCATGTTATTCTTGGTAAAGTGTCATTTGCACAAGAAGGGTTAAAAGATAATTATTTAGCAATTCTTAACACTTTAAGAAAAGTTAAGCCTGCAGCAGTTAAGGGCGCTTATATTAAAAATATAAGTATTACTACGGCAATGGGCCCTGGTATTAAAGTATTAATTGAAGAATAATATAATAATATAAAAAAATCATTAGTACTTTTACTAATGATTTTTTTATGTTTTTATTCATAATTTTTTTATTATTTAAAAAAATTTTACGCTATAATTTATTTATTGTGATAATATTAATTAATATATTATTTTGGTAAAATAATAAAATAATTAGGTAGTAAAGGAGAAACCTTAATGAAAAATCTTATAAATCTTTTTAAGAAACAAAATTGAGGAATAAAAATTGGCTTTGCCTCACTGGTAATTAGTTTGCTTTGTTTAGCATTAGGACTAATTTTAATTGCAACAGCCAATTTTAAAGCCCCAAGTGGAGGAAGTTCACAATATGCTGGAAATGGCTTTCATGCTATTTCTATATGAGGACTTGATAGTTTTTTAAGCAAAGCTGGCCATGATCAAATGTGAACAGATGCTACTAGTGATAAGCTTTTAACTTATCCTCTTGCGCAAGTAGTTGTCGGAATTGTATTTACAGTAATTTTAACTGCTATCTTTCTTGGTGTTAGTGTTTTATCTTTAATATTTGGTTATTTTAAACGTTGATTATATTCTTAGTGTTTAGTAAGTGTTAAATATGGATAAAAATGTAGAATATAAAAAAGTTACATCTTGAGATTGAAAGCAAAAACTAGGATTATTCTTATGCATTTTAACTTTGTTTTTTCTAATAATTAGTTTAATATTATTTGGAACAGCTATTTTTAATGATCATTATAATAATTTTCTTGGTAACGGTTTTTGAAGTTTAAAACACTATGGTATTATTAATTTGTTTTATAATTGAGATCAACTAGATATAGAAGCGGCTAAAAATACTTATGTTTCTCATCCTTTTGAACAAGTTTATTTTGCAATTATTTTTTTAATTATTATTGTACCAATATGTTTTGTTTTTGGAGTTAGTTTATTAGTTAGAGGATGATGAAAGTCAAGAATTTAATATATAGTTACTTCATAAATTTATTTATAGTAAAATTTAATAATCATTATTTCCTTAAAAAGGATGTATTATGATGTTTAATTCTAAAAAAATAATTGTTTTTTTATTAATAAATATTGTGTGAGTAGTAGTTTGGATTATGATAACTATTAGTTACGATAGTTATCATGATCCAATTTTAAATTATGTACCACATAGTAACGATTATTTAACAAATGAACCAACTAATCAATTGGTTCCCAAAGCAAAAAAACCTAAACATGTAGTTATGGTGGGTGTTGATGGTATGGCCAGTTATGCATTAAAAAGTGGTTATAGTCCAAATATGAACTATTTAATGCATCATGGTGCGTATACACTGGAAGCACGTGATGTTTTACCAACTTCTTCTGCTGCAAATTGAGCAAGTGTTATGTTTGCTACAGATCCTATTAAGCATGGTGTTGTTGATCAAGATTTGTGGAATGTTCATCATACTGTTCATGCTGAAGTAAAAGCTGATCAAGTAAGTATTTTTAGTTCTATTATTGATAAGTATGGTCCTTCAAAAAAATTATTTGGTTATGCTAGTGAAGGTGAAATGATTGCTAATTTTCAACCCAAAGGCCAAGAAAATATAAAAACTTTAATTAGTAGTAATGGTAATTATTGTACAACAGAAAATGATAAACAAACTTTTGAAAATACCAAAAACGTATTAAGTAATAAACCTTTATTTTCATTTTTTTATTATGTTAATCCTGATTTAGCAGGCCATTCACGTGAATGAAATAGTGAAGAATATTATCAAGCAATTAGTCAGACTGATAAATATATTGGAGGTATTATTGAAAATTTAAAAGATTTAGAAATGTGAGAAGATACCTTATTAATTATTAGTTCTGATCATGGAGGTGTTTCACAATATCATGGTCGTTCTTCTGATGCTGAACAAAAAATTCCTTTGCTTTTTGCAGGAAATTGTATTCCAAAACACGGAATTATTCCAGATAAAATTAAAATTTATGATATTCCAGCTACTATTGTTTGATTATTAGATATTAATTCACCATCAATAATTTGAGATGGTCAGCCAATTTTAACACCTTTTTTTGATATGACAAATATGTATGATCATAGTGAGGAGTTTAAGTAATGGATATTATCAATTTTAAACAAATTAATTTTCGAAATAATGGCATTAGATTACTTATTGTGCTTGCTACTATTTTTATTGTTTGAAATAATGTACAAAATGTTACTTTAAATATTGGTGGTAGTTTACATGCTTTTAATGCTTATTTTTGTTCACCAATGTTATTTGTTATATTGATAACATTTGGTTTTTTAAGTGCCAATAATAATTTTAGTTGAAAAGAGTATAGTAAATTAATACTAGCTATTATGATTTTATCTTTAGTTACAAGTTTTATGTATTTAGATTTTTTTGCTTTTAAAGAAGGATATGTAACAACAGGTTATATGATAGGATTATGATTTAAATTATTATTTTTTGATTATGGTAAATGAATGATATGAATTATTATTGGTGGTAGTGCATTAGTAAAAGTTGTTACTAACCATTTTTCCTTAAGTAATAAAAGTTGAAATATTGTTAAAATAATAACTTTAGTTATTACTAGTATTTTATGCTGAATTATACTTGTAAGTGCAAGTAAATAAAATTGCAAAAAATTCTCATATAAAAATTTCATAATGCTAAATTTAGTTTAGAAAAAAGTAAGGAGTTTTTATATGAGTTATAAACATCTTGGCATAGATGAAAGGATTTATATTGAGAATCAATTGAAATTTAAATTTAAAATTAGTGAAATAGCTAAAAATCTTAATCGAAGTATTAGTACTATTATTCGAGAAATTAATAGAAATAAAGATAATAATCATTATTTTTCATTAATTGCACAAAATAAATCTGAAAATCGAAAACAATCACATATTAGTTTTCATAAGTTTAAAAATAAGAATTTAGTAAAATATGTACAACAAAAATTACTATTAGGTTGATCACCTGAACAAATTTATGGCAGAATTAAAAATTTTCATAAAGAGTGAGTTATTAGTTTTAAAACAATTTATACTTGAATTTATTTTGGAATGTTTGATAAAGTTACTAGTAAAAATTTAAGAAGAAAAGGTAAAAAACGAAAATCTAAAGAAAATCGTGGCAAGTTTAATGGTAAATCAATTAAAGAATGAGATATAAATGTTAATGATCGTATAACACTTGGTTATTGAGAAGGAGATACTATAGTATCATCAAGAGGCAAAAGCAAATCATGTTTAATAACTTTAGTTGAAAGAGTATCACGATTTACTTTAGCAATATTAGTTAAAAACAGAACTACTAAAGTTATTAATAAAAATGTCAGTTATTATTTATCAATTCTTCCTAAAAACATTGTTAAAACTATTATTTTTGATCGTGGCAAAGAATTTTCAAATTGACAACAACTTGAAAAAAATTTAGATGTAAAAATTTATTTTGCCAATCCATATTCACCTTGACAAAGAGGTACTAATGAAAATACTAATGGTTTAATTAGAGAAAAATTTCCTAAAAAATTTATTTTTTCAAAAACTAATAAAAATGAAGTTCATAAATTTATATTGTCTTTAAATCAAAGACCGAGAAAAATATTAAATTATCTTTCACCAATCGAATATTTGGATAGAAAAATAATTTAGTTGCACTTACCTTTACAATTTAGCAAATAAAAATAAATTAAAGAGATTATTTTTAAATATTTATTTATTATTAGGTTATAATGTAATTATATTTTTTATAAAAATTTATATTTTAATTTTTTTCTTCTAACATTTTTTAAAATACTAAACATGTTTTTTATTTGTGACAGCAATAGATATTTTAGTTATGAGCTTTTATAAAATATAATATTAATTAGATTAATTTTGTTAGAAAGGATAATATTATGGAAAAAGAAAATCTTGCTAAAGTTACTTTCAATAAAAGAACAGAAAGAAATTCAATAAACAAGTTGAAAAGACAAGCTATTTTTAGCACGGCAAATCCATGAAAAGCAATCTTTATTATGGTCACACCACCTTTAATTGCTGTAATTATTTTTTCTACTTATCAAATTTTTGATAAATGAATTGCTACACAATGAGGTGGACAAAGTATTATTGAACGTTATAATAATTATCAAAATTCAGGAATAATGATAACTGCTGAACAAGCATTAAAAATTATTAATATTGCTACTACTTATGCTGCTGTTCCTTCTTCAATGATGGTTTCCTTTGCTTTAATGGTTGCTACTGGAACAGGTATTAAGTTTTCAATTGCATATGGTCAAAATAAACGAGAACAAATGTCAGAATATTTAGGAAATGGGTTTCTATTATCTTTTTTAGTTTCTATTGTTCTTATGATCATTATGTATTTTAGTTGTCAGAGTATTATTGAATTTCAAGCTGGAAGTGATGCTGGAAGTAATCCAGTAATTAGGGAAATAATAATTAAAGAAGCAGTTAGATTTTCACAAATTTTAATTCTTGCTACACCATTACTTTTTTTTGCTTATTTTTTAGTTTCATTGTTACGTAGTGAAGGAATGATGTTATGAACAATTTTAATTAATGTTGTAGCTTGTTTAGTAAATATATCTTTAGATTTTATTTTTGTTATTCCTGGTAAATTAGGAATGGAAGGTACTGCATATGCAACTATTATTGCTTGAGCAAGCATTAATTTATTTTCAATAGGTATTATTTGATATAGTGCCGATAATTTAAGATTTAAAGTAGCACACTTAAAACTTAAATGAGTAATAGTAACGGGCATTTTATTAATTGGTGCAACTTCTTTATTACAAAATATTGCCCAAAGTATTTTGGCAATGGTTACTACTAAAATTTTAAATACATTGCCACCTCCAGACTATCATGGTGGAGGAAGTACTGGTATTCCGGTTTTTATTCAATTATATGGTGGTATTATGCCTTGGTTAATTTTAATTAATGCACCTATTATTGGAATTACGCAGGGAGCAAGAGCATTAATTGGTTATGTTTATGGTTCAAAGGACTTTAGTCGTGTTTGACAATTGATGTGACGTTTAACTTTATTACTTTTATTGTTGCTAATTGGTTTAGTATTATTAGTAGTAATAGTAGGACAATATATGATGCATTTCTTTGGCGTAGATTTAGAAATGGCAAGATTCTTTAAAGTTTATATCATTATGCAGTTTGCTTTTTATCCATTAGCTACACTACATTATGTTGCTGTTATTTTCTATCAATCAATTAATCGTGGTAAATTGTCATTATTTGCTAGTTTACAACGAACAATTATAATGCCAATTGTTTGTTTAAGTTTAGGATATTATGTTGCACATGTTTCTCATAATGGTTTTTATTTTTATTTATTTCTTGGCTTTATTGATTTATTTGCTGCTTTTATATTATTACCATTATTAATTTATACATTTTTAAAATCTAAACCATTTATTCATACAACTAAAGATAAAAAAATGCAAATATCTAATTTATCAGAAAAAAAGTACTTAATAAAAATATAATAGATTAAGTAATTTATAAAAATATATCTTAATATTAATATATGAAGAAAATAAAAAATACTCATTTAAAACAGAGTATTTTTTTAATTATTTAAGATTAAAAAAGGTTGCTAATTTTACAAATTAAAAGGAATGAATATACAATCTATATTTGATTGAAGTCATTCCTAAAATAAAATATTTATTTACCTTCATTAACTCTCTTTTTTAATGCTTTACAAGAATTAAATTTAACTACTCGCTTTCTAGGAATAGCCATCGGTTCTGAATTTTGTGGATTTACTCCCGGTCGAGCTTTGCGGTATTTAATAGTAAAAGTTCCAAAGTTACGTAGTGTTACTTTTTCTCCTTTAATTAAAGCAGTAGCAATTTTATCTAAGATAAATTCTAACACTTCTTTGTATTCTTTTTCTGATAATTCTAATTTTTTTTGTACAGCTCGTGCTATCTGACTTTTTTGCATAAAATTTTCAACCCTTTCTTCACCAATTACCATAAGTATGCTATAAAAACATGCCTTAAATGATACTTATTATTATATAATATTTTTTAAAAAAAACCTTATTTAATGAAAATCAAAGACTAGTAAAAAAATAAGATTTGAATATATAAATTTGCTGAATTATACTTGTAAGTGCAAGTAAATAAAATTGCAAAAAATTCTCATATAAAAATTTCATAATGCTAAATTTAGTTTAGAAAAAAGTAAGGAGTTTTTATATGAGTTATAAACATCTTGGCATAGATGAAAGGATTTATATTGAGAATCAATTGAAATTTAAATTTAAAATTAGTGAAATAGCTAAAAATCTTAATCGAAGTATTAGTACTATTATTCGAGAAATTAATAGAAATAAAGATAATAATCATTATTTTTCATTAATTGCACAAAATAAAGCTGAAAATCGAAAACAATCACATATTAGTTTTCATAAGTTTAAAAATAAGAATTTAGTAAAATATGTACAACAAAAATTACTATTAGGTTGATCACCTGAACAAATTTATGGCAGAATTAAAAATTTTCATAAAGAGTGAGTTATTAGTTTTAAAACAATTTATACTTGAATTTATTTTGGAATGCTTGATAAAGTTACTAGTAAAAATTTAAGAAGAAAAGGTAAAAAACGAAAATCTAAAGAAAATCGTGGCAAGTTTAATGGTAAATCAATTAAAGAACGAGATATAAATGTTAATGATCGTATAACACTTGGTCATTGAGAAGGAGATACTATAGTATCATCAAGAGGCAAAAGCAAATCATGTTTAATAACTTTAGTTGAAAGAGTATCACGATTTACTTTAGCAATATTAGTTAAAAACAGAACTACTAAAGTTATTAATAAAAATGTCAGTTATTATTTATCAATTCTTCCTAAAAACATTGTTAAAACTATTACTTTTGATCGTGGCAAAGAATTTTCAAATTGACAACAACTTGAAAAAAATTTAGATGTAAAAATTTATTTTGCCAATCCATATTCACCTTGACAAAGAGGTACTAATGAAAATACTAATGGTTTAATTAGAGAAAAATTTCCTAAAAAATTTATTTTTTCAAAAACTAATAAAAATGAAGTTCATAAATTTATATTGTCTTTAAATCAAAGACCGAGAAAAATATTAAATTATCTTTCACCAATCGAATATTTGGATAGAAAAATAATTTAGTTGCACTTACCTTTACAATTTAGCATTAACATGTGCAAAGCAAAAAATCTTTACATTAATTTTCTTGTATGTTAAAATTCAAAAAATAAGTAAATAACTATTTCGGAGGTACTAAGATATGCAAATGAAAAATTTATTAAGACTTATGGGTGCATTAGCCCTAACAACAGTAGCTACTACTTCAGTTGTAGCTTGTGGTGATCAAACTGATAAGCAAGATATTAAAGATGTTAAAGTTGATGATCTTAAAACAGCAGTAGATAGTGAAAAAATAAATACTAATAAAGAAATTACTGATGCAGTTGCAGCAGCGATTAAAAAAACAACTAAATTAGATGTTAGTGTAGGTACTGATTTTACTTTAACTAATGATAAGAAAAAAGAAGATAAACAAGTTGCTGGTGAAGTTAAATTTACAGTTACAGCACAAGGTGATAAAATTTCAGGAACATTTACAGATACTATTGAATAAATAATTAATATATATTAATTTAAAATGACATAATTTAAATTGTGTCATTTTTTTCTAATTATTTTTCAAAATTTATTTGACTATTACTATTAAAAACTGGTATTATACTTATTGGACTAAATTTTGATACACTAGGAATTGTGTATATAATTAATTCTTTAAAATCATAAAGGAGGCTAACGATTAATGCCAACAATGAACCAACTATTACGTAAAGGACGTACAGATAAAAAATACAAATCTAAATCACCAGCGTTAAATGTTTCATATAATTCATTAACAAAAACAACTTCTTCAATTAGCAGTCCGCAAAAAAAAGGTGTAGCGCTTGTAGTTACTACAAGAACACCAAAAAAACCTAACTCAGCTTTAAGAAAAATTGTTCGTGCTCGTTTAACTAATGGTATGGAAGTTACTGCTTATATTTCTGGAGAAGGTCATAATTTGCAAGAACATGCTATTGTTGGAATCCGTGGTGGGAGAGTTAAAGACTTACCTGGAGTTAGATACCATGTTATTCGTGGGTATTCTGATACTGCCGGAGTAGTAAATCGTAATCAAGGTCGTTCTAAATATGGAACTAAAAAACCAAAAGATAAGAAATAAGGAGGTAAAACTAAATGCGTAAAAATCAAGCTATTAAAAGAGAATTAGTTGCTGATCCAATTTATGATTCAAAAATTGTTACTCAATTAATTAACGCCATTATGATTGATGGTAAAAAAAGTGTAGCTCAAAAAATTGTTTATAATTCTTTTAAAATTGTTGGAGAAAAAACCCAACAAGTACCATTAGAAGTATTTGAAAAGGCAATTGCTAATATTACACCACAATTAGAAATTAAAACTCGAAGAATTGGTGGCGCAAACTATCAAGTTCCTATTGAAGTTAGTGCTACTCGTAAGATAACTTTAGCAATTCGTTGATTAGTTTCTTATTCACAAGCAAGATATGGTAATAGTATGCAAGATAAACTTGCAGCTGAGATTATGGATGCTGCTACTGGTAATGGTTCATCAATTAAAAAACGTGATGAAATTCATCGTATGGCTGAAGCTAATAAAGCCTTTGCTCACTATAAATGATAATAAAGGAGAGAGAAAATGGCAGAAAAATCAGGTCGAGAATATTCACTAACAAATACTAGAAATATTGGAATTATGGCTCATATTGATGCTGGTAAAACTACAACAACAGAAAGAGTTTTATACCATACTGGTAAAATTCATAAAATTGGTGAGGTACATGAAGGTGCCGCAACTATGGACTGAATGGAACAAGAACAAGAACGTGGTATTACTATTACTTCAGCTGCAACAACTGCTGTTTGAAGAAATAATCGAATAAATATTATTGATACTCCGGGTCACGTTGATTTTACTGTTGAAGTTGAACGCTCATTAAGAGTTTTAGACGGAGCAGTTGCTGTATTAGACGCGCAAACTGGAGTTGAACCACAAACTGAAACTGTTTGAAATCAAGCAACTAGGTATAATGTACCAAGAATTGTTTTTGCAAATAAAATGGATAAAATTGGGGCTGACTTTGCTCATTCAATTCAAACATTAAAAGATCGTCTTGGTGCTAATGCTCATGCAATTCAATGACCAATTGGTGCAGAAGATGCTTTTGATGGAATTATTGATATAATTGAGATGAAAGCATACCATTTTGATGGTAAACCAAATGAGGATTATAAAGAAATTGCAATTCCTGAAGAACTTAAAGATGTTATTGCAAGTAGACGTGAGGAATTATTAGAAGCACTTTCTCACTTTGATGATGATTTCTTTATGAAATATGCTGAAAGAGAAGTAACGGTTGCTGAAATTAAGACAGTAATTCGTAAAGCAACAATTGCTGCTGAGTTTTTCCCAGTATTATGTGGTAGTGCCTTTAAAAATAAAGGTGTTAAATTAATGTTAGATGCAGTTATTGATTACTTGCCTTCACCATTAGATGTACCTGCAATTAAAGGAATATTACCTGTTTTATCAAAAGAAGTAGAACGTCATTCTAGTGATGAAGAACCTTTCTCAGCGTTGGCATTTAAAATCATGACTGACCCTTTTGTTGGAAGATTAACTTTTTTTAGAGTATATTCGGGAACATTAGAATCTGGTAGTTATGTATTAAACTCAACTAAAGAAAAAAAAGAGCGTGTTGGTCGAATTTTACAAATGCATGCCAATAGTCGTGCCGAAATTAAAAAGGTTTATGCTGGTGACATTGCTGCTATTGTTGGTTTAAAAGATACAACTACTGGTGATACATTATGTGATGAAAAACATGAAGTTATTTTAGAAAAAATGGTATTTCCAGAACCAGTTATTTCATTAGCGCTTGAACCAAAAACAAAAGCTGATCAAGAAAAAATGAGTTTAGGTTTACAAAAACTTGCAGAAGAAGATCCAACATTCCGTGTTTCATCAGACAAAGAAACAGGACAGACAATTATTTCAGGAATGGGAGAACTGCATTTAGACATCTTAACTGATCGTTTAAAACGTGAATTTAAAGTAGCAACTAACATTGGAAATCCACAAGTTGCTTATCGTGAAACAATTAAAGCAGTTTGTGAGCGCGCTGAGGGTAAATATATTCATCAATCAGGTGGTCGCGGCCAATATGGACATGTTATTATTAAATTTGAACTAAATCCAGATAAAGGATTTGAGTTTGTTGATAAAATTGTTGGTGGTAAAGTGCCACGTGAATACATTAAACCAGTACAAGAAGGATTAATTGAATCATTAGCTAATGGTTTAATTGCTGGATATCCAGTTATTGACGTTAAAGCAACATTATATGATGGTTCATTCCACCCTGTTGACTCTTCAGAACGTGCCTTTAATATTGCAGCTTCTAAATCTTTACAAGATAATAAAGATTTATTAAAACCAGTATTATTAGAACCAATTATGAATGTTGAAGTTATTATTCCAGATGAATATTATGGTTCTATTGTTGGTAAAATTTCTGGTAAAAGAGGTACTATTGAAGCAGATGAAATGCGTGGTAACAGTAAAGTTGTTAAAGCTAAAGTGCCTTTATCTGAAATGTTTGGTTATGCTACTGAATTACGTTCAATGACCCAAGGACGTGGAACATATACAATGTCTTTTTCACACTATGAAGAAGCACCAAAATCAGTTGCTGAAGCAGTTGCTGGTAAATATCAAAAAGGAAGAATTACTAAAAAATAAAATAATTTAATTGAAAGTATAATAACTTTACTTTAAAATTATCTTAGTGTTTAATTTAATTAAATAAAAATAAGTATTAATTATTTCCAAGGAGGAAACAAAAATGGCAGAAAAAGAAGTAAAAAAATCAAAGCCTGTATCAACAGGCCCAAAACAAAAATTTGAACGTACAAAACCGCACGTTAATGTTGGAACAATTGGTCACGTTGACCATGGAAAAACAACATTAACTGCTGCAATTACTAGTTATTGTTCAAAACATGAAGCAGATGGATATAAAGGTATGTTTAAGGACTATGCTTCTATTGATGCTGCTCCAGAAGAAAAAGCACGTGGTATTACTATTAATACAGCTCACGTTGAATATGAAACACCAACTCGTCACTATGCACACGTTGACTGTCCAGGTCACGCTGACTACATTAAAAATATGATTACAGGTGCAGCTCAAATGGATGGTTCAGTGTTAGTTGTTTCTGCAACTGATGGTCCAATGCCACAAACACGTGAACACATTCTATTGGCACGTCAAGTTGGAGTTAAAAAAATTGTTGTATTCTTAAATAAGTGTGATATGGAAAGTGTAGACGATGACGTATTAGAACTTGTTGAAATGGAAATTCGTGAATTACTAACTAAGTATGAATTTGAAGGTGATGATACACCAATTATTCGTGGTTCTGCAAGAGGAGCATTAGAAGGTAAAAAAGAATGAGAAGAAAAAATTAAAGAATTATTAACAGCAATGGATGAATGAATTCCAACACCAAAAAGAGAAGTTGATAAACCAGTATTATTAGCTGTTGAAGATGTTTTCACTATTACTGGACGTGGAACAGTAGCTACTGGAAGAATTGAACGTGGAACTTTAAAAGTTAATGATGAAATTGATATTATTGGTATTAACAAAGGTCTTAAAAAAGTTGTTGTTACTGGTATTGAAATGTTCAGAAAATTATTAGATGAAGCACAAGCTGGTGATAACGTTGGAGTATTATTACGTGGAGTTAAACGTGAAGATATTCAACGTGGACAAGTTATTGCTAAACCAGGATCAGTTACTCCACATACTAAATTTAAAGGTGAAGTTTATATTCTAACTAAAGAAGAAGGTGGACGTCATACTTCATTTAATCCAGGATATCGACCACAATTTTATTTCCGTACAACTGATGTTACAGGAAGTATGGGAGACTTTATTAATAAAGGTGAAAAATCGGAATTAATTATGCCAGGTGATAATGTTACTATTACTGTTGAATTAATTCACCCAGTTGCCCTTGAGAAAGGTACTCAATTCTCAATCCGTGAAGGTGGAAGAACTGTTGGTGCTGGACAAGTTACTGAAGTTATTAAATAATCACATTAAATCAAAAATCTTTATTCTCTTTTGAGAATAAAGATTTTTAATTAAAAATATTTTAGTAGTAAAATTAATTTATAGAAAAGAGATGACAAATCAATGCCTTATGTTAAAGAGCTGGAAAGTCTAATTTTAAATCGTAAATCAATTCGTAATTATGTTCCTAGTAAAATTATTAGTGATAGTAAAATTAACGATATTCTTAACTATGTGCGTCATACCCCATCTTCATATGGTTTAGAACCATGAAAAATTTTAGTTATTAGTAATTCTAAAATTAAAGCACAATTGCAACCAATCATAAATAATCAACAACAAGTTAGTACTTGTTCACATTTATTTATTTTATTAAGTTATAGTGGTGAAAATTTCAATACTAGTAATCAATGATTTGTTGATACTGTTATGAAAAGACGTAATTTAACAAAACCACAATACGAAATTTATAAATCAACATTTAATAATTTCTTTGATCATGACAAAAAAACACAAATAAATCATTGGGCACAATGTCAAACTTTTATTTTATTACAAAATCTTTTATTATTATTAACTGCTCATGAAATTGATAATGTTGTATTAGGTGGTTTTAATGAACAACAATTATTAACTTACTTAGAATCAAATAAGATTATTGAACCTAATAAGTATCATGTTACAATTTTAGTGTCTGCTGGTTATGGTTATCCATCAAAAACTAAAATTATTAAAAACGAAGTTAGTGAAATCAGTACGCTTATCAAATAAATGTATTAGAAAAGGTATTGCAATGGAAAAATTAAAAATAAATAACTTAGATATTGAATTAAATATTAATGTTATTGGTAAATTTTTAGATAAGATTGAATATCCAATTCTTATTTTTGATTTTGAGACTTTTCGTAATTTATTACATAAAAAAAAGAACAATTCGTATGCTCATGATTTTGAAAAAATTTTTTCAATTGCATTATTAATTATTAATAAAAAAGAAGATTTAAGTGTTAGTAATTTACAAAATAAAAAGTTACAATTGTTCGTTAAAACTGTTATTCCACAATCAAATATTTTAAATGAAGATTTAAAGCTTGTTAAACATCAGCAACAGTTTTTTAAATTTTTAACTAATAAGTTATTGAAACATAACATTAAATCTTTGATTTTACTTGGTGCTAGAACTGAGATATTAATGCTAAAAAACTATTTGAGTTATCATAATGATGAAAGTAAATTCAAAAATAAAGTTAGTTATTTTTTTCAAAAACATAAAATTTTTGATTTATATGACATTTGAAATAATGATCAAGTTTTAAATTTACCTTTATATAAAAAAGGTTTACATCTTGATGTTGGTGCTACTAAAAAAACTTCAATACTAATTAAAAATAATAATGATTATTGTAAAATATTAAAAGAACAATTTTCATTAACAAATAATAATATTGGAAGAATTATTGATCAATATTTTTTTAATAATATTTGTTTATTACCTAGTTTTACTACGCAAGTAGCAAATCATAATCAAAATGATGTTCTAATTGGCGCTGCAATCTTATCATTACTTTATACTTTTTGTGATAAATATTAAGAAAATAAAAAATATTAATTATTTAAGCTAAATTGTAAAGGTAAGTGCAACTAAATTATTTTTCTATCCAAATATTCGATTGGTGAAAGATAATTTAGTATTTTTCTTGGTCTTTGGTTTAAAGACAATATAAATTTATGAACTTCATTTTTATTAGTTTTTGAAAAAATAAATTTTTTAGGAAATTTTTCTCTAATTAAACCATTAGTATTTTCATTAGTACCTCTTTGTCAAGGTGAATATGGATTGGCAAAATAAATTTTTACATCTAAATTTTTTTCAAGTTGTTGTCAATTTGAAAATTCTTTGCCACGATCAAAAATAATAGTTTTAACAATGTTTTTAGGAAGAATTGATAAATAATAACTGACATTTTTATTAATAACTTTAGTAGTTCTGTTTTTAACTAATATTGCTAAAGTAAATCGTGATACTCTTTCAACTAAAGTTATTAAACATGATTTGCTTTTGCCTCTTGATGATACTATAGTATCTCCTTCCCAATGACCAAGTGTTATACGATCATTAACATTTATATCTCGTTCTTTAATTGATTTACCATTAAACTTGCCACGATTTTCTTTAGATTTTCGTTTTTTACCTTTTCTTCTTAAATTTTTACTAGTAACTTTATCAAGCATTCCAAAATAAATTCAAATATAAATTGTTTTAAAACTAATAACTCACTCTTTATGAAAATTTTTAATTCTGCCATAAATTTGTTCAGGTGATCAACCTAATAGTAATTTTTGTTGTACATATTTTACTAAATTCTTATTTTTAAACTTATGAAAACTAATATGTGATTGTTTTCGATTTTCAGCTTTATTTTGTGCAATTAATGAAAAATAATGATTATTATCTTTATTTCTATTAATTTCTCGAATAATAGTACTAATACTTCGATTAAGATTTTTAGCTATTTCACTAATTTTAAATTTAAATTTCAATTGATTCTCAATATAAATCCTTTCATCTATGCCAAGATGTTTATAACTCATATAAAAACTCCTTACTTTTTTCTAAACTAAATTTAGCATTATGAAATTTTTATATGAGAATTTTTTGCAATTTTATTTACTTGCACTTACAAGTATAATTCAGCATATTTTTGTAATTAAATTATTATATATAATTGTAAATTTATGAGTAAAAGTAGCAATATTATAAATTAAAATCATAATTTTATGATTTACTAACACCCAAACTAATACCTAATATAAGGTGTACTTATGCTATAATTACTATAGTATATTGTTGACTCTTCGTTAAAATTAAGTTTGAAAAGGAGTATTAACTATGAAAATTGGAATTATTGGAGCATCAGGAAAATCAGGACTTACTTTAACTAAAGAAGCTTTAAAACAGGGATATCAAGTTGTTGCCATTACTAGAAATCCTATTAAAATGCCAATTCTTAATAATGATAATCGATTGACCATTAAAAAAGCTGATCTTACTAATAAAAGTAGTATTAAAGCGGTTGTTAATGATGTTGATATTTTAATTAGTGCTTACGGCCCTACTATTGATAATCCCCAAAATATTCATCAGCAAGTTGCTAAAAACTTAATTACTATCATGCATGAATGTCAAAATATTAAAAGGTTATTAATTGTTGGTGGTGCTGGTAGTTTGTTAGATGATAAGAATGAAATATTAGTAGAAACAAGTGCATTTCCTGAAGCATGAAAAGAACATGCACAACAACAAGTTCAAGCATTAGCTACTTATCGTAGCAGTGACATTAATTGAACATATTTTAGCCCTTCTTTATACTATGACCCAGAATTACCAACTTTAGGTAAATTTAAAATTGGTAACAATCATTTAATTGTTAATAAAGAAGGAAAAAGTGAGATTAGTTATGGTGATGCTGCAATTGCTATTATTAATGAGATTAAAGAACAAAAATTTATTAAAAAACGTTTTACAGCGAGTTATAATTAATATTTTGTTTGAAAGGATATTAGACAAATGGTAAAACTTACAAAAGAACAAATTTTACAAAAAACGATAACTCTAAATAATGGTGTCAAAATTCCTCAATTTGGATTAGGTACATATTTAATGGTTGATAGTAAATCTATTTATAATTCAGTAATTTGTGCTTTGCAAAATGGTTATCGTCATATTGATACTGCAGAATATTATAAAAACGAGGAGATAATTGGTAATGCAATTAAAGATTTTTTAGCAGAAAATCCAGAAGTTAAAAGGAAAGATTTATTTATTACTTCTAAAATTTGAAATGATAATCATGAATATGAACTTACTAAAGATGCTTTGCGTGGTATCCTGACTCGTTTAAAACTAGATTATTTAGATTTATATTTAATTCATTGACCAACTAAACAAAGTTTTGAATGTTGAAGAGTCTTAGAAGAATTTTATGAATATGGTAAAGTTAGGGCAATTGGTGTTTCAAATTTTAATAGTTCACAATTAAAAGATTTTTTTAAAAAAAATAAAACCAGCAATTAATCAAATTGAAACACATCCTGGTTTTAATCAAAAAAACACAATAGATTTTTGTTACGAGAATAATATTGCTGTTACTTCATGAAGAACAATGCTAGGTGGTAGAGCAGATGAAATACCATTATTACAAGAATTAGCAAATAAATACAAGGTTACTACTAGTCACATTGCTTTAAGATGAGCTTGACAATTGGGTCAAGTAGTTATTCCTAAATCAACTAATCCAGAGCGAATTATTAGTAATCCCGATATTGGGGGTTTTGAACTAACAGAAGAAGAAATGTTAAAAATTCAAAAATTACCACAAACTGCTTTAGGCCCACAATCTAATGATAAAAAATTTTGAAAAGGAATTATGATGGATTAAATTTAAAAAGGGGGTTAAATAATTGTGATTTGAAATGATACAACTAAGGAATTAGCAAAAAAACTAAATACTAATTTTGTTACAGGTTTAACTGAAGAAGCCGCAGCTCAATTATTAATAGAAACAGGACCTAATCAATTACCAGTTACGAAAAAAAAGCCAATTTGAAAAATAGTTTTAGCACATTTTATTGAACCATTTGTTTTAGTATTAATTGCATTAGCAATTATTGCTACTGTTATTGGTCAATGACAAGAAGCATTAGTTGTTTTTTTAATTGTAATTGTTGATGCTACTTTGGCTACTTATCAAGAAGTAAAAGCTGCAGCTTCTTTGGACTCTTTAAAGAAATTAGTTTCTTCACAAGCAGTAGTAATTCGTAATGGTAATAAATACGATATTGATGCTAAAGATTTAGTGGTAGGTGATTTGGTTTATTTAGATGCGGGAATGTTTGTACCTGCTGATCTGCGTATTATTCAGTCTTATAATTTACGTACTAATGAATCACTTTTAACTGGTGAATCAACCTTAATTAGTAAAACTACTGAAGCATTAACTGAAGAAAAATTATCAATTGGTGAAAGAACTAATCTTGCTTTTATGTCTACTTCTATTGCGACAGGTAGTGGTCTTGGTTTAGTTTATGCAACAGCAAAAACTTCTGAAATTGGAAAAATAACTAAGTTATTACAAGAAGAAAAAGAACCTAAATCACCATTAACGCGACAAATGTCTTTTTTAATTAGAATAATTTCAGTTTTTGCTTTATTATTAGGTTTAGCTATGTTTTTACTACAATTTTTCTTAATTAAAGTACCTGCTATTAATGCTTTAATTTTTGGAATTGCTTTAACAATAGCAGTAATACCTGAAGGTTTGCAAGTTATTGTCACCGTTTCATTATCACTGGGAAGTTCAAGAATGGCAAAAAAACATGCTATTGTTAAACATTTACCTGCTGTTGAAACATTAGGTCAAGTTGATATTATTTGTTCTGATAAAACCGGAACTTTAACACAAAATAAAATGACTGTTA
The DNA here is from genome assembly GCF_964020065.1 of Spiroplasma endosymbiont of Lasioglossum malachurum. Classification (NCBI taxonomy): domain Bacteria; kingdom Bacillati; phylum Mycoplasmatota; class Mollicutes; order Entomoplasmatales; family Spiroplasmataceae; genus Spiroplasma; species Spiroplasma endosymbiont of Lasioglossum malachurum. The sequence goes on along the minus strand of NZ_OZ026534.1, from coordinate 1,251,834 downwards.
AAAAATATTATTTAACAAAATCAGTTAATGATAGTAATGACTTTAAAAAGAAAACTAAACAAGAACAATTATTTTTAGATTGTTTAGTATTATGTAATAATAGTGAAGTTAGTAAAAATAAAACTATTGGTGATCCAACAGAAGCAGCACTTATTAATTGATCAGAAACATTAAAGTTTCCAACAAAGGCACTTAGTGATAAACATACTCGAGTTCATGAAATACCTTTTGATTCCAATCGTAAATTAATGTCAACAATTAATGAATATGATAAAGAAACTTATGTTTTTGTTAAAGGCGCGATTGATAATATGATTAATATTTGTACTCATACGCTTATTAATAACGAAAGAGTAGTATTAACTGCACAAATTAAAAAAGAAATAATTGCAAGTATGGAAGAAATGTCAAATTCAGCATTACGTGTTTTAGGAGCAAGTTATAAAACTGTTAATAATACGAAAGATTATAGTAATATTAATGAAATTGAAAGTAATTTAACTTTTTTAGGATTAGTTGGAATGATTGATCCGCCAAGAAACGAAGTTAAAGATTCTTTAGTTAAAACTAAAAAAGCAGGTATTGATACAATTATGATTACTGGTGATCATTTAAATACTGCTGTTGCTATTGGTCAAGAATTAGGTTTGATTGAAAATAAAACACAAGCACTTAGTGGTAATACAATTGATGATATTCCAGAAGAATCATTTAATGCTAATATTAATCAATATCGAGTTTTTGCTCGTGTTTCTCCTGAACATAAAGTTAAGATTGTTAAAGCATTACAGAGTCATAATAAGGTTGTTTCGATGACTGGTGATGGTGTTAATGATGCTCCTAGTTTAAAAGCAGCAGATATTGGAGTAGCGATGGGTATTACGGGAACCGATGTTGCTAAAGAATCTTCACAAATAGTATTAACTGATGATAATTTTGCTACTATTGTTGATGCTATTGAAGAAGGGCGTAATATTTACAGTAAAATTAAAAGAATTGTTATTTTTATTTTAATTACTAATATGGCCCAAGTATTTTCAATTGTTATTGGTGCTATTTTTGGATGAAATGAATTATTGCAACCAATTCAAATTTTATGAATTAATTTAATTGTTGAATCTGTTATTGCAATTCCAATGTCAATGGGACCTAATAATCCTGATTTAATGCTTAGAAAACCAACAAAACGGAATGATAGAATTCTTACTGGTAGTTGAGGATTTATTGGTATTGTTAGTATAATATTAAGTACCTTGTTACTATTAGCTTTTCATTTTTTACCTCAAATTTTACATGAAAATAATAGCGAAGGTTTTGTTTTTGTTTTTGTTATAATGACTAATGCTCCTTTTTTTTATGCATTTTCTTTTGTTTCAGGTGCTAATACAAGTATTTTTAATAAGATTACTTGAAAAAATAAATATATTTGAGTTGCGGTGATTAGTGCTTTTGCTATTAATACTTTTATTATTTTTACACCTGTTATTAGCAATGCTTTTGGTATTGGTGCTGGTTTTCGTGCAGTTGATTGATTACTTTGTATTGCTTTATCAACAATACCAATGTGATTATTAGAAGTGTATAAAGGAATTAGACTTTTAGTTAATAAATTAATTAAAAAAGAATAAAATAAAGTAAAAGTTAAATAATATAGAATGGAAAATTAATAATGAGAATTATTCCGTATGAATTATTTAGTTATACACCAGATATGAGTTTAACTGCATTGCGTAAGGAATTACTAATGTATGATCATTGTTTAAATAAAAAAATTACAAATATGGCAATGCAACCATTTTTAGATTTGGAACGCAACTACTTTAATTTACTTTTATGTAAATGAGAATTAGAAATGCAAAAACGAAATCATTATGTTAATTCATTATTTAAATGTTATACTAAATACAATGATTTTGAATTTGTTGCAACTCCTGATTTTTTAATTATTGAATGTTGCATACAATGAGATTTAAAAGGTTTTCAGCCATATAAATGTAATTTAAATTGATATGAAATTATGATGATGACAATTAAAAACAAAGATAAAATAAATAAATATTTTTATGAATAACTTTCTTTGTGATATAAAGAGCTGAATTATACTTGTAAGTGCAAGTAAATAAAATTGTAAAAAATTCTCATATAAAAATTTCATAATGCTAAATTTAGTTTAGAAAAAAGTAAGGAGTTTTTATATGAGTTATAAACATCTTGGCATAGATGAAAGGATTTATATTGAGAATCAATTGAAATTTAAATTTAAAATTAGTGAAATAGCTAAAAATCTTAATCGAAGTATTAGTACTATTATTCGAGAAATTAATAGAAATAAAGATAATAATCATTATTTTTCATTAATTGCACAAAATAAAGCTGAAAATCGAAAACAATCACATATTAGTTTTCATAAGTTTAAAAATAAGAATTTAGTAAAATATGTACAACAAAAATTACTATTAGGTTGATCACCTGAACAAATTTATGGCAGAATTAAAAATTTTCATAAAGAGTGAGTTATTAGTTTTAAAACAATTTATACTTGAATTTATTTTGGAATGCTTGATAAAGTTACTAGTAAAAATTTAAGAAGAAAAGGTAAAAAACGAAAATCTAAAGAAAATCGTGGCAAGTTTAATGGTAAATCAATTAAAGAACGAGATATAAATGTTAATGATCGTATAACACTTGGTCATTGAGAAGGAGATACTATAGTATCATCAAGAGGCAAAAGCAAATCATGTTTAATAACTTTAGTTGAAAGAGTATCACGATTTACTTTAGGAGACTTTTTAGTAATCTGTGTATCTTTGTTTTGCAAAGTACTAGTTCAGATTAATTCTGTCTTCAAATTTTATCATAAAATGAGCAATTGCTGTATTTCAATTTTAAATGGGCATTGTTCATTTTTTTGTTATATTTTCAATTGCTAAATAAAATATTTTGAAAACTGCCATATCATTTGGAAAAACTTTTTTATTTCTGATGACTTTTCGTAATTGACTATTAACAGATTCAATAGAATTTGTAGTATAAATCACTCTTTTGATTTCTGGAGGATAACTAATAAAAATCATTAAATTATCTCAATTTTTATATCAAGATTTAGCAATTTGAGGATAGTGTTTATTTCATTTATTTTTAAATGATTCTAAAGCTTGCATTGCTTGTTCTTCACTACATGCATTATAAATTGGCTTTAAATCTGTAACTAGTGATTTTCGATGTTTGTATGAAACATATTTTAAACTATTTCTGATTTGATGAACTATACATAATTGATGTTCAGTTTTAGGATAAACTGATTGTATTGCTTCTGACATGCCTGTTAAGTTGTCACTACAAGCAATAAGAATATCATTTAAGCCACGATTTTTCATTTCTGTGAAATTTGCTAATCAAAATTTAGTGCCTTCATTTTCACTAATTCATAAACCTAAAACATCTTTTTTACCTTCTAAATCAACACCTAAAGCTATATAAACTGATTTGTTAATAATGCGTTTATCTTGTCGTACTTTAACTACTATACAATCAAAATAAACAATGGGATAAATGTCTTCTAATGGTCTATTTTGTCATGCTTTGACATCATCAATCTACATCATCAGTAATTTGACTAATAACACTTTCACTAATATCAGCACCATGATATAACTCTTGTAACTGCATTCTAATATCTGATAATGTCATACCTTTTGCATATAAGGAAAGAACTTGTTGATCAAAACCATCAAATCTTCTCTGTCTTTTTGGCACTATTACAGGAGTAAAATTACTATTACGATCTCGTGGTACATCAATCTCAATTTTACCTTGTTGAGTTATTAATTTTTTTGAACTTATACCATTACGAGCATTGTCACTATTACTATGTTGATTTTTTTCATATCCTAAATAATTTTGCATCTCAGAATTCAACATTTTTTCAACTAAACGTTTTGTTAATTCTTTATATAAACCCCCTTCTTTAAAAACTGTTGTTAAATCTTCAGTATTTTCTAATAATAAATCTACTGCTTTTGATATTGGATCATTATTATTAAAGTTATCTTTTTTAGCCATCTGTAACTCACTCTTTCTAGTCATTTAATTATATTTACTAGAATTAATTAAACATAGTTATTTTTGTAAGTTACACAGATTACTAAACATTACCTAATTACCATTTCATTTTATATCATCTTCATGTTTCGGTTTTTTAGAAAAATATAATTGAAAAATATTTTCACTTGTATATGTATTAACTCAAATAGTAGTTGTTCCATATACCATTTCTCCATTTCGTGTTAAATAATGCTTAACATTAGTACCTACATTATGGGTAAGCACCCCCCATGATTAAACCAATTGTTCCAGTTGTTGCACCAGTTAGTGCTAATGCTAATGTTATTTTACTTAAATTTGTTTTTATTCATGTTTTCATATTAAATTGCTCCTTTTTTATTTTATTATTTTTTTCTTAACTCTTCACAAGTTTTTAATCATTTTGGTAATAATTCATGTTCTAAATTAATTGCATGATTTTCACAAAGAAAAAAACTAAATGTTGTTGATTTTAATTCTAATAAAACAATATTACTTCATTTGTTACTACAATTTTTATTTTGACAGATAACATTCATTTTTCAAAATCTTTTTGAAAGATTTTAAGTTACTTACAACTTTTAATAACTTTTCTTTGTTCATGATAATTTACTCCTATTTTTAAATGAAATTTAAGATATTACACAATTATTATTTTTAATAAAAACTTTACTACTTTTTTCTTGATTATTAATAGATTTATATGAATTAATAATATTGATATCATTTAATTGTAACAATGGTGTTAGTTCTGTTAATTCTGTAATTTTACTTAGTTCGTTTGATAACTTTCTTTTAGAAATTTCTAGTTCTTTTTCAAAACTAACAATTTCCCTTGAATAAATTCTTAAATCATATTCATTGGGTTTATTTTTTTCTTTCTCTTTAATTATTATAATATTTATATAATTAATCATTTCTTGAATTTCTTGAATTTTATTTTTTAAAATTTCTATTTTTCCTATTTCCATTTTAATTTCTCCTTATCTCTTAACATTTTATTGTTAAATTATACTTATTTTTTGATATTTTTACAATTATACTTTTAAACGTAAAATAACGCCTAAATTAAAGGCGTTTATTTTATGATACCTATACTATTAATTATATTGAAATTGTTTATTATATTTTAAATATGAAATTGTTTTTTTATTTAATTTTAAATTACACTTATATATGTATATAATAATTCAGTAAATTAATTTTTTAAATATATTTACAATAAATTTAGATTTTTTTAAAATAGTTAGGAGAAAAAATATGAGTTTTAATTATTTATGAACTTTAAAAGAAGCAACTGAAAGAATGTATCAATCATTTAGAGATGATATAAAAAATCAATGAGAAAAAACAGATTGAAGAATATTAAAAGAAAGAGATAGAAAATATATTCCAGTTAAAATTAAAGAAAGAACTAGAAATACTATCAATGGTCTTGTTATTTATAAATGTCGTGATTATAAATATTATGATGAACAATTAAAAAAATGAGTAAGAGTTTGTTTATTAGATGAAGAATTAGAATTACCTAAATATAAAATAACTTGTCAGAATATCAAAAATAATGTTATTGAACATTTTGCTGATGGAAAAAGATATGTTGATATTTTACATACTATGAAGCAAACAAAATTTAGTACAACAAGTATTAGTAGATTATTTCAAAAATATCAAGTTAATAAATTAGATGTTCCTAAAATAAAATTAGAACCAAATCAATTTATTTATATTAGTATTGATGATGGACATCGAAAATTTTGAAAATTTAAACGCAATTCTGGTAAATATTCAATGCGTTTAGTATTATTTTGTACAGATAATGTTAATCATAAATTAGTTAATAAAAGAGCAGATGTAATAATAAGACCAACAAAAACAGCAATTGGTGTTAAAAAAACTGCTGAATTTATCAAAGAACAAGGAAATAGATTTTTTGAAAATTTTGACCAAGCAAAAATTATTATTTGTGGAAATAGTGCAGGATGAATTAAAGAAGTTGCTGATTATTTAGGTGCAAATTTTGTTTTAAATAAATTCCATTTAGTTAAAAAATTATATGTTGGAATAATCGCTGGAAATAAAGGAAAATATTGAAACGAATATAATACTTGTAGAAATTTTATTGAAAATGGTCAATATGATGAGTGCTGAATTATACTTGTAAGTGCAAGTAAATAAAATTGCAAAAAATTCTCATATAAAAATTTCATAATGCTAAATTTAATTTAGAAAAAAGTAAGGAGTTTTTATATGAGTTATAAACATCTTGGCATAGATGAAAGGATTTATATTGAGAATCAATTGAAATTTAAATTTAAAATTAGTGAAATGCTAAATTGTAAAGGTAAGTGCATCATTAACTTTATCTAGTTCACTCTCATTAATAAAAATACCATTAATACCATTTTCACCAATACTACCATCACCTTTACCAAAATAACTTAACTTTAAATCTAAATTCAAACTAGATAAATCAACAGCATAAAAATGTCATATTTTTATTGAAGTTTTATTAACATAGTAACTACCAAGTCTATAAATACAATCAAGTTTTAAGCTTCTAATATTAATTCCTGTCTCTTCTAAAATTTCATTCTTAACAGTTTCTAGTGATGATTTACCTAATTTACAACCACCTGTTAGAGTACTAAAAAATGATATCTTTTTATTTTCAAATAAAGGATTCTTTTCTTTCATTAATAAAAATCAATATTGATTGTATTTATATACAAAAGGTAAAACTGCAACTCCTTCATTATTACATCATGGTTCACTAACACCTGTTATAAAGCCATTAGTAATTAACTTTAAAAATTTGCCCATAATAAACCCCCTTTACTATAAGTAATATTATAACATTAACTTAAAATTCAATTTGAAATTTTATACTAACTAAAAATAAAATTTATCCCAAATATTAATGAAAAAAATCATAAATAATTCCCTACTAAGATAATAGTTAATATATAATTTATTTATTATATAAAAATAAATAGGAGGAACAATAATGATTTACACAATTAATAATTTATTTATTAATAGTAACGATAAAACTAAAAAAATACCAACACAAGTAACTGTTAACGGTTGGGTTCGTTCTAATCGAAATAGTAAAAAAGTTGGGTTTTTAGATTTAAACGATGGTTCTTCAATTAATAACTTACAAGTAGTATATGATCCAAATTTAGAAAATACTAACAATTTAACTAATGTTACTACTGGTAGTGCTGTTACTATTACTGGTAATTTAATTTTAACACCAAATGCGAAACAACCATTTGAACTAAAAGTAATTACTGCTACTGTCTACAACATATGCGCTAATGATTATCCAATCCAAAAAAAAGAACATACAAATGAATTTCTTCGTGAACATGCACACTTACGTGTTCGTACTAATACTTTCTTGTCATTATTTAGAATTCGTGATCAAGTATCATGATCTATTCATAATTTTTTTCATAATAATCAATTTATTTACCTACATAGTCCTCTTATTACAGCTAATGATGCTGAAGGTGCTGGTGAAAATTTTATTGTTACTACTATAACTAATGATAAATATGAAAAGGATTTTTTTGGGAAAAAAGCCTCATTAACTGTTAGTGGTCAGTTAAATGCTGAAGCCTACGCTCAATCTTTACAAAAAGTTTATACATTTGGACCAACATTTCGTGCTGAAAAATCTAATACTACACGTCACGCAGCAGAATTTTGAATGGTAGAACCAGAATTTACCTTTAGTAATCTACAAGATAATATTATACTAGCCCAAAAACTAATAAAAACTGTTATTAGAGATGTTCTAAATAATTGTAATTCTGAATTAAAATTTTTAGAACAAAAACAAGAAACTAAAAATGAACAATCACTAATTGAAAAATTAGAAAAAATTGCCGATTTTAAATCTGATTTTAAAGTTATTACTTATACAGAAGTCATTGAATTACTTTTAAATGCGCAAAAAAAAGGAAAAAAATTTGAATTTAATGAAATTAAATGAGGAATTGATTTACAATCAGAACATGAAAGATATTTATGTGAAGAAATAACTAAACAACCAACTTTTGTTATTAACTATCCACAAACCATCAAAGCTTTTTACATGAAACTTAATCCAATTGATAGTAATTATCCACAACAAAAAACAGTGGCAGCTATGGATTTATTAGTGCCAGGGATTGGTGAATTAATTGGTGGTTCTGTTCGTGAAGATAATTATGAACAATTACTAAAAAATAAAACCCAATTCAAAATTGAGGGTAATGATCTACAATGATATTTTGATTTAAGAAAATATGGATATGCACCAAGTGCTGGTTTTGGTTTAGGTCTAGAAAGATTTTTAATGTTTATTACTGGTATTAATAATATTAGAGATGTTATTCCTTTTCCTCGTACACCAAATAACTTATTATTCTAAAATAATAATATTTTGCTGAATTATACTTGTAAGTGCAAGTAAATAAAATTGCAAAAAATTCTCATATAAAAATTTCATAATGCTAAATTTAGTTTAGAAAAAAGTAAGGAGTTTTTATATGAGTTATAAACATCTTGGCATAGATGAAAGGATTTATATTGAGAATCAATTGAAATTTAAATTTAAAATTAGTGAAATAGCTAAAAATCTTAATCGAAGTATTAGTACTATTATTCAAGAAATTAATAGAAATAAAGATAATAATCATTATTTTTCATTAATTGCACAAAATAAAGCTGAAAATCGAAAACAATCACATATTAGTTTTCATAAGTTTAAAAATAAGAATTTAGTAAAATATGTACAACAAAAATTACTATTAGGTTGATCACCTGAACAAATTTATGGCAGAATTAAAAATTTTCATAAAGAGTGAGTTATTAGTTTTAAAACAATTTATACTTGAATTTATTTTGGAATGCTTGATAAAGTTACTAGTAAAAATTTAAGAAGAAAAGGTAAAAAACGAAAATCTAAAGAAAATCGTGGCAAGTTTAATGGTAAATCAATTAAAGAATGAGATATAAATGTTAATGATCGTATAACACTTGGTCATTGGGAAGGAGATACTATAGTATCATCAAGAGGTAAAAGCAAATCATGTTTAATAACTTTAGTTGAAAGAGTATCACGATTTACTTTAGCAATATTAGTTAAAAACAGAACTACTAAAGTTATTAATAAAAATGTCAGTTATTATTTATCAATTCTTCCTAAAAACATTGTTAAAACTATTATTTTTGATCGTGGCAAAGAATTTTCAAATTGACAACAACTTGAAAAAAATTTAGATGTAAAAATTTATTTTGCCAATCCATATTCACCTTGACAAAGAGGTACTAATGAAAATACTAATGGTTTAATTAGAGAAAAATTTCCTAAAAAATTTATTTTTTCAAAAACTAATAAAAATGAAGTTCATAAATTTATATTGTCTTTAAATCAAAGACCGAGAAAAATATTAAATTATCTTTCACCAATCGAATATTTGGATAGAAAAATAATTTAGTTGCACTTACCTTTACAATTTAGCATTTAAAATCTCATTATTTCAAAAATATTACTTATTAAATTAGTTGTTTTATCATTTGATTTTTTATTTTTTTTTTATTGCATTTCTTATTTTTGAAATTAAACTAAATATGTTGTTCAATTACTTCTATTTTAATTACCCTTTTTAAACAATTAACCCACTTACTTTAGCATAAAAGTAGTGGGTTAAAATTATATATTGGATAGCAACTATATGTTATCAAATTTTGTTTATTTTCAATAGACTTCTTTCATATTTGATTTAAAATTTACATTAGTTAATAATTTTAATAGCTTTTGGCAAAGTGACAGATATTAAATTAGTCGTTCCAACAAAATCAATTGAATTTCATTGAGCAGTAATTTTAACTTTGACTATTTTACTAGTAGTTGATAAATCAATAGTAGTAATTCTATTAATGCAATCTTCATCTATTATATCATATACATAATCAAGTTCTTTGATGACAATATCGTCATAACATATTTTTTGTACAGAATTATTGATGATTGAATCTAATGCATTTTCTAATTCTTCTTTTGTAACAGCATTCGGGTCAATGGCCTCAATTTGACTTGGACTATCAATATTAGTAATTTGGTTTAAATCAGTTCATGATTGTAATAAGCAGTAACTAATTGTAATATTATTTTTTTCTCCTTTAAATTTGGTTCCATTTTTAGCAACAATTTTAATATTTAAATTTAAAGTTAAAAAATCATTTTGTTTGAAAATATCAATAAAGTATAAATCTTTAAAGTAAAAATATTTTTCAAAAATTTTTATATAAACATCATAGTCATTACTTGTAATAGTTTTTAAACCTAACATTGTTACTAATTTTTCTTGTAATTTATTTAAAAATTCAGATTTTATATTTTTTTTAAATTTTAATATCCCTAAATCTATATTATTAGGAATTTTTGTTGAAATATCAATTTTTGTATCTTTTTTTGAGTCTGGTGTATCACAATCAACTACAGTTAATGGTATTGGTGTTGATATTGCTAAAATTGATAATAATTTTAATAAATTTTTCATTTTATTTTTCTCCTTTAAATTCATTTACTTTCATATAAATTATATAAAATAGAACTCAAGTATATAGGGACTTCGTCCCTCGCCACTACGTGGCTCACCCAAATTATAGTCCCAGTAGGTTCACTGGGACTATAATCATTTTTATTTATTTTTATTTTTAGGTTTATCTTTTTTCTTTAAAATATTATCCAATTTATCCAAACCAGCAGACTTAATATCACTATAAGTCATATCAATACTACTTGCTTCTTTAAGGTATTTCTTAGGTGACAATTCACTTTTAAGTTCATGCACATAATGTAAAGCACGTGAATTATACCTTTTTAACCAGTGTCTAGGAAAAAATAAAGTCATAGCCATTGCTTCACCACTATAACTTGGAGGCATAATACCTTTTTTAATCATTTTCTTTGTTCTACGACGTGAAAATACTACTTTATTATAATCCTCAATATTAGTATATAAATTAATATTAAATACAACAAAAAATAATAAAACACGCATTCTTTTAACTTGAACTATATATTCTACTTTTTCTCTTGCTTGTACTGGTATTCTATTAGGGTGTTGTTCAATCAAATACATTGTACCATTAAACATGTGACCTATTAACTTACAAAATTGTCCTAAACTTTCTTGTTGATTTTTAAACTGTACTCCTAAATCATTAGAATTTATTTTTAATGCTAATTCATCTAAAATTATTAAATCTTGTTCCTCAAAAGCATAATTACTTGCTAACTGATTAAAAGTAAAAACATCATTATAATTAACCAAATAAGAATAACCAGTCTTTAACTTAATAGGGAAAGGACTAACTACTCGTTTCTTATGAGTTTGTGCTAAACAACAAGCAAGGGCAGATTTGCCAGTTCTTGGAGGTGCTGAAATAATATAACTACCAATTCGTTTTAAAATTTTAACATTACGAATAGTTATAAGAATTGGATAAATAATTATAATCAAACCTATAACTAATAACACATAACCATATCAAGGCATAATAAACTCCTAACCTATAATTAAACTAATTGCTCTAACAAATAATCATAAAGGTATAATATTTTCTATTCCACTAACAATATCAACATTTAAAGCAGTACTAATCGTATCTGAAAAAATATGTCGTAATAAACTATCTGTTGTAAAAAGAAATTGTCTTAATGGTTCAACTGGTAAAACTTTACCAACAACACCATAAAGTACTCATCTAAAAGCATTACGTAAATGTCCAAAGACATCATATCAATTTGGTCTTTCATATTCGGGATTAAAAGGACTATTTGGTGGCACTGGTGTTATATTTTCACTTGAAAAAATATTGATTTGACCAAAATTCAACTGTGGTGAAAAAGTTGGTCTAGTTGATTCACCATGAACATCAAAAAATACTGTTAAATGTCTTAAATTTAGAACACGAATAGGCATAGTAACAAAATTATATAAATCTTGTTGATAAATATTATTATCCACTTTACCTTTAAAAACATATTTTGTATCACCAACATAATCTAAAAAACTAAAAGTAAAATTAGCAGTAAAAGTTTTAAAATATTCATATTCAAAATAAAACATAAAACCTTGAATATAAAAACTCAAAGGTTTATCAATTTCAAAATTTAACTGTGTTTGAAAATTTATAATACTTTTACCAGTATTAACAAAATTTAAATTATTAATATTATTCTTTGCAACATAATTATGATTAAACATAATACGTGAAAATTCATCTAATTGTTTTCTATTAAAAGTATAAACGCCAGTTCCCATATCTATCATTTGTGACGGAACACCAACTGTATCACTATAATAATAACACGTATATAAACCTTCATTATTATCTATAAATTCACCACTTACTAATTTTAAATCCGGTTGGTCAACATCAAAATAAGCAGAATTTCATGGTATTGTTGCTCAATCATCAAAATTATGATACTTAACATGTTTTACCATTTCTTTTGTAATATCATAATTAACGACATTAGGGTCATTTGAAGCAATTAAACTAGTTGGTGCTTGAACAGAAGTATTTACAACAAAAAAACAATTTAGCAAATTTAAATCACATAATTATTTACCAAACAAACATCTTAAAACTCATCATAAACCATAAAATATAATAAATCCAATAAAAAACTGCGTTCCATAAACTACTAAATTTCATAAAATAGTAGTAAATTGGTCAACTGGACTTCCTATAAACATAGTTCAATAATCAACTATACATTGATGTATTTTATTGTAAATATCTAAAACACTCATACTTAACACCTACCCAAACAATGACCTAAAAATAAATTTAATACTACGATAAATAAAATTAAAAAATACACCTAATACCAACCAAAAAGTCAAATTAAACAAAATATAAACTTCATCAGTAATATTAGTTTGATTTAAAAATATACCAATATCATTACTAGAAAATATAAAAATTAAATGCAATATACTATTCACAAAATCACTCATAATTAATTACCAACTCCTCAACCACTAGATGTTCCAGTAAATTTATTACCACCAGCACCACCTTTAAACTTACCTTGTTTTTTATTTTTTTCTTTTAATTTATCAATACGTTTACTATGAACCTTAGCAATTTTTTTACCAACAAATTTTGAACTACCTTTAATATTTCTATAACTTTGCTTTACAGTCCCCGATGTAGAAACTGGCTGAATATCAATATTTAAAAAAACTGATATAGCAAACTTTATTAAAAGAATAAAAACAACAAAAGTTCCCAAATTAAAACCTAAATCTGCCATTGGCAAATTTCAAAATTTCATAAAAATTTGTCCAAATAGTTCTAAAACTTTTGAAATAAAAGCAACACCCATAATAAACTACTCCTATATTATTTTTAATAATTTTAAAATTAATGAAAAAGTAAAAAGTACTAAAATAATTGCTAACAATGGTGCTGGCATTGAAACTATTTGTTGTGAACTATCACCAAAAATAAAACTTTTAATAACCAAAGACAAATTATGTAAACCAGAAAAATCAGTAATATAACTTTGCAAAATATTTTGCACAATATTATTTAAAGAAGGTAAAAGTTTACCTAATAAAGGAAAAACAAAAATTATTGCAAAAAATAATTTAATCATAACTATTACCTCCTAAAAACAACTTTAATTTTTTCTATCTAAATCCACGAATAATATGTCCAATAAATTCTTTAATAAATACTAAAACCATCATAAATATTGGAATTAATACCGGTCAATTTGTCATTATAGAATCACCCGCAAATACTCAGTTAAAAACATAACTAAAAGATTCTAATAATTTTTGGCCAATACCTCCAATCATTTCTATTAAAGCACTTAATCCTTTTGGCATACTAATCACCTCCCTCCTCTAACTCTTTTCTTGCTCTTTCTTTACGCTTTTGTTCTTTACAATATCAACAATCTGGGTCAACTACATTGTGTTTTCTATGTTTAAATTTTCAAACTAACTTTTTAATAGTACCTTTAAAAGCCCAAGAAGTACCAAGAACAGCAATTATCACAACTATTCATTTAACCATTATTTTCTACCTTCTAAAAAACTATCAAAACTCATATTTTCACTTAATCTTTGGTCAAAATTTCTTTTTGCTTTTTTCTTATGCAACTTTTGTCTTGGCATATTTTTTCATTTATCTTTTTTCATAAAATTAATTCACTCCTTATAAAATAAATGTTCTTATAGTTTTATTTTGTTCATTATTTCTTAAATTTTCATTATTAATTTCTAATAATTTACTTTGAAATTCTAATGTTTGTTTTAATTCTTTTACTTGATTATTTAAATTTTGAAATTTTCTTTCTAATTTTTGTTTTTCATATCTTTTTCTTTCAACTTTTAAATCATTCTTTTTAATAAATTTATTTTCTTTTCTCTTAAAAACTCAATTTGTTATTTTATTTTTAATATTATTTCATGGAATACCAATATAACCCACAACAATACCAATTAAGATAGATACTGGTTTAATTGCAACAATTCCTAAAACTATAATGCTAGGAATTAATCCTAAAAATATACTAAATGTAATACATCCAGTTAATGCCATAAATTTTAAAATTCATCACATATATATTTTCACTTTAAACACCACCTAGTGTATAAGCATAAGAATAATCCCAGTTTAAACTTGCTCTATCTAAATTAATCTCTAACATACTATCATCATTTAAATCAACATCAACCATACCGTCATCTGTACTTTGATAATCATTAACACTGACATTAATTAATCTTGCTCTTTCATCTGTAAATACTTCTTGTAATTCTGTATTATTATGTGTATTTCCTAATGGCAACAATAAAGTATTTATAATCTCACTTGCACCGGCAATAATCGTAGGAATAGCAAAATAATTATTAAAATCATTATTTATACCCATAGCAACACCAGTACTAATCAAACAACCACCAGTTGCCATATTTGCTATTTTACATATAGTTTCAAATTTATTAAGTATTAATTCAGTTAAACCACTAATAACATTTGCTATACCAAAACTATTTAAAGATATATACGTATCTCAGTCTACAAAAATAACATCAATTATAGATTTAACAGTTGTAAACGGCGGATATGTTGGTCTTGGAGGTTCAGTAGGGCATGGAGGTCAAAAACATGGTTCATCTTTTAATAAAGAAACCGACTTATCTACATACTGAACAAACTTAGCATAATTTATTAAACCAATTGTTCCTAAACCTAAAAATATCTTTTTATAACTATGCTAAATTGTAAAGGTAAGTGCAACTAAATTATTTTTCTATCCAAATATTCGATTGGTGAAAGATAATTTAATATTTTTCTCGGTCTTTGATTTAAAGACAATATAAATTTATGAACTTCATTTTTATTAGTTTTTGAAAAAATAAATTTTTTAGGAAATTTTTCTCTAATTAAACCATTAGTATTTTCATTAGTACCTCTTTGTCAAGGTAAATATGGATTGGCAAAATAAATTTTTACATCTAAATTTTTTTCAAGTTGTTGTCAATTTGAAAATTCTTTGCCACGATCAAAAGTAATAGTTTTAACAATGTTTTTAGGAAGAATTGATAAATAATAACTGACATTTTTATTAATAACTTT
Source organism: Spiroplasma endosymbiont of Lasioglossum malachurum (assembly GCF_964020065.1). Lineage (NCBI taxonomy): Bacteria > Bacillati > Mycoplasmatota > Mollicutes > Entomoplasmatales > Spiroplasmataceae > Spiroplasma > Spiroplasma endosymbiont of Lasioglossum malachurum. The sequence goes on along the minus strand of NZ_OZ026534.1, from coordinate 1,236,084 downwards.
AGTAGTTCTGTTTTTAACTAATATTGCTAAAGTAAATCGTGATACTCTTTCAACTAAAGTTATTAAACATGATTTGCTTTTGCCTCTTGATGATACTATAGTATCTCCTTCTCAATGACCAAGTGTTATACGATCATTAACATTTATATCTCGTTCTTTAATTGATTTACCATTAAACTTGCCACGATTTTCTTTAGATTTTCGTTTTTTACCTTTTCTTCTTAAATTTTTACTAGTAACTTTATCAAGCATTCCAAAATAAATTCAAGTATAAATTGTTTTAAAACTAATAACTCACTCTTTATGAAAATTTTTAATTCTGCCATAAATTTGTTCAGGTGATCAACCTAATAGTAATTTTTGTTGTACATATTTTACTAAATTCTTATTTTTAAACTTATGAAAACTAATATGTGATTGTTTTCGATTTTCAGCTTTATTTTGTGCAATTAATGAAAAATAATGATTATTATCTTTATTTCTATTAATTTCTCGAATAATAGTACTAATACTTCGATTAAGATTTTTAGCTATTTCACTAATTTTAAATTTAAATTTCAATTGATTCTCAATATAAATCCTTTCATCTATGCCAAGATGTTTATAACTCATATAAAAACTCCTTACTTTTTTCTAAACTAAATTTAGCATTATGAAATTTTTATATGAGAATTTTTTGCAATTTTATTTACTTGCACTTACAAGTATAATTCAGCCTATTAATAACTTTATTTTTAGTAGTTGGTCTTTGATTAATATTTCATATATCAATTCCTAACTTTTTACTAAATAACAAAGAATTAATAGAACCTAAAATTGGGTCTTTTAAATATTGACCATAATAAGCACTAACTCCTACCATAGCACTTAATGGACTTAATCCAGTTCTTAAAATTTTAGTTAAAGTATAATTACTAGTTTGTTCTAACTCATTAGGTATAAATAAAACTCCTTACTTTATATACTAATAAGGAGCTTATTTATGAATTATAATCTAATCCATTGGGGCTTAATGAAAAATATATAATCCATATATAAGCCCCTTATTTAATTTTTATTTATTTCTTTTATTCTCTTTTCTTATTCGTTCCATTTCATTAGCAACTCTGTAACACATTTCACAACCATATACTCTTTCATAAGTTCAATCACTACACTTATGTCTCATAATTTAACTTACTTTTTTTCTGTCTCATTGCCTTATTTAAAGCAATATCTAATATACAATTTGGACAATAATATTTTCTAGTATATAAGTTTTGCAAAACTCTTTTAGGACAAATAACTTGGTCACAAAGTTTACATATATAAATTGCTAAATGAAATGCTTGTTCACATGAACAATTATCATTTTTAGCCATAATTTAATTTTCTCCTAACATAAAATAATTATTTAAAATTACCCTTTTAATAAATAACTATTTTCAATTAGAAAGTTTTTTAATATTACCGCTTAAATCAAGTTCAAGTGAATAAAAATTACCAACTTTTAAATCAACAGTAGATAAACAATTATTAAAATCACTAGCAAATTCCGGATTATATCATTTATCACGTGTTTGACCAGTTGGCACGCTTGTTTGTTTATTTATTTCTACAAACTTCAAAACATCAAACTTTAATGTTTGACCTTTATTATTTTTATCGGGAATAATACGCCTTTTTTCAATATTAACTAACTGTACTTTAAACATAAAAAAACTTAACCTTCGCAATTCATTAAAATTTAATTTAATAAGTTAAGCATAGTAGGGTAACCTACGCTTAATAATAATATATCATAAAAAAATAAAAACTTTGTATCATTATTTAGTGATAATGGTACTTTAATATTAATTTCTAAATTTTTGGTAATTTTAATTCATTAATATATGCATTTGTTGATGATTGATTTAACAAGTCAATATAATCTATATCATTACTTTGTAAATTTTTATTTATGTTAATAATTTCTTTTTTTCAATGAATTTCTTTTCATTTTTCAATTTTTATTTTTTTCTGTTGACATGCAATATCTGCTAATAGTTCTAAATTTTCTAAATTTTCTTGTTTATTTAATCATTCTTTAACTTTTTCAAAAGAATTTAATTTTGCTTGTTCTTTTTCAATAGAATCAATTAATTTATTAAATTTTTTATTAATAATTCTTTTTCAAATTATATTTTTCTTTTTATCTTTCATACAAACTATCCTTTCAAAATAAAAACCCATTTACTTTTAAAATAAAGTAATGGGTTAAAAACTATAATAAAAATGAACATTAATAAGAATTGCGATAATTACTAATGTTCATTAACCATTATATATATATATATATATATATACAAGTAAAATTATAGAAAAAATTAAATTTTTCTTCTAATGTAAAACTTTTTTCTTAAAATCTATTTTTTCAACTTTATTACCAAAAATTTTATCTACCCAAGTCAAAACATCTTTATCTCTTTGAATTAAATAACCAATTTCACTAGTCCGTAAATAATGCTTATGCGATAAAGCACTTAAATATACATAGCGTTCGTAATCTTCATACTCTTTAAAATAATCATTTATAACAATACTTTCAATAATACCACCAATCATAACAGTATTACCATTACTATCTCTTTGAGTTTTAAAATAAAATACATTTGTAGCATTAAAACTTGCTTTAATTATATCTCCAATTGTTAATTTCTTAATACCACGAACCACAATAGGATTTTTACAATTACGACTAAAAGCATAAGCCTTTACACCTACATCTGTTTGATTTAAAGACTTAACATCATCTATTGCTTTTGTAACATACTTTCCTAAATATTTAATAACAAATTCATTAGTACCTTTTTTAACTAGCCTTAAATCATTAAAACCATGAGTTCATCATTCTGCTAACATACTTTTATGTATCTTTCTATTGAAAATTATATGAAAATGAATAGCACCACGAGACTGATACTCATAAACATAGAAATATTTTAATTCTCCTAAATGCGAAAAACGTTTAGGGTCATTTCATCACTTTTGTAATTTAATAAAAAATAAACCAATATATTTTTTTGCTTTTTTAACATCTTGCATATTATCTTTATAAGTTAAAGTAACAAAACTTAACATTTTAGTATTATAAAAATTATGTAATGCTTTTTGAATTAAATTAGTTTTAGTACGAACAGTACTATTTCTTAATTTTTGCTTATTACCAACATAACATTTACCTTTTTTATTTCCAATATTAGTCAAAAATGAAATAGGTAATACTATATTTTTTACATAACAAGCATAAAAAACTTTTTTAATATAAAAATCCTGTTGAATATCCATATAAAATTTCGCAATTCTAGGTTTTAAAAAACCAATTTTATATATTTTAATAACAAACAAATCTTAACATAAAAAAATATAAAAACAAACAATAAAAGAAAAACGTTACTTAATTAAATACCATTATATAATATTATTCACGGCAATAAATAAGAATGACAAAAAATTTCTAAAATAAAATGTAAAAATAATTAGTAGTTTTAATGATAAAAGTTATTAAGGTTCAATAATTATTGATATAACTAAACAAACAAATATTTCAGATATTTATATGCAAAATTATTTTGCAGAGAAAACTAAACCAGTAACATCAAATAAACAGCAGGCAATTGCAAATGTTACAGATAGTTTAAAGAAAATTCAAAAAAATGAATATCTTACTAAGTCAATTAGAAGATATGTATAAAGAAAAAAATGATTTTAATCAAAGGATAATGATTATACATTAGGATTTGATAAAAGTCCTTTAATAAAAGGTATTATTGAAGGTAGAAATATATTAGCACATCAATTAATCTTTATTAGTCCATCTCAAAAAATTAGTTATTTTTCTCATTTAATGAGGCTTTTTAGTAATCTGTGTATCTTTGTTTTGCAAAGTACTAGTTCAGATTAATTCTATCTTCAAATTTTATCATAAAATGAGCAATTGCTGTATTTCAATTTTGAATGGGCATTGTTCATTTTTTTGTTATATTTTCAATTGCTAAGTAAAATATTTTGAAAACTGCCATATCATTTGGAAAAACTTTTTTATTTCTGATGACTTTTCGTAATTGACTATTAACAGATTCAATAGAATTTGTAGTATAAATCACTCTTTTGATTTCTGGAGGATAACTAGCTAAATTGTAAAGGTAAGTGCAACTAAATTATTTTTCTATCCAAATATTCGATTGGTGAAAGATAATTTAGTATTTTTCTCGGTCTTTGATTTAAAGACAATATAAATTTATGAACTTCATTTTTATTAGTTTTTGAAAAAATAAATTTTTTAGGAAATTTTTCTCTAATTAAACCATTAGTATTTTCATTAGTACCTCTTTGTCAAGGTGAATATGGATTGGCAAAATAAATTTTTACATCTAAATTTTTTTCAAGTTGTTGTCAATTTGAAAATTCTTTGCCACGATCAAAAGTAATAGTTTTAACAATGTTTTTAGGAAGAATTGATAAATAATAACTGACATTTTTATTAATAACTTTAGTAGTTCTGTTTTTAACTAATATTGCTAAAGTAAATCGTGATACTCTTTCAACTAAAGTTATTAAACATGATTTGCTTTTGCCTCTTGATGATACTATAGTATCTCCTTCTCAATGACCAAGTGTTATACGATCATTAACATTTATATCTCGTTCTTTAATTGATTTACCATTAAACTTGCCACGATTTTCTTTAGATTTTCGTTTTTTACCTTTTCTTCTTAAATTTTTACTAGTAACTTTATCAAGCATTCCAAAATAAATTCAAGTATAAATTGTTTTAAAACTAATAACTCACTCTTTATGAAAATTTTTAATTCTGCCATAAATTTGTTCAGGTGATCAACCTAATAGTAATTTTTGTTGTACATATTTTACTAAATTCTTATTTTTAAACTTATGAAAACTAATATGTGATTGTTTTCGATTTTCAGCTTTATTTTGTGCAATTAATGAAAAATAATGATTATTATCTTTATTTCTATTAATTTCTCGAATAATAGTACTAATACTTCGATTAAGATTTTTAGCTATTTCACTAATTTTAAATTTAAATTTCAATTGATTCTCAATATAAATCCTTTCATCTATGCCAAGATGTTTATAACTCATATAAAAACTCCTTACTTTTTTCTAAACTAAATTTAGCATTATGAAATTTTTATATGAGAATTTTTTGCAATTTTATTTACTTGCACTTACAAGTATAATTCAGCACTAATAAAAATCATTAAATTATCTCAATTTTTATATCAAGATTTAGCAATTTGAGGATAGTGTTTATTTCATTTACTTTCAAATGATTCTAAAGCTTGCATTGCTTGTTCTTCACTACATGCATTATAAATTGGCTTTAAATCTGTAACTAGTGATTTTCGATGTTTTTATGAAACATATTTTAAACTATTTCTGATTTGATGAACTATACATAATTGATGTTCAGTTTTAGGATAAACTGATTGTATTGCTTCTGACATGCCTGTTAAGTTGTCACTACAAGTAATAAGAATATCATTTAAGCCACGATTTTTCATTTCTGTGAAATTTGCTAATCAAAATTTAGCGCCTTCATTTTCACTAATTCATAAACCTAAAACATCTTTTTTACCTTCTAAATCAAGACCTAAAGCTATATAAACTGATTTGTTAATAATGCGTTTATCTTGTCGTACTTTAACTACTATACAATCAAAATAAACAATGGGATAAATGCCTTCTAATGATCTATTTTGTCATGCTTTGACATCATCAATCACATCATCAGTAATTTGACTAATAACACTTTCACTAATATCAGCACCATGATATAACTCTTGTAACTGCATTCTAATATCTGATAATGTCATACCTTTTGCATATAAGGAAAGAACTTGTTGATCAAAACCATCAAATCTTCTCTGTCTTTTTGGCACTATTACAGAGGAGTAAAATTACTATTATGATCTCGTGGTACATCAATCTCAATTTTACCTTGTTGAGTTATTAATTTTTTTGAACTTATACCATTACGAGCATTGTCACTATTACTATGTTGATTTTTTTCATATCCTAAATAATTTTGCATCTCAGAATTCAACATTTTTTCAACTAAACGTTTTGTTAATTCTTTATATAAACCCCCTTCTTTAAAAACTGTTGTTAAATCTTCAGTATTTTCTAATAATAAATCTACTGCTTTTGATATTGGATCATTATTATTAAAGTTATCTTTTTTAGCCATCTGTAACTCACTCTTTCTAATCATTTAATTATATTTACTAGAATTAATTAAACATAGTTATTTTTGTAAGTTACACAGATTACTAAACATTACCTAAAAATAGGCAAATGCCTATTTTTATTTAAAGTATAAAATTAATCTTTTGGTTTTTTTTCAAAATCTTCTCCATCTTTTTCTAATCCTTTGATTGGACAAAGTAGAGGATAATTTTCTTTACAATAATCACAATGTCATTTTTTCTTTTTGAAAATTTCTTTAAATTTTTTAAACATTATATTTTTTTTCTCTTTCTTTTCATTATTTTTTTGTAAGTATATTTTATTCTTGTTCAAGTTCTGTTCATGAGCCAGTAGTGTTAGTTACTACTTTTCATCCTGTATTACTATTTTCGAATTTAGTTTTTAATTGATTAAAATTCTCAATAATTTTTTCAGATAAAGTATATAAATCTTTGTTTGAGATATAACCTTTTCAACCACTTGCATCTCATTCGGGAAATCTAGAAATAATATTAAAAATTTCAGTTTTATTTTTATTAGTATTTAAAATTTTTTGTCATTCATATCGACTTAATGCAATTTTTAAAGTATCATGTCATAAAAATTTATAATATTTTTCTATTATATTTTTATCGTGAGTATTTGGTGAAAATTGTGGCTTTTTACTAAACAAAGTTCCAAAATAGTAACATAGTTCAACTCCGTATGTATTGTATCCATGTATACTAGTTAAAGATTTAAGAATATTCATTAATACCTCTGATAATTTATATATGTTAGGTTTTGCTCAATTATTTCCTTGATAAGGAAATTTTATGGTATCGTAGTATATTTTTTCTCTTAATTTTTCAAGGTCATTTAAAGAAAAAAGTTTAAATCAACTATCTAAAGTACTACTTTTTATATAAATTAATGTTGCAGGACTTTTTGAATTTTCTTTTCAGACAGTACAAATTTCATCTTTTCCATCATATTTTATTGGTTCATTTTTTAAAATATTTGTAGTTTTAATTTCGGTGTTTAAAATAGAATTTAAGTTTCCAATTGATGATGAAACCGTTAAAAAACTTACTGCTGTTAATAGTGTTTTCATAATCATTCCCCCTTTTTAGTTTTTTTACTTTATATAAAAATTATTTTAATTATCTGTTTAAAATTTTACTATATTCTAAGTAAAATAAAATATAAACGATAATAAGTCAATTTTAAACATTGGATTTATTTGATAACTAAACTTTAAATTTTTTAAGAAATTTATTATAATTTTTTATACTTATAAAAATCAAAAAATAAGTATAGTATTTATATTGTTTTATAATAATTTTAATTATATAAAAGTTTTATTATTATTTTATTTAAAATAATATGGTATTGTATATAGAATGTTTTAAAGGAATATAAAGTTATGTTTAAATTAAAAGCGCCTTATAAACCAACAGGTGATCAACCTGAAGCAATTAGAAAATTAGTAGTAGCTATTAAAAATAATATTAAATACCAAGTATTATTAGGAGCCACTGGTACGGGTAAAACTTTTACAATGACCAATGTTATTGTGCAAGTGCAAAAACCAACTTTAATTTTAGTACATAATAAAACATTAGCTATGCAATTATATGGAGAATTGAAAACTTTTTTTCCTGAAAATCGCGTTGAATATTTTGTTTCATATTTTGATTTTTATCAACCCGAGGCATATTTACCAAAAACCGATACTTATATTGATAAAAATTCTAAACAAAATCAAGAAATTGAAATGTTAAGATTAAGTGCTTTAAATGGTTTATCTATTAGTAAAGATGTTATTGTTGTAGCATCAGTAGCAGCAATTTATGGTGAACAAGAACCAACAGCATATAAAGACAACTTTTTTGAATTGAGAAAAGGACAAAAAATTAATAGAAAAGATTTATTATTAAGACTAATTAAAAATGGATATGTACGTAATGATATTACATTAGAACCGGGTAGTTTTAGTGCAAAAGGTGATTTAATAAAGTTAGCTCCATCTTGAAATGATCAATTTTATTTAAGAATTAGTTTATTTGGTGATGAAATTGAAGAAATAGCACGTATTGATACATTAGGCGCTAATGTTTTAGAACGTTTTCCCTTTATTACAATTTTTCCTGCGCAAAATTATATTACAAGTAAAAGTCGTGTTGATCAGGCAGTTATTAAAATTACTGAAGAGTTAAAAATAACATTAGCACAACTAAGAAAAAATAATATGTTAGTAGAAGCGCAAAGATTAGAACAAAGAACAGAACACGATCTAGAATCCTTAAAAGAATTTGGTATTTGTAGTGGTATTGAAAACTATTCTCGTCATTTAGAAAATAGAGAAGTGGGTTCAGCACCATATACTTTAATTGATTTTTTTCCAGATGATTTTTTAACAATTATTGATGAATCTCATATGACATTACCGCAAATTAGAGGAATGTATAATACTGATCGTAGCAGAAAAGAAACATTAGTAAAATATGGCTTTCGTTTACCTAGTGCTTTGGATAATCGTCCTTTAAATTTTAATGAATTTTCTAATAAGTTAAAGCAAGTTATTTATACTTCAGCAACTCCTGCTGATTATGAATTATCTTTAATTAAAAATGAAGTTGAACCCTTTAATGTACCAGTTCAACAAATTATTCGTCCCACGGGTTTATTAGATCCAACAATTGAAATTAAACCAACTAAAAATCAAATGGAAGATATTATTAATCAAATAAAATTACGAACAAAAAATAATGAAAGAGTATTTATTACTACTTTAACAATTAGAATGGCAGAAGAATTATCAAATTTTTTACAAGAACAAAAAATTAAAGTTGCTTATATTCATAATGAATTAAAAACATTAGAACATACTAAAGTTTTGTTAGATTTAAGAAAAGGTGTTTTTGATGTTATTGTTGGTATTAATTTATTACGTGAAGGATTAGACGTACCAGAAGTGTCATTAATCTGTATTTTGGATGCTGATAAATCTGGTTTTTTACGTAATACTAAATCATTAATCCAAACTATTGGTCGCGCAGCACGAAATGTTAATGGTCATGTTATACTATATGGAGATATTAAGACAGAGGCAATGACACAAGCAATTGAAGAAACGCAAAGAAGAAGAGAAATTCAACTTGCTTATAATAAAAAACATAATATAGTACCAATTACTGTTAAAAAACCATTGAGTGAAATCGTGAGTACTAGAGAATTAGATGTTGATTTAAAAATTTTAAATTCAAGTAAAGGTAAAACAAAAATGGCTGCTAAAACAAAGATAATTGCTGATTTAAGAGTTGAAATGTTACAAGCAGCTAAAGATTTAAATTTTGAAAAGGCAGCTTCACTTCGTGATTTAATTTTGAGTATTGAAAGTGAAAAATAAAGGAGTAAAATAAGTTAATCGATAAAGCACAAAAAGGTATTTTGATAAGTCCAAATACTAAAATTAATCCTCATATACCAACAATATTTTTAATAAAAAATTATATTACTAAACCTAAAATTTTTATTGGTGATTATACTTATTATCATGATTTTAATGGCGAACAAGCAGCTATTGATTTTGAAAATAAAAATATAATTTATCATTTTCCAAATATGATAGATGATGAATTAATTATTGGTAAATTTTGTTCAATTGCACAAGGTGTTTTATTTATAATGAATGGTGGCAATCATAATTATTCTGCAGTTTCAACATTTCCTTTACCATTATTTTATAAATCATTAAATTTATCAGAAGTTACAGAAAAAGATAAATTAGATAAATTTCCGATTAAATCACCAACAGTGATAGAAAATGATGTTTGAATTGGTCATGATGTGACAATCTTAAGAGGGGTAACTATTGGTAATGGGGCAGTAATTGCAGTTAAAAGTGTAGTTACAAAAAATGTACCTCCTTATGCTATTGTTGGTGGTAATCCTGCTAAAATTATAAAATATCGTTTTTCTAAAAAAATAGTTCAAAAATTACAAAATATAAAATGATGAGATTGATCTATTGAAAAGATTGTTGAAAATTCGGATTTGTTAAAACAAAATTTTTATAATAAAATATTATAAGAACTTGTAAAAGAAAGTAATAGTTTAAATAAAATAAAGGGGTAATAAAAAATATGAAAAAATATGGTTATTTAACTACTAAAATAGGTTTAATTGAAATCATAGTAGTTGCAGAACAAGTAGTAAAAGTTAGCTTCGTTAATACTCGTCAAGTTGCTAAGGATAGTAGTAATATAGTGGTAGTTAATTGCTTAAAACAACTAGCAATGTATTTTGATAAAAAATTAAGTGATTTTAACTTACCAATAGCTTTAAAAGGAACTCCTTTTCAAGAATTAGTATGGAGTAAAACTTGTACTATTCAATTTGGGACAACTTTAACTTATCAAGAATTAGCGCAAAAGATAGGTTATCCAAAAGCAAGTAGGGCAGTGGGTTCAGCTTTAAGTAAAAATCCATTAGCAATTATTGTTCCTTGTCATCGTGTTGTTAATAAAAATAAGAATATTGTTAATTATCTTTATGGTGCTCATATTAAAAATTTTTTATTAGCACAAGAAAGTAAATAAGGTATAAGATTATTTTTTTATGATTGATTATCTTTTTTTGATTTTTAAAATTGTTAACAATTTTAACTACATAATTTTTAATATAGTAAACAGGATATCCTGCTAACATAACAGCAATTAAAATTAGTGAATTTCATAATGCTCACATATTATTATTTTGTGTACCATAATAATACATTGCCAAAAATGATCCAACAATAGCAATTATTGCTCCTAAATAACCAATAATAATGAAAAAGTAAAATCAAAAATTATTAAAAATCTTTTGGTAGTCTGGATGTTTGCGCCTTAAAAAGATAATGACTGAATTAACAATTAATTTTAAAAAACTAATAGCAATAATAAAGTAATTAGTTACTTCATACAATTGATTTCATAAAATATAAATTAAAGCAGCAAATATTAATAGTAACATAGCAGCTCATGGCATATTAGTTCTTTTAGTTGTTTTTTGAAAAAATTTAAACAAATCTTTTTCTTCACTCATTTTAAAAATTAAACGTGATTGATAAAGTAGAAATGCATTTAGTGAACCAACAAATAATAAAATTGCTAGTCCTGAAAAAATATAAGCTAAAACATGAGGAATATTAGGATTATTGATAATAGCATAATATCAAACGTTACTAAATCCATCATTTTTATCTAATCATGAAAGTGGTTCATTAATAGTTAACAAAGCAATTAATAGTATTAAATATAAAAAGATAATTAGTCCTGCTGCAACAATTAAAGCTCAAAGTACATTTTTTCTTGGATTTTCTACTTCTTCAGTAACATAAGTTATTGTTTCAATTCCTGAATAGGCAAATAGTGTCATTGTTGTTGCTGGTAATAAAACATAAGTTGCAAGAAAAATTTTTGATAAATCTTTTTGAACTATTTCACTATTAAAGATATCTGTATTGCCATAAATCATAGCAATAAATAAAACAAAAGTAATTGGTAATCCTTTTAAAATTGTAAAAATAATTTGTGTTTTTCCAGAACTATTTTGCTGAATTATACTTGTAACTGCAAGTAAATAAAATTGCAAAAAATTCTCATATAAAAATTTCATAATGCTAAATTTAGTTTAGAAAAAAGTAAGGAGTTTTTATATGAGTTATAAACATCTTGGCATAGATGAAAGGATTTATATTGAGAATCAATTGAAATTTAAATTTAAAATTAGTGAAATAGCTAAAAATCTTAATCGAAGTATTAGTACTATTATTCGAGAAATTAATAGAAATAAAGATAATAATCATTATTTTTCATTAATTGCACAAAATAAAGCTGAAAATCGAAAACAATCACATATTAGTTTTCATAAGTTTAAAAATAAGAATTTAGTAAAATATGTACAACAAAAATTACTATTAGGTTGATCACCTGAACAAATTTATGGCAGAATTAAAAATTTTCATAAAGAGTGAGTTATTAGTTTTAAAACAATTTATACTTGAATTTATTTTGGAATGTTTGATAAAGTTACTAGTAAAAATTTAAGAAGAAAAGGTAAAAAACGAAAATCTAAAGAAAATCGTGGCAAGTTTAATGGTAAATCAATTAAAGAACGAGATATAAATGTTAATGATCGTATAACACTTGGTCATTGAGAAGGAGATACTATAGTATCATCAAGAGGCAAAAGCAAATCATGTTTAATAACTTTAGTTGAAAGAGTATCACGATTTACTTTAGCAATATTAGTTAAAAACAGAACTACTAAAGTTATTAATAAAAATGTCAGTTATTATTTATCAATTCTTCCTAAAAACATTGTTAAAACTATTACTTTTGATCGTGGCAAAGAATTTTCAAATTGACAACAACTTGAAAAAAATTTAGATGTAAAAATTTATTTTGCCAATCCATATTCACCTTGACAAAGAGGTACTAATGAAAATACTAATGGTTTAATTAGAGAAAAATTTCCTAAAAAATTTATTTTTTCAAAAACTAAGGTAATGTTTAGTAATCTGTGTAACTTACAAAAATAACTATGTTTAATTAATTCTAGTAAATATAATTAAATGACTAGAAAGAGTGAGTTACAGATGGCTAAAAAAGATAACTTTAATAATAATGATCCAATATCAAAAGCAGTAGATTTATTATTAGAAAATACTGAAGATTTAACAACAGTTTTTAAAGAAGGGGGTTTATATAAAGAATTAACAAAACGTTTAGTTGAAAAAATCTTGAATTCTGAGATGCAAAATTATTTAGGATATGAAAAAAATCAACATAGTAATAGTGACAATGCTCGTAATGGTATAAGTTCAAAAAAATTAATAACTCAACAAGGTAAAATTGAGATTGATGTACCACGAGATCGTAATAGTAATTTTATTCCTTTAATAGTGCCAAAAAGACAGAGAAGATTTGATGGTTTTGATCAACAAGTTCTTTCCTTATATGCAAAAGGTATGACATTATCAGATATTAGAATGCAGTTACAAGAGTTATATCATGGTGCTGATATTAGTGAAAGTGTTATTAGTCAAATTACTGATGATTTGATTGATGATGTCAAAGCATGACAAAATAGACCATTAGAAGGCATTTATCCCATTGTTTATTTTGATTGTATAGTAGTTAAAGTACGACAAGATAAACGCATTATTAACAAATCAGTTTATATAGCTTTAGGTGTTGATTTAGAAGGTAAAAAAGATGTTTTAGGTTTATGAATTAGTGAAAATGAAGGCGCTAAATTTTGATTAGCAAATTTCACAGAAATGAAAAATCGTGGCTTAAATGATATTCTTATTGCTTGTAGTGACAACTTAACAGGCATGTCAGAAGCAATACAATCAGTTTATCCTAAAACTGAACATCAATTATGTATAGTTCATCAAATCAGAAATAGTTTAAAATATGTTTCATACAAACATCGAAAATCACTAGTTACAGATTTAAAGCCAATTTATAATGCATGTAGTGAAGAACAAGCAATGCAAGCTTTAGAATCATTTGAAAGTAAATGAAATAAACACTATCCTCAAATTGCTAAATCTTGATATAAAAATTGAGATAATTTAATGATTTTTATTAGTTATCCTCCAGAAATCAAAAGAGTGATTTATACTACAAATTCTATTGAATCTGTTAATAGTCAATTACGAAAAGTCATCAGAAATAAAAAAGTTTTTCCAAATGATATGGCAGTTTTCAAAATATTTTACTTAGCAATTGAAAATATAACAAAAAAATGAACAATGCCCATTCAAAATTGAAATACAGCAATTGCTCATTTTATGATAAAATTTGAAGACAGAATTAATCTGAACTAGTACTTTGCAAAAACAAAGAAACACAGATTACTAAAAAGCCTCAAAACTAATAAAAATGAAGTTCATAAATTTATATTGTCTTTAAATCAAAGACCGAGAAAAATACTAAATTATCTTTCACCAATCGAATATTTGGATAGAAAAATAATTTAGTTACACTTACCTTTACAATTTAGCATATAAAATTAGCGATCTTAATTAAAAGATCGCTAATTTATTAAATATTTAAATTTGGATATTTGCGTTTTAAAAAAAATAATAAAACTTGAATATCAGCAGGACTAACACCAGAAATTCTTGTAGCATGACCAATTGTTAATGGTCTAACGCGCTTTAATTTTTCTCTAGCTTCACCAGTAATACTTTCTACTAAATCATAATCAATATCACTAGGAATTTGTTTTTTTTCTAAACTATTAGTTTGTTGCGCCATTTTTAGTTGCTGATTAATATACCCTGAATATTTAATTGTAATTTCTAATTCCATTAATTCATGATATTGTAAATCATTTATTAAAGGTAACTGTGAAGTAAACATTGATAATTTGACACCTGGGCGTTTTAATAATTCATAAGCAATAATATGATTATCGGGAATTGGACCTAAATTATTATTAATAATATACTTAGCAACTTCTGAATTGGGACTAACTTTAATGGTTTTTAATTTTTCAACAATATTGGACATTAATGTTTGTTGAATATTAAATTGTGATCAACGTTGTTCACTAACTAAGCCAACTTGATAACCATACTTAATTAATCTTGTTTGAGCATTATCATTTCGTAATAATAAACGATGTTCAGCTAAAGAAGTTAATAAACGATAAGGTTCAACTGTTCCTTTTGTTACTAAATCATCAATTAAAACTCCGATATATGCTTCATCACGCTTTAAAATTAATGGTCTTTCTTTTTTTATTTTTAAATGGGCATTAATTCCGGCTATTAAACCTTGACACGCTGCTTCTTCATAACCACTAGTACCATTAATTTGACCAGCACTAAATAAGTTTTTAATTAATTTAGTTTCCAATGTTGGTCATAATTGTGTTGGTTCAAAAGCATCATATTCAATAGCATATGCTCATTTTAATACTTCACAATTTTCTAAACCAGGTAACGTTCTCAACATTTTATCTTGCACATCAATTGGCAATGATGTTGAAAAACCTTGGACATAAATTGAATCCAAAGCAAGTGATTCTGGTTCTAAGAAAATTTGATGACGAGGCTTATCAGCAAAACGTACTACCTTATCCTCAATACTTGGACAATAACGTGGTCCAGTACCTTGTGCTTCACCATTATACATTGGTGATTTATCTAAATTATTATTAATAATGGTATGAGTTTTATCATTTGTATAAAGTAAATAACAAGGTAATTGTTTTGCTAATGGTAAAAAATTTTTAGTTTCATGTGAAAATGCTAAAGGTAAATTACTACCTAGTTCAATATTAGTTTTGTCAAAATCAATACTATTTTTTTTAATACGAGGTGGTGTTCCTGTTTTTAAACGTATCATATTAAAGCCTACAATTTTTAATTGTTCAGAAATACCATTACTTGTTCTTTGACCATCTGGTCCTTCTGATTTCTTATTATGACCTTGTAAAGTTAAAGCTGTCATATAAGTACCAGTAGTTAAAATCACAATTTCACTTGTAATTTTTTCGCCATTCTCTAAAATAACACCCTTAGCAGTGTTTTCTTCAATTATTAATGATTGTACCATAACTTCTAAAATTGTTAAATTTTCTTGTTTATTTATTGCATTTTGCATATATTGTGAATAAGCAATTTTATCAGATTGAGCACGAATAGCTCAAACTGCTGGACCACGTGAATGATTTAATAGTTTCATTTGCAAAGCAGTAGCATCTGCTGCTTTAGCCATTTCGCCACCAAGTGCATCAATTTCACGAACCACAACTCCTTTGGCGGGTCCACCAATAGAAGGATTACATGGCATTAATGCAATTTTAGTTTTATCAAGAGTAATAATAGCAGTTTTATGACCTGCTCGTGCAGAAGATAATGCCGCTTCAACACCAGCATGACCCGCACCAATTACAATAATTTCATAGTCATATTTCATTGATTTCACCTCCATTTCATAAAATATTACATATCAAAATTAATAACATCAAAAATAAGAAATTTTATTTTTAATTTCTTTAGTAATGTTATCATAAACAAGCAAAATATTCATGTACTTTTTAGACTTTTATTAAATAAAAATTGAATTTTAGTTAATAATCTTCTCGATTATAATTCATTATATTTTATACAAGATATAAATATTATTTAAAGAATTAGTGCTGCACTTAAAAATAGCAACTGTTTTAACTAGTAATCATTAATACTAATTTAAAACCAGTAATTACTTACTTTTTAAGTATTTTATTTATTATCACAAGATGTGTTTTTATTGAAAAGACACTTTTGTCATTAACATTAGTGACTGTATCCAATGGTGATAAAACATATGCAACATCTATTTCTTTTTCCATAACTGTAACCTCTTTTGTATACAATTTGACTTAAATAATTTATCTTAATATCCCTATATAAGTATAATTATAATGTTAATTTTTAAATTTGCAAATTTTTATTTACTATACCTTTAAACTTAAAAAGTATTTTTATATATAAAAATACATCTTATATTAATTAAGATAAAGAATCACCAAATAATCTCCCCATTTTAATATTAAGATTATTACATAAAGTTTTTAAATGGTAATGTTCACTGAAATGTATATTAATTAATTTATGTAAAGTGGTAACATCTGCCAATGGATCATGATGATCAAATTTAATTTGATTACTATGAGCAAGAGCACTTAAACGGTTATTAGGATAATCATATGTTCTTCTAAATAACTTAACTGAACAAATGTAAAAAAAATTAGAGCACTCTAAAACATAATGATTTATTAATGATCTTAAGATATTAATGTTAAAGTTAGTATGATGAGCAATAACAACAGTATTTTCAGTAAAAAAAGTAACAATGTCTACTCATAATTCTTTAAAATTTGACATTAAAGATACGCTTTCATTTGTAATTCCATGAACATGAGAAAAAGTAAATTCTTCAGGATGTGGTTTAATTAACGAACTATGGTAATGTTTAGTAATCTGTGTAACTTACAAAAATAACTATGTTTAATTAATTCTAGTAAATATAATTAAATGACTAGAAAGAGTGAGTTACAGATGGCTAAAAAAGATAACTTTAATAATAATGATCCAATATCAAAAGCAGTAGATTTATTATTAGAAAATACTGAAGATTTAACAACAGTTTTTAAAGAAGGGGGTTTATATAAAGAATTAACAAAACGTTTAGTTGAAAAAATGTTGAATTCTGAGATGCAAAATTATTTAGGATATGAAAAAAATCAACATAGTAATAGTGACAATGCTCGTAATGGTATAAGTTCAAAAAAATTAATAACTCAACAAGGTAAAATTGAGATTGATGTACCACGAGATCGTAATAGTAATTTTACTCCTGTAATAGTGCCAAAAAGACAGAGAAGATTTGATGGTTTTGATCAACAAGTTCTTTCCTTAATATGCAAAAGGTATGACATTATCAGATATTAGAATGCAGTTACAAGAGTTATATCATGGTGCTGATATTAGTGAAAGTGTTATTAGTCACAAATTACTGATGATGTGATTGATGATGTCAAAGCATGACAAAATAGACCATTAGAAGGCATTTATCCCATTGTTTATTTTGATTGTATAGTAGTTAAAGTACGACAAGATAAACGCATTATTAACAAATCAGTTTATATAGCTTTAGGTGTTGATTTAGAAGGTAAAAAAGATGTTTTAGGTTTATGAATTAGTGAAAATGAAGGCGCTAAATTTTGATTAGCAAATTTCACAGAAATGAAAAATCGTGGCTTAAATGATATTCTTATTGCTTGTAGTGACAACTTAACAGGCATGTCAGAAGCAATACAATCAGTTTATCCTAAAACTGAACATCAATTATGTATAGTTCATCAAATCAGAAATAGTTTAAAATATGTTTCATACAAACATCGAAAATCACTAGTTACAGATTTAAAGCCAATTTATAATGCATGTAGTGAAGAACAAGCAATGCAAGCTTTAGAATCATTTGAAAGTAAATGAAATAAACACTATCCTCAAATTGCTAAATCTTGATATAAAAATTGAGATAATTTAATGATTTTTATTAGTTATCCTCCAGAAATCAAAAGAGTGATTTATACTACAAATTCTATTGAATCTGTTAATAGTCAATTACAAAAAGTCATCAGAAATAAAAAAGTTTTTCCAAATGATATGGCAGTTTTCAAAATATTTTATTTAGCAATTGAAAATATAACAAAAAAATGAACAATGCCCATTCAAAATTGAAATACAGCAATTGCTCATTTTATGATAAAATTTGAAGACAGAATTAATCTGAACTAGTACTTTGCAAAACAAAGAAACACAGATTACTAAAAAGCCTCCGAACTATAAGTTTTGACAATTTTACCTTGTGTTACTTTTATCATAATTAATTGACAAGCACTTGTTTTATTCGAATTTGCAATTTCAAAATCAATAAAAACATAATTAGTATTATCAATCCCTCAATCATGAACACTAAATTTTTTCTTACTATTAATTTTAATTGCTTTCTTTTTAATAACATTTTTTTAGCAAAAAGATTTTTACTATCTTTACTTTTATACTGTTTAAAAGGTGTAATTATTTCTTGTTTTCCTTCTATATTAACTTCTGATTCAGAGTTATCATCTGTTTCAAAATCATCATTTGTCTTCTTGAATTTTACACTTTTAAAAAACATATTAATGGCAATAGCACCTTTCTATCTAAATTTTCATAAATTAATATTAGTTATTCCTTTGATAAATTATAACATTGATAAGTTAGAGTAACTATATTTTTACTTATAAAACTTCATTTTTTACAAAATTCATTTATTAATTATCATTCTTTAACAACTAACTTAATATAATTTTTAAAAATAATATTATGAATAAAATATTATATTGTTGACAATAAAAAAGATTGCAACTGCAATCTTTTTTTAAATAAGAAAAATATTATAATGAAAATGAAGTTGAAGAATTATTTCTAGTAATTAACGGTTCACTATCATTTACTTCATTTTGAAAATTATTAATTTTTTTTAACTTTTTAGCTATTTTAACTTGTTTATTAAGTTCTTTTTCTTCTAATCTTTGATTTTTTGCTTTTAAATTTTTTAGCTTATTTTCTGCTTCTTGCAGTTTATCTTCTCTTTTTTTAATTTTATCTTTACTTTTTACAATTTTATCACTATGTGTTCCTAATAATGGACTATTTTTTTTATTAAGTTTTCTTTGACGTTGCGAATCTTTAAGATTCATTCGTACTAGTTTATCTTTTTGCAGTTTAGTTATTACCTTATAAATCTTGACACTTATTGCAGCAGCAATTGCTCCTCCAATAACTATTGGTACAGCATAAAGTAAAAAGTCTAATCCTTCAAATAAATCACTAAAAAATTGATTCTATCCCTTGTCAACCTTTTTCAAAAAAATTTCCTACGTCTTTTGTAAAATCCTCAAATCCTTTTGAAATATCTTCTCAAATGCCACTAATATCTGAACCAATATCATCTACACCTTTACCAATTTCTTCTAATTCTTTACCAATATCATTTCCAATATCTTCTATACCTGAACCAATGTCTGATATAATATCTTCCAGTCCTTTACCAATATCTGAACCAATATCATCTATACCCGAGCCAATATCTGATATAACACCTTCTACACCTTTACCAATATCATTTCCAATATTTTCTATTCCTTTGGCAATATCATCTAATCATCCAAACATAATTTTTCTACCTTTCTTTTAACCTAAACTTGGTCTTAATGTTGTTTTATCACTATTATTTATATTTGTTTCTAAACTATTAGCACCTAATACTATACTATTATTAAACTGATTAATATTGGGATTTAATTCAGACAATGGTTCTCTATTAGATTTATTATTTAGTTTTTCTAAATGATCATCTAATATTTTTAATTCAATTTTTAATTTTTTGTTTTCTACTTCTTTTTCAAGCAGTCCCACTTCAAATGTTTTTCTTTCATAATCATATTGTGCTTTTTGACTTGCTAATTTTGATTTGAAACATTCCATTTGTTCTTCTTTAAATATTTCATTTTTTTTGTTTACTTTCTTTTTTTGCTTTATTAGTTTCTAGTTTTCTATCAACAATAGAAGTGACAATAGCAGCTGATGCTGTTGCTGCTAATGCTCCTACTACAGGAGTACCTGCTAATAATAATCCTCCACCAACTGCAACAGATCCTATAATAGGCATATTTTTTTTAAGTTGTTTTTTAACATTATTTTTAATTTTCTTTGGTGATGGTATTCCACTAGACTTCTTTGCTTTTTCATTATCATTAATTTCTAATTCAGATGATGAAGACACATTTGAATTCAATCTTTTAAAATCGGGCATTTTTATTTCTCTCTTTCTAATGCTAAATTGTAAAGGTAAGTGCAACTAAATTATTTTTCTATCCAAATATTCGATTGGTGAAAGATAATTTAATATTTTTCTCGGTCTTTGATTTAAAGACAATATAAATTTATGAACTTCATTTTTATTAGTTTTTGAAAAAATAAATTTTTTAGGAAATTTTTCTCTAATTAAACCATTAGTATTTTCATTAGTACCTCTTTGTCAAGGTGAATATGGATTGGCAAAATAAATTTTTACATCTAAATTTTTTTCAAGTTGTTGTCAATTTGAAAATTCTTTGCCACGATCAAAAGTAATAGTTTTAACAATGTTTTTAGGAAGAATTGATAAATAATAACTGACATTTTTATTAATAACTTTAGTAGTTCTGTTTTTAACTAATATTGCTAAAGTAAATCGTGATACTCTTTCAACTAAAGTTATTAAACATGATTTGCTTTTGCCTCTTGATGATACTATAGTATCTCCTTCTCAATGACCAAGTGTTATACGATCATTAACATTTATATCTCGTTCTTTAATTGATTTACCATTAAACTTGCCACGATTTTCTTTAGATTTTCGTTTTTTACCTTTTCTTCTTAAATTTTTACTAGTAACTTTATCAAGCATTCCAAAATAAATTCAAGTATAAATTGTTTTAAAACTAATAACTCACTCTTTATGAAAATTTTTAATTCTGCCATAAATTTGTTCAGGTGATCAACCTAATAGTAATTTTTGTTGTACATATTTTACTAAATTCTTATTTTTAAACTTATGAAAACTAATATGTGATTGTTTTCGATTTTCAGCTTTATTTTGTGCAATTAATGAAAAATAATGATTATTATCTTTATTTCTATTAATTTCTCGAATAATAGTACTAATACTTCGATTAAGATTTTTAGCTATTTCACTAATTTTAAATTTAAATTTCAATTGATTCTAAATATAAATCCTTTCATCTATGCCAAGATGTTTATAACTCATATAAAAACTCCTTACTTTTTTCTAAACTAAATTTAGCATTATGAAATTTTTATATGAGAATTTTTTGCAATTTTATTTACTTGCACTTACAAGTATAATTCAGCAATGTTAAAATTATTCAAATTAAATATGTAAAATGCCTTTTATATATAAAATTATTAACAAGCAAAGTACGAAAAATTTATAGATTACATTTTATAAATAAAATAATATAAAATAATATTAGAAGGATATGGGCAACAGATAGGGTTGATTTTTATGAACGCAAAAGAATTAATTGCAAGAGTATCAGATAAAACTAAATTTAACATTCAAGATATTGAAATAGTTTTTAATTGTGTAATTGAAGAAATTAAAAATATTAACCAACTAGGTAAAGTAATTACTATTCCTAATTTTGGTACTTTTAAAATCAAAAAAGTAAAACCCTGTTTACGACGAAATAGTAAAAATAATGGACAACACGTAGTTAGCAAATACAAATATATTAAATTTATACCTTATAAAAAATATAAAAAATATATTCGTTGTAAACCAAAACTAACAATACTAAATAATGTCGACTATTAAAATGTATGACCTAAAATGTGAGGAAAACCAATGAAACAAAGTAGTATTAATAGAATAAAATTAAGACAAAAAGTTAATATAAATTCAATTGAAATGTTTAAAGCATGCTTGCAATATAATTCACAATTTCAACCGAAAGTTAAAATTGAATTAGCAAAATGGCCAATGTATTTTGAATATTGAGAATACCTAGAAAAACATGAAAATATAATTCCTTTTTCAATTAAAACATCAATTGACAATTTAACATTATACGGTAATCTTTTAAAAAGTCCCCTTAAAAATGAAAATAATAATAAAACAATAATTCTATTACACGGAATAACTAATACAAGATTTTGAATATTTAAACAAGCTTTCATTTTTTTACGTGCTGGCTACAATGTTATTTGATATAATGCTCGTAACCATGGTGAAAGTGATGCATCACCAACAACTTTTGGTTTAAAAGAATCACAAGATTTACAAGACATTATTGAATACTGTTGTAAAACATATAAACAAGAAACTACTGCTTTAGGATTATATGGTTTTTCATTAGGTGGCGCAACAGTAGTAATGTGAAGCAATTTATATGCAAAACATAAAATTAATCAAAAAGTAAAATTCATTATTTCTGATTGTATATTTAGTCGCTTAGATCGTACCTATAGTGAAAAACTATACAACTATGCTTTCTTACCTACTAATTTAATGCTGAAATTAAGTCGTAAAAAAGCACAAAAAGCATTTGGTGTTGATGGTTTACAAGAAATACAACCAATTAAATATTTAAAACTAATACCTGATATGCCAATGTTATTTCTTCATGGTCAAAATGATCACTTTATTAACTACACTAATGCTAACGAATTATTTCAAGAAAAAATTCGCTATGAAATACCAAAAAAAAGTTCATTATACACTATCCTTGATGCTAACCACGGTCAAAGTTTTTTAATTGGTGATTTAGACCACACAGTTGTTAATGAATATAATTTAGTAACTGATAAGGGTATTAGTGACACTACTTTAGAATTTGTTCAAAAATGAATCAATACTTAAGATAAACACTATTAATTGATTTTTTTATTAAATATATATTATAATTAATGAAAGTGGAGCGATGATAAAAATGAAAATTAAAGTTATTATTATTGGTGCTGGTGCGACTGGGATGGGAGTTGCGAATAAATTATTACGTAGTGAAAAAAATAGTTATAAAAACTTTGATATCCATGTTTATCAAGAAAAAAACTATATTTCACTTGGTGCTTGTGGTATTCCTTATTATATTGCTAATGAATTTAAAGATAAAAAACTTTTAAATGACCGTACAAAAAAAGATTTTTCAGAAAAAACTAATAATAAAAATAAAATTAAAATTCATTTAAATCAAAATGTTATTAAAGTCGATACAGCAAAACAAGAAATTCATGTCAAAAAAACAATAGACGATAAAACTAAAGCAAAAGTTGTATCTTATCATGCCTTAGTTATTGCAACAGGAGCCAAACCAAAAATTCCGCCACCTTTTAGTCATGGTATTTTACCACATAATGTTTATAATGTTTTTACTAAAGAAGATGCCATAAATCTAAAAAAAGCAATGAAAAATGCTAAAAAAATAGTTATTATTGGTGGTGGATTTATTGGCATGGAAATGGCAAAAGCGTGCTTAAAACAAAAAAAAGATGTCACAATCGTTGAAATGAAAGATCGATTAATGGCAGACGTTGTTGATAAAGAATTTAGTCAATTAATTTATGATGAACTAACCAAAAAAATATTAATCGCTGAATTATACTTGTAAGTGCAAGTAAATAAAATTGCAAAAAATTCTCATATAAAAATTTCATAATGCTAAATTTAGTTTAGAAAAAAGTAAGGAGTTTTTATATGAGTTATAAACATCTTGGCATAGATGAAAGGATTTATATTGAGAATCAATTGAAATTTAAATTTAAAATTAGTGAAATAGCTAAAAATCTTAATCGAAGTATTAGTACTATTATTCGAGAAATTAATAGAAATAAAGATAATAATCATTATTTTTCATTAATTGCACAAAATAAAGCTGAAAATCGAAAATAATCACATATTAGTTTTCATAAGTTTAAAAATAAGAATTTAGTAAAATATGTACAACAAAAATTACTATTAGGTTGATCACCTGAACAAATTTATGGCAGAATTAAAAATTTTCATAAAGAGTGAGTTATTAGTTTTAAAACAATTTATACTTGAATTTATTTTAGAATGCTTGATAAAGTTACTAGTAAAAATTTAAGAAGAAAAGGTAAAAAACGAAAATCTAAAGAAAATCGTGGCAAGTTTAATGGTAAATCAATTAAAGAATGAGATATAAATGTTAATGATCGTATAACACTTGGTCATTGAGAAGGAGATACTATAGTATCATCAAGAGGCAAAAGCAAATCATGTTTAATAACTTTAGTTGAAAGAGTATCACGATTTACTTTAGCAATATTAGTTAAAAACAGAACTACTAAAGTTATTAATAAAAATGTCAGTTATTATTTATCAATTCTTCCTAAAAACATTGTTAAAACTATTACTTTTGATCGTGGCAAAGAATTTTCAAATTGACAACAACTTGAAAAAAATTTAGATGTAAAAATTTATTTTGCCAATCCATATTCACCTTGACAAAGAGGTACTAATGAAAATACTAATGGTTTAATTAGAGAAAAATTTCCTAAAAAATTTATTTTTTCAAAAACTAATAAAAATGAAGTTCATAAATTTATATTGTCTTTAAATCAAAGACCGAGAAAAATATTAAATTATCTTTCACCAATCGAATATTTGGATAGAAAAATAATTTAGTTACACTTACCTTTACAATTTAGCAATTTTTATTTAATATTCTTATAATAAAAATTTATATTTTTAAAAGTAAAAAAAATTTTTTGTATAATTTATTCATACAAGGTTTTTTATTAAGAGGGGATTCAGAATGACAAAGATTAAAATACATATCTTAAAAATTGAAAAATGAAATCAAAATTTAGGAAAAGAAGCAACACTAAATGATGATGATATAAAAGATATAAATGAGAATGAGAATATAGAGAAAATTAATGATGATATTATTGCAAAATCACCTACGTTTTCATAATCATATTTTTATTGTATATTTATTAAAATTTTTTAATAAAAAATACTAAATATGAATTAAGTAAAATGATATAATTTATATATAATTTACTTGTTAAATTATATAAGTTTGAGAGGTAAAAAAATGAATGGCAATAAAAATGAAATGAAAATAAAACTCAAAGAAATTTATTTATTAAAATATAAAACAAATCAAAGTGATGACATAAAATATAAAGCATTTGAAACATTAGAATTAGCAACACTATTTCATCTAAGTTTTAAAGAAATAGTGACAAAATTTGGATATCCTAATCGCGAAATTATTCACTATGAAATTATTGTAATACCATTTAATTTAGATGCAAGTAGAATATTGAATCAAATTAATAAATCAAAATAATATTAAGAAAATATTTGAATATTTTCTTAATATTATTCATTTATATAATTAATTAAAACTTTGCTTATACAATCAATAATTGTAAAAACAATATAAATTTGTTATCATTTTTACATAAAATAATATAGTTCTTAACTTATTATTTTTATTATCTAAAAATGTTTTTTTTATATTTAAAGAGGTATCAAAATGAAAAAAGTTAAAATATTACAGTTAACAACTATAATATTATTTGCAATCACGGTTTTAATTACAATTACTGGTTTATACTTAATTTGATTTAGTAACTTTTATTTTAAATTCCATAATAAGGAACAATGTCATTCAAATTTTAAAGATGGATATACAATATTAAAACATTTTGGTTTAAATTATACTATTAGCACTTCGGCAAGTTCTTTCTGTAACTTAAATCATTTTCCTGATAATTACTATCCTTGAATTCAATTACAGATTGGAGTTATCTTTTGTATAATTATCGTTCCAATTTTATTATATACAGTATTTCTATTCATAGTAATTATTTTTATTTTTAAAATAAAAGAAAAAAATAATAATTTTTGAGATGCAATCGAAAATTGTGAAATTATTAATAATTACTATGTTCATTAATTTTTATTAATATACTTTATCTTATTAATAATTTAAAAACTAAATATTTTCTAAATATTATAATATTTTTATTATAATGTTTTTTATTTTTTTTAATAAT
This sequence comes from Spiroplasma endosymbiont of Lasioglossum malachurum, assembly GCF_964020065.1. Lineage (NCBI taxonomy): Bacteria > Bacillati > Mycoplasmatota > Mollicutes > Entomoplasmatales > Spiroplasmataceae > Spiroplasma > Spiroplasma endosymbiont of Lasioglossum malachurum. The sequence continues at coordinate 1,209,680 of NZ_OZ026534.1, read as the reverse complement.
TGCTGAATTATACTTGTAAGTGCAAGTAAATAAAATTGCAAAAAATTCTCATATAAAAATTTCATAATGCTAAATTTAGTTTAGAAAAAAGTAAGGAGTTTTTATATGAGTTATAAACATCTTGGCATAGATGAAAGGTTTATATTGAGAATCAATTGAAATTTAAATTTAAAATTAGTGAAATAGCTAAAAATCTTAATCGAAGTATTAGTACTATTATTCGAGAAATTAATAGAAATAAAGATAATAATCATTATTTTTCATTAATTGCACAAAATAAAGCTGAAAATCGAAAATAATCACATATTAGTTTTCATAAGTTTAAAAATAAGAATTTAGTAAAATATGTACAACAAAAATTACTATTAGGTTGATCACCTGAACAAATTTATGGTAGAATTAAAAATTTTCATAAAGAGTGAGTTATTAGTTTTAAAACAATTTATACTTGAATTTATTTTGGAATGCTTGATAAAGTTACTAGTAAAAATTTAAGAAGAAAAGGTAAAAAACGAAAATCTAAAGAAAATCGTGGCAAGTATAATGGTAAATCAATTAAAGAACGAGATATAAATGTTAATGATCGTATAACACTTGGTCATTGAGAAGGAGATACTATAGTATCATCACGAGGTAAAAGCAAATCATGTTTAATAACTTTAGTTGAAAGAGTATCACGATTTACTTTAGCAATATTAGTTAAAAACAGAACTACTAAAGTTATTAATAAAAATGTCAGTTATTATTTATCAATTCTTCCTAAAAACATTGTTAAAACTATTACTTTTGATCGTGGCAAAGAATTTTCAAATTGACAACAACTTGAAAAAAATTTAGATGTAAAAATTTATTTTGCCAATCCATATTCACCTTGACAAAGAGGTACTAATGAAAATACTAATGGTTTAATTAGCAATAGATATTTTTAACATATTATTGTTCCTTTCAAAATCATTAAATTTTATGTATATAAAATTTCAATACTTATTATAGTTAACACTTTTGAATGTTAACAATTAAATATTATTTTATATTATATAAAATTACAATTGTTAATAAGTGGTTGAACATTAAATTTAGTTATTAAGAAGTTAATATATTTTTGTTATCATTAAATTAATTTTTATTTTAAAAAGTGATAATCTTTTTATATAAAATAGGAGGTAATTTATTGAAATATGTAATTGTTATTATGAAAATTGTAATTGAAATTTCTGCAAAAAATAAGATTACGATTAAAAACACAAAAATTCCTAAAATTTATATAGTAAATTTTTGAAGTATAGTTTAATTATTAATTATACTTTTGGTTAGTTAGTATTTTATATATTTTAAATTTTATTATTTTCTATTATATAATGTTTAAGTATAAAAATAAGACAGTTAAGAATAAGTAATTATTTAATTATTATTGTATTACTTTACTAAAAGTAATATTAATATTAATTTTTAAAATTATAGATAGTATTTTATATTTAATAATTAGGTAGTTTAGTTTTTCTTAATTATGTTTTTATATAGAAAAAACCATTATCAATATATAATATCTTTATCTTTAAGATTATTATTGTCTTGATATATTATATTAGGTATAATATAAAAGACTATAAAAATTATAAGAGATTTTATTTTATATAAATTTAATTTATTATTAATATAATAGGGGTGATTATGTGGAGAAAGATAAAGATATTATGAACATTATTAAAAAAGCATTATCAGAAAGTATTTTATCTGTACCAGGTGTTGCCAATATTTATGAAAAAGATAATAATTATGGAATTAAAGTTAACAAGTCTGATTTAGGTTGAATTATTGATATTAATATAGTTTGTTTTTTTAATAATAATATTTGAAATATTATGAATCAAACTCAGAAAAATTTAAAATATATTGTTGAAAAGATTATTAAACATCAAGACTATATAGTACTTAACATTTTTGTTCATGATTTAATTGAAGAATAAAAGAAAATATAAGGTGAAATTAAATGAAAAAAATTGATATTAAAACCTTAAAAGTTATGCTTATTAGCGGTGCTAATAATCTTTATAATCATCATTTTGAAGTTGATAAATTAAATGTTTTCCCAGTACCTGATGGTGATACTGGAACAAATATGAATTTAACAATGATGAATGGTATAAAAGAATTAAATGGCAAAGAATATGATAGTTTAAAAACATTTGCTACTACTTTTTCTCGTGGTTTAATGATGGGTGCGCGTGGTAATTCTGGAGTTATTTTATCTCAAATTTTTCGTGGTTTTTTTCAAACTATAAAAACAAAAGATTTAAAAAATGATTTCATTAGTAATGAGGATTTATTAAAATTTTGAAAAAGTGCGCAAGATTATGCATATCGTGCAGTTATGAAACCAGTAGAAGGTACTATTCTTACTATTATTAAAGATGGTGCTAATTATATTAACGAATTAGAAATAACAGGCAAAGATTCGCTTTATATTTTTGAAAAATTACTAGAAGGAATGAATGAATCATTAAAAAGAACACCTGATTTATTGCCAATTTTAAAAAAAGTAGGAGTTGTTGATTCGGGTGGTGCTGGTTTAGTTTATATTGTTGAAGGTATGGTGTATGGTTTAAAGCATGGTAAAGCTATTTCACCAAAGAAAAAATTAGAACAACAAGATACAGCAAAATTAGAAATGGTTTTAAATCAAGAAAACTTTGGTTATTGTTCAGAAGTTATTGTAAAACTAAATAAAGTTAGTAAGTTAGATTTTAATTTAAGCAAAACACGAACTGATTTAGAAACAATGGATGGTCAATCAATAGTTTTAGTAGATGATGAAGATTTAATCAAAGTTCATGTTCATACTTTAAAACCAGGTCAAATTTTAAATTATTTTCAGAAATTTGGTGAAATTTTAAAAGTAAAAATTGAAAATATGACCGAACAGGCAAAAGCACATACACAAACTATTAAACCAATTCGTAAATTAAATAATAAATTTGCTTTAATTGCTGCTGTTCCTGGTAGAGGAATTGAAACCTTTTTTAGAGATGAATTAAAGGTTAACAATATTATTATGTATTCAAAAAGAATTAATCCATCAACAGATGACTTTTTAAAGGCAATTGAAATTGTCGATGCAAAAAATGTCTTTATTTTGCCAAATGATAGTAATTTATTTTTAGCAGCAGAACAAGCAAGAAAATTAGAAAAAAAATCAAAAGTTTTTGTATTACCTGCTAAAAATATTGCTCAAGGTATGCGTGCCGCTTTAAATTTCAATCCTGAATTAAGTGCAAAAGAAAATAATAAAAATATGTGAAGTGAAATTAAATATGCTGCTTTTGGTTATGTAACAGTTGCTGATCGTGATGTTGAAATAGATGGTATTAAAATTGGAAAAAAACACTTTTTTTCTGCTGTTAGTTTTCGTAATAAAGATTGTAAAGAAAAAATTATTGCTTCAAATGAAAATTTATTTAATGTAATTAAAGTATTGTTTACTAAATTAATTTGAGATGGTGCAGAAATAATTACTATTTTTAAAGGTAAAGGTTATTCAAAAGATCAAATTAATTTTATGAAAAAAATTTTAGATGAAGATTATGATATTGAATATGAAATTGTTGATGGTGATCAAGAAGTTTATAACTTTCTTTTCGTGGTGGAATAATACTATGTTATAATATTGTAGACTCTATTCAAATAGTTAGAAAGGAGAAGATTATGACTAATTTATTATTATCCTCAGTTAATCCAAATGATCCAAAGACTTGATCAACTAGTTTAATTGTTTTAGCAAGCTTATTAGCTATTGTTGGTGTAATTTTGTTTGTTGTTACTATGATTTGATTTTTCACTTGAATTAAGTATTCTTGATTCCATCGTGAAAATAGTGCTAATTTAACTGGTGGCGAGTTATCTCAAAAATATTTAAAAACATACGGTATTAATGCAAAAAGAATAAAATTTAAGGGATTTGGTAATATTAATAGTATTACTGTTGAACCTAGGTTTTTTTATTTAAGGCCATATTTATTTAATAATGGTAATTTTACTTTAAGACTATTACCATGAACTTATCACCGTCGTTCTATTTATACTTTAGCAATGGCAATGGAAAGTACTTGGGCAATAAGTAGTTCAAATAGTAGTCGTTTTAATACTTTTTGATGAGATTTTTCTCGTAAAATAACATTATTTTTTGTTTTAATTCCTTTTGCACTTGCTATTCTATTTGCTCTTTCACCTGCTAATTCTTGAATTACTTTATCAGCAGCGAGCGCAAATATACTTTCAATTATTTTATCAATTTTAGGTAGTATTTTATTAATTCTTTTTTCTTCAATGCAAATGATTTTTTATGCTAAATCAAGAAAAGAAATTTGTCAAAATCTTGTTGGTATTTTAAATGAAAAAGAAATACGTGCTATTAGTTGAATTTTCCAAATTAAGTTTATTTATTACTTGATTCGTATGATTTATGAAATATTACAACTTATTTTACGTGTGATGTACACAAAGCAAAATGAGAAATAATAAAAATTTGTACCTAAATTATAGGTACAAATTTTAAATTTAAAATTATATTAAGTTTTATTGATAAAACATTATTTTCAAAACTTTTATAAAATATTCTATTTTAGTAAGTTTTAAAGTTTTGTTTTTTTAATTTTACATTTAATTACTAAACTAATATTTTTCATTTTCATTTATTATTGTATATTTAAAATTTTATTTTGATAGTTTTAAATTTTAAATATACAATAAAATACACTTATTAATTTAATATATACATATTCATTAGTAATTTTTTGTATATTTATTGCAAAAATATAAAAAAGGTTTTAAATGTTAACTATGAGAGAAAAAAAAGAATATTTTAAGTTAAAGAGAATACTGAATGCAAAGTAAGTCTGCTATTAATATATATTCAGAAATTAATAAATGCTGAATTATACTTGTAAGTGCAAGTAAATAAAATTGCAAAAAATTCTCATATAAAAATTTCATAATGCTAAATTTAGTTTAGAAAAAAGTAAGGAGTTTTTATATGAGTTATAAACATCTTGGCATAGATGAAAGGATTTATATTGAGAATCAATTGAAATTTAAATTTAAAATTAGTGAAATAGCTAAAAATCTTAATCGAAGTATTAGTACTATTATTCGAGAAATTAATAGAAATAAAGATAATAATCATTATTTTTCATTAATTGCACAAAATAAAGCTGAAAATCGAAAACAATCACATATTAGTTTTCATAAGTTTAAAAATAAGAATTTAGTAAAATATGTACAACAAAAATTACTATTAGGTTGATCACCTGAACAAATTTATGGCAGAATTAAAAATTTTCATAAAGAGTGAGTTATTAGTTTTAAAATAATTTATACTTGAATTTATTTTGGAATGCTTGATAAAGTTACTAGTAAAAATTTAAGAAGAAAAGGTAAAAAACGAAAATCTAAAGAAAATCGTGGCAAGTTTAATGGTAAATCAATTAAAGAACGAGATATAAATGTTAATGATCGTATAACACTTGGTCATTGAGAAGGAGATACTATAGTATCATCAAGAGGCAAAAGCAAATCATGTTTAATAACTTTAGTTGAAAGAGTATCACGATTTACTTTAGCAATATTAGTTAAAAACAGAGAGGCTTTTTAGTAATCTGTGTTTCTTTGTTTTGCAAAGTACTAGTTCAGATTAATTCTGTCTTCAAATTTTATCATAAAATGAGCAATTGCTGTATTTCAATTTTGAATGGGCATTGTTCATTTTTTTGATATATTTTCGAGGCTTTTTAGTAATCTGTGTATCTTTGTTTTGCAAAGTACTAATTCAGATTAATTCTGTCTTCAAATTTTATCATAAAATGAGCAATTGCTGTATTTCAATTTTGAATGGGCATTGTTCATTTTTTTGTTATATTTTCAATTGCTAAGTAAAATATTTTGAAAACTGCCATATCATTTGGAAAAACTTTTTTATTTCTGATGACTTTTCGTAATTGACTATTAACAGATTCAATGGCATTTGTAGTATAAATCACTCTTTTGATTTCTGGAGGATAACTAATAAAAATCATTAAATTATCTCAATTTTTATATCAAGATTTAGCAATTTGAGGATAGTGTTTATTTCATTTACTTTCAAATGATTCTAAAGCTTGCATTGCTTGTTCTTCACTACATGCATTATAAATTGGCTTTAAATCTGTAACTAGTGATTTTCGATGTTTGTATGAAACATATTTTAAACTATTTCTGATTTGATGAACTATACATAATTGATGTTCAGTTTTAGGATAAACTGATTGTATTGCTTCTGACATGCCTGTTAAGTTGTCACTACAAGCAATAAGAATATCATTTAAGCCACGATTTTTCATTTCTGTGAAATTTGCTAATCAAAATTTAGCACCTTCATTTTCACTAATTCATAAACCTAAAACATCTTTTTTATCTTCTAAATCAACACCTAAAGCTATATAAACTGATTTGTTAATAATGCGTTTATCTTGTCGTACTTTAACTACTATACAATCAAAATAAACAATGGGATAAATGCCTTCTAATGGTCTATTTTGTCATGCTTTGACATCATCAATCACATCATCAGTAATTTGACTAATAACACTTTCACTAATATCAGCACCATGATATAACTCTTGTAACTGCATTCTAATATCTGATAATGTCATACCTTTTTGCATATAAGGAAAGAACTTGTTGATCAAAACCATCAAATCTTCTCTGTCTTTTTGGCACTATTACAGGAGTAAAATTACTATTACGATCTCGTGGTACATCAATCTCAATTTTACCTTGTTGAGTTATTAATTTTTTTGAACTTATACCATTACGAGCATTGTCACTATTACTATGTTGATTTTTTTCATATCCTAAATAATTTTGCATCTCAGAATTCAACATTTTTTCAACTAAACGTTTTGTTAATTCTTTATATAAACCCCCTTTTTTAAAAACTGTTGTTAAATCTTCAGTATTTTCTAATAATAAATCTACTGCTTTTGATATTGGATCATTATTATTAAAGTTATCTTTTTTAGCCATCTGTAACTCACTCTTTCTAATCATTTAATTATATTTACTAGAATTAATTAAACATAGTTATTTTTGTAAGTTACACAGATTACTAAACATTACCCAGGATTAATATTTCCTTTTTGAGAAATATCATAAAATAAATTTACAAGATAAAAAATGAGTATAAATGTTTTAAAACATTTATACTCATTTTAAATTTATATTAATTTTAAAAATTCTAAAATTCGATTTAATTCTTTATGATTACTATAATTGATGATTAGTTGTTTTTTATTGATTTTTACTTTAGTATCTAAAGTTTTTGATAAAGTATTTTCTAATGCTACTAAATGAAGATCTGACTTTTTATTAACATTTTGTTTTTGATTTAAACTTAATTGTTGCATCTTAATAACATCTTCAACCTTACGAACACTCCATTGTTCACTATATGCCCTTTTAGCAATAGTTACCATTAAATTAAGATTAGTGCCTAAACTTAATAACGGTTTAACATGACCCATTGTTAATTCATTGCGTTGAAGCATTTGTAAAATCTCTACTGGCAATTGCAAAATTCGTAAAGTATTAGCAATGTGACTACGTGATTTATTAACTTTTTGTGAGAGTTGTTCTTGAGTTCATTTCATTTTACTAATTAAAGTTTGATATGCCTGTGCTTCTTCAAAAGCATTCAAATCAACACGTTGAATATTTTCAATCAAAGCAAATTCCATTAATTGTTGATCTGTTACTTCAATAGTTACTGCAGAGATCTCTGTTAGACCTGCTAATTTTGCAGCTTTAGTTCTACGCTCACCAGCAACTAATTGAAAAACACCATCTGTTATCGTTTTTTTAACAATAATTGGTTGAATTAAACCGTGAATTTTAATTGAATCACTTAGTTCTTTAATTTCTTGTTCATTAAATACTACACGCGGTTGATATGGATTAGGAATAATTTTTGCAAGAGAAATAGTTTGTGAAAAAGTTTTAGCAATTTCTGGTGAACTTTCAATGTTAGTTATCAAATCATTTAAACCTTCACCAAAAATTGATGCTAAGCCTTTAGCAGAAATACGATTTTTTTTATCATTAGACATTATTTAACACCTCATTCACTAAACTTTGATAAGCAATAGCACCACTGCAACGTGGCCGATAACTAAAAATATTTTTACCATGACTTGGTGCTTCACTTAGAGTTACATTTCTTGGAATATAATTTTTATAAACTTTTTCTCTAAAATTTTTTTGAATTTCTTTGATAACTTCAACAGAAGAAGTTGTTCTAATATTAACCATAGTTAATAAAATCCCTTCAATTTCTAAATTGGGATTAAATAATTGTTGTACTAAACGAATAGTAGATAATAATTGTACCAAACCACCTAATGCATAAAACTCAGCTTGCAATGGAATAATAACTGAATTAGCTGAAGCTAAAGCATTACGATTAACTAATCCTAAACTAGGTGGACAGTCAATAATAATAAAATCATATACTTCCTTTACGGGTTCTAATTTTTCTAATAAAATATTTCTTTTATTACGAGATTGCTCTAATAAAAATATTTCGGCTCCCGCCAAAGAAATGGTTGATGGTAATAAATCTACTCCTTGACAAACTTCAGTTTTAATTATTTTTTCCAATGGAACATCATGTACTAAAACATCATATATATCTTGTTCAACTTTATCAGCAGCAAAACCCATTGAAATAGTAGCACTACCTTGTGGATCCAAATCAATAAGTAACACTTTTTTATTTTTTATACCTAAACCTGCAGCAAGATTAGTAGCAGTAGTTGTTTTTCCAACTCCACCTTTTTGATTAGCAATTGCAATAATTTTGCCCATAATAATTACCTTTCTAAATTAATAGACTAATATTTTATCCTACTAATTAAGTTTAACACTAATTTTAATTAATATTATTTACAAAGGTTTACTTTTAATTTGTTGATAAGGTCTTGGATATTTTAAAGCACATAATTTATATTTTTGAAAATGAAGGATTGTTCTTTGACCATAGTTGTTTGGTAATTGAACAGTAAATTGATTAATTAACTTTGCACCCATTGTGTTAATACTATTTTGTGCCAATGCAAGTTCTTCTTCAACTTTAAGACCCTTATAAGCAATAAATAATCCTTCAACTTTAACTAATCCTAAACATAATTCACTTAAAATATTTAGCGGTGCTAATGCTCTTGCTGTTACAATATCAAATGTTTCACGATATTGATGAGCAAATGTTTCTGCTCTTTGATTAATTATATAAACGTTTTCTAAGTTTAGTTCAGTAATTACTGTTTTTAGAAATTGACATTTCTTTGTATTTGATTCAATAATAGTTAATTGTAATTTGGGAAAACAAATTTTTAAAATTATTCCTGGTATACCAGCACCACTACCAACATCACAAATATTTTGATCCTCCAAAATGATATTATTACTAATTAAAAGAGAATCATAGAAATGTTTATAATAAACTTCCATTTCTTCAATGATCGTTGTTAAGTTATATTTTTTATTTTCAGCAATTAAAATTTTATAATACTGACTTAATTGTTGTTCCAATATTGGGGTTAAAGTTAAATTAGTTAAACCTATAGCTCAATTTTTATTCATTGCTTACTCCTAAATCAATCATTTAATAAAATACTTTATTTAAAGTAGACTATAAATATAATGCTTTAAATAATTAAATTATATTTAATTATATTTTTATATTTAATTATAATGTTTTTTTAGTATATCTTTAAAATTTTATCACATAACTACTATCCTTCAAAATTAAATATTACTAAAAATAATTTAAAACCTTTAAAATATCATTTTCGTTGGCTAAATTGTAAAGGTAAGTGCAACTAAATTATTTTTCTATCCAAATATTTGATTGGTGAAAGATAATTTAATATTTTTCTCGGTCTTTGATTTAAAGACAATATAAATTTATGAACTTCATTTTTATTAGTTTTTGAAAAAATAAATTTTTTAGGAAATTTTTCTCTAATTAAACCATTAGTATTTTCATTAGTACCTCTTTGTCAAGGTGAATATGGATTGGCAAAATAAATTTTTACATCTAAATTTTTTTCAAGTTGTTGTCAATTTGAAAATTCTTTGCCATGATCAAAAGTAATAGTTTTAACAATGTTTTTAGGAAGAATTGATAAATAATAACTGACATTTTTATTAATAACTTTAGTAGTTCTGTTTTTAACTAATATTGCTAAAGTAAATCGTGATACTCTTTCAACTAAAGTTATTAAACATGATTTGCTTTTGCCTCTTGATGATACTATAGTATCTCCTTCTCAATGACCAAGTGTTATACGATCATTAACATTTATATCTCGTTCTTTAATTGATTTACCATTAAACTTGCCACGATTTTCTTTAGATTTTCGTTTTTTACCTTTTCTTCTTAAATTTTTACTAGTAACTTTATCAAGCATTCCAAAATAAATTCAAGTATAAATTGTTTTAAAACTAATAACTCAGTCTTTATGAAAATTTTTAATTCTGCCATAAATTTGTTCAGGTGATCATCCTAATAGTAATTTTTGTTGTACATATTTTACTAAATTCTTATTTTTAAACTTATGAAAATTAATATGTGATTGTTTTCGATTTTCAGCTTTATTTTGTGCAATTAATGAAAAATAATGATTATTATCTTTATTTCTATTAATTTCTCGAATAATAGTACTAATACTTCGATTAAGATTTTTAGCTATTTCACTAATTTTAAATTTAAATTTCAATTGATTCTCAATATAAATCCTTTCATCTATGCCAAGATGTTTATAACTCATATAAAAACTCCTTACTTTTTTCTAAACTAAATTTAGCATTATGAAATTTTTATATGAGAATTTTTTGCAATTTTATTTACTTGCACTTACAAGTATAATTCAGCATTAAACCTAATCAGTATACAAATTAATAATTGAACAAATCCTATCCAAGAACATAAAAACAAACTTGAAGAAATATATCAAAATTTTCTAAAATCACAAGAATTATCAAAGGTTTTATTTAATAAATCAATAAATACATATAAACCACATTTCATAAATAAAATGAAAAGAGAAGTACTATTTATTAAAATAAATGAAGAAAAAAAAGATATAAATCTACAAAATATAAATAAATTAACTACACATGAAATTGAAATACTCACAAAAAAAGAATTACAGAGATTGACAACTGAAGAAATAGTAATTTTAATACCAAGACAAATACAAGCATTTACAGAATGACAAATTACTTGATTCACCATTGAACAAATCCAAATATTGACAAAATTACAAATTCAATCATTGACAAAAAAACAAATACAAGCATTTACAGAATGACAAATTACTTGATTCACCAAAAAACAAATATCATGATTCACAAACTTACAAATTACTTGACTTAGAAAAAAACAAATAGCATCATTTACAGAAATACAAATAAAAGCATTAACCAAAAAACAAATACCAGCACTCACAAGCGAACAAGCAGCACCACTTACTGTTTGACAAATCACTTGATTTACTAAAAACAAATACCACAATTTACAGAAACGCATATAGCAGTATTCACAAAAGATAAGATTTCTTGATTTATTAAAAAACAAATACAAGCATTCACAAGCGAACAAATACCACACTTCACAAAAGAACAAATACAAGCACTCACAATCGAACAAATACCAGAATTTATACCACAACAAATTAAAGCACTGACTGAATGACAAATTAGTTTATTTACAACAAAACAAATACCCTGATTTACAACTGAGCAAATAGCAGCTTTTCTTAATTTAGGAATACCGGTATTCACCAAAGAACAAATACAAGCATTCACAATCGAACAAATACCATATTTCACAAAAGAACAAATAAAAGCATTAACCAAAAAACAAATACCACAATTTACATATTGAAAAATGCCAGAATTTACAAATGAACAGATTCAATCATTCACAATTAAACAAATACCAGAATTTATAAATTTACAAATTACTTGATTTACGATTGATCAAATACCCGCATTCACAATCAAACAAATACAAGCATTCACAAACTGACAAATTACTTGATTCACCATTGAACAAATAGAAGCACTAACAATTCAACAAATACCACACTTCACAAAAGAACAAATACCAAGTTTTACAACAAAACAAATATCTGTGTTCATAATTGAACAAATACAAGCACTAACATAAGAACAAATACAATCATTTACCAAAAAACAAATACCCTGATTTACAACTGAGCAAATAGCAGCTTTTCTTAATTTAGGAATACCGGCATTCACCAAAGAACAAATACAAGCATTTATACAACAACAAATTAAAGCATTGAGAGAAGATCAAACACAAGAATTCACAGAAGCACAAATACCACACTTCACAAAAGAACAAATACAATCATTTGCACCAGAACAAATACAAGAGTTTCCAATTAAATACATAAATGGAATAATTTCAAAACAAATACAATGATTCATAATTGAACAAATACAATCATTTACCAAAAAACAAATACAAGTTTTTACAGAAAAACAAATTCAATCCTTTACCAAAGAACAAATACCAGCATTTACAATTGAACAAATACCATATTTCACAACAAAACAAATCTCAGCACTAATTATTTCAAAAAAAATATATGCACTTACAATTGAACAAATACAAGCACTAACATCAGAACAAATAGAAGGATTGACAAGAGAACAAATTAGTTGACTTACAAATCAACAAATAGAAGCACTCACAAAAGAACAAATACCCGCATTAAGTCCAAGAAAAATGGAAGCATTAAGTCCAGAAAAAAGAAAAATATTAAAATTATTAATTAATAAATATCAAAATCAAGAACAAAAAACCAAATCTAAAAAAGATTTAACAAAAAAAATTTACCAACAAGAAGCACAAAAAAACAAAGTCTTAGTGGTGGAAATCAAGAATATAAAGAATCTATATTATTACAAAATGTGAAACCATTAAATTCACACCTTAAATGATCAAAATCTTTGCATGAAGAAATAACAAAATATGAAACCCAAGTTCCTAATATAACAACTAATAAATTTATTAATAAATACTAGTAATTAACAATCTGGTAATGTTTAGTAATCTGTGTAACTTACAAAAATAACTATGTTTAATTAATTCTAGTAAATATAATTAAATGACTAGAAAGAGTGAGTTACAGATGGCTAAAAAAGATAACTTTAATAATAATGATCCAATATCAAAAGCAGTAGATTTATTATTAGAAAATACTGAAGATTTAACAACAGTTTTTAAAGAAGGGGGTTTATATAAAGAATTAACAAAACGTTTAGTTGAAAAAATGTTGAATTCTGAGATGCAAAATTATTTAGGATATGAAAAAAATCAACATAGTAATAGTGACAATGCTCGTAATGGTATAAGTTCAAAAAAATTAATAACTCAACAAGGTAAAATTGAGATTGATGTACCACGAGATCGTAATAGTAATTTTACTCCTGTAATAGTGCCAAAAAGACAGAGAAGATTTGATGGTTTTGATCAACAAGTTCTTTCCTTATATGCAAAAGGTATGACATTATCAGATATTAGAATGCAGTTACAAGAGTTATATCATGGTGCTGATATTAGTGAAAGTGTTATTAGTCAAATTACTGATGATGTGATTGATGATGTCAAAGCATGACAAAATAGACCATTAGAAGGCATTTATCCCATTGTTTATTTTGATTGTATAGTAGTTAAAGTACGACAAGATAAACGCATTATTAACAAATCAGTTTATATAGCTTTAGGTGTTGATTTAGAAGGTAAAAAAGATGTTTTAGGTTTATGAATTAGTGAAAATGAAGGCGCTAAATTTTGATTAGCAAATTTCACAGAAATGAAAAATCGTGGCTTAAATGATATTCTTATTGCTTGTAGTGACAACTTAACAGGCATGTCAGAAGCAATACAATCAGTTTATCCTAAAACTGAACATCAATTATGTATAGTTCATCAAATCAGAAATAGTTTAAAATATGTTTCATACAAACATCGAAAATCACTAGTTACAGATTTAAAGCCAATTTATAATGCATGTAGTGAAGAACAAGCAATGCAAGCTTTAGAATCATTTGAAAGTAAATGAAATAAACACTATCCTCAAATTGCTAAATCTTGATATAAAAATTGAGATAATTTAATGATTTTTATTAGTTATCCTCCAGAAATCAAAAGAGTGATTTATACTACAAATTCTATTGAATCTGTTAATAGTCAATTACGAAAAGTCATCAGAAATAAAAAAGTTTTTACAAATGATATGGCAGTTTTCAAAATATTTTACTTAGCAATTGAAAATATAACAAAAAAATGAACAATGCCCATTCAAAATTGAAATACAGCAATTGCTCATTTTATGATAAAATTTGAAGAAAGAATTAATCTGAACTAGTACTTTGCAAAACAAAGATACACAGATTATTAAAAAACCTCAACAATCTTTTTTTAAAAAATTATTATACAAATTATAAAAAATATTTTCTTAAAAAATAAATGCTTTAATCTAATTTACATTACTATATATTTATTTTTTTTAGATTTAAAACTTATTACTTCATCATCATTAATTTTTTGATAGTTAATATTAGAAATTTTATTAATTATTTTTTTCTCATTATTTTTAAATGTTTTTCTTTTTTTTAATATTTTTTCTAAACTGTCATTGTTCTGTTCAATCAATTTCTCAAAACTGTCATTTAAGTTTTTTACCATAATTTAAAATTCCCCTTTTTCATTGCTTAATAAATTTATTATACAGAATAAAAATAAAAACTGAATTTATTAAAAAACATTTAAAACATTATATTTATTAAACCTGATAAAGGTTTTAAAATATTGCTAGCATATAATTTTATTGTCATTTTCTACCTGCTTTAATATAAGGTTGCGCTCAACTTTTTACCAATTCTGTATTAGGACGAAAAATCATTAATGATACTAATGCTATTAAATATGGAAACATTCCTCATAATCAACTTGGAATATTATTACTAATAACTATAAATGTTTGTGAAGCATTAATATACTGATATAAAAAAGAAAAAATAAAACAAATAATAGAAGTTAAAAAAAATCTACTATGTGCCATCATTCATAAAACAATTGCTAAAAATCCAATACCAGCAAAATTATTACTATAAATAAAAGTACTTGGAAGTACATAAACAAATAAAGCACCCGAAAAACAAGCTAAAGAACTAGAAAATAGCGAAATATAAAATCGAGAACGACGAACATGAATATAATTTAAAGCCACTGCAATTGGATTCTCACCAATTCCTCTAATGCATAATCCAAGCTTAGTTAAAAACAAAATAGCTGCAAAAATATAAATTGCTAAAAAGGTTACCAAAATTGCAATTCAAGAAAATTGATAAATATAAATACTTGCTAATGAATAATTTATTTCTCCAGTAAATGTTAATGGAAAAATTACTGCTAATCCATAACCAAAGTAATTAATAACCATTGATACTAAAAATTGATTTGTTCTAAACAATAAGGTTGCTAAACTATGAATTAAACCAAATACAATTCCGATGATAATAGTTATAAAAAATGCCAAAATTGCAATTCCACCACCAAAATTATTTTTTAATTGTGAAACAATTATACAATATGTAGCAGCACCAGTACACATAATACCATCAAAACCAAAATTAACAATTCCTGCTCTAGTATTTAAAATTCCACCTGTACATAACAATAATAATGGACAAGCAAATAATAATGTATTAACTAAAATTGTTGAAAATGAGAGTAACATAATTATTTTTTTCTCCTTTTCCTTTTAAATATTTTCTTTTTTTTAAAAATTTTTGAAGATTTTGATTCAACATTAACAATTTTAACATTTTGTTGTTCATCCTTAATTAATTCTTTTTTTCATATTAGCTTCTTTTTTAGTCTTATTAAATATTCTTTAATAGCAATAGAATGAGTTAAGTAATGCCAAATAAAAGGATAAATACCAATAATGTAAATGGTTATTGATAATACTATTATTGCAATTTCTGGATTTTTCAAATACATAAAAGCATTATTTTCAATAGGACTAATAAATAAACTCATAAAAAATGATGAAAATAAAATAACTCCTGGTGTATATCCCGCTAAAGCAGCTACTACTATCCCATAAAATCCTTCTTGAATTGGAGCAGAAAGCGAAGGTAAATTATTATTAACTCCTAAAAAATAAAGATAACCAGCAATTCCTGCTATCGCTCCTGAAATTGGTAAAATTATTAAACCCTGATATTGAGGATTTAATCTGGCATATTTTGCAGCAACGGGATTTTTAGCAATTGCGTTTAATTTAAAACCAAGAGTGCGATTATTAAAAATAATAATTGCGATTAATAAGACAATAATAGCAATAATAATACCAGCAGAAAATAAATTACTAATGCTAAAAGGTCCACTAATTAATGAAAATCTAATATCAGTAATTTGCGTTGGAATGTTTAAGTTATGATAAACATTACTGGCTATTAAACCTTTATATCCTTCTCAAGCAATAAAATTAAATAAAATAGTGCTAATAATTTCATGAATTTTAAAATAAGTTTTTAAAATTGCAATAATTAAACCGGCTAAACCACCAATTAAAACTGCAATTAATAAAAGAAAAGGAGTAATTCATTGACTATGACCACCACTCTTATAAATAGCTACTGCCAATACATATGTTACCATAGCACTAAATAACATTTGACCACTAACTCCAAAGTTATAAATACGATACTTAAAAGTAATAGCTACTGCTAATCCTGTTAATATTAATATACTATATGTTTCAATTAAATTACTAAAACTTACTAAATTAGTTAAAGGATTAATAAAAATAGTTTTCCAAAATGATAATGGATTAACTTGTAAACATAGCATTAATAAACTAACAAAAAATAGAGTTATTAGTAATAATAATGTACCCACTAATCAAAAATTTCATTTTTTAATATTTTCCAACATCTTTTAACCCAACCTTGACCTAATATTTTCCATTTTTTTATTAATTCAACTAGTAATTTTGACAAATGGTCTTTTCAAATAATTAATTGTTCTAATTATTTTTTTCTTTTTCAAACTTCACTTTGTTTGTGGTAATTGATACATTTTATCAGTTTTAACAATTATTTCATTTGTAATAGGATAATCATGTCATAGTGCTGGATTGTTCATTATTTCAACTTTAACATCTTTATTTTCCAATTTACAAACAAATTGTTTGTGATAAATAACTGCTACTCGTTGACACAATAATTGTAATAAGTACGGATCAGTATCAATAATTAAAATGCTTGAGCCACTTTCACGTAACTCTATTATCTTTTTAATAATTAATAATGAAGAATTTTCATCTAAATCAGAAAATGGATTAGATAAAATTAATAATTGTGGTTGCTCTTCAATACTTCTTGCTAATACAAATTTCTGCATTTCTCCTTTTGATAATTTATTAATTTTAATAAAAATATTATTATCGTTAAATATTTGATATTTTTTAATAATTTCTCGTACCTTTTTATTAACAACGGCTGTTTTGACAACTCCGAATTTAGTTACATATTTTTCTTTATTATAATTTCAAAAGGTAAAATTTTCAAATAAAGTGGCATCAGGAATTATAGCAGTATTACTATAATGTCCAGATATTCAATCAATTCCTAAATTACTAATTTCTTGCGGTTTAAAATAAGTTACTTCTTGTTCTTGAAAAAAAATGCGTCCTGTTTGCGTTTTAATCATACGTACTATACTTTCAAGTAAAACCTCGCTATAAAGGTTTTCATAATCATAAATACCATATATTTCACCAGGGCGAATTGCAAATTCAATTTTATGAAAATTTGAAATATTAGGTTTATTCAAAGAAAGATTATCAATATAAAGCATTGGTACTGAATTTATCGATTTTGGCTTTTTATAATTAAAAATCTTACCTCAATAATTAGTTGTAAATAATTTAGTATTTTCTTCTAATTTCATTACTTTTGCTTTACCAATATTTAAGTTTTCAATTCAAGATACTCGGTTAGCAACCATTTTAGCAAATTCTTCATCTCTAGTTGTGAAAAGGACCGTTATTTCTTCATTACGAAATGTTTTAAAAATCATTCAAAACTCTACTTTTTGACTATCAGATAAACCAACAGTTGGTTCATCTAACAATAATATTTTAGGTTCTTTGAATAAAGCACGAAGCAAAGATAATTTTTTTAATTCTTCAATCGCAAGTGTTGATACTCTCTTATTTAAATTAAGCTTAATTTTATATTTTTCCATTAAATTATTAATTTTAAATTCAGCTTCTTTTCAATTAGGAAAAATTTTGGCAATAGTTGGTTCATTACCAAGTATAATATTTTGTTTAACAGTAAGATTGTCTAAGAAAAAATCTTCTTGACCAGCATAAGCCATTCTAAAATAAAGCATTTCACTAGGATCATGAGGAAAATAACATCCTTTTCTTAAACTATTAATAACAATTTTTCCTTTAGAAGGTTGTTCAAAACCAGCAAGCATTCTAATTAACGTTGATTTACCAACGCTATTATTACCAACAATGGCATGAATTTCTTGTGTTATTTCTAAATTAACATTTTCAAATATAACACGAGTATCATAATATTTACTAATTTTTTGTAATTTCAATATTGTTTTTTCCATAATTATATATCTCCATACTGATTAGTAAAATCAATGTTATTAACACCATAAGTTTGGATTTTACTTTCTGAAGCACTAGGTATAATTTTAAAATTAGGATTAATTTCTTCATTAAATGTCTCATCAAAAATTTCCAAACCAGGCATAAAACCAAAAGCTAAATAATTAATATCATCATAAACATAATCATTAATATTAATGATATTAGATCCAATAAAACTAATAGTTTTACTATAAGTTGGACGGGAAGATATTAACCTAGCAGTATAAGCAATAATACTGTTATATCAATAATTAGTATTAATAATAAAATTAACACCATGTGTTTCATATAATGATTGGGCAATCTGACCAACACCGGCAACACTATCAGCACTATAAATATTACTTGTTACAAAACTATCATGAGGATTAGCATAAATAATTTTATATGTAATTTTTGGATTATCAATACCATTAATTATCTCAGCAAATTGATTCAAAATAGTTTGATCATAATCAATACCAATATTATTAATAATACCAATTCTAACTATCAATTTACCGTTGTCATCAACATCAAAGTTATATTTTTTATTTATTATTCCATCCTGAACATTTTGTTGAAAATGTTCAGCAATTTTACTGCCATAATTTAAATGGCTACTAGTTACGTTATCAGTATTATATCTAATATCATAAATATTATTAGTGACTTTAACCGTATCAGCAATAATATTATTAAAAAAATAAAATTTAACATTCTGAAATTGTTGTAATACTCTAATTAAGTTTTTAGTAGAATAACTACTAGTTTCACTATGATGTGGAATATACTTTTGAAAACTAGGATTTAAAATATAAACTTTTTTGATATTATATGTAGATAAAAAGTTCCTCAACATTAATGCATAATAATTATTATCTTGAGAACTAAACAATGTTACTACATGATCTTTACCATAAAAAGTTTGTAACTTTTGATAAACAAGTCGGTCATAAATGTTTTGATTTTGTGCTTGTTGATAACTTGTTATTAATAAAACTGTTGGTTGTAAATTCCAAGTACAAGCATAAATACTACTACTAATAGTAGTTATTGTTGGCAAAATTATAGTGAATAATAGAAAACGTCGAAACATAAAAACCACCTACTAATAATACTTATTTATAATTATACAAGAAATCTTAGTTTAATATCAAACAATCAATTTATTGCAAATTAATTAAACGGTTTATTAAAAAAATAATAAAGAATATAGATAAAAAGGATTTATGACAATTAATTTTATTAATAGTAATATTTGGTTTGTTATTATTTTCAAAGTTATTTTCTTTTGTTATTCCTAAAATGTAATGATGAGGAATTTTAATTTTATTTTTAGTCGCATTTACGTTCTTATTTATATCTTTTGCTAGATCATTTATTTGAAATTCTAATTTTTGAATGATTTTAAAAAACGCTAAATTGTAAAGGTAAGTGCAACTAAATTATTTTTCTATCCAAATATTCGATTGGTGAAAGATAATTTAATATTTTTCTCGGTCTTTGATTTAAAGACAATATAAATTTATGAACTTCATTTTTATTAGTTTTTGAAAAAATAAATTTTTTAGGAAATTTTTCTCTAATTAAACCATTAGTATTTTCATTAGTACCTCTTTGTCAAGGTGAATATGGATTGGCAAAATAAATTTTTACATTTAAATTTTTTTCAAGTTGTTGTCAATTTGAAAATTCTTTGCCACGATCAAAAGTAATAGTTTTAACAATGTTTTTAGGAAGAATTGATAAATAATAACTGACATTTTTATTAATAACTTTAGTAGTTCTGTTTTTAACTAATATTGCTAAAGTAAATCGTGATACTCTTTCAACTAAAGTTATTAAACATGATTTGCTTTTGCCTCTTGATGATACTATAGTATCTCCTTCTCAATAACCAAGTGTTATACGATCATTAACATTTATATCTCGTTCTTTAATTGATTTACCATTAAACTTGCCACGATTTTCTTTAGATTTTCGTTTTTTACCTTTTCTTCTTAAATTTTTACTAGTAACTTTATCAAGCATTCCAAAATAAATTCAAGTATAAATTGTTTTAAAACTAATAACTCACTCTTTATGAAAATTTTTAATTCTGCCATAAATTTGTTCAGGTGATCAACCTAATAGTAATTTTTGTTGTACATATTTTACTAAATTCTTATTTTTAAACTTATGAAAACTAATATGTGATTGTTTTCGATTTTCAGATTTATTTTGTGCAATTAATGAAAAATAATGATTATTATCTTTATTTCTATTAATTTCTCGAATAATAGTACTAATACTTCGATTAAGATTTTTAGCTATTTCACTAATTTTAAATTTAAATTTCAATTGATTCTCAATATAAATCCTTTCATCTATGCCAAGATGTTTATAACTCATATAAAAACTCCTTACTTTTTTCTAAACTAAATTTAGCATTATGAAATTTTTATATGAGAATTTTTTGCAATTTTATTTACTTGCACTTACAAGTATAATTCAGCAATTAAATAAAATATTGTTATTATATATTGCAATCGTGCTTGAACAAATATATAATATCTCTGTTGCTCTTTTTGGGACTATAGCTCAGCTGGTTAGAGCGCACGCTTGATAAGCGTGAGGTCGATGGTTCAAGTCCATTTAGTCCCACCATTATATGTGAAATTATGAAATAAACAGTTTTGTTTATTTTTTTTTATTTAAATCAAATTAAAAATTATAATAAAGATGTAAATCAATTGATTTATTAAGAGCTAAATTGTAAAGGTAAGTGCAACTAAATTATTTTTCTATCCAAATATTCGATTGGTGAAAGATAATTTAATATTTTTCTCGGTCTTTGATTTAAAGACAATATAAATTTATGAACTTCATTTTTATTAGTTTTTGAAAAAATAAATTTTTTAGGAAATTTTTCTCTAATTAAACCATTAGTATTTTCATTAGTACCTCTTTGTCAAGGTGAATATGGATTGGCAAAATAAATTTTTACATTTAAATTTTTTTCAAGTTGTTGTCAATTTGAAAATTCTTTGCCACGATCAAAAGTAATAGTTTTAACAATGTTTTTAGGAAGAATTGATAAATAATAACTGACATTTTTATTAATAACTTTAGTAGTTCTGTTTTTAACTAATATTGCTAAAGTAAATCGTGATACTCTTTCAACTAAAGTTATTAAACATGATTTGCTTTTACCTCGTGATGATACTATAGTATCTCCTTCTCAATGACCAAGTGTTATACGATCATTAACATTTATATCTCGTTCTTTAATTGATTTACCATTAAACTTGCCACGATTTTCTTTAGATTTTCGTTTTTTACCTTTTCTTCTTAAATTTTTACTAGTAACTTTATCAAGCATTCCAAAATAAATTCAAGTATAAATTGTTTTAAAACTAATAACTCACTCTTTATGAAAATTTTTAATTCTGCCATAAATTTGTTCAGGTGATCAACCTAATAGTAATTTTTGTTGTACATATTTTACTAAATTCTTATTTTTAAACTTATGAAAACTAATATGTGATTATTTTCGATTTTCAGCTTTATTTTGTGCAATTAATGAAAAATAATGATTATTATCTTTATTTCTATTAATTTCTCGAATAATAGTACTAATACTTCGATTAAGATTTTTAGCTATTTCACTAATTTTAAATTTAAATTTCAATTGATTCTCAATATAAATCCTTTCATCTATGCCAAGATGTTTATAACTCATATAAAAACTCCTTACTTTTTTCTAAACTAAATTTAGCATTATGAAATTTTTATATGAGAATTTTTTGCAATTTTATTTACTTGCACTTACAAGTATAATTCAGCAATCAGAATCACAAAATCAACAATCTTTAACAAAAAATTATTCGCAAGAAAGTTGCAAATTTAAAGTTTATTAAAAATATTATGATACATTTTTATTAAGTTAAATCTAAATTTTAATTTTCAAGAAGTATTTTTATAAAGGTTATATTTTCATTTATATTTCATAATTGTCGTTAAACATGTTAATCATCATTTATGATAGAATTTAATATATGAGATTTTAGAGTTGTGAGGTTTTAGTATGGAAGTGTCAGCAGAGAATTATAGAAACATTAATTCTCATAATCGTTGAGGAATTATTGTTAGTTCGGGATTAATGGCAATAACTTTGATTATAAGTTGAGTATTATGACTTATACTTTATCGTACTAATGTTAATGAGATTTTAGCAATTTTAACTGAAGTAATTAATAGTAAAGGCATTACATTTACTCTTACTTTTCAGATTTTAACAATTTTTACTTTTATTTTTTCGGTTATTACTCTAGTGTTTATTACAATTCCATTTATTTTTTTAAATAAATATGGAATAATAATTTTAGTATGAGCATTAATAGTAGTAGTAATTTCGCTTGTCTTACTTATTGGTTCAGGATTATTAATAAGTTATGGTTATAAAAAAATTTATAGTTATGTTATGGACAAAAAAATTATTAATGTTTTATTTTTTATTTTACCTTGAGGCTTTGCATTAATTTGTAGTTTCTTTTTAGTACTTTTTTCTTTATGATTAATAATGGCTAATTTAAGAAATAAATCAAAAAAAGCATTATCATTGACAAATAATAATGCTTTATCAGCAACAGAAATACCCGCAAGTGTTGAACAAAATTCTCTTTTTGGTGAACAAACTATTGGACCATCATTTACAGATCGATTTTTTAATGAACATGATAAATCAACACAAGGTATAAATATAGTTATTAATAATACTGGTGGAGGTGCACTTCCACAATCAAAATTACTTGATTATCAAGTAACTAGTAATCCAAATCCTGTTCAAACTAATAACAGTAGTAATAACAGTAGTAATAACAGTAGTAATAACAGTAGTAATGTTGTTAATAGTGAAGTAACTTGAACACCACAACAAATTGAAGAAGTATGAAATAAAGGAGAAATTATTGATGATTATAATCCAAAGTTATATCGAAAAGACTATGCGGGTGCGCTAATGTTTAAAAATAACTTTATTAGTAATGTTAAACTTAATGATGATCCTAAAAGTTATAATTGAACTATTATACATCAACGACCTTTATTTCATGGAGGCACTTGTGATATTAGTAATTTACAACCAATGAATAATACTAATGCTATTACTAAAGGTAATAATTATCCACGTTGAAAAACAGCTATTACTTTTAATGGAAAACAAAATTTTTTAAAACAAAAATCATGAAAAGATAAAAAATAGAGTATTAATCATTAATTTAACTGAAGATGATATTAAGCATATTATAAATATAATTGGTATTTTGCTTAGTTGTTAATAATTTAAATTTAATTACACTATTATCTTTTAAAATTTATTTGTTTATGGGAAAATGTATATAATAATTAAAAGATAGGAGCAATTAATCATGCAAGTTATTGTCCATGGAAAAAATATTAATATTACTTATGAAATTAAAAATGCTGTTGATAAAAATTTTAATTATTTACAAGAAAAGTATTCTAAATATATTAAAAAAGATATAATTGCTAAAGTTGGTATTGAAAGAAATAGTAATCATACATATAATATTTCCGTTCATATTCAGTTATTAAATAATAATTTTTTACAGTGTTTAGTAGAAAATCACGATCTTTATGTTGGCATTAATAAAACATTAGTTCCGTTGGAAAAACAATTAAGTCGTTTAAAAACGGTTGCTGATAAAACTGGTGCTGAAAGCGTTGGTCAATTTATAACTAAAGAAATTCTTGATGATAATAGTGAAGTTATTATTGACGTAACAGAAAATAAAGATTAAAGAAAACGTTTATGAAAGTATACAATTATTAGCATTAGTTTTTTTATGTAAATATGATGCATCATATTTTTTGGTAATGTTTAGTAATCTGTGTAACTTACAAAAATAACTATGTTTAATTAATTCTAGTAAATATAATTAAATGACTAGAAAGAGTGAGTTACAGATGGCTAAAAAAGATAACTTTAATAATAATGATCCAATATCAAAAGCAGTAGATTTATTATTAGAAAATACTGAAGATTTAACAACAGTTTTTAAAGAAGGGGGTTTATATAAAGAATTAACAAAACGTTTAGTTGAAAAAATGTTGAATTCTGAGATGCAAAATTATTTAGGATATGAAAAAAATCAACATAGTAATAGTGACAATGCTCGTAATGGTATAAGTTCAAAAAAATTAATAACTCAACAAGGTAAAATTGAGATTGATGTACCACGAGATCGTAATAGTAATTTTACTCCTGTAATAGTGCCAAAAAGACAGAGAAGATTTGATGGTTTTGATCAACAAGTTCTTTCCTTATATGCAAAAGGTATGACATTATCAGATATTAGAATGCAGTTACAAGAGTTATATCATGGTGCTGATATTAGTAAGTCTTATTAGTCAAATTACTGATGATGTGATTGATGATGTCAAAGCATGACAAAATAGACCATTAGAAGGCATTTATCCCATTGTTTATTTTGATTGTATAGTAGTTAAAGTACGACAAGATAAACGCATTATTAACAAATCAGTTTATATAGCTTTAGGTGTTGATTTAGAAGGTAAAAAAGATGTTTTAGGTTTATGAATTAGTGAAAATGAAGGCGCTAAATTTTGATTAGCAAATTTCACAGAAATGAAAAATCGTGGCTTAAATGATATTCTTATTGCTTGTAGTGACAACTTAACAGGCATGTCAGAAGCAATACAATCAGTTTATCCTAAAACTGAACATCAATTATGTATAGTTCATCAAATCAGAAATAGTTTAAAATATGTTTCATACAAACATCGAAAATCACTAGTTACAGATTTAAAGCCAATTTATAATGCATGTAGTGAAGAACAAGCAATGCAAGCTTTAGAATCATTTGAAAGTAAATGAAATAAACACTATCCTCAAATTGCTAAATCTTGATATAAAAATTGAGATAATTTAATGATTTTTATTAGTTATCCTCCAGAAATCAAAAGAGTGATTTATACTACAAATTCTATTGAATCTGTTAATAGTCAATTACGAAAAGTCATCAGAAATAAAAAAGTTTTTCCAAATGATATGGCAGTTTTCAAAATATTTTATTTAGCAATTGAAAATATAACGAAAAAATGAATAATGCCCATTCAAAATTGAAATACAGTAATTGCTCATTTTATGATAAAATTTGAAGATAGAATTAATCTGAACTAGTACTTTGCAAAACAAAGATACACAGATTATTAAAAAACCTCTATTTTTCATTTTCTGCATCTTGTGCTTTTTTTTGTAAATTTTCTTCTGGTGTTATTTTTAAATTTCGCTTATAAATATTTGTATCCATTTTGTTTATTATTAAAATGGCATATTCAAGACTTTTTTTTATTTCTTTAATTGCTGAATTATACTTGTAAGTGCAAGTAAATAAAATTGCAAAAAATTCTCATATAAAAATTTCATAATGCTAAATTTAGTTTAGAAAAAAGTAAGGAGTTTTTATATGAGTTATAAACATCTTGGCATAGATGAAAGGATTTATATTGAGAATCAATTGAAATTTAAATTTAAAATTAGTGAAATAGCTAAAAATCTTAATCGAAGTATTAGTACTATTATTCGAGAAATTAATAGAAATAAAGATAATAATCATTATTTTTCATTAATTGCACAAAATAAAGCTGAAAATTGAAAACAATCACATATTAGTTTTCATAAGTTTAAAAATAAGAATTTAGTAAAATATGTACAACAAAAATTACTATTAGGTTGATCACCTGAACAAATTTATGGCAGAATTAAAAATTTTCATAAAGAGTGAGTTATTAGTTTTAAAACAATTTATACTTGAATTTATTTTGGAATGCTTGATAAAGTTACTAGTAAAAATTTAAGAAGAAAAGGTAAAAAATGAAAATCTAAAGAAAATCGTGGCAAGTTTAATGGTAAATCAATTAAAGAATGAGATATAAATGTTAATGATCGTATAACACTTGGTCATTGAGAAGGAGATACTATAGTATCATCAAGAGGTAAAAGCAAATCATGTTTAATAACTTTAGTTGAAAGAGTATCACGATTTACTTTAGCAATATTAGTTAAAAACAGAACTACTAAAGTTATTAATAAAAATGTCAGTTATTATTTATCAATTCTTCCTAAAAACATTGTTAAAACTATTACTTTTGATCGTGGCAAAGAATTTTCAAATTGACAACAACTTGAAAAAAATTTAGATGTAAAAATTTATTTTGCCAATCCATATTCACCTTGACAAAGAGGTACTAATGAAAATACTAATGGTTTAATTAGAGAAAAATTTCCTAAAAAATTTATTTTTTCAAAAATTAATAAAAATGAAGTTCATAAATTTATATTGTCTTTAAATCAAAGACCGAGAAAAATATTAAATTATCTTTCACCAATCGAATATTTGGATAGAAAAATAATTTAGTTGCACTTACCTTTACAATTTAGCATAATAATAAAAAAATATTAGATAATAGTAATAAAAAAAGAGTCTGAGACTCTTTTTTTATTATATTAACGTTTTGAAAACTGCGGTGCTTTTCTGGCTGCTTTTAAACCATATTTTTTACGTTCTTTTTTACGTGCATCACGAGTTAATAATCCAAATTGTCTTAATAATACTCGATAATCTTCTGACACCTTAACTAAAACATTAGATAAAGCTAAACGTGCTGCACCAGCTTGACCAATTCTTCCGCCACCTTCAACTTTGATATTAATTTCAAAGTTTTCTAACGTATTAGTTATTTTTAAAGGTAATAACATATCTTGAACTAAGATTTCTTGTTCTAAATATTTTAAAGGCTCAAAACCATTAATTAATATTTTTGATTGACCAGTATTTTTTAAATGAACACGGGCAGTTGATGTTTTACGTCCGCCTGAACTTGAATAAGTTACGGGTTTATTAGATGTTGTCATAAAAGTCTACTCCTATTGGCCTAATATTAAAACTTCGGGGTTTTGGGCTTGATGTTGATGTTGATCATGGTTATAAACATGAAGATGTGTAAATTGCTTACGACCTAAGGTAGTATTTGGTAGCATACCTTTAATCGCTATCTCTACTAATTCAGAAGCATCTTTAGCAATCATACTTTGTGCATTACGTACACGTAATCCACCAGGATATTGTGAATGGTTATAATACTTCTTATCTTGTAATTTATTACCTGTTAATTTAATTTTGTTTGCATTAATAATAATGATATAATCTCCACAATCTAAATGTGGTGTAAATGAAGGTTTATTTTTACCACGCAATATCATTGCAACTTTAGTTGCAAGACGTCCTAAAATTAAACCACTGGCATCAATAACATATCACTTTTTTTCAATGTTACTGAAATTCATTGTTGTTTGACGCATTTTTTTCTCCTTACAGTGTAATTTTTACCGGGACTACATTGCTTAAAGCATTAATAATTATATAGAAACTTATTTAAAAAAACAAGTATTATCAAAGATTTAATAATTATTTTTACACAAAATTATCGATTACAAAATAAATAATTAAAAGTTATAACTAACTCTTATAAAAATATTTATTTTTTAAAAATATAGTATTATTTTCTAAAAATAATTACATTAAACATTTTTTTATTATATATTATTTTTTTCAATTATAAACTTAAATTAAGACTTATTTAAAAAGTATTTTAAATAAGTCTTAATTTAATTCTACAAAAATACAAATTAAAAAATATATACCAAAATATATTATTATTTAAACAATAAATTAAAAACTAAAAATAAATTAAAAGGAGAATGCTGAATTATACTTGTAAGTGCAAGTAAATAAAATTGCAAAAAATTCTCATATAAAAATTTCATAATGCTAAATTTAGTTTAGAAAAAAGTAAGGAGTTTTTATATGAGTTATAAACATCTTGGCATAGATGAAAGGATTTATATTGAGAATCAATTGAAATTTAAATTTAAAATTAGTGAAATAGCTAAAAATCTTAATCGAAGTATTAGTACTATTATTCGAGAAATTAATAGAAATAAAGATAATAATCATTATTTTTCATTAATTGCACAAAATAAAGCTGAAAATCGAAAACAATCACATATTAGTTTTCATAAGTTTAAAAATAAGAATTTAGTAAAATATGTACAACAAAAATTACTATTAGGTTGATCACCTGAACAAATTTATGGCAGAATTAAAAATTTTCATAAAGAGTGAGTTATTAGTTTTAAAATAATTTATACTTGAATTTATTTTGGAATGCTTGATAAAGTTACTAGTAAAAATTTAAGAAGAAAAGGTAAAAAACGAAAATCTAAAGAAAATCGTGGCAAGTTTAATGGTAAATCAATTAAAGAATGAGATATAGATGTTAATGATCGTATAACACTTGGTCATTGAGAAGGAGATACTATAGTATCATCAAGAGGCAAAAGCAAATCATGTTTAATAACTTTAGTTGAAAGAGTATCACGATTTACTTTAGCAATATTAGTTAAAAAAAGAACTACTAAAGTTATTAATAAAAATGTCAGTTATTATTTATCAATTCTTCCTAAAAACATTGTTAAAACTATTACTTTTGATCGTGGCAAAGAATTTTCAAATTGATAACAACTTGAAAAAAATTTAGATGTAAAAATTTATTTTGCCAATCCATATTCACCTTGACAAAGAGGTACTAATGAAAATACTAATGGTTTAATTAGAGAAAAATTTCCTAAAAAATTTATTTTTTCAAAAACTAATAAAAATGAAGTTCATAAATTTATATTGTCTTTAAATCAAAGACCGAGAAAAATATTAAATTATCTTTCACCAATCGAATATTTGGATAGAAAAATAATTTAGTTGCACTTACCTTTACAATTTAGCACTAAATTTTATTATATAAATTTAAATTATTTTTTAAAAAAATAATAACTAAAATTTAATGATATTTAATTGCAAAAATGAAAAATAATATTTGACAAATAACATTACTTATCCTATAATTAACAAGCATTCACGAAAGCAGCAAATAAGTATTATTAAGTTGCAAATAGTTTACCCTCAAAGATTATTCTTTTTATTAGTAGAATTTTCTATTAATCTTAATAGTAACCAGTGCTGTTCTGGCGAATTGTAAACTATCTTAATGAGAACTTATTAAAGTCTCTTTGTGTTTGTATACATTCCAAGGAGGTTTTTATTATGTCAAGATATACTGGTCCGGTTTTTAGAAAATCAAGAAGATTAAACTTCTCAATTCTTGAATCTGGTAAAGAATTTGCAAAAGGAAAAAAGCGAACATTCGCTCCTGGACAACACGGTCAAAAAAGAATTAAACTTTCTAACTATGGATTACAATTACAAGAAAAACAAAAAATTCGTTTCACTTATGGTTTAAATGCTCGTCAAATGAAAAATTTATTTGATGAATCAAAAAAAACTCATGGTGTTACTGGTACTAACTTGTTGGTATTCTTAGAATCAAGATTAGATAATATTGTTTTTCGTTTAGGTTTATCTTTAACAAGAAAAGGTGCTCGTCAATTAGTAAATCATGGTCATGTTTTAGTTAATGGTAAAAAAGTTAATATTCCTTCATATCGTGTTAAAATAGGAGATAAAATTACTATTACTGAAAAAGCACAAAAAAATGCAAAAATTATTGAAGCATTAAGCGCTAATGCTTCAACATTACCATTTATTGAATTCAATAAAAAAACATTTATTGGTACATATGTACGTCATCCACTACGTGACGAACTAAATACTGATATTAATGAAGCATTAGTTGTTGAATCATATGGACGTGCTTAAAATTAATAATTAATTTAAAATCTGTTATCAATTGATAACAGATTTATTTTTTAGATGGTAAATATCAATAAAAGCATTTATTATTTTTTTTATTTTTGAAAAAATAAAATATAAATTAATTATCTATTAATCAATTTCCTTAAAACAAAAGTAACAATTAATTTTCTACAACTACTATGTCAATTAAATTAAATGATATAATGTTAATTATAGATGAGTAAAGGAAGAATAAAAATGATTAAAAATGAAATTTCTGAAAAAATAGTTAGTATTACTTTTGTGATAGCTGTTATCATAACAGCTATTGGCTGATTAGGAATTAGTAAAAACAAAAAGAAATATTTAATTTTATGAATAGCTATAATTCCTTTAATTTTTAGTAACATATTTTCATTTTTTACTAAAAATTATTATGATAATATTTTACTAATATCAGTATTAACGATATCTTATTTAATTTATATAGGTTTTTTAATCATTAGTACTTATCGATTTATTAAGACAAAAGACAAAAAAGAAAGTAATAATAAACAAGTAGAAAATACTATTGATTTAATAAAAAATAAAATATTGTAAAAGTTACCCCAAAGGGTAACTTTTATATGTTCTCTATAAATAATGAACTTAATATAGGTTCATATTATATAACATTATGAAAACTATTTGAACCATTACCATTATTAGGGAGGTTTTTTAATAATCTGTGTATCTTTGTTTTGCAAAGTACTAGTTCAGATTAATTCTGTCTTCAAATTTTATCATAAAATGAGCAATTGCTGTATTTCAATTTTGAATGGGCATTATTCATTTTTTTGTTATATTTTCAATTGCTAAGTAAAATATTTTGAAAACTGCCATATCATTTGGAAAAACTTTTTTATTTCTGATAACTTTTCGTAATTGACTATTAACAGATTCAATAGAATTTGTAGTATAAATCACTCTTTTGATTTTTGGAGGATAACTAATAAAAATCATTAAATTATCTCAATTTTTATATCAAGATTTAGCAATTTGAGGATAGTGTTTATTTCATTTACTTTCAAATGATTCTAAAGCTTGCATTGCTTGTTCTTCACTACATGCATTATAAATTGGCTTTAAATCTGTAACTAGTGATTTTCGATGTTTGTATGAAACATATTTTAAACTATTTCTGATTTGATGAACTATACATAATTGATGTTCAGTTTTAGGATAAACTGATTGTATTGCTTCTGACATGCCTGTTAAGTTGTCACTACAAGCAATAAGAATATCATTTAAGCCACGATTTTTCATTTCTGTGAAATTTGCTAATCAAAATTTAGCGCCTTCATTTTCACTAATTCATAAACCTAAAACATCTTTTTTACCTTCTAAATCAACACCTAAAGCTATATAAACTGATTTGTTAATAATGCGTTTATCTTGTCGTACTTTAACTACTATACAATCAAAATAAACAATGGGATAAATGCCTTCTAATGGTCTATTTTGTCATGCTTTGACATCATCAATCACATCATCAGTAATTTGACTAATAACACTTTCACTAATATCAGCACCATGATATAACTCTTGTAACTGCATTCTAATATCTGATAATGTCATACCTTTTGCATATAAGGAAAGAACTTGTTGATCAAAACCATCAAATCTTCTCTGTCTTTTTGGCACTATTACAGGAGTAAAATTACTATTACGATCTCGTGGTACATCAATCTCAATTTTATCTTGTTGAGTTATTAATTTTTTTGAACTTATACCATTACGAGCATTGTCATTATTACTATGTTGATTTTTTTCATATCCTAAATAATTTTGCATCTCAGAATTCAACATTTTTTCAACTAAACGTTTTGTTAATTCTTTATATAAACCCTCTTCTTTAAAAACTGTTGTTAAATCTTCAGTATTTTCTAATAATAAATCTACTGCTTTTGATATTGGATCATTATTATTAAAGTTATCTTTTTTAGCCATCTGTAACTCACTCTTTCTAGTCATTTAATTATATTTACTAGAATTAATTAAACATAGTTATTTTTGTAAGTTACACAGATTACTAAACATTACCTTATTAGGAATATGTTCTTGATTTGCTGCATCAATAAAATTTTGTTGTCTTGTTAATGGACCATTTTCTAAAATTTGATTAATTCTTGTTTGTAAGTCAGGATTATTAGGTTCTTTATATTTATTAGCATTCTTTCATCTTGAATTTGGTGTTTCAATTTCTTCTTTTCTAGTAACTAATTCTTTATATATTTCTTCTAATTTTTTAAACTTTTCTAATTCATCAACATTATTAAGAGCATTTACTATTTCTTTTAATAGTTGGATATTAATTCGATGTTGAAGTGACATATAAAAAGGATTATAAGAAACAGAATATCCTGCTTTACTTTCTGCATTATAAATTTTCTCTTCAACGTCTATATATTCATTAATATTATTAATTAATTTACCTATATTTATTCTGAAACTGTCAATCATATTTTTCTTATATTCTTTAGGTGTGTTTTCTAATGTTTTTCTTAATAAATCATCTAACATATTCTTTATCTTCCTTTGCTTATTAAAATTAACTTAATAAAAATCCTAATATAGAAAATATCTATACTAGGAAAGAACATTTATTAAATTACTAGGTAATAATATCATATTTTTTTTAAAACACAAAGAAAAATTACTACTCCAGTTATAAGTAAAAATTAAATTCCTCAACTATTTTTTTATTTTTATTAAAACGGATTATAAATATTTTTTAAATTTTGAATAATATGTTCTCTTACTATTACATCTTTAATTGAATTAGTAAAAGCAGAAATTTTAGGCTTTAAAAGATTATAACGACCCATATTTTTTGGAAGTGTAGTATCTATTCTTGGCATATCTTTTAAATTATTATCAAATATTTGTACTACTTCCGAATATAAATTAAGTATATTAGCATAAGCATTAAAAACTAATACCATATAATTAATATCTAAAAAATTATCAACTCCGTGTTGTTGCAAGAGTTCTATAATTATTTTTTTATTAGCATTGATATCACCTGTTGATTCCATTTCTTTTAGAGCATTAGCAATTTTATCGGTTTCATCTACTCTTAATATACCTATCATTTTTAACTTTTCAACAGTACTGTAACATTCCTCATAAGTTGTATTATTTTTTAATTCATTTATACTCTGCTTTAATGTTTCACTATTTTGATATAAATCAATAACAGTGTTAATTTCTGTTACATTAACATTTAAAAAAGGAAGATTATTATCAATACTACTAAATATTTTATGAGTAACAGAAGTTGTTGGTATTTCATTTTTAATAACACCATAACTTAATAATTTATTACCGAAAACACTAGTACCCATCATAATTATTATGATACTACCTAAAATACTCATTCTAATAAAATTAATTAAAATTCCCGCTGTAGCATTTATTGCTTTGTGTTCAATTTTATTTTTATTAAAAAGTACAAAATATAAAATAATATAGATTATTCAAAATAAAATATTAATACCAATAATTCAAACAATAGCATATATCAAAAATCCAATATTATCAGTTAATAAATTCTTAAATGAAGCAAAACTACCGCTAAGGTCACTAAACCATGGTGATACCATATTTTTAAAAGAATCTATTAACATTGGTTTAAATGCCAACATTAAACCAATACTAAGTAAATTACCAGCGCTAATAAATGTTAATGCTCTTCCCCCAATAAAAAAGCCAGTAACAATACCAAAAATAATAATAGCAAAAATAATAATATCCCATAATAATGGAGAAACATTAATAAATATCATATTTAAATACCCTTCCTTATTTATGAACAACTATAAAATAATGACGCTTACCTTTTTTAATAACTGTTACTTGATTATTAATTGCGTTTTTTTTACTAATAAGAAAATTTATATTGGTAATTTTTTCACCATTAACAACAATTGAACCTTGAATAATTAGTTCTCTTGCTATTCTTTTTGAATTACAAATTTGATTATTAACTAAAAAATCAATTATTTGTTCATTATGATTAAGATTAAAATGTGGTACATCTTTTAAAACCTGTAAAATCTCAGATGATTTCATTTGATGAATCCGGTCGTGGAAAAAAGCATTAGTAATATTAATAGCACTAAAATATCCATTTAATTTATGAATAAATACTGTTAATAAAGCTGCTAAAATCTTTTGTCCATAATGTTGCTTAACATCACTGTTATGAATTACTAAAATTTTTGCTATTTGTTCTTCACTAAATAAAGTTAAAGAATTAAAAAAAGTAGGCAAATCTTTATCTTCTTGATTAAATAAAAATTGATATAACTCATAAGGCGAAGTTTTTTCACTATTTAAAAATATAGCACCTTTTTCGCTTTTACCAAATTTTTCACCATTAGATTTAGTTAATAAATTAATAGTAATACCGGCAGCATGATGTTCATCACCTTTTTGTTTTCTAATTAAATCTAAACCGGAAGTAATATTTCCTCATTGATCACTACCACCAGATTGAATATAACATTGCTCTTTTTCATATAAATGATAAAAATCATACGCTTGTAATACCATATAAGAAAATTCAGTATAAGAAATTCCAGAATTTAAACGATTAGCAATCATTTCTTTGCCTAACATTTGATTAACATTAAAATGCTTACCAATATCACGCAAAAAAGTTGTAATTGTTAGTGGGTCTAATCATGTTTGATTATTAATAATTTTAATTGGTTTAATTTTATTGTTTAATGTTCCCAATGGTAATTTTAAAAATGTAATTCAAGTTTCTACATAACTATCACAATAATTTAACAATTGTTTAAAGGAAAGATTATTTAAATCACTTTTCATAGTAATTCACTTTTGATCAAAATTACAAATTTCATATAAAGTTTTTAGTAATGATGCTGATAATCCTAATTCTTCTCAAGGTAAGGGCAATGTTTCTAAAATACTACTTAAAGTCTGTTGATATTGATTATTTGGATTAATACTTTTAATAATCATCTCTAATGTTTCATATTCTTTATCATTTAATAAATTACATGTTTTAATTAATTCTAATGATGTTAAATTATCAATATTTTCATAACTTAATAATGTCACTAACTGCTCTTTTATTTTTCTAACATTAGTTTGTAACACATTTTCATCTAATAAATTACGTTCTTTATTTTTACCACTTGGATCACCAATCATTGCCGTTGTACCACCAATAACAGCAATTGGTTGAAAACCAAATATAGCAAAACGATGCAATAAAATAATTTGTAGTAAATTACCCAAATGTAATGAATCATTACTTGGATCAAAACCACAATATATTCCTTTTCCTAATTTTCCTGCATTAATTACTTTATCTATGCTACTAATATCTTTTAAGATATTACGTAATTTTAATTCGTCAATAATATTGGATTTTATTATATTATTCATAGCATCTCCTATTTATTTTC
The DNA here is from genome assembly GCF_964020065.1 of Spiroplasma endosymbiont of Lasioglossum malachurum. Lineage (NCBI taxonomy): Bacteria > Bacillati > Mycoplasmatota > Mollicutes > Entomoplasmatales > Spiroplasmataceae > Spiroplasma > Spiroplasma endosymbiont of Lasioglossum malachurum. The sequence continues at coordinate 1,173,638 of NZ_OZ026534.1, read as the reverse complement.
ATCTAAAATATCATCAACTAACAAATCAATAGTTGTAATAACTGTATCGTTATTATTACTTGCATTATTGTAATTAATAGATGTAGTTTCTTTAAATATTTTATCGCAAAATTCTAGATAGCGCGATGGTAAACTATCATATATTTGTTGTTGTTCTCTATTTTTTTTAATTTGTGCAATTCTAGTATTATCAAGATTACTAGAATTATTATACGCTACTTCTTTTTCACGAAAAATATTTTCTTTAGTTTTTTTATCAACATATTGCTCAATAGTGCTAGAACTGCTATCAGCTTTTTTAATATTAATTGGAATCGTAGTTATTTTTTGATGATTAAGACCAAATATAGGTGAAATAATACTACTTAACTGATAAGGTTCTTTTTTAGCATTATCAACATTAGTAGTAACATTTTCAATTTTAACTTCTGTATTTTCTATTGTCATAATAACTCCTTAATGATAATCAATAATTAAATTATAACATTTTAATGATTAATTATTCCTAATATAAAGTGAATAATTTTCATAATCTTCATTAAGATAAAAAAATTACTAGTGAATATCAATTAATTTTATAAAAAGTACTAATACTTTTCTCAAATTTATTTTTAATAAAAAATAAAATAATAAAAAAGTAGTACTTATTTATAAAGTACTACTAAAAGTGTATTAAATTGATTTTATTCAACACTAAATGTGTCATATAAATTTGAAGCATCAATATTATCAAACCCTACAGCAAAAAACTCACTAATAGATGAATCCAACCCATTAATTATTTTTAAGATTGCAACTAAAGATACGTTTCTTGTTCCTCTTTCAGCATCAGAAATATAATTACGATGTAGGCCGCTTGCTTCTCCAAGTTTCTCTTGTGAAAATTTTCTACCTTTTTGATTACGTAAAGTTTTCATTCGTTTTCCAAAAGCATTCAATAAATCTTGACGACCTTTGCTTAAAATTTCTTTCTTTTTCATTGTATGGCCTCCTCATATACTTTTTATTATTAACTTACAATGTTTCTTGATACTTTTTCTTAATTTCGCGAATTAAATGATTAACCCCAGACTTAGTAATGACAAAACCAGTTTCTTGATAGTAAAGTTCACCCAATTCTGAAAGTGATGCTTCAGGATTTTTTAATCTTAAATTTGAAATAATTTGAGCTTTTAATGACAACGCTTTGAAAAATTTTTTATCCTTTAAAAAAGAAATCATTATAACTTGCTGATTTCCAGCATTTAAAATTTTTTGTTGATTAGAAATATCAATATTATTAAAACGATTAATATTATTAAATAATTCTCGTGAAATGCGTTTATCTTCAAAAGCGAAAACTGCTTGTGGACAATCAATTATTTTTAAAAAGTCAGAAATTACATTAGATTTTTTTAGATAAAGCACCATTTTATTACGACGTTTTATTGTTTTAAAGTTTAATTTAAAAATTTGTAATAAAATATTTTTAATTTTTTTAGCCAACATATCATTATGAAATTGTAATTCCAAATGGTAGTTAGGTGTTGAAGGAGAATTGATACTGCCAACTACAAGGAAGATTCCTGCGATATACGCTCTTATACAATGCTCTTTTATTATATGGTGGTGCATAGCTTCTTTCTCAATAAAAAGATATTTATCTTGAAGCATTAAATCATTAATAATAAAATCAATTTTATTATTAATACGAATATTATACACCTTTGGACGCTCAAATTTATTTAAAACATCCACCATAACTATCAATTTTACATCTTTATATTGATTTTTTAAAAATTTATATATTAACCTAGTGGTTTTGTTATGAAAACTATGAATAATAATCTCATTATTTATTTTATCTGAATTTGTAATCTTACCATTAATAAGCGAATATGCTGATAGCAAAGATTTCTGACAACAATTTTTAAAACTTTTTTGACAGATTTCATCTTTTACACTTGTTGTAAATGATATCATTACTATCACCTCAATTGTACACTTTATTCATTAAAATTATCAATAAAATTTATTAAATATTGTGCTGCAATCGCTCCATCGTTAACAGCAGTTACTATTTGTCTTAAATTTTTAGCAATTACATCACCAGCTGCATATAATCCTGGGATTTTAGTTTGACACTTATCATTAACTATAATATAACCATTGCTATCACAAATATCTAAATCTTTAACAAATTTTGTAACAGGATCAGAACCAATATAAGGAAATAAGGCATCAGTAGTAATTTCACTAATTTCCTTAGTTTTAATATTTTGAATTTCTAATTTACCTACTTTTTTCTTATCCTCAGTACCTAATACTTTTAATACAACATAATCAGTTATTAAATTAATATTTTCATTATTTTTAACTTTATTAACGGTTTTATCATCAGCACGAAATTGATCACGACGATGAATAAGATTAACTTTATTAGTAAATCTTGTTAAATATAAAGATTCTTCACAAGCAGCATAACCACCGCCAACTACACTAATAATTTTATTCTTAAATAAAGCACCATCACAAACAGCACAATAAGAAACACCACGATTAGCATATTCTTCTTCACCAGGAACACCAATTTTACGTTCTAATGAACCAGTAGCTATAATTACTCCTTTAGCAATAAGAACATCACCACTACTTAAAAGGACTGTTTTAATTTTATGATTTTCACTATCTGTAATTTTAATAACCTCATCAGTAACAAATTCAACTTGTAGTTTCTCAACTTGCTTTTGCATTTTTTCTGATAATTCAGGCCCTAAAATATAATCATAACCTGGATAATTTTCAATTTCAGAAGTTTTAATCATTTTTCCACCAACAATATATTTTTCAATAATCACAGTTTTAAGATTTGCTCTTTGTGCATAAATAGCAGCTGTCATTCCTGTTGGACCGCCACCAATAACTACTAAATCATAATTATATTTATTTTCTTTATTAGTATGATTTTTCATATAATCATTCTCCTTTACGAAATCTTGATGGTGCAATAATTTGTGCAAATATTACTAAAATAACACCTAAAATAATTCACATTCCAGAAACTATCATTGAAGTTGAAACATTGGCTATTTTCATAATGTCTCTATTATCACGAAGTGGTTCTAAAATTATTCTAATAATACCATAAAAGACAAAGTATAAACTACCTGATACTCCTGCATACGTTACTCGATAATTATTAGGATTATACATAGTATTTAAAGATTTAGAATGTGGTTGCATATTATATTTAATCTTTAAATATCATTTTTTTATCTTTGATTTAAGTTTTGAATGTGTTTTAACATCTTTTCAAGGTATTTTTTCAACACTTTTAACACTATTCTTATTGGGTGTAAAATCAAAATATGCTTGTTTTCAACTTTCATATTTAAATTTACGATATCCATGAATTTTTTTAATAACCGTTCAAGGTTTTAAAAAATCTTTTCCAACAATTGGATTAGTCTTTAAAGGCGAAATAAATTGCGAAGAATCTAATTTTCATGGTTTTTTACTAAATATTTGTCCTGTTTTTGGTACAAAAAACGTTAAAAAGAATCAAGCAAATAATAAAGATAATGACTCATATAAAAATAAAGGTTGACGATAAACAGCAACAGGATCTCGATTATCGCTATTAAAACCATAATGTAAATGATTATTTATTCATGTTGGTAATCAACTGAAAGGATGACCAACATCAGTTCCTAGTAATTCTTGATTAAAAAAATTACCTCATCTACCAATCGCTTGACCTAATAAAATATTTGGAACAATACAATCAATAAAAACTCACATTGAAATTTGTAACTGTTTTGAAGTACGATAAAAAATAAAGAACCCTACTATCATTCCAATTGTAACGCCTCCTTCAATTGCCATACCACCTCTTCAAACGGCAACTACATCAAGTGCATTTTCAATTGTGCTAGTATTATTAAGAACATATCATGCTCTTGCTCCTATTAATCCTGCTAATGCAATAACTAATGTTCCTCATTCTAAAGTTTTAGTTGGAATATTACGACGATATAATTTTATTCATGAAGCAATGACAGCAGTTAAAAAACCTATTGCCATTAATACTGAATAAATATGAATTCCCGTTCCCGGAATATCGGTAATTAAACTATTGTATCCATCATCATTAATCATATTTTTTCCTTTTTGATAATTTAATAATTAAATTATTTCTTTTTTGTTAAATTTCTAATTATTTGTTTTTGAAAACTAGCAGTAGCGTCTTGACCTTCATCTTTTAACTTTAAACTAATAACTGCTGCTTCAATTAAATCAGCTAAATTTCTTCCTGGACTAACAGGAATAATTATTTTAGGCACTTTAATTTCAAAAAAAACATCAAAGTTATTATATTCACCAAGTCGATCAACTTTAGTTCAACCATCATTTTCAATTCTAATTAAATTAATAATTAAATTTACTTGACTCTCATGCATTATAACATGATATCCATACATTTTGGTAATATCTAGGATACCTATTCCTCTAATTTCAATTAAATTTTTAATAATCGGATTAACTTTTCCTACAATTTTATTGTTGACTTTTAAAATATCAATACTATCATCGCCAACAAATAAGTGCCCATTACGTAATAAATCTAATGTTGTTTCTGATTTACCAATACCACTTTCACCTGTAATTAGGATACCATAACCAAAAATATTTACTAGAGTACCATGTAAACGTTTAGATTCAGATAAACGTTCAACAATATACGTAGAAACTGTTGCTGCAAATTCAGAAGTAAAAAATAATACTTCAATAATTGGAACTGTTGAATTAATCGCTTTAGCACAGTCACATAATTCTTTTTTAAATTTAAAATTAGGTGTTACAAAAATAGCAGGAATATGATCTTCTAAAATATTACTAAAATGGTTCTTAAATTCTGTTTTTGGTAAAGAAGAAATATATTCGCTTTCTTTACTGCTTAATAAAATTATACGACGACTACGTGAGATTTGTTTAGTTTTAAATCCTGTTAACTCTAAACCACCACGATTAGTACCAATATTAGTAATAATTCTTTTTTCAATTGGAATTTTGGGATTAATATATAAAATTGTTAAATTAAATTTTGTTATTATTTCGCCAACACTAAGGTTTTCCATACTTAATTTCCTACCTTTTATAATTAAAATTTTTGATTAATTTTAAACATAATATAATTATATATAATATATCAACAGAAAGTTTATTATTAACAAAAAATATACATAAGTTTCTAAAAACATTAAAAAAACTATTGAATAATATAATAAAAAATTATTAAACATTTCATTATCAAATGCTGAATTATACTTGTAAGTGCAAGTAAATAAAATTGCAAAAAATTCTCATATAAAAATTTCATAATGCTAAATTTAGTTTAGAAAAAAGTAAGGAGTTTTTATATTAGTTATAAATATCTTGGCATAGATGAAAGGATTTATATTGAGAATCAATTGAAATTTAAATTTAAAATTAGTAAAATAGCTAAAAATCTTAATCGAAGTATTAGTACTATTATTCGAGAAATTAATAGAAATAAAGATAATAATCATTATTTTTCATTAATTGCACAAAATAAAGCTGAAAATCGAAAACAATCACATATTAGTTTTCATAAGTTTAAAAATAAGAATTTAGTAAAATATGTACAACAAAAATTACTATTAGGTTGATCACCTGAACAAATTTATGGCAGAATTAAAAATTTTCATAAAGAGTGAGTTATTAGTTTTAAAACAATTTATACTTGAATTTATTTTGGAATGCTTGATAAAGTTACTAGTAAAAATTTAAGAAGAAAAGGTAAAAAACGAAAATCTAAAGAAAATCGTGGCAAGTTTAATGGTAAATCAATTAAAGAACGAGATATAAATGTTAATGATCGTATAACACTTGGTCATTGAGAAGGAGATACTATAGTATCATCAAGAGGCAAAAGCAAATCATGTTTAATAACTTTAGTTGAAAGAGTATCACGATTTACTTTAGCAATATTAGTTAAAAACAGAACTACTAAAGTTATTAATAAAAATGTCAGTTATTATTTATCAATTCTTCCTAAAAACATTGTTAAAACTATTACTTTTGATCGTGGCAAAGAATTTTCAAATTGACAACAACTTGAAAAAAATTTAGATGTAAAAATTTATTTTGCCAATCCATATTCACCTTGACAAAGAGGTACTAATGAAAATACTAATGGTTTAATTAGAGAAAAATTTCCTAAAAAATTTATTTTTTCAAAAACTAATAAAAATGAAGTTCATAAATTTATATTGTCTTTAAATCAAAGACCGAGAAAAATATTAAATTATCTTTCACCAATCGAATATTTGGATAGAAAAATAATTTAGTTGCACTTACCTTTACAATTTAGCAAACAAAATTATTATGATATAATTTTTTAAAAATTGTTAAAAATTAAAATATTAGAAATTGGTGTTAACTTTTTATGAATAGCAACTATATTCCTTTTGAATTAGTATTAAAAAATATTATCTCATCATCTATCAATCAAAATTTAAATCATATTTATGAAACTATTGATAAAAATAAAAATGAAAAAAATACTGGTGATTTAGTTTCTGAAAAATGAGATTATCATTTTATTAATTATTTAGGACAACTAAGTCCAATTGGAAGTGGTACGCCTCCACAATTACCACCAAGAAATAAAATATAAATAAATATTACTAGTTAATATTATCTAAAATTTGAATAATAGTTTTAACTATCTTTGCAGCATTTTTTTCATTCTTAAGAACATGTAAATAATCTTTTAAATATTTAAAATTTTCTATATCATTTTCTATTTTTATAAATATTTCTTTAGCAGCATAACCAGTTGAAACTATAGGAATTATTATTTTATTTTTATTTCTAGCAATTTCAAATTCATTTAATACACCTTTTGATAAAACAATATTATTATTTTCATCCATTTTATTACCAAAAATAAATAGTACAATGTCTGCTTTATCTATTAACTGATTACGATATTCTGGTCAACTTTTTTTAAGTTGTTGCGGAAATGGTCATACATCAAGAATTTTATCCAAAACAATACTATTTTCTTTAGCATACTTAACAGCACCACTTACTATTTCATCACCAACGCCGATTCCAAATGCATTTATTATTTTCTTATTTTCTTTACATAAGAAATTTGATAAATCAAATACAAATTTTTTACTTTTCTTTATAGTACCAAATTCTTCATAATTATTAGCTATACCCGAAATAAAAATATTTCTCTTCAAATTATTATTAGTTGCAGAATTAAATATTTCTGCTTTTGAATCGCAATAATTGTTTAATAATAATGTTTTAAAATTAATGTTTTTAAAACAATTGTGACTTATAGAATTGAATAACTTACCATAAATTGTCAGAGAAAAAGAATCGTTTGAAAACCGTAATTCTGTTTCAGGAATAAATTTACTATATAAACTATTTTCTCCTATTGTTCCATCACCAACACCATAATATTTATCATTAATATCCAAATTAAGTGCAGTTAAATCAATTGCATAATAATATCATACTTTAGTGCTTATTTTTGAAGCATAATGAGTACCTAAAAAGTAAATAGGTGTATCTTTTGTTAAAAAATACCAGTTTCTTCTCTCATTTCATTATAAACTGTTTCCAAAGGATTATTATTTTCCACTCCACCAGTAATTGAACTATATTTACCCAACTTATTTTTATTAAATAAAGGATTACTCTCACATGTTTGCATAAAATAACGACTACCATCATCTTTAATTATAAATGGTAATATTGCAACACCTTTGTTATTACATCAAGGTTCTTCAACACCATGCATAAAGTCTACTTTAATTAATTTAACTCATTCTTTTTTCATATTTATTTTTTTTCCTTTATAACAAAATTATAACTCTTATAAATAAATATTTCTAATTAATTCTTATTATCATTTATTAATTTAATTAATTCTTGAGCCATAATATTATGTGCTCATTTATTAGGGTGAATGCTATCAAAAAAGAAATAATTATTAATATTTTCTTCATTAACACCTTCATTGAAATGAGGAACAATAATACCATTATTAATTATTTCACTAAAATCAGTAGTAACTGCTGCATCAATAATATTGTTATTAATATTCAAACTTTTAAACTTATTAATAGCATTTGTTATCGCTGCAAACATATCATATTTAATAATATTTTTTTTATTTTTATTTAATTCTTCAATAACACTATCTAACATTTTATTAAAATTAGTAGTTAAATTTAAAATACGTTCCTTATCTTTTTCTTTATTTTTAAATAAAGGGATAATACTCATATTAGGAACATTACATAATAAAATACGTTGAGCACCCTTATTTATCAATTTAGTTAAAGCATTTTTTATTAACTCAACTGCTTTATTAATAATTTCTTCTTGGTCGTTTAATAATGATTGTTTAAAAGCATATAAAATATCATTACCACCAAACTCTACTAAAATTATATCATTGCTATTAATATGATGCTGACTAATTAAAGCATCTACTTGATGAATAATATCAAAATGATTAATAACAAAACTTTCTACTGTTAATTCTTTTTTTCTACTAGCTAAAGCTCCACTAACTGCATAATTATTACCAATTTGCTCATCAGCAAATAAAAAAAGGTCAAATCTTCAAGCAGAAGTTAAATTTATATGCAAATAATCGGCAATAATTTGTGCTGCCACAGGACCATTAGAAAAAGAATTTTTATAAAATGGTGGTAACATTTTAACTATTTTAGGTATTTTTAAATGCTTAAAAAGATCTGTAAAACCACTTACTAATGCTCCTGTGTCTGATAAACTATCTCCTAGAACATAAAAATTACCTTTTATTTTTTCATTATCATTCATGACTTCTCCTTCTAACAATAAACTTAAACTGAAAATATCTTAACATAATTGATTTAGCTTGTCATAGTACAAAAAATAATTATGCTAAAAGTGGACATTATCATATTTAAATAATAGAATTTCCTCTTTGTTTATAATCTTTAATAATATTAATAGTAATTAATGTTGTCATTAAACAAGTAATACAACTAATAATATTTAAAACAACAGCAACAATAGTAATTTGATATGAAAAAACTTTATTATCATTAAATTGAGGTAAAAGCACAATAACACTAATAATTTCGCAACTTGTTCCAATAATACCTAAACAAAAACTAATAAAATCAAGCGAAATACTAAATTGATCTTTTCGATATAATTTCATATTTTGTTTTATCAAAGTTTTCTTTAATCTAATTAAACGGAACATTAAGAAAAAAGGTAGAAAAGCTAAAGTAAAACTAGTAATATCAAAAAAAATTGCAACAACAGTTATTCAAAGTGATGCTTTATCATTATCTCAAAAAGGTTGTAATGCTAAAATACTTAGAATTCCCAAAAAAATACCTATTAAACCAGTTTCAAAACTTATTAAATCCATTTTAAGAATTTTTTTATTAAACTTTAAAAAATATACTCTTTTTTCCAAAGTGACAAATCCTTTCATGTCTATATATAAGTAAGATTTTATCATATAAATGGAAATAATTTTCTCCAATTTTAGATTACAAATAAAAAGAATAACTATAGTTGTGTTATTAATCTATTGTTTGTTGAAATTTCAGTATTTTGTACATTAATTGAATTTATTTCCTTAACAAGAGAGACAATATTTTCTTTAAATAAATTAAGTCTTTGTCTTTTTTTTCTAATTTTTATTTCAACTTTATTCAAACTTTTTTTGATATTACAAATTTTTAATCCAATTTTATAAAGTTGCTCTTTTTGATTATTTAAAACAACTTTTTCACATTCTATTCTATTAACTAATCTTATTTCAAAATTATAATAACCAAAAATGAAAAACTTAACTAATTTACTTTTAAATTTAAAAATCTTACTTGTTTTCTATTTTTGAAAAACTTCTAATTTTTTAAGACTATTATTATGAAAATTTAAAATAATTTCTTGTTGATTATTAATTTTATATAATTTTTCTTTTAATTCTCATTTTTTACTACTTAATTTACAATTTAATTCTATTTTTAATGCTGTAATTTTATCAATAAGTTTACCCTTTTCCTTCTGTTTTTGTTCCTCACACATTAAAGTAAATTCAAGTAATTCAAACTCTAGTTCTTTATCTCATGGAAAAAAATTTTCTTTTTCAAACTTAAAAGAAAGAAATTCAAGTTCTTTTCTTTCATCATTAAATACTTCATCTTTTACTTTCACTAAAAATTTTTGCATTCATTGATACTGTTTTTCCATTATTTTTAAATTTTGCTAAATTGTAAAGGTAAGTGCAACTAAATTATTTTTCTATCCAAATATTCGATTGGTGAAAGATAATTTAATATTTTTCTCGGTCTTTGATTTAAAGACAATATAAATTTATGAACTTCATTTTTATTAGTTTTTGAAAAAATAAATTTTTTAGGAAATTTTTCTCTAATTAAACCATTAGTATTTTCATTAGTACCTCTTTGTCAAGGTGAATATGGATTGACAAAATAAATTTTTACATCTAAATTTTTTTCAAGTTGTTGTCAATTTGAAAATTCTTTGCCACGATCAAAAGTAATAGTTTTAACAATGTTTTTAGGAAGAATTGATAAATAATAACTGACATTTTTATTAATAACTTTAGTAGTTCTGTTTTTAGCTAATATTGCTAAAGTAAATCGTGATACTCTTTCAACTAAAGTTATTAAACATGATTTGCTTTTGCCTCTTGATGATACTATAGTATCTCCTTCTCAATGACCAAGTGTTATACGATCATTAACATTTATATCTCGTTCTTTAATTGATTTACCATTAAACTTGCCACGATTTTCTTTAGATTTTCGTTTTTTACCTTTTCTTCTTAAATTTTTACTAGTAACTTTATCAAGCATTCCAAAATAAATTCAAGTATAAATTGTTTTAAAACTAATAACTCACTCTTTATGAAAATTTTTAATTCTGCCATAAATTTGTTCAGGTGATCAACCTAATAGTAATTTTTGTTTTACATATTTTACTAAATTCTTATTTTTAAACTTATGAAAACTAATATGTGATTGTTTTCGATTTTCAGCTTTATTTTGTGCAATTAATGAAAAATAATGATTATTATCTTTATTTCTATTAATTTCTCGAATAATAGTACTAATACTTCGATTAAGATTTTTAACTATTTCACTAATTTTAAATTTAAATTTCAATTGATTCTCAATATAAATCCTTTCATCTATGCCAAGATGTTTATAACTCATATAAAAACTCCTTACTTTTTTCTAAACTAAATTTAGCATTATGAAATTTTTATATGAGAATTTTTTGCAATTTTATTTACTTGCACTTACAAGTATAATTCAGCAAGTAAAGAATATTTAATAGCAAGTGATGTTTTTTATCAGGTACATAATTCATTTTCACTTCTTTCAATGCAAAATATTGAGAGATATGTAAAAAGTAAAAATCCAGATAACATTTCTCCTCCTATTGGTTCAATTGCTGAAATTGATAATTTACTAAATGATAATTTTTCTGAGTTTGTTGGAATATATAAGTTATTACCAATTGAATTTCAGAGTAGACCAGTTTATATTGTTTCTAAATTATTAAATCTTTTAGATAACTTTAAAAAAATAGAAATGAATAAACTTTTAGGACAAGAAATTATTATTGATGAAGAACATATGGCAAAAGTTTATCTTTCTCTATTAAACTTTTCAGATTATGAAGGATCTTTTTCACAATTTGTATGATTAAGCAATGATTTAGAAATAAAATTATCAAAGTCTGTAAAAAATAGTAAAGAATTTAAAGTATATAAACAAGAATTAGAAGATTTAAGGGTTAAATTTTGAAAATCGTATGATTTTACTACATTAATTAATGAATTAGTAAATGTTTATTTTCCTAGTGAAAAACAAGAAATTTTACCTAAATTTAGTTTAGAAGAACACTTTTTATTAGAAGAACAAATATTACAAACTAATATTCTTAAAGACAATGATAGTCATAATATAGCAAAATTAAAACTTATGAAAGCTAATAATATATTAAAAACAAATCAGAAACTATCAGAAGGTTTTCAAAAAGAATTATCTGATGTATTTCAAATTTTAGAAGAAAGAGCAAAAATAAATTTAGGTAAATGAGAAGTTAATGATATTATTGCAGTTAAAAGTTTGGTTAATATTGATGCTATTAAAGAAAATGAATTAGTCTATTTTAAGGTTTTACAAAAAAATAGAGATAATTTTACTGTTATTATTCAATATTTAAATTCAAAAAAACATGAGACTATAAAATAAGAGATATTACAATTAATAATTGTAAATCATTTAATTTTACTTTTTCTAAAGAAAATCTAAACTTCCTAAGTCAAGAAGAAATCATTGATTCACAAACATTAATAAATGATTATATAACTTGAAAAGATAAAACAATACCAGAATATGTATTATTATTACTGGAAAAACTTAAAAAAATTAATGATCCAATTTTAGGTTTTGTAAAAGTTAATAACCAAAATTCTTTTAATTATTGAGAATGAGAAATTAATTTGCAAAAAATTAAAGAAAAATTATTAGAGATTATTGATAAAGAAATAATGAATGATAAGCAGTTAATAGAAGAAGGTCAATTGATACATTTAGAACATTTAAGAAATAATGAAGATTTAAGATATGTTATTTGTAATAATATTTTAACGTTTGATTTTACTGAAAATAGTAAAGAAAAAATTAAAAGTTTAAAAGAAAATGTAAATAAAACAAGTGTTATATTTGATATTAGTTATCATTCAAATTTTTTAGGTAATTATAAGAAACAAACATCTGCAATTAATTTTAAAATTAATAGAGATAGTTCAATTGCAAAAAAAAGATTAGCAGCCATAAAAGAAGAGGTTAGCAAGATAAGAAATTCAGTAGTAGTAGTTAATAGTAAGATCAGAACCGTAGCTAATGATTTACGTGACTTACACAATAGTATTCTTAATCTTTTACAAACTAAAAAACAAGAATGGGAAACATTAAGTAATCATACAAATTTAAATGTTCAATTTCAAAATCAACGAGTAATAGCAAAATTAAAATTAGATATTGAACAACTTAATGAACAATTAGTTAATATTAAAGATAAAATTTTTAAATTAAGTGCCCAAAAAGTAGAAAATTCATTGTTTTATAATGATTATATAACTTTTATTAGATATTATGATCGAGTTACCGAAGATACACCTTCAGATATGAAAAAATATTTGTATTGAGATAAAAACTATCAAATTATTAAAAATAAGTTAAAAATATATAGTGGTTATAATAATTTTGATGATTATAAAACAGTGTCTTTAAATAAAATTAATAATATTAAAGATATTGACATTGAAAATTGTAAAAAATCTTTAGTAGAATTATCAAAAACAAAATTTAAAAAACTTAGTTGATGACAGAAAATAATAAATAAAATATCTTGAACATGAAAAAAAACAAAAATAGCTATTAAGACAGTTAAAGAAAATAATACAAAAAATTTTGGAACTTTAATTGTAAATTTAAATGATAATAAAACATCAATAGATGAAATAAGCGTACCTTATCAAAGACAAAGTATACCAGAACTATTACCAACATCTGAGCCTTGAGATGAATGAATAATTGAAAAAAAACCTAAATTATCACGTTCAAATAGTACTGATAGTGCGATAAGTTCACTTTCTTCTGAATTTGAAGAAAATGATTATTCTATTATTGATATCGATAAAATATTAAGAGAACTTAATAGTTATAGTTTTCCACAGTATAGTGATTTAGAAAGCAGTACTGAATCATCTCGTCAAGAATTTAATCATTGTCTTACTAGAACAGCATCTAGTGATAGTGGCATTTGTTCTGGTCAGATTACTCCTAAACCAGTTAGTACAAATCCTTTTGATGATGAAAGCGATGATGAAGAACTTGCTGGTAATACTATTAATGAATCTAATAATTTAGTAAATACTGTACCATTACCATCTAAATCAACTTCAAAATTAAATTTTTCTTAATTGATAATTAATTTTATATTTTTCTTTATAATTTATATGATACGATGTAATCATATAAGTAAAAGAAACAGGTGTATATTATATGTTAACTGCTGGTATCGTTGGTTTACCTAATGTAGGTAAATCAACATTATTTAAAGCCATTACCAATTCACAAGTATTAATTGAAAATTATCCTTTCGCTACTATAAAACCAAATATTGGTAGCGTTCCAGTCAATGATTCAAAAATTTTAAATTTAATAAAAATCTTTAATCCACAAAAAGTTGTACCAACAATTTTAGAATTACATGATATTGCCGGACTTGTCAAAGGTGCTAGTAAAGGTGAAGGATTAGGTAATCAATTTCTTGCTAATATTAGAACAGTTGATGCAATATGCGAAGTTATTCGTTGTTTTGATGATATTAATGTTAGTCATGTTGAAAATAAAATTGATCCAATTAATGATTTTGAAATTATTGAATTGGAATTAATGTTAGCTGATCAAGAAGTAATAAGTAAACGAAAAGAAAAAGTTCGTAAAAAATCGCAAATAACTAGAGATAAACAAGGTATTGCTGAGGTAGCTTTATTAGAAAAAATTAATAATGAATTAAACAATGGTGTTGCTATTCGTAATCAAAAGTTAAGTTCAGAAGAATTACTAATGATTAAACCTTATAATTTTTTAACTGCTAAACCAATAATTGTTATTGCTAATATTAATGAAAAAGATTTAATAACTAAAACCAATAAATATGTTGAACAATTACAACAATATATGAGCAAAAAAAATATTACTGTAATTGTTGTTTGTGCTAAGACAGAATGTGAACTTTCTGAATTAGAAGCAGAAGAAAAAAAAGAAATGTTTAAAGAGTTAAATATTTTTGAATCAGGAATTGATCAAATTGTATTAGCAACTTATAAACTATTAAATTTAGGTACTTATTTTACTGTTGGATCCAAAGAAGTTCATGCTTGAACTTTTATTAAAGGAATGAAAGCACCAGAGTGTGCTGGTATCATTCATACAGATTTCATGAAAGGTTTTATTAGACTTAAAGTTTATAATTATCAAGATATAGAATTATTGGGTAGTGAAAAAAATGTTCAGGAAAAGGGAAAAATGAGAGTTGAAGGTAAAAATTATATAGTTGAAGATGGTGATATTTGTCATTTCCTTTTTAATGTTTAGTTTTAAGATAATATTAATTATAAAAAGGTTATAGTTTTGTTATAATTAATTTGAAAATATACTAGCAAGAAAGGAAAAAAATATTATGTTAAAAAGTAATTTACAAAATCCTGATTCTGACATTCAAGAAAACAATTATGTTCCAAATAAAAAAACTAAAAAGTTTGATGTTCTTAATAAAATAAAAGTTTCAAGGGCTTTACTTTTTTGATCACCAATTGTGCAAATTATTGGTAGTATTGCTTTTTTAATACTATTAATAGTTAATGCATTTGTTGGGCAAAAAATGGGGTTTGAATTTAGTAAACTGCAATTAGCTTTATCATTATCATATGTTGGAATTGCAATTTTAGTTAGTATTATTTGTTTTATGATACCAGCAAAGAAACTTAAAAAGAAATCTTCATTTAGAATTACTGCTATTTCAACATTAATATTATCAACATTAATGTTAAGCGGTAGTCTAGTTTTTTGATCAATACCAGTATTACTATTTTTTTCATTAATATCATTAATTGTATGAATATGTGAAGTAATAGCAGCGATTATTTTAATTTTAGTAGTTGAAGAATTGCCTAATGAAAAATAAAGTAGGTGAAAATAATGAAAATTAAAGATTTAGATAATATTAAAAACAAAGAAACATATTTTATTCCATATGAACAAAAGACTAAAAATGCATATTTTGTTTATTTGGCAATATCAATAGTTCTTTTTTTATCAGTTTTTATTTTTTCTTTATTTGCTGCTATTAATGTATCAAAATATAAATTATATAATGTAAAACTTACTGATTTTAATTATCCTATTTTGAATTTATTTTATGCTCCAATTGTTTGTTTAATTGCAATTACTGTAAGTATGATTTTATTAATATTTGCTCCTAGAGTTAGTATTGTCTCTTCAAAGTATAGCAGTAGAATGTTTTATACTGCTTTTTGATTATTAATTCTTAGTGTAATGTTAAGTTCAGAAGTACAATTAACTTATATTTCACAATCTGGAATATTATATAATGAAAATTATCATTGAATTAATCCAATTATTGCAAGAATATTTATTATTTTTAGTCTTTTTTTAATTTTGATTACACAACTATTTTTTTGAATTATGCGTAGAAAGTTTACATTTATGAACTCAGATTATGAAATTTATACTACTAGAAGTATGGAAAAAAAACAAAGACGAATTAGAAAACAAGAATTAAAAAAAATTAAAAAACAAGAAAAGGAATTTAGTAAAAAAACTTTGAATATTAAATAAGGGGGGCAGATTTATGAGAATTCGTAATTGGTGGTTTATTAGTTTTTATTTATTATTAAGCATATTTATTATTTATGAATTATTTTTTTTAATTGCTTTGTCAAAAAATACAGCTTTAAAAGATTTATATTATTATGGTTTTGAAATTGCAGAACCTTCACCAAGTTTTAATCCTTCAAGTTATACTGCAATTTATTATTTACCAGTAATAGGTTTAGTTGTAAGCAGTTTCGGTTTGATTAGTTGTATTTTTACGGCAAGAGTTTTTCTTGAAAAATCTCCTCGTTTTAAATTTGTATTTTTAGTTGTAAACTTTATAATTTTTGTTGTTGGATTTTTGATAAGTTTTTCTGGTCAATTGCTTTATTGTGAATGAAGTAATGATAGTGCACAAATAATACCTAATAGAGGAGGAACGATTGAAGTACCAAGCTTTTATTATAAAAATTGAGTTTCTTCAACTATTGTTTGATCAATTTTTGGTTTTTATTTTGCATTACTTGTTGCAGCAGTTATTTTATTACTTAAATTAAATTTAATTAATGTTCAAACATATCACTTTTATCGTCAACGTATTGAAGCAGCAATTGATTTTGAACCAGAATTAAAACAACCATTACCAAGTTCTAATGAATTTGATCCAAATGATACACAGACTATTACAATTTTTCTTGATGAAGAAGTAAATGAAAAATTACAATCTAAAACTAATCGTAAAAAAATAATGAAATCCTCTAAAAATAATAATAAAAAATTAAATTCTAAAAAAAGACTAATAAAGTAGAAAAAAAAGTTAATAAGATTAAAAAATCTTAAATTAAATAAAGATGGTGAAAATATGAAAATTCGTGTACGATATGCACCTAGTCCTACTGGGTATTTACATATTGGTGGTGCTAGAACAGCATTATTTAATTATTTATTTGCAAAAAATAACATAGGAGATTTTATAGTTAGAATTGAAGATACTGATTTAGAACGTAATATTGAAGATGGAATTAGTTCACAATTAGATAATTTACGTTGAATGGGAATAATTCCTGATGAAACTATTGATTTACCAGGTAAATATGGTCCTTATAAACAAACTGAACGTTTAAATATATATATTCAACATGCATTAATACTAATAAAAGAAAAAAAAGCATATTATTGTTTTTGTACACCTCAATATCTAGAAGAAATGCGTAAGAAACAAGCAGATAAAAATATTTTAGCTTTCCAGTATGATGGAACATGTTCAAAATTAGAGCAGTCTGTAATTGAAGAAAATTTACAAAATAAAATTTCATATGCTATTAGAGTTAAAATTCCCACTAATAAAAGTTATAAAATTAAAGATTTAGTTCGTGGTAATGTTGAATTTAATTCAGTAGATTTAGGAGATTATATTATTATTAAATCAAATGGAGTGGCTACTTATAATTTTGCTGTTGTTATTGATGATCATTTAATGGAAATAAGTCATGTTTTTCGTGGTGAAGAACATTTGTCAAATACACCAAAACAATTAGTTATTTATGAATATTTTAATTGGAAAATGCCAATTTTTGCCCACTTAACATTAATTGTTAATAATAAACGTAAAAAATTATCAAAACGTGATGGTAGCATTATCCAATTTATTCATCAATATCGTAAAGAAGGATATTTGCCAGAAGCAATTTTTAATTTTATTGCTTTATTAGGATGAAGTTCGCATGAAGAAAAAGAAATTTATACTAAAGAACAATTAATTAAATTATTTACCCCAAAATATTTAAGTAAAGCACCAAGTATGTTTGATCCAGAAAAATTAGTGTGAATGAATAATTATTATATTAAAAGATTAAATGTTGAACAATACTTAGCTTTAGTTACACCTTTTATTAAAGAAAAATATAATTGAAATAGCAAAACTATTGAATGATGAAAAGAAGTATTATTAATTTATCAATCACAGTTAGAATATGGTAGTCAAATTAATGAATTGGTAAGTTTATTTTTTAAAAATAATTTTAAGGTAGATATAGAAGCAAAGACTTTTTTGAATGATAATGAATGTAACTTAGTTTGTACAGCATTTATTAAAAAGATTATTGATTGTAAAAATTGAACTAGTGATAATATTAAAAACATTATTAATGAAGTTAAAAAAGAAACTAATGTTAACGGTAAATTATTATTTATGCCAATTAGAATTATTACAACAGGACAAATGCATGGACCTGATTTAGTTAGCACCATTAAACTATTAGGTTATGATACCATTATTAATAATGTTAAATTAAATTTTAAATGCTGAATTATACTTGTAAGTGCAAGTAAATAAAATTGCAAAAAATTCTCATATAAAAATTTCATAATGCTAAATTTAGTTTAGAAAAAAGTAAGGAGTTTTTATATGAGTTATAAACATCTTGGCATAGATGAAAGGATTTATATTGAGAATCAATTGAAATTTAAATTTAAAATTAGTGAAATAGCTAAAAATCTTAATCGAAGTATTAGTACTATTATTCGAGAAATTAATAGAAATAAAGATAATAATCATTATTTTTCATTAATTGCATAAAATAAAGCTGAAAATCGAAAACAATCACATATTAGTTTTCATAAGTTTAAAAATAAGAATTTAGTAAAATATGTACAACAAAAATTACTATTAGGTTGATCACCTGAACAAATTTATGGCAGAATTAAAAATTTTCATAAAGAGTGAGTTATTAGTTTTAAAACAATTTATACTTGAATTTATTTTGGAATGCTTGATAAAGTTACTAGTAAAAATTTAAGAAGAAAAGGTAAAAAACGAAAATCTAAAGAAAATCGTGGCAAGTTTAATGGTAAATCAATTAAAGAACGAGATATAAATGTTAATGATCGTATAACACTTGGTCATTGAGAAGGAGATACTATAGTATCATCAAGAGACAAAAGCAAATCATGTTTAATAACTTTAGTTGAAAGAGTATCACGATTTACTTTAGCAATATTAGTTAAAAACAGAACTACTAAAGTTATTAATAAAATGTCAGTTATTATTTATCAATTCTTCCTAAAAACATTGTTAAAACTATTACTTTTGATCATGGCAAAGAATTTTCAAATTGACAACAACTTGAAAAAAATTTAGATGTAAAAATTTATTTTGCCAATCCATATTCACCTTGACAAAGAGATACTAATGAAAATACTAATGGTTTAATTAGAGAAAAATTTCCTAAAAAATTTATTTTTTCAAAAACTAATAAAAATGAAGTTCATAAATTTATATTGTCTTTAAATCAAAGACCGAGAAAAATATTAAATTATCTTTCACCAATCGAATATTTGGATAGAAAAATAATTTAGTTGCACTTACCTTTACAATTTAGCATATTTGCTTTTGTTATAAATAAAAATTATAAAATTGTTCTTTTTACTCAAAATAATTACTAAAATAGAAGAAAAATTTTATATTATGTTACTATTAAAATAAAAAATTAATAATACCTAAAATTTATAAGATATTAATGAGAGGTTAAAATTTATGTCAAGCAATAATTATAAAGTAACTTTTATTCGTGATGCTATACACAAAAATATTAATATCAGCGAACCCGTTATTCAGGGGTTAATATCTTGTAAAGAATTTCAAAGATTAAGATGAATTAATCAACTTGGTGGTGTGCAAATTGCTTTTCCTAATTCAACTCATACTAGATATGTTCATAGTATCGGTGTTTACCATATATTAAATCGTGTTCTTAGTGAAGTTGAAGGTTCTTCTTTATTAACTAAAGAGGAAAAAACAAACATTAAAATTGCTGGTTTATTACATGATTTAGGACACGGTCCTTTTTCACACACTTTTGAAAAAATCATAAACCTTAATGTTAATAAAAAAGAAAATTTTACTTATGAAGATTATACTTGTGCTATTATTAATGATAATAGTACTGAAATTAACATGATTTTAAAACAATTTAATATTAATATTAATGCTATTATTGGTATCCTTAAGAAGGATTATAAAAATTATCCTAAATATCAAATTCAATTGGTATCATCGCAATTAGATTGTGATCGTATTGATTATTTAATGCGTGATGGATATTTTACAGGAGTTGGTTATGGAAGTATTGATATTGATTGAATTATTACGAATATGATAATTGATATTAAAGAGGGTTTAGTTTTTTCATACAAGGCAATTTCTGCTATTGAAAATTATTTAATCACAAGGTTCCATATGTATTCTCAAGTTTATTATCATAAAAGCGGAATTCTTTTTGATCTTAATTTACAAAAATTATTAAAGTCAATATTCATGATTTTATTGCTATTTTTGAGGGAAAAAGTGTTGAAATACAAACATATTTAAATTGAACAGATGCTACTTTAATTAAGTTAATGCAAGATATTATTAATTATACTATAACACTAATGTTATTGGCGTTAAACAAGATTTAAAAAATGTACTTTATTATTTTAAAAAAGATCCAATTATTATTAAAACAAAAAACGAAGAATATATTACTTTAGAAAAAATCTCACAAATTTTGCAAGATCCAATTAAAGCACCAAATACAATTTATTTTTTAAAAAAGAAATAGAAATTTAAAAGTATTATAAAATGAGGTAATTATGAAAATTTTAAAATCAATTAATAAAATTTTTGAGTATCCAAATATTTTAGATTTAACGCCAGGAGATTTTTACTTAAATTCACATGAGTATCATTTAGCAACGCAAGAAGTAATAGTGATATTGGGTGTATTAATTAATAAAGAAATAATAGAAAATGCTATTAAAACTTTAAATTTTACTTGAATAAATTTTAAAGAAAAAGTAATTGTTTATTTTTCTATTTTTGCCTACCTTATAATAGGTAATGAATATAATGATTTAAAATCAGTTAAAATAAATCAAATTAAATTTAAAGATAATACGTTAAAAATTAAATTTAAAGAAACATTACTTACAATGATTAATAAGTTTCCAAGAACTTTGCATTTAACTAATGTTTTGGGTAATAATAATGATCGCGCTAATATGTATGCAGTTAACGCTATTTTAAATATTAAAAAAGGGATTGGATATGATAATTTTCATATTACTCTTTTTTCAGTATATCAATCGTTAGAATTAAAATTAAAGCATTGTTTAAGAAAATATATTCAAGTTGAACCTTCAGCTAGTAAGAAAAAATTTAACTTTCATAATTTAATACGATTGATTAAATTAATTAGTACTACAAGAGTTGAAAGTGAGGAAATGAGTAAAATATTATTAAACTTAAGAGAACGTTTGCGTTATTTTGAACAAATTAATCCTGGCGGTCAAGCAGCAAGATATGAAGCTGAGATAAATCATAATTATTTTCATAATTTAAATTCGTATATAATTAATGAACAAGAATTACTAAGTAATTTTGTCAAGGCTTTAAGTTTATTACAAGAATTATATTTAAAATTAATAGAATTATATAAAGATGATAATACTAAAGTTAAAATGCAAAAAAAAATTGATTTAGAATTAGTTAAAGTTTCAGGAATTAAAATCGAAGATGATCCAAAAAAAATTAATGATAAATTAAGAAATGTGCTTGATAATCAAATTTTTGGTAACTATCAAGAATTAATTGATTTAAATTACAATGATGTTGCTATTTTGGAATTTTTAATCAGAATTGGATTTATACAGTATGTTAATGATACAATTGAACAACTTTTATAAAAAAGTATTTATTTTTACTTTTTTATATGATATAAATTAAATGTATGAGTATAATATTTTAGATATTGAAAGGGGTCTGAACTGTGGACAGTTATGTTATTAATGAACTCACTACTATTATTCTTGATGCAGTAGCATTTGCAAATTATGAAATAGAATTGAATCAGGTTGTTATTGAAATTAATAAAAATAATGACTTAGGTGATTATTCTACATCAATAGCAATGATATTAGCAAAAAAATATAAACAAAAACCATTAGACATTACTGAAATTATAGTTAAAAATATTCATCAGAAACACCCATTAATTAAAAAAATTGATTATATTACTCCTGGTTTTATTAATATTAATATTAATGTTGAAGTATTTAGTTTATTATTAATGAAAATTATTAATGAGAAATCATTATATGGTCAATCTAATAAAAAAAATATTACTTATAATATTGAATTTATTAGTGCTAATCCAACCGGACTTTTACATTTAGGACATGCAAGAAATGCGGCTATTGGTGCTAGTTTAGCTAATATATTAGAACATAGAGGATATAATATAGTTAGAGAATACTATATTAATGATGCTGGTAATCAAATTAATGTTTTGGCCAATTCAATTTTCATAAATTATCAAAATCTTTGTGGCAATGCTGTTGAATTACCAAAAGAAAGTTATCGTGGTTCTGAAATTTTAGCTGCTGCACAATCATTTTTGAAATTAAATGGTAATAAATTTGCAAATAAACCTTTTGATGAAACTTCTTCTTTAATTTTTAAAGAATTTGGTATTAATTATATACTTTCAGAAATTAAAAAAGATTTAAAAAAATTTAAAGTTAAAATTAATATTTGATTTTCTGAATCATTTTTATATAAAGAAAATATTATTTCTAATTTAATCAAACAATTTGAAATGCAAGGCAATACTTATCAACTTGATGGTGCTATTTTTTTAAAAACTACTTTATTTGAAGATGATAAAGATCGTGTAATTGTTAAGAAAGACAAAACTTATACATATATGCTTCCTGACTTAGCTTATCATCATATTAAATTTCAACGTAGTGATATGTTAATTAATATTTGAGGAGCAGATCATTATGGCTATATTCCACGAATTAAAGCGGGATTATATATGCTTAATAATGATGCCACTAAACTTGATATTTTATGTATGCAAATGGTAAAGGTTATTGATAATGGTAAAGAACAAAAAATGTCAAAAAGAGCAGGAACATCAATAACTTTAAGACATATGATAGATTTAATTGGAAAGGATGCTTTACGTTATTTTTTAGTATCAAGATCAGTTGAATCACATCTTGATATTGATTTAGCACTTGCTAAACAACAATCTAACGAAAATCCTGTTTATTATGCTCAATATGTTCATGCGCGTATAAATCAAATTATAGAGAATTATCCAAAATTTGAAATTGCAAATAGTATTAATTTATTAACAGAACAAAAGGAAAAAGAATTATTGATTACATTAGATGAATATATAATTATTTTGCAAAAAATTGAAAAACAGCATCAACCACATTTGCTTACAAATTATATTCAAAAATTAGCTAAGTTATTTCATTCTTATTATAATAAATATAAAGTTATTAGTGAAGATCAACAATTAACAATTCAACGATTAACATTAGTTTTAGCAATAAAACAAATAATGGCAAATGCTTTAAATTTAATTGGTGTGGATGCGCCTAAAAAGATGTAAAAAATATATTTTTTATTATTTATAATATACAATTTAGAAGGTGATTAAGAAATGCAAAACAAACAAACATTAGTAGAAGTAGCATATAGTTTTTTATGCAAAAAGAAAAAAAGCAGTTTTAATGAAATTTGAACACATGTTAAAAAACAATGTAATATTTCTAAAGAAGATGAAGAAAAAATTGCTGGTGAACTTTATACTGGAATTATTTTAAATACCAATTTTTTCTTAAAAAATGATAAACTTTGATATCCACGTAATGAAGTCTCATTAGAGGAAATTAAAGAACATATGACAAGAGTAGAAATTCCAAGTAATACAAAAGAAGAAATTGATAGTACTGAAACAGTTACAGATAATGATGAAACTATAGATTTAAGTGAAGACGTAGAAGATGAAGATGATGATTTAAATACCATTAGTATTCAACCATTAGAAGATAATTATGATGATGAATAATAATGATATTATTAATTAATATTTAGGAGAAAACTAATGAATTCAAAGTATATATTTATTACTGGTGGTGTTGTATCATCTTTAGGTAAAGGAATTACAGCAGCATCGCTTGGGCGTATATTAAAGCAAAAAAATATTAAGATTTTTATGCAAAAATTTGACCCTTATATTAATGTTGACCCAGGTACTATGAGTCCTTATCAACATGGTGAAGTATATGTAACTAGTGATGGTGCTGAAACTGATTTAGATTTAGGTCATTATGAACGTTTTATTGATGAAAATCTGACTAGAGACTCCAATATTACTGCCGGAAAAGTATACCAAACTGTTTTAAAAAAGGAACGCGATGGTTTTTATGAAGGGAAAACTGTACAAGTTGTACCACATGTTACTGATGAAATTAAAAAACATATTTTTAATTCCGCAATTAATAGTAAGGCTGATGTTATTATTACCGAAATTGGTGGAACAGTTGGTGATATTGAATCATTAGCTTTTATTGAAGCCATTAGACAAGTTAAAAACGAAAAAGGTCATGAAAATGTTATTGTTATTCATACTACATTAATTCCTTATTTACATTCGGTTGGTGAATTTAAAACGAAACCCAGTCAACATTCAGTAAAAGAAATATTATCATTAGGTATTCAACCTGATATTTTGGTTTGTCGTAGTGAAACTATGCCACCCGATCATATTTTTGATAAATTATCTTTATTTTGTAATATTAAACGCAGGCATGTTTTAGCAATTCCTGATTGTGATAATATTTATAAAGTGCCATTATCTTTAGAACAACAAAAAATTGATGAAGTAGTTTCAGAATTATTAAAATTAAATAAAACTAAACCAGATATGTCAGAATGACATACAATTGTTAAAAAGTTAGATAATATTAATCAAGAAGTTACTGTTGGTATTGTGGCAAAATATTCGAATTTAAGTGATGCTTACTTATCAGTAATTGAATCATTGAAAATTGCAGGTTATAGTCTTAATACTAAAGTTAATTATAAAATTATTAACGCTGAAAGTTTAGATAGTAAAAACATTAATTCTATGCTTTCTCCTTTCCAAGCAATAATTGTTCCTGGTGGCTTTGGTAATCGTGGTGTTGAAGGCAAAATCAATGCAATTAATTATACTCGAGTTAATAAAGTTCCTTTCTTGGGATTATGTTTAGGTATGCAGTTAGCTTGTATTGAATATGCTCGTAATGTATGTAATTTACAAGATGCTAATTCTACTGAATTTAATAAAAAAACTAAAAATCCTATTTTTGATTTATTACGTGGCAAAAATAAAAATGATCAAATCGGGGGAACTTTAAGATTGGGTAATTATCCAACCACTTTAATTAATGATTCATTAGCAAAATCTCTTTATAAACAAACTATTATTATTGAACGTCATCGTCATCGTTATGAATTTAATAATAGTTATAAAACATTACTTGCAAAAAATGGATTAATTTTTAGTGGTATATATAATAAAGAAGATTTGGTAGAAGTGATTGAGTTGTCAAAAGAAGTACATCCATTCTTTATTGCAAGTCAGTTTCATCCTGAGTTCACATCAAGAATTAATAAACCAAATCCTTTATTTTTAGGATTAATTAAAAGTATTATTAAAAAATAATGATAAAGTAAGAAAATTTAATTTTAAAATTGTTATAATTTTTATGAATTGTATATTCTCAAAATATATATGCAACTAGATTTTTTATGAAAATATATAATATAAGGTTATAATATTTTAAGAAAGAAGGAAAAGAAATGAATAAATTTGTTAGTGCAAAAAATATGATTGATAAAGCAAAAGCAGGTAAATATGCCGTTGCTCACTTTAATATTAATAATTTAGAATGAACAAGATCTATTCTTGAAGTTGCACAAGAAACTAAATCATCTGTTATTTTAGGTGTTTCAGAAGGTGCTATTAAATACATGGGTGGATTTAACACAGTTGCTAGTATGACTTTAGCGCTATTGAATGATTTAAATATTACTATTCCAGTGGCATTACATTTAGATCATGGTCAATCAGTAGATTCTTGTAAGAAAGCATTAGATGCTGGTTTTAGTTCTGTTATGTTTGATGGTTCTCATTTAGATTTTAATGAAAATATAAAAGGTACCAAAGAAGTAGTTGCTTATGCTAAGAAAAAAAATGCATCTGTTGAAGCAGAAGCAGGTACTATTGGTGGTGAAGAAGATGGAGTTATTGGTAGTGGTGAGATTGCTAGTGAGGAAGATTGTAAATCATTAGCAGCTTTAGGAATTGACTTTTTAGCAGCCGGAATAAATAATATTCATGGAAAGTATCCTAAAAATTGAGATGGTTTAAATTTTGATGTGTTAAAAAATTTATCAGTAGCTTCAAATAAGCCAATGGTATTACATGGTGGTTCTGGAATTCCAAAAGATCAGGTTAAAAAAGCTATTAATTTAGGAATTAGTAAAATTAATGTTAATACTGAATTACAAGAAGTGTTCGCCGCAGTTATTGAAAAATATGTTACGGAAGGAAAACTTAATGAAGATAAAGGGTTTGATCCTAGAAAAATTTTTAAGCCAGGAATGGAAGCAATTAAACTTAAAGCTAAAGAATTATTAACAGAATTTGGTTCATTAGGAAAATCTTAAAAAAATGGTCATATTAATAATAATATGACCATTTTTTTAAGATTTTCCTTAAATTAAGATAAATTTCAAATATGAAAATTACTTTTATTATCAATAACTTGTGATATTTTTTCATTACTTAAAATATCAATTATTACTTCAGCCTTAATAGCAACTTTCGCATCTAACATATGACCACCAATTACGTTAAAATTATCATCACCAAAAGTAGTATGGCAATGAATAATTGGTTTATTTCTATCTTTTTCATCTCAAATGATTGTTCCAATTGTTGATAACAATTCATATTGTTCAAGAAAAGTTTTTTTTACATAATCAGTACTTTTTTTAGGAATATAGCCTAAAGTGACATTAGTAATAGCACCAATCATTTGGAATTGTGCCATTCCTATATTTTCTTTAATAGCAAATTGCTCTAAAGTTTTAATAATCATTTCATCTTTTTCAATAATTAATGCATACTTATTTCCGATCATTTTTTTAATTTTCATAATAAGAATCTCACCTTTCTTTTAGCAGTATTTTAACATATTTATTAATAGCAATAATGATTAAATTTGATTATTATAGGAAAAAATATTTTTCTTTTTGTAATAAAAATTATTTTGCTGAATTATACTTGTAAGTGCAAGTAAATAAAATTGCAAAAAATTCTCATATAAAAATTTCATAATGCTAAATTTAGTTTAGAAAAAAGTAAGGAGTTTTTATATGAGTTATAAACATCTTGGCATAGATGAAAGGATTTATATTGAGAATCAATTGAAATTTAAATTTAAAATTAGTGAAATAGCTAAAAATCTTAATCGAAGTATTAGTACTATTATTCGAGAAATTAATAGAAATAAAGATAATAATCATTATTTTTCATTAATTGCACAAAATAAAGCTGAAAATCGAAAACAATTACATATTAGTTTTCATAAGTTTAAAAATAAGAATTTAGTAAAATATGTACAACAAAAATTACTATTAGGTTGATCACCTGAACAAATTTATGGCAGAATTAAAAATTTTCATAAAGAGTGAGTTATTAGTTTTAAAACAATTTATACTTGAATTTATTTTTGAATGCTTGATAAAGTTACTAGTAAAAATTTAAGAAGGAAAGGTAAAAAACGAAAATCTAAAGAAAATCGTGGTAAATTTAATGGTAAATCAATTAAAGAACGAGATATAAATGTTAATGATCGTATAACACTTGGTCATTGAGAAGGAGATACTATAGTATCATCACGAGGTAAAAGCAAATCATGTTTAATAACTTTAGTTGAAAGAGTATCACGATTTACTTTAACAATATTAGTTAAAAACAGAACTACTAAAGTTATTAATAAAAATGTCAGTTATTATTTATCAATTCTTCCTAAAAACATTGTTAAAACTATTACTTTTGATCGTGGCAAAGAATTTTCAAATTGACAACAACTTGAAAAAAATTTAGATGTAAAAATTTATTTTGCCAATCCATATTCACCTTGACAAAGAGGTACTAATGAAAATACTAATGGTTTAATTAGAGAAAAATTTCCTAAAAAATTTATTTTTTCAAAAACTAATAAAAATGAAGTTCATAAATTTATATTGTCTTTAAATCAAAGACCGAGAAAAATATTAAATTATCTTTCACCAATCGAATATTTGGATAGAAAAATAATTTAGTTGCACTTACCTTTACAATTTAATTTTAAAAAGAAAATATATTAATTTTAAAATTAATAGGTATAATAAAACTAATATTTAAACTAAGGAAGTGATAAAGTTGAAAACTAATGGTTTAGTAATTGCTATTGGTAATGATCATACCGCTTATGAATTTAAACAACCAATTATTAAATTTTTACATACAGAAGGCTATCAAATTTTAGATTTAGGAACAAATAGCAGTGAGCCTGTTGATTATCCTAATTTTGGTTTTAATGTTGCTAATGCTATTGTTAGTAAAAAAGCAGATTTTGGTATTGTAATTTGTGGTACTGGTATTGGTATTAGCATTGCTACCAATCGTATTAATGGCGTTCGTTGTGCCCTTTGCTATGAAGAAGAAACAGTAAGATTGGCAAGGCTTCATAATGACGCTAATGTTTTAGCACTAGGTGCTAGAATTATTTCTGATTATAAAGCAGTAGAACTTGTGAAATTATTTTTAAATACTAAAACAAGTGATGAAAAAAGACATCAATTAAGAGTTGCAAAACTAAAATAATTTTACTATTAAATTATTAAAGAGAGGATGTTTAAAAATGGATAAATCTTTTAATAAGAGTCTTGACCCAGAATTAAAAAAAATTGTGAAAGATGAATGACAACGTCAACAAAATCATATTGAATTAATAGCTTCAGAAAACTATGTATCACCAGCTGTACTTACACTTGCTGGAACAATATTAACTAATAAGTATGCAGAAGGTTATCCGGGCAGAAGATATTATAATGGTTGCGAAAATGTTGATAAAATTGAAAATTTGGCAATAGAGCGTTTTAAACAATTATTTAATTGTAATCATAAACCAGGTCAATGTAAAAAAGGTAATTTTCATGCTAATGTACAACCTCATTCTGGTAGTCAAGCTAATGCTGAAGCATATGCTGCTATATTACGTCCAGGTGATACTATTCTTGGTATGGAACTTGATGCCGGTGGTCATTTAACTCATGGTTATAAAATTAATTTTTCTGGTAAAATTTATCACGGTGTTAATTATGGTGTAAGTAAAAAGGATGAATATTTAGATTATGATGAAATTTTAAAAATTGCTAAAAAATGTAAACCAAAAATTATTGTAGCAGGAGCTAGTGCTTATTCAAGACTTATTGATTGATCAAAGTTTCGTAAAATTGCCGATACTGTTGGAGCATATTTAATGGTTGATATGGCGCATATTGCTGGATTAATTGCTGCTGGATTACATCAAAATCCTATTTGTTATGCTGATATTACAACAACAACAACTCATAAAACATTAAGAGGACCACGTGGTGGTGCTATTCTTTGCACCGAAGAATTAAAAAAGAAAATTGATAGTGCGGTATTTCCCGGTAATCAAGGTGGGCCATTGGAACATATTATTGCAGCAAAAGCACAAGCTTTTTATGAAGCATTAACGCCAGAATTTAAAACTTATCAAATGCAAGTAATTAAAAATGCTCAAGCATTAGCGAAAACTTTTCTTGATGCAAAATTTCATGTAGTGGCGGGTGGAACTGATAATCATTTATTAACTGTTAATGTTACTAATATTAACGGTTTAAATGGTAAAGAAGCTGTTGATATTTTAGAAAAGATTAATATTGTTGCTAATAAGAATGGTGTTCCCTTTGATCCTTTACCAGCTGTTATTACTAGTGGTGTTCGTTTTGGTAGTCCAGCAATGACAACGAGAGGTTTTAAAGAAGAGCAGTTTATTGAATTAGGAAAGATTATTATTAGTGCTTGAAAATTACCTAAGGGTATTAATGATGATGATTTAAATGAATTAAGAAAAAAAGTTGATATGCTTTTAAATAAATTTCCCATTTATGAAAATATAAAATTACCTCAATAATAAAATAATTATTTTATGTTTGGAATATGAAAATAAGTTTTCTGTTAATTAACAGAAAACTTATTTTATTGCTAAATTGTAAAGGTAAGTGCAACTAAATTATTTTTCTATCCAAATATTCGATTGGTGAAAGATAATTTAATATTTTTCTCGGTCTTTGATTTAAAGACAATATAAATTTATGAACTTCATTTTTATTAGTTTTTGAAAAAATAAATTTTTTAGGAAATTTTTCTCTAATTAAACCATTAGTATTTTCATTAGTACCTCTTTGTCAAGGTGAATATGGATTGGCAAAATAAATTTTTACATTTAAATTTTTTTCAAGTTGTTGTCAATTTGAAAATTCTTTGCCACGATCAAAAGTAATAGTTTTAACAATGTTTTTAGGAAGAATTGATAAATAATAACTGACATTTTTATTAATAACTTTAGTAGTTCTGTTTTTAACTAATATTGCTAAAGTAAATCGTGATACTCTTTCAACTAAAGTTATTAAACATGATTTGCTTTTGCCTCTTGATGATACTATAGTATCTCCTTCTCAATGACCAAGTGTTATACGATCATTAACATTTATATCTCGTTCTTTAATTGATTTACCATTAAACTTGCCACGATTTTCTTTAGATTTTCGTTTTTTACCTTTTCTTCTTAAATTTTTACTAGTAACTTTATCAAGCATTCCAAAATAAATTCAAGTATAAATTGTTTTAAAACTAATAACTCACTCTTTATGAAAATTTTTAATTCTGCCATAAATTTGTTCAGGTGATCAACCTAATAGTAATTTTTGTTGTACATATTTTACTAAATTCTTATTTTTAAACTTATGAAAACTAATATGTGATTGTTTTCGATTTTCAGCTTTATTTTGTGCAATTAATGAAAAATAATGATTATTATCTTTATTTCTATTAATTTCTCGAATAATAGTACTAATACTTCGATTAAGATTTTTAGCTATTTCACTAATTTTAAATTTAAATTTCAATTGATTCTCAATATAAATCCTTTCATCTATGCCAAGATGTTTATAACTCATATAAAAACTCCTTACTTTTTTCTAAACTAAATTTAGCATTATGAAATTTTTATATGAGAATTTTTTGCAATTTTATTTACTTGCACTTACAAGTATAATTCAGCTATTTTTTTGAATCTTTAATTTGGTAATGTTTAGTAATCTGTGTAACTTACAAAAATAACTATGTTTAATTAATTCTAGTAAATATAATTAAATGATTAGAAAGAGTGAGTTACAGATGGCTAAAAAAGATAACTTTAATAATAATGATCCAATATCAAAAGCAGTAGATTTATTATTAGAAAATACTGAAGATTTAACAATAGTTTTTAAAGAAGGGGGTTTATATAAAGAATTAACAAAACGTTTAGTTGAAAAAATGTTGAATTCTGAGATGCAAAATTATTTAGGATATGAAAAAAATCAACATAGTAATAGTGACAATGCTCGTAATGGTATAAGTTCAAAAAAATTAATAACTCAACAAGGTAAAATTGAGATTGATGTACCACAAGATCGTAATAGTAATTTTACTCCTGTAATAGTGCCAAAAAGACAGAGAAGATTTGATGGTTTTGATCAACAAGTTCTTTCCTTATATGCAAAAGGTATGACATTATCAGATATTAGAATGCAGTTACAAGAGTTATATCATGGTGCTGATATTAGTGAAAGTGTTATTAGTCAAATTACTGATGATGTGATTGATGATGTCAAAGCATGACAAAATAGACCATTAGAAGGCATTTATCCCATTGTTTATTTTGATTGTATAGTAGTTAAAGTACGACAAGATAAACGCATTATTAACAAATCAGTTTATATAGCTTTAGGTGTTGATTTAGAAGGTAAAAAAGATGTTTTAGGTTTATGAATTAGTGAAAATGAAGGCGCTAAATTTTGATTAGCAAATTTCACAGAAATGAAAAATCGTGGCTTAAATGATATTCTTATTGCTTATAGTGACAACTTAACAGGCATGTCAGAAGCAATACAATCAGTTTATCCTAAAACTGAATATCAATTATGTATAGTTCATCAAATCAGAAATAGTTTAAAATATGTTTCATACAAACATCGAAAATCACTAGTTACAGATTTAAAGCCAATTTATAATGCATGTAGTGAAGAACAAGCAATGCAAGCTTTAGAATCATTTGAAAGTAAATGAAATAAACACTATCCTCAAATTGCTAAATCTTGATATAAAAATTGAGATAATTTAATGATTTTTATTAGTTATCCTCCAGAAATCAAAAGAGTGATTTATACTACAAATTCTATTGAATCTGTTAATAGTCAATTACGAAAAGTCATCAGAAATAAAAAAGTTTTTCCAAATGATATGGCAGTTTTTAAAATATTTTACTTAGCAATTGAAAATATAACAAAAAAATGAACAATGCCCATTCAAAATTGAAATACAGCAATTGCTCATTTTATGATAAAATTTGAAGACAGAATTAATCTGAACTAGTACTTTGCAAAACAAAGATACACAGATTACTAAAAAGCCTCTAACCAACTTTTAATTTTTTATATTGTAAAGTTAATGATTGTAAAAAATCAATTAATTCATAATATTGACCTTTGGTAAATAAATTTATTGCATTTTGATAGTGTAATTTAGCAATTTGATTTTTTCTTCTTCCTGCCATTATACCAAGAAATAAAACATGAAAAGCATGAAATTTATCTAAAATAAATTTAGCATTTAAAATTGTAGCAGTTTTTCTAATTCATTTTGCACTATCTCCACAAACTATTAAATTTGCTTGGTCAAAGTTTTCAAAAAATAAATTACCATATTTTTCTATTAATTTTGCGGTTTTTTCAGCACCAATTTCTGTTTTTGAAACTCTTATTTTACATACAGCTCTTTTATTAATTAATTTTCCATTTTTCTTTTTACCAGTACACATTACTATTAATCTTATCGAACATTTTTTACAATTTTTAGTATTGTGTTTTTCATTAAACTTAAATTTTCGATGACCATCATCAATATTTACATATAAATTTTGATTTGGTTGTAATGGTATTTTGGGAATATTTGCTTTTGGTAATTCAAATTTTTGATATGTTCTACAAACTGTACTATTACTTATTAAATCTTCAATAAAAGTATCACAAACATCACGATACTTTTTACCATCAGCAAAATATTTTAAAATTTGTTTAATAACGTTAGGTGCAAGTTTACTATATTTTTTAACACCAAGATAATTATCTAATAATGATACATACTCCATTTTTTGTGTTTTTGTGTTATAATATGTACAAATACGTCGTTTATAAGTTAATAAACCTTTTTTTGCTTTTAATTTTCGTTGTCTAAATCTATATGATTTATATTCAGATTTATCACATATACTTCATAAATAATCATCTATTTTTGCAAATAATTCTTCTGTTTGTTTTAAACTTAATTCATCTTGATTAAAATCATGTTTGTCTCAATCAAAATGATTTGCGAATGGTAATATAAACATTTTTAATGTTCCTTTCTAATTTTTGTTTGTTAATAATTTAAGTTTAATTTTTTTAAAAAAATAAGGAGTAAATATGGATTTTATTAGTAGTTATGAACAATTAAATAAAAAATATAATCTTAATTTTAGTGATAATAATTATGGTTTTAGTTGAGATATTTTTAAAGAATTTGTTGGTGATGAATGAGCAGAATATTTTACTACTAATTGTTTTTATCGTTTTGTTCCAACAGCACGTGGAACAAGAAAAACTTGAAACTGTTTAGCATTTGATTTATTTATATGTTGTAATTTTAGAGATAGTAGTGTTCAAGAAGTAAGAAGATATGAAAATACTCATAGTGAAACTACAATTGGTGCTTTAATGAATGTTTGTCAAGTTTTATTAGATACATATAATATTAATTTATTACCTAATAATCCACATGGCATTAAATGAAAAATTACTAAGGATGGGGGATGTATTATCTTTCCAAGTAATCAACAAATTGACTTTATTGGTTATGCTAATGGTAATAAGATTTTTGGAAAAGAAGCAGGTGGGTCAAGTTTTTTAGGTTCAAGAACAGATGAAATTATTATGGCAGAAGAAAAAGAAACATTAACTGAAAAACAATTAACATATCGATATGAACGTTTACAAAACTCTATGTTTAGAAGTAATCGTATTAAAGTATCAAATAAACCTATTAAAGAGTGAAGTTGAACATTTATTGATAAAAATATATATAGTTCTACCTTTGGACAAAAGATTACTCGTTATTTTTATAAAAGTTTTTTCATTACTTTTACATGTAATCCTTATGATAAATATCATCCATTTTATTTAAAATACTGTACACCATTTTTACCATTAAATGATGAAGTCATGAAAAATCTTAAAAAAGTTGGTAAAGTTTATTATGAAAATAAAGATATGTTTAGTGGTTTAGGTTTATTTGTTTTAAGATTTACTATTCAACCATTTTGAAATAAATTACCTGACATTCAACAAAGAACATTATTAGAAATGGAAAAAAGTAATCCAGATGAATATAATACTGTTTATTATGGTTTTGAATTTTTAGATAGCGATGCAACAATTTTCCCATTTCAAAAAACAGTAAAATATTGACAATCATATGATTTAAAACAATTTTATAATCAAGAAAAAGAAATGTATAAATTTGATTTTTATAGTGTTGGTATTGATTGAGCTACGGGACCAAAAGACCATACTGTATTTATGGTAGTTGGTTTTAAAGAATATAATAATACTGGTTATTATGATGCTTATATTATTTGTGAATTAGTAGTTACACCAAATGACTTTATAAATGAAAATGAAAAAATTAATGCTTATGTTAATAAAATTTTAGGATTAATGGATAATTTTGAAAATTTTGAACAAGCAATTTATTTTTATGATGATAAAGCACGAACTGCCATTGATTGATTAAATCAAAAATTAATCGATGAACATAATACTATTCTAATAACACAAACTGCTATTAAATATGCTTCAAATTTAAATCAAGAAGCAAGATTAACTAATAGAGTGGTTTGAATGAGAAATATTATGAGTTATGGAAATTTTTATGCAAATAAAGATGATTTACCAAAAACAACTCAATGTTTAGAAGAATTACGTTATGATGAAACAAAAACTAATATTCCTGACAAAAATATGTATCAAGACCCATATGATGCTTTGTTTTATTCACTGTATCCATATAAAAATGTAATTAGGGGTAAAAATAATGCTACTGTGAAAAAAAGTATCTTCACATTTGCTATATAATAAACAAATACAATTCAATTAATAGTATAGGTATCAAAAAATAAAAACCTTTAATTTAGGCGTTATTTTGCTTTTAAAAGCATACTTGTAAAAATAATCAAAAATAGTACAATTTATAAGTAAAATCAAGGAAAAAAGGAGTAATTTAATATGAAAACATGAATAAAAACAAATTTAAGTAAAATAACATTAGCATTAGCACTAACTGGTGCTACAACCGGAACAATAGGATTAATCATGGGGGGTGCTTACCCATGAAAATACTAAACTTAAATATTATTTAACACCAGATGGAAAAGCAATATATGGAACAAGTATTATATGATGAAATAAAGCAATAAGCCCCAATAAAACAGAATTATATTTTGCATGAAAACCTACTAATAAAGAAGACGTAAAATGAGATGGAAATTATACTACTGGATATTTTAGTAATTAAATTTCTAGATTTATATAAGAAATATTTTCATTATATTTATCAAATAAATTAATATTTTGTAAGTTTATTTCTTGTTTATCAGTAATTAAAATTAAATCATAATTACCAGCACCAAATATTCCACTAATTTCAATTCGATTTAAGTTATTAATCGGATTTTCAATTTGCAATTCAAATTCGTTATTATTATCAATTTGTGAAATTTCTTTATAAAATTCTAATTTTGAAAATAACTGAAATTTATTTGAACCATATAAATTTAAAGAATTTTCAATTTTACTTTTATCAATAACTACTCTTGTAAAATATTTTCCATATTCACTATTACCTAATGTTCAATCTGCTGGGATTAGTGACGGTATATTATTAGTTTCTAATTCATTTGTAATAGATAATCAATTTAATTGATTATCATCTAATTTAAATAATTCATTTTGACTAATATCAATATTTTTTAATTTAATATTATTGATATCTATAAAATCAAAATATGCAGATTTTAATGTTACTTTTGCATCTTTAAAATTTCAAACTTCACCACTATC
Organism: Spiroplasma endosymbiont of Lasioglossum malachurum; assembly: GCF_964020065.1. NCBI lineage: Bacteria > Bacillati > Mycoplasmatota > Mollicutes > Entomoplasmatales > Spiroplasmataceae > Spiroplasma > Spiroplasma endosymbiont of Lasioglossum malachurum. The sequence goes on along the minus strand of NZ_OZ026534.1, from coordinate 1,136,774 downwards.
TGTATGTATAGGATTTGATTTTAATTCGAAATAATATGGTAATAAAATTTTATTATCATCATTTAAACCTTTATTAATTGACATATTTGAATAAATATTATGTGATAACATAATTATTAATTGTTTAAATATTTTTACTTGCTCTAAGTTAATATAATTTGGATAATCTAATTTTCATTGTTTGAATAAATTAGTAATAACATCATCGGGTTTTTGTCCTTCAAATTTTTGTCTTAATTCTGCTATTTTATTTTTAGGATTTCCATTTTCATATATAGCACCATCAAAGTTTCTATTATAATTATATGTATAAGTTAGCATATCTAATAATACTTTTTGTAAACTATCAACTGGTGGTTTATCTTTTATTTCTAATTCAACATCTTTAAATTCATCATTTGTAGCAATACTTGTATATGTTATACCTAATGCATCATGAATTTTTCATACTTCTTTATCTTTCAGTTCTCGTTTTTCTTTTAATGGTCATTGTCCAAAATCATGAGAACTTATAAAATAACCTAATCAAGCATTAGTTACTTTGGCATTATTAATAATTTCTTTTCTTGTTTCTCTACCACCACCAATAGCAATTAAATCTAAAACTGATTTTTCTTGCCCTATAAATTGTTTTGCTAATTTTCAAGGTAAAATTTGTTCACTAAATCATTGTTGTAATATTCTAACTTTTGGTTGAGTTTCAATAGGCATTGATAATAGCGGAAATGCTATCTTATCTTTGACAAATAACTTTGGGTATACTTCCATATTATCAACTTCACCAAGTACCTTTATATTGCCAAAAATCATGCTTCTGGGTGATTTATTTTTTAAACCAATTACTTTTGTGTCTTTATCTAATGGTTTTTGTAATTTAATAATGATTGGATAACCATCTCTTGTTTTAAAATCTTTAATTTTAATAATAGTAATACTTTTAGTACTTCTTGTTTTTGGATTTTGATAAGGTTGTGAATAATTATTAATGATATATAAATTATCAATATTATTTTCAGTTAAAGGTTCATTAATAGATACAGCATATAATTTAAATTGATTTAATAAATTTATTTCTTGGAATATTAAGTTTTTAATATCAGTCATACTATATTCAATAGTATTATCATTAATATTAGTACTTGCTCTTTGATTTAATTGCATAGTAAAATCAGATGTTTCAACAGCAGTAGTTTTTAATACTTTATCAATATCAATAAAACCTATTTTAATAGTATTTGCTGAAAATTTTAAACTATTATTTTCATTATTTGCTGAATTATAGTTAAGATATTTAAAAGTAAATTTACTTTTAACTATTTGACAATTAATATTTTCATTGGATAATGCTTGTTGATAGCTAGGTTTTAATTTAGTATCATTTTTTTAGTTTTTAAAATAATAATTAATCAAAAAATAAATTGGAATAATTGAAATATTAAAACCATCGTAATTAAAAATAAACTAATAAGAATAAAAACACTTGTTGTTTGATCTTGAGTAATCATATATTTTCACTATTTATTTTCTATAGCATTAATACCAGGTAAATCCTTACCTTCTAGATATTCTAATGAAGCACCTCCACCAGTTGAAATATGGCTAAATTTATTTTCATATCCAAATTTAACTGCTGCTGCTGCACTATCACCACCACCAATTAGTGTAAATGCACCTTTTAATTGTGAAATAGTTTTACAAATATTTTTTGTTCCATTAACAAAGTTACTCATTTCAAAAACTCCTAATGGTCCATTTCAAAAAACAGTTTTAGCATTAATTAAAGTATTTTCAAATAATTTAATTGTTTTTGGACCAATATCCATTCCTTCATATCCATCATCAATGTTTTCATTATTAGTAATTTTACCTTTGATATCTTTAAATTCCGGAGCAATTACAAAGTCAATAGGTAGTATTAATTTTCCTTTTCCTAATTCAATAATTTCTTTAGCAATATCAATTTTATCTTTTTCTAATAATGAATCACCAATTTTATAATTCAATGCTTTCATAAAAGTATAAGCCATACCGCCACCAACAAGAACTTTATCAGCTTTTGTTAATAATTGTTTGATAACATCAATTTTATCTGATACTTTAGCACCACCAAGTACTGCTATAAAAGGATGTTCTGGATTAACGGTGATTTTATTAAGCATTGTTAATTCTTTTTCAATTAATAAACCAACACAACTATTTTTGATATTAGTAGCAATACCAACGTTAGATGCATGAGCACGGTGTGCAGTACCAAAAGCATCATTAACAAATACATCACCTAAATGTGCTCAATATTTACCTAATTCGGGATTATTATTAGATTCTTTATTACCATTTAAATCTTCAAAACGAGTATTTTCTATTAAAAGTAATTCTTTGTTTTTAAGATTATTAATAGCTGTTTCAAGATTTGTACCACGAGTTTCATTAATGAATATTACATTTTCTTTTAAGATTTCACTTAGTTTTTTTGCAATGGGCGCTAAAGTATTATTCTCTTTATCAGCTTCAGATTTAATTCTTCCAAGATGTGATAACATGATTATTTTTGCATCTTGATTTTGTAAATACTTAATAGTTTCGATGCTTGCTTTTATTCTTGTATCATCGGTAATTTTACCATTTTCTAATGGTACATTGAAGTCAAAACGAACAATAACTTTTTTATTTTTAAAATCAAGATCCTTTAATGTTTTTTTATTCATATAATTTTCATCTCCTTTTTTCATATTATAATTTTAATATATTTTTAAAGCTATTAATAAAAATGCATCTTGTAATTGGTAAGATGCATTTTTGTAGTTTAATATTTTAATTAAACTATTTAAAAATTATTTTAGCTTTGCTAAGTGTATTACTGTTCTTACTAATTGCGATACATATGACATTTCATTATCATATCAAGCAAAAACTTTAACAATTTGTTTGCCTTCAACTTCAATAACTTTTGTTAATGTTGCATCAAAACTTGAACCAAAACTTGAACCAATAATATCAGTTGAAACAATTGGATCTTCATTATAAGCAAATGATTCGCTACTATGTTTTTTCATTGCTGCATTAACTTGTTCAACAGTAACATTTTTCTTTAATTCAATTGTTAAATCAACAATTGAACCAGTAATAATTGGAACACGCATTGCTGAACCATCTAGTTTTCCTTTAACAGAAGGGATAACTAAACCAATAGCTGCAGCAGCACCTGTAGCTGCAGGAACAATATTAGACATAGCACTACGTCCTCTTCTAAAATCTGAATGTTCTAAGTCTAGTAAACGTTGGTCATTAGTTGCAGCATGAACTGTTGTCATTCATCCCTTAATAATTCCAAATTCTGATTCTAGAGCATGAACAACAGGAGCAAGACAATTAGTAGTACATGAAGCACCAGAAATAATATTATCAGTACTTTTTAGAATATCATGGTTAACATTATAAACAATAGTTTTTAAGTCTCCTTTAGCGGGTGCTGAAATCACAACTTTTTTAGCTCCAGCATCAATATGTGCTTGTGCTAATTCTTTTGTTGTAAAACGTCCAGTTGCTTCAATTACGATATCAACATCATTGGCTTTTCATGGTAATACTTTTGGGTCTTTTTCTTGACAAACTTTAATTATTTTACCATCAACATTAATAGTATTTTTTGATTTGTCTGCTTTGATTTTTCCATGTTTTCAAGTTCTATGTGCTGAATCATATTGTAATAGATATGCTAGAGCTTCTACATTTCCTAAATCATTGATAGCAACAATATCAATTTCTTTTTTGTCAAATAATTGACGAAAGGCAAGGCGGCCAATGCGCCCAAATCCATTAATTGCAATTTTAATTGCCATTATTAAGTCACTCCTTTTATGTGTTTGTTTTTTATATTGATTAATGACTAGGTATATTATAAACAAATATTGTTAATATTTGTCATAAAATATGGATTTATTTATAAAACATTTATTTTATTAGTAAATTATTTCCTTTATTTTAATTATAGTTTTCATTATTTTATTTTTTTATGAAATTTATATTGGTATATATTCTATTTCATTATTAATATTGTCAATATTATTATTATTTTCAATGGTAGTTTGTGATTCTTCAATAGTTAATTCAATTGGTATAGTTAAAGTTTGAATACGTTCTAATAAACGTTTAACTTTAATTTCTTCTGATTTACTATTTTTTAAATAATAATGTTGATATAGTTCACTAATACTATAGTTAGAATTAATAAATGTAGTTTTTAATGGTAAAATTCGTGCATTAAGAATACTAAATAATAATTCATCACGCTCTCAAGCGCTAACAGTTTCACCGCCTAAATCATCAATAAATAATAAGTCACATGATTTTAATTGTTCAATTTGCTGATTAGTATCAGTATCATTTTTAAAACTTTTTTTAATGTCCATAACAAATTCAGGTCATACAATAAAACAAACAGTTTGATTTTTTTGAATTAATTTATTTGCAAATAAGATAAAAATAAAAGTTTTGCCACTACCTGTGTCACCATATAAGTATAAACCTTGATAACTTTTGTGTTTTAAAGATTGATGTAAATACTGGATGATTTCTTTTCTTGCATTAGTTGAGGCATTAAAATTTTTACTTCATGAAAGTGATAAAAGTTTATCATCATAGTATTTAATTAAAAAATTATTATGTACTTGTTGTTGGACAGATCTATTAATAGAATGAAGACAATCCGTTAGTACTAAACTTATTTTTTGATTAGGTAACATTACTAGTTTATAACGATATCCTTTAACATTTTGTAGACATTTGCTAAGATTCTCTCGTTTTTTACATAAATTGTAGCTATCAATATAAGTTTTTAATAAATCAACATATGGTTCTAGTTTGCTATTAGTTAAGTTGTTTTTTTTAATAAAGTCATGAAGTTCAGCATTGTTAATGTTTTCTTTTAAGATAGTTGTCGCTTTAAGTTTCATGATAATCATTTCCTTACTTAATAATAGTGTCTTTTAATAATTAAATTAATGGGCATCAAATTCCTTTAAAATATTCTTTATTTCTTCTTGAGTTAATTTTATATCTTTTTTAATATTATCAACCTTATATTTTTTAATTAATTTTTTATTGAAATTATTTGTTATTGATTGTTCTGTAGTAGATCATAATGATTCTTGTTGAAATTGTTGCTGTGGATTTTTTTTGCTACGAGCATAAGCAAGTTTTAAATGAGATAAAGCATCATCAATACTATTAATTTGATTTTCTTGAAAGGTTTCAGCAATTTTAATAATATAGTTTGGTTCTAAACGTTTATTATTTTTAAATCAAACATATTCAATTAAGCAGTTAATTACAGCATTATTTAATTGAAAGTTATTAGTTAATATTTCTAATGTTGTTTTTAATTTATCAGTTGGTATTTTACCAGTTAAATTTTTTAAATATTCTTCAGGTAATTTTTGTTGCATTAAATTTAATGTGGTATTAATAACATCAGAATTATCTTTAGATATAATTGTATTACCATTAGAATTTAAATTAACTTTCATAGTATTAATTTGATTTTTATTTTGAAATGAATAAATTGGTCTAGAAATTGATGTTTGCTCTTGTTTAGCATAAATATTATTAAGTGCTGTTTTTAATTTTAAAGATTGAGGGATAGTATTTTCCTGTTGAGTAATATTAACATAATTTTCTGTAATTTCAATATCATTTTTCAAAAAATAAAATTTTTGTCTTTCGTAATTTAAAGTTCCTAATTGTTTAAGTAGTTCTGAGTTTAAATGGGTATTAGCAAAAAAATCATCAGCAGATAAGGGAGAACACAATTGATAAATGTAAGTAGATTTTAAAGAATAGTAGTAAGTATTAATAAGGTTAACAGATTCAAGTTGTTGGAAAGCAACAAGTAATTGAGTGGAAGTTATTTTTAATAAAGATTTAATTCGTCCATGATTGAAATCAAGATTAATACGTTTTGTTAATAACTTTTCTTGAACTAAAGTTAAATATAAATTTATTGCTTCAATACCAATTATTGGTTGATATAACATAAATAAAATTTGGTAATCTTCGTTACTAATATATTCTGATTGGTTCAACTTAAAAATATCAATATCATTTATTGTTCTGTTCATATTCATTCCCTAACTTTCTTTTTACTATCCATTTCTTTCATGGTATGATAATTATATGCACATAAAGAATATAAATAAAGTGAAATGTTTAAAACACATACTTATCCACATTTATTCCACTTTTTTTATTAAAAATATTCTTTATTAATATATACTTTTGAGTTTTCCACAGTTAATATTTAATTTGACAGTGATTACAAAAGTAAGTTCCACGAAGGTTTATTTTTATTTTTTTAATAATAGTATGGCATTTAAAACAAGGCATTTTTGCTCTAGTATGAACTTGTAATTCTTGTTGATAGTAACCTGTTACACCAAGGCTTGAAGTATAACTACTAATTGTTGATCCACCAAGTTTTATTGATTTATCAAGCACAAATCTTGCTTTATTAATGATTTCTTGTAATTGTTTAAGTGTTAAATTTTTAGTAATACTTTGCGGATGAATACTAGCATAAAATAATACTTCATCTGCATAAATATTTCCTAAACCACTCATAACATTTTGTTCTAATAATGTTGCTTTAATACTTTGACTTTTATTTTTTCATTTATTTTTTAAATATTCAGCAGTAACATTTTTATTAAAAGGTTCTGGACCAATATTAATATAAGGTTTTATGTTTTGATATTCATTTTTAGTTTGCAAATGAAAGGTTCCAAACTGTCTTGTGTCATGATATCTTAATTCGTATTTATTGTCTAATTCTAATATTAATAAGACATGTTTTCAATTTATTGATTGATTATTTTGTTGAAAATAATATTTTCCTTCCATTCGTAAATGACTTAATAATACATAATCATCTAATATAAATATGCTAAATTGTAAAGGTAAGTGCAACTAAATTATTTTTCTATCCAAATATTCGATTGGTGAAAGATAATTTAATATTTTTCTCGGTCTTTGATTTAAAGACAATATAAATTTATGAACTTCATTTTTATTAGTTTTTGAAAAAATAAATTTTTTAGGAAATTTTTCTCTAATTAAACCATTAGTATTTTCATTAGTACCTCTTTGTCAAGGTGAATATGGATTGGCAAAATAAATTTTTACATCTAAATTTTTTTCAAGTTGTTGTCAATTTGAAAATTCTTTGCCACGATCAAAAGTAATAGTTTTAACAATGTTTTTAGGAAGAATTGATAAATAATAACTGACATTTTTATTAATAACTTTAGTAGTTCTGTTTTTAACTAATATTGCTAAAGTAAATCGTGATACTCTTTCAACTAAAGTTATTAAACATGATTTGCTTTTGCCTCTTGATGATACTATAGTATCTCCTTCTCAATGACCAAGTGTTATACGATCATTAACATTTATATCTCGTTCTTTAATTGATTTACCATTAAACTTGCCACGATTTTCTTTAGATTTTCGTTTTTTACCTTTTCTTCTTAAATTTTTACTAGTAACTTTATCAAGCATTCCAAAATAAATTCAAGTATAAATTGTTTTAAAACTAATAACTCACTCTTTATGAAAATTTTTAATTCTGCCATAAATTTGTTCAGGTGATCAACCTAATAGTAATTTTTGTTGTACATATTTTACTAAATTCTTATTTTTAAACTTATGAAAACTAATATGTGATTGTTTTCGATTTTCAGCTTTATTTTGTGCAATTAATGAAAAATAATGATTATTATCTTTATTTCTATTAATTTCTCGAATAATAGTACTAATACTTCGATTAAGATTTTTAGCTATTTCACTAATTTTAAATTTAAATTTCAATTGATTCTCAATATAAATCCTTTCATCTATGCCAAGATGTTTATAACTCATATAAAAACTCCTTACTTTTTTCTAAACTAAATTTAACATTATGAAATTTTTATATGAGAATTTTTTGCAATTTTATTTACTTGCACTTACAAGTATAATTCAGCATATTAATAATTTACCAACTCTTTGAACATCATTAATTGTTTGTCCAATAATTTGTTTTGTTAAAATATAATAAACTAATTTGTTTTAAATATTAATAAATTTTTAAAAATTTATTTTAATTCAAATCAGTTATCACCAATACTAGTATTAATTAATAAGGGAACTTTTAATTTAGTAACATTAGACATAATTTTAGTAATTTTAGTAATAACATCATTAACTTTATTATCTTCAACTTCAAAAATTAATTCATCATGAATTTGTGCAATTAATATTGCATCAATATTTTGTTTTTTTATTTCTTCATAAATTTTATTCATTGCTAATTTTAAAATATCAGCAGTACTACCTTGAATTGGCATGTTCATTGCTATTCGTTTACCAAAATTTTGAATCACCTTATTTTTATTTGTAATTTCCATTACTTCTCTTCTACGATTAAAAATTGTTTGAACATATCCATTTTTTTCACAAAAATCAATTATATTATTAATATAACTTTTAATTTTTGGAAAAACTGAAAAATATTTATTAATAAATATTTTAGCATCTTCAACTTTAATTCCTATTTGTTGTGATAAACCAAAACTAGAAATGCCATAAACAATGCCAAAATTAATAGCTTTTGCATTTTGTCTTTGTTCGTTAGTAACTTCTGCTAAAGGTATATTTAATATTTTACTTGCAGTTTCGCGATGAATATCATGCTTTTGTTGAAAAGCTTTAATTAAATTTTCATCTTCACTAATATGAGCTAATATTCTTAATTCAATTTGCGAATAATCACAGGATAGTATTTTAGTATGTGGTTTGCTTGGAATAAAGATTTTGCGAACTTCTCTTTGTTCTTTATCGCGAATACTAATATTTTGCATATTAGGATCTATTGAAGATAACCTGCCAGTACTGGTTTGTACTTGATTATAAATGCTATGAATTTTACCATCATCAAAAATATATTTTTGTAAACCAAGTAAGTAAGTGGAATATAATTTTTGTAATTTACGATATTCTAAAAGAATATCGATGATTGGATGTTGATTTTTTAAACTAATTAAAACTTCAAAAGCAGTACTACCTTTTTTATAATTAGGTAATTTTAATTCTTTAAATAAGTATTCACTAATTTGTTTTGGTGAATTTGGATTTAAATTACTATTACTTTCTTTTTTAATTTGTAATTCTAAATCTTGGATTTTTAGTAAAGTTTTATCAGTTAGTAGTTTTAATTTTTTTTGATCAATGTTAACACCATTACACTCCATATTTACTAATACAAAAGCAGCAGGTAGTTCAATCTCTTGATATAAATTTCAGTTATTAGTATCTTTTAATTTTTTTATAAGAATGAGATGAGAATCTGTTAAAAAATTTAATTTTTTTTCTAAAAAAATAGCTATTTCTTTTTCATCATTGGGAATATTTTTTTTAATACCTTTGCCATAGAAATCATCAGCGCTTAAATTATCTTTAACATTGACATTGAGCATAACAGCAATGTTTTCTGGTAATATTTTTTCATTAGCATAAAGAAGGTAAGCAGCTAACATATGGTCAAAAATAATATTATTTATTATCAATTTTAAACGTAGTCCTGCGATAATAACCTTTTTTAAATCTCAAGTTATTTTTTGTAGTTTTTTATTTTGTAAGAAATGTTGAAAATTAGGACAATTAATTGCATTAATTTTATTAATATAAAATGTTCCTTTTTCATTTTTAATACTAAAACCAATAATATTATCACGATTATAATTATCACCAAAAATTTCTAATCATAAGTAATTTGAATCACAATTTCATTCTTGATTTCACTTATTTATAATTTGAACGTGAGATGTACTATTTTTATTAGTTTTAGGATTAGTGTCTTGTGTTAATAAAGAGTTCATATTATATTGTTTGTAAAAGTCTTGTAACTTTTCATTATTTAAATTTTCAACATTATAATTAAACGTTTCTAAATTACCAGTAATTGGTGTATTTAAATTAAGTTGTGCTAGTTGTTTACAAATAATACCATTATTAAAGTTAAGTTTAATTAGTTTACTAACATTTGGTTTTAATTGTTCTACATTTTCAATAATGTTTTCTAATGTGTCATATTCTTTTAATAAACTAATAGCAGTTTTTTGACCAATTCCTTTAATGCCAGGTAAATTATCAGAACTATCACCCATTAATCCCTTTAAATCGGTAACTTGATAAGGTAATAATTCATATTCTGATTGAAATGTAGAAATAGTAATAACCTTTAAATCACTCATCCCTTTTTGTGGATTAAGAATTTTAATATTGTTATCTAATAGTTGTAATAAATCTTTATCACTACTCATAATATCAATTTGATAATTACTAGCAACTTTATTTTTAACAATGCTGCCAATAATATCATCAGCTTCATAATTATTTATTTGTCCCCAAGGAATTTGTGCTAAGTCTAAAAATATTTTTACTAAATTAAATTGTTCAATTAACTCAACCGGAGTTTCACTTCTTTTTCCTTTATATGTTGCTAAAGTTTCATGACGAAATGTTTTACGACCAGCATCAAATGCAACAAAAACACTAGCATAGTTGTTAGATTTTAAGTACTTAGTCAACATTCTAATAAAAGCATAGACGGCATTAGTTGGAATACCCTGTAGCGAATGTAGATTAACTCCTTGGTATGCAGTAGCATAATATGCTTTAAATAATAAATTGTTACCATCAATAATTAATGCTTTTTTCATTTATTCACCTAATTTCATAAAACTATTATAACAATAAGTAAGTATAACTTCATATAAAATTAAAAAATTAGCATATAAAAAAAACAAGATTTTTTTCTTGCTATCGAACAATAATTAAGTTACAGATTTAATTGTGTAGAAAACATTATAAATATAAGGTTTTAGGGTTAATTTTAAGAGAATTATTATATTTATAGTGATTAGAGTTCTGTAACTTAAGTATTTAAATATTAAGGATATTTATAAATAGATCCTTAACTTTTATTATAACATTCAATTTTTAATTTTTAAATTCATTTTTTCTTTTTTATATATAAAAAACAAGAGCTTTTCAGCTCTTGTCTACACAAGAATTATTGCTAAGGTAATATGTCATTTATAAAAAAAAGGGGGGTTATTTATAAATAAAACTTAAGGTTATTGGGGTTATAGAGTTTAAATTAGGGGTTTTAGATTAATTTTAAATTTTTTATATTTAAAAATATTATAATTGAATAATGTTTTGACATATTACCTTAATTTTAAAGGACCTAGGCTATCTAAATCCTTATAAGAATAATAACAAATAATATTTAAATTGCAAGGAAATTTGTTATTATTTTTAGAAATAATTTATATTTTCAGTTTTTTTTGAAAAATATATTCATACTCTATATAAGTTTTTTATTTTTTTGATAAATATTTTTGGAAAAATTGCAATAATTTTACCCTACTTATCTTAGTTTTATAAAAAATATTAGTGCATTAATGGAGTGCTTATTGTTAGTAAAAATTTTTACATATTATGAAATTTTTAAGCACTAATAAAAGTAATAAAACAAAAATATGTGGTTAAACTTATAGTCTTATAGTTTTAATTTTAGTTATAAAAATTTTGTAAAAAATTATTTAAAAAAAATAAAAAAGATATATAATGATATCGAATATTTAATATTTGCTGAATTATACTTGTAAGTGCAAGTAAATAAAATTGCAAAAAATTCTCATATAAAAATTTCATAATGCTAAATTTAGTTTAGAAAAAAGTAAGAAGTTTTTATATGAGTTATAAACATCTTGGCATAGATGAAAGGATTTATATTGAGAATCAATTGAAATTTAAATTTAAAATTAGTGAAATAGCTAAAAATCTTAATCGAAGTATTAGTACTATTATTCGAGAAATTAATAGAAATAAAGATAATAATCATTATTTTTCATTAATTGCACAAAATAAAGCTGAAAATCGAAAACAATCACATATTAGTTTTCATAAGTTTAAAAATAAGAATTTAGTAAAATATGTACAACAAAAATTACTATTAGGTTGATCACCTGAACAAATTTATGGCAGAATTAAAAATTTTCATAAAGAGTGAGTTATTAGTTTTAAAACAATTTATACTTGAATTTATTTTGGAATGTTTGATAAAGTTACTAGTAAAAATTTAAGAAGAAAAGGTAAAAAACGAAAATCTAAAGAAAATCGTGGCAAGTTTAATGGTAAATCAATTAAAGAATGAGATATAGATGTTAATGATCGTATAACACTTGGTCATTGAGAAGGAGATACTATAGTATCATCACGAGGTAAAAGCAAATCATGTTTAATAACTTTAGTTGAAAGAGTATCACGATTTACTTTAGCAATATTAGTTAAAAACAGAACTACTAAAGTTATTAATAAAAATGTCAGTTATTATTTATCAATTCTTCCTAAAAACATTGTTAAAACTATTACTTTTGATCGTGGCAAAGAATTTTCAAATTGACAACAACTTGAAAAAAATTTAGATGTAAAAATTTATTTTGCCAATCCATATTCACCTTGACAAAGAGGTACTAATGAAAATACTAATGGTTTAATTAGAGAAAAATTTCTTAAAAAATTTATTTTTTCAAAAACTAATAAAAATGAAGTTCATAAATTTATATTGTCTTTAAATCAAAGACCGAGAAAAATATTAAATTATCTTTCACCAATCGAATATTTGGATAGAAAAATAATTTAGTTGCACTTACCTTTACAATTTAGCATTTTAAAGTAAATGGGTTTTTTATTTTTTAATCAAATAAGGAGAAAAAAATGAAACCGATATTATCAAAAGCCCTAAGTAATATTGTAAAACAAGGTGCATGAATTACTAGAGATGAACCTTTACATCAAAATAAAGAGAAAATACAGAGAGAATTAATAACATATAAACTAAAATCAGAAAATAATTTTGTATATAAAACAGAAATTAATAAGGATATTATAATTTATGAATATTTTTTTGAGAAAATAAAAGATAAAGATAATGGTTCTTGCATTGTGACTAGAATTTATTTTAGTAATGATGAGATATGAGAAAAGATAGTATATATTAATAATAAAGAAACTGATGTTGAACAAAAAATAATAGAACAATATAGAGTTTATTTTTGTAAAAAAGAACTTTTAGAAGAAAGTCAATTCATAAAAAATGAAAATGATAAGCAAGTAGTTATTAGAAAAAAATCTATTTTAGATTTTAAAAATAAAGAAAATATTAATGGTGTCAATAATAATGAGAGGCTTTTTAGTAATCTGTGTTTCTTTGTTTTTGCAAAGTACTAGTTCAGATTAATTCTGTCTTCAAATTTTATCATAAAATGAGCAATTGCTGTATTTCAATTTTGAATAGGCATTGTTCATTTTTTTGTTATATTTTCAATTGCTAAGTAAAATATTTTGAAAACTGCCATATCATTTGGAAAAACTTTTTTATTTCTGATGACTTTTCGTAATTGACTATTAACAGATTCAATAGAATTTGTAGTATAAATCACTCTTTTGATTTCTGGAGGATAACTAATAAAAATCATTAAATTATCTCAATTTTTATATCAAGATTTAGCAATTTGAGGATAGTGTTTATTTCATTTACTTTCAAATGATTCTAAAGCTTGCATTGCTTGTTCTTCACTACATGCATTATAAATTGGCTTTAAATCTGTAACTAGTGATTTTCGATGTTTGTATGAAACATATTTTAAACTATTTCTGATTTGATGAACTATACATAATTGATGTTCAGTTTTAGGATAAACTGATTGTATTGCTTCTGACATGCCTGTTAAGTTGTCACTACAAGCAATAAGAATATCATTTAAGCCACGATTTTTCATTTCTGTGAAATTTGCTAATCAAAATTTAGCGCCTTCATTTTCACTAATTCATAAACCTAAAACATCTTTTTTACCTTCTAAATCAACACCTAAAGCTATATAAACTGATTTGTTAATAATGCGTTTATCTTGTCGTACTTTAACTACTATACAATCAAAATAAACAATGGGATAAATGCCTTCTAATGGTCTATTTTGTCATGCTTTGACATCATCAATCACATCATCAGTAATTTGACTAATAACACTTTCACTAATATCAGCACCATGATATAACTCTTGTAACTGCATTCTAATATCTGATAATGTCATACCTTTTGCATATAAGGAAAGAACTTGTTGATCAAAACCATCAAATCTTCTCTGTCTTTTTGGCACTATTACAGGAATAAAATTACTATTACGATCTCGTGGTACATCAATCTCAATTTTACCTTGTTGAGTTATTAATTTTTTTGAACTTATACCATTACGAGCATTGTCACTATTACTATGTTGATTTTTTTCATATCCTAAATAATTTTGCATCTCAGAATTCAAGATTTTTTCAACTAAACGTTTTGTTAATTCTTTATATAAACCCCCTTCTTTAAAAACTGTTGTTAAATCTTCAGTATTTTCTAATAATAAATCTACTGCTTTTGATATTGGATCATTATTATTAAAGTTATCTTTTTTAGCCATCTGTAACTCACTCTTTCTAGTCATTTAATTATATTTACTAGAATTAATTAAACATAGTTATTTTTGTAAGTTACACAGATTACTAAACATTACCAATAATGATGAAAAGATTAAAGAAAGTAAAAATACTTTAGGTAAACGATTAGGTAGGTGAGTTGGAAAATTTTTTATTTTTGCCTTTGAAACTTTTATTTTTGGTGTTGTTTCAGGAATTATTTCTGTTCTTGCACTTAAAATTTCTTTTGCAATGGCGCTTTGTTGATGAACTCCTGCGACTTTAGGAATAGCAACACTTACTGCTTTGCCTATAGGTTGATGTGTAGTTTTAGCAATTGTAGCAGTATTAGGTGTTCAGATACTAAAAGAATATGGAATTAAACCTTTATTAAAAAAAATGTGAAACTTGGTGGAATTAAAAAAAGCAAAAAAAACTAGAAATGGAGGACTTAAAAGAAATAGATTTTCATAATATCAATTCTAGAGTTTTAAAAAACTATTTAAGTTCTCAAAAAACATACCTTTTGATGAAATTAGACCAAGTTTTGAACAAAATATTAATATAATTAAAAATAGAAAATTGTCTCATCAAACTCAAGAAAAATTTGATGCAAAGAGTATTAATAATATTCCAATTTCAGCTAATACTTGAAATAAAGTAAAATGTTTATTTCAACATAATTAATAAGTTAACAATTTTGTTGATAATAATAAAATTTTAATCTATAAAATTAATACTATTTTCTCTTTTCTCTTATTTTATGGCTAATATTCATGTTATTATTACTAAGTAATTAAAAAAATATTAATGAGGTATAAGATGAGTATTGTCACAATTGAGAATTTAACACATGCTAATGGTGGAAAAGTTTTATATAAAAACGCCACTTTACAAATTAATAAAGGTGAACATGTGGCATTAATTGGTATGAATGGTGTTGGTAAAACAACATTATTAAATATTATTAATGGAACAGTATCTGCAGATCATATTAATTTAAATATTCATCCTAAAATTAAAATTGGGTATTTGGATCAACATCAAGAGGTTAATTTAGAATTAACAGTTTTACAATATTTGCGTGAAAGTTATCAAAAACTTTTTGAACGTGAACAACAAATGGAAAACTTATATGCAGAAATGGCTAATAATTATAGTGAAGAGTTATTAACGAAAGCAATGAAAATTCAAGATGAATTGACACACCAAGGATTTGATACTATTAGTAAAAAAATTGGTCGTTTAGTTGATGGATTGGGTATTAATTTACAGCTTTTAGAACAAACTTTAGGTAGTTTAAGTGGTGGTCAAAGAGCAAAAGTGTTATTAGCAAAATTATTATTAAATGAAGATGATTTTTTATTACTTGATGAACCAACTAATTTTTTGGATATTGAACAAATTAATTGATTAGCTAAGTTTTTACAAAATTATCCTAGTGCATTTTTATTGGTGTCACATGATCGTAATTTTATTAATACAACATGTAATATTATTTTCGATATTGATAATTATATGATTACTCGTTATGTTGGTAATTTTGAAAGTTTTTTAGAACAAAAAAGTTTACATCATCGTCAATATGAATCAGCATATTCAAATCAAAAGAAATTAATTGAAAAATTAGAAACTTATATTAGTAAAAATGCAGCACGTGCTTCAACTGCTAAAAGTGCTGAATCAAGAAGAAAACAATTATCAAAAATTAATGTTTTAGAAAAACAGCAAATCCAGTCTCCTCCAAAGTTTTATTTTAAGTATTATAAAACAACGAGTTCAATTGCTGTGCAAGCTAAAAACCTTGAAATAGGTTATCATAAACAATTAATTAAGCCACTTACTTTTGTTATTAAGACTGGTAGTAAGTGAGTTGTTAAAGGGTATAATGGAATTGGTAAAACTACTTTCTTGCAAACATTAGCTGGTAATATTCCAGCACTTGCTGGAAATATTAATTTAGATGATCGAATGCAAGTAGCATATTTTCATCAGACTGAAGTAATGACTAGTACTACTCCATTTAATTATTTAAAAGAGTTAGATATTAAATTAAATGATGTTGAGATTAGAAGAATTTTAGCAAGTTTTGGCTTGCGTAGTAATTTAGTAATGAAACCAATGAACTTACTTTCTGGTGGTGAACAAACTAAGGTTAGATTAGCAGCATTGGCATTAAAACCTTACAACTTATTAATTTTAGATGAACCAACTAATCATATTGATGTTTTAGCTAAAGAGTCTTTATTAAAAGCATTGCAAGAATTTGAAGGCACTGTATTATTGACAACTCATGATACTAATTTTAATAATAGTTGAGTTGATGGTGTTTTAGATTTTGAAAAATTAACAAATTAGTGAAATTAAAATAGTTATTTTTAATATTTAATTTATACATTTAAACAAATAAAAAAACTTATAACTAAGATTTAGTTATAAGTTTTTTTATTTGTTTAAATTATCCTTTACGATTACGGTCGTCACGGTCTCGTCTGCTAAATCCACCACTGTTTCCTCAACTAGAATCACCACGGTCAGAACGTGGTCTAAAGTTTCCACGATCAGAAGAATTTCTATCCCCTTGTGTTCTTGCTCCACGTTCAGCAAAACGTTTTTCACGTTCTTCTGTGATTTTTACAAGTGTTGTTAAACTTGCATTAATAGTAATTACTGTTTCTTTTAAAACTTTAATTTCTTCTAATAATGCTTCGATTGTTTGATTGTTTTCCATTAACAATGCCTCTTCTTTCTGGCGCCTAATTGATAAATCTGATAATAATATCTGATATAATGAGATTAATAAGCACTTAATTAAGTATAGCATTAAAATTAAAATTGTATAGTATATAGTCATATATTTTATAGTTAAAAATAATTATTATTATGATAACTATTATTTTTTATTAAATATCTAGTAAATAATATTATTAAAATTAGTTTTTTATTTTACTAAAGTAATACTTTTAAATTTAAAAGTACGTATACCTTGAAAATCAATTAAATTTTCAATATCAATAGCAGTGATAATAAAATGATATGTAGTGTTTTTAATTTTATATGTAAAATCATATTTTAAATTAATTGTTTCAATATTATTGATGGTAGTTTTAGTCATAGTAATATTAGAAGTATTACCTATTTTTTTATTAATGCCGGTTGTGTTATCAGCATCAAAATAAACTTCATAGTTATCTTTAATTCATTGATTATTATTAGCAGTAATAATATTTTTAATTCCTAATTTATGACTTTCATCAGTAGTACCAAGTAATAAATTTAAAATATTATTTAGTTGACTGTGTGGTTCAAGCATAGTTTTTTGTAAAATATCCAGTATTGAACCTTGAGTAAAAGTTGGATATTCTGGATCATCTTTATTAATGTGCCCACCTAATGATTTATATAATTCTTCGACATCGGTTGCTGTTACATCACTTTTATTAATTATGTTTTTTAGAGTAACAATAGTATCATTTTTAAAAATTATTAAGAGACCAGTAGTATTATTAAATAAAAAATTCTCTAAATCTTGTAAATCAATATTAATACCTTCATTACCTGGATATTGTTCTGAAATTTTGGTAATTAGATCAGTAATGCTATCAATAGTATTTTTAACACTATCTGTATTAATTGCTTTAATAATGGTATCAATTAAGTCATCAGGTTTATACATTTCATCACCAATCAGTCCTCCTAAAGTTAAATTTACCGGTAAAGAAGTTGGTTTTGGTATTGTTAAATTAAGTTTAAGATCATAAAGAAATGTATCAAAACCACGAGTTTCTGCTGTAGTTTTACCAAATACGGTTAGAAGTATTTGTTTTAATTTTTCTGGTTGGCTAATTAAAGATTTTATAGTATTAATAATATCAAGTAAATTATAGCTACCAGCACTTGGCTTTGATGGATAACCATTACCAATTGTTAAGTTTTTAACACCTTCAGTAATATCTGGCATATCTAATATTCATTTTTTAATAACAGGAATAATTGTTTCAATAATTGTTAAGATATAAAGTGGGTTAGTTAAAAGATAGGGAAGGTATCTTTCTATATCAGCAAAAAAACCTTTATCATCAAAATGAACTTTTATGTTACCTGTATCCAGTCAACTTCCATTAAGTGTTATATGTTCTGAAAGAACGCCACCTAAATATCGTGGACTTTTACCATCTTTACCAAAAATTTTATTGTCTTCACTCATTTTTCAAAACAAGTAATTAATTAAAGTGCCACCATGATATAAATCATAATCTTGTTTTGACTTTCAATCACTTACTTTGTGACCAGGAAGTTGACCTAAAGTTGGACTTATTTTTCATCTTTCTCCATTATTTCAAGCGCTATAAGGTTGACCACTATCATCTTTTCAATTATTCATAAATTTAATTAATATTTCTTCATCAGTGGGTGTAGAAGTTTGTTGATCAGATCAACTGCCATTGACTAAATTACCAAATATTCTAGTTAGCGGATTTAAAAAATTAGGACCATAGTTATTAATTAAATTAGCAACTAATTGTAATCCAGCTGGTAAAGTGCTTAAGTCACCTTGTAATGATTTTAAAAAACTAGAAATGGGGTCCATACCAGCACCTACAACTATATTTTCTAATTGTGGGTTAGCCATAATTGATATAGTTCTAATATAATCAAGTGATGAAAAAATATCATTAACTTGTTTTTTACTATTGATGGTTTTAGTTAATTCACCTGTTCCAGAAGCTTTAAAAAAATTATCAGGATCAAAATTATTTACATCAATTTTTCCATTTTCCCCTCAACTTGTTTGTAAATCACCTCAATTATCTAAACTAGTATTTTTAGTTAAATTATTAATACTATTATTTTTAATTTTTCCCATAATATCATCATTAGTACTACTAGTATCAGCACTTAACTCTTTTGACATAACCATACTTTTAATTAAAGCAGAAGTTTGGTCAGCAAAACTTTTAGCGATACTATTAGTTACACGGTTAACATAAAAATTAAAGGTACAAGCTGATAGAGGTAAAATAGTGGCACTTGCTATTAAGATAATTCCTAACTTGGTAAATACTTTTTTCATAGCAGTTCTCCTTAAATAAAGTGTTATTTTTGTCAATTTTATTTTACTAAAATTTAATACATTTAACTCTGAAAATAATTAAATTCATTTCTTACAAATTGTATCATTAGTTATTTTAATTTTAAAATTTATTTAAATAAACAATTTAAATATGGTAATATATCAAACAGAGAAAAATTAAACATTATAAAAACTATCTATTATTTATTTTAAAATTATCCTATATATTAATTTTGTATAAGTGTGATATTATTAATCCATATGTGAACTTAATAATTAAAATTAAATGTAAAATTTTAATTTCAGGAATTAGGGAGAACTGTAATGGCAAGGTTAAATAAACGCGAAAAAGCGAATAATAAAAAAATGGTGTCTACTAATAAAAAAACAAAAAAAAGTTTATTTAAGAATGTGTTACTATTAAAGCAGACTTTAGTTGCTACATGAAAAAGTAAATTACAATTAGTTATTTTATTATTACTTACTGCTTTTGCAACTTCGTTGGTTACTGGAAGTTGAATTTCGTACGTTAGAATGATTGAAGGAAGCAATCAATTAGGATTAAATGATCTTAAGTTTGATGCTGTTTTACCTTATTCACCAGTGTCGCAAGGTATTAAACAAATTGCTAATCAAGCTTTTAGTTTAAAGTTAGGTCGATTTTATGTTCAAGATGGAACTAATAGTAAAAGTATTAAAGCTCTTTATTTTGATGATACAAAAATAGGGACAGATCAAGAAATCCTACCAATCACTAAAGATAACTTAACTATTGATTATACTCGTGATAATATAGGTAATATTACTGGGTTTAATAATATAAGATGAACAAACCCAGATAATCCTTTAATTTTTAATTTGAATAATAATAATGTTAAAGCAAGCATCTATGGTCAATTATTATTAAAGTCAAAAAATGCTGCTAATGAGAATTTAAAAAACCATTTTAAAACAGCAGCAGATGATTTATATCGTGATGTTTTTTTAAAAAAAACAGCACCCAATATTCTTCAATCTATTAATACTTTTATTAAGGAATGGATTACAAAACATTCAACAGATCCGATATTAAAGGAGACTGATAATGATAAAGTTACCACTTGAATTTTAGAAAATAAAATAAATTTTAGATCTTCTTCTAATGATGCTACTATTCCTGATAGTGTTAATTTACAAGATCAAACAGAAAGAAATGAACTTTTTATTAAAGTAGTTAAGGAAACTGAACCTGATCCAAGATTAGATAATGATTATGGTATGAATGGTCAATGAATGAGAATTTATCGTAATTTTTCTGCAACAGAATCAGATAGTAACATTTATACTAATTTTACTAATACTTCTATTGGTTATCATTCACCTTTTAACTATAATATGATTAGTGATGGCACTGAAAGAGACGCTTTTTCTTCATATTTAATTCGTGCGGTTGCAGCATTACAAATGCGTGATTTATATGTTCGTAATCAATTTACTGCCAGTGCTGGAGTAATTAATAATACTCAAATTAATACTAAAATTATTGATATTGGTTTACCTAATGCTTTAAATCATACTAATCTAAAAGTATTTGAAGGTGTTGCACCAACAAGTAAAAATGAAATAGTTATTACGCCACAATATGCAAGAAAAAATAAAAGTAATAAAGCGTATAAACCAGGCGATCATATTAATATTAATGGTACTGACTTTATTGTTAGTGGTATTGGTGGTGATGCTTATGATATTTATCCAACGATTAGTGACTTAGATCCAATTCCCAATACAAGAACTGAATTTATTGCTTATGTTACACCTTCAGAATGAAATGATGGAAATTGATATAAGACAGCAGATAAAACTGATAATACTTTAATGTATTTTACAAAATGAAATAATATTCCTAAAAATAGTATTCATGAATTTGATGTTGATTTATTTAATGATTTTTTTCAAAAAACAATATTTAGTGATAATGGTGTTAGTGATTTAAATCAATATGATTATAATAAGTATTTAGTTGAGAAATATGGTAATACAGTTCCAATACCACAATCGTCTTCTACATACCTTATTAATCCAAATCCTGTAGTTACAAGTAGTAATAGTCAGTTTTCGCTTTATAATAGTAAAGAAAAGATATTTAATTCAGCAATAATTGGATTTTTATTTGCAGCAATAGCAGGAGTATTATTTTTACTAACGGTTATTATTTTTATTACTACTTTAATTGTTAAAAAAGCAATCCAACATGGACAAGTTTCAATGGGTATTTTAAAATCAATAGGTTATAAAACATGACAAATTACGATTTCTTATTTGGCATATCCATTATTAACACTATTAATTGCAATTCCAATTGGCTGAATTGTTGGTCTTGTAATTCAGGTATATTTAACTGAGATTTTTAATACTTTATTTGTTTTACCATATAATGTTTTTAACTTTGATGTTGTTCCATTATTTATTTCAATTGTTTTAATTATTGGTTTTATTTCAATTGTTACTTTATTAACTGCCTTTCGTCTTTTAAAACGTGATCCTTTATTTTTAATTAAAAAAGATAGTGATTTAGCTTTAGGTGTTCCTAAAAATAGAACTAGCAAGTTTTTACAAAATAATTTTCGTCTTCGCTTTTTATTATCGTTATCAAAAACTAGTTGAAAAAAAATTTTAGTTACTTCAGGAGTTATTACTTTAGCTTCACTTTCAATTGTAGCAACAACACTAGTTCCTGCCACTATTAATAGTTTAAAAGTTAATTATTTCAAAACTCAAAAATATAAAAATTATTATGAGTATCAAACACCAATGCCGAATATGCCAATGAGTAAATATGGATTATATTCATGAGATTTTTTTAATCGACCAAGCGGTGAGAAATATTATCCAACTTATGGTGCTATGCCTTGACCTGAAGATAAAATTGTTTATGATGAGAAAAAGGCACGTGTTGGATGATATAATCCATTATTGTTTAAAAAAGAAAAATTAACTAATAATTTTGCTGATATTTTTATTTTTGATTTATCTTTTCCTGAATCTGAAAGAGCAGAGTTTATAAAAAAAATGTCCTCTTATTATCAAGAACAATCAACAGGGACATTAGATCTTAATGATTTAGTTTGATCATATAGTTGATTAGGTGGCAAAGATTTTAGTAATCAGTTAATAACTGATTTAAGTAAAGAAGATAATACACCATCAAAAATATTTTCATATAATATTGTTAATTTTGCAAGTGGCCAATTACCTAATATTTTGCAAGTTCCCAATCCTGGAGTGCCACCTGGTCCAGAGGCAATTAAAGAAATTTTAAAGCAAGTATTACCAGGCTTTGTTCGTCAGAGTATTGATAGTTTGCCAAGACCTAATATTAAAGAAGATCCTTATGATTATTTTAGTATTGGTCATAATACTATTGCTTTTAATCCAAAAACTACTAATAATGGTGATATTAATGGACCAGATGAAGAATTAGTAACACAGTTTAAAGTTGGTGTTGATGAAAGTACAAAAATTGCTAAAAAAGAACTAATGGATGTTATTGGTATTAATCCCAATACTGCGATGTTGGTATTAAAAAATGATGAAGTTAAAGCTTTAAAATATAATGCTAATGCTAATGCTATTCCAATGGTTATCAATCGTGCTTTTCAATCTAAATTTGGATTAGATGTTGGTTCACAATTTAGTGGTGTACCACAAGTTAATACTCTATGTTATAAAAATATTGATGGTAAAAGTATTCCTTTACCAAAAGAAAATTGATATTACGGTGAAACACCACCAACAGATTCTTATACTACAAATGGTGGCATTTGATCAAAAAGTGGAACAAAATGAAATTATCGTGGTGATCAAAAAATAAAATTATCTGATAATAGTAAAGAATATAGTGATATCCACGGCACTAGGTATAATGGTATGTATGATGAAAAAGGACAACCAATTATAAATAATGAACCTAGTACTTGAAATAATGTTAATGATATTTGATTAAAATTGCCTTCTGATATTGATCATCATGCTATAAAGGGTAAAATTCCAACAGCTGATAATGCTAAAACTATTGATTTTGATTTATCACGTATTTCCTATTCAACAGGTGAATGAATTAGACCTTTTTCATATGATTTGGTAAAGCCATATAATGGATTTGATCCTAAAGATCCATTAAGTATTTTATTAAACCGTCCAGCAGAATGATTTATGGGAATGGTTAATAATAATATTTTAACTAAAGAAAATAATATTAATGCTGATAGTTTACAAGCAGATATTAAAAATAACATGCCAACATGATGAAAAAATATTACGGGTAATGATAATCCACTTCATACATATCAAGTTGTGGGAATTCAAGATTCTTATGATACTCCTAAAGCCTATGTTGATCAAAAATGAGCTAATGAAATTATGGGTTATAGTTATATTGATGATAATCCTTATTATTCAGGAACGGATGTATTTCAATGATTTAATGGTAAGTTAAGTGCTAATGCTAATGTTTTTGATTTAATTGGAAGAATGAGTTTTAAATCAAATTTAGATGATTATACTATTTATGCAACCACTAGTTTAAGTGGTAATCAAAATATACCAATGGTCAAAAAAAATTATTTATTATTAAGACAACAAGCAATGCTTACTAAAATGTCAGATATTGCTTTCAGTGCTAGTGCTTTATTTATTGTGACAACGATTATTTGTTCAATATTAATTGTTATTATGATTACTGATTTATTTACCGATCAATTTCGTCGTTTTATGGCTCATATGAAAGCAGAAGGATATACTAATTGAGAAATTAATTCTTTTACTTTAGGTATTTTTACACCTTGAGCATTACTTGGTTATATTGTAGGATTTACCCTAGGTTTCCTTGCAATTTATGGTTTAATTTCTATTCTTACTAGTTTTGTTGGTGTGGCTTTACCATTTACAATAACATGATGAATATTACCAGTAAGTTTTACCATAATTGGTGGTATATATATATCAACATTTATTATCAATAATCATGAATTAAATAAAATGAATTTAATTGAATTATTAAAATCTGATGAATAAAATAAAGTTCACTAAAGAATGTTTGGTAAATTTAAATATTTAAATTTACCAAATTAATAGTCAAATATGTATACTTTATTTGAAAACTAAATATAGTTTTTAACTCATTACTTTATTTTAAAGTAAATGGGTTTTTTATTTTGAAAGGAGAAAAAAAGAATTTTGAAAGATGAATCATTAATTTCTAATTATTATGATATATTAAATGTATTACCAACAGCATCAGTAGCAGAAATTAAAAAAAAATTCAAACAGACTGCTCTAAAAACTCACCCAGATAAAAATAATAATCCTCAATCAAAACTTAAAATGCAAGAATTGAATGAAGCAAAAAGAATATTAACGGATGAAAACTTAAGAAAAGTTTTTGATCAAAAACTTTTTATTTACTTTTTACAAAATGGTAATAATAAGGAAGTTATTTATTTTCTTACTAATAAAATAAATAATTTAAATATAAATGAAAAAGATAATTCTGGTAATACTCCTTTACATTATGCATGTTTTCATAATTTTTTAGAAGCTGCAGATCTATTAATTAAATATGGCGTTAATATAAATGCCAAAAATAATAGAGATAATACTCCTTTACATTATGCTATAATGGGTAATGCTGATTTAAAATTTATTAATTTATTAATTGATAAAGGTGCTAATTTTATTGAGAAAGATAAAATGGGTAATGATAGTTTATCTTTTGCCAAAGATTTTTCAAAAGATAAGAAAGTTTCTAAATTTTTTTTTAAAAAAATGAAAAAATTAAGAATAAAACAAAATCAACAAATCTTATTAAATATAACTAAAAGAATTACTAATATTGAAAGAGAAATTACCAATATTGAAAGAGATATTGCACATTTTGAACAGAAAAAAATAAATTCACTATTAAATTATATTATTATTATTTTTACTTTTGGTTGTGTTAATAAGAACAAAGATATAAATAAGGATATTTTAATTAAGACTGATCAACTTAAAAATTTATTATTAGAAAAAGAAATTGTTAATAATGAGAAACATGTATTTAAAGAAAAAATAAACCTATTAAATTTTAATAAAACTAAAAAAATAAATGCAATGGATTTACAAAATCAACCTTCAACAAGTGGATATAACCCATCAAATTCATCATGTATTTAATAAAACAAGTTAAAAGATTGCAAAAGCAATCTTTTATTTTTAGCTAAAATCAAGAAAAAATGATTGATATTTTTTGGATTTATTATTAAATTAAAATATGCTAAATTGTAAAGGTAAGTGCAACTAAATTATTTTTCTATCCAAATATTCGATTGGTGAAAGATAATTTAATATTTTTCTCGGTCTTTGATTTAAAGACAATATAAATTTATGAACTTCATTTTTATTAGTTTTTGAAAAAATAAATTTTTTAGGAAATTTTTCTCTAATTAAACCATTAGTATTTTCATTAGTACCTCTTTGTCAAGGTGAATATGGATTGGCAAAATAAATTTTTACATCTAAATTTTTTTCAAGTTGTTGTCAATTTGAAAATTCTTTGCCACGATCAAAAGTAATAGTTTTAACAATGTTTTTAGGAAGAATTGATAAATAATAACTGACATTTTTATTAATAACTTTAGTAGTTCTGTTTTTAACTAATATTGCTAAAGTAAATCGTGATACTCTTTCAACTAAAGTTATTAAACATGATTTGCTTTTGCCTCTTGATGATACTATAGTATCTCCTTCTCAATGACCAAGTGTTATACGATCATTAACATTTATATCTCGTTCTTTAATTGATTTACCATTAAACTTGCCACGATTTTCTTTAGATTTTCGTTTTTTACCTTTTCTTCTTAAATTTTTACTAGTAACTTTATCAAGCATTCCAAAATAAATTCAAGTATAAATTGTTTTAAAACTAATAACTCACTCTTTATGAAAATTTTTAATTCTGCCATAAATTTGTTCAGGTGATCAACCTAATAGTAATTTTTGTTGTACATATTTTACTAAATTCTTATTTTTAAACTTATGAAAACTAATATGTGATTGTTTTCGATTTTCAGCTTTATTTTGTGCAATTAATGAAAAATAATGATTATTATCTTTATTTCTATTAATTTCTCGAATAATAGTACTAATACTTCGATTAAGATTTTTAGCTATTTCACTAATTTTAAATTTAAATTTCAATTGATTCTCAATATAAATCCTTTCATCTATGCCAAGATGTTTATAACTCATATAAAAACTCCTTACTTTTTTCTAAACTAAATTTAGCATTATGAAATTTTTATATGAGAATTTTTTGCAATTTTATTTACTTGCACTTACAAGTATAATTCAGCATATAATAAATTACTTATTAAATAAAACTTTTAAATCGTACTATTAATATTTTAATAAAATTAAAGTATTAATGTCATAAATAACTAGTTATTTATTGGTATAATAAACAATGTAGGTGAAAATATGGCATTTTTTAAAAATTTAAAGACAAAATTATTTGGTCAAAAGACAACTAAATATGATCAGGGCCTTAAAAAGTCAAGAACATTATTTGCATCTAAAATTAAAGCATTAGCAGCGCGTTATCATCAACTTGATGAACAATATTTTGAAGAATTAACTGAAGTATTAATTTTAGCAGATGTTGGATACAAAATGGCAGAAACTATTACTGATGAAATTCGTCATGAAGCTAAAATCCAAAAATTAACAAAACCAAAAGATATTAATGATATTATTATTGATAAAATGTTTGTTATTTATACTGATGGTCAGTTGGTTTCTACAAGATTAAATTTTAGTAGTAATAATATTTCGTTATTTTTAGTTGTTGGTGTTAATGGTAATGGTAAGACAACATCAGCAGCTAAATTAGCAGCTAAATTAAAAACACAAGGTAAAAAACCAATTCTAGTTGCTGCTGATACTTTTCGTGCTGGTGCAGTTGAACAATTGCAAATTTGAGCAGAAAGAATTGGTATTCCTTGTTATTTAGGAACACCAAAGCAAGATCCAGCTAGTGTTGTTTATGCTGGAATTGAAGCAGCTAAATCTGAAGGTTGTGATGTTATTATTGTTGATACAGCAGGGAGATTAGAAAATAAAGTTAATTTGATGCAGGAGTTAAAAAAGATTAATAAAATTATTACTCAGAAATTAGGACATGAAGCTAATGAAACATTGTTAGTAATTGATGGTACAACTGGACAAAATGGTATTAATCAAGCGCAAGAATTTATGAAAATTGTTTCTTTGACTGGCATTATTTTAACAAAAATGGATGGCACTGCTAAAGGTGGCATTATTCTTGCTATTAAGGAAGAATTAGATATTCCTGTTAAATTAATGGGTTTTGGTGAAGGTATTAATGACTTGGAAGAGTTTAATTTAGATAAGTATATTTTTAGTTTAACAAGTAATTTGTTTGTGGAGTATGAAAATGAATAGTTTAGAAAAACAAGTTTTATATTATAGTTTATTTGCTTTTTATAATACATTATTAACAGCAAAACAAAAACAATATTTTACAAATTACTTTATTGAGAATTTATCTTTACAAGAAATCGCTGATTTACAAAAAGTATCACGAACGGCTGTTCATGATAGTCTACAAAAAGTTATTATTTTATTAAATAAATATGAAAGTAAGTTGCATCTTTATGAAAAATATAAACAACGACAAGTAATATATGAAAAATATACGGAAAAGTATAATTTTATTAAAGTTTTACAAGAAATTGATAAAATAGAATAAAGTAGGTGGAAATTAATGAAGATTTTAATAATTGGTGATATTTACAGTATTGTTGGTAGACAAATGGTTAAATATTGAATTCCTAAAATAAAAAAGGAATATGAAAATCAATTTAATATTGATTTAGTAGTTGCGAATGGTGAAAATACTACTCATGGTAAATCATTATGTAAAAAACACTATGATGAATTAAAAAATGCTGGTATTGATATTATTACTACCGGTAATCATATTTTTGGTCATCCTGATGTTGCTAAGTATATTAATACAACTCCCGATTTATTGCGTCCTTTAAATTATAATCCTTATCATCCAGGTAATGGTACAATTTTAGTTAAAGTTGGTAATAAAAAAGTACGTGTAACAAACTTAATTGGTCGTACTTTCATGGATAAATCTGATAATCCTTATTTTGCTCTTGAACAACTTATTACGATTGATAAACAAAATAGTGAAGAAAAAAGTGACATTCATATTATTGATTTTCATGCTGAAGCAACAGCGGAAAAGTTATCTTTTGCTTGAAATTTTGATGGTCAAGTTACTTGTGTGGTAGGAACTCATACTCATGTTCAAACAGCAGATAATCGTTTATTACCAAAAGGT
The DNA here is from genome assembly GCF_964020065.1 of Spiroplasma endosymbiont of Lasioglossum malachurum. Lineage (NCBI taxonomy): Bacteria > Bacillati > Mycoplasmatota > Mollicutes > Entomoplasmatales > Spiroplasmataceae > Spiroplasma > Spiroplasma endosymbiont of Lasioglossum malachurum. Next base: position 1,107,750 of record NZ_OZ026534.1, on the reverse strand, counting down.
ACTGCTTTTATTAGTGATGTTGGAATGACAGGTCCGTTTTATTCTATTATTGGTGCTAAAGCTGAAGAAGTTATTATTCGTGATAAAAAAAGTATGCCGGCAAAATTTAGTCCAGCTGATGGTGAAGGTCAATTTTCAGCTGTTTTATTAACTATTAATGATGAGACAAATAAAGCACAAAAAATTGAACGTATTTTTATTCATCCACAAGCACCTAATTTTAAAATTTACAAATAATTACAAATATAGGAAGGGACTAACTTTAACATGATATGAAACAATGCTAATTTTTTTACTGATAAAAATGGTTTATATTCGATTTTAATTGGGATTAGTATATTAATTATTTTAATAATTTTAAGAATTTTATTAATGGCAAAAATTAAAGATAATGTTCATGTACAACAAGCTGCTGAAATACGAGAAAAGGTAATTATTTTACGTGATGGTTATGAAGTAAAATTATTTAAGCAAATGGTTGATAAAAGTACAGTCATTATTATTGGTGCTCATGGCTTGCAAGGTCAAAAAGATGATTTTAAATTATTAAGTTCTTTTTGTAAAAAATCACAACTATCTTTAATTACTTATGATCGAAGAGGTAATGGTAAAAATGGACAAGATTGAAAATTTAAATCATTAGGTACTGATATTAATGATTTAAAAGATATAATAAGTGCAGTAAAATCTAAATATCCTAATCAAAAAATTATTATTTTTGGTGAATCATTAGGCGCAGCTATTGCTAGTCATGCTGTTAAAAATAATTCACAAGTATCAGCATTAATTATTAGTAATTTAGTAACTAAAAAAAATCTTTATCAATTTTCATTAAGTTTTATTATTTGTTTTTGTTTTGCTTTTATTTTTAATTCTAATATTCAAATGCCAATCTATGTTGAAAATCAAGATATTTCTAGTAATAATGCTCATATTACTAATATAAATCAAAGATATAGTAATCGTCAAAATTGATCATTACGTTTTTTACTACAATTTAAAAAAATTAATAAAAAAAGTATAATGGAAATTAGTAATTCAAAACTTCCAACGTTAATCTTGCAAAGTGCTGATGATGTATTTAGTGATTTTCATCAACTTAAAATTAATAAAAAATATTGGAAGAAACATCATAGTTATGTTTTTATTTTTGATGGTAAACATGCTTTAATTAATGAACCTAATATTAAAGATATATTTGATAATGAAATTATGCCATGAATTACAAAAAAAATTTTACTTGAGAAAGGTTAAAAAATATGAAATTAATACCTAATATTACCCATCCTCTTTTTACTAGTGAGTCTGTTGCTCCTGGTCATCCTGATAAGATTTGTGATCAAATTGCTGATGCAATTTTAGATGCTTTTTTAAAACAAGATCCACATGCCAAAGTAGCATGTGAGGTTTTTATTACTACAAATTTTGTTTTAATTGGTGGTGAAGTTCATAGTCATGCTCAAGTTGATTATCAAGCAATTGCGCGAAAAGTTATTACTGAAATTGGTTATATAAATGATGAAATTGGATTTAATGGTTTTACTTGTGAAATTAAAGTGTTAATTCATGAACAATCACCTGATATTTTACAAGGTGTTGAATTAAAAAATCATCAAATTGGTGCTGGTGATCAAGGAATAATGTTTGGTTATGCATGTCAGCAAACATCAGAATATATGCCATTAGCAATTGTTTTAGCACATGAATTAATTAAACGAGCTACAAAATTACGAAAGGAAAAAAAATTTAAGTATGCACTTCTTGATATGAAAGCGCAAGTTACTATTGATCAAGAAGACCCTAAAAATTTAAAAATACATACTATTTTAATGAGCATTCAACATCAAGCAAATTATGATGAAAAACAATTTAAAACATTTATTCATAAAGAAATTATGCAATATATTGCTAATAAATATCATTTAAATCTTGATTTTAAATATTTAATTAATCCAACTGGTAAATTTGTAATTGGTGGACCTGCTGGTGATACTGGTTTAACAGGAAGAAAATTAATGGTTGATACTTATGGTGGAGCTGCTTGTCATGGCGGGGGAGCTTTTTCAGGAAAAGATCCCACTAAAGTTGATAGAACGGGTGCTTATTATGCTAGGTATATTGTTAAAAATATTGTTGCTGCTAACTTAGCAAAGATTTGTGAAGTACAATTAGCTTATGCAATTGGAACTCCTGAACCAATTGCAATATTTGTTAATACTCATCAAACTATTATTTCCGGTTTAACAGAGGCAAAATTAACAGAAATAATTTATCAAGTCTTTGATTGTTCTGCTAGTGCTATGATTGATAAATTAGAGTTATTTAAACAAAATTATCAACAATTATCAACTTATGGTCATTTTGGTAGAAATGATTTACAATTACCTTGAGAGAAATTAGATAAAGTTAGTTTATTGAAAACTTATTTATCAAAAAAATAAGATGGGGAGAGATATTTTATGTTTTTAGAAGTAATAGCTACATCTTTAAAAGATATAGAAAAAATTAATAATTCTTTAGCTAATCAAGTTGAACTTTGTACTGCTATGGAATTTGGTGGTTATACTCCAAATTATGAATTGATTGCTGAAGCATGTAAAATTTCATTGAAACCAGTAATGGTTATGGTTAGAAATAATAATGGTTTTAATATTACTGATAATGATTTTAAAATCTTTAAAAGAGATATTGAATTTATTAAAACAACTCATGCATCAGGTATTGTTTGTGGTATTTTAACTAAAGATAATAATATTGATGTTGAAAGAATGAGTGAAATTATTAAATTAGCAAAGCCTTTAAAAATAACTTTTCATCGTGCTTTTGATGAAATTTTTAATAAAAAACAAGCTTTAGAACAGTTAGTAAAATTAGGTGTTACTACAGTTTTAACTTCTGGTGGTCAAGATAATATTGTAAATAATATTAATAAATTTAAAGAATTAAAGAAATTAAATTTACCAATAAAAATTCTTGCTGGTGGTGGAGTTAATTTAGAAAATGTTAATGTTTTATTAAAAAATGGTATTAATGATATTCACGTTGGAAAATGTGTGCACGAAGATAATAATTTTAATAATCCTATTAATTATCAATTAATTAATAATATTAAAAATATGGCATAAATAATAAAAAGTTTTATAATAGATAAGATTAAACATTTAACAAGGTTACTGTTCTTTTAATACAAAAGAACAGTAACCTTTATTGATGGTTTATTATTATAATTAGTTGCATTGATTTCATTTTTATTAGATTCTAAAGAACATTGTTTTGTTAAAATTTTTTCTACTTTTGTATATTTTTGTTTTTGTGCTCTTATTAAAGCAGTTTCACTACGTAAATTTATTTGATTAATATCAGCACCATTGGCTATTAATAAATCAACTACATTTAAATGGCCATTTTTAGCGGCCTTTGTTAAAGCAGTATTGCCAAATTTTGTTTTATGATTAACATTAGCACCGTTTGTTATTAAAAGATTAACTATTTCTGTGTGACCTTGTTCAGCAGCTAGTGTTAAAGCAGTATGATCACCATTGATTTCATTTTTATGATTAACATTAGCACCGTTTGTTATTAAAAGATTAACTATTTCTGTGTGACCTTGTTCAGCAGCTAATAATAAAGCTGTATCATCATTTTTGTTTATATAATTAATGTTAGTACCATTTGTTATTAAAAGATTAACTATTTTTATGTAACCTTTTTTGGTAGCTAATAATAAAGGCGTATCATAATCTTTATTTATATAATTAACATTAGCACCGTTTGTTATTAAAATTTTAACTATATTTTCATGACCTTGTTCAATAGAAAGTGTTAAAGCAGTATCTTTTGTGTTATTTGCTGAATTATACTTGTAAGTGCAAGTAAATAAAATTGCAAAAAATTCTCATATAAAAATTTCATAATGCTAAATTTAGTTTAGAAAAAAGTAAGGAGTTTTTATATGAGGGGACGGTAACAAAAACGGAGGATATAATTACTTTTTAAACATTTCTTTTAAATTATAGACAAGAAATAACTGTAATTATATGCAATTGTAAATAAATCTTACTACTAAATTAAATGAATTTCAATTAAAATACAAATATTAAAAAAATGAAAAATAAAATTAATATTTATACACAACAAAAATTCTTATTAACTTTTAATTTAATAAGTTTTTAAAATTTTAATAAAAAAATAAATTAAATTATGTTTTTAAATTTATTTGATTACATTTAAAAATAACCATTTTAATATAAATATTTATGTTATAAGTTCTATTACCAAGCATTTCTTTTAAAATATGTCAAATATTACCTTCTGTAAAACAACCTATATTTCACTTTGCACCTTGATTTTCAATACCTTGTTTATTATTTTTAAAATATTGTTTTTTTAATTTTTTATGGTTTTTTAATATTTCATTCATATATTTTATTAACTCATCATATTGACCATTTTCAATAAAATTTCTACAAGTATTATATTCGTTTCAATATTTTCCTTTATTTCCAGCGATTATTCCAACATATAATTTTTTAACTAAATGGAATTTATCTAAAACAAAATTTGCACCTAAATAATCAGCAACTTCTTTAATTCATCCTGCACTATCTCCACAAATAATAATTTTTGCTTGGTCAAAATTTTCAAAAAATCTATTTCCTTGTTCTTTGATAAATTCAGCAGTTTTTTTAACACCAATTGCTGTTTTTGTTGGTCTTATTATTACATCTGCTCTTTTATTAACTAATTTATGATTAACATTATCTGTACAAAATAATACTAAACGCATTGAATATTTACCAGAATTGCGTTTAAATTTTCAAAATTTTCGATGTCCATCATCAATACTAATATAAATAAATTGATTTGGTTCTAATTTTATTTTAGGAACATCTAATTTATTAACTTGATATTCTTGAAATAATCTACTAATACTTGTTGTACTAAATTTTGTTTGCTTCATAGTATGTAAAATATCAACATATCTTTTTCCATCAGCAAAATGTTCAATAACATTATTTTTGATATCCTGACAAGTTATTTTATATGCTAAATTGTAAAGGTAAGTGCAACTAAATTATTTTTCTATCCAAATATTCGATTGGTGAAAGATAATTTAATATTTTTCTCGGTCTTTGATTTAAAGACAATATAAATTTATGAACTTCATTTTTATTAGTTTTTAAAAAAATAAATTTTTTAGGAAATTTTTCTCTAATTAAACCATTAGTATTTTCATTAGTACCTCTTTGTCAAGGTGAATATGGATTGGCAAAATAAATTTTTACATTTAAATTTTTTTCAAGTTGTTGTCAATTTGAAAATTCTTTGCCACGATCAAAAGTAATAGTTTTAACAATGTTTTTAGGAAGAATTGATAAATAATAACTGACATTTTTATTAATAACTTTAGTAGTTCTGTTTTTAACTAATATTGCTAAAGTAAATCGTGATACTCTTTCAACTAAAGTTATTAAACATGATTTGCTTTTGCCTCTTGATGATACTATAGTATCTCCTTCTCAATGACCAAGTGTTATACGATCATTAACATTTATATCTCGTTCTTTAATTGATTTACCATTAAACTTGCCACAATTTTCTTTAGATTTTCGTTTTTTACCTTTTCTTCTTAAATTTTTACTAGTAACTTTATCAAGCATTCCAAAATAAATTCAAGTATAAATTGTTTTAAAACTAATAACTCACTCTTTTTATGAAAATTTTTAATTCTGCCATAAATTTGTTCAGGTGATCAACCTAATAGTAATTTTTGTTGTACATATTTTACTAAATTCTTATTTTTAAACTTATGAAAACTAATATGTGATTGTTTTCGATTTTCAGCTTTATTTTGTGCAATTAATGAAAAATAATGATTATTATCTTTATTTCTATTAATTTCTCGAATAATAGTACTAATACTTCGATTAAGATTTTTAGCTATTTCACTAATTTTAAATTTAAATTTCAATTGATTCTCAATATAAATCCTTTCATCTATGCCAAGATGTTTATAACTCATATAAAAACTCCTTACTTTTTTCTAAACTAAATTTAGCATTATGAAATTTTTATATGAGAATTTTTTGCAATTTTATTTACTTGCACTTACAAGTATAATTCAGCATATAAAAAAGAAAAGAAATTTTTTAAAAAATAACTTAATTTACAAGTATTTTTGCATATTAAAGTTATATTGTAAAATATTTGGTTTTCATATATTATTAATTCAAAATCTTTATTGGTTTTTAAATTAACTTATTATTTTTAAGCGAGGTAAAAAATGAAAAACTTAGTAAAATTATTATCGATCTTAACAATATCAACACCAATACCATTATCAGTTGTTGCTTGTGATAATAACACAACACAAAAAACAGAATTAAAAGATAAAATTACTAAACTAACAACAAATATTACTGTAGATGTTAATAAAAGTAATAAAAAATTAGATACATTAATAAATAATACAATAGAAGTTAAAAACTTAAATCCAAAGTTAGGTAACCCTGTAATTAAATATTTTAGTGATAAAGAAGCTAAAAATGATATAACTGCTAAATTACAAAAAGTTGGTGATTTATATATAGTTATTACTAGCAATAGTAATGATTTGAATTATCAAGGTTCAACAGCATCAATTAAAATAAATATAAAAGAACAATCTGATAAAACTGATTTAAGTACTATTATTCAATTAACTGGTTTAGACATTATTGCTAATCCAAGTAAAAGTTATAAAGAATTAATTAGTAATATAAATAATTTTGATGAATTTAAGTCAACACCATTAGCTGCTGGTTATCAACTTTAATTTTATAACGAAAATAATGAAGAAATAACAAACAATAAACAAGAACTTGAAAAAGTATCTAAAATAGTTGTCAAAATAAGTAGTAATTCAAATGATCCAAATTATCAAGGTTCAACAATGATTGATATAACTAAACAAACAATTATTTCAGATATTGATATGCAAAATTATTTTGCAAAGACAACTTTGCCATTCGCTTCATGAGCACCAGCAACTTCAACTAAAGAAACAATGAATAAACAAGAAGCAGTAACAGATGTTATAAATAAATTAAAAAAATTACAAAAAAATTCAGAATTAGCTGTTAAAGTTTTATTAAAAGGTATGTATAAAGAAAAAATTGATTTTAATAAGCTTAGAAATGAAAATGAAATTTATGATAAAAATGAAAAGCCAGTACCTAATGATTGATTTAAAGATAAAGAATCAGATAAAGAAGCAAATGTATTGATTTTTTATGGTAATACAGAAACTGGTTATTTTTATCCTATAAAAATAAATATAAATTAATTTATTAAAATTTATGATAAAAAATAAACTCTCTTTTAATTAAAAGAGAGTTTGGTAATGTTTAGTAATCTGTGTAACTTACAAAAATAACTATGTTTAATTAATTCTAGTAAATATTAGAATGCAGTTACAAGAGTTATATCATGGTGCTGATATTAGTGAAAGTGTTATTAGTCAAATTACTGATGATGTGATTGATGATGTCAAAGCATGACAAAATAGACCATTAGAAGGCATTTATCCCATTGTTTATTTTGATTGTATAGTAGTTAAAGTACGACAAGATAAACGCATTATTAACAAATCAGTTTATATAGCTTTAGGTGTTGATTTAGAAGGTAAAAAAGATGTTTTAGGTTTATGAATTAGTGAAAATGAAGGCGCTAAATTTTGATTAGCAAATTTCACAGAAATGAAAAATCATGGCTTAAATGATATTCTTATTGCTTGTAGTGACAACTTAACAGGCATGTCAGAAGCAATACAATCAGTTTATCCTAAAACTGAACATCAATTATGTATAGTTCATCAAATCAGAAATAGTTTAAAATATGTTTCATACAAACATCGAAAATCACTAGTTACAGATTTAAAGCCAATTTATAATGCATGTAGTGAAGAACAAGCAATGCAAGCTTTAGAATCATTTGAAAATAAATGAAATAAACACTATCCTCAAATTGCTAAATCTTGATATAAAAATTGAGATAATTTAATGATTTTTATTAGTTATCCTCCAGAAATCAAAAGAGTGATTTATACTACAAATTCTATTGAATCTGTTAATAGTCAATTACGAAAAGTCATCAGAAATAAAAAAGTTTTTCCAAATGATATGGCAGTTTTCAAAATATTTTACTTAGCAATTGAAAATATAACAAAAAAATGAACAATGCCCATTCAAAATTGAAATACAGCAATTGCTCATTTTATGATAAAATTTGAAGACAGAATTAATCTGAACTAGTACTTTGCAAAACAAAGAAACACAGATTACTAAAAAGCCTCGAGAGTTTTTATTATTTAAACTTTTTTATTTTTTTCTTTTAAATTTTGATGTTTATAGAACATTCTATTTTCAATACTTGCAATACGAGCAGTTGATTCACCAACATTAATATTAACCAATGCTTCATCAATTGCATAGATCTTTGAATCTAAGTTATCTAAATGATGTAAAATTTCAGCTTCTATTGTTTTTGGTAAGACAGGTGAACCATATTCATATTTACCATGACTAGCTAATATTAGATGCTGTAATAAAACTACGATTTCTTCGTCTAAGTTAATATTTAATTCCTTACAAGCAAGTGTAACTTGCATTGCACCTAATGAAATATGACCAATTATTTTACCTGATAGTGTATATGAACTAATAGGATTATTATTTAATTCAACCATTTTTCCATAATCATGCATAATGATTCCTGCATATAATAGTTCACTATTAATATTACGATCATTATAAAGTGCTACTACTTGTTTTGCCATTCTTAACATTGTTACTGAGTGTCATAATAAACCGCTTTGAACAGCATGATGCATTTTAACTGCTGCTGGTCACTTTTTATAATCATCAATATTTTTTTTATTAAAACATTGGATTAATACTTTTTTTAAAATTGGATTTTTAAATTCCTTTATTGTTTGACTAATTTCAGTTCATGCTTCAATAATATTAATTGGTGCTTGTGTAAGTAATAAATCATAATATTCACTAGGATTAGTAATAATAGTTCAATTATTAATTTTTAGTTGTATTTCATTATTATAATTAATGCTATTTGCTTCAATTTTAATTACTTGTCCTATTGTTAATTGTTCAATAGTTTCTTTGCTTACGTCTCAAATTCTTGCTGAAATTGTCCCAGTTTTATCTTGTAATTGTAAGTTTAAATAATTAGTATTGTTAGAAGCAACACCTTGAATTACTCGATTAATAATTACTACCAAACTTAAAACATTATTAGGTTTAATATCTTTAATTACAGTCATTTTTTAGTTCCTTTCTATCATTTTATATCTTTGATATTTAGATATTTGATAGCTAATTCTTCATACATTTTTCTCATTTTTAATTGTGCATCATTAATGGTTTTATCAACACAAACAAAATAGAATTTATTTTTTGGCTCAGTTCCACTAGGTCTAACAGCAAATCATGAACCATCACTGAAGTAAAATTTTAGTAAATTTTGCGATGGCATTCCATGTAAACCAGTTTGATAATCTTCAACTTTAATTGTTTTAATATTATTAAGTGTTGGTATTTTACTAGTTCTTAATGTTTCTAACATATTATTAATAGTATTTTGTCCTGTTTTGCCTTTTAAAATAAGATTAACAGTATAACAGTAATAATATCCAAATTTTTGATAAATATTTTCTAAAACATCAACTAATGTTTTTTGTGACTTTTGATAATATCAAGCCGCTTCTGCTGCTACTATTGCTGATTGAATACCATCTTTGTCACGAGTAATATCTTTAATAACATAACCATATGCTTCTTCAAAACCAAAAACAAAGTTAATGTTACGTTCTTTTTCTTTTAGCATTTCTGCACCAATTCATTTAAAACCAGTTAATGTTTTAATAACTTGACATCCATATGATTTAGCAATCATATCAGATAAATTTGAAGTAACAAATGTATTGTACATAACAGGATTTTTTGGCATTGTTTTATTAAGTTGATAATGGCTTAATAAATATTCTAATAAAATTGGTGCTGTTTCATTACCTGTTAATAATACATAATCATTATTATGTTTTACAGCAATACCAATGCGATCAGCATCAGGATCATTTAAAATAATTAATGGTGCATCATGTTTTTTAGCATGTTTAATTGCTAAATCAAATGTTGGTTTTACTTCGGGATTGGGCGACACTACACCTTTAAAATCAGGATCATAGTTAGCTTGCTCTGTTACTAAAATAATTTCATAACCGCATTGTTCTAAAATTGGTTTAACTCATTCACGACTAGTACCGTGTAGATTAGAAAATACAATTTTAAAGTTACGATTTTTAACTTGTGGATAAAACTGTAAATTTTTAATATCGTCACGATAATTATCTTCTACTGTTGAAGGCACTTCTTTAATTAGGTTAGTATCATAATCGAATGTTAATTGAAAATCATCAGGCAATTGTTCCATTTTATTGCTAATTATATTGGTAACATTAGGAAGAAATTGACAGCCATATTGATCATAAATTTTATAACCATTATATTCAGGAGGATTATGACTGGCTGTAATAACAATTCCAGCAAGAGCATTAACTTTTCTAATACTATATGAAAGTACTGGTGTTGGTCTTAAATCATTATTTTTAAATAAAAAAACAGGAATTTTATGTTTAGCTAAAGTTTTTGCTGTTAACATTGTAAATTCTGCTGAAAAGTGACGATTATCATGAGCAATAATAACACCACGAAGTAAGTCTTTTTCAGAAAAGGCAGATTTTAAATATTGAATAAATGCGACAGTTGCCTTCATAATAATAATTTCATTAATTCTGCCGGTACCAACTCCAGTAATACCACGCATGCCAGCTGTACCAAATTCTAAAGTTGTAGTAAAAGCATCTTCAATTTCACTTTTAGACATTGTAGTTAATTGTTTTTTTAAGTGTTGTGGTAAGTTTTGCTTTTTTCAAATCTCATATGTTTTTAGTACATTCATTATTATTTCTCCTTTATAATAAAAAAATAAGTTTATAGGTAAATCATACTATAAAATAAGAAGAAAATAAATTTTAGTAGTTAATCTAAACATAAACTTTGAATTAAATAATAAAAGCTAAATTGTAAAGGTAAGTGCAACTAAATTATTTTTCTATCCAAATATTCGATTGGTGAAAGATAATTTAATATTTTTCTCGGTCTTTGATTTAAAGACAATATAAATTTATGAACTTCATTTTTATTAGTTTTTGAAAAAATAAATTTTTTAGGAAATTTTTCTCTAATTAAACCATTAGTATTTTCATTAGTACCTCTTTGTCAAGGTGAATATGGATTGGCAAAATAAATTTTTACATCTAAATTTTTTTCAAGTTGTTGTCAATTTGAAAATTCTTTGCCACGATCAAAAGTAATAGTTTTAACAATGTTTTTAGGAAGAATTGATAAATAATAACTGACATTTTTATTAATAACTTTAGTAGTTCTGTTTTTAACTAATATTGCTAAAGTAAATCGTGATACTCTTTCAACTAAAGTTATTAAACATGATTTGCTTTTGCCTCTTGATGATACTATAGTATCTCCTTCTCAATGACCAAGTGTTATACGATCATTAACATTTATATCTCGTTCTTTAATTGATTTACCATTAAACTTGCCACGATTTTCTTTAGATTTTCGTTTTTTACCTTTTCTTCTTAAATTTTTACTAGTAACTTTATCAAGCATTCCAAAATAAATTCAAGTATAAATTGTTTTAAAACTAATAACTCACTCTTTATGAAAATTTTTAATTCTGCCATAAATTTGTTCAGGTGATCAACCTAATAGTAATTTTTGTTGTACATATTTTACTAAATTCTTATTTTTAAACTTATGAAAACTAATATGTGATTGTTTTCAATTTTCAGCTTTATTTTGTGCAATTAATGAAAAATAATGATTATTATCTTTATTTCTATTAATTTCTCGAATAATAGTACTAATACTTCGATTAAGATTTTTAGCTATTTCACTAATTTTAAATTTAAATTTCAATTGATTCTCAATATAAATCCTTTCATCTATGCCAAGATGTTTATAACTCATATAAAAACTACTTACTTTTTTCTAAACTAAATTTAGCATTATGAAATTTTTATATGAGAATTTTTTGCAATTTTATTTACTTGCACTTACAAGTATAATTCAGCTATTTCTGATGACTTTTCGTAATTGACTATTAACAGATTCAATAGAATTTGTAGTATAAATCACTCTTTTGATTTCTGGAGGATAACTAATAAAAATCATTAAATTATCTCAATTTTTATATCAAGATTTAGCAATTTGAGGATAGTGTTTATTTCATTTACTTTCAAATGATTCTAAAGCTTGCATTGCTTGTTCTTCACTACATGCATTATAAATTGGCTTTAAATCTGTAACTAGTGATTTTCGATGTTTGTATGAAACATATTTTAAACTATTTCTGATTTGATGAACTATACATAATTGATGTTCAGTTTTAGGATAAACTGATTGTATTGCTTCTGACATGCCTGTTAAGTTGTCACTACAAGCAATAAGAATATCATTTAAGCCACGATTTTTCATTTCTGTGAAATTTGCTAATCAAAATTTAGCGCCTTCATTTTCACTAATTCATAAATTTAAAACATCTTTTTTACCTTCTAAATCAACACCTAAAGCTATATAAACTGATTTGTTAATAATGCGTTTATCTTGTCGTACTTTAACTACTATACAATCAAAATAAATAATGGGATAAATGCCTTCTAATGGTCTATTTTGTCATGCTTTGACATCATCAATCACATCATCAGTAATTTGACTAATAACACTTTCACTAATATCAGCACCATGATATAACTCTTGTAACTGCATTCTAATATCTGATAATGTCATACCTTTTGCATATAAGGAAAGAACTTGTTGATCAAAACCATCAAATCTTCTCTGTCTTTTTGGCACTATTACAGGAGTAAAATTACTATTACGATCTCGTGGTACATCAATCTCAATTTTACCTTGTTGAGTTATTAATTTTTTTGAACTTATACCATTACGAGCATTGTCACTATTACTATGTTGATTTTTTTCATATCCTAAATAATTTTGCATTTCAGAATTCAAGATTTTTTCAACTAAACGTTTTGTTAATTCTTTATATAAACCCCCTTCTTTAAAAACTGTTGTTAAATCTTCAGTATTTTCTAATAATAAATCTACTGCTTTTGATATTGGATCATTATTATTAAAGTTATCTTTTTTAGCCATCTGTAACTCACTCTTTCTAGTCATTTAATTATATTTACTAGAATTAATTAAACATAGTTATTTTTGTAAGTTACACAGATTACTAAACATTACCAAAATTCTTTTTATAAAAGATTATTTTTGTGAATACTTAACTATATAAAATTTTAAATTGTTTGTCGAGCAGCAAATTTGATGTCTTAAAATTGATTTTAAAGATATAAAAAAATAAAATTATACACCACCAATAGCACAAGCACCAGAAGCCATTGTTGTAATAACACCAACAACATTACCAATTATGGGAATAGTATTTAAAGCACCATTAACAATAGTTAATGTGTTTTCACAATTTAAATTTGATTTATTTTCTAGATTTAGAAGTCTGTTGTCAAGTTCATTAACTTGTTTTTTTAAAGTTTCAAAATCTGCTTTGATTCCTTGAATATTTTTGTTTAATTCATCTAACTTTAATTCATGTTCAATTAAAGTTGAAATATAACTTCAATCTCTTATATAACCTTTTATTATTTCTTTTTCTTGTCTTTTTCAATTATATAATGCTTGAGGATTAAATGTTTTAGAATTATTGATTGCTTGTGGTAAAGTAGAATTTCATTCATTTATATGTGCAAATCATTGTTTAACTTTTGAATCATTTGCTATAATATTTGAAATTTCATTAAATTTATCTTGTGTTACATAGGTAAAAGTTGGTTTTGTCAAACCATAAGAATAGGGACTAAAAGTACCAACAATTATTTTTTTTCAAAATAGCCAATAAAGTGTGAGTAATTAGATTTATCCAATAAATAAACTTCTGATAATTTAAAATTATGATATTTTTTCTTTATGGCACTTTTAATTTCGTTATCAACGTTATGATTAATTTTTCCTAAATTAATTTTTATATCTTTATTTCAATCTGGAAAATCATTTTCTAAATTATCAAGACGATTATTTGGATAATATTTCTCATCTTCTGTTATTATTCTTACTGATTCAAAATCAAATCAATTAAATGGTTTTTCATAAAGTACAATTTCTATATGTTCTTTTCTAGAACTATCTGTATATACTTTTTCAATTTTTGAAAAATTATCTCAAATTGTTTTACCTACTTGTTGTATTTCTTTTCATGTTCATGGAAAAATTGAAGTAATTGAAATATCATTAGAATTATATCGTTGCATCATATCCTCTTTAAATTTTTCGCCAAGTTCTCATGCAGGATTATCTTTTCAATAATGATAATCAGCTATTATTCCTTCAAAAGTTTTTGGTGTAAATGAACAAGTTACTTTACCTCAACTACCCCTTATTTCGTTTTTACCATTTAATGTTCTTTTTAATCGATTTCTGTGTTTTTCATGACGATGTTTATTCATATTTATTTTGCTATTTGTTGTTGGGTTGTTAATAATAAAATCTGTTTGATTATTACTTGCAAAATTTAATTGTTGATTTACTAAATCTAAACTAGTCGTATTTTTTCTAACTCAATTTTTAATATTTGAATTATCAATTGACTTACCATTAATACCTTGTATTTTATTATTTAAAAGTGGAGCAGTTAATACTCACAATTTAAATCAATAACTTGGACTAAAATATTTCATAATTTTGTTCTCCTTTGAAAGTAAATATTTTTATATTTACTTTCAAAACAAAGCAACTTTTATTTGTTAAATTTTACTTCTTTTTTATTTTTTTTGATAAATATTTTTGGGAAATTTTCACTCGATATTGACATAAAAATTATTTTTAATTAACTTTATTTTTATTTTTATGAATAATAATAAAATTAATAGTGTTTATTTTTATTTTTAAAATAAACACTATTAAATGTTTTAATATTTTTTTTAATTCTTTGATTATTTTTGATTTTAGTAAAATTATGATAAGATATTTTTATATTTATATTAGTTTTTTTGCTTTTAAAGTTTTTTTATTAATAAAATAAATAAAAGGGTTTTGGTCTTTAAAAAAAACTGGTGTAAATAAAAACAATTATTTAGAAAATCAATATCAAAATAATTAGAGATAAATTGTTTTTTAACTTTTTACTAGCAAATAATGAAATATTCATATTTAAAAATAAATAAATAAATGCAGTATTAGTTGGATTGTTAATCTTAAGGAATTAAAAAAATTAACGTATAATTAAACTATCAATAATTATAATATAATATTATTTAAGGTTTCTTAAATTATTTTTTGTTTTTAGGAGGAACTATGAAAATTGCTTTTGATGTAATGGGTTCAGACCATGGTAGTTTGCCCGCTATTGCTGCAGCGTTAGAAGTTATTAAAGAATTCAAAAACGTTGAAATTTGTTTAGTTGGTGATGAAAAACAAATTAATGGAAACTTGCAGATTTTATTAAAAAATAAGCCATTATCATCAAGAATAACAATACTAGCAACAACCCAAGTAATAACTATGAATGATGGTCCACTCGCTGGTATTAGAATGACTGATTCTTCTATGAATCAAGCTATTCAGTTAGTTAAAAATAAAAAAGCAGATGGGATTCTAACTTCGGGTTCAACTGCTGCCTATCTTGGTGCTTGTCATTTTTTATTAGGCGAAATCAAAGGCATTAAACGTCCGGCATTCATGCCAATTATGCCTACTTTAATAAAAGATCGACAAGTAGTATTATTGGATGTTGGAGCAAATATTGAAAATACTGTTGATGAATTAATTAATTTTGCATTAATGGGTCATATTTATTGTCAAACTATTCAAAATATTTCACGTCCTAAAATTGGTTTACTAAATATTGGTATTGAAGAAAGCAAAGGTCCAGAAGTAACTAAAGCAACATATGCTAAACTAAAACAATTAACACAAAAAAATGAAAAGTTAAGTTTTTTAAATTTTCACGGTAATATTGAACCACGAAATGTTTTAAGTGGTGATGTTGATATTATTATTTGTGATGGTTATTCAGGTAATATTGTTTTAAAATCAGTTGAAGGCATGGCATCATTATTATTTACATTAATTAAAAATGGTTATAAAAAAAATTTATGAACTAAATTTTTAGGTTTAATGTCAATTGGTATTTTTAAAAATATTAAAAAGACTTTTGATTATAAGAATACAGGTGGTGCTCAATTAATAGGTATTAATGGCATTGCTTTTAAAGCACATGGATCTAGTGATAAAAAATCTTATTATAGTACTTTAAAACTTTTAATTCGTGCTATTGAGCAAGATGTTACTAATAAAATAGCTAAACAAATTCAAGAATTATAATTTATAAATAAGTATTAAGGAGAAAAATATGATTAATATTGAACATATTTTAAAATCGAGTATTTTAGAAAAAATTAAATCTAATCGTAATTATCGTGAAGCGTTTACTCATCGTTCTTTTTCAAACGAACATAATTTAGATTATTCATATGAGCGATTAGAATTTTTGGGTGATTCGATTTTAGGGGAAAATATTTCAACTTACATTTGACACTTATTTCCAAATAAAGATGAGGGACAATTAACAAGTTTACGTAGTAAAGCAGTTAGACAAGAAACATTGGCAGCAGTGGCAATTGCTTTAGGATTACAAGATTATTTATTTTTGGGAAATGGTGAAAAAAATACAGGTGGGCAACAACGAGAAAGCATTTTATCAGATGTTTTTGAATCATTTCTTGCTGCAGTATATCTTGATTTAGGAAATAGTGCAGTGAAAAAAATCTTAGACTTAACCTTATTTGAATTGATTAAAACTAATCAGTTAGAAACAATTATTGATTATAAAACTAAATTACAAGAATTAGTACAGGCAGAAAAAAGAGATCCTATTAATTATAAAACTATGGAACAAATTAAAAAAGATAATATTACTTATTTTATTGTTCATGTGTATTTAGATAATAAAATACTAATGGGGAAAGGAGTAGGAACAAATAAAAAGAAAGCTGAGCAAGAAGCAGCAAAGTCAGCTTTAGCAAAACTGTCAAAATCTAATTTATTAATAAGTGATCATAAGTAGGGATAAACATGTTTAAATTATTACGTAATTATATTCGTGAACAAAAAAACAATTTATTACAAATGTTTGGTTTAGGTTTTTTAGTAATGATTATGATTATTGCCTTTTTATCATTAAATTTTTCTAATAATTATTTATTTGAACAATATGTTAACGATATTGCTCATAATGAATTTGATCAATATACATTTTTTTCACCAGTAGAATATGTTAATTTTGATGGAAAATATAATGAAAAAGATAAAGCTGGTTCTTATTTAAATAATATTAATTATTATCAAAAAGATAATACTATTGATAAAGAAAAGATGGCAAAAGCTACTTTTCAGTTAACAATACCAGATGCTACTAGACCTGATATATATCGTTTTACTTTTCATGGTGGGGACGCTAGTAGTAAAGAATATTTTGCTATTGGTGATAGTCTTTTTAATGATACTAGCCATAATTATATTGATTTTAAAATTAATATTCCTATTAATTATCCATCTTATGATATTCATAAAGCAACGATAGAACAATATGCTAATATGCTAAATCAATATCTATATGATCCATTACATCCAGAAAAAAATCCAGAAAATGCAACAAATTTTATGATTACTAGTGAAGCTGCTTTACAGTTTTATAATGATAATTTTAAGGGACAATTGTCATATGCTAATCGAAACTATAGTGAAATAGATATTAAAAATGAATCTAAGTTATATGAAATAATGTCAATGGGAATGTTATATAAAGATATTGAATGACAACATGCTGTTATGGTCCGTGATTTATTAATTACTAGTAAAAATTTTGCTTTTATTGAAACAGGGCCCGAATATATTGTTAATAAAGCAATTATTGTCAAAGATGGTAGCCCAAGTTTAACAGAAAAACCATTACAAGATAATGAAATTTTAATTTACAAACATTTTGCTGAACTAAATAATTTACATATTGGTCAAAATTATGTAATTGCTGGACAAACGTTTATTATTCGTGGTTATGCTACAAGCTCATTAGCAGCATTTGTTGGTCGTTATTTTGGTAATTCACTTGATTTAAAAAATAATACTGTCGCTTTTACTAATGGTAATACGATGCGCAAAGTTGAATTCGATTTAAAGGCATTTAGCAATAATATTGATGATTTTTTTTTAGGTATTAATCCTGATTTGGCTAAAAATATTGATTCACAAATAAACAATGAATGAATTTATAATTATCTTCATGCAACTTATAAAACACCTACTGATATAGCAAGTACAAAATATTATAATAATGGTATTGATTATAATAAAATAGTTTCACCCTTAAATATCAATAATCTTAGATTTTATACTAGTATGCAAGAATGATCTTTTAGTTCCATTAATAATAGAATTAATGTTATTGAAGAGATTTCTAGTTTATTTTTAATTTTGATTTTTATTGTGACTACTATTATTATTTTTATTATTACTTTTAAAATGATTGATCGTAATAAAAAATTAATTGGAATTTTAAAAGCAACAGGATATAAAAATTGACAGTTAAGTATATCATTAGTAATTTCAATTATTGCTCCTTTAATTATTTTTGCTATTATTGGTGTTTTAATTTCGATTCCAGTTGCGCATTATTTAATTTATATTACTAATATTAGTACTGTTGCCTTAATTAGTTATGATTGGTACTTTAATATTATTATCGCTATTTTATTACTTGTTATTCCAATCATTAGTTTAACTTTCATTAGTTTTTTAATGGTATTATTCTTATTAAGAAGTAAACCCTTAGATTTAATTACTAATAATATTTCAAAACAAAAATATAAAATAAATATTAGTTCAACTTTTACTTTTATTGCAAGATATGTGATTGGTAGATTTAGTTATCGTAATAAGTTGGCCGTTACTACTTCACTACGTAGTTTTGGTAAAACATTAATTATGTGTTTTACTATTATTTTTGCTGCAACATTAGTATTCTTTGCGCTTGCTGCTAGTGGTTTAGTTAATAATATGTTAGGTTCACAATTTGCGGGAACTAATTTTAATTATCAAAATGGTTATCAATTTGATGATAATATTAAAACTAACTTTATTAATAACGAAAATAAATTAATGTATCAATTTAATAGTGTTGATAATATTAAAAGCAAAATTTCATTATATCCAGAATTATTAGCGGCAATTAAACGATTTGATCCTCTTAATCCTAATAAATCAATTATGATTAATGTTCAAAATTGTTATATTATGGGTAGTGAATTATTAAAAATAAAACAGTGAATTGCTGCTAATCCATCAAAGATTCCACCAATAGTTAAGGATTTCTTAGAAAAAAATAAAATATTATTTAATTATTTAACCAATAATAACGATAAAAACAATACTGATTTATTGGTAAGTTTTGGTTTAATTCCGTATGATGAACAGTATGAAGTACCATACACACAATTAGAACTTGATAAGGCTAATCTGTTACTTCCTAATCAGCTTGGTGCTGTTTTTGATAATGATACACAAACCTTATCAAAAGAATCTTTTAAAAATTGAAGTGCACCAAGAACTGCTTATGGTATTGATGATAGTTTAAGTGATTTTTTATCTCTAAATTTTAGTATAAGTGATTTCTCTACTTTTAGTAAATTAAATTTAGCTGATATGGAAGTTTCTAATAATTGGCAAGATAAACAATTTATTAATATTCGTAATCATTTAATTCAAAAATTAGGAATTAAAAATCCAGATAGTAGTGCTGTTCAATTTATTCCAATGGCTACTTCTGCTTTACCTTCGGTTGCCAATGTTTATAATGGTGGAGAACAACTTAATAATAGTGTTATTTATAGGTATAAAGGATTAGATAATCAAATAAAATATATAATTGGTATTGCTTATGATTATATTAATAAATTAGATCCAAAAATAATAGTAATGCCTAAACTTTGACTTAATGAGATTTTGTTTGGTAGTAAAAGTGACTTATTAGAAAATAATTTTGCTAATAGTAAATTAAGCAAATTTACTGATAATGAGTTTAAACATTACTTACCAATTATTAGTAATAAAAATGATTATAATATTGATTTAGCACAAATTTCACACTCAGGATATTTGGAAAGTAAAGGTATTAGTACTTCATTATCATTAGTGTATGATATTAGTAATTTACGTAGTATTATGAAGAATAATCAATATAGTTTACAAATAATCATTTCATTTTTTGGTATTTTTAGTGTTATATTATCATTAATGATTATTGTTATTGTTACTAATATTAGTGTTCGTGATAATTTAATATTAATTAATATTTTACGAAGTTTAGGCTATACGGCATTAGAAGTTTCTTATAATTTCTTTCTGGTAATAATACCGGCATTGGTAATGAGTAGTTTGGTTGCTGTTTTTATTGTTCCTTCTTTAGTAATGGTACTTTCTAATTTATTAGCAACTTTTGCAAAAATCGCATTTCCTATTGTTTTTCCTTGATGATATTTTGCATTGATGATTAGTATAAATATTTTAATTTATTTAGTTTCATACATTATTACTTGAAAGTTAAACGTTAATAATAAACAATTAATGACATTAACTAAATAATATATAATCTGGTTTGCTGCTATTAAATAAAAAATTACACATTAAAATGTTTTAATTTTAAAAAATATTTTTAAATTGATAAAATTAATTTGAAGTATCAACTGAGGTTAGTGGAATATGGTAAAAATATTTTTTAATTATTTGCGTGAACAAAGAAAAAATATTATTCAAGTTTTAGGGTTAGGCTTTTTAGTTATGATTATGATTATAACTTTTTTAAGCATTCAATTTTCTGATCAATATGTAGAAAATCAATATTTAAATGATATTAGTCAAAATACTAATTTTCAAGAATTAAATGAATTACCAATTGAAAAAAATAGTTTTGAAAAAGAATATAATTATTATAAAACACATTTAGGATTATGATTGGAAAATATGTCATATTATAAACAAGATGATAGTATTGATACTTTTAAATTAAATCATGCAACTTTTCAAATTGCTTTAGTTAATGCTAATAGCGATACTTATCGTTTTATTTTTAATGGTAGTAGTGATTTAAGTGATTCTCATGCTAATAATTATTTACAAATTGGAAATAATATATCTACTAAATATCATCATGATTATGTTGATTTTAAACTATTAGTTTCTAATGATTATCATCAAGGTTATAACTCTTCTGAAGAATATAAAAATGCAATGCGTAATTTAATTAATAGTTATGTTTATGATGGAAAGACAAATATTAATCAAGTAAACTATTTTATTTTAAATGATAAAGCATTAAAAATTTATCAAGATAAAATTTATCATAAAATATCATACACTAATCATGAATATAATACAATTGATATTTCTTTGCAATCACAACTATATTTTTTAATTATTAATGGCATGTTATTTCAAAATATTGAATGAAATCAATATACTTTAGTTAATGATTTATTAATGACCGGTAAATCTTTTCTCTTTACACAAACAGTTCTTAAAAATATTATTGATCCACCAATTTTAGTAGGTAATTATAAACAAAGTTTGGAAGAGTTACCATTACAAGATAATGAAATTTTAATTTATGAACAATTTGCTAATAATAATAATTTAAAAATTGGTGATAAGTACAATATTGTTAATCGTACTTTTACTGTTAGAGGATTTGTTACTAGTCGAAATAGTGCTTTTATTGCTAATAATATTAGTGGATTGATGGATCCAAAAAATAAAACCGTTGCTTTTGTTAATAGTAATACAATGGTTAACATCAATAATGATTTTAAGGGTTTTATTGATAAAAATAAACAAAAAAATAGTTTTAATCCCGTTTATCCTGAATGTAGTTTAAATCCATGATTATGTAATATATTACATAATCAATTAGCATATGGTCATCATTATCAAAATCTTACTAATGGTATAAATTTTGCTAATGTTGCTAGTATTTTAACAAATGATGATTATTTATGAAGACCTTATAATGAAAATGCTATTTTTTTCTTAAATGAGCGAATTAATTTAAAACAAAATGTTGGTATAATATTTTTAACATTAGTTTTTACTGTTACTAGTGTTATTATTTTAATGGTAGTATGAAAGATGATTCATCATAATCATAAATTAATTGGAATTTTAAAAGCATTGGGTTATAAAAATTGACAATTAACAATTTCTTTAGTTTTAGCTATTATTTGACTTTTATTTATTTTTGCTATTATTGGTGTTTTAATATCAGTATTTATTAGTCATATTCTTATTAATAGTCATAACTTATATTTAGCGCTAATTAACTATGGATGATATATAAATGTGCATATGACAATTATTGTGGTAACTGTTCCTTTATTGTTATTAGTAATTATTAGTTTTTTTATAGTTTATTTATTTTTACAAAAAAACCACTTGACTTAATTAGTAGTAAAAATTTTAAAAAATATCATCATTTAAATATTAGCAAAATTTTTAATTTTATTAGTGTTAAAGTTATTGGCGATATTAGTTATCATAATAAATTGGCAATAACTATTAGCATGCGAAGTTTTGGTAAATTAGTTATCATTAGTATAGTTAGTATTTTTGCTGCCACATTGATGCTATTTTCAATTGCAGCTAGTGATTTAGTTAATGATATGTTATCATTACAATTTGAAGGGATTAATTTTAATTATTTAAATAGTTATCATTATGAAGACATTGAAAATAATTTTATTAATAATAACAAGCAGTTGCTTTATAACATTGCTCCAGTTTCACAAATAGAATCAGGAGTATCACTTAAACAAGATTTACAAGATGCTATTGATTCATATTTAATAAATCCTAATAATCCAGCCCCCGTTATTCGCGATTTACGTAATAAATATATTTTGGGTAGCGATTTATTAAAGATGCGTAAAAATTTTAAAAAATCGACAACATGAAATTTATTACCACAAACATTTAAAAAACAGTGAGCAAAACAAATAAATATTATTAATTATTTAACAAATGAAAGTGGTAATAATAATGATTTATTAATTAGTTTTGGTATTATTCCTTATCAAGAACAAAATGAGTTACCTTTTATTAAATTGAATATTGAAGATTCTTATAATTTGGATTTTAGTCATAACAATGCTATTGGTAATACTTATGATAGTGTAACTCAAACTTTTAATGATTCATGCTTTAGTAATGAAGTTACAATAAGACAAACTATCTATGGTATTAATGCAAATAGTAATAATTTTATTAAACCTAATTTAATTAATAGTAAATTTAAAAAATTTATTAATATGAACAGTGATACAATGAACACTTCTGATTTTTGATTAGATAAAGAATTTACTAAAAATGTTAACAATGTAAAAAAAACAATTACATATTACTAGTACTAATGCTCCAAATATTACCTTTTTACCAATTGCAGCATTTAATGTCCCAGCATCCAATACTAGTACTGGTAATGGTAACAATATTGGTAAAGCAATTTTATATCCATATTTTGATTTTAATGGTAATAAAAAATATTTAATTGGTATTATTTATGATGGCTTTAGGAATTTAGGAATGTCAACATTATTAGTATCACAATCACTTTTAAATAGTGCTATTAATGAAAATACAGGATTATTAATTAATAATGCCAAAATGAGTAAATTTAATGATAATGAGTTACGACATTACTTAACTTTTATTAATACTGAAAATAATTATAATCTTGATTTAACTAAAATTTTGAATACTGA
Organism: Spiroplasma endosymbiont of Lasioglossum malachurum; assembly: GCF_964020065.1. NCBI lineage: Bacteria > Bacillati > Mycoplasmatota > Mollicutes > Entomoplasmatales > Spiroplasmataceae > Spiroplasma > Spiroplasma endosymbiont of Lasioglossum malachurum. The sequence goes on along the minus strand of NZ_OZ026534.1, from coordinate 1,083,728 downwards.
CTACATTAGTTCTAGTGGTTTTATTAGTTCTTTGAGTGGTATTGTTCCAATTGGTAATGAAAAAGCAGCATTGGAAAATAATGAAATAAGTATTCAATTACTTATTGGTTTTTTTGCAATTTGTAGTATTATATTATCATTTATGATTATGACTTTGGTTACTATATTGGGAGGTTCCCAAAAAAGTAGGAAGATGAATTACTAGATAAATAAATTCTTTTCAAAATTACCATTTTAAAATGATGATAGACAAATTAAATTCTCTTTTACCCTTAAATTTATATTCGACGTATTTTAAAAAATATACATTTAAAAAATTATTATCAAAGGAAAAAGACAAGAAATAATCTTGTCTTTTTTTGTAATTGTAAAATTTTAAAATTTTTATTATTAACACCCTTTAAATATCTACTACACGCAGTGACCAAGTAGGAGAAAGTTAATAATTAATAATCTTCTTTAACACTATCATCAACACGTGTTAGAGAATTAAAACAGTGAACCACAACACAGTTGTTAAAAATAGTGGCTAAAACATGTGGACTTGCATGGATAAATAAAAAGTGGAGTGATACCTAATAAAATATACTAACCATTAATGGTAATTCTTGGGGTGGGAGCGAATTGGAAACTAGTATATATAGACCTGTTGTAGGGACCTATTGTATTAATTCTATTCTTTATTTAACCAACCTTGCCACTCCCCAGTGAGCAAGCGTTGGTTTTATTTTTTATTTTTTTTTGAAAAATTTTTTGGGCGAGAAAATAAATTTCAAACTTGTAAAAAAAATTGAGCGGTGCCGATTCAATTAAAATATTAATTTATTAAACATAAATTAAATAAATATTGAATCGAATGCCTCGATTTCTTTTTAAAATTTCACAATTTATTTTTGAGCCCAGAATTGCTGGAATGAATAAAACGAATAGTAGTATTATTAATAATCTAAAAATCAAAATATATGTTCTTTATGCTAGAAGCAACAGAACATATTAGGAAAGGATTATTATGCAAATAGAATTTAAAAAAGAACAAATTGTTAAAGATAAACCACAATCTATTCTTATTGATTATGTTGAATATAAATTATCGCTTCCAAAATGAATGATTAAAAATAATTGTTTTATTATTGATAATAGTTACAATATTGAGTTTTTAATTTAGAAAATATTAAAAGAGAATTAAGTGGTAATGAATTAATAAAATTATTAGAACCATATATTAAAGACCAAAAAATAGCTGTTAATAAACTAACCGCTCCAAAAGAATATTATCTTAATGATATAAAACTTGAACCATTAACATTTTATGAACAGCATAATAGTTGATTTATTGGTGAAATAACAGATAACAAAACTAAAATTACTAATCCTTGTTTTAAATATAACATTACGTGAGAAGAAAACAGAAAAGGTTTTAAAATAAATAATCCATATAAACATGATGATTTACCAATTAATTATATAGTTACTTCTTATAAAGAAATTTCAACTCATAATGAAAAAGTATTTTTGTTGAACATGTAAACAAAATAAATTAGATTATTTATTCTTTAATACTAATGATATTAAAACAAGAAAATATTTTTTAAGAGATAAAAATAGTAAAGCAATTTGTTATGACTGTATTTTAAATATTAGGTTAAGTAGGAGGTATAAATATGGATAAAGAATATTTAACTAAAAGAGGAACGATTTGCATACCAGACAGTGATGATATTGAATTTAAAATAGGACTAATTAAACTGATTGATGATTTAAAAAAAGATAATTTAGTTTGTGGTCATAAAGAATTTATTGAAGAATGTAAATATTGTTGATGTAATTGTGATTTAGAAATTATTAAAACAGTTATTAGAGGTTAACTTAATTAATGCAATATGACTTAATTATTGGAATTGACCCTGCTGGTATTGGTAATAATGGAATTGTTATATATTCAAATGAAACTAATAATATTGTTTTTAATGAAACATTTAATACATTAACTGTTTTATGAACTAAAAATATGTATAAAGAAAAATTTCAATTAATTAAAGAAAAATTTATTGATAAAAAAATATTAGTTATTGTAGAAAATTTCTTTTTAAGTTCAAAACAATTATTAACTAATCCATTAGCAACACCTAAAATTATTGGTGCATTAATGGTATTAGTACAAGATGTTTTCAACTGAGATTATCTAGAAAACCACCCAAAAAATAAAAGTAAAATAGAAGATTATAAAGGAAATATAAAATTTACAAAACATGAACAAGATGCATATAAGCATATTCAATATTATTTAAAAAATCATAAAAAAATATTAATTTTTGATAATTATTTAAGGAAATTATAAACATGAAAGATAAAGCAAATTATGTCAAATTAACAGTAAAACTTAGTAATACTATTGAAGCAAAACATTACGAAAAAGGTAATAAAGAATTATATTATAGTGTTCGAGGTCAGTGAAATGGTTTAAACTATGTTACTTTAATTTTTAACAACCCAAAATTTTATAGACGATGTATTTTATTAAATAAAAATGATGAAATTATAGTAACTGGTGAAATCTTTAATACTTTAAACATTCCTAAAAATCGTGCATTTTGTTCAATTAATGTTAAATGATTTAAAAAATGAAAAGAGTAAAAAATGATATTATGAAAAATTTTATTAATAGTACCAATATTAATAACAATTATAACACTAATAATATTTTTAATATTTATTATTAAAGAATTAAAAAATGAATATAAAGTATTAAAAATATTAAGTGAAATTGCTAATCAAACTGAAAATAAGGAGAATAAATAATGAATAAAGAAAAATTAATTAAATATTTAATTAATAATAGAGCAAATGCTTATAATGGACAACAATTTTTATTATCTTCAAATAAAGACCCAAATATAAAAGGTATTGATGAATTAATTAAAAGAATTAAAAATGGTGAATTTGATAATGAATAAATTAAAGTTAAATTCTTTTGAGAAGTGAATAGAAGCAAATACTAAATTGTATTGAGATGAAAAAGAAGAAACATTTAAAAATAATGATAATGCTAAATTGTAAAGGTAAGTGCAACTAAATTATTTTTCTATCCAAATATTCGATTGGTGAAAGATAATTTAATATTTTTCTCGGTCTTTGATTTAAAGACAATATAAATTTATGAACTTCATTTTTATTAGTTTTTGAAAAAATAAATTTTTTAAGAAATTTTTCTCTAATTAAACCATTAGTATTTTCATTAGTACCTCTTTGTCAAGGTGAATATGGATTGGCAAAATAAATTTTTACATCTAAATTTTTTTCAAGTTGTTGTCAATTTGAAAATTCTTTGCCACGATCAAAAGTAATAGTTTTAACAATGTTTTTAGGAAGAATTGATAAATAATAACTGACATTTTTATTAATAACTTTAGTAGTTCTGTTTTTAACTAATATTGCTAAAGTAAATCGTGATACTCTTTCAACTAAAGTTATTAAACATGATTTGCTTTTGCCTCTTGATGATACTATAGTATCTCCTTCTCAATGACCAAGTGTTATACGATCATTAACATTTATATCTCGTTCTTTAATTGATTTACCATTAAACTTGGCACGATTTTCTTTAGATTTTCGTTTTTTACCTTTTCTTCTTAAATTTTTACTAGTAACTTTATCAAGCATTCCAAAATAAATTCAAGTATAAATTGTTTTAAAACTAATAACTCACTCTTTATGAAAATTTTTAATTCTGCCATAAATTTGTTCAGGTGATCAACCTAATAGTAATTTTTGTTGTACATATTTTACTAAATTCTTATTTTTAAACTTATGAAAACTAATATGTGATTGTTTTCGATTTTCAGCTTTATTTTGTGCAATTAATGAAAAATAATGATTATTATCTTTATTTCTATTAATTTCTCGAATAATAGTACTAATACTTCGATTAAGATTTTTAGCTATTTCACTAATTTTAAATTTAAATTTCAATTGATTCTCAATATAAATCCTTTCATCTATGCCAAGATGTTTATAACTCATATAAAAACTCCTTACTTTTTTCTAAACTAAATTTAGCATTATGAAATTTTTATATGAGAATTTTTTGCAATTTTATTTACTTGCACTTACAAGTATAATTCAGCTTAAAAAATTCTTATATTATGTTGCTTTTTAATAGATTTTTTAAATTATATATGTATATAATTAAAATGGAATATTATTATTAATATCATAATAATTTTCAACAAATATTAATAAGAATCTAAAATAAAATTAATAACTAACAGAAAACAAGTAACTATTTAATTAAAAAATTATAATACTAAATTTTTTTATTTTTTTAAACTAATACCCTAAATTATAAATATAAAAGTTATGTATTTTTTATACTATTATGTTTAACATTTTATGGATAAAACTAAGGAAAAGCAAATTGACTACAACTAAAATATTTAATTGAATAGCTTATATTTCAAGTATCGCTTTACTTATTTTTTTCATATTACTTTTAATGTTTTTACTAATAAAATTTTTATTAAATTATAAACAAAAAAACAAAGTTAAAAGAATACTTTCTTCAAATGATTTTAGTCAAATCATAGGAACGAAAAAAGAATTAAAAATAAAACTAAGAAAATATTTTAAAGAAATATTTATTAGAGATGTTGATATAAATTTATTTAAAAAATTTCTAAAATCAGAAAGTGGAATTAATAAAAAACCAGCAAAAATTGCCTGAAATTTTTTTATAATTTTGACAAGTTCAATATTAGTAAATAAATCCGAAGGAAGAGTTTCTGAAACAATTAAAAGTATTAAAAATACTTTTGATGAAAGTAAACAAATATTATTAACTTCCGATAACAATAACTTAGTAACAGATGTAATTTTAAAAATTATGAATTTAAAAATCAGACCAATCTTAATTGCTAGTAGATCACTAACAAAAATAGACACTAATGGTAATTTCATCATTAATGATGAAAATTTAAGCAAAAAAGAAATCGAAGATTTTTGAAAACAAATTGATAAAGTTAGAAAAGATTTAATAGAAAACAAATACTTATATTTTATTTCAATACTTTCACTTTCAACTGCAACTAATGAACAAATCAAAAAATTATTAAACTACACAGATTAAAATATTAAATGTTTAAATAAAATATAAGTAAAAAACAAATTTAAATTTTTAAAACAATATCTTTAAAATTACCTATTAAGACTTATGTTTTATAATCAAAAAAATATAAAACATAATTTTTAATAATGTTAAAAAAAGGAGTTAAACAGTGAGAAAAATTTTTATTTCATATCATCATCTAAGAGAACAAGAAGAAAAAGACCAATTAGCAGAGTTAATTAAAAAGTATGCTAATTATTTAAATATAAAAGACATGTCTGTAGAAATAGGGGATATTGATACCACATGATCAAATAATGAAATCGCTAAAACTATTAGACAAAATCATTTAAAAGATACAACTATTACTATTCTTATTCTAGGAATACATACAAAATGTAGACAACATATTGACTGAGAAATTGAAGCTTCATTAAATAAATATGGAAGTTTAAATAGAAGAAAGAAGATAAATAGTTTTATAATACTTTTAACTGCTGATTTTATTAAAAAAGCAAAAACAAATTGTAATTTTAATAACACTTGTGATTATTCTTCTTTAATCACCCAAGAAAATGCTGGTCAAAGAATATATGAAATCGTAATAAATAAAGATGCAATTATTGCTACTTATGATGAAATCTTTTCAGATATAATAATTCTTAAAAATTTACTTGATAAAGTTCAATCTAATCATAAAAAAGAAGAAATGTTTTATCAAAATGTTATCAGCCCTAGTTTTTTAAAACCAACTGTTTTAAAAGATAATACTAAAGATACTGTTTTTAATGAAAAAAAAGAAATAGATAATACAAAATTATCTTCAAATAAAGATAATGGTTTTAAAGAAGAAGATAGTGATATTGAAATACTTTCTGAATCAGACGAAGAAATAGATAATGCAAAATTAACTTCAAATAAAGATAATGATTTTAACAAAGATGATGATAGTAATATTGTAGTACCTTCTAAATCAGACGAAGAAATAGATAATGCAAAATTAACTTCAAATAAAGATAATGATTTTAACGAAGATGATGATAGTAATATCGTAGTACCTTCTAAATCAGAGGAAAAAATAAATAATGTAATATTAACTTTAAGTCAAGATAGTGAAATTAACAATCAATTACTACAAGAAATTACAACGGACTTTACTAAAGATGATAATAAAAGTAATCTTTTAAGAAAATTATCTTTAAAACATAATAGTAAAGATAATGGAATTGGTAGTGAACTACAAGAAACAAGTATACTGAAAGACGAAAATTTTAAAAGAATACATCTCCATAAAAAAGATAATTTAGAAGAATGTGAAGCAAAAGAAAAATCTGAAAAAACAATGCAAGTGTTTAATAAAAAAACAAAAAAATTTATAAATTCTGGTAAAATTAATTATACACAAGAATGTCCAGAAATATATTTATCCTATCTTTAAAACATACAACTAGTAAAATAAAGGTAATGTTTAGTAATCTGTGTAACTTACAAAAATAACTATGTTTAATTAATTCTAGTAAATATAATTAAATAATTAGAAAGAGTGAGTTAGAGATGGCTAAAAAAGATAACTTTAATAATAATGATCCAATATCAAAAGCAGTAGATTTATTATTAGAAAATACTGAAGATTTAACAACAGTTTTTAAAGAAGGGGGTTTATATAAAGAATTAACAAAACGTTTAGTTGAAAAAATGTTGAATTCTGAGATGCAAAATTATTTAGGATATGAAAAAAATCAACATAGTAATAGTGACAATGCTCGTAATGGTATAAGTTCAAAAAAATTAATAACTCAACAAGGTAAAATTGAGATTGATGTACCACGAGATCGTAATAGTAATTTTATTCCTGTAATAGTGCCAAAAAGACAGAGAAGATTTGATAGTTTTGATCAACAAGTTCTTTCCTTATATGCAAAAGGTATGACATTATCAGATATTAGAATGCAGTTACAAGAGTTATATCATGGTGCTGATATTAGTGAAAGTGTTATTAGTCAAATTACTGATGATTTGATTGATGATGTCAAAGCATGACAAAATAGACCATTAGAAGGCATTTATCCCATTGTTTATTTTGATTGTATAGTAGTTAAAGTACGACAAGATAAACGCATTATTAACAAATCAGTTTATATAGCTTTAGGTGTTGATTTAGAAGGTAAAAAAGATGTTTTAGGTTTATGAATTAGTGAAAATGAAGGCGCTAAATTTTGATTAGCAAATTTCACAGAAATGAAAAATCGTGGCTTAAATGATATTCTTATTGCTTGTAGTGACAACTTAACAGGCATGTCAGAAGCAATACAATCAGTTTATCCTAAAACTGAACATCAATTATGTATAGTTCATCAAATCAGAAATAGTTTAAAATATGTTTCATACAAACATCGAAAATCACTAGTTACAGATTTAAAGCCAATTTATAATGCATGTAGTGAAGAATAAGCAATGCAAGCTTTAGAATCATTTGAAAGTAAATGAAATAAACACTATCCTCAAATTGCTAAATCTTGATATAAAAATTGAGATAATTTAATGATTTTTATTAGTTATCCTCCAGAAATCAAAAGAGTGATTTATACTACAAATTCTATTGAATCTGTTAATAGTCAATTACGAAAAGTCATCAGAAATAAAAAAGTTTTTCCAAATGATATGGCAGTTTTTAAAATATTTTATTTAGCAATTGAAAATATAACAAAAAAATGAACAATGCCCATTCAAAATTGAAATACAGCAATTGCTCATTTTATGATAAAATTTGAAGATAGAATTAATCTGAACTAGTACTTTGCAAAACAAAGAAACACAGATTACTAAAAAGCCTCAAAATAAAATATAAATATTTAAAAAGTGAGAATTTTATTCTCACTTTTTATTTTAATTTAATTTAGTATTCTTCTTCAAGTGAAGAATTACCCATACCTATTAACTTCTCAGTTGGCATTAAACCAGTACCGGCCGGTATTAAGTTTCCTAAAATAACATTTTCCTTTAAACCACGTAAATTATCTTGTTTTGACTTAATAACAGCATTAGTTAATACTCTTGTTGTATCTTGGAAAGAAGCAGCAGCCAAGAATGATTCTGATTCTAATGGTGCTTTTTTAATCCCTAAAATAATTGGATGACCAAAAGCAGGTTTTTTACCAGCAACAATAATTTTGGCATTAACATTCTTAAATTCTTTGATATCAACAATCGCTCCAGGCAATAATGGTGAATCATTACCTTCAACTACAAAAATACGATTCAACATTTGTTTTACAATAATTTCAATATACTTATCAGAAATTTCAATTCCTTGTAAACGATAAACACGTTGTACTTCTTTTAAAATATATTGTTGAACTTCAATGATTCCTGCTACTTCTAGTAATTGTGTAATATTAATTGCACCTTCAGTTAGTTTTTGGCCAATCTTAACATTATCACCAATTTTAATTCTTACCTGCGCATTATATTGAGTTTTGTATTCTTTATAGTCAAGTTTTGACTTTACAGTAATTGTATAAATTCCTTGCTCTTCACGAATATCTGTTACTTTACCATCAAATTCACTAATAATAGCAACAGCACCTTTGGGATTAGTAATATCTAATAATTCTTTAATTCTTGGTAATCCTTGGGTAATATCACTACCATCAGCAACTCCTCCAGTATGGAAAGTTCTCATCGTTAGTTGAGTTCCTGGTTCACCAATTGATTGCGCTGCAATAATTCCAACTGCTTCGCCAATAGCAACAATAGAACCTGTTGTTAAATTAATACCATAACATTTTTGACAAACACCATAACTTGCTTCACAAGTTAAAACTGAACGAATATTTATTTTTGTAATTTTTGCCTCTAATATTGTTTCTACTAATTTTTCAGTAATTAATTCATTATTTGCAACAATTACATTATTTTTACTATCAACAACATCACCTTGAACAAAACGTCCAAATAAACGGTCACGTAACGGCACAATAATATTATTACGTTTTTGGTCAACAACGTCACTAATTATAAAGCCATTACCGGTATTACAATCTTCTTCAGTAACAATAATATCTTGTGAAACGTCAACTAGTCTTCTTGTTAAATAACCTGAGTCAGAAGTTTTAAGCGCCATATCTGCCATTCCTTTACGAGCACCATGGGTAGAAATAAAGAACTCTGAAACATTTAATCCTTCACGGAATGAAGATTTAATTGGTAATTCAATAACTTCTCCTTTTGGATTATTCATTAAACCACGCATCCCTACTAATTGAGTAAAGTTACTAATATTAGTTCTAGCACCTGAATCTCACATCATAAAGATTGGATTTTCAATATCTTTTCTTAAAACTGTTTCTAGTTCAACTTGAATATTGTTTTTAATACCACTTCATTTATTAATAATATGGTAATGACGCTCACGATTAGTTAACATACCTTGTTTATAAAACTTGTTAATTGTTTTAACATATTCATCTGCTTCTTTAAATAATCTTGTTTTACCTGAATAAGATACAACATCGCCTGCAGAAATTGTTGTTCCTGAAATTGTTGAAAATTTAAAACCAAGATTTTTCATTTTATCTAACATTTGTGCAGTTAATTGAGTTCCAAAAGTTTTAAAATATTTATGAATAATATCTGCTAAAGCTTTTTTCTTAAATGGTTCAACAATAACTCTTTTTTTAATAAATTCACGAAAATCAACATCAGTGGCAACTAAATCTTCATTATGAGTTTCAGTTAAATTAATAATATTTGGGCGATTAATAAATGGCATTCTTTCTGAAAACATTTGATTAAAAATAATCTTACCAATAGTAGTAATTAAAAATTTATTTTGATCGGTAGCAGCAAATTTACTTGCACCTAAACTAGCAACACGAATTCCAATAATAGCATGTAATGAAACCTGTTTTGTATCATAAGCTTTAATTGCTTCATTAACATCTTTAAAAATTGAACCTTGACCTAATTCATCTAATTTTTCAATAGTTAAATAATAATTACCAAGAACCATATCTTGAGTTGGCGTAACAATTGGTTTACCATCTTTAGGGCTTAAAATATTTTTTGAACCTAACATTAAACTTCTTGCTTCAGCTACTGCTTCTTGAGTAATTGGCACGTGAACAGCCATTTGGTCACCATCAAAGTCAGCATTAAAAGCAGGAGTTACTAGTGGGTGTAAACGAATAGCTTTCCCTTTAACTAGAATTGGTTCAAATGCTTGAATTCCTAAACGGTGTAAAGTTGGAGCACGGTTTAATAAGACAGGACGATCTCTAATTACTTCTTCTAAAACATCTCAAATTCGTTCATCTTGAATTTCAATTAATTTTTCAGCAATTTTAATATTTAAAGCTAATTCTTGATGAACTAATCTTTGCACAACAAAAGGTTTGAACAAAATAATTGCCATATCACGTGGAATACCACATTGATACATTTTTAATTCCGGACCAACAGCAATAACGCTTCGACCTGAATAATCAACACGCTTACCTAATAAGTTTTGACGGAAACGTCCTTGTTTTCCTTTTAATGTTGAAGTTAAAGATTTTAATGGACGTTTATCTCTTCCTGTTACTGGACGTGCTTTACGTTCATTATCAAATAAAGCATCAACTGATTCTTGCAACATTCTTTTTTCATTATTAATAATTAAGATTGGTGCTCCCATTTGTTTTACTTTTTTTAAGCGTTCATTACGAATAATAATTCTTCGATATAAATCATTAATTTCTGATGTTGTAAAACGACCACCATCTAACTGAATAATTGGACGAATATCAGGTGGAATCACCGGAATAGCATGTAATACCATTCATTCTGGTTTATTTCCTGATTTAGCAAATGAATCAATAACATCTAAACGACGTTCTAGTTTTCTACGATCAGTTTGTGATTTCTTGTTTGTCAATTGTTTTTTAATGGTAAGAAATTCTTTTTCTAAATTAATATTTTTTAATAAATACTCAATAGCTGAAGCACCAATTCCAAATTTTGTTCCAGTATGTTTAGTAATAAATTGAGCACATTCATCCATTGAAAATGGACGTGAAGTATCTGCTAAAGTATCAGTTAACATTTGAGCACGAGTATAAGCAAAAGAAGAAGGTTCTAATTGTTCTAAAATTTGTGCAAATACTTTACGTAAACGATTACGAGTATCAGTTGAAGATTTAGCATTACCTAAATCTATAATCATTTTTTGTTTTAAACCTTTAGCAGTCCCTGGATCTAAAACAATATAAGAAACAAAATATGCTACTTCTTCTAAGTCTTTAGCTTTCATATCTAATGCTAACGCAATTCTTGAAGGAGAAGCCTTTAACATTCAAATATGAGTTACTGGTTCTTCTAACTCAATGTGTCCTAAACGTTCACGTCGAACAATTGCTTCAGTAATTTCTACTAAACAACGTTCACAAACTTTACCTTTATTTTTTATTTTCTTATATTTACCACAAGTACATTCATAATTTTTAGTTGGTCCAAATATTCGTGCATCAAATAATCCATCTTTTTCAGGTTTTAATGACTTATAATTAATTGTTTCTGGCTTTGTAATTTCTCCATGTGATCATGAGCGAATTTGATCGGGAGAAGCAAGAGAAATTTTAAGGGCAGTATAATGTTTTGAATTTTTTTGCATTTGCATATATTTATTACTCCTTTTCTAATCCTCAAGATAACTTTCGACTTCTTCATCGTAAGTTACCACTTTTTGTTCTTGACCTTTTTCGTCAATTAACACAATATTTATTCCTAAACCTTGTAGTTCTTTTGTTAAAACATTAAATGATTCAGGGATACCTGGCATTGGAATTTGTTTATTACGTAGAATTGCTTCATAAGTTTTAATTCTACCTTTAATATCATCAGATTTAATAGTTAGGATTTCTTGTAAAGTATGAGCAGCACCATAAGCTTCTAATGCTCAAACTTCCATTTCTCCAAATCTTTGTCCACCATTTTGTGCCTTACCACCTAATGGTTGTTGAGTAATTAATGAATATGGACCCACATTACGAGCATGTAATTTATCATCTACCATGTGTGATAGTTTTAACATATACATAACACCAACTGAAATTTTCTTGGCAAACTTTTCACCAGTTAAACCATCATATAATGTTAATTTATCAAAGTCATTATATTTTGCTTCTTTCATAATATCTAACAAGTCTTGATTTTTTGCACCATCAAAAACAGGGGTTGCTACTTTAATTCCTAAAGTTTTAGCAGCCATTCCTAAGTGTAATTCAAGAATTTGTCCAATATTCATCCGCGATGGTACTCCTAATGGATTTAACATAATATCAACCGGTGTTCCATCTTCTAGGAAAGGCATATCTTCAATTGGTAAGACTTTAGAAATAACACCTTTATTTCCGTGTCTTCCAGCCATTTTATCTCCTTCTCGGATTTTACGTTTTTGTACAATAAATACTTTAACTACTTCTTCTACTTCTGAAGGTAAGTCAAAACCATCTTCACGTTTATAACGTTTAATACCTTGAACAATTCCACCACCACCATTAGGTACTCGTAATGAATTATCTTTAACATTACGTGATTTTTCACCAAAAATAGCTGCTAATAATTTTTCTTCAACAGTTGATTGTGTTTGACCTTTTGGTGTAACTTTACCAACAAGAATATCTCCTTCTTTAACTTCAGTTCCAATTAAAACAATTCCTTCATCATCAAGATAACGTCTTGATTGTTCAGAAGTATTAGGGATTTCACGTGTAATTTCTTCTTTACCTTGTTTTGTTTTTCGACATTCTAAATTATATTCTTCAATATGCATTGAAGTATAAACATCATCTTTTACTAAACGTTCACTAATAATAATAGCATCTTCATAGTTATAACCATGTCAAGTCATGAAAGCAATAATTACATTTTGTCCTAATGCAAGTTCACCATCTTTCATTGAAGGTCCGTCTGCTAAAATTTGATTAACTTCAACTTTATCACCAACTTTTACTAATGGCACATGAGTTACTGCTGTTCCTTGATTACTACGTTCAAAACGACTTAACTCATAAGTTGTTATTTCATCTTCTGATTTAATAATAATTTCATGAGAATCAACATATTGTACAACTCCCGGTAAATTAGCAACAATAGCTAATCCTGAGTCACGAGCAACAGCATACTCAACACCCGTACCAACAATTGGTGTTTGTGGTTTTAATAATGGAATTGCTTGACGTTGCATATTAGCACCCATTAAAGCACGGTTAGCATCATCATTTTCTAAAAAGGGAATACAACTTGTAGCTATTGACACAATTTGTTTTGGTGAAACATCAATATATTCAACTTCGTTTGGTCCAACAATAATATTTTGACCATTACTACGAGCAATAACATTATTATTTTTAATAACATTATTAGTATCTAATTCAATATTAGCTTGTGCAATGATATAATTCTTTTCTTCACCGGCAGTTAAATATTTAATTTCATTAGTAATTTTACCTGCAATTACTTGACGGTAAGGTGTTTCAATAAAACCGTATTCATTAATACGAGCATAAGTGGCTAAATTATTGATTAAACCAATATTAGGTCCTTCAGGAGTTTCAATTGGACAAATTCTTCCATAGTGAGAATAGTGAACATCACGAACTTCTAAACTAGCACGATCACGTGATAATCCACCAGGTCCTAAAGCAGTTAAACGTCTTTTATTAGCCAATTCTGCTAATGGATTAGTTTGATCCATAAATTGTGATAATTGTGATAAGTTAAAAAACTCACCAATAACAGCTGTTAATGGTTTATTATTTGTAATATTTGCTGGTTTCATTTTATCACTATCAGTAGTTGACATTTTTTCTTTAACATTTTTTTCAATACGTCCCATTCCTATACGAAATTGGTTTTGTAGTAATTCACCAATTGTACGAATACGACGATTTGCTAAGTGATCAATATCATCAGCATTACCAATACCATGAACAAAATTTAAAATATAAGAAAGAGTTGCTAAAATATCAGCAATAGTAATAATTACTTCTTTACATTTAGGATTAATTCCAACAACATTAATAACTTCATTTAATCTTTCTTTATCATTATAAACTTTAATTAACTGCACATAATGTTTTGGTTCACTATCACTAATTGATGTTTTTAAAGGTACTAAACATGCTCCTTCTTCTAATACTATTTTTAGAATTTCTAATTGTGATTTACCAATTACTGTTTTTTTGGATAAAACAACTTTACCTCTAATATCTTTAATATCTTCAGCTAGAGTGTAATTTAAAACACGATCTGTAATAGCTAATTTTTGAATTAACTTATATCTTCCTGCTTTTGTTAAATCATATTTTTTTGAATCAAATAATAATCCAGTTAAAAATTTTGCAGCACCATCAACACTGGCAGTTTCTCCAGCTTTAATTTTTTTATAAATTTCTTGTACTGCTGCTGGTCAATTTTGATGTTCATCATATTCATAAGTATTCAATAAAACATCATCTTTACCAATTATATTAATAACATCATCTTTAGTTAATCCTAAGGCAGTAAGTAAAGTGGTTACTGCAATTTTACGTGATTTTTCAATTTTAACTTGAATAATATCTTTAATTGCATTTTTATTACCAACTAATTTATTACGTTTAGAATCAGTTTCAAATTCTAGTCAAGTTCCACGTGATGGAATTAAATCACCTAAAAATTTATATAATCCGGTTTTTGGATCAATTTCAATTTTAAAATATGCACCTGGTGAACGAACTAATTGTGAAACAACAACCTTTTCACTTCCATTAATAATAAAGGTTCCTTTTTGTGTCATTAATGGAAAATCACCTAAAAATACATCTCCTTCACGAGTTAATGTATAATCAACAATTAAAACATCTTCTTCTCTACTTTTAATAGTAACTTCAATAGTTGAAAATTCACTATTAGCATGAACATTTTTTTCTTCAAAATAATATATATTATCGCTAACTTTTGGTTCATTAATGTTTTTAATACCAAATTGGTCTTTAATTCAACGCATTAAATAATCTAAAATATTATCTTTAGCAGCAATAGTTAAATGACGATTATTTTCATGAATTGATAAAGATAATTTTGTATAGATTGGTGCTTCATAAGTTTTTGACTCATCTTTTGCTTCTTTTAATGTTCTTCTTGATTTACGAAATTCTCAATCAATCAATGATAAAATAATACGATTATCATTATCAGTTACCGGAAATATTTCATTAAATACTTCTTGTATTCCTGTATCAATAAATCATTTATAAGTATCACGTTGAATTGAAATTAAATCAGGAAGATCTAAATTTCCTGATACTTTAGTATAGTCACGTCTTTTTGCATAATGACCAAATTGTTTTGTAGTATATGACATTGGTTCATCTCCAATTTTAAAAATTTATTAAAATCAAATAATTTGATTTCAGTTAATTAGTATTAAATTACTAATTAGTTTGATAAAATATTAAGTTTTAAGTTGATAATTTTTAGTTAAATAACAAACAGAAAACCAGTATTAATTAAAACTGGTTTTCATATAAATTTTTAATATTTGAACTACTTAACTTCAACAATAGCACCAACGGCTTTTAACGTTGCTTCGTGTTCTGTTGCTTTTGCTGTATCAATATTTTCTAAAATCTTTTGTGGTCCTGTTGCTACTGCATCAACCATTTTTTTAGCATCCATTAAAGACATTGTACCACCAACAATTGCCTTAACTGCTTTAATAACATCAACTTTTTTGTCTCCTACTTCTTTTAAGATTACAGAAACTGTTGATGGTTTTGTTGCTTCTTCTTTAGCTGCTGCTGGTGCAGAAGCAACTGCTGCAGTTACTCCAAAAGTTGTTTCAATTAATTCAACTAATTCTTTTAATTGAACTGCTGTCATTGTTTTAACATGTTCAATAATTTGTTTATTTGTAATATTTTCCATTATTTTTTCCTCCATATTTTTTTTATTTAATAAGTGTTAATTATGCGTTTTCTTTTTGTTGGGCTACTGCTTTAATTGCTAAAGCCAAATTGCGAACTGGTGCTTGTAAACAAGAAGCTAACATTGAAATTAATTCTAATTTTGATGGTAATGAAGCTATTTTTTGTAACTCACTTTGGTCAATAACTTTCCCTTCAAAAATGCCACCTCTTAATACTAATAATTTATTAATTTTAGCATAATTAGAAACTATTTTAGCTGTTTCTAAGTCGTTTTCAAATCCAAAGATAAAACCATTTGGGCCAACTAAACTACTTTCAAGCGATGAATATTCTTTTTTTAAAGCACGAGCAACTAAATTATTCTTATAAATAGTGAATGTTGCACCTTTAGCTCTTAATTCCTTACGTAAAGAACTAATTTCTTCAACATTCATACCTTGATATTGTACAACAATTGTTGTTTTTGAATCATTAATTTGCTTAGCAATTAAATCAATAGTTTTTTGTTTTTCAACCATTGCTGGGCGCATAAGTACACCTCCTTATTATTCTGAAATAACTAGCAATAAGTAGTAAATAAAACTCGGAGCAAAACCGAGTAAATCACATGCATATATAATGATGGAAATTACCTGAGCAACATAATTAAGACAAAAGTCCGTTGCTGTCTTTGGCTTATTCTAGCTTGTATATTATATGATATATATATATTAAAATCAAGAAAAATTTACAAAAGATTAAATAAATAATTTTTTATTATATATCTTTTAAGTTATAAACACTATTTTTAATAACATAAATGCTAATTTCATCAATATCTTAATTAAGATTAAAAAAATAAATTAAAAATAAAATTCATATTGAAGTTTATTTTAATTAAAAAAATTGTTTTTTTTATAACTGGTTACTGTTTTTACTACTAGAGTTTTTGCTTTCACTTGAAGAAGATTCATTATTTATTTTTGATTTATCTAACTCAAGATTTTTACAAACTCTTTCTCTTCTTTCAGATTCATTTTTTTCTCCTCAAGCTTTATTTATTTTATCAGCATTTTTAGCATGTGCTTCTTATTATTAATTTATTATTCTCAATAGATTTTCATGGCATAATTTATTATTCCTTTCACTTTTTGAATATTTTTTCTACCTTTAAATACTCAATAAAATTATATATTTTTTATTAAATATGCTGAATTATACTTGTAAGTGCAAGTAAATAAAATTGCAAAAAATTCTCATATAAAAATTTCATAATGCTAAATTTAGTTTAGAAAAAAGTAAGGAGTTTTTATATGAGTTATAAACATCTTGGCATAGATGAAAGGATTTATATTGAGAATCAATTGAAATTTAAATTTAAAATTAGTGAAATAGCTAAAAATCTTAATCGAAGTATTAGTACTATTATTCGAGAAATTAATAGAAATAAAGATAATAATCATTATTTTTCATTAATTGCACAAAATAAAGCTGAAAATCGAAAACAATCATATATTAGTTTTCATAAGTTTAAAAATAAGAATTTAGTAAAATATGTACAACAAAAATTACTATTAGGTTGATCACCTGAACAAATTTATGGCAGAATTAAAAATTTTCATAAAGAGTGAGTTATTAGTTTTAAAACAATTTATACTTGAATTTATTTTGGAATGCTTGATAAAGTTACTAGTAAAAATTTAAGAAGAAAAGGTAAAAAACGAAAATCTAAAGAAAATCGTGGCAAGTTTAATGGTAAATCATTTAAAGAACGAGATATAAATGTTAATGATCGTATAACACTTGGTCATTGAGAAGAAGATACTATAGTATCTTCAAGAGGCAAAAGCAAATCATGTTTAATAACTTTAGTTGAAAGAGTATCACGATTTACTTTAGCAATATTAGTTAAAAACAGAACTACTAAAGTTATTAATAAAAATGTCAGTTATTATTTATCAATTCTTCCTAAAAACATTGTTAAAAC
Source organism: Spiroplasma endosymbiont of Lasioglossum malachurum (assembly GCF_964020065.1). Lineage (NCBI taxonomy): Bacteria > Bacillati > Mycoplasmatota > Mollicutes > Entomoplasmatales > Spiroplasmataceae > Spiroplasma > Spiroplasma endosymbiont of Lasioglossum malachurum. The sequence goes on along the minus strand of NZ_OZ026534.1, from coordinate 1,065,712 downwards.
TATTACTTTTGATCGTGGCAAAGAATTTTCAAATTGACAACAACTTGAAAAAAATTTAGATGTAAAAATTTATTTTGCCAATCCATATTCACCTTGACAAAGAGGTACTAATGAAAATACTAATGGTTTAATTAGAGAAAAATTTCCTAAAAAATTTATTTTTTCAAAAACTAATAAAAATGAAGTTCATAAATTTATATTGTCTTTAAATCAAAGACCGAGAAAAATATTAAATTATCTTTCACCAATCGAATATTTGGATAGAAAAATAATTTAGTTGCACTTACCTTTACAATTTAGCATATTATATAAATAATTTAAATATTATTAAATTTTGAGGTATATAATAATTATTTAAAATAAAAGAGTTACCAATAATGGTAACTCCTATTCACTGTTAGGTGCCAACCGCAATGAATATTTACTTACCCTTAACTAAGTAAGTATTTTTATTATACTACTAAAATAAAGTTTTTTTAGTTTTATTTACTAAAAAAAATAAAACCTTTTTAATTTTATATATTTTTGATATTTATAATTAACTACTAATATACATCTGTATTCTTATTGGTATTTAATTATTTATTTTTTTCTAATTAAAAATATTATTTAAAACAACATTCTGATTACATAAAATTTTCTTAAATAATTGATAAAAAAGTATATTTTTTAATTTTTAACATTAATAATAATAATGAAAATCTTTTAAAAGTTTTTCATTATTATTAACTTCAGTTTTAACTTTTTCAAAAAATAATTTTTTTGATTTATGTTTTTTGAAAAATAACAATTTAGTTTATTTTTAGATTTTTTTGGACAATCTTCTATATTTTCTTCAAACAAATTTATTTCTTTGAAAAGATCAAAGTTTTTTTTCAATTTTTCAGTTTTAACTTTATCTTGACATTTATCAAGTAATTTTTTAAACTTTAAAGGATTTGAAACTACATTTGAAAAACTTTCAACGATTGCATAGTTATTTATTACATTTTCATAAATTCTTGGAGTAGAATTTTGTTCATTAATTAAAGTTTTGTAATCATTATCATTAAAATCACAATTTTTTTTTGCTTTTTTAATAAAATCATCAGTTAAAAGTATTAATAAACCATTTTTTCCCCTTCGATGAAGACTACCATATATTGATAATGAAGATGCAATTTCTCAATCAATATGTTTTCTACATTTTGTATGTTTTCCTAAAATAACTACAGTAGTATCTGAATCTTTTAAATACTCTTCTCTAATAGTTTTAAATATCTTTTTAGGAGGCAATTGCGGATCAATATCACCTAGTTTTACAGATATGTCTTTCACTTCAAAATATTCTCCATAACATTGCGAAATTAATTCTGATAATTCATCCTTTGCTTTTTGTTCTCTTAAATGATGATATGAAATAAAAATTTTTAACATTATTCATTAACCTCTTTTTTAAAATTTTAAAAATATTTTTTATAAACTTTAATAAGTTTATACTTTATTATAAAATAATACTCACTAAAAGTAATATTTTTAACTTTTAAGTTTTATAAAATCTTATTATTAAAATAAAGTAAATATTATACAAATTTCAAGTAATTACTAGTATAATGATTTAAGAATAAAAAAGAATAATTAGTACAAATAAAACTTGTTATTTTAAAGGAGAATAATATACATGAATAAAAACTATAAAGATACATTATTAATGCCTCAAACTAACTTTGAAATGCGTGCTAATTTAACTATAAAAGAACCACAACTACAAAAATATTGACAAGACCAAAAAATATATCAACAACTAATTAACAAAAATAAAAAATCTACGAAAACTTTTATTCTTCATGATGGACCTCCATATGCTAATGGTGATCTACATTTAGGACATGCATTAAATAAAATTTTAAAAGATATTATTGTTCGCTATTATAATAGTAGCAATTATTATGCACCCTATATTGCAGGTTGAGATACGCATGGTTTACCTATTGAAACAGCAGTTACTAACTCGGGAATTAATCGTAAAACAATAGCAGTATCAGATTTTAGAAAACAATGTCAAAAATATGCAGAACTGCAAGTTGCTAATCAAATTAATCAATTTAAAACATTAGGATTATTAACAGATTTTGAAGAACATTATGTTACTTATGATAAAAAATATGAATTTGAACAAATTAAAGTTTTTGCTAAAATGGTAGAAAAAAAACTAGTATATCGTAATTTATATCCTGTATATTGATCACCATCAAGCGAAAGTGCCTTAGCTGAAGCTGAAGTTGAATATTTAACAAAAACTAGTGCTGCTATTTATGTTGCCTTTTTACTAAATGATGAAAAAAAAATATTTAACTTACCTACCTCACTAATAATTTGAACAACAACACCATGAACCATTCCTAGCAATCAAATGTTAGCAGTAAATGAAGAATTTACATATAGTATTATTAAAACTAATGAACAACAATATATTATTGCACAACCATTGATTGATTCTTTTACTAAAGCAAACAACATCACCGATTTTATAATTGTTAAAACAATTTCTGGTAAAGATTTAATTGGATTAACAGCATTACATCCATTATATCAAAGAAAAACTCCAATCGTTCATGGTTCTCATGTTACTATAAATGATGGAACTGGAATTGTTCACACTGCTCCAGCGTTTGGTGAAGAAGATTTTGATTTAGGATTAAAACATAATATCAAAATTCTTTGTCCAATTAATGATCAAGGTCAATTTACAGCAGAAATCAATGATGAACAATTAGTCAATAAATTTTATGATGATACTAATAAAATTATTGTTGAGCGCTTAAAAAATAATGGTACATTAATTGGTATGAAATGATTTAAACATCAATATCCATATGATTGACGAACTAAAAAACCCGTTATTTATCGTGCCACTTTACAATGATTTATCGCTATTGAAAAAATCAAACCATTACTTACTAAAAATATTAATAAAGTAAATTTTGTTCCTGAATGAGCAAAAAAAAGAATGTTATTAATGACAAATAATCGCTATGATTGATGCATTTCTCGTCAACGTGCTTGAGGATTACCAATTCCAATTTTTTACACCGAAAAAAAAGAACCAATCATGGATATAAACCTTATTAATCATGTTGCTGATTTATTTGCTAAACATGGTTCAAATATTTGATTCGAAAAAGAAGCAAAAGATTTATTACCACCTAAATATCAACATAAAGATAGTCCAAATGGTATTTTTTATAAAGAACAAGACATCATGGATGTTTGATATGATAGTGGCGTTTCCCACTTAGCAGTTATTAAAAATAATAATTTACCTTGACCAGCAGATTTATATTTGGAGGGTAATGATCAATTTCGTGGTTGATTTAATTCAAGTTTAACAACAGGAACTATTACTAATAATAGTAGTCCCTATAAAAACTTGCTGGCACATGGTTTTGTAACTGACGCTAAAGGCAATAAAATGTCAAAATCAATTGGTAATGTTATTAGTGTTAAATCAATTTGTGATACTAATGGTGCTGATATTTTACGATTATGAGTAGCCAGTGTTGATTTTACTGATGATACAAGAATTGGTACTGAAATTTTAAAACAAGTTAGTGAAAACTATCGTAAAATCAGAAATATTTTTCGTTTCTTACTAGGTAATTTATTTGATTTAGATATCAAAACTATTGAAAATAAAACAGAAGAAGAAATTATTAATAGTTTATCAGAAGTTGATCAATATATTTTAAATAAATTAAACGGATTAGTGACTAAAATTAATGAAAATTATCAAACTTATCAATTTAATACTATCTATCATTTAATTTTAAATTTTGTTACTAATGATTTGTCTGCTTTTTATTGTGATTTTACTAAAGATATTTTATATGTTAATAGCAAAAATGATATTAGAAGAAAACAAGTACAAATGACAATGTTTTTAATAGTAAAAACTTTAATTGGTTTATTAGCCCCTATTTTACCACACACTACTGAAGAAGCATTCCAAAGTTTAACTAAAAAAGATTTAAACATAAGCAGTGATTCTATTCATTTAAAAAAATTTCCACAACCATGAAATTTAAACAAACCAACAAAACTAATGGAAAAATGAGAATATTTTATTAACTTTAAAAATGAAGTTAATAAAGTTATTGAACAAGCTAAAAAAGACAAAATTGTTAAAACAGCCTTAGAAACAATAGTGACTATTATTTTTAAAGATAATCATAATATCTTATCAACAATTGATGAAAAAGAATTAGCACAATTATTAATTGTTAGTGAAGTTAATATTAATTATAATAATATCAACGTTAATGACTGAACTATTAATGTTAAAACAAAAGAGGGTACTAAATGTCCTCGCTGTTGATTAATTGTTAATGAAACAAAAGAAGATGTTTGTAATCGTTGTTTTGAAGTGTTATCATTAATAATGTAAATAACTAATATTAGTTTAGAAAGAAGTAATTATGGAATTTTCTTGATTAGCAATTAAAAATCATTTAAAAACACGTGATTGAAAATGATTAACTAAAATAATTTGTTTTTGTGCAATTATTATTCTAATTGTCACTGATCAAATGATAAAATTAGCAGTACAAAATGGAATAAAAGTTGGTGAAGAATATAAATTCATACCCGGATTTATTAATTTAAAATTTATTATTAATTATGGTTCTGCTTTTAGTTTTTTTCAAAATCAAAAAATCTTTCTAATAACTTTTGCTTTTCTAGTAGCAATTGCTAGTAGCACCTGACTATTATTTACTAAATCTATTAACAGAGCACTAGGTCTCAGTTTTGTTATTGCAGGAACAATCGGTAATTTAACCGATAGATTTTTACATAATGGTGGTGTTATTGACTTTTTATTATGACAACTATTCCCACCATATACTATTTTTAATACTGCGGATATATTTATTACCATTGGTATCACAATTATTATTCTACAAATAATTATTGGAACCATAATTAATGCCTATCAAGAAAAGTTTGGAGAACACAATAATGAAGTCAACAACGGAACATTCACAACAATCATCAATGATAGAAAATCAAAAGATGATAAAACTAACATATCATGAAAACAAAAATATCCGCATCGACAAATATTTAGCAATGGTATTAACAGAACATCATTATTCACGAAATTTTATCCAAAATTTAATCACTAATGGGCAAGTAATAGTTAATAATAAAACTATTTCATCATCTAACTTATTATTAAAAAATAATGATGAAATAAATATTATTATTAAAAATGAAAAAGAGAACACTTTAAAAGCAACTGCAATTGATTTTGAAATAATTTATGAGGATAATGAAATTCTTGTTATTAACAAACCTAATAATTTGGTTGTCCACCCAGGAGCAGGTAATTGAGATAATACTTTAGTTAACGGATTATTATTCCAATCTAAAATTGAAAATATTGATGAAAATAATTTACGTCCAGGCATTGTTCATCGTATTGACAAACAAACAACAGGGTTATTATTAGTAGCTAAAAATAAAATTAGTCATCATATTTTAGCAGAACAATTACAAAAACATGAAATTAAACGAATTTATATTGCATTAGTTCATGGTACAATTAAAGGTAGATCAGGAACCATTAAAGCGCCTATTGCTAGAAGCAATAATAATCGTCTAAAAATGATGGTCAATGAACAAAATAGTAAAAAAGCAACTACTCATTTTACAGTTATTGAGCGATTTAAAGACTATACTTTAGTTCAATGTCAATTAGAAACTGGTCGAACACACCAAATTCGTGTTCATTTTGAGTGAATTAAACATCCAATTGTAAATGATCCTTTATACAGCAAGTTTAAATTGGAAAATGCTAATATTGGACAATACTTACATGCTAAAGTCATTACTTTTACTCACCCCACAACTAAAAAAGTTATGACTTTTGAATGTAATTTACCTGATTTTTTTGAAAATAAATTACAATTATTATGAAAGGAAAGTGTTAAATAATGGATGATAATATTCTAGATATTTTAGGTTTACAATTAGTTGATTATTTTATTAGTCATCAAGATTATCGACCATTTAATGTTCCTAAAGAATTAAAACTACATGTTAAAGGTGAAGTATATCTAACTAATAAAGATAGTAATACTTATCATATCATTAAAATTATTAAAGAAAATAATTTTAATCCTCACCATTTAAAAAATAAAGATGAAGTTTATGAAATTTTACATAAACAATTAGCAGATGAAGGTGTTAAAGATATTCGTTATTTAATGGTTATTTTAAATGATGATAACCAAAACGAAAATCGAATGTCACCAGCGGTTGATGTTATTATTGCTACTAGTGACAAAATTGTTCAAGAATTATATAAATTTTATCCTAGTATTACTAAATTTATTAAGGTAGACTTACCCCAACTTGAAACTGAAACCGAAAATAATGAAGAGACTAATGAAGATAATAGTACTGGAACTTTAAGTGATAATTGAAAAAAAGTTAATTTTCAAAACCGTCGTTACTTAAGCGAAACATTAAAAAAATGTACTAATGCTAATTTGGCAGTTACCTGATTTCTTTTTATAATTCCTATTATTACACTTGTTGTTTTTCTAGTAATTATAAACCTTAGTCAAGATGATTGATTAGCATTAGATTATAAACAACAACATTTGCTTTTTGGTGCCAATTATCATAACTTAATATTTGGTGCTTATCAATATTGAAGGTGATTAATTTATCCATTTGCTGGTAATGATATAAATCCTTCAGCTCCTATTAATTTAATATTTTCACTTTGAATGTTTTATCGTGTTGGTAGATTTGTTGAAGGATTTTATGGATGATGAAAAGCAATTTTCATTTGAATTGGTGCAATGATTCTAACCGGTATTTTACAAAGTGTTGTTGATAATATTAATATCATGTCAGGATTTTGAGTTTTTCCTGTAATTTCATTAGGAGCAATGTTACCTTTCATTTGAAATTATAAATTATTTAAAACTCCAATTATGAGTCGTTTCTTTACAACTATTTTATTAATGTTAATATTTTGATTTATAACTGATCAACAAGTAGTGACATTATTATATTGAATGATTGCTTTTGTCACAGGATGATTATTTGCTTCTTTAATCGGATATCATAATCGTAAAATAACTGTGTATTATGCTTTTAGTCCAATTGCTATTGGTTCATTAGTATTATTTGCTGGTTTACTTTGAGGTTTAAATAATTATTATCCTGTTGATGATAATAATTATACTTTAGAAGTATTAAAACAATATCAAAAACTTGGTCTAATTAGTCAAAGTACTATTAATAGTATTATGCTTAATTACTTTCACATACAAGTATAAAAAAAAGTAGGATTTTTCCTACTTTTTTTTATAAATAAAATTCTATATTTTTTTTAATGCATCAAATAAATACTTTTCTTCCTCTTTTTTAAGAAGATTAGTATTAATAACTATCTGTCTACTATTAATATCAATAATTTTAAAATCTATAGCAATATATGAATAATTATTAAAATTAATTTTTAATCTTTCCGATCATTCAATTATCATAAAATTATTCATCATTATTTCATAATATTCTTCTAAATGAGGATTAATTAAACGATAAGCATCCATATGAATTAAATTTCATTCATATTTAGTTTGATACTTATTTCAAATAATAAAAGTTGGTGAATTAATAATATTTTTAACTCCAAGTAAATTACCAATTAATTTAGTAATTTGCGTTTTACCACTACCAAGCGGACCATTTAATAATAAAATTAAATTTGATTTAGCAATTTTAGCAATTATTTTGGCAAGAGTATTAGTGTCATCTAAATTTTTTAATATATATACATTTTTTTTCATAATAACCTTCTTTGATAATTATTTTATACTTTACAAACTATTATACAAAATAATAACTTATTTTCTAAATTATTATTTTTCTTATTTAAAAGTTATTACTGCTCATATGTTTCTTTTTAACTACTACTTTTTCTTTACTTCTTACAAAAAATCATTGATAAAAACCAAAACCAGAATTACCAAGAGCAACAATTCACATTAATAAAAGATTTACATCCAAACGATTATGAGCAACTCCCGAATACATAGCTATTTGAAAAATATTAACAATTATTCAAAAAATTCATTGTTCACGAAAACGTAATAACATTAGTATTTGCGCAACAATACTTAAAGAATTAGTTAATGAATCTAGAATATGTGGTAAAACTTGTTGAAAAGTATTACCATCAAAATCATATTTCCCTAAAATTACACGTGAAAATTCAGGAATTTCAAAATAAAAAAATACTGATAAAACAATTGCAAAGTAAATAGTAACAATACTTGTTTTTAAATTTAAACGTTTAGAAATTATTTCTTGTTGTGAATCTAAATGAAATTTCCATAAACTATAGCCAATAAATTGAAAAGACAAAAAGAAAAATAAATTCAACTGCATATCACCAACATAATCTCAAACTAAAGCAATACAACCATAAATAGTAACAGAAAAAAAGCCTCAAAAAAAATTAGAAATTTTACCAAATGAAATTAAAATTATACAAATAACATTAGTAAAAGCAGCAATACCATTTAAGAATAATAATACTTGCTGTCAAGGATGATAAACTTGACGATTTACAATAGTTCAAACCGAAGGATATAAATTAGAATTAATAAAATGATTCAAATCAAAAAATGTATTTCATAACATAAAAATCCCTAAACAAATAATAGCTACTTTAGCAGAAAATGGAATTTTATTAAGATCTTTGGGTATTGATAATAAAAATTCTTTTATATTTTTCTTTCTTTTTATAAATCTAAATTTTATATCTTTAAACATATTTTCTTCCTTTGCTAAATTGTAAAGGTAAGTGCAACTAAATTATTTTTCTATCCAAATATTCGATTGGTGAAAGATAATTTAATATTTTTCTCGGTCTTTGATTTAAAGACAATATAAATTTATGAACTTCATTTTTATTAGTTTTTGAAAAGCTGAATTATACTTGTAAGTGCAAGTAAATAAAATTGCAAAAAATTCTCATATAAAAATTTCATAATGCTAAATTTAGTTTAGAAAAAAGTAAGGAGTTTTTATATGAGTTATAAACATCTTGGCATAGATGAAAGGATTTATATTGAGAATCAATTGAAATTTAAATTTAAAATTAGTGAAATAGCTAAAAATCTTAATCGAAGTATTAGTACTATTATTCGAGAAATTAATAGAAATAAAGATAATAATCATTATTTTTCATTAATTGCACAAAATAAAGCTGAAAATCGAAAACAATCACATATTAGTTTTCATAAGTTTAAAAATAAGAATTTAGTAAAATATGTACAACAAAAATTACTATTAGGTTGATCACCTGAACAAATTTATGGCAGAATTAAAAATTTTCATAAAGAGTGAGTTATTAGTTTTAAAACAATTTATACTTGAATTTATTTTGGAATGCTTGATAAAGTTACTAGTAAAAATTTAAGAAGAAAAGGTAAAAAACGAAAATCTAAAGAAAATCGTGGCAAGTTTAATGGTAAATCAATTAAAGAACGAGATATAAATGTTAATGATCGTATAACACTTGGTCATTGAGAAGGAGATACTATAGTATCATCAAGAGGCAAAAGCAAATCATGTTTAATAACTTTAGTTGAAAGAGTATCACGATTTACTTTAGCAATATTAGTTAAAAACAGAACTACTAAAGTTATTAATAAAAATGTCAGTTATTATTTATCAATTCTTCCTAAAAACATTGTTAAAACTATTACTTTTGATCGTGGCAAAGAATTTTCAAATTGACAACAACTTGAAAAAAATTTAGATGTAAAAATTTATTTTGCCAATCCATATTCACCTTGACAAAGAGGTACTAATGAAAATACTAATGGTTTAATTAGAGAAAAATTTCCTAAAAAATTTATTTTTTGCTAAATTGTAAAGGTAAGTGCAACTAAATTATTTTTCTATCCAAATATTCGATTGGTGAAAGATAATTTAATATTTTTCTCGGTCTTTGATTTAAAGACAATATAAATTTATGAACTTCATTTTTATTAGTTTTTGAAAAAATAAATTTTTTAGGAAATTTTTCTCTAATTAAACCATTAGTATTTTCATTAGTACCTCTTTGTCAAGGTGAATATGGATTGGCAAAATAAATTTTTACATCTAAATTTTTTTCAAGTTGTTGTCAATTTGAAAATTCTTTGCCACGATCAAAAGTAATAGTTTTAACAATGTTTTTAGGAAGAATTGATAAATAATAACTGACATTTTTATTAATAACTTTAGTAGTTCTGTTTTTAACTAATATTGCTAAAGTAAATCGTGATACTCTTTCAACTAAAGTTATTAAACATGATTTGCTTTTGCCTCTTGATGATACTATAGTATCTCCTTCTCAATGACCAAGTGTTATACGATCATTAACATTTATATCTCGTTCTTTAATTGATTTACCATTAAACTTGCCACGATTTTCTTTAGATTTTCGTTTTTTACCTTTTCTTCTTAAATTTTTACTAGTAACTTTATCAAGCATTCCAAAATAAATTCAAGTATAAATTGTTTTAAAACTAATAACTCACTCTTTATGAAAATTTTTAATTCTGCCATAAATTTGTTCAGGTGATCAACCTAATAGTAATTTTTGTTGTACATATTTTACTAAATTCTTATTTTTAAACTTATGAAAACTAATATGTGATTGTTTTCGATTTTCAGCTTTATTTTGTGCAATTAATGAAAAATAATGATTATTATCTTTATTTCTATTAATTTCTCGAATAATAGTACTAATACTTCGATTAAGATTTTTAGCTATTTCAATAATTTTAAATTTAAATTTCAATTGATTCTCAATATAAATCCTTTCATCTATGCCAAGATGTTTATAACTCATATAAAAACTCCTTACTTTTTTCTAAACTAAATTTAGCATTATGAAATTTTTATATGAGAATTTTTTGCAATTTTATTTACTTGCACTTACAAGTATAATTCAGCAATATATAATTTATTTATTATATAAAAATAAATAGGAGGAACAATAATGATTTACACAATTAATAATTTATTTATTAATAGTAACGATAAAACTAAAAAAATACCAACACAAGTAACTGTTAACGGTTGGGTTCGTTCTAATCGAAATAGTAAAAAAGTTGGGTTTTTAGATTTAAACGATGGTTCTTCAATTAATAACTTACAATCAATTAATAACTTACAAGTAGTATATGATCCAAATTTAGAAAATACTAACAATTTAACTAATGTTACTACTGGTAGTGCTGTTACTATTACTGGTAATTTAATTTTAACACCAAATGCGAAACAACCATTTGAACTAAAAGTAATTACTGCTACTGTCTACAACATATGCGCTAATGATTATCCAATCCAAAAAAAAGAACATACAAATGAATTTCTTCGTGAACATGCACACTTACGTGTTCGTACTAATACTTTCTTGTCATTATTTAGAATTCGTGATCAAGTATCATGATCTATTCATAATTTTTTTCATAATAATCAATTTATTTACCTACATAGTCCTCTTATTACAGCTAATGATACTGAAGGTGCTGGTGAAAATTTTATTGTTACTACTATAACTAATGATAAATATGAAAAGGATTTTTTTGGGAAAAAAGCCTCATTAACTGTTAGTGGTCAGTTAAATGCTGAAGCCTACGCTCAATCTTTACAAAAAGTTTATACATTTGGACCAACATTTCGTGCTGAAAAATCTAATACTACACGTCACGCAGCAGAATTTTGAATGGTAGAACCAGAATTTACCTTTAGTAATCTACAAGATAATATTATACTAGCCCAAAAACTAATAAAAACTGTTATTAGAGATGTTCTAAATAATTGTAATTCTGAATTAAAATTTTTAGAACAAAAACAAGAAACTAAAAATGAACAATCACTAATTGAAAAATTAGAAAAAATTGCCGATTTTAAATCTGATTTTAAAGTTATTACTTATACAGAAGTCATTGAATTACTTTTAAATGCGCAAAAAAAAGGAAAAAAATTTGAATTTAATGAAATTAAATGAGGAATTGATTTACAATCAGAACATGAAAGATATTTATGTGAAGAAATAACTAAACAATCAACTTTTGTTATTAACTATCCACAAACCATCAAAGCTTTTTACATGAAACTTAATCCAATTGATAGTAATTATCCATAACAAAAAACAGTGGCAGCTATGGATTTATTAGTGCCAGGGATTGGTGAATTAATTGGTGGTTCTGTTCGTGAAGATAATTATGAACAATTACTAAAAAATAAAACCCAATTCAAAATTGAGGGTAATGATCTACAATGATATTTTGATTTAAGAAAATATGGATATGCACCAAGTGCTGGTTTTGGTTTAGGTCTAGAAAGATTTTTAATGTTTATTACTGGTATTAATAATATTAGAGATGTTATTCCTTTTCCTCGTACACCAAATAACTTATTATTCTAAAATAATAATATTTTAATAATATCTTTTTAAATTAAACTTATAATGTTATTTAAAACTCCTATTACTACATTAAAATCCAACATAATATATAATTAATTTAGCATTCAGCATTTTTAACCATTCATTTTGGACATTGTAATTTATATTCACCATAATCAATAAGAATAGATTGTGGTTTATCTTTAACAATTTGTTCTTTTTTAAATTCTATTTGCATAATAATCCTTTCCTAATATGTTCTGTTGCTTTTAGCATAAAGAACATATATTTTGATTTTTAGATTATTAATAATACTACTATTCGTTTTATTAATTCCATGAAAACTGGGCTCAAAAATAAATTGTGAAATTTTAAAAAGAAATCGAGGCATTTGATTCAATATTTATTTAATTTGTTTTAAACAAATTAATATTTTAATTGAACCGGCCCCGCTCAATTTTTTTTACAAGTTTGAAATTTATTTTCTCGCCCAAAAAAATTTTTCAAAAAAAATAAAAAATAAAACCAACACTTGCTCACTGGGGAGTGGCAAGGTTGGTTAAATAAAGAATAGAATTAATACAATGGGTCCCTACAACAGGTCTATATATACTAGTTTCCAATTCGCTCCCACCCCAAGAATTACCATTTCTGGTTAGTATATTTTATTAGGTATCACTCCACTTTTTATTTATCCATGCAAGTCCACATGTTCTAGCTACTATTTTTAACAACTGTGTTGTAGTTCACTTTTTTAGTTCCCTAACACGTGTTGATAATAGTGCTAAAGACGGTTATTAAAAATTTTAAAATTTTACAATTACAAAAAAAGACAAGATTATTTCTTGTCTTTTTCCTTGTTGATAATTTTAATTTAACTTACAAAATGTATATTTTATTTTTTTTAAATACGTCGAATATAAAATATAAATTTAATGTTTTAAGAAAAGAGAGTAATTTTGTTTAATTTTCATTATTTTTCAAATAATTCATTTTTGGAAATAAGTTACTAATATGATAATAAATTATTTCGTAACTTTGACAACCGCCCTATAAAAATATATAATTTGTTAATTCAAATATTTATTTTTTTATGTTTAATTTATTTTTTCATTATTATTTTAGTGTTAAAATAATATAGTCTTAAAAATAGAGGAGAATATAAATATGAGTTTTGCTGACATTATGTCAAAAAAAGTACAAAAAACATTAGAAAAAAATTTAAGTAAAAAAACTTTAACCATGGAAAATATGGAAGCAACAATTAAAGAATTTAGATTAATTTTGTTAGAGGCTGACGTTAATTTTAGAGTGGTTAAAACTTTAACTAATGAAATTATTAATAAAGCAAAAGGTGAATTTATTAAAGAAGGCTTAGATCAAAAAGAAATGTTAATTAAAATTATTCATGATGAATTAACAAAGATTATGGGTACTAAGAATGTTGAATTAGATTTATCTACTAATCCTACTGTTATTATGATAGTTGGTTTACAAGGTTCTGGTAAAACAACAACAATATCTAAACTAGCAAAGTTGTTAACAGATAAATATCAAAAAAAATGTTTACTAGTTGCAGGAGATATTTATCGTCCAGCTGCTGTTGAACAATTAAAAGTTTTAGGAAAACAATTGAATATTGAAGTTTTTTCCCAAAAAAATGAAACTCCTACTAATATTGTTAAAAATGCTCAAATATATGCTAATAAAAATAAGTTTGATGTAATATTAATTGATACAGCTGGAAGATTACACATTGATGAAAAATTAATGCAAGAACTAGCAGAAATAAGAAAAATTACTTCACCAAAAGAAGTTTTACTTGTTTATGATGGTATGGCAGGACAAGATATAATTAATGTTGCTATTGAGTTTAATAATACTATTCCTATTACTGGAAGTATAATCACTAAATTAGATGGTACTGCTAAGGGTGGTTCAGCTCTTTCAATTTCTTATTTAACAAAGATTCCTGTTAAGTTCTTAGGAATGGGTGAAAAGGTAACTGATTTAGAGGTTTTTTATCCAGAAAGAATGGCAGAACGTATTTTAGGAATGGGTGATCTTACTACATTAATGGAGAAGGCCGAAAGTATAGTTTCAACTCGTGATGTTGAAGAAACTATGAATAGAATGATGTTAGGTCAATTTGATTTGAATGACCTTGTTAATCAAATGAAGCAAATTCAAAAAATGGGTAAATTGGGCTCACTTGTAAAAATGATTCCTGGTATGTCTGCTAAAATTAGTGATGCTAAAATTAGTGATGCTGAAACTGATTTAAAAATAGCAGAATATATTATTGCTTCAACAACTGCTCAAGAACGTGAAAAGCCACAAATTTTACGTTATCCAACTAGAAAAGCAAGAGTATTAAAAGGCTCAGGTCGTTCAGAAAAAGAATTAAATAAAGTGCTAAACCAATTTGAAAAAACTAAAAAAGTTATGGATCAAATTGCTGGTCAGATTAAAAAAGGAGAAATGCCAAATATTCCAGGATTAGATAAGTTAATAAAAAGTTAGAAAAATAAAAAAAATTTGTTATTTTTTGTTAATTTGTTAAAATTTATTTAACTTAAGAAATGTATAAAACTTTGATTTCTTGAGTTTTTATAGATATTATTTTATTAAAATTTTTTTAAATTTTCTTCTTTGTTTTTAAAAATTTAATTTATTTTTTAAAGTAAAACTAGATTTTAAAAAGAAAATAGTGTTTAAATAGTGGGTTATTTTAAATTAAAAATATAGCAAAAATTTATTTTTCAGTTGCTTAATAATATTTAGGGAACAAGATAACTTTGAATTGTGTTTAGTAAACAAATTAAATTCAGTTAGGAGACAATGATTATGAAAGATACGTATACATCTGTTCGATTAGCTCAAAAGCCACAAAATTCTTTTGCTTGCTATCGATGTGGTAGAGTAATTTTGATAGCTGATTACTTAGAAGGAATAAATATTCAAGTTAATTGCAGTCGTTGTGGCTTTAAGAAGCGTGTTAATAGTATAAAGATAGAGAAAATAAACAGTAAACCAAATTCAGCGCTAAATTCTAATGAAATTTCAAAAGAAAAGATAAATGAAATTTTTAATTCCTAAAACTATTAAATTTGTAAAATTACAAATTTGGAGAAGTGTTGGTTTAATTGATTTATTAATTATTTTAATGGTAGTTGGATTTGCTTCAATTATTATTTTATTATTGCAAATTGATATTATTTTTAAAATATTAGCTGTTATTTTAGTTGGTTGTGCTACTATTCCGCTTACTTTTTATTGACAGCCAAGAAAAAAAGGATGAGAAATTATTTTATTATGATTTAAATTTCATAGTAAAAATCGTTATTATAAATCTGAAAAAAATTCACAAATATTAGTACCATTTAAAAAAATTATTAGTAAGAATGTGATGCAATTAAATGTGAAAAATACAAATTATACTAGAGCTTTATTATTGGAGGGTTTTAATATTACATTATTATCTAATGAAGAAGCCTCAAATAAAATTAAAGATTTAGCTGCAGCTTTTAAAATTATTAATATTTCTATGTCTTTAATAAAGATTGATATGCCTTTAGATATAACTGCACAAACTAATTTTTATAAAGAACAACTCGAAAAAATTGATTTAGAAAATATTAGTGAAAAAGCAAAATTAGCAAGAAAATTTCAAATGATATCAGCAATTAATGCTAATAATGAAATTCAAAATCAAAATGAAATGACGCAACCATTTTTTTACTTATTTTTTTATTCATCAAATCAAGAAAAATTAAAAGAAGAAGTAAATGCTTTTAAAAATTATATCAGTCGTAGTGGTGTTAAAGCTAGTGATATTAATTGTTTTGAAATGATGGTTGTTTATAGTAAATTAATAAATTCTAATGAAAATGCTTTGTTAGAAGAAATGTTTACTACAAAAAAAGAAGAAACTGTTAAAAGTAAAGATTTAACTAATGATTTAGCGATTAAAGAATTATTAGTTCATAAGAATAATTTAGAATTTGCTAATTGTTTTCAAACTGTTTATAACATATATGATTATCCATTTGAAGTTTCAGCAGTCTGATTAGCAAATTTAGTAAATATTCCGAATACTAGTTTAATCTTTACTTTTAATAGTATCAGTGAAGAAAGTGCTAAAAAACAATTGAATAAAGCTATGCAAAATTTAGCAACTTTAAATTTTATGACAAAATCATTATCAGAACGAAGAGATTATGATTATCATTATCAATCATTAAATGAATTATTAGATCAAATTGCTGGTGGTGGTGAAAAAATATTTAATACTAATATGTATTTATTAATTAATGGTGCTGATCGTAAGCAACTTAAGCAAAATATTAGTACTGCCGAATACGAAATAAAAAACAATAATATGAAGTTTGATAAATTATATTATCGTCAATTAGAAGCTTTTTTATCAGTAATGCCAGATAGTGCTGATTGATTTAAAGAAACAGGTCACGAAATGCCATGTTTAACAATAGGTGCTAGTTTTCCTTTTTTAAATCAAGAATTAAATGATAAACAAGGACTGTTTCTTGGATTTAATGAAAGTGGTAATAAAGTATTTTTTGATCAAAGAACTAAAAGTAGTACTCGTAAAAATCATAATCAATTAATTATTGGTACTAGTGGTTCAGGAAAATCTTATACTTCTAAAAAAGAAGTAAATTATCAAATTATGCTTGGTCATAAAGTAATTGTTATTGATCCTGAACGTGAATATCGCGATTTATGTAATTATCATGATGGAAGTTGAATTGATGTTGGTGACGGTTCTTCTGGCAATATTAATCCATTTCAAATTACATTGGCACTGAGTGATGATAATACTAATGATAATAATACTCGTGATATTTTAGCACCACATATGCAATTCTTAGAACAATTTTTAAACGTTGCTACTGGTGGATTAACGAGAAATGAATCAAGTTTATTAATGATTTATGTAAATTTAATGTATGAAAAATTTGGTATTACTTCTCGAACAAAAATTCATTTATTAAAACCAAATCAATTTCCAATTTTTCAAGATTTATATGATATTATTGAATCTGATATGGTTAAAGAAGAAGAGATTAGAAGTAAAAATGAATTAAAAAATTTACTAATTATATTATCAAGATTTGCAACTGGTGGTACTGATGCTAATTTATGAAATGCTCATACTAATATTAATAGCAGTAGTTTATTACAAGTTTATGATTTATATACTTTAACGCAATCAGGGAATAAACGTTTAGTTAACGCTCAAATGTTTTTAATTTTGAAATATATTGAAAATGAAGTACGAAAAAATAAAAATGATAATGAAATTAATAATAAACAACAATGAATTTCAATTACTATTGATGAAGCCCATTTACTTATTGATAAAGAATTTCCAGCAGCATTATTATTTATGTATCAAATTGTTAAGAGAATTCGTAAGTATACAGGTATGATAAATATTATTACACAAAATATTAACGATTTTCTTGGTTCTGAAGAAATTAAAAAATATACTACTGCTATTATTAACTCAAGTCAATATTTAAAAGTATTAAACTTACAACCTCATGATTTAGCGGCATTAAATGAATTGTATTCTTCATATGGTGGCATTTCTGCTAATGAAACTGATTTTATTGCTCGTGCTAAAGTTGGTGAATGTCTTTTTGCTATTTCTAGTTTATATCGTATGTGTTTAAATATTAATGTTAGTGATGCTGAAACACAAGCAATTAAAAATATAAAAAATAAAGAAATTGAAAATTAGTATATTTTTTTATACATTATCGATTTCATCAATAATTGTTAATTTATTTTAAATTAAGTATAAAGATGCTTTCATATTAATAAAACTTATAAGTTTTATTAATATGATTTTATTTAAATAAAAAATTTTATAAAACAATAAAAAATAAGTTGATAAAATTGAAAATTTTTATTTACTTTATTTTAAAACTAACTATAATTAAAGTGTATCAACATTATTTATAACATATGAATTTGACTGTAAGTCCTAATTTATCTCTTTAAGGAGTAAAATAGGGCTTATTATATTATTAGATAAATTCATGCTTTATAAACAATTTTGATTAGTAAATAATTTTATTTTTTATTATTTAAGGAGGAAAAACTTATGATTTTTAATTATCTATCAGATGGACCTGATATAAATAAAATCATTGATGTAGCAAAACCTTATGTTTCGGCAGTTGCAGGATTGCTAATTGCTGCTTTAATTGCATTTAGTGTTTTTAAAATAATTATATTGGCAAAAGATTTAGCGGCCGCTGGTGATGATCCACAACGTAGAAGTGAGATTAAAAAAGCGTTTATGTATACATTAATTGCACCAATTATTGGCATTACTGCATCAGCAATAATAATTGCTCTTGTGCAAGCTTTTGGTGGTAATCCAAATATTCTTCCTAGCTAACTAAAGAAAGTTATATATTAACTTAATATTAAGTTATGAAGAGAAAAGAGATGAAAATATGGATTGACTAACAGATATTATACTAGGAGCTTTATTATTTATACCTTGACTTATTTTCATTCAAGGACCATTATATTTAATTGATATTTTATTGAGATCACCTAATCATGGTCATGGCGGCATATTTGATTATTTAACAACTGATGCGATAACTAATTTAGTTTTTGGAGATTTTACTAAAGTTCCACTTAATAGTAAAAATTTACCATTATTTTTTTCAGCATTAGCAATTGTTTCAATTGGCGTAATACTTATTATGTTTATTATGCAATTAATTATTATTCAATTTACTGAAACACATACAATTAGAGAAAAATTAGGTAAAGCTATAAAAAATACATTTTTAGCTTTTTTAGTAATTGTTTTCATTCCATTTTTTATGAGTACTATAAATTATTTAATAACAGGATTATTGGCAGTTTTACAAATTACAGCTTTAGGAAAAAATGCTAGTTTAGCTGATTTATTATGAGGTATTGGTGCTCCGGATGCTAATGCTGCTCAGCATGATCCTGGTGTTTATTCAATGCCACCTATTTCTCAATTAAAACATTGAAACTTTATTCTTGAAATTATTGCGGTGTGATTTACTTTATATGTATTATTTGTTGCATCAATGACATTGGTTGAAAGAATTATTGATTTATTACTTTTATTTTCAATATCACCAATTGTTGCTTCTATGATGCCTGTTGATCAAGGAAAAAGATTGGGTGTTTGAAAAGAAATGGTAATAGGTAAGTTTATTATTGGTCCAGGAACGATGTTACCTATTTATATCTTTCTTCAAATATTACCAAAGGCAATATTAGATATTACTAATAATACTAATTTTAGTTGACTTGAAAAACAAGTTTTATATACGTTATTTTGTACAGCTGGTGCTATTAGTTGTTTAAGAACTCAAAAAATTATTAATCACTTAGTAACACAAAACTTAGGTGTACAAAGTGCTATTGATTCTAATGGAGCAGCTATTGCTGGAAATATTATGGGTAAAGCTCGGACTTTTGCTAGCCTTGCAGCAGGTGGTGCTGGTGCATTAAAACTTGGGAAACAAATTGCATTTGGTGGTGCTAAAGATGGAAGAAATCCTGATGGTAGTCAAAAGAAAGCAAATGGACTATTAAAAAATGGTATAACAGGTTATTTAGGTAAAGGTACTAAAGGAATTGCTAAAGGAATTGGTAAATTTCAAAATTCTCATGATCAAGGTACTAAATGACAAGATACAAAAAATAATTTAAAAAGCCCTTTTGTTGGATTAAATAATATGGCTAAGGGTGCTTTTGTTGAACCTTTTGTAAATTTAAATAACACTAGAAAGAATGCAAGAAGAGGAGATCCTGATGAATAAAAAAGTAAAATATTAAAATCTTGGAGAAATAATCATGAAATTTAAAAAAACAAAAAATGAATTTAAAAAGAAAAAAAGTTATCATTGAAGACGTAATGTAACTATTGGTATTTTATTATTAATAATATCAGGTATTGCTGGTGTTATTTCCCAATATGGGTAAAATATAAATTATTATAAAATATATAAAAAATAAAGGAACATAAAAATGAAATTTATTCGTCAAAAAAAATGAGTACTACCAGCAGTAATTATAATTGTTATACCCTTTTTAGTATTAATAAATACTTTATTAGTTTATGCTTTAGTCTTTGTTCGTAACATGTTTTCTCATAGTGGAGATAATCAACAACCATTTACACTTAAATTTTTAATACAGGATGTTATTAATTATTGATTAATATTTTTAATTCTATTTCTTATTGAATTTTCAGTTTTATTATCTTACTTTATGATTCATAAATATAAAATTTATTGTGAAACTCATAATAAAAGTCGCTTTTTACGTGATTCAAAAAATAAAGTGTATGGAACTGCTGCTTGATTAACACCCACTGAAATTGCTAATACCTTTCCTTTATCAAAAACTGTTGAAAATGATTACGGTATTGTTGTTCAAACAACAAAGACTAAAATTGGTGGTGTCCAATTTAATATTAAGTCTGATGCTCATAATATTGTAATTGGGGGAACAGGAAGTGGTAAAACTCAAAAATTAGTTATTCCAACTATATATTTAAATGCCCAATCGAAAATTAAACCATCAATGGTTATTACTGACCCAAAAGGAGAATTATTTCAAAATCATTCTAAAATATTAAAAGATAATGGTTACGATGTTTATGTTATTAATTTACGTGATACATCAGTATCTAATTCATGAAATCCTTTTGTTAAAGTATATGATTTTTATGTAGAATCAATGCGTTTAAAAAAAGAAAATAATCCTTTAAATGAATCAATTACTTATGAATCAATGGCATTATCATGAATTAATGATATTGTTGAAGCTTTATTTCCTGAATCAGATCCAAAACAAAAATTTTGAAATCAATCAGCGATGCAAGTTGTTAAATCAATTATGTTATTTATGCTAGAACAACTTGAAGATCAACCTGATGTTCCTTTAAAATACTTTAGTATGTCAAATGCTGCTATTGTTGCTACTAATCGTCAACGATATGTTGAAATTCTAAAAAAAATGCCAACTCATAGTTTAGCTCGTCAAATTGGTTTAGGTGCATTAGAAGGTGCTGAAGAAACTGCGGGATCAATTAGTCAAATGGTTGCTAATGGATTACGTTTATTTACTGATCCAGTGACGCGAAATATTAGTTGTAGTAATGATATAAATTTAGATGAAATTGTAAAAAAACCAAGTGCTGTTTTCTTAGTTGTTCCTGATGAAAGTAATGAACGTAATGCTTTTGTATCAATGTTTATTGCACAGTTATATAAAAATACAATTCGTTATGCAAGTACTTTACCTGATATTAAATTACCACGTCCTTTATACTTTTTATTTGATGAGTTTGGTAATATACCAACGATTGCTAGTATGGCACAAATGATTACTGTTGCACGAAGTCGTAATATTTTTTTCATGATGATTATGCAAGATTTACAACAATTAACACAAAAATATGGTAAAGAAACAGCAGAAACTATTTTTAATAACTGTATTTTGCATACTTTTTTGCAAACTATGGATTTACAAACCGCTAATAAATATTCAGATATGTTCGGTGAAAAAACAATTATTAATTATAGCCATTCTGGTAATAAAGATAAAAAAGCTGATAATATTAATTCATCATTACAAGGTAAAAAATTAATTATAGGTAGTGAGTTAATGAAATTAGATTTTGATACTGCTGTTATTTTTTTAGCAAAACATAATCCAGCAAAAACACGTTTAATTCCGTTTTATGAATGAGGAAGTAAACCGGCAGGACAAGCAACTGTTACAAATGCTTCACGTTTAATTGATTTTAATAAAGATTATTATTTAAGTTATATTGGTTTATTCTATTATATTGAGAAAAGAAAAAATCCACAAGCTGCTGCCGAAAGAGAAAAATCAGAAAAATAAAAAACAAACAATAGTTAAGAAATTGTATATAAAAGAATATTTATTTTAATATATAAATGTATATTATTGATAGATATAGAAAATAACGATATACTTATTTCATGAATAGATCAAAAATATAAGTTTTACTTTTTATAAATTATGCTAAAAAAGGTAAGTACATAATAATGTTAAATATTATAAATAAACTTATATGAAAGGATTTTAAATATGAATGTTCCCAATATTATTTCTTTAATAAGATTAATATTAGTCCCAATTATTGTTAGTTTAATGATTATTGGTCCAATAGATAATGATAATTTTTATCATCTTTGAATAACAAGTATTAATATTAATAGTTATAGTTTACCGATTAGTTGGTTAATAGCAGCAATTTTATTTATTATTGCTGCCATTAGTGATTTTATTGATGGATGTTGAGCAAGAAAATTTAATCAGGTAACAACTTTTGGTAAATTTTTTGATTCAATTGCAGATAAACTTTTAACTAATGGTGTTTTAATTGTAATGGCATGTGCTACTATAATTCCGGTTTGAATGGTAATTATTTTGGTATTACGTGATTTTATTATTGATGTAGTTCGTCAAATTTTGGCTACTAAAGGTACAGTAATGGCTGCTGATAAATATGGTAGAATAAAGGCAGCATTACAAATGTTAGGAATTACAATTTTATTTTTTATTAATTGACGATTTTTAAATGGTAGTGTTAATGGTCATAGTAATAATGATCAATATGGTTTAATTAATCAATTAGTAATGATACCAATGTACGTTGCTACAGTATTAAGTATTTTTAGTGCTTATAATTATATTAGTTCAAATAGTAAAAAATTGTTTAATATCTAAAAATAAAAGGAGTATTAATATAAATGATAAATAAAGTAATTGTTTTGAATCAGTGAGCAGTAGTTACAGGAGCGTCTAAAGGATTGGGATATTATTACTGTCGAGCATTATTAGCACAAGGTTATCACGTATTAGGGGTATCACGTGATAGTAAAAAAATATTAGAATTAGCAGATAAGTATCCACACTTACAAGTTAAAAATTATGATTTAGATTTATCTGATTTAAAAAATATTTATAAATTATTTGAGTTATCAAAAGAATTAAATGTAACAGTAGTTATTAATAATGCTGGTTATGGTGTTTGAGGAACATTTGCAGATAGTATGTTAGAACAAGAATTAAATATGATTAATTTAAATATTTCTTGTTTACATATTTTAACAAAGTTATTTGTTCAACGTTTTAGTAAAAATAATTATGGTCGTGTTATTAATATTGGAAGTATGGCAGCTTTTAGTCCAGGTCCTGTTTTTGCTAGTTATTATGCTTCTAAATCATATGTTTGAAGTTTAGGTGTTGCAGTTAATTATGAATTAAAAAGAGCAAAAAGTAAAGTAAGAGTAATTACAATTTGTCCAGGTCCATTAAAAACTGAATTTTGAAATCGTAGTAGTAATGGTAAAGGAAATAAAGAACATTATAGTTCATTATTACCAGTTTTAGATACTGAAACTTATGCTAAAAAGTCTTTACAAACAGCCTTAAAAACAAAAAGAAAAAGTGTTATTATTACAGGAATTTCTAATAAAATTACAAGAACTATTATTAGAATATTACCTTTAAAAATAGTACTTAAGTTAGTATATAATTATCAAAAAAATCGCTAATAATGAATTTCATTTTTTATTTTAATCGTAAAAATTATTAAAAAACATTTATTTATTATAAATGTTTTTTTATTGTTTTCTTTAAAAGAAAGGTTTATGATGTATCCAACTTCTTAAGATTTTAAGAAGTTATTAAAAAAGAGGTGTTATTTATGAAAAAATATTTATCAATGTTAACAACAATAGCATTATCAGCAGCATCAATATTTTCAACTTCTTCGATATTAAATTCATATGTAAAAAATTCCAATTTAATAAATGTTGATAATTTACATGATGTAATACAACCAATTGATATTGTTGAATACCCTATTTTTGCTGATAATGGAGAAACTACAGTTAAAACTTTTGAAAAAAATGTTATTGTTCTTTTTAGTGATCCTTCAAAATTAAAATATATAGAATTAACTGATATAAAAAGTCATGTCGATTTTCATATAAATGGAAAAGATTATTATTATAATGATCAAAGTAAGAATTCAGTTATTGTATCTAGTGATACAAAGTTTATTGATAATAGTATTTCACATGAAGGAAATATGAATAAAGTTCAGCAAACAGTTAGTTACGATTATGATTGAAATCAAAAAGCATTTATTTTTAAATTTGTTACTGTTGAAACGGTTACAGCAAATAATGAAAAAGATACTCAGTTTGT
This sequence comes from Spiroplasma endosymbiont of Lasioglossum malachurum, assembly GCF_964020065.1. Taxonomy (NCBI): domain Bacteria; kingdom Bacillati; phylum Mycoplasmatota; class Mollicutes; order Entomoplasmatales; family Spiroplasmataceae; genus Spiroplasma; species Spiroplasma endosymbiont of Lasioglossum malachurum. Next base: position 1,040,964 of record NZ_OZ026534.1, on the reverse strand, counting down.
GAGAGGTTATTTTACTACTAGTTTAAAGTTAAATTTGCATGAATTTTAATTTATAGTTTAAAATATTATTTTTTTAACTTAATTAGAGAAATTATATTATAAAAGTAGTACTTAAGTACTACTTTTATTTATTTTTTTGTTTTTTAAAATAAAATAATTATAATAAAATAAATAATATTTATATTATAAAATTAATTAAAGCATTAATAATAATTTATAATAATGATTAATCAAAATATATTATATACAGTATGAGATTCTATTGTAATTTGGTTTAAATTTGTTATTATTATATTTGTCCTAAAACTTTAGGACAAAACATCAGTTTAATTAATTTAAAATTGTAAATTTGGCTTTATGCCCTTATATGAGTAATTTTCATGTAAGGGTTTTGTATTTTAATTTATTGATATGAGTCTTTAATTTAGTTTAAAAACTCAATTTAATATCTATTCCAATTTCATAAATTAATATTCCCACTTACCCTTAAACCAAAATTTATACAGACTAATAATTAAAAACATTTTAAAATTTATATCATTATAATTTAAAAGTATTAAGTTTAAGGTCAAATTTACTCTTTTATGGTAATTAAGTTTGTTTATAGTAAAAGTATTATTAAAACTTTAGAAAATGAGGTTTATTAAATGCAGAATATTATAAATTGCGGCATTTATTTTGCCAATGTGCCATTGCTAAATTGTAAAGGTAAGTGCAACTAAATTATTTTTCTATCCAAATATTCGATTGGTGAAAGATAATTTAATATTTTTCTCGGTCTTTGATTTAAAGACAATATAAATTTATGAACTTCATTTTTATTAGTTTTTGAAAAAATAAATTTTTTAGGAAATTTTTCTCTAATTAAACCATTAGTATTTTCATTAGTACCTCTTTGTCAAGGTGAATATGGATTGGCAAAATAAATTTTTACATTTAAATTTTTTTCAAGTTGTTGTCAATTTGAAAATTCTTTGCCACGATCAAAAGTAATAGTTTTAACAATGTTTTTAGGAAGAATTGATAAATAATAACTGACATTTTTATTAATAACTTTAGTAGTTCTGTTTTTAACTAATATTGCTAAAGTAAATCGTGATACTCTTTCAACTAAAGTTATTAAACATGATTTGCTTTTGCCTCTTGATGATACTATAGTATCTCCTTCTCAATGACCAAGTGTTATACGATCATTAACATTTATATCTCGTTCTTTAATTGATTTACCATTAAACTTGCCACGATTTTCTTTAGATTTTCGTTTTTTACCTTTTCTTCTTAAATTTTTACTAGTAACTTTATCAAGCATTCCAAAATAAATTCAAGTATAAATTGTTTTAAAACTAATAACTCACTCTTTATGAAAATTTTTAATTCTGCCATAAATTTGTTCAGGTGATCAACCTAATAGTAATTTTTGTTGTACATATTTTACTAAATTCTTATTTTTAAACTTATGAAAACTAATATGTGATTGTTTTCAATTTTCAGCTTTATTTTGTGCAATTAATGAAAAATAATGATTATTATCTTTATTTCTATTAATTTCTCGAATAATAGTACTAATACTTCGATTAAGATTTTTAGCTATTTCACTAATTTTAAATTTAAATTTCAATTGATTCTCAATATAAATCCTTTCATCTATGCCAAGATGTTTATAACTCATATAAAAACTCCTTACTTTTTTCTAAACTAAATTTAGCATTATGAAATTTTTATATGAGAATTTTTTGCAATTTTATTTACTTGCACTTACAAGTATAATTCAGCATATCAAGATTTAGCAATTTGAGGATAGTGTTTATTTCATTTACTTTCAAATGATTCTAAAGCTTGCATTGCTTGTTCTTCACTACATGCATTATAAATTGGCTTTAAATCTGTAACTAGTGATTTTCGATGTTTATATGAAACATATTTTAAACTATTTCTGATTTGATGAACTATACATAATTGATGTTCAGTTTTAGGATAAACTGATTGTATTGCTTCTGACATGTCTGTTAAGTTGTCACTACAAGCAATAAGAATATCATTTAAGCCACGATTTTTCATTTCTGTGAAATTTGCTAATCAAAATTTAGTGCCTTCATTTTCACTAATTCATAAACCTAAAACATCTTTTTTACCTTCTAAATCAACATCTAAAGCTATATAAACTGATTTGTTAATAATGCGTTTATCTTGTCGTACTTTAACTACTATACAATAATAAACAATGGGATAAATGTCTTCTAATGGTCTATTTTGTCATGCTTTGACATCATCAATCACATCATCAGTAATTTGACTAATAACACTTTCACTAATATCAGCACCATGATATAACTCTTGTAACTGCATTCTAATATTTGATAATGTCATAGCTTTTGCATATAAGGAAAGAACTTGTTGATCAAAACCATCAAATCTTCTCTGTCTTTTTGGCACTATTACAGGAGTAAAATTACTATTACGATCTCGTGGTACATCAATCTCAATTTTACCTTGTTGAGTTATTAATTTTTTTGAACTTATACCATTACGAGCATTGTCACTATTACTATGTTGATTTTTTTCATATCCTAAATAATTTTGCATCTCAGAATTCAACATTTTTTCAACTAAACGTTTTGTTAATTCTTTATATAAACCCCCTTCTTTAAAAACTGTTGTTAAATCTTCAGTATTTTCTAATAATAAATCTACTGCTTTTGATATTGGATCATTATTATTAAAGTTATCTTTTTTAGCCATCTGTAACTCACTCTTTCTAGTCATTTAATTATATTTACTAGAATTAATTAAACATAGTTATTTTTGTAAGTTACACAGATTACTAAACATTACCCCATGAATATATATACCATCTCATTTTACATCATGATTTGGTTGTTTTGGAATATTTGAAAAATATAAATTCATTTTTTTGGTTCCACTACTATCAAAATAATCTGCTCAAATTGTAGTATCACCAAAAACAACTTCATGATTTGGTTTTAGATAATCCTTTAATTTTTTATTTTCATGGGTAAGCACCCCCCATGATTAATCCTATTGTTCCGGTTGTAGCACCAGTTAGTGCTAATGTTAATGTTATTTTACTTAAATTTGTTTTTATTCATGTTTTCATATTAAATTACTCCTTTTTTCCTTGATTTTACTTCTAAATTGTACTGATTTTTTATTATTTTTACAAGTATGCTTTTAAACTCAAAATAATGCCTAAATTAAAAGTGTTTATTTTGTGATACCTATACTATTAATTGTATTGAAATTGTTTATTGCTGAATTATACTTGTAAGTGCAAGTAAATAAAATTGCAAAAAATTCTCATATAAAAATTTCATAATGCTAAATTTAGTTTAGAAAAAAGTAAGGAGTTTTTATATGAGTTATAAATATCTTGGCATAGATGAAAGGATTTATATTGAGAATCAATTGAAATTTAAATTTAAAATTAGTGAAATAGCTAAAAATCTTAATAGAAGTATTAGTACTATTATTCGAGAAATTAATAGAAATAAAGATAATAATCATTATTTTTCATTAATTGCACAAAATAAAGCTGAAAATCGAAAACAATCACATATTAGTTTTCATAAGTTTAAAAATAAGAATTTAGTAAAATATGTACAACAAAAATTACTATTAGGTTGATCACCTGAACAAATTTATGGCAGAATTAAAAATTTTCATAAAGAGTGAGTTATTAGTTTTAAAACAATTTATACTTGAATTTATTTTGGAATGCTTGATAAAGTTACTAGTAAAAATTTAAGAAGAAAAAGTAAAAAACGAAAATCTAAAGAAAATCGTGGCAAGTTTAATGGTAAATCAATTAAAGAACGAGATATAAATGTTAATGATCGTATAACACTTGGTCATTGAGAAGGAGATACTATAGTATCATCACGAGGTAAAAGCAAATCATGTTTAATAACTTTAGTTGAAAGAGTATCACGATTTACTTTAGCAATATTAGTTAAAAACAGAACTACTAAAGTTATTAATAAAAATGTCAGTTATTATTTATCAATTCTTCCTAAAAACATTGTTAAAACTATTACTTTTGATCGTGGCAAAGAATTTTCAAATTGACAACAACTTGAAAAAAATTTAAATGTAAAAATTTATTTTGCCAATCCATATTCACCTTGACAAAGAGGTACTAATGAAAATACTAATGGTTTAATTAGAAAAAAATTTCCTAAAAAATTTATTTTTTCAAAAACTAATAAAAATGAAGTTCATAAATTTATATTGTCTTTAAATCAAAGACCGAGAAAAATATTAAATTATCTTTCACCAATCGAATATTTGGATAGAAAAATAATTTAGTTGCACTTACCTTTACAATTTAGCTATTATATAGCAAATGTGAAGATACTTTTTTTCACAGTAGCATTATTTTTACCACGAATGACATTTTTATATGGATATAGTGCATAAAATAATGCATCATATGGGTCTTGATACATATTTTTGTCAGGAATGTTAGTTTTTGTTTCATCATAACGTAATTCTTCTAAACATTGAGTTGTTTTTGATAAATCATCTTTATTTGCATAAAAGTTTCCATAACTCATAATATTTCTCATTCAAACTACTCTATTAGTTAATCCGGCTTCTTGATTTAAATTTGAAGCATGTTTAATAGCAGTTTGTGTTATTAAAATAGTATTGTGTTCATCAATTAATTTTTGATTTAATCAATCCATTGCTGTTCTTGCTTTATCATCATAAAAATAAATTGCTTGTTCAAAATTTTCAAAATTATCAATTAATCCTAAAATTTCATTAACATAAGCATTAATTTTTTCATTTTCATTAATAAAATCATTTGGTGTAACAACTAATTCACAAATAATATAAGCATCATAATAACCAGTATTATTATATTCTTTAAAACCAACTATCATAAATACAGTATGGTCTTTATGTCCAGTTGCTCAATCAACACCAACTGAATAAAAATCAAATTTATACATATCTTTTTCTTGATTATAAAATTGTTTTAAATCATATGGTTGTCAATATTTTACTGTTTTTTGAAATGGAAAAATTGTTGCATCACTATCTAAAAATTCAAAACCATAAAAAACAGTATTAAATTCATCAGGATTACTTTTTTTCATTTCTAATAATGTTCTTTTTTGAATATCTGGTAATTTATTTCAAAATGGTTGAATAGTAAATCTTAAAACAAATAAACCTAAACCACTAAACATATCTTTATTTTCATAATAAACTTTACCAACTTTTTTAAGATTTTCCATCACTTTATCATTTAATGGTAAAAATGGCGTGCAATACTTTAAATAAAATGGATGGTATTTATCATAAGGATTACATGTAAAAGTAATGAAAAAACTTTTATAAAAATAACGAGTAATCTTTTGTCCAAAGTTAGAACTATATATATTTTTATCAATAAATGTTCAACTTCATTCTTTAATTGGTTCATTTGATACTTTAATACGATTACTTCTAAACATAGAATTTTGTAATCTTTCATATCGATATGTTAATTGCTTTTCAGTTAATGTTTCTTTTTCTTCAGCCATTATTATTTCATCTGTTCTTGAACCTAAAAAACTTGAGCCACCTGCTTCTTTTCCAAAAATCTTATTACCATTAGCATAGCCAATAAAGTCAATTTGTTGATTATTAGGAAAAATAATATAACCACCATCCTTAGTAATTTTTCATTTAATACCATGTGGATTATTAGGTAATAAATTAATATCATATTTATCTAGTAAAACTTGACAAACATTCATCAATGCCCCAATAGTAGTTTCACTATGAGTATTTTCATATCTTCTTACTTCTTGAACACTGCTATCACTAAAATTACAGCATATAAATAAATCAAATGCTAAACAATTTCAAGTTTTTCTTGTTCCCCGTGCAGTTGGAATAAAACGATAAAAACAATTAGTAGTAAAATATTCTGCTCATTCATCACCAACAAATTCTTTAAAAATATCTCAACTAAAACCATAATTATTATCACTAAAATTAAGATTATATTTTTTATTTAATTGTCCATAACTACTAATAAAAGCCATATTTACTCCTTATTTTTAAAAAAAATTAAACTTAAATTATTAACAAACAAAAATTTAGAAAGGAAAATTAAAAATGTTTATACTACCATTCACTAATCATTTTGATTGAGACAAACACGATTTTAATCAAGATGAATTAAATTTACAACAAACAGAAGAATTATTTGCAAAAATAAATGATTATTTATGAAGTATATGTGATAAATCTGAATATAAATCATATAGATTTAGAAAAAGAAAATTAAAAGCAAAAAAGGGTTTATTAAATTATAAACGACGTATTTGTACACATTATAACTCAAAAACACAAAAAAAGGAATTTGTTTCATTGTTAGATAATTATCTTGGAGTTAAAAAATATAGTAAACTTGCACCTAATGTCATTTGCTGATGATAAAAAGTATCGTGATGTTTGTGATACTTTTATTGAAGGTTTAATAAGTAATAGTACAGTTTGCAGAACATATCAAAAATTTGAATTACCAAAAGTTAATATTCCTAAAATTGTATTACAACCAAATCAAACATTATATATAAATATTGATGATGGACATCGAAAATTTAAGTTTAATGAAAAACACAATACTAAAAATTGTAAAAAATGTTCTATGAGATTAATAGTATTTTGTACTGGTAAAAAGAAAAATGGAAAATTAATTAATAAAAGAGCAGTTTGTAAAATAAGAGTATCAAAAACAGAAATTGGTGCAGAAAAAACTGCAAAATTAATTGAAAAATATGGTAATTTATTTTTTGAAAACTTTGACCAAGCAAATTTAGTAGTTTGTGGAGATAGTGCAAAATGAATTAGAAAAACTGCTACAATTTTAAATGCTAAATTTATTTTAGATAAATTCCATGCTTTTCATGTTTTATTTCTTGGAATAATGGCCGGAAGAAGAAAAAATAAAATTGCTAAATTACACTATCAAAATGCAATAACTTTATTTGAAAAAGGTCAATATTATGAATTAATTGATTTTTTACAATCATTAACTTTGCAATATAAAAAATTAAAAGTTGGTTATTTTATTAATGCAAAAGATGGTGTATTAAACCAAGCACTAGTTGAAAATATTGGTTGCTTTACTGAAACTAATATTAAACAAATTTTAAAACATATGATTGGTGATAGAACCTATAACATTGATATGTATACAAAAATGGTTAATTTTAAATGCTATCAAATAAATACTGCCATCCAGTTATTATAAATTAAAACTTAAATTCAAAAATAACTAAAAATAAAACAAAACTTATTAAAGTTTACTTTAATAAGAATTTTTCTAATATTTTCTAAGTGTTAAGATTAACATACAATTGCATATTGAAGTCAAAATTATTCTCGTCTAACTTTATAATTTTAAGACAAATTTGAATATTATTGACAACATCGGTACGCTCCCAAATTATCTCAATTTTTATATCAAGATTTAGCAATTTGAGGATAGTGTTTATTTCATTTATTTTCAAATGATTCTAAAGCTTGCATTGCTTGTTCTTCACTACATGCATTATAAATTGGCTTTAAATCTGTAACTAGTGATTTTCGATGTTTGTATGAAACATATTTTAAACTATTTCTAATTTGATGAACTATACATAATTGATGTTCAGTTTTAGGATAAACTGATTGTATTGCTTCTGACATGCCTGTTAAGTTGTCACTACAAGCAATAAGAATATCATTTAAGCCACGATTTTTCATTTCTGTGAAATTTGCTAATCAAAATTTAGCGCCTTCATTTTCACTAATTCATAAACCTAAAACATCTTTTTTACCTTCTAAATCAACACCTAAAGCTATATAAACTGATTTGTTAATAATGCGTTTATCTTGTCGTACTTTAACTACTATACAATCAAAATAAACAATGGGATAAATGCCTTCTAATGGTCTATTTTGTCATGCTTTGACATCATCAATCACATCATCAGTAATTTGTGACTAATAACACTTTCACTAATATCAGCACCATGATATAACTCTTGTAACTGCATTCTAATATCTGATAATGTCATACCTTTTGCATATAAGGAAAGAACTTGTTGATCAAAACCATCAAATCTTCTCTGTCTTTTTGGCACTATTACAGGAGTAAAATTACTATTACGATCTCGTGGTACATCAATCTCAATTTTACCTTGTTGAGTTATTAATTTTTTTGAACTTATACCATTACGAGCATTGTCACTATTACTATGTTGATTTTTTTCATATCCTAAATAATTTTGCATCTCAGAATTCAACATTTTTTCAACTAAATGTTTTGTTAATTCTTTATATAAACCCCCTTCTTTAAAAACTGTTGTTAAATCTTCAGTATTTTCTAATAATAAATCTACTGCTTTTGATATTGGATCATTATTATTAAAGTTATCTTTTTTAGCCATCTGTAACTCACTCTTTCTAATCATTTAATTATATTTACTAGAATTAATTAAACATAGTTATTTTTGTAAGTTACACAGATTACTAAACATTACCGATAATTTAATATTTTTCTCGGTCTTTGATTTAAAGACAATATAAATTTATGAACTTCATTTTTATTAGTTTTTGAAAAAATAAATTTTTTAGGAAATTTTTCTCTAATTAAACCATTAGTATTTTCATTAGTACCTCTTTGTCAAGGTGAATATGGATTGGCAAAATAAATTTTTACATCTAAATTTTTTTCAAGTTGTTGTCAATTTGAAAATTCTTTGCCACGATCAAAAGTAATAGTTTTAACAATGTTTTTAGGAAGAATTGATAAATAATAACTGACATTTTTATTAATAACTTTAGTAGTTCTGCTTTTAACTAATATTGCTAAAGTAAATCGTGATACTCTTTCAACTAAAGTTACTAAACATTACCAAAAGTTTTTCCAAATGATATGGCAGTTTTCAAAATATTTTACTTAGCAATTGAAAATATAACAAAAAAATGAACAATGCCCATTCAAAATTGAAATACAGCAATTGCTCATTTTATGATAAAATTTGAAGACAGAATTAATCTGAACTAGTACTTTGCAAAACAAAGATACACAGATTATTAAAAAACCTCTCTTTCTTGAATAAAATTGTTTTTAGTACCTCATTGTTCACTATATGGTCACCTCTATATAAACTATAACATAATTTTAATGATTCTTATTTATACGAAATAATAATACTAATTACATTGTAAATAATTTTTGTTGTAAACAAAATCCTGGTGTTAATTCATTAGCAGTATGAACGTCTTCTCAATTTTCAGTTTCAACTGAAAATTGTTGACCTGTAGGTATTAAAACTGATAGTGGTGCAACTACTTCCATCATTTCACTAACTACTAATGTTTTTGATACTATTTTTTTTCAATAACTGGGTTAATATGAATACAAGATTTTATATCATAACTATCAGTAAATGCTACTAAATTTTGATTATACTGTGATAACATTTGTATTTTTTTATTTAAATTTGTCAACTTCTGACTACCTTTTTTATTTAAAGTTTCTAACTTTTCTTTTTCTAAAACTAATTGTTTTTTTTCTTTAAGTAGTTTTTGAACTTCTTCAGTTGTTTGATTACCAATCTTTGTTAATTTACCTTCTAGTAAAGAAATATTTTTTTCTTTCTCCTTTATTTGCATGCCATTTTCTTGTTGAATAGTTTCTAGTTTTATTTTTTCTTCCTTTAATTGATTAACTTCCGTAACCAATTTTTGATTTTTATCTTCTACTGTTATTAATGTTTGTTGTGTTTTTGATAATTCTTGATTTAATTTTTCTAAATCTTGGTTATTTTTATAATTTCTACTTTCTAATCTTTCTTTTTCTGAAACTAACGCGAACTCTTTTTTTATTAATCTTTCAATACTTTTATTTTTTTGATCACGAATATTTCTCATTTTTTTTTGCACTTTTTCTAAATTATTACCTATTTGATTTATTTTTACACTATTTTGTTGTTTAATTTTTTCTAACTTTGTTTTCTCTCTTTCTAAAGTTGCTACTTTAGAAACTAAAAATTTAGTTTCATCAATTAATAGTTGTACTTTTTGCTTTTCTGCTATTAATTGTTGTTCTAATATTGCTGTTTCTTCTGCAGATTTAACTTTTGTTTTATCCAATTCTTCTTGTGTTTGCTTTAATTGTGCTTCTAATTGATTAATTTTTGCTTGTAAAATTTGATCTTGACTTAAAATTTCTGTTTTTTCTTCTTTTGCATCATTTTCTTGTTTTATACTTTGTTCTTTAATGTCATTTTCTTCTAAAATAGCATTAATTTTAGTAATATCTTTTTCAAGTGAAGACGTTGAACTACTTGTTGTAGATGATTCTGAATTATCTGTTTCATTAGTATTAATAAATTTTAAATGTTCATTTTTTTTGTTGTCTTTTTTCTTATTTTTTCTTTTTTTAATTTTTGTTTTCTTTGTTTCTATTTTATGAGAATTATTAAAACTTTCTACTTGCATTAACGTTTCCTTTTTTGAAACGTCATTATTGTTTAAAATTTCTTGCAATTTTTGTTTTAACTTTTTAATCATTTCAATATTACTATCAATATTTTTTTCAATTTCGCTTAAATATTGCATTGAATCATTTTCATCAAAAATTTGATTTACAATTTTCGTTAAAGGCAATGAAGAAGTAACTGGTTTTTGAAACATTTCAAAAATAATTTTTGACAAATCAAAAATATTTTGAATTTTTAATTTAATTCCCTTAATTTTTAATTCATTTTTTTTAGATTTATTATTTTTAAAATCACAAATTTTATTTTCATATTCATCGAATAAATTTACAACTTCCTTTTTAAAAATTTTATCAAGTTCTTCAATATTTAATTTATATGGAATTTCAGAATTACTATCTTTAACTAAAATATCCTTAAATTTATTTTCTCTTGACATTATCTCCTTAATTTTTTCATATTCATTACTTGTTAAACTAATTTTATTATCACAATCTTCATCAGTAACAAAATATTTTGATTGATTAGCAATAAAGTTATAAATATTTAATACACCTAATTGATGATTTTTACAAATTGTTTTAAAATGTTTTAATATTTCAAAATTATTATTTAATTGCTCTCTTAATTTATTTAACTTATTTAAGTCCTTGCACGAACTAATTTTTTTAATAAAAAAAATATTATCATTTTTCAGGATTTCTATTTTTGTTTTCATAAATTCAATATTAGTAATATCTTTTTTAATAAAATCACTAAATAATAAAGGATGATTAAAAACATTAATTATTAAAATAATTGAAATCAAACTTTTCAAACTGTATAAATTGTCTTGATCAATATATTGCAAAGAACTATGCAAATTTTTTCTAAACAATTGACTATCAAATTTTTCATCTTCTTGATGATAATATTTGGCAATATTACTAATAGAACTATCAATAGCATTATATTCTGCACAAGTTATATAGATAATATTAAGCGCAGTAATAATGTCTTCTTTAGTTAATGTTGGTACTTGTGATTTTATTTTTTGTAAAATGTTAGTAATTAAATGTTTACCTACTCCCATTATTTTTACTCCTATCTTTTTTAATCAATTAAAAGCTCATATAGCCATTAAATGGTTATATGAGCTTTAGTAGCTTTAATATTATATTGTAATAATCACTTTTAATTATAGATTAACTTTAGTTTTAATATTCAAAGTTGCTGAATTTTGTAACTGTGTCTTTATTGCATTGGCTACATGTTCAACATCGGTACCAATAACAATTTGCAAAGCTTCTTTATTCAAAATTTTAGTACCAAATGCTCCTGCGGCCTTAACTTTTGCCAAATTAACACGTGATGTATCTTTAACAATCAAACGTAACCTAGTAGCACAATTATCAATTTCAACAAAATTATCTGCACCAATTGCTTCAATTAATTTTGTTGCCATTAATGTATATTTATCACTTTTAAGATTTTTATTGCTTAACTCTGATTTTGTTGTTACTTTATTTTCTTCAACACCAAAATCTTCTTCTCTTCCTGGCGTTTCAATATTCATTTTAGTAATTAATGTATAAAATACAATAAAATAAACTCCACCAGCAGCCACAATTAATAATAATACTCATAGTGGATTTGAAGTAATATGATAAGCACCTGTAGCATGATTAGCAAATCCTCATGATTGAGCAAAAGAAATGCAATAGTCAATAATTCCAGCACTAAAACCAAAACCAACTTGGATATGCAATGCTGTCGTTATTGCAATAAATATCCCTGTTAATAAGGCATGAATTACTAATAATAATGGAGCAATAAATACAAATGAAAATTCAATTGGTTCAGTGTGATTCCACTAATAAAAGAAACTAAAGCAACTCCTCCTAAAAATCCTGATACCATTTTTCTATTTTCTTTTTTAGCTGCCATAATCATAGCTAAGGCAGCAGCAGGAATACCACCCATCATAATAGGAAAGAAACCTGATTGAAAAAATCCAGATCCTTCAATACCTCTAGTAAAAGCATTAATGTCTCCATTTACTCATTCCGTTGTTCCAGATGCAGCACCTGTAATTGGAGATATTATCTGACCATTAATTGGTAATTGAAATGCTAAATTGTAAAGGTAAGTGCAACTAAATTATTTTTCTATCCAAATATTCGATTGGTGAAAGATAATTTAATATTTTTCTCGGTCTTTGATTTAAAGACAATATAAATTTATGAACTTCATTTTTATTAGTTTTTGAAAAAATAAATTTTTTAGGAAATTTTTCTCTAATTAAACCATTAGTATTTTCATTAGTACCTCTTTGTCAAGGTGAATATGGATTGGCAAAATAAATTTTTACATCTAAATTTTTTTCAAGTTGTTGTCAATTTGAAAATTCTTTGCCACGATCAAAAGTAATAGTTTTAACAATGTTTTTAGGAAGAATTGATAAATAATAACTGACATTTTTATTAATAACTTTAGTAGTTCTGTTTTTAACTAATATTGCTAAAGTAAATCGTGATACTCTTTCAACTAAAGTTATTAAACATGATTTGCTTTTACCTCGTGATGATACTATAGTATCTCCTTCTCAATGACCAAGTGTTATACGATCATTAACATTTATATCTCGTTCTTTAATTGATTTACCATTAAACTTGCCACGATTTTCTTTATATTTTCGTTTTTTACCTTTTCTTCTTAAATTTTTACTAGTAACTTTATCAAGCATTCCAAAATAAATTCAAGTATAAATTGTTTTAAAACTAATAACTCACTCTTTATGAAAATTTTTAATTCTGCCATAAATTTGTTCAGGTGATCAACCTAATAGTAATTTTTGTTGTACATATTTTACTAAATTCTTATTTTTAAACTTATGAAAACTAATATGTGATTGTTTTCGATTTTCAGCTTTATTTTGTGCAATTAATGAAAAATAATGATTATTATCTTTATTTCTATTAATTTCTCGAATAATAGTACTAATACTTCGATTAAGATTTTTAGCTATTTCACTAATTTTAAATTTAAATTTCAATTGATTCTCAATATAAATCCTTTCATCTATGCCAAGATGTTTATAACTCATATAAAAACTCCTTACTTTTTTCTAAACTAAATTTAGCATTATGAAATTTTTATATGAGAATTTTTTGCAATTTTATTTACTTGCACTTACAAGTATAATTCAGCATTTTATTAAATTTTTTCAATTATTTCTTTAGTTTAAAACTTTAATTATTAATAAGAATTTAAATCATAATATTTAATATTTTATTATTTATAAGTTGAAAAAATCTGAATGTTAGTAAACTAAATTAACCTTTACTAACATTCTTTTTTAGATTTAAAGTTTTTTATATATTTTCTAAAAAACAGAATACTTAATCAATCTTTTATAAAACTACTTTTTTATTAGACTTCTTTTACTCATTGATTAGGTACTACTGAAAAACCAATAGTATTATTACCAGTATGTGTTTTTAAAATATTACATAATGATTCAACTTTATATTTGGTAAATCCTCTATTTTTTACTTTTTTAATTGCTTCATCAATAATATCTTTTCTACATCAACCATCAATAATATATATTGTTTCTTTAGTAACGTCTTTAATTTTAGTAATAATATCTAACATTTCTTCCATAGCTTTACTTAAGGTTCTAACTCTACCAATATTATCAATTGTTTCTTTACATCTTAAAATTGGTTTAAAACGTAAAAAATTACCAATTCTTGCTTTACTCATTGGTAATCTACCACCACGAGCCAAAAATTTTAAATCATTAGGAGCAATATAAGATTCATAAGTTTTACGAAATTTATTTAAAATTCCTAAAATTTCAGGAATTTTTTTTCCATTTTTAACAAGAGTAAAAGCAATTAAAACCATAAATTTTAAAGGTATTGAAGCAGCACCTGTTTCTAAAATATGAACTTTATTTTTATATTTTTCTTCTTTTTGTAAAACTTGTGAACTTGCATATTGTCCTGAAGCATTATTAGCAATTGGTAAAAATAAAATTTGATCATATTTACTTAAAGCATTATCTCAATATTGTTCAAGTTTACCACGACTAGTTTGACTAGTTTTTAAAATACAGTGTTCATCAATCATCTTTTTACGAATTGTTTCACAATCAATATCAATGTTATTATCATCATAAGCATTTTCTCCTTCAATAATATTTAAAGGAATAATTATTATTTCAGGATATTTTTTCATATCTTCAACGGTAAAACCAGTAGCTGAATCACTTACAATTCCAATTTTCATTTTGTTTGCTCCTAACCTTTTATACTAATAAATTATAGTAAAATTATAACAAATTTATTTTACTATATATCATTTTAATTTGAAAAAATATAAAGTGACTATAAACTTATTAGTAGTAAAAATAAAAATAGTCTTAATTACTCAATAATTAAGACCATTTTTTAATTACTTTTAAGTTAAATAAATAATACGATCAGCAATAATTTCTGTATGCTGAATTATACTTGTAAGTGCAAGTAAATAAAATTGCAAAAAATTCTCATATAAAAATTTTATAATGCTAAATTTAGTTTAGAAAAAAGTAAGGAGTTTTTATATGAGTTATAAACATCTTGGCATAGATGAAAGGATTTATATTGAGAATCAATTGAAATTTAAATTTAAAATTAGTGAAATAGCTAAAAATCTTAATCGAAGTATTAGTACTATTATTTGAGAAATTAATAGAAATAAAGATAATAATCATTATTTTTCATTAATTGCACAAAATAAAGCTGAAAATCGAAAACAATCACATATTAGTTTTCATAAGTTTAAAAATAAGAATTTAGTAAAATATGTACAACAAAAATTACTATTAGGTTGATCACCTGAACAAATTTATGGCAGAATTAAAAATTTTCATAAAGAGTGAGTTATTAGTTTTAAAACAATTTATACTTGAATTTATTTTGGAATGCTTGATAAAGTTACTAGTAAAAATTTAAGAAGAAAAGGTAAAAAACGAAAATCTAAAGAAAATCGTGGCAAGTTTAATGGTAAATCAATTAAAGAACGAGATATAAATGTTAATGATCGTATAACACTTGGTCATTGAGAAGGAGATACTATAGTATCATCAAGAGGCAAAAGCAAATCATGTTTAATAACTTTAGTTGAAAGAGTATCACGATTTACTTTAGCAATATTAGTTAAAAACAGAACTACTAAAGTTATTAATAAAAATGTCAGTTATTATTTATCAATTCTTCCTAAAAACATTGTTAAAACTATTACTTTTGATCGTGGCAAAGAATTTTCAAATTGACAACAACTTGAGGTAATGTTTAGTAATCTGTGTAACTTACAAAAATAACTATGTTTAATTAATTCTAGTAAATATAATTAAATGACTAGAAAGAGTGAGTTACAGATGGCTAAAAAAGATAACTTTAATAATAATGATCCAATATCAAAAGCAGTAGATTTATTATTAGAAAATACTGAAGATTTAACAACAGTTTTTAAAGAAGGGGGTTTATATAAAGAATTAACAAAACGTTTAGTTGAAAAAATGTTGAATTCTGAGATGCAAAATTATTTAGGATATGAAAAAAATCAACATAGTAATAGTTACAATGCTCGTAATGGTATAAGTTCAAAAAAATTAATAACTCAACAAGGTAAAATTGAGATTGATGTACCACGAGATCGTAATAGTAATTTTACTCCTGTAATAGTGCCAAAAAGACAGAGAAGATTTGATGGTTTTGATCAACAAGTTCTTTCCTTATATGCAAAAGGTATGACATTATCAGATATTAGAATGCAGTTACAAGAGTTATATCATGGTGCTGATATTAGTGAAAGTGTTATTAGTCAAATTACTGATGATGTGATTGATGATGTCAAAGCATGACAAAATAGACCATTAGAAGGCATTTATCCCATTATTTATTTTGATTGTATAGTAGTTAAAGTACGACAAGATAAACGCATTATTAACAAATCAGTTTATATAGCTTTAGGTGTTGATTTAGAAGGTAAAAAAGATGTTTTAGGTTTATGAATTAGTGAAAATGAAGGCGCTAAATTTTGATTAGCAAATTTCACAGAAATGAAAAATCGTGGCTTAAATGATATTCTTATTGCTTGTAGTGACAACTTAACAGGCATGTCAGAAGCAATACAATCAGTTTATCCTAAAACTGAACATCAATTATGTATAGTTCATCAAATCAGAAATAGTTTAAAATATGTTTCATATAAACATCAAAAATCACTAGTTACAGATTTAAAGCCAATTTATAATGCATGTAGTGAAGAACAAGCAATGCAAGCTTTAGAATCATTTGAAAGTAAATGAAATAAACACTATCCTCAAATTGCTAAATCTTGATATAAAAATTGAGATAATTTAATGATTTTTATTAGTTATCCTCCAGAAATCAAAAGAGTGATTTATACTACAAATTCTATTGAATCTGTTAATAGTCAACTACGAAAAGTTATCAGAAATAAAAAAGTTTTTCCAAATGATATGGCAGTTTTCAAAATATTTTATTTAGCAATTGAAAATATAACGAAAAAATGAACAATGCCCATTCAAAATTGAAATACAGCAATTGCTCATTTTATGATAAAATTTGAAGACAGAATTAATCTGAACTAGTACTTTGCAAAACAAAGATACACAGATTATTAAAAAACCTCAAAAGTTTTTCCAAATGATATGTCAGTTTTCAAAATATTTTATTTAGCAATTGAAAATATAACAAAAAAAATGAACAATGCCCATTCAAAATTGAAATACAGCAATTGCTCATTTTATGATAAAATTTGAAGACAGAATTAATCTGAACTAGTACTTTGCAAAACAAAGAAACACAGATTACTAAAAAGCCTCAATAAATTTTTTAGGAAATTTTTCTCTAATTAAACCATTAGTATTTTCATTAGTACCTCTTTGTCAAGGTGAATATGGATTGGCAAAATAAATTTTTACATCTAAATTTTTTTCAAGTTGTTGTCAATTTGAAAATTCTTTGCCACGATCAAAAGTAATAGTTTTAACAATGTTTTTAGGAAGAATTGATAAATAATAACTGACATTTTTATTAATAACTTTAGTAGTTCTGCTTTTAACTAATATTGCTAAAGTAAATCGTGATACTCTTTCAACTAAAGTTATTAAACATGATTTGCTTTTACCTCGTGATGATACTATAGTATCTCCTTCTCAATGACCAAGTGTTATACGATCATTAACATTTATATCTCATTCTTTAATTGATTTACCATTAAACTTGCCACGATTTTCTTTAGATTTTCGTTTTTTACCTTTTCTTCTTAAATTTTTACTAGTAACTTTATCAAGCATTCCAAAATAAATTCAAGTATAAATTGTTTTAAAACTAATAACTCACTCTTTATGAAAATTTTTAATTCTGCCATAAATTTGTTCAGGTGATCAACCTAATAGTAATTTTTGTTGTACATATTTTACTAAATTCTTATTTTTAAACTTATGAAAACTAATATGTGATTGTTTTCGATTTTCAGCTTTATTTTGTGCAATTAATGAAAAATAATGATTATTATCTTTATTTCTATTAATTTCTCGAATAATAGTACTAATACTTCGATTAAGATTTTTAGCTATTTCAGTAATTTTAAATTTAAATTTCAATTAATTCTCAATATAAATCCTTTCATCTATGCCAAGATGTTTATAACTCATATAAAAACTCCTTACTTTTTTCTAAACTAAATTTAGCATTATGAAATTTTTATATGAGAATTTTTTGCAATTTTATTTACTTGCACTTACAAGTATAATTCAGCATGTTAATTTAATATCATTACTTACTAAAGCATTGTATATTCATTCAATAATTAAAGGATTCATTATAAACTCATGTGATTATAATCTCAATTTAATGAAGCATTATCATGATTTAATGGTACTTCGCTCATATTATCACTACCATATTGACTAGTTGTTTCACTATTAATAGTAAATCTATTATCATTAATTAATCTTGTAGCTTCATTTGTAAATGGTGTTTCTTGCATTTCTTCAATATGATGAGAAGTTTCAATAGGTATTAAATTATGAATAATTTCACTTGCACCAGCAATTATGGTAGGTATTGCATAAGCATTATTAAAATCCATTAGATACATATATTAATATTGATAAAAATAAAAAATTTACTAATCAAGTAACAAAATTAATAATTTATGAAGCAGATTTAAATAATATTACATATCCTATAATTAA
The DNA here is from genome assembly GCF_964020065.1 of Spiroplasma endosymbiont of Lasioglossum malachurum. Lineage (NCBI taxonomy): Bacteria > Bacillati > Mycoplasmatota > Mollicutes > Entomoplasmatales > Spiroplasmataceae > Spiroplasma > Spiroplasma endosymbiont of Lasioglossum malachurum. Next base: position 1,022,199 of record NZ_OZ026534.1, on the reverse strand, counting down.
ACATAATTTAAAAATAAATATATCTTTATCAACTATTTGTAGAAGAGTAAAAACAACAAATATATTTGTACAAGATTTACCACAAGAAAAAAGACAAATATTACCAACTGATTTTATTTATATTCAATCAGATGAATCATATAATAATTTAATTGATAATAAAAAGAAAAGAAAATTTAGACATAGAACAGTAAGTATTAGTTTAGGTTTTGATTTAGAAAAATCTACTGATAATAGACATGTTTTAGAAAATAAATATATTTTTGTTATTTCAACTAGAAAAGGTCAAAGAATAACTAAAAAAGAATTTGCTAAATCAATAATAACTAATTTGGATAATCTTTTTATAGGTCATACTAATAGAAATTTAAAATTAACTGGTGATGGTGCAACTTATCTTAAATCTACTGCTAATTATTTAAATATTGATTATGCTGTAGATAAATGACATCCATTACAAAAATTAAAACAAGTATTTATTGTAGGAAAAGGTAAAAGAACAAAAGAAAATAATAAAAAATTAAATTATGCTTATTATAAATTATTTTTAAATGGTAATTATTATAAATTATTAGATTATTTAAAAGAAAATAATGCTGATGAAAAAATATATGAATATTTTAAAAATAATAAAAAAGGTATTGAAAATCAAAATGCTATTTGAAATATTGGTTGTAGTGCTGAAAGTGATGTTTATCATTTAATAAAATCAATATCTAATAATAATGCAAAAATTTATTCAAAAGAAGCATTTTTTAATTTATTAAAATTAAAACAAGCAAGAATTAATAAATTAAAAATATTTGTTTAAATTTATAAAATTTAATAAATCTAAACCTAAGTAGTTAGGAATTTTTAAATTATTTTAATAAAAATAAAACACTAAAATCCTTTATTTATAATAAATAATATGATATAATTATATCAACAATTAATAATTTATTTTATCTTTTATTTAAAGAAAATTAAATTATAACTAGACTTGCAATACGCCCTTGATTTTTTTCATATCCTAAATAATTTTGCATCTCAGAATTCAACATTTTTTCAACTAAACGTTTTGTTAATTCTTTATATAAACCCCCTTCTTTAAAAACTGTTGTTAAATCTTCAGTATTTTCTAATAATAAATCTACTGCTTTTTATATTGGATCATTATTATTAAAGTTATCTTTTTTAGCCATCTGTAACTCACTCTTTCTAGTCATTTAATTATATTTACTAGAATTAATTAAACATAGTTATTTTTGTAAGTTACACAGATTACTAAACATTACCGACATTTTTATTAGTTTTTGAAAAAATAAATTTTTTAGGAAATTTTTCTCTAATTAAACCATTAGTATTTTCATTAGTACCTCTTTGTCAAGGTGAATATGGATTGGCAAAATAAATTTTTACATCTAAATTTTTTTCAAGTTGTTGTCAATTTGAAAATTCTTTGCCACGATCAAAAGTAATAGTTTTAACAATGTTTTTAGGAAGAATTGATAAATAATAACTGACATTTTTATTAATAACTTTAGTAGTTCTGTTTTTAACTAATATTGCTAAAGTAAATCGTGATACTCTTTCAACTAAAGTTATTAAACATGATTTGCTTTTGCCTCTTGATGATACTATAGTATCTCCTTCTCAATGACCAAGTGTTATACGATCATTAACATTTATATCTCGTTCTTTAATTGATTTACCATTAAACTTGCCACGATTTTCTTTAGATTTTCGTTTTTTACCTTTTCTTCTTAAATTTTTACTAGTAACTTTATCAAGCATTCCAAAATAAATTCAAGTATAAATTGTTTTAAAACTAATAACTCACTCTTTATGAAAATTTTTAATTCTGCCATAAATTTGTTCAGGTGATCAACCTAATAGTAATTTTTGTTGTACATATTTTACTAAATTCTTATTTTTAAACTTATGAAAACTAATATGTGATTGTTTTCGATTTTCAGCTTTATTTTGTGCAATTAATGAAAAATAATGATTATTATCTTTATTTCTATTAATTTCTCGAATAATAGTACTAGTACTAATACTTCGATTAAGATTTTTAGCTATTTCACTAATTTTAAATTTAAATTTCAATTGATTCTCAATATAAATCCTTTCATCTATGCCAAGATATTTATAACTCATATAAAAACTCCTTACTTTTTTCTAAACTAAATTTAGTATTATGAAATTTTTATATGAGAATTTTTTGCAATTTTATTTACTTGCACTTACAAGTATAATTCAGCAAAATATTTACTTTCAAAACAAAGCAACTTTTATTTGTTAAATTTTACTTCTTTTTTATTTTTTTTGATAAATATTTTTGGGAAATTTTCACTCGATATTGACAGTTATTAATTAAAAAATGTATTTTTTCTAAAATTATTATCACTACTATTTTCTATATTTCATCAATAAGAAATTATAAAAGATTATGCAATTACTGTAATAATGTTATATATGATTGTAAAACATTATTGATGTTGAACATATATTATTGTATATCATATAATATTTATATAAATTAATACATATAAGCATTAAGTTTAATATATAATTTTATTAATTTCTTTTTCTGTAATAAACTTATCAATCTTCCCTTGCGCTAAGATTGGGCTACCGCCACCCTTACCATTATATGTTTTTAATATTTTTTGTAAAATATTATTACTTTGATACTGTTTATTATTATGCAATTCTTTACTTGAAGCAACTAATACTAAATATTCTTGATTATTAATTTTATTAATAAAAATAATAATAATATTTTGATATTGATTACGATAATGTTCAATTATTTCTCTTAATGTTTTAATATCTAAATTTTCAAAATTTGCAATTAATAGTTTATAAATATTTTCATTTTTTGGAACTAAAGTTAAATATTTTTTCACTATCTTCTGACGATTTAATTCTTCAAAATTAATTTGTCATTTTTTAAATAAACCATGTAATTCTAGTAATAACATTTTTCCTTTTCTTCAATCAGCAGCTACCACTTTTAAATTATTAATAGCATCATATATTTTTTCAATTTCTTCTTCTTGCATACAATTATCTTTATTTTTTTGATATTGAATAAATAAACTATTGCTTTGTTCTTTAATCATCATTATTTGTTGTGTTAAGTATTCATTAATAGTTTTTAATGATGTTAAAGCATGAATTCGATAAGAACCAGATCCTTTTGACTCAACATTAGTTATTAATAATTGTTCTACTTCTTGTGAATTATAACAATGAGTACCCCCACAAAGTTCAATTGAAAAATCACCAAACTTAATTACTCGAACTTTTTCTTCATATTTTTCACCAAAAAAAGCTAAAGCTCCAATTTTGATTGCTTCTTCATATGTACAATAAATAATTTCACAAGGATATTTACCTTTAATTCATTTACTTACTTGTTGTTCTATACTTATAATTTGTTCTAAAGTTAACATTTCATAATGACTAAAATCTAATCGTAAATATTGATAATTATTAAAACTTCCAGATTGCATAACATGTAAACCTAATAATTTTCTTAAAGCAGCATGTAATAAATGAGTTCCTGAATGATTTTTTCTTGTATAAAAACGATGTGAACTATTAATTTGTGCTTCAACAATTTCTGTTTGTGTTAATTCACCTTTTACTTCCACTTGATGAATATGCTGTTTTTGTGGTCCTTGTTGTACATCAATAACAGAGGCCGTTCCATTTTCTCCTTTGATAATACCATCATCAGATGCTTGCCCCCCCTTTTCTGCATAAAAAGGTGTTTCATTTAAAATTAAATAACCTTTTTCATTTTTTAAAAATTTTACCTCATGCTCTGATTTAAACATAAAAACAATATTTGTATTTATTTGTTCTTTATCATAACCAACAAAGGTTGAAGGAACTTTTAAATTAGTTAGTAATGAAGATTGAATTGTTAATGCTTGATGATTAATTCTTACCTTTCTTGTATTATCTTTACTGTTATCCAATAACTTTTGAAAACCTTTTAAATCAACAGTCGCATTTTCTTCATTTGCAATCTCTAATGTTAATTCAATAGGATAACCATAGGTATCAAATAATTTAAAAGCCGCAGTTGCATCTACTTTTTTATTATCTTTAATAACTTGTAATAATAATTGTTTTCCTGTTATCAATGTTGTTCAAAATTTTAATTCTTCGATTTTAATAATATTAGTTACTAAATCGACTTTTTTATGTAATTCTTGATAATGTTGACCCATAACTTTGATAATAATTGAAACTAACTTAAACAAAAATGGTTCATTAATATTAAGTTTTTGTCCATATACAACAGCTCTTCTAATCAATCTTCGTAATACATAACCACGATCTTTATTACTAGGAAAAACACCATCACTAATTGCAAAAACTAAGCAACGAATATGATCAGCAATAATTTTAAATGCAGTATTAATAGTTTTTTGTTTAATCTCTTGTGTAAAATAATTATTAATATCATAACGAAAATTTGTCAATTTTTCACATTCATGAATAATATTTTGAAATAAATCAGTATCAAAGTTAGTTGGCACATCTTGTAAAATTGCTACTAGTCTTTCTAATCCTGCACCAGTATCAATATTTTTTCTTGGTAAATCAGTATAATTATTTTTGCCATCATTATTAAATTGTGAAAAAACAATATTTCAAATTTCAATATAACGATCATTTTCAATATCATCTTTTAATAATTTAATACCAATATTTTTAGGATCATATTTAATACCACGATCATAATAAATTTCAGTATTAGGACCACAAGGACCTTGACCCATATCTCAAAAGTTAGTAGATCTTGTACCTTTAATAATACGTTCTTTTGGTAATTTAATAATATTTAATCATAAATTATATGTTTCTTCATCTTCATTAAAAACTGTTACATATAATAAATTAGCATCTAAATTTAATCACTTTTTACTAGTTAAAAATTCTCATCCTCAAACAATAGCTTCTTTTTTAAAATAATCACCAATTGAAAAATTACCTAACATTTCAAAAAAAGTTTGATGTCTTGCTGTAATACCAATATTTTCAATATCATTAGTTCTAATTGCTTTTTGTGAATTTGCTAATCTTTTAGCAATTGGGGTTTGTCGTCCATCAAAATATGGTTTTAATGTAGCAACTCCAGAATTAATCCACAATAGTGAAGGATCATCATTTGGAACAAGTGATGCACTTTCTAAAATGTGATGATCATAACTTTTAAAAAAAATTAATCAAGTTGTTCTAACTTTATCTGTTGTTCATTTTATTGACATAATAATTTCTCCTCAAAATAATAAAAATTCCTATCAAAATAGGAACGTTTTTTAACGCGGTACCATCCTAATTCACTTACAAAGTAAATGCACTTAATTAATGATTAAAATTGTTAAATTAGGAGCTTCTAATTAATAATGGTTAAGTGCTTACACTATTCACTCTCGCTGAAAACTAATTATTATTAATTATACTTATCTAATTTAGATTAATATAAATATTAATTTCAATTTTAATATTAACCATAAATATTAGTTATTACAAGCAAAAAGATAAAATTATGAAATATTTTTATAAGCTGAATTATACTTGTAAGTGCAAGTAAATAAAATTGCAAAAAATTCTCATATAAAAATTTCATAATGCTAAATTTAGTTTAGAAAAAAGTAAGGAGTTTTTATATGAGTTATAAACATCTTGGCATAGATGAAAGGATTTATATTGAGAATCAATTGAAATTTAAATTTAAAATTAGTGAAATAGCTAAAAATCTTAATCGAAGTATTAGTACTATTATTCGAGAAATTAATAGAAATAAAGATAATAATCATTATTTTTCATTAATTGCACAAAATAAAGCTGAAAATCGAAAACAATCACATATTAGTTTTCATAAGTTTAAAAATAAGAATTTAGTAAAATATGTACAACAAAAATTACTATTAGGTTGATCACCTGAACAAATTTATGGCAGAATTAAAAATTTTCATAAAGAGTGAGTTATTAGTTTTAAAACAATTTATACTTGAATTTATTTTGGAATGCTTGATAAAGTTACTAGTAAAAATTTAAGAAGAAAAGGTAAAAAACGAAAATCTAAAGAAAATCGTGGCAAGTTTAATGGTAAATCAATTAAAGAACGAGATATAAATGTTAATGATCGTATAACACTTGGTCATTGAGAAGGAGATTATAGTATCATCAAGAGGCAAAAGCAAATCATGTTTAATAACTTTAGTTGAAAGAGTATCACGATTTACTTTAGCAATATTAGTTAAAAACAGAACTACTAAAGTTATTAATAAAAATGTCAGTTATTATTTATCAATTCTTCCTAAAAACATTGTTAAAACTATTACTTTTGATCGTGGCAAAGAATTTTCAAATTGACAACAACTTGAAAAAAATTTAGATGTAAAAATTTATTTTGCCAATCCATATTCACCTTGACAAAGAGGTACTAATGAAAATACTAATGGTTTAATTAGAGAAAAATTTCCTAAAAAATTTATTTTTTCAAAAACTAATAAAAATGAAGTTCATAAATTTATATTGTCTTTAAATCAAAGACCGAGAAAAATATTAAATTATCTTTCACCAATCGAATATTTGGATAGAAAAATAATTTAGTTGCACTTACCTTTACAATTTAGCAAATTAATAAAATCTTCAAGTATTTTTGGTAAAAAAACCTCTTTTAAAGTAGTTAATTGAAAATTATATGAATAATTATTTATTTCATCATTTAATTCTAAGATTAAGGAATTTGTTCAATCTTCAATAATTTTAAGTGAATCAAATTTCCCTTTTAGAATTGGTATTTTTTTATCCAAACATTTTATTTTATATTGTGTTCATTTATTACTAAAAAAATAAATATAATTGTCCATTGTTCTTCATCCTTTACATAAAATTATTATTTTAAATACTAAATAAATAAATTTTCCTTAATTTAGTAAATTATTAAATATTAATAGAATTTACTTATACTTTTGATATTTTTTCCTTTTAAATACTATTACTAATTACTTTACCATTGACATTAGAAAATATCTTATTTTCTGACATGTCTAAAATGATATCAATAATCTCGGGCGTTTTAGGTACCTCTGGTCTTTCAAACATATTAGTTTCAATGTTATTAATACCATTAGATAAATCTTTAACGTTAAATATATCTGCCTTGTGTACTATTTCTTGTTCTTCATTACTTTGAGTTACTGGCATTGGTACGATGTTAGAAAGCATTATCTTATCATCAACTTTTTGCTTTACTATTACTGTCGCATATTTTGTTTTAATGTCTTTTGAATTTTTGCAAATTTGAGTATCATCTCACTCTATAGGAATTTGAATATGTTCTCTCATTTTTTCTTTATTTTTTTTGACATCATCTGTGATTATATTCTCGTATTTTTTCTTTATTTTTTTGAGACCATCTTTGATAAGATTCTCGTTTTCTTGCTTTCACTTCAGGCCTTTGATCATATTTTAATTTTTTAGTTCCAACCTCAGGTTTTTGGTTATGTTTCCGTATTTTTTCTTTGCTGAAATTTTTTTGATTAATTTGAATTATTTCAAAAATTTGTTCTATTTTTTTAATTAGTACTTTCTTATTTTTTTCCATTGTATACATAATATTTTTCTTTCAAAAAATAAAAAACCTATTTACTTTAAAAAATAAAGCAATCGGTTAAAAACTTATATTTAAATTAAAATATATAAATTTTATTACAATGATAATACATTAATATTTCTAAAAATAAAAAACAATTTTCTTATAATTAATTTTTTTTATTAGTGTTTTTTTCTTTCTTAACTTCCTTTTTCTTTAATTTTTTATTTTTTTTCTTTTTCTTATTTCTTCTGAATCAATTTCAAAATGAACGCTTTTTCTTTACCTCTTTAATAATAGTAGGCTCAAATATTTTATTAGTATCACCAATTGAAAAATCATTACAAACAGAATTAATATTTTCATTAGAACTAATAAATAATAGTTCATCATTTAACATTAATATTTCATTTCTACTAGGAATAATAACTTTACCATGACGTTTAATTGCAACTAAGTTAATTTTATAATTGCTAGGAATTTTTAAAGTTTCTAGTTTTTTATTTGTAAACTTAGTATTTTTAACAATTACATTAGCTATTGAGTACTTTTCATCAACTGTAGTTAAATCTACTCCTAATTTTCAAATAGCACGATATGCAGCTTTCTTACCAGCTTCTGTTTCAGATAAAATAATATTAGTAATACCAATTGCTTCTAAAATTAGTTGGTGAGTACTATCAACAGCTTTAGCAATAAGATTAAGTGATGATAATGTATTGTGTTCACGATGAATTGCTAAAACATGAACAGCAGTAACAATTGAAGCTGCTAAATCAGAACCAATAGCAATAATAATATTTTGCACTTTGTGAATTCCGGCATCATCTAATGCATCACGATTAGTTGAATCTAAAATTAAAGTTTCAGAAGCTATTGATGAAACTAATTGACAACGGTCTTCTCTTTTATCAATAGCTAATGTAACTTTACCTAATTCTTCTAAAGTTTTAACAACTGAAATTCCGAATTTACCTAAACCAATGACACAAAAATCATTTTCTGATGAAGACATCTATATCCTTCTTCCTTAAATAATATTTACTTAAATATGTTATATTATACTAAATTATAAACTAATTCTTAAAATATTGGTATTTTAAATTTAAAACTAATATTTAATAGAAATGACTATAGTATAGTATAATAATAAAAGAAAATGTTATTTTAGGAGTTTTTTGATGCTATCTAAGGTTAATTATCGTAGTATAAAAAATATTTTTAAAATTATTTTTGTTGGTAAAACTCGTCCCCGACAAATGTTTAATTTATATTTTTTCACTTTATTAGTTGGAACAATACTTTTAATGACACCAATTGCCACAACAAAAGGACAATGAAACTTTTTGCCTGCCCTTTTTACTGCTAGTAGTGCGTTTTCTGATACTGGTTTAACAGTAAAAAGCACTGCTAATGACTTTACTTTCTTTGGGCAATTTATTATTTTAATTTTAATTAAATTTGGTGGTATTGGTTTAATTACAGTTAAACTAGCAATATTATCCTTATTTGTATTTAATCGACATACTAGTTTAAGAGAAAGATTACTAATGCAAGGTGAACGTGGCTCTAATAAATTAGGAATGACTATTGATGTATTAAAAATTGGTATTATTGTTATGACAATTACTGAATTTTTGGGAGCAATTGTTTTATTTTTATATTTTTATTTTGTGCCTATCTCAGGAATAGAATATGGTCTAAACAATAATACAGGTTACTATAATCACATACTATTAGCATTATGATCGGGAATTTTCCACTCGATTTCTGCTGTTAATAATGCTGGTTTTGATATAGTTGGTATAACTTCATTAGAACCTTTTCAGAGTGATTATTTTGTGCAGTGAATTTTTATTATTGAATTTGTAATTGGTGGTATTGGTTTTCCTGTTTATTATGATTTATATCATTGAATTAAAAATAAAACTCATGGTAAAAAATTTAGATTTAGTTTATTTACTAAACTAACATTAATAACATATTTTTTAGTTGCGATATTGGGTGTTAGTAGTGTTATTTTTATTGAATATTTTTCACGTAATGTCATAACTCCATCAAGGCAAGAGCCCATTTTTAAAAATTTATCGACATCTGATGCAATTATGGCTGTTTTTTTTAATACAATGTCAACAAGAAATGCTGGATACTATACAGTTGACTTAAATAAATTTCACCTTGCCTCACAAATGATCCAATCATTAATGATGTGAATTGGTTCTTCACCAGCAAGTACTGCCGGAGGAATTAGAACGACAACTTTAGCAATCATTCTTTTAACAATTTTTAATATTGCCCGTGGCCGTAATGATGTTTTTGTATTCAAGCGTAAAATTTCTAATCAAACTGTTCGTATGTCATTTATAGTCGGCACACTTGGTTTTATTTTAGTTTTTGTATCAGTAATGATTATCACAATTGAAAATGTTTTTATAATAGATAATTCTGATATGACCTTTGCACAAGTAATTTTTGATGTTTCAAGTGCTTTTGGAACAACAGGACTTTCATTATTTGATAATTCCAAATTAGGTATTTTTAGTCAACTTAGTTTAATTTTTGTCATGTTTGTGGGACAATTAGGAGTATCAACTACTGTTCTTGCTTGAAGTGATCGTAAATCAAAACCAATGATAAGTAGAGTTGAAGAAAACGTATTAATTGGATAAATTAAGAAACGGTGAACACATATGATAAAAATTTTAGATGGTAAAATAATTGCCCAGCAAATTAAAGCAAAAATTAAAGCACAAGTAACAACTATTACTAATCGTAAACCTAAACTAGCAGTAATAATTATTGGTGAAGATTTAGCATCACAAATGTACGTACGAATTAAAATTAAAGCATGTCAAGAATGTGGTATTGATGGACAAGTATTTTCACTAACAACAACAGTAACACAAAAAGAAATAATTAATAAAATTGAACAATTAAATAGTGATAATAATATTGATGGAATTTTAGTACAATTACCACTACCAAAACATTTAGATACATTAGCAATTATTAATAGCATTACTATTAATAAAGATGTTGATGGTTTAACAAATATTAATGCCGGAAGATTATTACAAGGTGATAAAAAAGCAATGTTGCCTTGTACAGTAAAAGGTATTTTAAAATTACTAAATCACTATCAAATTCCCATTTCTAAACAAAATATTACTATTATTAACGATAGTAATATTGTTGGTAAACCATTGGCTTTATCATTAACTAATATGGGAGCAACTGTTAGCATTGTTCATAAATTAACTAAAGACTTAACTCTTTATACTAAAGAAGCTGATATCATTTGTAGTGCTACTGGTGTCTATAATATTATTAATAGTAGTCAAGTTAAACGTGATGTTGTTATTATTGATGTAGCAATTAATTATCAAGGTAAAGAAAAAAAAGTTGTTGGTGATATTAATTTTGAAATAATGAAAAATACCGCTTCAGCAATTACTCCTGTGCCTGGTGGTGTTGGACCAATGACTATTGCCATGTTATTAGAAAATTTAATGATTTGCTATCAATTAAATAATAAATATAATTAAATTGAAAAATTAAATGTTAAAGAAAAATTGGATTAAAAAAAGATTAAATAATATTGAAAAAAATAATGGGAGCGTACCGATGTTGTCAATAATATTCAAATTTGTCTTAAAATTATAAAGTTAGACGAGAATAATTTTGACTTTAATATGCAATTGTATGTTAATCTTAACACTTAGAAAATATTAGTCAACAATAATACTTACTTTTATAACTCAAAAATTCTTATTAAAGTAAACTTTAATAAGTTTTGTTTTATTTTTAGTTATTTTTGAATTTAAGTTTTAATTTATAATAACTGGATGGCAGTATTTATTTGATAGCATTTAAAATTAACCATTTTTGTATACATATCAATGTTATAGGTTCTATCACCAATCATATGTTTTAAAATTTGTTTAATATTAGTTTCAGTAAAGCAACCAATATTTTCAACTAGTGCTTGGTTTAATACACCATCTTTTGCATTAATAAAATAACCAACTTTTAATTTTTTATATTGCAAAGTTAATGATTGTAAAAAATCAATTAATTCATAATATTGACCTTTTTCAAATAAAGTTATTGCATTTTGATAGTGTAATTTAGCAATTTTATTTTTTCTTCTTCCGGCCATTATTCCAAGAAATAAAACATGAAAAGCATGGAATTTATCTAAAATAAATTTAGCATTTAAAATTGTAGCAGTTTTTCTAATTCATTTTGCACTATCTCCACAAACTACTAAATTTGCTTGGTCAAAGTTTTCAAAAAATAAATTACCATATTTTTCAATTAATTTTGCAGTTTTTTCTGCACCAATTTCTGTTTTTGATACTCTTATTTTACAAACTGCTCTTTTATTAATTAATTTTCCATTTTTCTTTTTACCAGTACAAAATACTATTAATCTCATAGAACATTTTTTACAATTTTTAGTATTGTGTTTTTCATTAAACTTAAATTTTCGATGTCCATCATCAATATTTATATATAATGTTTGATTTGGTTGTAATACAATTTTAGGAATATTAACTTTTGGTAATTCAAATTTTTGATATGTTCTGCAAACTGTACTATTACTTATTAAACCTTCAATAAAAGTATCACAAACATCACGATACTTTTTATCATCAGCAAAATATTTTAAAATTTGTTTAATGACATTAGGTGCAAGTTTACTATATTTTTTAACTCCAAGATAATTATCTAACAATGAAACAAATTCCTTTTTTTGTGTTTTTGAGTTATAATGTGTACAAATACGTCGTTTATAATTTAATAAACCCTTTTTTGCTTTTAATTTTCTTTTTCTAAATCTATATGATTTATATTCAGATTTATCACATATACTTCATAAATAATCATCTATTTTTGCTTTTAATTTTCTTTTTCTAAATCTATATGATTTATATTCAGATTTATCACATATACTTCATAAATAATCATCTATTTTTGCAAATAATTCTTCTGTTTGTTGTAAATTTAATTCATCTTGATTAAAATCGTGTTTGTCTCAATCAAAATGATTAGTGAATGGTAGTATAAACATTTTTAATTTTCCTTTCTAAATTTTTGTTTGTTAATAATTTAAGTTTAATTTTTTTTAAAAATAAGGAGTAAATATGGCTTTTATTAGTAGTTATGGACAATTAAATAAAAAATATAATCTTAATTTTAGTGATAATAATTATGGTTTTAGTTGAGATATTTTTAAAGAATTTGTTGATGATGAATGAGCAGAATATTTTACTACTAATTGTTTTTATCGTTTTATTCCAACTGCACGGGGAACAAGAAAAACTTGAAATTGTTTAGCATTTGATTTATTTATATGCTGTAATTTTAGTGATAGCAGTGTTCAAGAAGTAAGAAGATATGAAAATACTCATAGTGAAACTACTATTGGGGCATTGATGAATGTTTGTCAAGTTTTACTAGATAAATATGATATTAATTTATTACCTAATAATCCACATGGTATTAAATGAAAAATTACTAAGGATGGTGGTTATATTATTTTTCCTAATAATCAACAAATTGACTTTATTGGCTATGCTAATGGTAATAAGATTTTTGGAAAAGAAGCAGGTGGCTCAAGTTTTTTAGGTTCAAGAACAGATGAAATAATAATGGCTGAAGAAAAAGAAACATTAACTGAAAAGCAATTAACATATCGATATGAAAGATTACAAAATTCTATGTTTAGAAGTAATCGTATTAAAGTATCAAATGAACCAATTAAAGAATGAAGTTGAACATTTATTGATAAAAATATATATAGTTCTAACTTTGGACAAAAGATTACTCGTTATTTTTATAAAAGTTTTTTCATTACTTTTACATGTAATCCTTATGATAAATACCATCCATTTTATTTAAAGTATTGCACGCAATTTTTACCATTAAATGATAAAGTGATGGAAAATCTTAAAAAAGTTGGTAAAGTTTATTATGAAAATAAAGATATGTTTAGTGGTTTAGGTTTATTTGTTTTAAGATTTACTATTCAACCATTTTGAAATAAATTACCAGATATTCAAAAAAGAACATTATTAGAAATGAAAAAAAGTAATCCTGATGAATTTAATACTGTTTTTTATGGTTTTGAATTTTTAGATAGTGATGCAACAATTTTTCCATTTCAAAAAACAGTAAAATATTGACAACCATATGATTTAAAACAATTTTATAATCAAGAAAAAGATATGTATAAATTTGATTTTTATTCAGTTGGTGTTGATTGAGCAACTGGACATAAAGACCATACTGTATTTATGATAGTTGGTTTTAAAGAATATAATAATACTGGTTATTATGATGCTTATATTATTTGTGAATTAGTTGTTACACCAAATGATTTTATTAATGAAAATGAAAAAATTAATGCTTATGTTAATGAAATTTTAGGATTAATTGATAATTTTGAAAATTTTGAACAAGCAATTTATTTTTATGATGATAAAGCAAGAACAGCAATGGATTGATTAAATCAAAAATTAATTGATGAACACAATACTATTTTAATAACACAAACTGCTATTAAACATGCTTCAAATTTAAATCAAGAAGCCGGATTAACTAATAGAGTAGTTTGAATGAGAAATATTATGAGTTATGGAAACTTTTATGCAAATAAAGATGATTTATCAAAAACAACTCAATGTTTAGAAGAATTACGTTATGATGAAACAAAAACTAACATTCCTGACAAAAATATGTATCAAGACCCATATGATGCATTATTTTATGCACTATATCCATATAAAAATGTCATTCGTGGTAAAAATAATGTTACTGTGAAAAAAAGTATCTTCACATTTGCTATATAATAAACAATTTCAATACAATTAATAGTATAGGTATCACAAAATAAACACTTTTAATTTAGGCATTATTTTGAGTTTAAAAGCATACTTGTAAAAATAATAAAAAATCAGTACAATTTAGAAGTAAAATCAAGGAAAAAAGGAGTAATTTAATATGAAAACATGAATAAAAACAAATTTAAGTAAAATAACATTAGCATTAGCACTAACTGGTGCTACAACCGGAACAATAGGATTAATCATGGGGGGTGCTTACCCATGAAAATAAAAAATTTAATTATTATCTAAAACCAAATCATGAAGTTGTTTTTGGTGATACTACAATTTGAACAGATTATTTTGATAGTAGTGGAACCAAAAAAATGAATTTATATTTTTCAAATATTCCAAAACAACCAAATCATGATGTAAAATGAGATGGTATATATATTCATGGGGTAATGTTTAGTAATCTGTGTAACTTACAAAAATAACTATGTTTAATTAATTCTAGTAAATATAATTAAATGACTAGAAAGAGTGAGTTACAGATGGCTAAAAAAGATAACTTTAATAATAATGATCCAATATCAAAAGCAGTAGATTTATTATTAGAAAATACTGAAGATTTAACAACAGTTTTTAAAGAAGGGGGTTTATATAAAGAATTAACAAAACGGTAATGTTTAGTAATCTGTGTATCTTTGTTTTGCAAAGTACTAATTCAGATTAATTCTGTCTTCAAATTTTATCATAAAATGAGCAATTGCTGTATTTCAATTTTGAATGGGCATTGTTCATTTTTTTGTTATATTTTCAATTGCTAAGTAAAATATTTTGAAAACTGCCATATCATTTGGAAAAACTTTTTTATTTCTGATGACTTTTCGTAATTGACTATTAACAGATTCAATAGAATTTGTAGTATAAATCACTCTTTTGATTTCTGGAGGATAACTAATAAAAATCATTAAATTATCTCAATTTTTATATCAAGATTTAGCAGGTAATGTTTAGTAATCTGTGTAACTTACAAAAATAACTATTTTTAATTAATTCTAGTAAATATAATTAAATGACTAGAAAGAGTGAGTTACAGATGGCTAAAAAAGATAACTTTAATAATAATGATCCAATATCAAAAGCAGTAGATTTATTATTAGAAAATACTGAAGATTTAACAACAGTTTTTAAAGAAGGGGGTTTATATAAAGAATTAACAAAACGTTTAGTTGAAAAAATGTTGAATTCTGAGATGCAAAATTATTTAGGATATGAAAAAAATCAACATAGTAATAGTGACAATGCTCGTAATGGTATAAGTTCAAAAAAATTAATAACTCAACAAGGTAAAATTGAGATTGATGTACCACGAGATCGTAATAGTAATTTTACTCCTGTAATAGTGCCAAAAAGACAGAGAAGATTTGATGGTTTTGATCAACAAGTTCTTTCCTTATATGCAAAAGGTATGACATTATCAGATATTAGAATGCAGTTACAAGAGTTATATCATGGTGCTGATATTAGTGAAAGTGTTATTAGTCAAATTACTGATGATGTGATTGATGATGTCAAAGCATGACAAAATAGACCATTAGAAGGCATTTATCCCATTGTTTATTTTGATTGTATAGTAGTTAAAGTACGACAAGATAAACGCATTATTAACAAATCAGTTTATATAGCTTTAGGTGTTGATTTAAAAGGTAAAAAAGATGTTTTTGGTTTATGAATTAGTGAAAATGAAGGCGCTAAATTTTGATTAGCAAATTTCACAGAAATGAAAAATCGTGGCTTAAATGATATTCTTATTGCTTGTAGTGACAACTTAACAGGCATGTCAGAAGCAATACAATCAGTTTATCCTAAAACTGAACATCAATTATGTATAGTTCATCAAATCAGAAATAGTTTAAAATATGTTTCATACAAACATCGAAAATCACTAGTTACAGATTTAAAGCCAATTTATAATGCATGTAGTGAAGAACAAGCAATGCAAGCTTTAGAATCATTTGAAAGTAAATGAAATAAACACTATCCTCAAATTGCTAAATCTTGATATAAAAATTGAGATAATTTAATGATTTTTATTAGTTATCCTCCAGAAATCAAAAGAGTGATTTATACTACAAATTCTATTGAATCTGTTAATAGTCAATTACGAAAAGTCATCAGAAATAAAAAAGTTTTTCCAAATGATATGGCAGTTTTCAAAATATTTTATTTAGCAATTGAAAATATAACAAAAAAATGAACAATGCCCATTCAAAATTGAAATACAGCAATTGCTCATTTTATGATAAAATTTGAAGACAGAATTAATCTGAACTAGTACTTTGCAAAACAAAGAAACACAGATTACTAAAAAGCCTCAAAAATGAACAATGCCCATTCAAAATTGAAATACAGCAATTGCTCATTTTATGATAAAATTTGAAGATAGAATTAATCTGAACTAGTACTTTGCAAAACAAAGAAACACAGATTACTAAAAAGCCTCATTTAGCAATTTGAGGATAGTGTTTATTTCATTTACTTTCAAATGATTCTAAAGCTTGCATTGCTTGTTCTTCACTACATGCATTATAAATTGGCTTTAAATCTGTAACTAGTGATTTTCGATGTTTGTATGAAACATATTTTAAACTATTTCTGATTTGATGAACTATACATAATTGATGTTCAGTTTTAGGATAAACTGATTGTATTGCTTCTGACATGCCTGTTAAGTTGTCACTACAAGCAATAAGAATATCATTTAAGCCACGATTTTTCATTTCTGTGAAATTTGCTAATCAAAATTTAGCGCCTTCATTTTCACTAATTCATAAACCTAAAACATCTTTTTTACCTTCTAAATCAACACCTAAAGCTATATAAACTGATTTGTTAATAATGCGTTTATCTTGTCGTACTTTAACTACTATACAATCAAAATAAACAATGGGATAAATGCCTTCTAATGGTCTATTTTGTCATGCTTTGACATCATCAATCACATCATCAGTAATTTGACTAATAACACTTTCACTAATATCAGCACCATAATATAACTCTTGTAACTGCATTCTAATATCTGATAATGTCATACCTTTTGTGCATATAAGGAAAGAACTTGTTGATCAAAACCATCAAATCTTCTCTGTCTTTTTGGCACTATTACAGGAGTAAAATTACTATTACGATCTCGTGGTACATCAATCTCAATTTTACCTTGTTGAGTTATTAATTTTTTTGAACTTATACCATTACGAGCATTGTCACTATTACTATGTTGATTTTTTTCATATCCTAAATAATTTTGCATCTCAGAATTCAACATTTTTTCAACTAAACGTTTTGTTAATTCTTTATATAAACCCCCTTCTTTAAAAACTGTTGTTAAATCTTCAGTATTTTCTAATAATAAATCTACTGCTTTTGATATTGGATCATTATTATTAAAGTTATCTTTTTTAGCCATCTGTAACTCACTCTTTCTAGTCATTTAATTATATTTACTAGAATTAATTAAACATAGTTATTTTTGTAAGTTACACAGATTACTAAACATTACCTTTAAAATTTAAAAATTTCATGGATTATAATGTCCTTTACCTTTTATTTTTGCTGCATTTTCTGCTTCTGCACGTTCTCTTTTTTGTCTTTCATCTTCTTCAGCTGCTCTGGCGCGTTCTCTTAATTCTTTAGCTCGATCTTCTTTTAATTTTTCTTGAAAAATTTTTTCTCGTTTTTCTTCTCTTTCTATTCTTTGTTTTTCCATATATTCATTTGCTTCTTTTACACGTTGGCTTTCTTCTTCAGCTTTTCTATTTTTTTCTTCTCTTTCTCTTTCTTCTTTTTGTTTTTGTCTTTCTTCTCTTTCGGCTTTTAATCTAGCTTGGTCTCTTTCAATTTTTCGTAGTTGTTCTGCTTGTTTTTCGGCTTCTCTTTGCTTTTCTTTTTTTTCTTGTTCTTCTTTTTGTTTTTGTCTTTCTTCTCTTTCGGCTTTTAATCTAGCTTGGTCTCTTTCAATTTTTCGTAGTTGTTCTGCTTGTTTTTCAGCTTCTCTTTGTCTTTCTTGTTCTTCTTTTTTATTTTTATTAAAACCCCACATTGTTTATGTCCCCTTTAAAATTAGAAAATAAAAACCCATTTTACTTTAAATAAAGCAACGGGTAAAACTTATATTAAGTTTACAATGATTATATAATATTATATAAATTAATTGTTAAATAAATATAAATAAGAAAAATGATTTATTTTAAATTTTTAAAATCTAGAAAATAATGAATATGAAATTTAAATAATACATTTTTTATGATAAAAGTATTAAAAAATTAATATTGTTTTTTGCAATAATAAATCAAAAATCGATTATAGAAAGATATTACATATATCAATTATGTTATACTATTTTTATAAGTTATTTTGTGGAGAATGTTAAGAGGTGATGTTCTTATGATTAAAAATAGCATTAAAATATCAAAATCTCAATCTCGTGGTGATGAAGTTGGATTACTTTTTTTCTTATTAGTAATCTTCTTTTTCCTAATGGTTAGTTTAACTAGATTTTCAATAATTGGTAAAGTACTTGATGATTTTCTTTTTTCTTTTTTATTTGGGTGAATGAAATATGCTGTTTATTTCTTTCTTTTTTTAATGATTATTCCTTTAGCTTTTGGTTATCGCATGCAATTTAAATTGAAGTATATTTTTGTTTATTTTTTATTTTTAGTGATTAGTTGTTGGACAACGCAAACTTTAACTTTAATAATTTTAGGAAAGAATAATTTATGAACTAGTTATTATAATTTAAACCTATTAAATATTAGTGAAATATACGTTAAAACATGATGAAATACAAATGGTATAAATAATTATCTAGGTTTTTTTGCTTCACCAATTTCTTTTAAAGATTTTAGTGTTGAAACCTTTTTTCCAGCATATGCTACTGGTGGCATTATTAGTAATGTTTTAATAGGTATTTTTAATTATGGTTTTTTTGTTACTAATTTAATTGCAAACTTTATTAGTATTTTTTCTTTAACTTGTTTATTTATTTTTAATAAACCTTTTATTTTCTTTAGCAAAATGAAACAAATTATTAAACAAATTATTAAACAAATTATTAAACAAATTATTATTAATAATAAAAATAAAAAGCAAAAAAATAAAATAAATACTGATTTAAAACAAAAACATATTAAGTTAAAAAAAGAAAAATTATTAATTGATAAACAAGTTAAAAAATCTTTTAGAAAAGAAAATAGTTTTAATAAGGAATCAAAGAAGGAACCGCCTATATCACCAGTAAAAAAAGCAGAAATAAAACAAAATGAAATAAAACAAAATGAAATAAAACAAAATGAAATAAAACAAAATGAAATAAAACAAAATGAAATAAAACAAAATGATAATAGTGACATTATCAATAAATCTTCTTCGCCTATTGTTTATTTTAATGAAAATAGTTATTTAACTCCTTTTGGTAAAATTGACCCTGAAAAACAAAAAGATGTAATGAGTAATAGCAAAGGTACTCTGGTAGTTAAAAAAAGTTTAGAAGATAGTATTTTAAATCGTGAAATTCTTAATGATAACGAAACTATTATTAATAACGAATCATAAGTAATTAATAATGAATAAAATTAAGAATTTACTTTAGGATAAAACATTATATTAATGTTAAAATCAAAGTATCTTTTAATTTGTTAATAAATTTAGGTGAACTAATGGCAGAAAAATCTTTACTACAAATGAAAATTAAACTTTTACCTAATATTGCTGGATGTTATTTATTTAAAGATATACATAATAATTTAATTTATGTTGGTAAAGCTAATTCATTAAAAAAACGAGTAACTTCATATTTAAATAAAGCCAGTAATTTTAAAATAATGTTATTAGTTAA
The DNA here is from genome assembly GCF_964020065.1 of Spiroplasma endosymbiont of Lasioglossum malachurum. Taxonomy (NCBI): domain Bacteria; kingdom Bacillati; phylum Mycoplasmatota; class Mollicutes; order Entomoplasmatales; family Spiroplasmataceae; genus Spiroplasma; species Spiroplasma endosymbiont of Lasioglossum malachurum. Next base: position 1,001,861 of record NZ_OZ026534.1, on the reverse strand, counting down.
TGATATTCATGATGTTGAATACATTACGACATCTAATGAAAAAGAGGCTTTAATTTTAGAACAAACATTGATTAAAAAACATCATCCTAAATATAATATTTTGTTAGCAGATGATAAAAAATATCCTTATATTCAAATTACTAATAATCGTGATCCACAATATCGTTATGTACGTAGTGCTACTAAAAAAGAGGGACATTATTATGGACCATTTCCCGATGGTACTGGTGCGCGTGAAATTTTAAAGTTATTGGAACGAATTTTTCCATTACGAAAATGTGCTGGTAATCTTGGTAAACCTTGTTTATATTATCATTTACAGCAATGTTCTGGTGCTTGTTTTAAATCGGTACCTATTACTTATTATGAAGATATGATTAGTAAAATTGATCAATTTTTCAAAGGGAATGTTACTGCTGTTAAAAAAATATTAATTAATAATATGAATATTAGTGTTGAAAACTTACAATTTGAAAATGCTAATCGTATTAAAATTTTGTTATCAAAAATAGATTTATTTTTATCACAACAAGTTGTTGAGTTTCAAGATTATGGAAATCGCGATTTTATTAATTTTTTAATTGAAGATGAAATGGTTGTTTTAATTACTTTATTTTATCGTAATGGTAAATTGCAAGCTAAAGATGAACAAATAGTTCAAAATAATTACTTAGAAATTCAAGATTTAATTCGTAATTATTGTCAACAACTATATAGTAAAAATACATTGCCAAATGAAATATATTTACCATCAAATATTGATTTAAAACAATTAAAATTATTATTTCCACAAATAAAATTTATTAATCCAATTAAAGGAACAAAAGAACATATTTTAACATTGGCAAAAACCAATGCCATTTACGCATGAAATAATTATTTACAAACTAATCAATTTAATGCACCGTTAAATATGATGAAAGTATTATCACAATGATTAAAAATTCCTAATTTAAATCATTTAGAGGTTTTTGATGTTTCTAATCTTCAACAAAGTGCTAGTGTTGGCGGTATGATTATTTATAAGAATGGTAATCCTAGTTTTAATGATTATCGCAAATTTTTATTAGATCCAAAAATTATTGATGATTATCATCGTTTTTGTGAAATGATTTATCGTAGATATCATCACTTAGTTATTAATAAATTGCCACTACCTGATTTAATTATTGTTGATGGTGGAAAACCACAAATTAGTGCTACATTAGAACAACTAACATTATTAAACTTAACAATTCCTATTATTGGATTAGTTAAAAATAAAAAACATCAAACTGATAAAATTATAAATGATAAAATGCAAATTATTAATATTCCTAAAACTGATGCTTGTTTTTTATTTTTGAGTAAATTACAAGATCAAGTTCATAATTATGCAATTAAATATCATAAAACAAAACGAAGTCAATCAATGATAAGTAGTGTTTTATCATCAGTACCAGGAATTGGTTTACAATTACAAAATAAAATATTACAGCAATTTCCAACTTGACAATTATTGCAAAATGCTACAAAAACAAAACTTTCATCATTAGTTAAATCAAAAGTAATTTTAGAAAAACTATGAAAAGAATTACATAGTTTTGAATAATATATTATTAAGAAATAAATAATAACTTAAATAAGATATTTATCTAAGTTACTAATGTAAAAATAGGTAATGTTTAGTAATCTGTGTAACTTACAAAAATAACTATGTTGCTAAATTGTAAAGGTAAGTGCAACTAAATTATTTTTCTATCCAAATATTCGATTGGTGAAAGATAATTTAATATTTTTCTCGGTCTTTGATTTAAAGACAATATAAATTTATGAACTTCATTTTTATTAGTTTTTGAAAAAATAAATTTTTTAGGAAATTTTTCTCTAATTAAACCATTAGTATTTTCATTAGTACCTCTTTGTCAAGGTGAATATGGATTGGCAAAATAAATTTTTACATTTAAATTTTTTTCAAGTTGTTGTCAATTTGAAAATTCTTTGCCACGATCAAAAGTAATAGTTTTAACAATGTTTTTAGGAAGAATTGATAAATAATAACTGACATTTTTATTAATAACTTTAGTAGTTCTGTTTTTAACTAATATTGCTAAAGTAAATCGTGATACTCTTTCAACTAAAGTTATTAAACATGATTTGCTTTTGCCTCTTGATGATACTATAGTATCTCCTTCTCAATGACCAAGTGTTATACGATCATTAACATTTATATCTCGTTCTTTAATTGATTTACCATTAAACTTGCCACGATTTTCTTTAGATTTTCGTTTTTTACCTTTTCTTCTTAAATTTTTACTAGTAACTTTATCAAGCATTCCAAAATAAATTCAAGTATAAATTGTTTTAAAACTAATAACTCACTCTTTATGAAAATTTTTAATTCTGCCATAAATTTGTTCAGGTGATCAACCTAATAGTAATTTTTGTTGTACATATTTTACTAAATTCTTATTTTTAAACTTATGAAAACTAATATGTGATTGTTTTCGATTTTCAGCTTTATTTTGTGCAATTAATGAAAAATAATGATTATTATCTTTATTTCTATTAATTTCTCGAATAATAGTACTAATACTTCGATTAAGATTTTTAGCTATTTCACTAATTTTAAATTTAAATTTCAATTGATTCTCAATATAAATCCTTTCATCTATGCCAAGATGTTTATAACTCATATAAAAACTCCTTACTTTTTTCTAAACTAAATTTAGCATTATGAAATTTTTATATGAAAATTTTTTGCAATTTTATTTACTTGCACTTACAAGTATAATTCAGCAATTGTATTAAATTAAGGTATGATTTTTTAATTTAATATTAAAATTTCTAAAAAGGAATGTTTAACTTAATTCTTCTATTTTAATATTACTATTAATATTTTTTTTGTTATCTATATTTTGCTTATTTTTATTATATAATAAAGAAATTCCTATTATTAAACCAATTAAATTTAATGTTAAAAATAATAATATGATGCCTAATGCATTATTACTATTACATAAACTTATACCTCAAATTAAAAACACTATTCAAATTACTAAACATATTCATATAATAAATGTAATTAAACCAATACTCATTACCTTGCACCTTTTTCTTTCTAAAAAATAATTAAACTAAATAAAATATAGTATTTTCTATTAGATTCTTATAATTTAATATTTTTTTTCTTTATACAAGTATTTACTCTATATAAATATAAGAAAAATGCATATTTTTATGCATTTTTCTTATATTTATTAAATCAACCCCCATCTATACCCTTTTCTTATGATCAATTTATTTCATTTGGTTTCATTGGTTTTTCATTATTCTTTACACTAATAATTTTACCATTTTTAACGTTAATAACAGTATTTGCAACATATTGGAAGTTAGGATTATGAGTAACCATAATAATTGATGTTTTATATTCTCGATTAACATCCAATAAAATTTCTAACACCTTACGCCCCATTTCCTCATCAAGTGCTCCTGTTGGCTCATCACAAAATAAAATTGTCGGATTTTTTGCTAGTGCTCTACCAATCGATACTCTTTGTTGTTGTCCACCTGATAATTGACTTGGAAACTTATTCATATGTTCATCCATTTCAATAACTTGAAAAATATCATCAATACTCATATTTTTATTTTTAGCAAGATTTTCACCAACTTCAGCATTTTCACGAGCAGTTAAGTTAGTTAATAAATTGTATTGTTGAAAAATAAAACCAACATTATCTCGTCTAAATTTAGTTAAATGACTATCTTTTAATAAAGATAAATTGTATCCGGCCACAAAAACATCACCAGTATTAGGTTTATCCAATCCCGAAATAATATTTAATAATGTTGTCTTACCACTTCCCGATGGTCCTAAGATAACAACAAAATCACCTAATTTAATTTTTAAATTAACTCCTTTTAATACTTCATATTCTAAGTCTCCAGTTAAGTAAGATTTTTTAACATCAAATAATTCAATAACATTAGTTTGAGTATCAGGAGTATTATTAGTCATTGATATAATTTTACCTGCTAAAATTTCTTTTGAATGAGTTTTTGTTAATTTTTTAATTGCTTTTTGATTATCTTTAAAAGCTTGTAATTTAGCTTTATTAGCTTCTATTTCTTCCTTTGATTCTGGTTTATCATGAGATTTATGAGTTACTGGTGGTATTGTACCTTCGGTTTTAGATACTGACTTCTTTGTAAAACTAGATTCTAACTTATTTTTAGTTACTTGTTCACTTGAATTTTTAGTGTTTTTTTATCATTTTTCATGTTTTTATTTCTTTCTGCTTTTAATCAATTTCATTTAAAGTTTTAATTGGATTAATCTTCTTCATGGCATATCAATCAATAATAAAGGTTGTTGCATAAATGCCAAAGACAATTAAACCAACCACAAGCGGTAATCATCAAACAAAGAATAATGGTAAAACCCATGTTGTATTAGCAGCTAAATAGTTAAGAATAAACTTAACAATTATTCATCCTACAGGAAAACCAATAACAAACATAACAGCAATCACTGGTAAATACATACCAATAACAATATTAGTTATTTTTGCATCACTATAACCAAGTGTTTTCATTGTTGCTATTGTTTTACGATTTTCATAAATTACTAAATTACTTGTTAATAAAATAATAAAGAACGAAATGATTAATGAAAAGATAATAAATGCAACCAATACTGTATCAACTAAAGCAGTAATTTGATTTAACAACTGATGATGGATATCTTGTGGCGTAATATTAACAGCACTACCTGCACCATAACCTTGATAAGTACCAGAACCATCAGAACCATCAGTACCACCATTTAAACCAAAAGCACTGTAATCTCCATACATTTGCGAAGTTGAAAATGAATTAGTTATATCTGATAATGATTGCGAGGTAATGTTTAGTAATCTGTGTAACTTACAAAAATAACTATGTTTAATTAATTCTAGTAAATATAATTAAATGATTAGAAAGAGTGAGTTACAGATAGCTAAAAAAGATAACTTTAATAATAATGATCCAATATCAAAAGCAGTAGATTTATTATTAGAAAATACTGAAGATTTAACAACAGTTTTTAAAGAAGGGGGTTTATATAAAGAATTAACAAAACGTTTAGTTGAAAAAATGTTGAATTCTGAGATGCAAAATTATTTAGGATATGAAAAAAATCAACATAGTAATAGTGACAATGCTCGTAATGGTATAAGTTCAAAAAAATTAATAACTCAACAAGGTAAAATTGAGATTGATGTACCACGAGATCGTAATAGTAATTTTACTCCTGTAATAGTGCCAAAAAGACAGAGAAGATTTGATGGTTTTGATCAACAAGTTCTTTCCTTATATGCAAAAGGTATGACATTATCAGATATTAGAATGCAGTTACAAGAGTTATATCATGGTGCTGATATTAGTGAAAGTGTTATTAGTCAAATTACTGATGATGTGATTGATGATGTCAAAGCATGACAAAATAGACCATTAGAAGGCATTTATCCCATTGTTTATTTTGATTGTATAGTAGTTAAAGTACGACAAGATAAACGCATTATTAACAAATCAGTTTATATAGCTTTAGGTATTGATTTAGAAGGTAAAAAAGATGTTTTAGGTTTATGAATTAGTGAAAATGAAGGCGCTAAATTTTGATTAGCAAATTTCACAGAAATGAAAAATCGTGGCTTAAATGATATTCTTATTGCTTGTAGTGACAACTTAACAGGCATGTCAGAAGCAATACAATCAGTTTATCCTAAAACTGAACATCAATTATGTATAGTTCATCAAATCAGAAATAGTTTAAAATATGTTTCATACAAACATCGAAAATCACTAGTTACAGATTTAAAGCCAATTTATAATACATGTAGTGAAGAACAAGCAATGCAAGCTTTAGAATCATTTGAAAGTAAATGAAATAAACACTATCCTCAAATTGCTAAATCTTGATATAAAAATTGAGATAATTTAATGATTTTTATTAGTTATCCTCCAGAAATCAAAAGAGTGATTTATACTACAAATTCTATTGAATCTGTTAATAGTCAACTACGAAAAGTCATCAGAAATAAAAAAGTTTTTCCAAATGATATGGCAGTTTTCAAAATATTTTACTTAGCAATTGAAAATATAACAAAAAAATGAACAATACCCATTCAAAATTGAAATACAGCAATTGCTCATTTTATGATAAAATTTGAAGACAGAATTAATCTGAACTAGTACTTTGCAAAACAAAGATACACAGATTACTAAAAAGCCTCGATTGCGAATTTGAAAATTTAAAATTAAAGATTGGATTTTCATTTTCAAATATTTGATTAAGTTTATAAATAATGGGATCATTTAATTGATTAAGAAAATTTTGATATTCATTAAATGATTTTAATTTACCAAAATCAACATCACAAGTTGTTTTTTTGTCTTCTCATTCTTTTTTAAATAATAAAAATAAATATTCTTTTGTTTTATTAAATGATAAAACTTTATCAGCATTAGTTTTACTAATATAAGCATTAGGTTGACCATAACCATTATATATACCAACTACTTTATACGTTGGTGTTTTAGAACTTATCTTATCATTATAAGAATTAACAACCTTACCAGCAGTAACTTCTTTTAACATATTTGTAGCATTAATACCCATATTATCATAAGCTCCATCCTTTAACTCATCAACTTGTGTATAACCAGTTTGTTGTTTTAATAATGTTACATTATTAACATTTTTACTATCACTAACAATGTTATCAATATTAATTTTTTCCAAATCAAAAGGTTTCAATTTATTATTATCTTTAAATTTCATAGTATTACCATTACTACTCATTTTAAATTCATCATTTATTTTTAAATTTAATTGTTTAGCAATTGTTTGATTAATAACAAGACTAATACTATCATCACTATTTTCTTGTTCTAAAAGTGGATTTAATGAAGAACCTCCAGCATCATATAATTGCATCATTGAAGGTTTGCCTAACTGTTGTTGATTTTGTAAATCATAAACTTTCATTAAATATTTGTTCTGTTTAAATAATTTTTCAGGAGTACCAATAAAGTAAGTTCCTAATTCATCAGTTTCTTTATCAAAAGGCACAACATTAAAAGCAACATTAAAAGGAGCATTGGGATCACTATAAGCTTTGGCAATATTTTGACGAATAAAATATGGGCTTTTAGTATAAGCACCTTGCACTACAGTTTGTCCCATTCTATTATAAAATAAAGCACCAAATCAAATTCCAACTTTATTAATTCAACTATCACGCTCTTTGTCACTAATTTCAGATGCATTATTATTCAATAATTGTGTTTCATTAGTTAAATATCACGGATATAATTTATCGCTAGTATCAAAACTTAAATTATCAATATGATTAATAAAAGTAGGACCCTTACTTGAGGCATTTTTGTAAGCAGGAATATTAGTATTTGCTCAATCTTTGAATTTTGTAATATCTAAATCATTAGGATTAGTACTAATCTTACCAGTCTTCGAAATCGTACCACTAATATTCATTGCCACTGTTGTTCGATAGTTTTGATAAAATTTTCTAATAATATTATAAGTATTCTCACTATAAAAACTGTTAATATTAGTATTTTTTAAAACTGTGTCATACATTGGTAATGCATTTGGTCAAGCCATTTGTACCATAATTCCAACAATCACAGAAGCATCTTTAATATCACTAGAATCTAATCCATTTAAAAAGTTTTTAGTAAGCATTTTACCATTTAAATACGTTAAACCAGTATATCCTAAATCACTAATAGCAGCACCGGGATTAGTTTCATCTGACATTGGAGCATATGCTTCAGCATTAATATTATTTTCTAATAATTCTTTAACAAAAGTATCATTTAATGGTCCAGAATTATCAAAACGTGGTGGATGTCAATATGTATCACCAGTAGTACTATCAACAGTAGAAGTATAAGTTCAATCATCTTTATTATTTGGATTATAAGTTTTATAAAAACTATATGGAGAATTATAAGTCGGAATGTCATATTCAACTAAGGAGTGATAATTCATACCAGTAAAAGAAAGTAATTTATTATCAGCCATAATTTTTGGACCAATAATAGATGTTGTCATTAAAGTTGTTCCTAAAAACATAGTTAATGCTGCTGCTGCCATTTTTCCAATTGATGATGTAAATAGTGATAAACGGAATCTTGTTAAAAATCCACGATTAATACTTTTTGTTTTAATAATTCGACTAAAGCGAGAATTAACAGTAGCTGATTCGTTTTTAATTAGCTGAATTATACTTGTAAGTGCAAGTAAATAAAATTGCAAAAAATTCTCATATAAAAATTTCATAATGCTAAATTTAGTTTAGAAAAAAGTAAGGAGTTTTTATATGAGTTATAAACATCTTGGCATAGATGAAAGGATTTATATTGAGAATCAATTGAAATTTAAATTTAAAATTAGTGAAATAGCTAAAAATCTTAATCGAAGTATTAGTACTATTATTCGAGAAATTAATAGAAATAAAGATAATAATCATTATTTTTCATTAATTGCACAAAATAAAGCTGAAAATCGAAAACAATCACATATTAGTTTTCATAAGTTTAAAAATAAGAATTTAGTAAAATATGTACAACAAAAATTACTATTAGGTTGATCACCTGAACAAATTTATGGCAGAATTAAAAATTTTCATAAAGAGTGAGTTATTAGTTTTAAAACAATTTATACTTGAATTTATTTTAGAATGCTTGATAAAGTTACTAGTAAAAATTTAAGAAGAAAAGGTAAAAAACAAAAATCTAAAGAAAATCGTGGCAAGTTTAATGGTAAATCAATTAAAGAACGAGATATAAATGTTAATGATCGTATAACACTTGGTCATTGAGAAGGAGATACTATAGTATCATCAAGAGGCAAAAGCAAATCATGTTTAATAACTTTAGTTGAAAGAGTATCACGATTTACTTTAGCAATATTAGTTAAAAACAGAACTACTAAAGTTATTAATAAAAATGTCAGTTATTATTTATCAATTCTTCCTAAAAACATTGTTAAAACTATTACTTTTGATCGTGGCAAAGAATTTTCAAATTGACAACAACTTGAAAAAAATTTAGATGTAAAAATTTATTTTGCCAATCCATATTCACCTTGACAAAGAGGTACTAATGAAAATACTAATGGTTTAATTAGAGAAAAATTTCCTAAAAAATTTATTTTTTCAAAAACTAATAAAAATGAAGTTCATAAATTTATATTGTCTTTAAATCAAAGACCGAGAAAAATATTAAATTATCTTTCACCAATCGAATATTTGGATAGAAAAATAATTTAGTTGCACTTACCTTTACAATTTAGCCTTAGCAATTGAAAATATAACAAAAAAATGAACAATGCCCATTCAAAATTGAAATACAGTAATTGCTCATTTTATGATAAAATTTGAAGACAGAATTAATCTGAACTAGTACTTTGTAAAACAAAGAAACACAGATTACTAAAAAGCCTCTGATTTGCTTTTACCTCGTGATGATACTATAGTATCTCCTTCTCAATGACCAAGTGTTATACGATCATTAACATTTATATCTCATTCTTTAATTGATTTACCATTAAACTTGCCACGATTTTCTTTAGATTTTCGTTTTTTACCTTTTCTTCTTAAATTTTTACTAGTAACTTTATCAAGCATTCCAAAATAAATTCAAGTATAAATTGTTTTAAAACTAATAACTCACTCTTTATGAAAATTTTTAATTCTGCCATAAATTTGTTCAGGTGATCAACCTAATAGTAATTTTTGTTGTACATATTTTACTAAATTCTTATTTTTAAACTTATGAAAACTAATATGTGATTGTTTTCGATTTTTAGCTTTATTTTGTGCAATTAATGAAAAATAATGATTATTATCTTTATTTCTATTAATTTCTCGAATAATAGTACTAATACTTCGATTAAGATTTTTAGCTATTTCACTAATTTTAAATTTAAATTTCAATTGATTCTCAATATAAATCCTTTCATCTATGCCAAGATGTTTATAACTCATATAAAAACTCCTTACTTTTTTCTAAACTAAATTTAGCATTATGAAATTTTTATATGAGAATTTTTTGCAATTTTATTTACTTGCACTTACAAGTATAATTCAGCAAAATAAAAAGTTTAATATTGTATAAAAATATTGATAATTTTTTAATTTACTAATATAATTGTTAAAGTAAAATAAAAAATAGGAGCTGACATGAATGCATTCAGTGAAAAAATCACCATCATCAGACAACAAAGAAAACGAAGAACGAACAAGTAGTGAACAAGAGTTTCAACGTCTTTTAAAAGGATTTAGTAAAAAGGCCCAAGAAACTAAAAGAGCAGAAAAAAGACATAAACATTTTCTTTCTGCGCGTGATGAAAAACGCGAAAAACAAAGCGCTGCTGCTAAAAAGAAAAAACATCGTAAGTAATAAAAAGGAAAAAATGGTAATCACTGTTAATTATTATTGGCGGTGATTTTTTATATGAAATATCCTTTTGTTTAACAAGAAACAGAAAATGATTGTGGTTTGACATGTCTTGCTATGATATATAGGTTTTATTTTAAGAAGAAGTTATTAATTAATGACATAAAAAAAGATATATTTTTAACAAAATTGGGAATTAATCTTTTAGAATTAAAACAATTGGCTAGTAATTATAATTTATTATTAAAAACTTATAATATTAATTTTGATAAATTAAAATCACTAATAATTGTTAAACCATTAATTATTCAAATATATAATGCAAATGTCGGATTTCATTTTTTAGTTATTTACAAAAAGAAAAAAAATAAATGACTGGTGGCAAATCCAGAAGATATTGAACTTAGTTGAAAAAATATTGAAGATTTTACAAAAATTTTTACGAATGTTGTTATTTCAACTAATATAATAAATAAATTTTTTATTAGTAATAAAAAAAAGATGAATAAAATTAAAAATTTTTCACCATTTTTGATTCCAAATTATTTATATTATTCATTAATTATTATAATTAATAATTTATTTTTAGTTACTACCTTTTTTATAGCACAAGTATTTTATAAGTATTTTATTAATCAAATTATTTTAAATAATAGTTTACAGTTAGCAATGATTTTATTATTAAGTTTCTTTTTTATTAATTTAATGAAAATTTTAATTGAATATATTTTAAATAAAATATGTCAAAAATTTTATTTTTATTTGCTGAATTATACTTGTAAGTGCAAGTATAATTCAGCATTACAAAAGAAAAATTAATAAATTTTCAAAAATTAGGATTTAATGATCTCTTGGGCAGTTTAGGTTTAACAACATTTTATTATTGTCAAGAATATGGGGCTAATCTTAGTCAAGGTCAAAAACAAATAATTATTTTCTTAAGTTTATTTTTTTATGATTGAAAAGTAATTTTATTAGATGAAATTTTGAGTAACATCAATAATGATTTAAAAATAAAGTTAATAACTTTATTATTGAATCATTATAAAAAAATAATTATTATTTATGCAGGTCATGATTTAACACTAGTAAAATTATTTAAAAATGTAATTGATTTAAATAATTATAAAAGTATAGATGGTAATGAATAATGATTTTTTTTAGAAAAAGTACTTATTTATTAGAAAGTAGTTCAATTTTTCTTTTTTTAAGACTCTTATTAGGTTTAAAAATTATTAATATTCCTCATGTTTATGCTGTTAATGGTCAAACTATTTTTATAAGTGAGACAAGATATGAAAATAAGGGACACTTTGCTTATTTATTAGATTTTAAAAGAGAAGAATATTTAAAGTTTAATAGTTTTAATCAAATTACTATTTTTTTCTCTATTAATAAATGTTATTTAACAATTTTTTTTCCAAAATGAAATGATAATAATCAACTTTTAATTGAAGAAAACATTAATTCTAATACATATTTAAATCAAATGGTATTAATAATTATTGGTAAAGAAAGTTTGTTAACATTTATTTGAAATAATATTACAACATAAATGTAAATATTGATATAATTTAATCAAAAAGAAGTTAGGTAGATAAATGCCAGCAAAAATTAATATTGTAAATATTTACAATGATCATAACTATGACATTAAAAATTTTAATATTTTATCAGAAAATATTTTAAATGCAGTAGCTATTAAGTTAAAACAGAAAATTACATGGTGTATTGCTGTTATTTTTAATGACGAACAGACTAGTATTGAATTAAATAAAATGTATCGTCATAAAGATTATGTTCCTGATGTTTTATCATTTGGAAATAATGATGATGATTTTCCAAATATTAATATTGATATTAGAGATTTAGGCGATGTTTATATTTGTTATTCAAAGGCAGTAGCGCAAGCACAAGAATATGGTCATAGTTTAATTAGAGAATTATCATTTCTTTTTATTCATGGATTACTTCATACATTAGGATATGATCATCAAAATAGCGTAGAAGAAAAGGTTATGTTTGATTTACAAGATGAAATTTTAAATATTCTTGGTATTACTAGAAAATAAGGAGTGGTATAATGGAACAAGATATAGATTTATTAGTATTATTGAAAAAAGCAAAAGTAATACAAAAAAATGCTTATGCGCCTTATTCTTTATTTAGAGTTGCTGCAATAGTAATTTTGAAAAATAGTAAAGAAGTGTTAGGAGTAAATGTTGAAAATGCTGCATACTCAGTAGGTATTTGTGCTGAAAGAGCAGCTTTGTCACAAGTTATTGCTCAAGGTTATAAAAAAGAAGATATTATTAGTCTATTTTTAATTACTGATAGTGAAACGGTTGGTTCTCCTTGCGGTATGTGTCGTCAATTTATGATTGAAATTATGCCAGAAACATGCCCTGTTTATATTAGTAATAAAAATGAAAATAATGATACTAAAACAATTTGTAAAATATTAGTAAAAGACTTATTACCTTTAGCGTTTAAACCAAGTTCATTGAAAGGGAATTAATTTATGACTAATAATTTTAAATCAGGTTTTGTTAGTTTTATTGGTAGAAGTAATGTTGGAAAATCAACTTTATTAAATACCATTCTTCAAGAAAAAAAGGCAATTGTGTCTAATAAACCACAAACAACCAGAAATCAAATTCAAGGTATTTATAATAGTGATGATATGCAAATCATATTTTTTGATACTCCCGGCATTCATAAACATAATAACCAACTTGGACGAATGATGAATCGCGATGCTAACCGTGCCACTAAAGAAACTAACATTATTTGTTTATTAGCGCCATGTAATGAATACATTGGAAATAGCGATAAACATATTATTAAATTATTATCAGAAAGGGTAAATACAACTATTCTACTTTTATTAACTAAGGTTGATTTAGTAACAAAAGAAAAATTAATGGATAAAATTAATGAGTGAAAAGATTTATTACCATTTAAAGAAATAATTCCAATTTCTGCTATAAAAGAAATGAACTTAGATATATTATTGAAAAAACTATATGAGTATTTACCAATTGGTGAAAAGAATTATTTAATTGAAAATAACGATGATGTTTCAGATAATACTTTAATTAAGGAAATTATTCGTGAAAAAATTTTAAATTTAACAGAAGAAGAAATTCCTTATAGTGTAGCAGTATTAATTGAAAGTATTAATTATAATCCAAATACTAATATTACTGATATTAATGCTGTTATTGTTGTTGAACGCGACTCACAAAAAGGAATTATTATTGGTAAAGGAGGTAGTATGATTAAAGAAATTGGAATAAGAGTTAGAACAGATTTAGAAAGTATTTTTGATTCTCATATTATATTAAAAACTTTTGTAAAAGTAATACCTGATTGAAGAAATAATCCTAGAAAATTAAAAGAGTTAGGTTATAGTTAAAATATGTTTAATATTGATACTGGTTTTATTTTAAACATTAACTACATTAAATCAATAAATAATCTTACCATTTTAACATCAAATTATGGTGTTAAAATAGTTTCTTTACCAAAAATAAAAATCAATTTAAATAAATATAGTCTTTTAGATTGTTGAATTTTTATTTTTAATCAAAATTATGATTGTTCAAACTTATGTATAACATATAAAAAAATAAAAAGTTTTAATAGTTTTATAAATGAAAAAAGTTATCAATTGATTAAAAGTTTTAACAAGATAATTATTAATTATTTAGAAAAAATTAGTATTAATAATAAAAATATCTTTTCTTTTTTATTTAATTTATATGAACAGTTAATGATAAATAGTAACTTTAAGAAAGTTTATGTTTTTTTCTTATTTCATAGTTTAATATTTCAAGGAATTCAGTTTAACTTTACTAATTGGGCGGTTGTCAAAGTTACGAAATAATTTATTATCATATTAGTAACTTATTTCCAAAAATGAATTATTTGAAAAATAATGAAAATTAGAGAAAATTACTCTCTTTTCTTAAAACATTAAATTTATATTTTATATTCGACGTATTTAAAAAAAAATAAAATATACATTTTGTAAGTTAAATTAAAATTATCAACAAGGAAAAAGACAAGAAATAATCTTGTCTTTTTTTGTAATTGTAAAATTTTAAAATTTTTAATAACCGTCTTTAGCACTATTATCAACACGTGTTAGGGAACTAAAAAAGTGAACTACAACACAGTTGTTAAAAATAGTAGCTAGCATGTGGACTTGCATGGATAAATAAAAAGTGGAGTGATACCTAATAAAATATACTAACCATTAATGGTAATTCTTGGGGTGGGAGCGAATTGGAAACTAGTATATATAGACCTGTTGTAGGGACCCATTGTATTAATTCTATTCTTTATTTAACCAACCTTGCCACTCCCCAGTGAGCAAGTGTTGGTTTTATTTTTTATTTTTTTTGAAAAATTTTTTTGGGCGAGAAAATAAATTTCAAACTTGTAAAAAAAATTGAGCGGGGCCGGTTCAATTAAAATATTAATTTGTTTAACACAAATTAAATAAATATTGAATCGAATGCCTCAATGTTTTTTAAAATTTCACAATTTATTTTTGAGCCCAGTTTTCATGGAATGAATAAAACGAATAGTAGTAGTATTAATAATCTAAACATCAAAATATATGTTCTTTATGCTAGAAGCAACAGAACATATTAGGAAAGGATTATTATGCAAATAGAATTTAAAAAAGAACAAATTGTTAAAGATAAACCACAATCTATTCTTATTGATTATGTTGAATATAAATTATCACTTCCAAAATGAATGATTAAAAATAATTCTTTTATTGTTGATAACAGTTACACATATTGAGTTTTTAATTTAGAAAATATTAAAAGAGAATTAAGTGGTAATGAATTAATAAAATTATTAGAACCATATATTAAAGACCAAAAAATAACTGTTAATAAACCAATTACTCCAAAAGAATATTATCTTAATGATATAAAACTTGAACCATTAACATTTTATGAACAGCATAATAGTTGATTTATGGGTGAAATAACTGATAACAAAACTAAAATTACTAATCCTTGTTTTAAATATAACATTACGTGAGAAGAAAAGAGAAAAGGTTTTAAAATAAATAATCCATATAAACATGATGATTTAGCAATTAATTATATAGTTACTTCTTATAAGGAAATTTCAAATCATAATGAAAAAGTATTTTTGTTGAACATGTAAACAAAATAAATTAGATTATTTATTCTTTAATACTAATGATATAAAAACAAGAAAATATTTTTTAAGAGATAAAAATAGTAAAGCAATTTGTTATGACTGTATTTTAAATATTAAGTTAATTAGGAGGTATAAATATGGATAAAGAATATTTAACTAAAAGAGAAACGATTTGCATACCAGACAGTGATGATATTGAATTTAAAATAGGGCTAATTAAACTGATTGATGATTTAAAAAAAGATAATTTAGTTTGTGGTCATAAAGAATTTATTGAAGAATGTAAATATTGTTGATGTAATTGTGATTTAGAAATTATTAAAACGGTTATTAGAGGTTAACTTAATTAATGCAATATGACTTAATTATTGGAATTGACCCTGCTGGAATTGGTAATAATGGAATGGTTATATATTCAAGTGAAACTAATAATATTGTTTTTAATGAAACATTTAATACATTAACTGTTTTATGAACTAAAAATATGTATAAAGAAAAATTGCAATTAATTAAAGAAAAATTTATTGATAAAAAAATATTAGTTATTGTAGAAAATTTCTTTTTAAGTTCAAAACAATTATTAACTAATCCATTATCAACACCTAAAATTATTGGTGCATTAATGGTATTAGTTCAAGATGTTTTTAACTGAGATTATTTCGAAAATCACCCAAAAAATAAAAATAAAATAACAGATTATAAAGGAAATATAAAATTAACAAAACATGAACAAGATGCTTATAAGCATATTCAATATTATTTAAAAAATCATAAGAAAATATTGATTTTTGATAATTATTTAAGGAATTCTAAAAATGAAAGATAAAGAAAATTATGTCAAATTAAAAGTAAAACTGAGTAACACTATTGAAGCAAAATATTACGAAAAAGGTAATAAGGAATTATATTATAGTGTTCGTGGTCAATGAAATGGATTAAATTATGTTACTTTAATTTTTAATAACCCAAAACTTTATAGACGCTGTATTTTATTAAACAAAAATGATGAAATTTTAGTAACTGGTCAAATCTTTAACACTTTAAACATTCCTAAAAATCGTGCATTTTGTTCAATCAATGTTAAATGATTTAAAAAATGAAAAGAGTAAAAAATGATATTATGAAAAATTTTATTGATAATACCAATATTAATAACATCTATAACACTAATAATAATTTTAATATTTATTATTAAAGAATTAAAAAATGAATATAAAGTATTAAAAATATTAAGTGAAATTGCTAATCAAATTAAAAATAAGGAGAAAAAATAATGATTAAACAAAAATTAATTGATTATATTGAAGAGGAATGAAATATTAATGTACATCATTGTAATTGTTGTGATTATTCTTATGAAAATGATAAACCAGAAAGAATTATGAAATTACTTGAATTAATAAGAAATGGAGAATTTGATAATGAGTAATAATAAAAATGAATTAAAAATTCCTAATTTTATTAAAAGTAATAAAGAATAATAAATGTGGTTATGGTAGATTTTATGCACATAAATGTAATAACTTTTGTAAACAAAAACAAAATAAAAGAGTTAGAAAAGAAAAGTTAAATTATGAATAAAGAAAAATTAATTATTTCTATGAAAGAAAGAATAGATTTATTAAATAATTCATTAATAGAATATTCATCCAAACTTTATGAGTTAGAAAACTGAATTATAAGACTTGAAAGAGGTGAATTTGACTAATGATAATATTACCTACTTTGTTTGAAAATAAAGATGAAATTGAAATATTATCACCATTTCCAAAAGCAATTCATACAAGTAATGATATTAGAGCAATTATTTTAAAACAATACCCAAATGTTAAATCCAAACACATAATTGTTTCTGACCCAGAAAGTAATGTTGCATTAATAGTTGGTGATAATGATGTTTATCAAGGTTGAATTAAAGTAACAATTAAAAAATTAGAAAATTAAAGGAGATTAAATATGACTAAACGCGAATTTTTAATTAAATGAAATGTAGATGAAAAATTATTTTTTATTGATAATGTTGAATTTTTACATTCAGATACACATATAATTTTTAATTGAAATGATGATTATTGAAGCATTGATTATCATTCAAAAGAGATGAAAAAATTTATAGAACTATTAAATGATTTAAAACAAATTAAAGGAGAATAAAATGTCAAGTATAGAAAATCAATCAAATTATACTTTAACTAAATTAATTAGAACTGGAATAAGTCCAATTTGTGCAATGATTGGTACAAGTGCTTATTATGGTCAAGTAATTGCAAATCCAGTATTAGGTTCAATTAATAGTTTATTATTTGGTAAAAATTAGGTTTAGATATATGAAATTTAAATCAAAGACCAAATACTAAAACTAAATTAATTAATAGTTCTAAAAAAATTATTTTAGGTTTAGGAACAATTGGATTAGCAAATTATAGTAAATGAACTGAAAACAATATTAATCCTATTATTCCAACAACACCAATTCCAATAACTACTACAACTACAACAGAAGGTCCACCATGATTACTATTAAACAAGCAAGAAAATCAGTCATTAATGGATTGAGATACATATATTAGTTTAAATGCTTATGGTATATCAAATCTTATTAGTGGATTAACTGAGTTAATACCTAATAAATTTGAAACAATAAGAAAAATTTGTAATATGGCTACTGGTGGTTGTTTAATTTCAAGTGGTGTTGCTATGGGTATAAATAATGATTTTATGAATGCTTATGCAGTACCTACCATAGTTGCTGGTGCAAGTGAAATAATCCATAATTTATTACCTATTGAAACTATACATCATAATCAAGAAATGTAAGAAACACCATTTACAAATGAAGCTACAAGATTAATTAATGATAATAGATTTACTATTAATAGTGAAACTGCAAGTGTCAATATTATGGTAGTGATAATATGAGCGAAGTGCCATTAAATCATGATAATGCTTCATTAAATTGAGATTATAATCACATGAGTTTATAAAGGAGGTGAATAATTTATGAATAAAGAAAAATTAATTAAATATTATAATAATGAAATTCAGACATATAAAGAGAGAATGGAACAGTTAAATAAAGAAATGGCCTTATTAGTAAGCATTATAAGTAATTCAAAATCGATGATTGAAAGAATTAATGGTGGTCAATTTGATGAATAATTAAAAATTAAAAATAAATAGTTGAAAGGAAAATATTCAAATGAAAGAATTTTTACATGAATTAATAATTATTGGAACAAGTGTTGGAACATTAATTTGTAGAGAAATTATTGTTTTATTAAAAAGATTTATCACAACTCCAAAACATGTTAGAGCAAATAACAAAATTATTAAACATCAAAAAAAAATAGCAAAGTTAAATGAAAAAATTAATAAAGGAGAAAAATAATATGACAAAAATTGAATTTAATGAAAAATATAGAAAACAAGATATCAGTATTGATAGAGATTTTGATTTACATATTGATAATTGTTTTAAATTTTCTGATATTGATACATTAGAAAATGCAGTTAATGATTATAAAAAATTAATAAGCGAAATGCCACAATTAGTTAAAGATTGATTATTAGGATAAGATTAGGAGAATGTTAAATGTTAGAAAATGAAAATAATGTTCAACAAACAACTGAACCTTTAACTGAAAATAATGCTTCTTCACAAGAAATAGAAAATAAAGTTAATGAAGCAGAAAATAAATTAAATAAACTTAATCAAGAAATTAAAGAAAAAGAAATGATTAATATATTTAAAAAATATCAAGTTAAAACTGAATTTTATGATTTTTTAAAATTTAAAACAAGTAATATAGAAAATTCAAAAATAGAAGAAACAATTAAAAAAATGATTAAAGAGCAACCAGTATTTAAACAAACAATTAATACAGGTGGTAATAAACAAATAATTATTAATAATAAAACAAATGATAAAGAAAATTTTTTAATTAATTATAAAAAGAAAAATTATTTATAAACGAAAGGAAGAAATAAAATGTCAGTACCATTTAATCAAAATTTAGACAATACAGAGAGATTAGTAGAAGCACCAGAATTTATAGAGTTTTTTAAAATTTCAAATAGTCCATGGGCAAACTTTTTTCCTACTGAAATTGTTGACTCAGTAAATATTGAGTTTATTGTTAAAAAACCAAAAAAACCGGAAGTAAAAATTATTGCTTGGGATGATAAAAGTAAAAGATATGAATTACCATATGTTGATACAGATAAAATTAGTAAAAAAATAACTAAAAAATATCTTGCAGGAGAAATTATTGCAGATGTAGATTTAAAAGCAAATAATGGACAAAATTTATTAGATAGTATGCAATATGAAGTTGCAAATGATTTAGCAGATAAATTGGCAATTGATGATACACAAGCAATTGCAAAATTTGCTACTAAAATTGATATTGAAGATACAACACCAGTAGGCTATTTAAAATCAATGTTATCTGCTTGAAATACTTTGTTTCAATTTAGAAATATTGCAAATAGTAAATTTTTTATTACTAATGGTCTTTATGATAGTTTAGTTTATTTAGCAGATAATAAAGGTTTAATTACCGATAATCAGTTGGCACAACAATTACGTTTAAATGGAAATAATTTATATGTAAAAGGTGTATTATGTGAAATTGTTCTTGATGACTATATGATTTTTACTAATGATAAAAATGAACAACAATTAATGACCTTTATTTTAGCAACACCAAGAGCAATGAAAAGATACATGATAGAAAATACAGTTATTTATGTAGATTTTATTAAAGATGATAAAGCAGGAAGAGCATATAAAGTTGCTGGTGAAGTTGTTGGAGAAGCAATACCATATATTTCTAATAATGAAACAACATCAAGATGAATGTTATGTGGAGTTATTAAAACAGAAAAAACTGATTTAAAAACTAAAATTACAAGTTTAACAATTGATATTACTGCAAATGTTAATAACAATAATAGTGAATTAAATACACAAATAAAAAGTACTAATGAACTTAAATCATTAAATCCAAATTTAACAAATCCAACTATTAAATATTTTAGTGATGCACAAGGAAAAACTAATGTAAGTAATCAAAAACAAAAAGCGGGTGACTTATACATAGTTATTTCTTCAAATGTTAATGATTTAAATTATAAAGGTTCAATAAATCCAATTAAAATAACTCTTAAATAAAGGAAATTAATATCATGCCAATTGGTACAACTAGTACAGTAATACTTTTAAACATAAATAAACCAAAACATACTAGAACAAGTAACCAACAAGAAAATAAAAGTTTTTGATGAGAAATTTTAGAAATGATTGGTGTACAAGTTATAGCAGTAGCACTTGCTCCTTTTACTGGTGGATTAAGTGAAAGTGTAGCCCTTGGATTAGGTGCAAGTGATTTAGTTGCTAGTATTAGTGCTGTTGGTGTAGAATTTTTAACTGATTTTACTATTAATCAAGTTTATGATTATTTAAAAGGAAATGTAACAAAATTAAATACTTTTTTTAATATATTACCTGCATTTGCTGGACTGAATAAAATTAGTCGTGGTTATCGTACAAATAAATTTATTAAGTTAGCACAAAAAACTAAAACATTAGAACAAGTTGGTATTAAAGAAGCCAAAAATTTACAAGAAGTTATTAGTCAAGTAAGTGGAAAAGAAATTTTAACAGATAAAATTATTGGTAATAAACGTTATTTAATGAATTATAGTTTTACTCCTAATCGTGAAACAGTATTACGAGATTTAGATTATGTTGCTGAAAGACAATATAAAAATAATTTTCAAAAATTAGAAGCACAAGAATTAAAAGATTATTTATTATTACAAAATACATTAATAAAATTAAGTCCACAATTAACTCCAAAATTTAAAATCAAAGATATTGAAAAAACAAATAACTTTTTAAAAAAATATAATACTGATTTAAAAAAAGTACTATCTATGAACCAACATGATTGATTAAATTTAGTTCATACAATACATTCAGAAAATAGATATGGAAAAACTTTAATTTTAGATTTACAAAAAATTCGTGCTAATTCTATTAAATTTAATTTTAAAAATAATGTTATTCATCAACTTGTTTTAAAAGCAAATCAAAGTTTTAAATATTTTGATATTAGATTTTATTTAAAAAAAGGTTTAAATAAATTTTGAAAAGATACACCATATTTTGAAAAAATAAGAGAAAGTATATATAAATTACAAGAAAAATTTGAAAAGTTAGAAAAACAAGCATTTGAAAAAATTAATAAATTAAAAGAAAAAGCAACTGATTTATTTACTAGTGCAGAAAAAAGAGCAATTAAACATGCACAATTAATTCCATTAAATTCACCAGTATTTATGGGTTGTAAAATTCAACCTTTGTCATTAGATAAATGTGCAATTACTATTTATCATCGCAATACTAAATATAAACCAATTACAGTTGTTGATAGTATTCTTAAAGCAGAAACTTTTGTTACTCAAATACATCCATTCCATTGATATCGTTGATATAGTGGTTGATACATTGGTTATGGTGTTAATCATAATAAATGATTAAAAGCAATAGCATTTGCTCCACCAGTGGTTCAACAAGTAATTAGAGATAGTTTTAAAGTATATAGAGAAATATTTAGAATAGTAAGAACTTATCATAAAGTAGTAAATGTTATTAATAATCCTATTGAAAATGTAAATAAATCATTTAAAAGTGTTGGTTTAAAATTTTCAGTTAATACTTTATTTGGTACAGGATTATTACATCATTTAGAAAAATTTGCATATAGTCAAGTTATAGCAAAAAGTAAGAAAAAAATAAGAAAAAACAAAAATAAAATACAAAAAGAAATTGAACATATAACACATAGAAAAACAAAAAAACATACTCATCATTATAAACAAGCATTTTTTAAGGAATGATAAATTATGATTAATAAACTTTGAACTGGTGTCAGTCTTGAAAATTATAATAACTGATATCCATTAACTGGAAAAATTACAGAAACTCCACAGCAATACATACAAACATGACCTAATGTTAATGATTGATTTAAAACTTTTGCTATTCGTGCTCAAAATGATATTAATGCTTATCTTGATTTTATTTTATCTAAATTTCCCTTTGATAGTTTTAAAGATGAATTAATTAAAGAAACATTAAGAGATATGGTTTATGTTATGGTTGAACATTGAGTATTTAATCGTACACCAATTGAATTTAATGTTGATGCTACTATTCAATTTAATAATGGTAGTCAATTTAGTGCAAATAGTACTCCTACGATTAATGTTTGAGATTTAGCACCTAGTAGAATGAAAATATGAGCAAGATTAACTGAATTAAAACAAATATTTTCAAGTTATAATGATGATGAAATAGATGTTGAAAAAATTGACTTAAAAGCATTTTATACTAGAAATCAAGTTGATCAATTAATTGAACAACAAAAAGAATTTACATTATTAAAACAAATTAAATTATATGATGATTTAGTTGATGATAATGAAAATGAAATATATAGAGGTCCTGTTAGTAAATTTATTAATAAAGGTTATGTTGCAACAGATTACGATAAAGAAACTGAAACAATGATTTTAGATTGACCTGATGAAATTGGAACATTACCACCAGAAGCATTACAAAATAATCCACAAATTGGTGATTATACACATGCTCCAACTTGTGATTTTTCTGCTAAACAACAAAAAAATATTACAGCTTTAACTAATACTAAACAAAATAAATTAAGTACTGGTCATGGCATTAATATTACAGAAGATAATGTAATATCTGTAAGTTCTTATTTAGTAACACCACAAGATTTTTTAAATAATCCACAATGAGAAGAACAAAAATCAATGATTTTAACAAGAAATACATATTATCAAATTTTTTGGTCACCTAATATGTCAAACAGTCAAGGACATAAAGGAGTATTTTTCTTTTATGGTGCAGTACCAACAGCCCATAATGTAGCTATTGATTCAGCAGGTTATTATTCAAATTCTACTAATGAAATTAAAGCTCATTTAAGTGTCCAACCCGAAAATGATGAATTAATACTATCATATTTTGATGGTAATTCTTGAATAGTAACTAATCTAGATGGAAATAAACTAGGAACTAAAATATATAAGCCTAAGACAAATAATAAAATTTATAGAATTAAAAGTAATACATTAGATATTACTTCACCAAGTGTAATTAATATAAATAAACCTATAAAAATTAATTCAAAAAGTTTAGAAACTAATGAAATAGAAGAAAATAATTGAGATATTGAATTAAAAGATATTCCTCCAACACCAAGTCCAAGTAGTTCAAATTGAAAAGATGTAGGAACAAGAGAGAAAAATAAATGAGATAATTGACAAATTACTTATGATTTTCAAGAAAATAAACATTATAGAGTTTATTATTCTTGAAGTATATATAATCCAGTTTATACTATTCAAGAATTTATTATAACTGATAAAAAAATTGCTGGTGTACAAATACAAACCTTTAATGATAGTACTAATATAGTAATTTTATCAGTTCAACATGCAAAATGGATTACTATTTATACTGGAAAAGGTAATTTAAAAGGTAATGTATGAAAATTAGAAGAATTACAGGAATAATATTATGTTTTTTAAAATTATAAAAATTATTTTAGGTTTAATAGGAGTAATTTTATCATCTGCAACAGCAGGTTTAATTATATTTATCATTGTAAAAATCATATTAAAAATTAATCAAATATTTTAAGAAAGGTGGTGAATATTATGTTAGGTAAATTTTTTAGAAAAGATAAAAGTAATATTAGTGATAATCAAAATGAAAAAGTAAAATTTTTAAATAATAAAAATAAAAGTACTCATGCTTCAATTTTAAATTATTTTGGTTTTAATGATTTTAATCATGAAACTTATTTCACTGATTTTATAGCTGAAAATAATGCTAATTTATATAATGCTCCATTAGATATTAATAATGAAACTATTAAACAATATTTAATTAAACAAGAGTTTTATAGAAAAAATTGAAATTCTATTTTTAAATTAAGCAAATTAGGAATTAGTGGTTATTTAATTTATATTGCTAATGATGATTTATATTTTCAAGTAGTAGATATACAACAAAGAGTTTATGATATTACTGGCAAATTAATTCAATGTACTATTTTTTATGATAGTTATCAACAAAATGTACAAACTGTAAGATTATTTGAAATTTATACATTAAATAATGAACAAGTAACTATTAATCGTGCAATTTATAGTATTAGTGATAATAAAAAACAATTTCCATTAGATTTTAAATCATATATTAATAACCCTAATTTAGAACAAGAACAAACATTAAATATTAATTATATACCAATATCAATTATGCGAAATAAAGCAAATGAGTTAGCAGATTGTAATAAAGTAATGGATAAGATTAAAGCATTAGATGTTATTTATGAACAAATTGTTTTAGATACCATTTTAAATTCACCTAAATTTATATTTAGTCAAACTTATGGTAATGTTCAATCTTTAATTGAAGATGCAGTAAGAACATTAGTTACTAAAAACTACATATTTAAAAGTGGTGGAGATAATAATGAACAAAACGAAAATATCAATATGACAAATAGTAATTTTAAAGGTAAAAATTTAACTGATATATATGATTGAAATGTTAATGAAATATTTAAACGTTGTGGTATTCATATACCAAGTCAAAAGAAATCTGCACAACAATCAGTACCTGAAAGTACAGCAGTAAATATTTCAACTATTAATTATATTGAACAAAAATTATGACAATTTAATATTGATATTCTTAAATTTATTCAAATATTAGTAAGTATAGATAAAGATTTATTAAATAGTAAAACATTTAATATTAATGATGAACAAGAAATTAATAATTTAACAGTTAAATTAAAATTATTTAATCCAGAAAATAACCAATTAATAGGAGATAACAATGGAAGACAACAACAAACCACAAACAAAGTTTCCACAGAAACAGAAGCAAACTAAACTTAATCAAGCAGAAGTAGAAAATGATTATTTAATTGATAATATTCCTTATGATTTTACTAATATGATGGGTGCTACTAGTGACCCAGATATTAATAGAGCATACGATGAATTTAAAAAAAGAACAATTTATATTTATGAAATTGAACGTTTATTTAAAAATAATGAAAATAATAGTTTAAGATTTTCAGCAAATACTATTAAAATTGGTTTTATTGATATTGATAAAGTATTAAAAACTATTGCTGTTGAAACATCAGACTTTACTATGCAATTAAATCAAAGAGCTAGCACAAATATTAATGATAATACAATTGAATATAGTATGACTGATATTAAAAATTTAATTTTTCAAGAAATAAATTTATTAAATCAATTTAAATTATATGCAGTTAGTATAAATGAACCATTAATTGAAAATAATATTGATAATTTATATATCATTAATAATTATTCACAACCTTATCAAAATCCAAAAACAAGAAGTACTAAAAGTATTACTATTATTAAAATTAAAGATTTTAAAACAAGAGATGGTTATCCAATTATTATTAAATTACAAAAACCATTAGATAAAGATACAAAAGTTATTGGTTTAAAAATTAAAGCACCTAGAAGCATGATTTTCGGCAATATAAAGGTACTTGGTGAAGTTGACAATATGGAAGTATACCCAAAGTTATTTATCAAGGATAAGATAGCATTTCCGCTGTTATCAATGCCTATTGAAACTCAACCAAAAGTTAGAATATTACAACAATGATTTAGTGAACAAATATTACCTTGAAACTTAGCAAAACAATTTATAGGAGAAGAAAAATCGGTTTTAGATTTAATTGCTATTGGTGGTGGTAAAGAAACAAGAAAAGAAATAATTAAAAATGCAAGAGTTACACACGCTTGATTAGGATATGAATTTAGTAATGTTTTAGGTGGTAAATGACCACTAAAAAGTCAAAAAGAATTAAAAGATAAAGAAGTTTGAGATTTTGTAGGTGAAAGTCAATTTTATCAATATGTTGCAACTAATAATAGATTTGATGATATTGAAATTGAAATAAAAGATGCACCAACTAATGATAGTTTACAGAAACTATTATTAGATATGTTAAGTTATACATATAACTACAATATAAATTTTGAAGGTGCTACATATGAAGATAAAAATGGTAAACCAAAAAATGATATTGCAAAATTACGTGTAAAATTTGAGGGACAAAAGCCCGAAGATGTTATTACTAATTTATTTAAACAATGAAAATTAGATTACCCAAACTATATTAATTTAAAACAAGTAAAAATTTTCAAACAAATATTTATCATGTTATCAGAATATATTTATTCAATGTTATCAATTAATAAAGGTTTAAATGATGATAATAAAATATTGTTACCTTATTATTTCGAACTAAAATCAAGTCCAATACATCCTAATGAAAATAAAATTTGGGAATATAAAGATGCAAAAGTTATATTAAAATCTGAATATTTTGATTTTACTGATATTAATAACATTAAGTTAAAAAATAATGATATTAGTCAAAATGAATTATTTAAATTAGATGATAATCAATTTAATTGATTATCTATAACTAATGAATTAGAAAGTAATAATATTCCTTCATTAATTCCAGCAGATTGAACATTAGGTAATGGTGAATATGGTAAGTATTTTACAAGAACAATTATGGATAAAAGTAAAATTGAAAATGCTTTAAATTTATATGGTTCTAATAAATCACAATTATTTTCTAAATTTGAATTTTATAAAGAAATTTCGCAAATTGATAATATTAATGAATTTGAATTACAGACTGAAAATCCGATTAATAATTTAAATCGGATTGAAATCAGTGGAATATTTGGTGCTGGTAATTATGATTTAATTTTAATTACTAATAAACAAGAAATAGAATTAAATAATATTAATTTATTTGATAAATATAATGAAAATATTTCTTATATAAATCTAGAAATTTAATTATCAAAATAGGTAATGTTTAGTAATCTGTGTAACTTACAAAAATAACTATGTTTAATTAATTCTAGTAAATATAATTAAATGATTAGAAAGAGTGAGTTACAGATGGCTAAAAAAGATAACTTTAATAATAATGATCCAATATCAAAAGCAGTAGATTTATTATTAGAAAATACTGAAGATTTAACAACAGTTTTTAAAGAAGGGGGTTTATATAAAGAATTAACAAAACGTTTAGTTGAAAAAATGTTGAATTCTGAGATGCAAAATTATTTAGGATATGAAAAAAATCAACATAGTAATAGTGACAATGCTCGTAATGGTATAAGTTCAAAAAAATTAATAACTCAACAAGGTAAAATTGAGATTGATGTACCACGAGATCGTAATAGTAATTTTACTCCTGTAATAGTGCCAAAAAGACAGAGAAGATTTGATGGTTTTGATCAACAAGTTCTTTCCTTATATGCAAAAGGTATGACATTATCAGATATTAGAATGCAGTTACAAGAGTTATATCATGGTGCTGATATTAGTGAAAGTGTTATTAGTCAAATTACTGATGATGTGATTGATGATGTCAAAGCATGACAAAATAGACCATTAGAAGGCATTTATCCCATTGTTTATTTTGATTGTATAGTAGTTAAAGTACGACAAGATAAACGCATTATTAACAAATCAGTTTATATAGCTTTAGGTGTTGATTTAGAAGGTAAAAAAGATGTTTTAGTTTTATGAATTAGTGAAAATGAAGGCACTAAATTTTGATTAGCAAATTTCACAGAAATGAAAAATCGTGGCTTAAATGATATTCTTATTGCTTGTAGTGACAACTTAACAGGCATGTCAGAAGCAATACAATCAGTTTATCCTAAAACTGAACATCAATTATGTATAGTTCATCAAATCAGAAATAGTTTAAAATATGTTTCATACAAACATCGAAAATCACTAGTTACAGATTTAAAGCCAATTTATAATGCATGTAGTGAAGAACAAGCAATGCAAGCTTTAGAATCATTTGAAAGTAAATGAAATAAACACTATCCTCAAATTGCTAAATCTTGATATAAAAATTGAGATAATTTAATGATTTTTATTAGTTATCCTCCAGAAATCAAAAGAGTGATTTATACTACAAATTCTATTGAATCTGTTAATAGTCAATTACGAAAAGTCATCAGAAATAAAAAAGTTTTTCCAAATGATATGGCAGTTTTTAAAATATTTTATTTAGCAATTGAAAATATAACAAAAAAATGAACAATGCCCATTCAAAATTGAAATACAGCAATTGCTCATTTTATGATAAAATTTGAAGACAGAATTAATCTGAACTAGTACTTTTGCAAAACAAAGATACACAGATTACTAAAAAGCCTCTCAAAATATCCATTAGGATAAATACCGTCCCATTTTATATCAGTACTATCTATTGGCTTAATTCCAAAATATAAATTTATTTTATGTTGATCATTTATTTTTTCTGACCATATTGTTGTTCCACCCCCCCAGTAGACTGTATAGTCATGTCCTAAATATGATTTATAATTATAAGTTTTATAGTATGACATTATACTTAATAATAATGCTGTTATAACTGCAGTTCATAATATTATTTTTTTATAATTTGTTTTAATTCATTTTTTTAAATTATTTATTTCTTTTCTTTTTTCTTCTTTTTTATTTTCTACGTTTTTTATTATTTCTTTGCTATCTTGCATTTTAATTCTCCTTTTTTCCTTGATTTTACTTTTAAATTGTACTATTTTTGATTATTTTTACAAGTATGCTTTTAAACGCAAAATAACGCTTAAATTAAAGGCGTTTATTTTATGATACCTATACTATTAATTATATTGAAATTGTTTGTTATATTTTAAATATGAAAGTGGTTTTTTAAATAATTTTTATTTTATTTAAAATTACACTTATATATTTATATAATAATTAAGTAAATTAATTTTTTAAATATATTTACAATAAATTTAGATTTTTTTAAAATAGTTAGGAGAAGTAAATGTGAATTTTAATTATAAATGAAATTTTAGAGAACAAAGTGCAAAAATTGATAAATTAGTTTTAGAACATATAACAAAAAAATGAGAAAAATGAGATTGAAGAATAAAAAATACAAGAGATAAAAAGAAATATAAAATTGTTGATTATCAATATCGAACAAGAAAAATAATGTATGGATTAGTAACTTATAAAAGAAGAATTTATGAATATTTTGATGAAAAATTACAAAAATGAGTTCGTGTTTGTTTAGTTGATGAATGACTAGAATTACCTAAATATAAAAGAATTGGTGAAGATGTTGAACAAACTATTATTGAATATTTTGCTGATGGAAAAAGATATCATGATATTTGTGCTATTTGTAAAAAAGCAGGTATTAGTGTTAGTACTGTTCATAGAGTTTTTAAAAATTTAGAAGTAATTGAAGCAAATCCAGTAAAAGTAAAATTAGAAAAAAATCAACCTATTTTTGTAGCAATTGATGATGGACATCGAAAGTTTTGAGATTTTAAACGTAAAGGTATAAAACACTCTATGAGATTAATAACAACATATACAGATAATATTAATCATAAAGTACAAAATAAAAGAGTAAAAGCAATTATTAGACCAACAAGAACAACAATTGGAGTTAAAAAAACTGCTGAATTTGTTAAAGAACATTGTCAAAAATTTTATGAAAATGTTGAACAAGCAAAAATAATTATTTGTGGAGATAGTGCTGGATGAATTAAAGATGTAGCAGATTATCTTGGTGCTGAGTTTGTTTTAGATAAATTCCATTTAATTAGAACATTATATCTTGGTATAATGGCGGGAAATAAAGGAAAATATTGAAGTGAATATAATAATTGTAAAGATTTCATTAATAATGGTCAATATGAACAATTAATTGATTATTTATATAAAGAATTAGATAATCATAAAAAGTTAAAAAAACAATATTTTAAAAATAATAAAAAAGGTATTTTTAATCAAGGTGCAAAATGAAATATTGGTTGTTTTACTGAAACAAATATTTGACATGTTTTAAAAAAAATGATTGTTAATAGAACATATAGTATTTTTATTTATATAAAAATGGTTATTTTTAAATGTAATCAAATAAATTTAAAAACATAATTTTACTTATTTTAAAAGCTAAATTGTAAAGGTAAGTGCAACTAAATTATTTTTCTATCCAAATATTCGATTGGTGAAAGATAATTTAGTATTTTTCTCGGTCTTTGATTTAAAGACAATATAAATTTATGAACTTCATTTTTATTAGTTTTTGAAAAAATAAATTTTTTAGGAAATTTTTCTCTAATTAAACCATTAGTATTTTCATTAGTACCTCTTTGTCAAGGTGAATATGGATTGGCAAAATAAATTTTTACATCTAAATTTTTTTCAAGTTGTTGTCAATTTGAAAATTCTTTGCCACGATCAAAAGTAATAGTTTTAACAATGTTTTTAGGAAGAATTGATAAATAATAACTGACATTTTTATTAATAACTTTAGTAGTTCTGTTTTTAACTAATATTGCTAAAGTAAATCGTGATACTCTTTCAACTAAAGTTATTAAACATGATTTGCTTTTGCCTCTTGATGATACTATAGTATCTCCTTCTCAATGACCAAGTGTTATACAATCATTAACATTTATATCTCGTTCTTTAATTGATTTACCATTAAACTTGCCATGATTTTCTTTAGATTTTCGTTTTTTACCTTTTCTTCTTAAATTTTTACTAGTAACTTTATCAAGCATTCCAAAATAAATTCAAGTATAAATTGTTTTAAAACTAATAACTCACTCTTTATGAAAATTTTTAATTCTGCCATAAATTTGTTCAGGTGATCAACCTAATAGTAATTTTTGTTGTACATATTTTACTAAATTCTTATTTTTAAACTTATGAAAATTAATATGTGATTGTTTTCGATTTTCAGCTTTATTTTGTGCAATTAATGAAAAATAATGATTATTATCTTTATTTCTATTAATTTCTCGAATAATAGTACTAATACTTCGATTAAGATTTTTAGCTATTTCACTAATTTTAAATTTAAATTTCAATTGATTCTCAATATAAATCCTTTCATCTATGCCAAGATGTTTATAACTCATATAAAAACTCCTTACTTTTTCTAAACTAAATTTAGCATTATGAAATTTTTATATGAGAATTTTTTGCAATTTTATTTACTTGCACTTACAAGTATAATTCAGCAAAATAAAAAATTAAAAAAACTTATTAAATTAAAAGTTAATAAGAATTTTTGTTATATATTTATGTTAATTAAATTATTAAAATGTTTTTATAATTTATAAAATTGAGTATTTTAATTGTAATATTTTTAAATTTGTAGTAAGATAAATTTACAATTTCATAAAAATCCAAATTATTTCTTGTCTAAATTTATAATAAGATTACAACGATTTAATTTATTCCGGATTTTTGACAACTGCCAATTGTATTAATTGTAATCAAATAACTAATTTGTATTTAATTAATTATGATTTGGGTGGTATTTTTTGTAAAAATTGTTCTTTAGAATTAGCTATAATTAATTTTCACATTGTTTTGTTTAAAAAAATATATCAACTTTATTTATTAAATTATCAAGATATTAATAAATGAAAAGTTGAAAAAGAAGAACTTAATAAAATTCTTAATATTTTAGAAAACCACTTTCAAAAATATAATAATAAATTAATAATTACATAAATATTTTAATAATTAGTTGTTATATTGTTTTTAATAATATATAACACTTATAATAGGTTGACAAAACCTATCTATGAACATATTATTAACAAGATTATTCTTTTTAGAGATTTTATGTATTATTTAAGATATTTAAGAAAATTTTTATGATTAATGGAGGGGCAATGATTAATAAAATTATCAATGATAAGTCAATGAAGGAAATAATTACTCATTTAAAAGAAAATGGTTTTATTTTTCAAGGATCAGAAATTTATTCAGGTCTTGCTAATAGTTGAGATTATGGTCCGCTTGGTGTAGCACTTAAAAATAATATTAAGAAAAGTTGATGAGTTTTTTTTGTCGAAAAAAATCTATACAATGTTGGGTTAGATAGTTCAATTATTATGAAATCTAAAGTTTGAGAAGCTTCAGGGCATTTGAGTAATTTTAGTGATCCATTAATTGATTGTAAAAAATGTAAGTCTCGATTTCGAGTTGATAATTTAATTAATCATTATTTTCCTAGTATTAATTGTGATAATTGAAGTAATGAAAAATTAGAAACATATATTAATCAAAATCATATTAAATGTATTAAATGCAATAATGAAGATTGAACTAAAGTTAGACAATTTCAATTAATGTTTGAAACATATCAAGGTGTTTTAAAAGAAGATAAAAATAAAATTTATTTAAGACCTGAAACTGCACAAGGAATA
This sequence comes from Spiroplasma endosymbiont of Lasioglossum malachurum, assembly GCF_964020065.1. Lineage (NCBI taxonomy): Bacteria > Bacillati > Mycoplasmatota > Mollicutes > Entomoplasmatales > Spiroplasmataceae > Spiroplasma > Spiroplasma endosymbiont of Lasioglossum malachurum. Next base: position 968,798 of record NZ_OZ026534.1, on the reverse strand, counting down.
TTTATAAATTTTAATAATGTAAGAAATAGTTGTAATAAAAAAGTACCATTTGGTATTGGTCAAATTGGTAAAAGTTTTAGAAATGAGATAACTCCTGGTAATTTTATTTTTCGTACTAGAGAATTTGAACAAATGGAATTAGAATTTTTCTTTATTCCAAAGGATAAAAATGATAACACTTGATTTAATTATTGAGTTGATCAATGTAAAGAATTTCTCTCTCTAGTAGGTTTATTGAATTCAAAAAATATAAAATTTAAAAATCATGAACAAAATCAACTAGCACATTATGCATTAGCAACTACTGATATTGAATATAATTTTCCTTTTGGTATGAGTGAATTATGTGGTATAGCTAATCGTGGGAATTATGATTTAACAAAACATAGTGAGAATTCTGGTGTAAATTTTGAAATTCAAGATCCTAATGTTACAGTAAAAAGAATGGTTATTCCTTCAGTTATTGAACCTTCAATTGGTGTTGAAAGGCTTTTATTAGCTTTAGTTTGTGAAGCATTTACAAAAGAAGTTTTAAAAGACGATAAAGAACGGTTAGTGTTAAAATTAAATAAGAGTATTTGCCCTTATCAAGTAGCTGTTATGTCTTTAAATAAAACAAAATTGGGTAAAGAGGCATATGAAATTTTTGAAATGTTAAATAAAACACAATTAAGAGTAATTTATGAAGCATCATCAAGTGTTGGTAAATCTTATCGTTATCAAGATGGTATTGGTACTATGTATTGTGTAACAATTGATTATGACACAAAAACTAAAGGTACTGTTACAATTAGAGATCGTGATACTACAAATCAAGTTATAGTTAAAGTTGATCAACTTAAAGAATATTTATATGACAAATTAGACATTATTTGTTAGAATTGTGTGAAAAAATATGGATATCGAGTTTAATAAAAAAATTAATGAAGTTAAAGCAAAAATTAATATTGTTGAAGTTATGGGTAAATATTTAAATTTGATCCGTAAAGGCAATAATTTTTGAGCTATCTGTCCTTTTCACGAAGACTCTACTCCTTCATTATCAATTTCACAAGAAAAACAAATTTATAAATGTTTTTCTTGTGGTGAACAAGGAAACGTTTTTATTTTTTTACAAAAATATAAAAATATTAATTTTATTAATGCTCTTAAAGAAGCAGCAGATAATGTTAATTTAAATTTAAAAGAGTTTGATATTAATTTATCTGAATTTAATGTTGAAACTAAAAAAAATCCACTAAAAATTTTAAATAATATTACAATGAATTTTTTTAGTTATCAGTTACTAACTGATATTGGTCAAGAAGCAATGAAATATTTACAAAATCGTAATATTACTACTGAAAATATTAAATATTTTAATATTGGTTATGCACCTATTAATAATGAATTAATAGATTATCTTAATGCACAAGGTTATAAAGATAATATTGAATTTGTAAAATTAGGACTTATGAAAATTAATAATAAGGATCAACTTCTTCCTACCTTTTCAAATCGAATTATGTTTGCTATTAAAGATGAAGATGGAGATTGTGTTGGTTTTTCTGCAAGAAATTATAATAGAGAAGATAAAAGTTATAAATATATTAATAGTCCAGAAACAGATTTTTTTAAGAAAAGTAAAATTTTATATAACTTTAATAATGTTAAAAATTATATTAAAAAAAATGAAGTTATTTATTTGACTGAAGGTTTTATGGATGTTATTGCTCTAAATAATCAAAATATTAAAAATGTTGTTGCTTTAATGGGAACAAATTTAACAAAAGAACATATTTTACTTTTAAAAAAAATTACTATTAATATTATTATTTTTTTAGATGGTGATTTACCAGGAAAAATAGCATCTTTAAAAATAGCTAGTGTTTTATTATCAAATAATTTTAAAGTACAAATTATCAATAATGATACTAAATTTGATCCTGATGAATTAATAAATAAATTTCCTCAAAAATTTTATGAAATAATAAAAAAAACCATTCATCCTTTTGAATTTGCAATTAATTTATCATTAACTAAATATAACATTAAAAAAGATAGTTATGAACTTAATGAATTTTTAAAATCATTAGTTCCAATTTGAACAAAAATCAATGATGTTATTACTAAAAAGTTTTACTTAAATATGTTAGCAAAAATAACTAATTTATCCACTGAAGACTTAATACAAATTTTAAATATTGATAATAATTTAGTAACTACAACTTTTAGTATCAAAAATAAATCTAAAATAGAAGTAAAAAATATTTTTTTTGAAGCACAAGAACAACTTATTTTTTTAGTAATGTTATCAAAAAATGTTTATTTAATTTTAGAAAAAGAAAAATTTATTTTTCCAAATCAAGATTTTATGAATTTATACTTTTTAATTAGTCAAAAATATCAAAATAATCAAATAGAAGCAATTAATTTTGATTTAATTTTAGAAGAACTTAAAGGTAATTCACTTTTAAATATTTTAGAAAAACTTCTTGATAAGTATAAAAATAAAAAGTTTGATTTAAAACCTCAAATTATTAATGATTACTTAAAAATTATTAATAATCAACTAATTGATTATGAAATAAAAATGATCAATGATAAATTGAAATCTGAAAAAAATATTGAAAAACAAATATTGTTATTAAAAGAAATATCAGTATTAAAAAATAAAATAAAGAAAAAATAAGTATGATGATAAATTAAGGATAAGGTGAAAATATGGCTGTTATACAACAAAAAACGAAATTGAAAAAACTTTTAACTTTAGAGGAAGTAGAAAGTAATTTAATTAAAAAATTAGAAAAGAGTCAAACAAAAGAATTAAAACAAGAAGATGTCATTAAAGAGTTTGCACATTTAAAATTAGATGATGATACGATTGAGGAAATTTTTGATCGGTTAGAAAAAGAAGGAGTAGTCTTTACTGATATTTTGATGGATGAAGTTGAAGATGATGCTAATTTTACCGATATTGATGATGAACAATTACCTGATGATTTAGATATTGATATTTTAGTTAGTGATTTGAGTTTTAAAAATACAATGGGGATTTCTAATGATACAAGAAGAAAAGATGGAATTAAGTCTTATTTTAATATTTTAGGAACGAGTCAAATATTGAGTCAAGGTGAGGAAATTAAATATGCTAAAATGTTAGAATCAAAAGATGTTGAGGAAAGAACATATGGTCGTGAGCAATTAATTAAATCAAATTTAAAATTAGTAGTTTCTGTTGCTAGAAAACATTTAAATCGTGGTTTAGATTTTGCTGATTTAATTGAAGAAGGTAATATTGGTCTTATTAAAGCAGTTGATAAATTTGATTATCGCCGTGGTTTTAAATTTTCAACTTATGCTACTTGATGAATTAGACAATCAATTACACGAAGTTTAGCTGATCAAGGTAAAATGGTTCGTGTACCTGTTCATATGGTTGAAAGAATTAATAAGTTAACAAGAATTGAAAGAAACTTAACACAAGAATTAGGTCGTGATCCTACTCATGAGGAAATTGCCAATAAAATGGGACAAAACATGACAGCCGATCGTGTTCGTGAAATTAAAAAACTTGCTATTGAACCAGTATCTTTAGAAAAACCAATTGGTGAAGAAGATGATACACATTTTGGTGATTTTATTAAAGATAAAAATATGCTATCTCCCGATGAATATGCTGAAAGACATTGATTAAGAGAACAATTGGATCGTGTTTTTGCTGAAGTATTAACAAAACGAGAAGAAAAAGTTATTAGAATGCGTTTTGGAATTTTACCAACAAAATTAAGAAGATTATTAGAACTTTGTGAAGATGAAAAAGAAATTACTGAATTAAAAACAGTAGTTAATAATTTACAGTTACACTATGATACTAGTTTAGATAAAACAGAATTGTTAAGTGATAAGGTTGTTCATCGTCATATTACTAAGTACGATTCTCCAAAAACTCTAGAAGAAGTTGGTAAAGAATTTATTGTTACAAGAGAAAGAATTAGACAAATAGAAGCAAAGGCAATTAGAAAATTAAAACATCCGTCTAAATCTAAACATATTAAAGAATTTTATAAAGGATAATAGTTAAAATGTTAACTATCAATAATATAATTAATGTTTTAGAAACATATTTTCCTTTAAAAGATGTTTGTGAATGAGATTTTTCAGGAATACAAATTAAATCAAAAACAAAGACCAATATTAATAAAATTTTAGTTTGTTTGGATGTTACTAATGAAGTTTTAACTGAGGCCATTAATAATAATATTGATTTAATAATTTCTCATCATCCATTAGTTTTTGCCAAAGATATTAATCAATCTAATATTTCAAATTGAAAAAAAGAATTATATAGTAAAATACTAATAGCAGATATTAATGTATATTCATTACATACTAATTTTGATATATCATTAGTAGGTATGAATATGTTGATGGCTAAAAAATTAAAAATTAAAAATATTCATTTTATTAATGAAGAAAAGTTGGCAATAGTTGGTAAATTTGATAGACAAATGCCATTAAAATAATTGATTAATAACTTAAAAAAATATTTTAATGTTGCAAATATACAATTGGTTAATAATAAATTGAGTGATAACAATATAGTGACTGTTGCTTTATCTGCTGTTGCTGGTGCTGATATTATTAGTAATTTATCTAACAATATTGATTTATTAATTACTGGAGAAATGAAACTATATTATGGAAGCTAAAGATAGAAAAATTAATGTTATTTTGGTTGGTCATTATATGGAGCAAAAATTTGTTGATTTTCTTTTTCAATTACTTATTGAAAAATTATCAACAAAAGTTAAAGTTTTTAAATATAATCTAGAAAATCCTATTACTTTTTTTAAACTTATAAAATTTAAAAAGGAAAAAACTATTTTTTAAATAAAAATAAGTTTTAGGGGGTTGATAAATATGATTTTAGAAGATTTAGAACCAATGACTGATCAAGAGTGTCAGGCAGTTAGTGGTGGTTTTGCTCAATTTTTAATGGGTGCCATGTTAGCAGGGATAGCAATTCCTGTTATTAAAAATTTATGAAATAGTGTTTCAGGAAGTATTAAGTTACCAGGTGGTATTGAAAGTAAATGAGATAGTTCTAAAGATGAAAGTAAAGATTTAACAAAAATTAAAGATGAATTTAATAAATTTCAAGAAAAATTAACACATTTAATACCGCCTTTTTATGAATTTTAAAGAACTTAATAATACAAAAAAACCAAGAGAAAAAGCCATTAAATATGGCTTTGACGCTCTTAGTGATAATGAATTATTAGCAATTATTTTGCGAACAGGAACTAAAGAAAAAAAATGTATTATTTTTAGCGCAAGAAATAATTACTAATTTTAATGGTCTTGAAAATTTAAATAAAGTAACTATTAAATCTTTGATGAGTATTAAAGGTATTGGTGTTAGTAAGGCTTTAGAAATTTTAAGTTGTTTAGAAATAGTAAAAAGAATAAGAACTATTGAAAGTCAAAAAAATATTTTAAAATTATTATTCCTGAAGATGTTTTTAATTTAGTTAATGCATATTATCAAAATTTAACGCAAGAACATTTTTATTTATTATTATTAAATAATCAAAATAAATTAATTCATCAAAATTTATTATATAAGGGTACTAATGATACTATGAAAATTGATGTTAAAGATATGTTGCATCTGGCACTTATTCATAAATCAAGTAAAGTAATTTGTATTCATAATCATCCTAGTGGTAATAGTGAACCCTCACTATCTGATTTATATATCACCGAAGAAATTAAAAAAAATTTTCAGGTTTTTAATATTACCTTAGTTGATCATATTATTATTGGCAAAGGTAATTATTTTAGTATAAATTTAAATAAAAAATATTATAAGTTTAAATAAAAACTTAAAAAAATACATTACTTAAATTTAAAAATATAGTAAAATTATTATGGTTTAGTGTGTAAATAATATTTAACTTACCAAGAATGGACTAGTTATTAAACATAGTTTGTTATTAGATATTGATAAGAAAGGAGAAAATTATGTCAACAATTAAACCAAGCAATGAATCATTTACTGCCCAACCGTCACTATTTGGAAAAATTATGGTTTATTTATCTTTTGTTTTAATATTTCCAATAATTTTATTTATTGTTTCTCGTAATAATTTTCTAAGATTACAACAATCAATTGAAGAAACTGCTTCTGATATTGATGTGCAATTAAAGCGTCGTTTTGATTTATTAACAAAATTAGTAGATGCTACTAAAGGTTATATGAAATTTGAAAAAAGTACATTAACAGATGTTGTATCTTTACGAAGTGGAAAAATGGAAACAATGAGTGATCTTTCAAAAGCAGATAGTGGACTTAATGCAGCTTTTGGAAAATTTAATGCTTTATTAGAAAATTATCCTAATTTAAAAGCAAATACTACTGTTTTAAAATTACAATCAGGTGCCAAAGATTGTGAAGATAATATTGCTGCTGCTAGAAGATTTTATAATGCTAATGTTAAGGTGTTCAATAGTAAAATTAAAACCTTTCCAAGTAATGTTGTAGCATCAACATTAAATTTAGTTTCAAAAGATTACTTTCTTGCATCAGATAGCGATCGTCAAGATATTAAAATTGATTTATAAAATTAAATTTATTTTTGAAAATATATTTAAATTAGTTATTTACCCCTTTCTTTAGACAAATAAATTGTTTTGAATAAACATTTATGATTTGTTTAAAGAAAGGGTATTTTATTTAAAATTAAAATTTATATTAATTAGATTTAATTCTTTTATTCTTTTATTATTTATTTCATTTTTTATTTAAGAAAAATTATATTTTGGTATAATCTAACTCATTAAGTAAGTTCTTAATAAATACAAATGCTAATTCACTAGTTAAATTGAGTATTGATATTAATGCAACTAGTAAATTAGCATCATGAAAATCTGAACAATTAGCAATTACTGCGACAGCTTTATTAAAAGGTAATACTGGTGAGCAAAAAGCTAAGTCAAATGATGCTGCGAATTTTTTAGTTAATGTTTTAAAAATTGAAGCAAAAACCGGTGAAGGTGAAAACAGAATATTTGAGGTTAAAAAAACAAATGAAATTAGTATCAATGTTCAATCATATTCACCTGCAATTTCTAAGAAGGCAGGTAATGCTGATTATGTAGTTACTGGTGGAACACTAATTTTTAATTTTCAAAAAAATGATAAATCATTAGGTGATAATTTCTCATTAGATATTTTGGGTCAATCAGATCAAGGATTAGTTACATCAATTTTACCAACTACAATATCAAATGCTAATTTTGAATCTATTCCTAGATTTGTAGCTGGGGAACCAAAATCAAAATTTCCAGTTGGTACAGATTTAACACAATATTTTAAAACTACTGAACTTGAAGGTAAAACAGTAAAAAGTATTGCTGACCTTATTAAACAAGGTGCTTTAAAAATTAAAGTTAGTGAAGCTGCAGAAGGTACAGGAAATTTTGTTAAAGGAAATACCATAAAAGTAAAAATATCAATTGGTGATATTCAATTTGCTACTGAAGAGACTTTATTTATATCTTAATTATTAAAATTAATAAATATAACAAAGAAGAGTGAAATTTCACTCTTCTTTTTATATAGTTATATTTAATTTTATTTAAATGGAGAACTAAAAGGATTACTATTTTGTTTTCTATCTCAATGAGAACTTCCAGCGGTAATGTTTAGTAATCTGTGTAACTTACAAAAATAACTATGTTTAATTAATTCTAGTAAATATAATTAAATGATTAGAAAGAGTGAGTTACAGATGGCTAAAAAAGATAACTTTAATAATAATGATCCAATATCAAAAGCAGTAGATTTATTATTAGAAAATACTGAAGATTTAACAACAGTTTTTAAAGAAGGGGGTTTATATAAAGAATTAACAAAACGTTTAGTTGAAAAAATGTTGAATTCTGAGATGCAAAATTATTTAGGATATGAAAAAAATCAACATAGTAATAGTGACAATGCTCGTAATGGTATAAGTTCAAAAAAATTAATAACTCAACAAGGTAAAATTGAGATTGATGTACCACGAGATCGTAATAGTAATTTTACTCCTGTAATAGTGCCAAAAAGACAGAGAAGATTTGATGGTTTTGATCAACAAGTTCTTTCCTTATATGCAAAAGGTATGACATTATCAGATATTAGAATGCAGTTACAAGAGTTATATCATGGTGCTGATATTAGTGAAAGTGTTATTAGTCAAATTACTGATGATGTGATTGATGATGTCAAAGCATGACAAAATAGACCATTAGAAGGCATTTATCCCATTGTTTATTTTGATTGTATAGTAGTTAAAGTACGACAAGATAAACGCATTATTAACAAATCAGTTTATATAGCTTTAGGTGTTGATTTAGAAGGTAAAAAAGATGTTTTAGGTTTATGAATTAGTGAAAATGAAGGCGCTAAATTTTGATTAGCAAATTTCACAGAAATGAAAAATCGTGGCTTAAATGATATTCTTATTGCTTGTAGTGACAACTTAACAGGCATGTCAGAAGCAATACAATCAGTTTATCCTAAAACTGAACATCAATTATGTATAGTTCATCAAATCAGAAATAGTTTAAAATATGTTTCATACAAACATCGAAAATCACTAGTTACAGATTTAAAGCCAATTTATAATGCATGTAGTGAAGAACAAGCAATGCAAGCTTTAGAATTATTTGAAAGTAAATGAAATAAACACTATCCTCAAATTGTTAAATCTTGATATAAAAATTGAGATAATTTAATGATTTTTATTAGTTATCCTCCAGAAATCAAAAGAGTGATTTATACTACAAATTCTATTGAATCTGTTAATAGTCAATTACGAAAAGTCATCAGAAATAAAAAAGTTTTTCCAAATGATATGGCAGTTTTTAAAATATTTTATTTAGCAATTGAAAATATAACAAAAAAATGAACAATGCCCATTCAAAATTGAAATACAGCAATTGCTCATTTTATGATAAAATTTAAAGATAGAATTAATCTGAACTAGTACTTTGCAAAACAAAGAAACACAGATTACTAAAAAGCCTCCTTCCAGCATCTTGATTACTTTTATTTTTCATTTCTTCATTTCATTGTCTAACTTGTTTTTTAGGGCTTCACATTGAATATGTAGAAGGTGGAGCATAATAAACAGTTCTTATGTTTTGTGCTATTTTACTTTTACTTGCTTTTATTTCTTTATCATATAAAACATCACTAGAACAAATGCCAGCATTTGTTGTTCCTTTAGTCTTTGTTTCTATGGCAAATCTATTTCTTAATCTTTGATCTATTTCTAAATTAGTTATCTCATTTCTATTAGCATAGTTGTGCTTTTTTAATTGTTGTTCAGTAAGTTTCACAAATGATTCTGTAACTCCACATATTGTTTGTTCTTCTAGTACAGTTTCTTTTAATCTATTTTGTTGATTTTGCAAATGATATTTAAGTTGTTGTCTTTCTTGAGTTTTAGATTTAAACATTTTTCTTTCATCTTCCCTTTTAAATATAAAAAAACTATTTACTTTTAAAATTAAAGTAATTAGTTTAAAAAAACTTAATATTAAATTTTTAGTATTTTATATCATAAATGAATATTTTATATGTGTAATTTACTTTTTATTTTTATAATATATTGTGTGTTTTTATTGGTATTATTTTTTTAAGAAAACTAAAAAATATTTTTATAATATAGTTTATTAAAATACAATTCTATTTTTATATTTAAAAATAATTTGTTTAAAATATAAAAAATATGCTACAATATACAGGCTTAATTTAATGAAAATAAGCAACACATTTGTGAATTCATTGCCTAGTGCTTTTTAATTAAAAAGTGGCCAATGTTAGAAATAAATGGAAGAAAAACAAATTAGAAGGAGACAATATGTTAGTTGTAACACGTGAACAACTCCTTGAAGCGGGAGTTCAGTTTGGTCACCAAACTAAAAGATGAGATCCAAAGATGCGTAAATATATTTTTGGTCAAAGAAATGGTATTCATATTATTGATTTACAAAAATCAATGTGTAAATTAGATGAAGCTTGTCACTTTGTTAAAGAAACTAGTGAAAATGGTGGAAAAGTTTTATTTGTAGGTACAAAAAAACAAGCCAAAGAAGCTGTGCAAGAACTTGCAATTAGTTGTAATTCACCTTATGTAACAGAACGTTGATTAGGTGGTAATTTAACTAATTTTAAAACTATTAAATCAAGTATTAAAAAGTTAATTGATATTGAAAATAAAGAAAAAAGTGGAGAAATTAAACTTTTAACAAAAAAAGAGCAAATGCTAGTAATTAAAGAAAAAGCACGTTTAGAACGTAATCTTGGTGGTATTAGAAATATGTATAAATTACCAGAAGCTATTTTTGTTACTGATACTATTACTAATAAAATTGCTGTCGAAGAAGCAGTTAAACTTGGTATCAAAATTATTGCGATTTGTGATAGTAATTCAAATCCAGATAATATTGATTATATTATTCCTGGTAATGATGATGCTACAAAATCAATTACTTTAATTACAAAGAAAATTGCTGAAGCTATTAATGAAGGACAAAGTGTAAAACCAGTTATTGATAAAAAAGAAATAGTAGTAGAAGAAACTATTAGTCTTAATGAAAATAAAACTGAAAATGTAATTGAAAAAAATAAAGAATAAAGGAGAATAGTTTATATGTCAGAAGTTAAAGTAGATGTTAAATTATTGAAAAGATTAAGAGATACAACCGATTTACCAATTACTGATTGTAAAGAAGCTTTGATGGAAAAAAATAATATTTTTGAAGCAGCACTTTCCCTATTAAAAATTAAAGGTTTAGCAAAAGCAGAGAAAAAAAGCATTAATAAAGCTACTGAAGGGGTTACTAAAGTTGTTATTAGTGGTAATAATGCAATTATTGGTGAATTAAATTGTCAAACTGAACAAGTTGCTGATTTAGAAGATTTTAATGATTTATTTACTAAGATTTTAGAAACAATTTTAAAACATCAACCTAAAACTATTGAAGAAGCTTTAATGTTAAAAGCTGATGGAAGTAGTGAAAGTTTAAATGATGAGATAAGATTTGCTATCGCTAAATTAGGTGAAAATATTGTTTTAAATCGTTTTCAATATTTAAGTAAAAATAGTGATGAAGTTTTTGGTTCATATGTCCATGGTGGTGGTAAATATAGTGGTTTAGTTATTATCAAAGGTGTTGATAAGGAAAGTGATATTCCAAATAATGTTGCTATGCAATTAGTATCAGCAGATGCTAAATACATTGATATTGATCACATACCTGCAACAGTTCGTGATAAAGAATTATCAATTATTAGTGAAAAAACAAAAGAAGAAGAAAAATTGAAAGCAAAAAAACGTTGTGATAATATTCTTGAAAATATTATAAGAGGTCGTTTTGAAAAAGTATTATCTGAATTAACTATTGTTGATCAACTTTATATTAAAGATAATACAATTAAGGTTAAAGAGTATTTAACTAAAAATCATGCTACAATTATAGCTATGATACGTTATCAATTAGGTGAAAAAATTGATAGTTCTGCCAAATAAACATTTAGGAGGTAAATAAAGTGAATTTTCAAATTATATATTATATTGCATTAGTAATGTTTATATTATTATTAGTTATTCTTAGTTGAGGATGATATAGTTTTAATAAACCAAAAACAACTATTAAATTTTTGAATTTAAAATTATTAGTAGCAACATTAATAGTTGGTGTAATTGGTTTAGTTATCTCGATTGTTCCAATTGGAATGCAAGTTTGAATATTTGAACCAGAATATATTAAATCTGATCCTGCTTTTTTAACTTTATTAATAGTAGAGTATATATTTTTAGTTATCATGTTAGGATTAGCATATATTTTTAGTTTTGATTTTGGTATCGCAGTTGATGAACATAATATTTATTTCTTTGGACAAAGCGTTAATACTAGTAAAATTGTTGCATTGGAACAAAAGAAAAATGTTTTAAAAATTGTTTATGAACAGGGTATTAAAAAAATTAAAAAACGTTTAACAATTATTACTCCACAAGCACAACTTTTTGTTAAAGATCATTTAGCACAAAAAGTTATTGCTAACGTTGAATTAGAAACTGTCGCTGAAAGCGCAAATAATGATTCATTATCTAGTGATAACAGTAAATAAATAAGAAGCCACAAAGCAATCTGTGGCTTTTTATAATATTAAATTTAAGGAGGATGATCAAAAATGGAACAATTTAAATATAAACGAATATTATTAAAAATTAGTGGTGAAGCTTTAGGTGATGGTAGTAATGAATTATATAATAATGAAAGTATTGATAATGTTTGTCAACAAATTCAAACCCTAGTTAAGGCAAAAGTAGAAGTTGGTTTAGTAGTTGGCGGTGGTAATATTTGACGTGGTGCTAAACAAGGAGAAAAGATTGGTTTAAAAAGAATTAATGCTGATTATATGGGAATGTTAGCGACTATTATGAATGCTTTGGTAATTGAATCAAAGTTAAAAGCGCTTAACGTAAAAGTTATTGTGCAAACATCATTAGAGATTAATCAAGTTGCTGAACCTTTTTATTACAAAAAAGCTATTAGTAGTTTTGAAAAAGGCTATGTTTGTATTTTTGCTGGTGGTACTGGTTCACCATACTTTACAACGGATACTGCAGCAGCACTTCGTGCTACTGAAATTAATGCGGATATATTATTAATGGCAAAAAATGGCGTTGATGGTGTTTATGATAAAGATCCAAACATTAACAAAAATGCTATTCGTTATTCACATTTATCATATCAAGATATTACTAATAAACAATTAAAAGTAATGGATTTAACTGCTTCAACAATGTGCATGGAAGCTAACTTGAAAATTATGGTATTTGATATTAAGGTTGAAAACAATATCATTAAAGCAGTACAAAATAAAGCAATTGCAACTATTATTAGCAATCAAAATTAACAAATTAAAGGAGAGAAAATAATATGAAACTATTAGATTTTATTTTATCTATTTTACAAAAAAGCAAAACACCAATCAGAATTTTATTTCCAGAAGGAGATAATGAAAAAGTACAGGCAGTAGCTTTAAAAATTATTAATGATAATTCACCTGTTAAAAATTTTATTACACCGGTTTTATTATTTAATAATGATAAAGAAATTCCTAGTAATATTAAAAATTCTAATATTAAAACATTATCTATTGAAGAAAATCAAGTAACAAATTTTACTAATCAATTATATGAATTAAGAAAAGCAAAGGGTTTAACTTTAGAAGCAGCTAATAAATTGGTATTAAGTCGTAATTACTATGGAATGATGTTATTAAATAATAAAGAGGTTAATGGTTTTGTTGGTGGTATTACTTTTACTACTGCTGATATTTTACGTCCAGCTTTGCAAATTATTGGACCAAAAGCAGGTACTAAAACTGTTTCAAGTACATTTATTATGAATAAAAATGAAGAAATATTTTTATTTAGTGATGGTTCAATTAATTTAAATCCAACAGCTGAACAATTAGCAGATATTGCAAAATCTACAATTCACTTTGGTGAACTTTTAGAATTTAATCCAATTAAATTAGCAATGTTATCTTATTCTACTAATACTAGTGGTAGTGGTGAAAGTGTTGATAAAGTACGTAATGCTACTAACTTTGTTCAACAATTAAAATTAAAAAACGTGCAAGTAGTAGGACCAATTCAATTTGATGCTGCTTGAGATCAAGAAGTGCGAAATAAAAAATTCCCAGAATTAACAATTAAAAATCATTGTAATGCATTTATTTTCCCAACTTTAGATGCTGCTAATATTGGTTATAAAATTGCCCAAAGATTAGGTGATTATAAAGCTATTGGTCCTATTGTTTTGGGTTTAAATCAGCCAGTTAATGATCTTTCTCGTGGTGCTACTATTGATGACATTTATTACACAGCATTGATCACTGCTATTCAAACATTAATTAAGAATTAATAAGGAGATAAAACAAATATGTCAGAACAAAATAAAATTTTAGTTATTAATGCCGGAAGTAGTTCTATTAAATTTCAACTTTTTAATGCTATTAATAATGATAAACAACCTCATTTTACTATTCTTTGTAAAGGTTTAGTTGAAAGGATAGCTATTAAAAATAGTAATTTTATTATTGAAATTGCTAATGGTGATAACTTTATTAAACATGAAGTAACAAAAGATATTGCTGATCATGTTATAGGAGCGCAAACAGTAATTGATGCATTAATTGAGTATAAGGTCATTAATAATTTTGATGATATTAAACGAATTGGTCATCGTATGGTTCACGGTGGTCAAAAATTTAATAACTCAATTGTTATTGATAAGAAAGTCATTGCTGGTATCAAAGCATGTATTCCTTTAGCACCATTACATAATCCACCAGCTTTAAAAGGATTATCATCTTTCCAAAAATTAGTTCCACATGCTAAACATGTGGCAGTATTTGATACTTCATTTCATAGTACTATTCCTGAAGAAAAATATCTTTACTCAGTTCCATATGATTGATATAAAACATATGAGGTAAGAAGATATGGATTTCATGGTACTAGTTATCATTATATTTTAGATAAATTAACTAATATTTTAAATAAACCAAAAGATAAGATTAATGCTATTATTTGTCATTTAGGTAATGGTGCTAGTATTTGTGCTATTAAAAATGGTAAAAGTTTTAATACTAGCATGGGATTAACACCGTTAGATGGTTTAATTATGGGTTCTAGAAGTGGTATCATTGACCCTTCTATTCATGGTTATATGTGTAATGTTAAAGCAGAAGCAACTATTGAAACTGTTACTAATGATTTAAATAAAAGTTCGGGTTTATTAGGAATTAGTGGACATTCTTCTGATTTACGTGATGTTCTTGCAAGTAGTAATGATAAAAACCATAAGTATCATTTACAATCACAATTAGCAATAAAAATGTTTGTGCAAAGAATTGCTAATTATATTGTTCAATATGGTAATGATTTAGATAGTAATATTGATGCATTAGTATTTACTGCAGGTATTGGTGAAAATTCTGCAATTATTCGTCAATTAGTTATTGAGGAAATTAAAGTGTTTACTTTAAAATTAGTAACTAATAAAAATAATGATAAGTATAATGATTACTTAGAAATTAGTGATAAACAATCAGAAGTTCCTATTTTTAAAATTAGAACAAATGAAGAATTAATGATTTGTCAAGATACATATAATTTATTAAAAAATATTTAAAAAATAAAAAAATATATTAAGGTTTTTTATTTTGATATATAATGTTTAAATTAAGTGAAAATACTTAATAATTATCAAATTTTAATTAAAAATAAATACTTTAAAGATTCAAGGAGAAAAAAGTATGGAATTTAAATACATTAAAGAAAAAAATAATCATAAAATTAGTGAGGAAAATCAATATAAAAATTTTGGCGGCTGTCAAAAATCCGGAATAAATTAAATCGTTGTAGTTTTATTATAAATTTAGACAAGAAATAATTTGGATTTTTATGAAATTGTAAATTTATCTTACTACTAATTTAAAAATATTACAATTAAAATACTCAATTTTATAAATTATAAAAACATTTTAATAATTTAATTAACATAAATATATAACAAAAATTCTTATTAACTTTTAATTGCTAAATTGTAAAGGTAAGTGCAACTAAATTATTTTTCTATCCAAATATTCGATTGGTGAAAGATAATTTAATATTTTTCTCGGTCTTTGATTTAAAGACAATATAAATTTATGAACTTCATTTTTATTAGTTTTTGAAAAAATAAATTTTTTAGGAAATTTTTCTCTAATTAAACCATTAGTATTTTCATTAGTACCTCTTTGTCAAGGTGAATATGGATTGGCAAAATAAATTTTTACATCTAAATTTTTTTCAAGTTGTTGTCAATTTGAAAATTCTTTGCCACGATCAAAAGTAATAGTTTTAACAATGTTTTTAGGAAGAATTGATAAATAATAACTGACATTTTTATTAATAACTTTAGTAGTTCTGTTTTTAACTAATATTGCTAAAGTAAATCGTGATACTCTTTCAACTAAAGTTATTAAACATGATTTGCTTTTGCCTCTTGATGATACTATAGTATCTCCTTCTCAATGACCAAGTGTTATACGATCATTAACATTTATATCTCGTTCTTTAATTGATTTACCATTAAACTTGCCACGATTTTCTTTAGATTTTCGTTTTTTACCTTTTCTTCTTAAATTTTTACTAGTAACTTTATCAAGCATTCTAAAATAAATTCAAGTATAAATTGTTTTAAAACTAATAACTCACTCTTTATGAAAATTTTTAATTCTGCCATAAATTTGTTCAGGTGATCAACCTAATAGTAATTTTTGTTGTACATATTTTACTAAATTCTTATTTTTAAACTTATGAAAACTAATATGTGATTGTTTTCGATTTTCAGCTTTATTTTGTACAATTAATGAAAAATAATGATTATTATCTTTATTTCTATTAATTTCTCGAATAATAGTACTAATACTTCGATTAAGATTTTTAGCTATTTCACTAATTTTAAATTTAAATTTCAATTGATTCTCAATATAAATCCTTTCATCTATGCCAAGATGTTTATAACTCATATAAAAACTCCTTACTTTTTTCTAAACTAAATTTAGCATTATGAAATTTTTATATGAGCTAAATTGTAAAGGTAAGTGCAACTAAATTATTTTTCTATCCAAATATTCGATTGGTGAAAGATAATTTAATATTTTTCTCGGTCTTTGATTTAAAGACAATATAAATTTATGAACTTCATTTTTATTAGTTTTTGAAAAAATAAATTTTTTAGGAAATTTTTCTCTAATTAAACCATTAGTATTTTCATTAGTACCTCTTTGTCAAGGTGAATATGGATTGGCAAAATAAATTTTTACATCTAAATTTTTTTCAAGTTGTTGTCAATTTGAAAATTCTTTGCCACGATCAAAAGTAATAGTTTTAACAATGTTTTTAGGAAGAATTGATAAATAATAACTGACATTTTTATTAATAACTTTAGTAGTTCTGTTTTTAACTAATATTGCTAAAGTAAATCGTGATACTCTTTCAACTAAAGTTATTAAACATGATTTGCTTTTGCCTCTTGATGATACTATAGTATCTCCTTCTCAATGACCAAGTGTTATAGGATCATTAACATTTATATCTCGTTCTTTAATTGATTTACCATTAAACTTGCCACGATTTTCTTTAGATTTTCGTTTTTTACCTTTTCTTCTTAAATTTTTACTAGTAACTTTATCAAGCATTCCAAAATAAATTCAAGTATAAATTGTTTTAAAACTAATAACTCACTCTTTATGAAAATTTTTAATTCTGCCATAAATTTGTTCAGGTGATCAACCTAATAGTAATTTTTGTTGTACATATTTTACTAAATTCTTATTTTTAAACTTATGAAAACTAATATGTGATTGTTTTCGATTTTCAGCTTTATTTTGTGCAATTAATGAAAAATAATGATTATTATCTTTATTTCTATTAATTTCTTGAATAATAGTACTAATACTTCGATTAAGATTTTTAGCTATTTCACAAATTTTAAATTTAAATTTCAATTGATTCTCAATATAAATCCTTTCATCTATGCCAAGATGTTTATAACTCATATAAAAACTCCTTACTTTTTTCTAAACTAAATTTAGCATTATGAAATTTTTATATGAGAATTTTTTGCAATTTTATTTACTTGCACTTACAAGTATAATTCAGCATGAGAATTTTTTGCAATTTTATTTACTTGCACTTACAAGTATAATTCAGCATGAGAATTTTTTACAATTTTATTTACTTGCACTTACAAGTATAATTCAGCATTATTAGTATTTTTACTATAACTATAGTATTCATAGTTATCATATTTGTGCTTTTTTAAGAAATTATTAATATATCTTTTAATAGTAAGATTTTGTTTGTGATTATAACTATCATAGCTAATGTGAGGTGTTTTTAATTGCATACATATTTGTAAATCATTATTAACATCAATTACTGTTTGATGAGGAAGATTATATTTTAAATCAATTGAGAAATTATTAATTTTTAAGTTAATAGCATCATTAATAATTTTTATACTTTGTTGATAATTAAATTTGTTATTTAATTGATTTTGAAAACTAATTATTTTTCAAATTAAACGATTAATTTAAAATTTGAAAAATAATTGTAGAATTGTGAAATTGGTATTATTAATAGTACATTCAAAGTTGTATTCTTTGATAGTGGTTGTCAATGGTTTAAGTATTATTAATAATTGCTCTAAAAAATTAATTGGTAAAACTGACTTATGAGGCTTTTTAGTAATCTGTGTTTCTTTGTTTTGCAAAGTACTAGTTCAGATTAATTCTATCTTCAAATTTTATCATAAAATGAGCAATTGCTGTATTTCAATTTTGAATGGGTATTGTTCATTTTTTTGTTATATTTTCAATTGCTAAGTAAAATATTTTGAAAACTGCCATATCATTTGGAAAAACTTTTTTATTTCTGATGACTTTTCGTAGTTGACTATTAACAGATTCAATAGAATTTGTAGTATAAATCACTCTTTTGATTTCTGGAGGATAACTAATAAAAATCATTAAATTATCTCAATTTTTATATCAAGATTTAGCAATTTGAGGATAGTGTTTATTTCATTTACTTTCAAATGATTCTAAAGCTTGCATTGCTTGTTCTTCACTACATGCATTATAAATTGGCTTTAAATCTGTAACTAGTGATTTTCGATGTTTGTATGAAACATATTTTAAACTATTTCTGATTTGATGAACTATACATAATTGATGTTCAGTTTTAGGATAAACTGATTGTATTGCTTCTGACATGCCTGTTAAGTTGTCACTACAAGCAATAAGAATATCATTTAAGCCACGATTTTTCATTTCTGTGAAATTTACTAATCAAAATTTAGCGCCTTCATTTTCACTAATTCATAAACCTAAAACATCTTTTTTACCTTCTAAATCAACACCTAAAGCTATATAAACTGATTTGTTAATAATGCGTTTATCTTGTCGTACTTTAACTACTATACAATCAAAATAAACAATGGGATAAATGCCTTCTAATGGTCTATTTTGTCATGCTTTGACATCATCAATCACATCATCAGTAATTTGACTAATAACACTTTCACTAATATCAGCACCATGATATAACTCTTGTAACTGCATTCTAATATCTGATAATGTCATACCTTTTGCATATAAGGAAAGAACTTGTTGATCAAAACCATCAAATCTTCTCTGTCTTTTTGGCACTATTACAGGAGTAAAATTACTATTACGATCTCGTGGTACATCAATCTCAATTTTACCTTGTTGAGTTATTAATTTTTTTGAACTTATACCATTACGAGCATTGTCACTATTACTATGTTGATTTTTTTCATATCCTAAATAATTTTGCATCTCAGAATTCAACATTTTTTCAACTAAACGTTTTGTTAATTCTTTATATAAACCCCCTTCTTTAAAAACTGTTGTTAAATCTTCAGTATTTTCTAATAATAAATCTACTGCTTTTGATATTGGATCATTATTATTAAAGTTATCTTTTTTAGCCATCTGTAACTCACTCTTTCTAATCATTTAATTATATTTACTAGAATTAATTAAACATAGTTATTTTTGTAAGTTACACAGATTACTAAACATTACCTGACTTATTTTTGTTAGCAAGATAAATTGTTTTTAAGTTTAATTGGTATTTATTTATTATTTTTGTTAATTCTTTTTTAATACTTTCTATAAAATAAGAATAGTTAGTATTTACTTCATGTTTAAAATTAGGTATTTCTATATATAAATGTTCAATGATAGTTTGTGTATTCATAAATAAATGATACTATATTTATTTTAAATTACTATTAAATATTAAATATAATAAAAAAGATTTATTTTAAAATAAATCTTTTTTATTATATTTATGTTCGTGCTTTTCAATGTTGTTCTTTTGCAATATTTTTATTTCCTTTTGAAGAAATTTTAGTTTTTCAAGAAGGGTAATTTTCACCTTTACTTTTTGCATTAACAATATTCATTGGATCTAGATTATATAATTCAGTTGTTCCTTGTTGACTAGTAGGACGATGTAGAACAATAGTTCAAGAGTAAGTTTCTAAGTTATCTGCTGCGCTATAATCAGTGGTAAATGAATCACGAAACATTCAAGCACCACCATAATCTTTACGATATAATTTATCACTAACACCATCAATTATTTCCGCTTTTTCTCAAACAGCTTCAATTTGTTCTAATGTTCAATGGTGAGTAGTAACTTTTTGCACTTCGATTGTTTCTTTTTTTGTATTTGTATTTGTTTTATCTATTATTGGTTGTGTTTCTTCAACAGTTATTGTTGTTGCTTGTTCATTAAAATTAGATGTTTCAGATTCAGAATAACTACTGTCTTTAACATCAAAACCACCTTGATTTTTTGGTTGGTAATTAGTTTCGCTATTAATATTACTTTCTGTTGTTGGTGATTTTGAATATATTGTTGTATCTTCTACACTTGTTTTTTCAACTGTTGGTTCTGAATATATTGTTTCATTTTCGATATTATCTTTAATTTCTTCTTCATTTGTAATAGATTCGGATTTAAGATTAGTAAGAGTACCTGGTGTTGGTGAAACAGTTTCGGCATGATAAGCACCTTGCGTTGGTATTTGTGATAGTTCATGATTAGTATAATGGACAGTTGCTGTTGAAGGGTTAGTGATTATTTTTTCTTGTGTTAGATCTTGCTTAAGAACAGTATTGTTAGTTTCTTGGTTTGCTACTTGTTGTTCTTCATTATTTTGAGGTACTGGTATTGGTATGACGTTAGGAAGCGTTATCGTATCATCAACTTCTTGTTTTGCTATTACTGTTTCTTGTTTTGCTTTTGGTTTAGCAATAGGCATTAATAGTGTATTTGATTTGTATTTAGAGGTAATATTAATAATTAATCAGAGACTGTGGATTAATAAAAGTATTGCAAATAGTTCAGCCAACATTCATGGTAAAAAAGCTATTAGAAAGTTACCAGTTGTATTTATTATTTCGCCGTCTTTTTTATTAGCTAAGAAAGTAAAAGTTTTAAATCTAAAAATAAAAAATACAATAAGAAAGATAACAAATATTGCTGAAAAAATAAAACTTATTAAACAAAAAAGTGCTGATACACTATTTTTAGTTTTTAAAAAAATAAAAGGTACGACTACTAATGCTAAAGATAAACCAGAGACTATGAAAACAATAATACTTATTATATTGAAACTAATTTGTAAATTAGAATTAGGTTGTTGTGGATTATTGAATCATTTAATATAGTTATCAATTGCATCTCGACCAATAGTTGCTCATAAAGCCCAACCTATCATTAAACTCGTAGTAATTAGAAGGCCATTAATAAGAATTGTTAATTTGCTATATAGACCAATACGATAAATTTTTGGTTCTTTCATTGAACTAGAATTTATTTCCTCTATCATAAAAATACCCCAATCTATTTTTAATATACTTACTCTTTTTATAATTATATCAAATTAAAAATTAAGATAGTGTCGTGTAATTAATTGGACTGGAAAAATGAATAATATTAATATATTATTGACTATTAATATTAGTTTTTAAATAAAATGAAAGTCTTTTTATTAAGATGATAATATTTACTTACATTTTATAGTGTTAATAAAATTAGTAATAAGCATATTTATTGATAGACTAAAAAAAATAAACTATAATTTTAATTACTAATTTAATAAAGTTAATTCCTAATATAGAAATTTATCTATATTAGGAATTTTTATTAAATTAAAGTTTTAGAGAAAAGGAAGATAAAAAGATATGTTAAATAAAACAGTAAAATAAATGCTAAATTGTAAAGGTAAGTGCAACTAAATTATTTTTCTATCCAAATATTCGATTGGTGAAAGATAATTTAATATTTTTCTCGGTCTTTGATTTAAAGACAATATAAATTTATGAACTTCATTTTTATTAGTTTTTGAAAAAATAAATTTTTTAGGAAATTTTTCTCTAATTAAACCATTAGTATTTTCATTAGTACCTCTTTGTCAAGGTGAATATGGATTGGCAAAATAAATTTTTACATCTAAATTTTTTTCAAGTTGTTGTCAATTTGAAAATTCTTTGCCACGATCAAAAGTAATAGTTTTAACAATGTTTTTAGGAAGAATTGATAAATAATAACTGACATTTTTATTAATAACTTTAGTAGTTCTGTTTTTAACTAATATTGCTAAAGTAAATCGTGATACTCTTTCAACTAAAGTTATTAAACATGATTTGCTTTTACCTCGTGATGATACTATAGTATCTCCTTCTCAATGACCAAGTGTTATACGATCATTAACATTTATATCTCGTTCTTTAATTGATTTACCATTAAACTTGCCACGATTTTCTTTAGATTTTCGTTTTTTACCTTTTCTTCTTAAATTTTTACTAGTAACTTTATCAAGCATTCCAAAATAAATTCAAGTATAAATTGTTTTAAAACTAATAACTCACTCTTTATGAAAATTTTTAATTCTGCCATAAATTTGTTCAGGTGATCAACCTAATAGTAATTTTTGTTGTACATATTTTACTAAATTCTTATTTTTAAACTTATGAAAACTAATATGTGATTGTTTTCGATTTTCAGCTTTATTTTGTGCAATTAATGAAAAATAATGATTATTATCTTTATTTCTATTAATTTCTCGAATAATAGTACTAATACTTCGATTAAGATTTTTAGCTATTTCACTAATTTTAAATTTAAATTTCAATTGATTCTCAATATAAATCCTTTCATCTATGCCAAGATGTTTATAACTCATATAAAAACTCCTTACTTTTTTCTAAACTAAATTTAGCATTATGAAATTTTTATATGAGAATTTTTTGCAATTTTATTTACTTGCACTTACAAGTATAATTCAGCAAAAATGAAAGAATATGGCGTTAAATATTTATTAACTAGAACTGTTGGTTATAATCATATTGATTTAAAAAAAGCTCATGAATTAGGTTTTAAAATGGCATATGTACCTGGTTATTCGCCCAATGCTGTTAGTGAATTAGCAGTAAGTATGGGAAACGGCTTACTTCGAAATTTATTTTATAGTGCTAATCATCAACAAAATCATAATTTTAAAATTGATGATTTTATGTTTGCCAAAGAAATTCGTAATTCAACAATAGGAATTATTGGAACTGGCCGCATTGGTTATCAAGCAGCTAAGGCATGACATGGAATGGGAGCAAAGGTATTAGGATATGATATTTATGAAAGTGATCAAGCAAAAAGTATTCTAACTTATTGTGATTTAAAAACTTTACTTAAAGAATCGGATTTAATTTCATTACATTGTCCATATATTAAAGAAGAAAATTACCATTTAGTTGACAAGAATTTTTTAGCAAAATGAAACCTGGATCAGTTTTAATTAATGTAGCTCGTGGTGAATTAATGGATTTACAAGCAGTTTATGATGCAGTTAAAAGTGGTCATTTAAAAGGTGTTGGTTTGGATGTTTTAGAAAATGAAAGCAAAGTTTTTTTAAAGATTTTGCTGGAAAACCAACTCCCGATAATATTACAAATAAATTATTATCATTATATCCACGTGTTATTGTGACACCACATATTGGATCGTATACTGATGAAGCTGTTAAAAATATGATTGAAATTACTTATGAAAATTTAAAAGTAATTTTATC
Source organism: Spiroplasma endosymbiont of Lasioglossum malachurum (assembly GCF_964020065.1). Classification (NCBI taxonomy): domain Bacteria; kingdom Bacillati; phylum Mycoplasmatota; class Mollicutes; order Entomoplasmatales; family Spiroplasmataceae; genus Spiroplasma; species Spiroplasma endosymbiont of Lasioglossum malachurum. The sequence goes on along the minus strand of NZ_OZ026534.1, from coordinate 945,032 downwards.
TGGTCAAGAATGTAAAAATAAAATTTAATTTAATAATTGATTATAGTTATTTTACATATTGTATATGAAAAAAATAATATGAATATTAATATATACTAATGTATTATGTTATAATAACATCAAACTTAATATAAGTTTTTTACCTATTTACTTTATTTTAAAGTAAATAGGTTTTTTATTCTAAATTTCAAATAAGGAAGATTAAAAGATATGCCCATTATGGAAAAAAGAGAAAATTAAATAATAAAGTAAAAAATAATGTTACTCCCATTGAACTTATTGCAGCGGGTGTTGCAGCGGGTAGTACTATTGGAGTTGTTACTGGCGCTGCAAAAGTTGTTGGTATTGGTGTTGCGGCTGTTAATTTAGTTGCCTCTACGGTTGCTAATGCTGCTACTATTGTTACTGGTGATGATGGGGGTGATGTTGCTAATATTGTTACTAATGTAGCCTCTATTACTTGTGCAGCCGGAGAGGTTGCTATTCTTGGTACTCCTACTATTATTGGTTTAGTTGCTGGTGGAGCTGCTGTTGGTGCCATTAGTGGTGCTATCGATGGTGGTTTTGAAATAACTCAAATGTTAGCAAAAAAAGATGATGAAAAACAAGAAGAGCAAAAATTAGATTTTGAAGGTTCAAAAAAAATTATAAATTCAAATTTAGAAAATTTATATTCTTCAACAAGTGTATACAATTCTAATACATTAACAATGTAAAAGGTAATTTATTAAAACACATCAATTTCTTCTTTACTAAAAAAATAAAATATATTTTTTAAATTTATTACTTTATTTTAAAGTAATAAATTTTATTTTAATTTTATAGTAGAAAAATGAAAAAAATATTCTTTTTATTACACATTTTTACACTAATAATTTTATATTTATTTTATTTATTAAAAATAAAATAAATAATTGTTTTTTTAAAAAAATATTATATAATTTTATTTGTATTATTTAACTTAAAGTTTAGTATAAATAAACAAAAGGAGAAAATAATCAATATGAAAATTGGAAGAAAGTTAAAAACCTTAAGATTGAAACACAATTTAACTATGGAAGAGTTAGGGAAACGTTGTGATTTATCAAAGGGATTTATTAGTCAGTTAGAGCATGATGTTTCTTCACCTAGTATTGAAACACTAAAAAGTATTTTAGACATTTTTGATTGTCCATTATCAACCTTTTTTGCTGGTGAAGTAAAAGAAAAAATAGTTTTTAAATCACAAGATGTTACTGTTAGTGACGAAGAAGATTATCAAATAAAATGAATTATTCCTAATGCTCAAAAATTAACATTAGAACCAGTAATTTTAAGTTTAAAACCATTTGGTAATTCAAATAAAATTCCGCCATTTCAAGGTCAGATCTTTGGATATGTATTAAGTGGAACAGTATTTGTTCATTATGGTGCAACTAGAGTAAAAGCAGTAGCTAATGAAGCATTTTATATTAAAGGTAATGAAAAACATTATTTAGAAAATCCCAATAATTCAATTGCAACTATTTTATGAGTTTCAAATCCACCAATTTTTTAAACCATTTAAAGGAGGAAATTATGAGTGTAAATATTTTAGAATTACGTAATATTACCAAAGAATATGATGGTAAAGTTGTTTTAAAAGGAATTAGTTTAAATATTCATGAAGGTGAATTTCTTACCATTCTTGGTCCTAGTGGTTGTGGTAAAACAACATTATTAAGGATTATTGCTGGTTTTGAACAACCAAACAATGGTCAATTATTGTTTAAAGGTAAGGATTTAACTAAAATTCCAATTCATAAAAGAGAAATAAATACTATTTTTCAAAATTATGCTTTATTTCCACATTTAAATGTTTTTGATAATATTGCTTATGGTTTAAAGTTAAGAAAAATTGATCGTGAAAAAATCAAAAAAGAAGTTAAAAAAGCTTTAGATTTGGTTAAATTAAATGGTATGGAAGATAAAGATATTAATGATTTATCTGGTGGTCAAAAACAAAGAGTAGCAGTAGCTAGAGCATTAGTTCTTAATCCTAAAATTTTATTATTAGATGAACCTTTTGCTGCTTTGGATTTGAAATTACGTCAACAAATGCAAGTAGAATTAAAAAAAATTCAAGAAGAAATTAATATTACTTTTATCTTTATTACTCATGATCAAGAAGAAGCATTTATTATGTCAGATCGGGTAGTTGTTTTAAATCAAGGTCAAATTCAACAAATTGGGACACCACAAGATATTTACAATGAGCCTGAAAATAAATGAACATCACAGTTTGTTGGTAGCTCGAATGTTATTGAAAATGGTGTATTTGTTAATGATTATTGTGTTCGTTTTGACGGTAAAAAATTTGCATGCTCTGATACTGGTTTTGGTGAACAAGAATGTAATATTGATATTGTTATTCGACCAGAAGATATTGATTTAGTTAATGCAGGTAGTGGTTTTTTTGATGGAACTATTAAAACTATTGCTTTTAAAGGATTATTATGAGAAATTGAAATTATTGCTAATAAACGCAAATGGATAGTTCATACTACTGATAATTTTGAAGTAGGTAACCGTGTTGGTTTAAAATGAAATGTTGAAGATATTCATGTTATGTGAAAGGAAATTGAAGAGTAAAATGAAAAATTTGTTTAAACGTAATATTAAAACACAAATTTTAAAATCACAAGATATGTTAGTTAATAATTCAAATCCAGAAAAAATTATTGATAATCAAAATAAAAAAAAGTATAGATTTAAAAAATGGTTTAAGCTTAAAAAAAATAATGTTTCTTTACAAGAAGTAGCAAAAAATAAATCGAAAATGAAACGAGTAAAAAAGAAAAAAGCATTGTTATGTTGAAAAAAAACAAACCAAAAAATAAGTTTTATTAAAAATAAAATCAAAGATAAATCAGTAAATTTTGGTTTTAAATCATGAGTTACGCTTGCTTATCCATATTTATTGGTGATGGTAATTTTAATTGTATTGCCATTATTAATTGTAATTTTATATTCAATTATTAAAGCAACTAATAATGCTTGAATATTTCGTTTTACATTTAGTAATTTTAATGTTTTTTTTAAAGAAAATAGTTATGTTATGGTTTTATTACGTTCAATTGGTTATTCATTTGTTGCCACTTTAATTGCTGTTATTTTTGGTTATCCCATTGCTTATATTATGGCTTTTATGTCAACAAAAATTTCTTCAAAAAATATTTGAGTTTTAGTTACTTTACCAATTTGAATTAACATTTTATTACGTACAATTGGATTACAAATTATTTTTAGTATTTTAGGTCCTAATGTTTTATTAGGAACTCCAATTGGTATTATTTTAGCAATGCTTTATATGTTTATGCCTTTCGTTATTTTACCAATTTATAATTCTTTAGAAAAAACAGATCGCAATTTATTAGAAGCAAGTCAAGATTTAGGAGCTTCTAAGATGAAAACATTTTGAAAAGTTACCTTTCGTTTTTCAGTGCCTGGTATTGTTTCTGGTTTTACTTTAATGATGTTAAGTACTATGACTTCACTAGTAGTAGTTAAATATATTGGTGAAGGAAAAACTATTTTAATTGCAAATATTATTGAATCATATTTTTATCGTGGTGCTAATTTTGCTTATGGTGCTGCTATTTCTGTTATTTTAGGTATTATTGTTTTAATTATTATTTTTACTTTAAAAGCGATTGGTAGTTGAGCTACTGGTAAAAAAATAGGAGGTATTAATTAATGAGATCTTTTTTTAAAAATAGTTATTTAGCTATTATCTTTTTATTATTTTATACTCCAATTTTAGTTTTAATGATATTCTCTTTTAATGGTGGCGATTCAGTTCGTAGTTGAAATTCTTGATCATTGCAACCTTATTACGATTTATTTCAACAAAGTGAACTTTGAGAATCGGTTAGTGTAACATTAATTGTTGCTTTTATTTCTACTTTTGTTGCTGTTATTATTGGTACGTTTGCTGCTTTGGGTTTAAGTAAAACAAAAAAAATAATACGTAATATTACTTTAGGGATTACTAATATTCCTTTAGTTAATGCTGATATTGTTACTGCTGTTTCTTTAATGTTATTATTTATGGCATTTGGTTTTAGTTTTGGTCTTGGAACATTAATTTTCGCTCATATTTCTTTTAATATTCCTTATGTTATTATTACTATTTTACCAAAAATTAGATCAATAAATATGTCACAATTAGAAGCAAGTCAAGATTTAGGTGCAACACCTTGATATACGTTACGCAAAATTGTATTACCAACAATTAAACCAGCAATTATTGCTGGAGCAGCTATTGCGTTTGCTATGAGTTTTGATGATTTTTTAATTTCTTATTTTACTGGCGGTAATACTTCTAATGTTTCAACTTTTATTTATTCTTTAAAACGAATTAAGCCTTATATTAATGCTTTTTCAACAATAATTATTTTATTAATTGCAGTACTTATTATTTCTTGAAATACTTATGTTCTTTGCAAAAAACAAATTAAACAACGTAATGAAAAAATTGATAAAGGTATTTATCATGATAAAAAAATTATTAAAACTGAGAAGTTGTTAACTAAATATTATTTACAATTAAATGGTTTTAACTATAAAAAGGTTAAGAGTAAAGATAGAAAACGTAAATCATTATATAGTGATGGTAATTTTGAAATTGTAACTGAGCAAGATATTATTAAAATTCAGGATTATATTAAAAATCACCCGAAACTTATTAATCAAATTTCTAAACTTGAAGCAAAACTTGAGATGGAATCAATTTGAATTGAACATATAAAGAATAAGATTAAAAAAAAGAAAGAGTTAAAAGAAGAACGCTCAAAATCAAGAAGAGAGAAATATCGTTTTTTACTATGACCGTGAAAATTAATTATGATTAGTATCATCTTATTATCAAGTTTTATTAGTTTGGGTGCTTTCTACATTTATACTAATGTTTATGATTTATCAATTGCTAATTGAGGCGAATATATGAATCCCAATATTTTAAAAAAATTTGAAAATAAATATCAAGTTAAAATAAAATATTCAACTTTTGATGATAATGAATCATTGTATGCTAAATTGTATACTACTAGTTATGATGTAATGGTTCCTAGTGATTATATGGTGGCTAAATTAGCAAGTGAAGATAGACTTTTTCCAATTGCATCAAAAAATTCTGTAGGTGATATTGAGTATGATAGTAGAATTGATTTTAATCCCAAAGAAGATATTAATCATGATTTATATGAATTAATGAATAATTATCGAGTTGAAAATAGTGATGGAATTTTAAATGAATTTGGTTTAAATAGTTATAGTATTCCTTATTTTTGAGGTGATGTTGTATTAGTAATTAATACTACTAATACAAATAATCTTAGTGATCTTGGTATTAAAGCTGATGGTTCAAATGTTCAATGAAGTGTTTTAACAGATGCTGCAAAATTAGGTAAACGTATCGTTTTAAATGATGATATGCATAACTTATTTATGACTGCGCTTACTGATTTACACTATAAAAATAAATGAGGAGAAAATAACGGTTCAGGTCAATATAATCAAGTAGGAAATGAATTTAGTGATAATATTAATGCTCATAGTCCAATTGAAATTAAAGATGCAAGTGACTGGTTAGAACCAGTTATCAAAAATAAAAATACAAAATTATTAAATGATGATATTGTTGATGAAATTAGTAATGAAAATAAGTGGGATGTAGCAATGATGTATAACGGTGATTTATTATCTGCAATTGCTGATGATCCTGATTCTTATAATGGTAAGTACCTTGTTGTTAGACCATATATGGGGACTAATGTTTGAAATGATGATATGGTAATTAGTAAAGATTCTCCTCATAAAGATTTAGCTTTTAAATTTATTAATTATATAATGCAAAAACAAACACAAGTTGATTTAAGTAGTGAATTTGGTTATACCTCACCTTTACAAGTAGCCATGGATGAAGTTAGTACTAATTTTTCAGCAGAAATTTGAAAGCATGTATATATTCCAAAAAATGGCCAATTACCCGATCCATTAGATCCAAGTAAGCATCATGAAGGATATTTTAACGGTTTATATACTCGTAGTTTTGATCCACAAATGCAAACTGCTTATAATAGATTATTAGCACGTTAATAAAATAAATTGTAATATTAAGTTTAAAAAAATATAAAAAAAATTGTAACTTATAGTATAATTTAATACGAAAGGGGTTAATTCATTGTGGCACGTCGTAAAAAGTGAGAAAAAGAAGACAAAGAAAAAATATGAAACTATTCTATTCAAAAAATGGAGAAATATTTTAAAGGATTATCTGAATTTTGAACATTGAATGTGCAAGCTCCTTGTCTGTGGTGTTGTTTGCCAATGATAAAAGGTGCTTATCAAGGTGAACAACCAACTTCATCATTTGCTTGAAATATTGATCACATTGATGGTGATCCAAATAATAATAGTTTAGAAAATTTACAACCAATGCATGTTGAATGTAATATTAAAAAAAATTAATCATAATTTAAAAATTCAATGATTAAATTAAATAGTCATTGAATTTTTAATTTAATTTTTATCTTAATTAAGAAAAATTATTTTGAAAATTATTTTACTATTAGTGTTCTTTTTAATTAAAAATATTCAATCTTTTTTTAAAAAAAATATTGTCTTTTTTTATAATAAGTGTAATATTATTTTTAAGGACAGAGTATTTCTTTCCTTATAATTTTAATAGGTGTATAGCAAAGTTTATATGATTATTAAAATTATTAATATTAAAATATAAAAACTAAATTTAATTGGTTTACTTTAAACCTTAGTTTTATTTTATTAAAACTAAGGTTTAAACTATTTTAATATTTTTTCCTATTTTAATATTTTAGTTAAAAATAGCAAGTTAAAGCGTTAAGCTATATTTTTCACTTTAGATTATTTTAAAAATAATACTAGGAAAGGATTGTTAAAATGAAATATAAAATAAATAGTAATAGCCCGAGTAAAGATATGGTTAATCAGGATAAACATAAAAAAATAAAAACAGGATCTAATTCAATATATACAATTAATGTTAAAAAAAATAAGAAGAAAAGAATCTTATTATTTTCGTTGTATTTATTAGCATTTGGTTCTACAACAGTTACTACGATATTACTCTTACATACTACTGCTGCTTTCAATAATTCTGAATTTAATCCGAATTCTAATAATAAATTATGAGATGATTATTATCAAAAGCATCATCGTAACTCTAAACCTATTAGTTTAAATTCTACTATTGCTTATTTTAGTAAATCAACAAATATTGTTAATTTTAATGTTATTGAAAATGCTGCTGATAATGGTAATATTGATTTTACAAATGTTTTAAGTAGTATTGATAATAATTTACAAAAAACTGATCCTAAAATTGAAAGTGATATTGATAATGATAATTTAACTTTATTACCAATTAATTTTTTCTTAAATGCTAATTATAATCCAGCAGTTAAGTTTACTGTTGGTAAGGATAAAAAGCCGATAACTAATACTTCTTTTATTTTGCCAAAGAACTTTAATGAGTCTAAAAGTTATGTTTTAAATTTAACAACTAATGATCAAGCATCAATTTTTGGTATTGAAAATACTAACGTTAATATCGAAATTAATATTAATATTATAAATCAAGTTGCAATTAATATTGCTAGTTTACCAGTTAACTTTCCTGATAAAATTATTAATATTACTAATCCTGAAAATGCTACTATTGATTCAATAAAAGATAAATGATTAATTCCAACAATTCAAGATCAATTTGAAACAACTTTAAGTAAAGCATTAAATGTACCCAAAAAAGAAATTAAACATAATTATTACGAAATTGAATTTCAAAATAGTTCAGAACCAAAAAATTTTACTACATCTGTTCCTGTTCAATTTTCAATTACATCTTTAGATAATAATCCTTGAAACTTTACAGGAAAAAAAGATAATTGCACTATAAATATTAAAAATGATATTGCTGATTTAAGTAGCATGAAAGAATTAACTAATGAAATTGAAACACAATATAATAATGATAAAGATAATAAAAACTTTCAAATTACTTTAGATAATCAAAAAGATAAAAATGGTAATTTTATTAATGCCGATAGTAAATTATCAGAAGAAGATGTTAAATTTGTTAATAGTCAAATTATTGAGAGTGTAAAGAAGATTTGTCAATCTTATTTCCAAAAAAATTATTCAGATCTTAATATTAAAGATAGTGATTATACAATATCAACAAATTTAAATGTTGGTAATAATATTTTTAATAATAAATTAGGTAAAAATATTGAAATAACAATAAAAGCTGCTGATAATAGTTATAAATTAGATGGTTCTTTAAGTGCTAAAGCTATTGTTCATGGTCATAATAAAAATAATATTACTGGTAATTATCCTTCGCCAAAAGATTTTGCATTAAAAGGTATTTGATTAAAAGATGGTCAAGATGCAAATATTTTACAAGAAGGTCAACATTTTTATGAACAAGATAATTTATTAGGTAATTGAATTACTAATAAAGATAGTTTATTAAATACAATTAATAACAATTCTTATCGTCCAGTTGAGAATGCATTTACTGGACAGTTCACTATGAATTATTTATTAGATGGTGACACAAAACCAAGTGGTATGTCAGTTGATATTAGTAAAGATATTAAAGGTGGTAAGGTAAATAATTTCTGAGATTTAATTACTCAAACAAAAAGTATTTTTCTAGAAACCGATGTTACAGTAACAACAAAATCGGGTTGAGAGTTAAATAATGTAAAACTAGTATTTACTGACAGCGAAACACAACCAACTAAAGATAATACACTTTATACTCTTGATTTATCAGAAAGGTTTGCTGGCAAAACTATTAGTGATCGTGCTACTTTAACATTCCCTGATTTTAATTTTAATTTTAATTACCAGTTAGTAAGTTAAAAAAAGGAAAAAGTAATATGAAACAATTATTAATCATTTTAAGTACATTAACAACATTAACTTTGGCAAGTAATAGTATTATTAATACTATTGATGATACTAATACTACCATTAATAAATTATTAGCAAATAAATCATCAATAAGTGATTCTGTAACTTCATTATTTAATAATCAATATGGCTATTTAAATGATAGTGATATAATAACTAATCAATCAATAACTGATCATAAGTTTTATAGTTATGACACATCAGCTTTAAAAAGTTATACTTTTGCTAATGCAAGAAATGTTTTTTTAGTAAATAATGAAGGAACTTTAATTTATAATCCTGATGTTATTATTCCTGCTGATCAAAAATTAAATATTGAAAATACGATGCAAGAAATGATTAGTCATAAAAAAATAACTACAGTTAAAGCAAATTACAATTCTTATAGTAATAGTCAGTATTCATCTACTGATTTTAGTGGTGATAATACTGATTGACAATATTTGCAATTTGGTGGAGTTGAAAAACATATTGATATTTCACAACAAGTAGGTGCTGATAAAGTTGAATATAGCAATAGTTTAAGCGAAACATCAGGTTTATATTATATTGCTAAAGCAGTAATTGAAAATAAGATTAGTCAGTCAGTTGCTATTAATTTGGGAATATATTTTATAGCACAAAGTAGTTTAAGAGGAAAAATTAATAATGAATTAATTACTAAAATTATTGATTTAATTATTAATAATAAATACGTTTATAATTTTATGTTAAATATGCCATTTTCAAATGATGATACAAGTTATGTCATTAGTTATATTTTTGATCATAATAATAATATTATTGAGTTAAATTATAATCATTATAGTTACGAAAAAAGTAATACAAGTAATTTTGAAACTCATGTTAGTCCTGGTCCTTTTGCTTCAGTTGATTATACAGGTGATATTTATATTAATTATCAGGATTTATATTATTTAATTAATAATCAAAATAATTGAGATGTAATTTATAAGTACTTTATTAATGGAAACTTATTTGATTATAGTAATATGGAGCATGAAATTGGTGATAATTGAACTTTTAAAAATTTTTGAAATTCTATATTTAAAGATAATTTAACAAAATTTTTAAATAATGTGGGTGTTAATGGAATAATAATTCATATTGACTGTTATGGTACAGATATATGACATCCTTCTTTAATTAATACATTTTATATTAAAAGTATTTTTCAATGAAATTAAGTACTTACATACTAAATTTAGTTTTTAAAATAAGCATTTTATTAATCTTCTTAAATAAAATTAATAAAGTGTTATATTTAGTATAGATTAGTCAGATATTTTGCTGAATTATACTTGTAAGTGCAAATAAATAAAATTGCAAAAAATTCTCATATAAAAATTTCATAATGCTAAATTTAGTTTAGAAAAAAGTAAGGAGTTTTTATATGAGTTATAAACATCTTGGCATAGATGAAAGGATTTATATTGAGAATCAATTGAAATTTAAATTTAAAATTTGTGAAATAGCTAAAAATTTTAATCGAAGTATTAGTACTATTATTCGAGAAATTAATAGAAATAAAGATAATAATCATTATTTTTCATTAATTGCACAAAATAAAGCTGAAAATCGAAAACAATCACATATTAGTTTTCATAAGTTTAAAAATAAGAATTTAGTAAAATATGTACAACAAAAATTACTATTAGGTTGATCACCTGAACAAATTTATGGCAGAATTAAAAATTTTCATAAAGAGTGAGTTATTAGTTTGCTAAATTGTAAAGGTAAGTGCAACTAAATTATTTTTCTATCCAAATATTCGATTGGTGAAAGATAATTTAATATTTTTCTCGGTCTTTGATTTAAAGACAATATAAATTTATGAACTTCATTTTTATTAGTTTTTGAAAAAATAAATTTTTTAGGAAATTTTTCTCTAATTAAACCATTAGTATTTTCATTAGTACCTCTTTGTCAAGGTGAATATGGATTGGCAAAATAAATTTTTACATCTAAATTTTTTTCAAGTTGTTGTCAATTTGAAAATTCTTTGCCACGATCAAAAGTAATAGTTTTAACAATGTTTTTAAGAAGAATTGATAAATAATAACTGACATTTTTATTAATAACTTTAGTAGTTCTGCTTTTAACTAATATTGCTAAAGTAAATCGTGATACTCTTTCAACTAAAGTTATTAAACATGATTTGCTTTTGCCTCTTGATGATACTATAGTATCTCCTTCTCAATGACCAAGTGTTATACGATCATTAACATTTATATCTCATTCTTTAATTGATTTACCATTAAACTTGCCACGATTTTCTTTAGATTTTCGTTTTTTACCTTTTCTTCTTAAATTTTTACTAGTAACTTTATCAAGCATTCCAAAATAAATTCAAGTATAAATTGTTTTAAAACTAATAACTCACTCTTTATGAAAATTTTTAATTCTGCCATAAATTTGTTCAGGTGATCAACCTAATAGTAATTTTTGTTGTACATATTTTACTAAATTCTTATTTTTAAACTTATGAAAACTAATATGTGATTGTTTTCGATTTTCAGCTTTATTTTGTGCAATTAATGAAAAATAATGATTATTATCTTTATTTCTATTAATTTCTCGAATAATAGTACTAATACTTCGATTAAGATTTTTAGCTATTTCACTAATTTTAAATTTAAATTTCAATTGATTCTCAATATAAATCCTTTCATCTATGCCAAGATGTTTATAACTCATATAAAAACTCCTTACTTTTTTCTAAACTAAATTTAGCATTATGAAATTTTTATATGAGAATTTTTTGCAATTTTATTTACTTGCACTTACAAGTATAATTCAGCGTTTTCATAAGTTTAAAAATAAGAATTTAGTAAAATATGTACAACAAAAATTACTATTAGGTTGATCACCTGAACAAATTTATGGCAGAATTAAAAATTTTCATAAAGAGTGAGTTATTAGTTTTAAAACAATTTATACTTGAATTTATTTTGGAATGCTTGATAAAGTTACTAGTAAAAATTTAAGAAGAAAAGGTAAAAAACGAAAATCTAAAGAAAATCGTGGCAAGTTTAATGGTAAATCAATTAAAGAATGAGATATAAATGTTAATGATCGTATAACACTTGGTCATTGAGAAGGAGATACTATAGTATCATCAAGAGGCAAAAGCAAATCATGTTTAATAACTTTAGTTGAAAGAGTATCACGATTTACTTTAGCAATATTAGTTAAAAGCAGAACTACTAAAGTTATTAATAAAAATGTCAGTTATTATTTATCAATTCTTCTTAAAAACATTGTTAAAACTATTACTTTTGATCGTGGCAAAGAATTTTCAAATTGACAACAACTTGAAAAAAATTTAGATGTAAAAATTTATTTTGCCAATCCATATTCACCTTGACAAAGAGGTACTAATGAAAATACTAATGGTTTAATTAGAGAAAAATTTCCTAAAAAATTTATTTTTTCAAAAACTAATAAAAATGAAGTTCATAAATTTATATTGTCTTTAAATCAAAGACCGAGAAAAATATTAAATTATCTTTCACCAATCGAATATTTGGATAGAAAAATAATTTAGTTGCACTTATCTTTACAATTTAGCATTTAAACAATTAAAATATCTTTTGAAAGCAAACCACATATGTGTTTTTGTTAAATATTCTATACCCTTATCTATTAAGATAGAAGTATAACATAAAACTTCTGCTCGTATAATTGTTGATAAAATATTTGGGCCATAAATAATTTTACTTCAATATTCAGCTAAACTAGTTAAAGAACCAACTGAATACATACTAGAAGCTGTAATCATAAAATGATTCGAAATTCAATATCCAGCTTTTGCTATTAGCATTTTTCCAAAGATAGCTGTTTTTGAAAGACATGAATAACCTTCTTCAACACCAATTTCGGGATATAAAGATAAAAGCGGACTCATTTCTTGATCAGCAGTTCTATTAAATATTGTTCTTCCCTCTTGTCAAATTTTTTCTGCGCCCAATTTTCATAAATTCATTGCTTGTGTACTAATTACCAATTGTACTGGAGTTACTCCAAAATCAACTAAATTATTTAAAGGATTTACTTTATTTCAATCAAATGATCCAATACTAGTAACTGCTACCTGAAATACTCGTTGTACAGTTTTCAAACCAACTGCTGCTGTTAATAAACTAGCTGTTCCAATTATTTTTTTAGTATCTGATCATATTAAACTACTTCAACTATTATTAATAGTATTTGCTTCTATATTGCTATCTATATCATTATTTATTAATAACTCTTCTTCTTGTGGCATTTTTTCTCTTCTCTCTATTTTTTTATTAAAACATAAAAAACACATTAGTAACAAACTTTACAAAAGTGGTTATAAACCATATTTTGTTAAATTGCTTTTATGTATTTTAACATTAGTATAAAGGATTATCACTTAATAATCAATATATAAATTCAATAATTTAAAAATATTTATTTGGGTATTTATTATATATTTGTTACAATTATTAAACATTTATGAAAAGTATTAAGGAGTAAAAAATGACAGAAAAAAAACGCATTGTTGTTGGTATGAGTGGTGGTGTTGATTCATCAGTAACAGCAGCACTTTTACAAGCAGAAGGCCATGAAGTTATTGGTCTTTTTATGCGTAATTGAGATTCACTTTTAAATAATGATTTACAAGGTAACAATAATCAAGATATTTGTCCACAAGAACAAGATTATCTTGATGCTTTAGCTGTTTGCCAAAAATTAAATATTAAATTAGAAAGAATTGATTTTGTTAAGGAATATTGAGATAATGTTTTTACTTATTTTCTTGAAGAATTTAAAAAAAGTCGTACTCCTAATCCCGATATTCTATGTAACAAATATATTAAATTTGATACTTTTTTAAAATATGCACAAAAAAATTTACAAGCAGATTATATTGCAATGGGGCACTATGCACGAATTAACTACAATCCAATTACTAAACAATATCAGTTATTAAAAGGAATTGATGATAATAAAGATCAAAGTTATTTTTTATGTCAATTAACACAAAAACAATTAAAATATAGTTTATTTCCTTTAGGTAATAAAACTAAAACTGAAGTTAGGGAATTAGCAAAAAAATATAATTTACCAACAGCAACAAAAAAAGATTCTACTGGCATATGTTTTATTGGTAATCGTAATTTTCAGACATTTTTAAAAAATTATTTACCAGCTAATCCTGGCAAAATTGTTGATATTAATACCAAAACTACTATTGGTAATCACAATGGTGTTTACTACTATACACTTGGTCAAAGAAAAGGTATTAATCTTTCAGGAATGAAAGTTCCGTATTTTGTTGTTGAAAAAGATGTTACTAATAATATCCTTTATGTTGCTAATGATAATGAAAATAAATGACTAATGAATAGCGGTTGTACTGTTAAATCATTGAATTGAATTAATAATAGTACATTAAAAAACTCTTTAAAATGTAATGCAAAATTTCGCTATCGTCAATCTGATATTGCTGTTATTATTAATTTTATTAATAACGATGAAATTAAGGTTGAATTTTCAGAAAAGATACGCGCTATTACGCCCGGTCAAACCGCTGTTTTTTATGATGGTGATATTTGTCTTGGTGGTGGAGTTATTGATCAAATATTTCGCTAATCAATTATTAAAAAACTAATATAAATGATAAAATTTTTAATTGCATATTTTTTTATAATTTTCAAGATTCAAAAATTACTATTAAACTATTTTTTTAGTTTTTAGATACTTTTATTGCATTTTCTTTTTTACGTTTTTAAAATATAAAATAACCTATTATTATAAAAGTTATAGAAAAAAATAAAAAGAGATTTTAATGAAAAAAAATATTAACGCTGAATTATACTTGTAAGTGCAAGTAAATAAAATTGCAAAAAATTCTCATATAAAAATTTCATAATGCTAAATTTAGTTTAGAAAAAAGTAAGGAGTTTTTATATGAGTTATAAACATCTTGGCATAGATGAAAGGATTTATATTGAGAATCAATTGAAATTTAAATTTAAAATTAGTAAAATAGCTAAAAATCTTAATCGAAGTATTAGTACTATTATTCGAGAAATTAATAGAAATAAAGATAATAATCATTATTTTTCATTAATTGCACAAAATAAAGCTGAAAATCGAAAACAATCACATATTAGTTTTCATAAGTTTAAAAATAAGAATTTAGTAAAATATGTACAACAAAAATTACTATTAGGTTGATCACCTGAACAAATTTATGGCAGAATTAAAAATTTTCATAAAGAGTGAGTTATTAGTTTTAAAACAATTTATACTTGAATTTATTTTGGAATGCTTGATAAAGTTACTAGTAAAAATTTAAGAAGAAAAGGTAAAAAACGAAAATCTAAAGAAAATCGTGGCAAGTTTAATGGTAAATCAATTAAAGAACGAGATATAAATGTTAATGATTGTATAACACTTGGTCATTGAGAAGGAGATACTATAGTATCATCAAGAGGCAAAAGCAAATCATGTTTAATAACTTTAGTTGAAAGAGTATCACGATTTACTTTAGCAATATTAGTTAAAAACAGAACTACTAAAGTTATTAATAAAAATGTCAGTTATTATTTATCAATTCTTCCTAAAAACATTGTTAAAACTATTACTTTTGATCGTGGCAAAGAATTTTCAAATTGACAACAATTTGAAAAAAATTTAGATGTAAAAATTTATTTTGCCAATCCATATTCACCTTGACAAAGAGGTACTAATGAAAATACTAATGGTTTAATTAGAGAAAAATTTCCTAAAAAATTTATTTTTTCAAAAACTAATAAAAATGAAGTTCATAAATTTATATTGTCTTTAAATCAAAGACCGAGAAAAATATTAAATTATCTTTCACCAATCGAATATTTGGATAGAAAAATAATTTAGTTGCACTTACCTTTACAATTTAGCATATAAAAATAATAAAGGCAAAATATATGTAATAACTAATGATAGTATTTATAAATATACTAATGATAAAAATACATTCATAAAAATGAAAGGCATAAATGGATTAATAATAAGTTTAAAATTTGATGCAAAAGATAAGATTAATGCTTTAAAAACTAATGACATTTATAAATGTCTAGTCAATAAAAATGATAATATGGGAATATTTAATCAGTAAAACCTAATTATAATTAAGCAATATTTAGTTTTTATTTTGATATTTTTTTCTAAAATTAAATTTTAAAAAAATATTAATTTAAAATTCGTGGTTTAGATTGAAAAGTATTACTAATACCATTATTACTACTATTACTATCAACAGTATTATTTATAATTGGCTTAATACGCATATCAAATATAGTAATAGCAACATTTTTAATACTAATAAAAAATTGCTTTAAAAAATCTAATTGTTCAAATGTAAAATTTAGTTCTTGATTAGTAATCAAATCATTAATTTTTTTAATATCATAATTATTTTCATAATACACAGCAAAATTATCACATTGATTTTGTTTGATCAACATAAAAAAAGAATTAATAGTATTATTATCCAACTCTTCAATTGGTAATGCTTTTAAAATTTTAGGTTCAGTATCATTATAAGTTGTTGTTACTTTATATAAAATTTTTAAATCATTATCAATTTTATATTTTTCTAATTTATAATTTTTTAATTGATTGTTATCATTAACATAATATGATTTGTTTGCCATTTGATTACCACCTTTAAATAAAATAAATCCTTTTTCAATTTAAATAAATGAAAAGAGATTTAAAAAATCAAGTATTAGTTCTTATTTAATTTTACAACTAAATTATTTAGAAATAAAGTAAATCTATAATAAAATAATATATTTTATTATAAATTTAAATTTAATTTATATTAATTAGAAAATTTATTATTTACCTGGAGTTCCAACAGCCATTTTTTGTGCAAGAATAACACTATCAAAATGTAACTGTAAAAATGTGGGTTCACCATCATTAAAAGTTTTTATTTCTTCTGTGCCGGTAGGTGAACTAAAAAAATGAGTTGTAAAAGATGTATTTAATACTTTAAGTAAAGACTCAAACTTTGTTTTGTTTAATTCATCAGTAAACTCTAATTTAAAACCAGAAGTTGGCTGATCGGCCTTGAATCCTTGATCAGCAGTTAGTTTTAAATCAGTTAAAGGTTCTTTTATAATATTACTTGTTATTACCTTTGAAACATTTAAATTTGCTGCCTTTATATTAATATTATAAGATTTAACAAGCTTAGCAGCAGTTTTGCTACTCATAATATCAATTTGACAAATACCATCCGCTACTTTAAAGTCAGTTGTGTCAGCAACTGATATTTCACCTGGAGCAGCAGTTTTAATTGTTACAATTAAATTGGTAATAGCATCAACATCGGATTCTGAATAATCATTATCTTGATTACCAGATGTAAATCCCAATTCCCTTAAAAAGGTTGCAGCATTAACATCTTTTGCTTTCCATTTACCAGCAGCAGAACCTTCAACTAATAACTTTTCTTTAAACAAATTATCTTTAATAAGATTAGTAGAGTCAGCAGTGATAATACAAGTTCCAAGATTATCAAAATTTATTACTTCATCAATTATACTTGTATTTTCATCACTATATCATCCTAATAATTCTGCATATTTCCCATTTAATTGCGGATTATTAGGAATATTTGAACCATTATTACCGCACGCAACAACTGAAGGAGTTGCTCCTACTGTTAATGCAAGGGCACTCATTAATCTTAACATATTTTTCATATTCACATATACCTCCAATAATATTCTTTAAACTTATTATAATAACTATAAATCAATAACTTAGTTACTTTTTTTAATATAACATCGTATAATAAGTTCTCCAATATTTATTATATACTATTTGTTTATAATGTTTAAAAATATGAAAAATAAATATTTTTTAAAAATAAAATACTCCTTTTAAATTAAAAGGAGTAATAATATTATTTTTATTTTATAAAATTATGCAATCGTTAATGTAGTTTTTACAGTAGTAGATCAAAATTAACATCACCTGTTTTATAACTTATTTCTAATTTTTTACCTTCTGCTCATGTTCCTTCAGCATCAGTCGATTCCATTTGCGCAGAAATTTTTAAGCCAGTTAACGTATTTAAAGCCATAAATTGTTTTCCATTATCTGTTTTATCAACAATACTTATTGCTGCTCCTTGTTTAGCACCTTCGGGAATAGTTCCATCTTTTACAAATAAAATATTTGAATTTGTAACAACATCAGTATCTGCTATTGTAATTTTACTAGCTATTGCAGCAAGACCAGCAGCAATAACACCTTTTGTTTTATCAGCTTTTAACTTAATGCCATAAACATCACCAAGTGCCTCTTCACCTTTTTTAAATTGGAAGTTAAAAGTACCACCAGTAATTGCATAATCTTTACTATCATCCATTTTAGCTAATTCTGGTTTAATATTAGTAACTTCAGCAGTTATTGCGTCTAATACAGCTTTTTCAAAAACTCCATCAGCAAAAGTAGTTCCCTCTTTTGGTTTAACTTTTAATACATTAGTAATAAAATCAAAACATGCTTGATTTGCCGCTTTATCTCCTTCTCCTAATAATTTACCAGCTTTAATTGCTGATGCTTCAGAGCAACAGCTCAACTAACATTATCCTTGACAGTTGAATCAAGTGAAGCTGTTTGTACACCTTCTCCTTTTTCATCTGTTAACCCTAATTGTTTTGATACTTCTACGTTCATGGCTACACCAGCTTTATCACCACAAGCAACAACCGAAGTAGTAGCTGCTGTTGTTAATGTTAATGCACCCATTAATCTTAATATATTTTTCATATTCATATATAGTACCTCCAATAATATGACTTTTAAACTACAAATACAATAACCACAATTTAGAATTACTTCTAAACATAATATTGAAATGAATCTAATTAACATTATACATCATATTTTACTTTCTACCATCAATATACTTTATAATAATATAAAAAAATATTCATTATTAACACCTTTAATATTACTATAAAAATTTGTCAAAAATAATAAATACTAAAAATGTATTAGTTATAACAACCAATACATTTTTAAACTTTTTTTATTCTTCGTCTTCACGCCATTCGCCTTCTGACATCAATAATTCTTTACGTACATTTTTAGCAATCGTATAATTAGGGTTTTTATCATCACCATTAATTAAAACATTACGTACTAAATAATTTTCAATTTCATTTTGTAGATTTTTTGCAACAAAAGGTCAATCATCTTTCACTCTAAATTCGCTATCCAATTCTTCTTGTAATTTAGGATTTGTAAGCATTCTTTTTCTTTGCATTGGTTTATAATAAGCAAAGTATCAAATTAGAGCAAACGCAATGCTAGCAATTAAATAAACTAATTGTAAAACATTAGAAGTTATATCAGATATTCCTTTTGTAGTATCAGTTCCACCTTTACCAATAAGACTTGCACCCGAAATTAAACCATTGATTAAAGATCTTAAACATTCTTCAAATTGTCAAACTAAGAAAAGTGTTGCTGCAAGTCAAATAATAATTTCAAAAATATTTTTTTTCAATTTCTTTTCTATAGATAGTTTAATTGCAATGGAAAGTACAAAAACATAAATAATAACCATAATAATACCGGCTTCAGCAGTTAATGTTCCATAATTAACAATCGAACTTAAAACTAATTGTCCATCCTTATAAACAGGATGTAACGTATCAACTATTACTCCAATAATATCAGGTAAAATTAATCATACAAAAGCTGAAGAAAAAGTAATAATTAAATTTAATCTAGAAGCTTTAAATGGAATGTTATCTTTTGATAATTCTTTATATTTAGGTGAAATATATCCCTCAACAGATAATGGTTCTAAAATAGCACCACTATATAAAGCATTTTGCATTCCAGCATTAGACTTTAATGAAATAGTACAAATTAACATTACAAGGATACCAATTATTCCTAATCATTGTGCATGAGCTTTATCACCTAAAATTTTAAAAATACTTAAGTTGGGATTATCTGAAAAATTACCAGCAACAGCACCAATCATAAGGATTGTTACTGCCATATAAAAAATAGTAGATAAAATCATAACAATAACTAATGAACGACTAATATTTTTTTCAGGATTTCTAACATTTTTACCAATTGTTGAATAGGTTTCAAATCCTAAAAAGAAAAAGAAACACATGGCAAAAGCTTGTGAAAAGTTATTGGCAGTTAATTGTTGATGAGAAGTAGTCATATCTCAATTTGAAGTTCCTGCCATCACAAATAATATAATAGTTGCTATGATTAATAAAAAAGTTGTTCCTCATTTTAAATAACTAGAAATATTCACAAATTTTTTAAATGCAGCCATTCCTAAAAATAATACACAAGAAGCTAAACCATAAATTAGAATTCCAATCAAATCTAATCCTAAATGTTGTCATACTCCTCAATTAGCATATAAAAAAGAAGATGGATCAGTAAAGTTAATTCTAATCATTGATACAATTTGTGAACTAACTATAACAGGTAAAGTAGCATACTGTAAAAAAGAAATTAATCAACCTCAGAAGCGACCATAACTACTTCTAACATAAATATAAGCAGCACCATTATTACCCGGATGTACTCTTGAAAGTCTTGAGAAAGCTCAAGAACAAGTTCCTGCAATTAATCCTTCTACTAAAAAAATTCAAATCATATGAGAACCTAAATTTAAACTATCTTTATTAATTAAAATTGCAAAGTTAGCAGTAAAAGTAATTCCAACAGTATAATTAAAACCAAACCAGACTAATTCTGATAAAGTTAATTTATGATTTGTCCTTTCTTTTTTCTTAAAAAGTTTTAACATAATATTCTCCTTTCAATTATAATAATTATATACCTTTAAAGTGATTTCATTAATTAATGAAATAGTCAATAAAATCAAAAAAATAAAAAAATATATGTAATTTATAATAACTAATTTTATTTTAAAATACTACTAATATTTAATTAAATTTTCAAATAATACTAATAAAAAAATAACATTTTTTTAAAAACTATTATTATAATAATGTTACTTAAATAAAAATACTACTTTTTTAATAAGTTATTTTAAAAAATAAGCTTAAACATCTTTTATTCTACATGATAAATAGTGTATTATATAATAATACTTTTAAAAAAATAAAGAAGGAGGTATTAATCATATATGGGAATTACCAAAAAGAAAAAATTTCATTTATTTCCATTTAAAATGCCAACAGCAATTACAGTCTTATTCTTTATTATTGCTCTAATTATTATTATTTCTTTGATTCCAGGAACAACAGGTAAATGATTAGAAGATGAATCAAAACCTGTAAGCACTGATAACCCCTGACAAGAAGGTGGGCCATTAGGTATCATGGACTTATTTTTGGCTCCAATTAAAGGTTTCATTGGTAGCAGTGATATTATTGTTTTTGTTTTAGTAATTGGTGGATATATTGGCATAGTTATGAAATCAGGTGCACTAGATGCAGGAATTGGTCATTTAGTTAAACGTCTAAACGGAAAAGAAATTTGAATTATTCCTTCAATTATGACTATCCTATCGATTGGTGGAACAGTTGAAGGAATGTGTGAAGAAACTATTCCTTACTATTTAATTATTATTCCAGCAATGTTATCTGCTGGTTTTGATGTTGTTACAGCTGTATTAATAATTTTATTGGGTGCTGGTGTTGGTGTTATGTTTTCAACACTTAATCCCTTTGCTATTGCCACAGCTTCACAAGCTAGTGGTTTAAATCCGGGTGATGGAATCATCTGACGTTTAATTTGTTGATTTTTAGCAACTATCGGTACTATTGCTTTTGTTATGTGATATGCAATCCGTGTTAAACGTAATCCCGAAAAATCAGTTGTTTTTCACTTACATAGTGAGCATCATGAAGAATTTATTAATAAAGAAGAAATACCTGAATTTACTAAACGTCGTAAAATTATTTTAGCACTATTTGGATTAACATTTTTAATTATGGTGCTTTGTATTATTCCATGAGGTAAAATTACAGGAACAACTATTTTTGATGATTTTCACAATACATTAATTAAATATTTTCCATATTTCACAAGTCAAATTAATGCATTTGGTGACTGAAATATTGAAATGTTAGCTTTCTTATTTTTCTTTGTTTCAATTATCATTGCAGCAATTGATTGAAAAGGCGAAGAACAATATGTTCGTAATTTTATTAGTGGTTCTTCAGAATTATTAGGTGTTGCTTTAATAATTGCTGTTGCTGGTGGAATTGGCTGATCATTACAACATTCAGGAATGCAACATGTTGTTGTTGGTCAATTGCAAAGTATTGATAAATTGCAAAGATTTGCTATTGTTATTATTGGTTTTTTTGCTTTTCTTTTGATTGCCTTTGTTATTCCTTCAACATCAGGATTTGCAAAAGCTGTTTTCCCTATTGTTTCAAAAATAGTAATTCCTTTAGGATTAGGTTCAGGAATGATTACTACTTTTGTTATGGCTAGTGGTTGAATTAATTTATTTGCACCAAGTGCAGGTGTAATGATGGCAGGACTTGCCATTGCTAAAGTTCCCCTAACAAGTTTTTATCGATCAATCTGACCATATACTATTGGTATTACTGTCTTTGCCTTAATAATGTTAAGTATTGGAACTTTATTACCTCAATCAATATTTTAGTAGAATTTAAAGCACTATGTTAATTAAAACTTTTCTCTAATTAGAGAAAAGTTTTTTAATTTTTATTTCATTTTTATAAAATTAAACATCGTTTGGGAAAACATTCACTTTCACGATCTGTTTGCGTTTGTTCATTATTTAGTAAACTTAATTGATCATCTGCTAATTCTGAAATTTCTACAACTTCATCTTCTGGTAAAAAAATTTGTTCTAATATTTTATTAATATTATTTCAATCATTTACAAAATTTTCACTCATTTTACTGTCTCTAATTATTTTTCCAGTAGCAGGATCATATTCTGTTGATTGACAAGAATTTAACAACATTTCTTCAACAAAAGCAGAAACTTTATAAATAGCTGAATTATACTTGCACTTACAAGTATAATTCAGCAATTTTTATTGCTAATGATGATTTATATTTTCAAGTAGTTGATATACAACAAAGAGTTTATGATATTACTGGTAAATTAATTCAATGTACTATTTTTTATGATAGTTATGAACAAAATGCACAAATTGTAAGATTATTTGAAGTTTATACATTAAATAATGAACAAGTAACTATTAATCGTGCAATTTATAGTATTAATGATAATAAAAAACAATTTCCATTATATTTTAAATCATTCATTAATAACCCTAATTTAGCACAAGAACAAACACTAAATATTAACTATATATCAATAGCAATTATGAGAAATAAAGCAAATGAATTAGCAGATTGTAATAAAGTAATGAATAAAATTAAAGCATTAGATGTTATTTATGAACAAATTGTTTTAGATACTATTTTAAACTCACCCAAGTTTATTTTTGGTCAAACTTATGGTAATGTAAAAGATTCGTTAGAAGATGCTATAAGAATATTAGTTACAAAAAATTATATTTTTAAAAGTGGTGGAGATAGTAACGAACAAAATGAAAATATTAATATGACAAGTAGTAATTTTAAAGGTAAAAATTTAACTGATATATACGATTGAAATCTTAATGAAATATTTAAACGTTGTGGTATTCATATACCAAGTCAAAAGAAATCTGCACAACAATCAGTACCCGAAAGTACAGCTGTAAATATTTCAACTATTAATTATATTGAACAAAAGTTATGACAATTTAATATTGATATTATTAAATTTATTCAAATATTAGTACGTTTAGATAAAGACTTATTAAATAGTAAAACATTTAATATTAATGATGAACAAGAAATTAATAATTTAATAGTTAAATTAAAATTATTTAATCCCGAAAATAACCAATTAATAGGAGAGAACAATGGAAAACAACAACAAACCACAAACGAAATTTCCACAGAAACAAACTAAACTTAATCAAGCAGAAGTAGAAAATGATTATTTAATCGATAATATTCCTTATGACTTTACTAATATGATGGGTGCTACTAGTGATCCCGATATTAATAGAGCATATGATGAATTTAAAAAAAGAACAATTTATATTTATGAAATTGAACGTTTATTTAAAAATAATGAAAATAATAGTTTAAAATTTTCAGCAAATACTATTAAAATTGGATTTATTGATGTTGATAAAGTATTAAAAACTATTGCAGTTGAAACATCAGACTTTACTATGCAATTAAATCAAAGAGCAAGTACTAATATTAATGATAATACAATTGAATATAGTATGACTGATATTAAAAATTTAATTTTTAAAGAAATAAATTTATTAAATCAATTTAAATTATATGCAGTTAGTATAAATGAACCATTAACTGAAAATAATATTGATAATTTATATATCATTAATAATTATTCACAACCTTATCAAAATCCAAAAACAAGAAGTACTAAAAGTATAACTATTATTAAAATTAAAGATTTTAAAACAAGAGATGGTTATCCAATTATTATTAAATTACAAAAACCATTAGATAAAGATACCAAAGTTATTGGTTTAAAAATTAAAGCTTCTAGAAGCATGATTTTTGGCAATATAAAGGTACTTGGTGAAGTTGACAATATGGAAGTATACCCAAAGTTATTTGTCAAGGATAAGATAGCATTTCCGCTATTATCAATGCCTATTGAAACTCAACCAAAAGTTAGAATATTACAACAATGATTTAGTGAACAAATATTACCTTGAAATTTAGCAAAACAATTTATAGGAAAAGAAAAATCAGTTTTAGATTTAATTGCTATTGGTGGTGGAACTGAAACAAGAAAAGAAATTATTAATAATGCAAGAGTAACTAATGCTAAAATAGGTTATGATGTTACTAAAAATTTAAAAGTATGACCATTATCTGATGAATTAGAATTAAAAGATAAAAAATTAGAATCATGATTTTTAGCAGGTAACTATAATTTATTTATTTCTACAACCAATAAATTTCATGATGTTGAACTAGAAATAAAAGATAGACCACCAATTGATAGTTTACAAAAAGTATTATTAGATATGCTAACTTATACATATACTTATAATAGAAACTTTGATGGCGCAAGTTTAGACCCAACAAAAAAACCAAATGAATTAGATAAATTGAGAGCAAAATTTGAGGGTCAAAAACCTGAAGAAGTAATTAGCAATTTGTTTAAACAATGAAAATTAGATTATCCAAATTATGTAAATTTAGCACAAGTACAAATACTTAAAAAAATAATTATTATGTTATCGAATAATATTTATTCTAATATTTCAATCAACAAAGGTTTAAATGATGATGATAAAATTTTATTACCATATTATTTTGAATTAAAATCTAATCCAATTCATAGAAATTCTGATGAAATTTGAGAGTTTAAGGATGCAAAAGTAATTTTAAAATCAGTATATTTTGACTTTACAGATATGAATAACATTAAACTAAAAAATAACGACATTAGTCAAAATGAATTATTTAAACTTGATGATAATCAATTTAACTGATTATCTATTACAAATGAATTAGAAAGTAATAATATACCATCATTAATTTCTGCTGACTGAACATTAGGTAATGGTGAATACGGAAAATACTTTACAAGAGCAATTATTAATAAAAACAAAATTGAAAATGCTTTAAATTTATATGGTTCAAATAAATCTCAATTATTTTCTAAATTAGAATTTTATAAAGAAATTTCAGAAATTGATAATATTAGTGAATTTGAATTACAAATTGAAAATCCGATTAATAACTTAAATCAGATAGAAATTAGTGGAATATTTGGTGCTGGAAATTATGATTTAGTTTTAATAACTGATAAACAAGAAATAAATTTAAATAGTATTAATTTATTTGATAAATATAACGAGAATATTTCATATATTAATTTGGTAATGTTTAGTAATCTGTGTAACTTACAAAAATAACTATGTTTAATTAATTCTAGTAAATATAATTAAATGATTAGAAAGAGTGAGTTACAGATGGCTAAAAAAGATAACTTTAATAATAATGATCCAATATCAAAAGCAGTAGATTTATTATTAGAAAATACTGAAGATTTAACAACAGTTTTTAAAGAAGGGGGTTTATATAAAGAATTAACAAAACGTTTAGTTGAAAAAATGTTGAATTCTGAGATGCAAAATTATTTAGGATATGAAAAAAATCAACATAGTAATAGTGACAATGCTCGTAATGGTATAAGTTCAAAAAAATTAATAACTCAACAAGGTAAAATTGAGATTGATGTACCACGAGATCGTAATAGTAATTTTACTCCTGTAATAGTGCCAAAAAGACAGAGAAGATTTGATGGTTTTGATCAACAAGTTCTTTCCTTATATGCAAAAAGGTATAACATTATCAGATATTAGAATGCAGTTACAAGAGTTATATCATGGTGCTGATATTAGTGAAAGTGTTATTAGTCAAATTACTGATGATGTGATTGATGATGTCAAAGCATGACAAAATAGACCATTAGAAGGCATTTATCCCATTGTTTATTTTGATTGTATAGTAGTTAAAGTACGACAAGATAAACGCATTATTAACAAATCAGTTTATATAGCTTTAGGTGTTGATTTAGAAGGTAAAAAAGATGTTTTAGGTTTATGAATTAGTGAAAATGAAGGCGCTAAATTTTGATTAGCAAATTTCACAGAAATGAAAAATCGTGGCTTAAATGATATTCTTATTGCTTGTAGTGACAACTTAACAGGCATGTCAGAAGCAATACAATCAGTTTATCCTAAAACTGAACATCAATTATGTATAGTTCATCAAATCAGAAATAGTTTAAAATATGTTTCATACAAACATCGAAAATCACTAGTTACAGATTTAAAGCCAATTTATAATGCATGTAGTGAAGAACAAGCAATGCAAGCTTTAGAATCATTTGAAAGTAAATGAAATAAACACTATCCTCAAATTGCTAAATCTTGATATAAAAATTAAGATAATTTAATGATTTTTATTAGTTATCCTCCAGAAATCAAAAGAGTGATTTATACTACAAATTCTATTGAATCTGTTAATAGTCAATTACGAAAAGTCATCAGAAATAAAAAAGTTTTTCCAAATGATATGGCAGTTTTCAAAATATTTTACTTAGCAATTGAAAATATAACAAAAAAATGAACAATGCCCATTCAAAATTGAAATACAGCAATTGCTCATTTTATGATAAAATTTGAAGACAGAATTAATCTGAACTAGTACTTTGCAAAACAAAGAAACACAGATTACTAAAAAGCCTCATTAATTTAGAAATTTAATTATCAAAATATCCTTTTGGATAAATTCCATTTCATTTTTTATCATTATCATTAGTTGGTTTAATTGCAAAATATAAATCTATTTTATAATGGTCGCTTCTTTGACTTTCTCAAATAGAAGCCCCCCCCAGTGAGCATTATAATCATGGTCTAAAAAATAACTCAAATCATTAGTTTTATGATGTGCTAATGAACCAATTATTAAACCAGTTACTCCACTTATAGCACCAGTTAGTGCTAATGCTAATGTTATTTTATTTAAATTTGTTTTTATTCATACTTTCATTTTAATTTTTCTCCTTTTTTAAATTTTATAAAATTGTACATGATGGGCAAGATTTTTTTCCATATTGTATTTCAATAAATTGTTCTGAATTTATACTATTTATATCAAAATCACTCGTAGTAAGTATTTTTTCTAAATCTTGTTGAAATTTTAAAATTTCTTCATCAATAGAATTAATTTTCATTAATGTAGTTTCTCTATTAATATTAAAATTTTCATTAAATGGATTCATACTATGTTTTAATAATTTTTTATTTTTTTCTAATTCATTTATTTTATTTTGAATATCTTTAATTTGTTCATTCATATTTAAATTACTCCTTTTTCCTTAATTTTACCTTTAAATTGTACTATTTTTCATTATTTTTACAAGTATGCTTTTAAATGAAAAATAACGACTAAATTAAAGGCGTTTATTTTGTGAGACCTATACTATTAATTATATTGAAATTGTTTATTATATAGCAAATGTGAAGATACTTTTTTTCACAGTACCATTATTTTTACCCCTAATTACATTTTTGTATGGATACAGTGCATAAAACAATGCATCATAAGGGTCTTGATACATATTTTTATCAGGAAGGTTAGTTTTTGTTTCATCATAACGTAATTCTTCTAAACATTGAGTAGTTTTTGGTAAATCATCTTTATTAGCATAAAAATTTCCATAACTCATAATATTTCTCATTCAAACTACTCTATTAGTTAATCCTGATTCTTGATTTAAATTTGAAGCATGTTTAATAGCAGTTTGTGTTATTAGAATAGTATTATGTTCATCTATTAATTTTTGATTTAATCAATCAATTGCTGTTCTTGCTTTATCATCATAAAAATAAATTGCTTGTTCAAAATTTTCAAAATTATCCATTAATCCTAAAATTTCATTAACATAAGCATTAATTTTTTCATTTTCATTAATAAAATCATTTGGAGTAACTACTAATTCACAAATAATATAAGCATCATAATAACCAGTATTATTATACTCTTTAAAACCAACTACCATAAATACAGTATGGTCTTTTGGTCCCGTAGCTCAATCAATACCAACACTATAAAAATCAAATTTATACATTTCTTTTTCTTGATTATAAAATTGTTTTAACTCATATGATTGTCAATATTTTACAGTTTTTTGAAATGGAAAAATTGTTGCATCACTATCTAAAAATTCAAAACCATAAAAAACAGTATTAAATTCATCAGGATTACTTTTTTTCATTTCTAATAATGTTCTTTTTTGAATGTCTGGTAATTTTTCTCAAAATGGTTGAATAGTAAATCTTAAAATAAATAAGCCTAAACCACTAAAAATATCTTTATTTTCATAATAAACTTTGCCATTTTTTTTAAGATTTTCAATTATTTTATCATTTAATGGTAAAAATGGTGTACAGTACTTTAAATAAAATGAGTGGTATTTATCGTATGGATTACATGTAAACGTAATGAAAAAAACTTTTATAAAAATAACGAGTAATCAATTTTCCAAAATTAGAACTATATATATTTTTATCAATAAATGTTCAACTTCACTCTTTAATAGGTTCTTTTGATACTTTAATACGATTACTTCTAAACATAGAGTTTTGTAATCTTTCATATCGATATGTTAATTGCTTTTCTGTCAAAGTTTCTTTTTCTTCTGCCATTATTATTTCATCTGTTCTTGAACCTAAAAAACTTGACCCACCCGCTTCTTTTCCAAAAATTTTATTACCATTAGCATAACCAATAAAGTCAATTTGTTGATTATTAGGAAAAATAATACAACCACCATCCTTAGTAATTTTTCATTTAATACCATGTGGATTATTAGGTAATAAATTAATATTATATGTATCTAATAAAACTTGACAAACATTCATTAAAGCACCAATTGTCGTTTCACTATGAGTATTTTCATAGCGCCTTACTTCTTGAACACTACTATCACTAAAATTACAACATATAAATAAATCAAATGCTAAACAGTTTCAAGTTTTTCTTGTTCCACGTGCAGTTGGTATAAAACGATAAAAACAATTGGTAGTGAAAAATTCTGCTCATTCATCACCAACAAATTGTTTAAAAATATCTCAACTAAAACCATAATTATTATCACTAAAATTAAGATTATATTTTTTATTTAATTGTGCATCACTAGTAATAAAATCCATATTTACTCCTTATTTTTAAAAAAAATTAAACTTAAATTATTAACAAACAAAAATTAGAAAGGAACATTAAAAATGTTTATACTACCATTCGCAAATCATTTTGATTGAGACAAACACGATTTTAATCAAGATGAATTAAGTTTAAAACAAACAGAAGAATTATTTGCAAAAATAGATGATTATTTATGAAGTATATGTGATAAATCTGAATATAAATCATATAGATTTAGAAAAAGAAGATTAAAAGCAAAAAAAGGTTTATTAAATTATAAACGACGTATTTGTACACATTATAACCCAAAAACACAAAAAAAGGAATTTGTTTCATTGTTAGATAATTATCTTGGTGTTAAAAAATATAGTAAACTTGCACCAAATGTTATTAAACAAATTTTAAAATATTTTGCTAATGATAAAAAGTATCGTGATGTTTGTGATACTTTTATTGAAGATTTAATAAGTAATAGTACAGTTTGCAGAACATATCAAAAATTTGAATTACTAAAAATTAATATTCCTAAAATAGTATTACAACCAAATCAAACTTTATATATAAATATTGATGATGGTCATAGAAAATTTAAGTTTAATGAAAAACACAATACTAAAAATTGTAAAAAATGTTCTATGAGATTATTAGTATTTTGTACTGGTAAAAAGAAAAATGGAAAATTAATTAATAAAAGAGCTGCATGTAAAATAAGAGTATCAAAAACAGAAATTGGTGCTGAAAAAACTGCAAAATTAATTGAAAAATATGGTAATTTATTTTTTGAAAATTTTGAACAAGCAAATTTAATAGTTTGCGGAGATAGTGCAAAATGAATTAGAAAAACTGCTGAAATTTTGAATGCTAAATTTATTTTAGATAAATTTCATGCTTTTCATGTTTTATTTCTTGGTATAATGGCTGGAAGAAGAAAAAATAAAATTGCTAAATTACACTATCAAAATGCAATAACTTTATTTGAAAAAGGTCAATATTATGAATTAATTGATTTTTTACAATTTTTAACTTTGCAATATAAAAAATTAAAAGTTGGTTATTTTATGTATGCAAAAGATGGTGTATTAAACCAAGCATTAGTTGAAAATATTGGTTGCTTTACTGAAACTAATATTAAACAAATTTTAAAAAAAATGATTGGTGATAGAACATATAATATTGATATGTATACAAAAATGGTTAATTTTAAATGCTATCAAATAAATACAGCCATCCAGTTATTATAAATTAAAATTAAAGATTTTAAAAAACCAAAAATAAAATAAAACTTATTAAAGTAAACTTTAATAAGAATTTTTGAGTTATAAAAGTAAGTATTATTGTTGACTAATATTTTACAAGTGTTAAGATTAACATACAATTGCATATTGAAGTCTAAATTATTCTCGTCTAACTTTATAATTTAAAGACATTTAATGAATGTTATAGACAACATTGGTATGCTCTCAAAAAAAATTATAAGTGTTTTTTATTTAATTTTACTATTAATAATTTATAAATACACTCTTAAATGTGTAAAAAAAACCATAAAATTTTTTTTATGTATTATAATAGTATTAGTGAGTTATTTAAAATAATATGTTTTACATAAGATTATTGAAGATAATTTCTCACATCTATTCTAGATTTAACTGAGGAGGTTAAGAAAAAAATGAGGAATATGAGAACTTTATTAAAGTTATTAGGTGCTAGTGTCATAACAACAGTGCCAGTAACTACTATTATAGCTTGTGGTAACAACAAAGAAGATCAAGTAAAAATATTACTAGATCAAGTATCAATAAATTTAGATTTAACAAATGATGAAGGAAACGGTTTAAAAACTATTAGACTTGATTGAGAAAAAGATACATCCTTTTTCTGAATTGATAATTCCGATATTTTAGTTACTAAATTATTAGAAAATGAGGCAACTACTGGTCAAGTCAAAGCTAAAGATAAAGACAGTTTCTATTTTTTAAAATCTGTTTTACAACAGAAATTAACATCAGGAACAACACCTGAAGATGGTACTTTTGATGCAGCGGAAGTTGCTAAAATTAAAAATAAAATATCTAATATAAAAGTTTCTACTAGTAAATTTGTAGAACCAAATGATGATGAAAAACTTGTAGTTGGTGATGGGACATATAATTTACAATTCTTTAAAGAAGATGGTAAAACAAATTTAGGGGATAAATATACAGTAAAAGTAATGACTGGAACTGATGCTTTATTTAATATTTTTGCAAGTGATAGTCCTGCTAAGTTAAGTTATAATGAATTTGTTTATGAAGGAAGTTCTATTGAGCATTTCCAAGCGGGTTATAAATTAGAAGAAACTGTTAATAAATGATTAAAAGATAAAACAGAAGTACCATTAATAAGCAAAAGCAGAACTGAAAAAGCTATTAAATTTAATAACTTTGAACAATTAGTTGGTTGAAAAGCAAAATTTAATGTTATAAGTTTTGAAAGAAGAGAAGCATTCCCTCGTCCAAATAATTTAACAGACGGAGATGAACTAACACTTTCTATTGCTTTAGTAAAAAACCAAGAAACTATTTCTTTAAAGTCAACAATAATAATAAGAATAAACAATTAATAGTAAAATAATAATGATATGATTAGCATAAAATCAGGTAATGTTTAGTAATCTGTGTAACTTACAAAAATAACTATGTTTAATTAATTCTAGTAAATATAATTAAATGATTAGAAAGAGTGAGTTACAGATGGCTAAAAAAGATAACTTTAATAATAATGATCCAATATCAAAAGCAGTAGATTTATTATTAGAAAATACTGAAGATTTAACAACAGTTTTTAAAGAAGGGGGTTTATATAAAGAATTAACAAAACGTTTAGTTGAAAAAATCTTGAATTCTGAGATGCAAAATTATTTAGGATATGAAAAAAATCAACATAGTAATAGTGACAATGCTCGTAATGGTATAAGTTCAAAAAAATTAATAACTCAACAAGGTAAAATTGAGATTGATGTACCACGAGATCGTAATAGTAATTTTACTCCTGTAATAGTGCCAAAAAGACAGAGAAGATTTGATGGTTTTGATCAACAAGTTCTTTCCTTATATGCAAAAGGTATGACATTATCAGATATTAGAATGCAGTTACAAGAGTTATATCATGGTGCTGATATTAGTGAAAGTGTTATTAGTCAAATTACTGATGATGTTATTGATGATGTCAAAGCATGGCAAAATCGACCATTAGAAGGCATTTATCCCATTGTTTATTTTGATTGTATAGTAGTTAAAGTACGACAAGATAAACGCATTATTAACAAATCAGTTTATATAGCTTTAGGTGTTGATTTAGAAGGTAAAAAAGATGTTTTAGGTTTATGAATTAGTGAAAATGAAGGCGCTAAATTTTGATTAGCAAATTTCACAGAAATGAAAAATCGTGGCTTAAATGATATTCTTATTGCTTGTAGTGACAACTTAACAGGCATGTCAGAAGCAATACAATCAGTTTATCCTAAAACTGAACATCAATTATGTATAGTTCATCAAATCAGAAATAGTTTAAAATATGTTTCATACAAACATCGAAAATCACTAGTTACAGATTTAAAGCCAATTTATAATGCATGTAGTGAAGAACAAGCAATGCAAGCTTTTTAGAATCATTTGAAAGTAAATGAAATAAACACTATCCTCAAATTGCTAAATCTTGATATAAAAATTGAGATAATTTAATGATTTTTATTAGTTATCCTCCAGAAATCAAAAGAGTGATTTATACTACAAATTCTATTGAATCTGTTAATAGTCAATTACGAAAAGTCATCAGAAATAAAAAAGTTTTTCCAAATGATATGGCAGTTTTCAAAATATTTTACTTAGCAATTGAAAATATAACAAAAAAATGAACAATGCCCATTCAAAATTGAAATACAGCAATTGCTCATTTTATGATAAAATTTGAAGACAGAATTAATCTGAACTAGTACTTTGCAAAACAAAGAAACACAGATTACTAAAAAGCCTCTAATTTTTGTTGTACATATTTTACTAAATTCTTATTTTTAAACTTATGAAAACTAATATGTGATTGTTTTCGATTTTCAGCTTTATTTTGTGCAATTAATGAAAAATAATGATTATTATCTTTATTTCTATTAATTTCTCGAATAATAGTACTAATACTTCGATTAAGATTTTTAGCTATTTCACTAATTTTAAATTTAAATTTCAATTGATTCTCAATATAAATCCTTTCATCTATGCCAAGATGTTTATAACTCATATAAAAACTCCTTACTTTTTTCTAAACTAAATTTAGCATTATGAAATTTTTATATGAGAATTTTTTGCAATTTTATTTACTTGCACTTACAAGTATAATTCAGCATTTGAAAAAAAATTAACTAAACACTTTCTATTTTAAATGATTAAAATTAAAATAATGTTATTTTTAATAAAACAAGAAATAAGTATATTAATAGTTTTAAAAAAACTACTAAAATATTTTTAAAATTTAATGGAGGATGAAAATGCAAACTTTTATTGGAATTATAGGTTATTTAGCCGGAATATTGTCTATTATAACATTTATTCCACAAGCAATAAAAATAATAAAAACTAAGAAAACTAAACATATAATCTTATCAACTTATATTATTTATAATATTGCTAATCTTTTTTTCTTGATATTTGGAATACTTTCAGTAACATTACCAGTAATGTGACCAGAAGGTGCTGATACTCTTGAAATTGCAATTTGAGGTTCTACCTTAATAATACCGTATACAGTAACAATGACTGCAACTAATTGTATTATTTATGTTAAAGTAAAAAATATGAAAACGTTGGGCGAAAATGCTAAAACTTTGGAGGAATAAAAATAATGGCAAATAGTGAATGATGAATTATTACTATAATAGGGATTATTGGAGCACTTATTGCTGTTATAGCATTTTGTCCACAGTCTTTAAAAACAATAAAAACTAAAAAAACAGATGGTATTTCTTTACTTACATTTATTCTTTATACAACAGCTAACAGTTTATGAGTATTATGGGGCATTATTCATTTATCATATCATGGTGGATCTGAATCAACAATTTTAATGAAAGATTTAGTTATAATTTGTGCTAATACACCTTGTGCAATATGATCAGGAATTATTCTTGGTATTAAAATTAATAATATATATAAATATGGTGAAGATTATAAAAAATGAAAAGGTAAAGTAAATATAAAGAGTAACTTTTAATAGTTTATTTTTTTAAAAAAATAATAATTTATTACTAAAAATGCATTGTAATGATGCATTTTTTAATAGTTATAGTAGTAAAATACTTATCAAAATTAAAAATATAATTTAAGTTATAATATATGTATAATTAAAAATTCTGTGGGGTTAAATAATGATAATTCAAAATGATGTTTATAAAATTCTAGTACAAGTAATCCTAGAAAAAGGTCATTGTAATGTTTTATTAGCACAAATGATGCGAGATAAAAATCTAACATTATCAGAAAAAGAAGCAATTGAAAAAATAGTACTAGGAACCTTAAAAAATCAAATTTATTTAGATTATATATTAAATCAAATATGAAATGTTTTGAAATCAGTAATTACTATTCCTTTTCACATAACTATTTTATTATGAATAATTTTATATGAAATCTATTTTTTAGAAATTACTAATAAAGAAATTTTCATTGAAAATACTTTAAAAAAAGTAAGCACCATTGATAATAAACTAACATTTATTATTTCTAAAGTATTAGATTTATGTTTTACTGAATTTAGATCAGAATTTAATTTACAAAAAGAAAGTAAACAAAATATTAAATTAATTAAATATAGTTATCCTAGTTGATTATACTCTTTAATAAAATCACAATTTAGTATTAATATTGCAAATCAATTGATAAAAGATAACTTAAGAATGCCATTAATTAGTTTTAGAGTTAATACATTAAAAACTACTGTTAATAAAGTGTTAAACAATGAAAATTATAAATCTTTTAACTTTTGTTTAAGCGAGATAGTATCTGATGGTATTATTAGTTCAAAGTCAATTTTTAACACAAAATTATATGAAAATGGTGAAATTATTAAACAAGATCAAGCAAGTATGTTAGTTAGTCATATTTTAGATCCACAACCATATGATGAAGTATTAGATATGTGTGCAGGAATTGCTAGTAAAACAGCCCATATGGCAGCTTTAATGTCTAATCACGGTAAGATAGTTGCTTGTGATATAAATGAAGAACGATTAAAAATTGGTGCTACTTATTTAAAAAAATTAGGGGTAACAAATACTAAACTTAAATATGGTGATTCTACAATATTAGATTTTAATAATAAATTTGACAAAATTTTAATTGATGCTCCTAGTACTGCTTGAGGTTTAATTAAAAGAAAACCAGAAGTTAAACTTATCAATTGAAGTAAAGAAGAAATTAATCAGTTAATTACTGTTCAAGCAAAATTATTAAATAAGGCTTATCAACTTTTAAAACCTGAAGCGATAGTTGTGTATGTTACTTGTACTTTCAATATTAAAGAAAATCAAAATCAAATTGAGAATTTTGTTAAAAATCACCCAGATATGACAATCATTGCAGAAAAACAATTTTTTGGTTTTAATAACAATACTGATGGATTTTATATTTGTAAATTAAAAAAAGGAATATAGGGGAACAGTTTATGAAAATAAATGCTAGTTATAAAACAGATGTTGGTAATTATCGTACAAATAATCAAGATGCCGTTTTATATTTAACAAATAACACTGGACAAGTTATTGGTGTTGTTTGTGATGGATTGGGTGGTCATAAATGTGGTGAAGTGGCGAGTAATATGGCTGTTAGTATGTTAAAAAAATTTTTTGAAACAACAGATTTTACTAAATTAAAACATGATAAACAAATTCATGCATGATTACAAGAAAAGATAGAAATTATTGAAATTGAAATGAATAATTTTAGTTTAAGTAATGAACAAGCGCTTGATATGGGAACAACTATGGTAATAATTTTAATTACTAATAACAAAGCTTATTTAGTAAATATTGGTGATTCACGTATTTATCAATATAGTGAACAAGGATTAAAACAGTTAACAGTTGATCATAATATTTTAAATTTATATTTACAAAAAAATACAACTAAAGAATTAAGTGTTGATTTAAATCACACTTATTGAAAGGCATTGACTAGTGCTCTTGGTCCACGTAAGCCATTAAAAACTGATATTTTTCATTTACCATTAATAATTCCATCATATTTTCTTTTAACTAGTGATGGTGTTCATGATTTTTTAGAAGAATATGAAATAGTTAATATTTTAGAAAAAAATGGAAATATTAATAATAAAGTTAAATTATTAATTAAGCAAGCATTACTTAATGTTTCAACTGATAATGTTACTGCATTATTAATGGAAATAAAATTTTAGTCTTTTGATATTTTTGTGTAAAATATAAATTATAAATAAGTTAGTAATTTTTAAAAAATAAATTTAAAAGTAATGGTGAAACTAATGGAAATAAATAAATTATTGAATAATCGTTATCATATTTTAAAAATTATTGGTTCGGGTGGTATGGCTAAAGTTTATGAAGCACAAGATAAATATTTAAATCGGCAAGTTGCTTTAAAAGAAATTAATCCAATTTCACCACTAGATGACTTAATAAAAGAACGATTTTTGCAAGAAATTAGAGCAGTATCTAGAGTTAGACATCCCAATGTTATTTTGTATAGGGAGCGTACCGATGTTGTCAATAATATTCAAATTTGTCTTAAAATTATAAAATTAGACGAGAATAATTTTGACTTCAATATGCAATTGTATGTTAATCTTAACACTTAGAAAATATTAGTCAACAATAATACTTACTTTTATAACTCAAAAATTCTTATTAAAGTTTACTTTAATAAGTTTTGTTTTATTTTTAGTTATTTTTGAATTTAAGTTTTAATTTATAATAACTGGATGGCAGTATTTATTTGATAGCATTTAAAATTAACCATTTTTGTATACATATCAATGTTATAGGTTCTATCACCAATCATATGTTTTAAAATTTGTTTAATATTAGTTTCAGTAAAGCAACCAATATTTTCAACTAGTGCTTGGTTTAATACACCATCTTTTGCATTAATAAAATAACCAACTTTTAATTTTTTATATTGCAAAGTTAATGATTGTAAAAAATCAATTAATTCATAATATTGACCTTTTTCAAATAAAGTTATTGCATTTTGATAGTGTAATTTAGCAATTTTATTTTTTCTTCTTCCGGCCATTATTCCAAGAAATAAAACATGAAAAGCATGGAATTTATCTAAAATAAATTTAGCATTTAAAATTGTAGCAGTTTTTCTAATTCATTTTGCACTATCTCCACAAACTACTAAATTTGCTTGGTCAAAGTTTTCAAAAAATAAATTACCATATTTTTCAATTAATTTTGCAGTTTTTTCTGCACCAATTTCTGTTTTTGATACTCTTATTTTACAAACTGCTCTTTTATTAATTAATTTTCCATTTTTCTTTTTACCAGTACAAAATACTATTAATCTCATAGAACATTTTTTACAATTTTTAGTATTGTGTTTTTCATTAAACTTAAATTTTCGATGTCCATCATCAATATTTATATATAATGTTTGATTTGGTTGTAATACAATTTTAGGAATATTAACTTTTGGTAATTCAAATTTTTGATATGTTCTGCAAACTGTACTATTACTTATTAAACCTTCAATAAAAGTATCACAAACATCACGATACTTTTTATCATCAGCAAAATATTTTAAAATTTGTTTAATGAAATTAGGTGCAAGTTTACTATATTTTTTAACTCCAAGATAATTATCTAACAATGAAACAAATTCCTTTTTTTGTGTTTTTGAGTTATAATGTGTACAAATACGTCGTTTATAATTTAATAAACCCTTTTTTGCTTTTAATTTTCTTTTTCTAAATCTATATGATTTATATTCAGATTTATCACATATACTTCATAAATAATCATCTATTTTTGCAAATAATTCTTCTGTTTGTTGTAAATTTAATTCATCTTGATTAAAATCGTGTTTGTCTCAATCAAAATGATTAGTGAATGGTAGTATAAACATTTTTAATTTTCCTTTCTAAATTTTTGTTTGTTAATAATTTAAGTTTAATTTTTTTTAAAAATAAGGAGTAAATATGGCTTTTATTAGTAGTTATGGACAATTAAATAAAAAATATAATCTTAATTTTAGTGATAATAATTATGGTTTTAGTTGAGATATTTTTAAAGAATTTGTTGGTGATGAATGAGCAGAATATTTTACTACTAATTGTTTTTATCGTTTTATTCCAACTGCACGGGGAACAAGAAAAACTTGAAATTGTTTAGCATTTAATTTATTTATATGCTGTAATTTTAGTGATAGCAGTGTTCAAGAAGTAAGAAGATATGAAAATACTCATAGTGAAACTACTATTGGGGCATTGATGAATGTTTGTCAAGTTTTACTAGATAAATATGATATTAATTTATTACCTAATAATCCACATGGTATTAAATGAAAAATTACTAAGGATGGTGGTTATATTATTTTTCCTAATAATCAACAAATTGACTTTATTGGCTATGCTAATGGTAATAAGATTTTTGGAAAAGAAGCAGGTGGCTCAAGTTTTTTAGGTTCAAGAACAGATGAAATAATAATGGCTGAAGAAAAAGAAACATTAACTGAAAAGCAATTAACATATCGATATGAAAGATTACAAAATTCTATGTTTAGAAGTAATCGTATTAAAGTATCAAATGAACCAATTAAAGAATGAAGTTGAACATTTATTGATAAAAATATATATAGTTCTAACTTTGGACAAAAGATTACTCGTTATTTTTATAAAAGTTTTTTCATTACTTTTACATGTAATCCTTATGATAAATACCATCCATTTTATTTAAAGTATTGCACGCCATTTTTACCATTAAATGATAAAGTGATGGAAAATCTTAAAAAAGTTGGTAAAGTTTATTATGAAAATAAAGATATGTTTAGTGGTTTAGGTTTATTTGTTTTAAGATTTACTATTCAACCATTTTGAAATAAATTACCAGATATTCAAAAAAGAACATTATTAGAAATGAAAAAAAGTAATCCTGATGAATTTAATACTGTTTTTTATGGTTTTGAATTTTTAGATAGTGATGCAACAATTTTTCCATTTCAAAAAACAGTAAAATATTGACAACCATATGATTTAAAACAATTTTATAATCAAGAAAAAGATATGTATAAATTTGATTTTTATTCAGTTGGTGTTGATTGAGCAACTGGACATAAAGACCATACTGTATTTATGATAGTTGGTTTTAAAGAATATAATAATACTGGTTATTATGATGCTTATATTATTTGTAAATTAGTTGTTACACCAAATGATTTTATTAATGAAAATGAAAAAATTAATGCTTATGTTAATGAAATTTTAGGATTAATTGATAATTTTGAAAATTTTGAACAAGCAATTTATTTTTATGATGATAAAGCAAGAACAGCAATGGATTGATTAAATCAAAAATTAATTGATGAACACAATACTATTTTAATAACACAAACTGCTATTAAACATGCTTCAAATTTAAATCAAGAAGCCGGATTAACTAATAGAGTAGTTTGAATGAGAAATATTATGAGTTATGGAAACTTTTATGCAAATAAAGATGATTTATCAAAAACAACTCAATGTTTAGAAGAATTACGTTATGATGAAACAAAAACTAACATTCCTGACAAAAATATGTATCAAGACCCATATGATGCATTATTTTATGCACTATATCCATATAAAAATGTCATTCGTGGTAAAAATAATGCTACTGTGAAAAAAAGTATCTTCACATTTGCTATATAATAAACAATTTCAATACAATTAATAGTATAGGTATCACAAAATAAACACTTTTAATTTAGGCATTATTTTGAGTTTAAAAGCATACTTGTAAAAATAATAAAAAATCAGTACAATTTAGAAGTAAAATCAAGGAAAAAAGGAGTAATTTAATATGAAAACATGAATAAAAACAAATTTAAGTAAAATAACATTAGCATTAGCACTAACTGGTGCTACAACCGGAACAATAGGATTAATCATGGGAGGTGCTTACCCATGAAAATAAAAAATTTAATTATTATCTAAAACCAAATCATGAAGTTGTTTTTGGTGATACTACAATTTGAGCAGATTATTTTGATAGTAGTGGAACCAAAAAAATGAATTTATATTTTTCAAATATTCCAAAACAACCAAATCATGATGTAAAATGAGATGGTATATATATTCATGGGGTAATGTTTAGTAATCTGTGTAACTTACAAAAATAACTATGTTTAATTAATTCTAGTAAATATAATTAAATGACTAGAAAGAGTGAGTTACAGATGGCTAAAAAAGATAACTTTAATAATAATGATCCAATATCAAAAGCAGTAGATTTATTATTAGAAAATACTGAAGATTTAACAACAGTTTTTAAAGAAGGGGGTTTATATAAAAAATTAACAAAACGTTTAGTTGAAAAAATGTTGAATTCTGAGATGCAAAATTATTTAGGATATGAAAAAAATCAACATAGTAATAGTGACAATGCTCGTAATGGTATAAGTTCAAAAAAATTAATAACTCAACAAGGTAAAATTGAGATTGATGTACCACGAGATCGTAATAGTAATTTTACTCCTGTAATAGTGCCAAAAAGACAGAGAAGATTTGATGGTTTTGATCAACAAGTTCTTTCCTTATATGCAAAAGGTATGACATTATCAGATATTAGAATGCAGTTACAAGAGTTATATCATGGTGCTGATATTAGTGAAAGTGTTATTAGTCAAATTACTGATGATGTGATTGATGATGTCAAAGCATGACAAAATAGACCATTAGAAGACATTTATCCCATTGTTTATTTTGATTGTATAGTAGTTAAAGTACGACAAGATAAACGCATTATTAACAAATCAGTTTATATAGCTTTAGGTGTTGATTTAGAAGGTAAAAAAGATGTTTTAGGTTTATGAATTAGTGAAAATGAAGGCGCTAAATTTTGATTAGCAAATTTCACAGAAATGAAAAATCGTGGCTTAAATGATATTCTTATTGCTTGTAGTGACAACTTAACAGGCATGTCAGAAGCAATACAATCAGTTTATCCTAAAACTGAACATCAATTATGTATAGTTCATCAAATCAGAAATAGTTTAAAATATGTTTCATACAAACATCGAAAATCACTAGTTACAGATTTAAAGCCAATTTATAATGCATGTAGTGAAGAACAAGCAATGCAAGCTTTAGAATCATTTGAAAGTAAATGAAATAAACACTATCCTCAAATTGCTAAATCTTGATATAAAAATTGAGATAATTTAATGATTTTTATTAGTTATCCTCCAGAAATCAAAAGAGTGATTTATACTACAAATTCTATTGAATCTGTTAATAGTCAATTACGAAAAGTCATCAGAAATAAAAAAGTTTTTCCAAATGATATGGCAGTTTTCAAAATATTTTACTTAGCAATTGAAAATATATCAAAAAAATGAACAATGCCCATTCAAAATTGAAATACA
The DNA here is from genome assembly GCF_964020065.1 of Spiroplasma endosymbiont of Lasioglossum malachurum. Lineage (NCBI taxonomy): Bacteria > Bacillati > Mycoplasmatota > Mollicutes > Entomoplasmatales > Spiroplasmataceae > Spiroplasma > Spiroplasma endosymbiont of Lasioglossum malachurum. The sequence goes on along the minus strand of NZ_OZ026534.1, from coordinate 902,640 downwards.
GCAATTGCTCATTTTATGATAAAATTTGAAGACAGAATTAATCTGAACTAGTACTTTGCAAAACAAAGAAACACAGATTACTAAAAAGCCTCATTCATGGCTATTTTAATAATTAAATTTCTAAATTTATATAAGAAATATTTTCATTATATTTATCAAATAAATTAATATTTTTTAAGTCTATTTCTTGTTTGTCGGTTATTAAAATTAAATTATAATTTCCAGCACCAAATACTCCACTAACTTCAATCCGATTTAAGTTATTAATCGGGTTTTCAATTTGTAATATTTCTTTATAAAATTCCAATTTAGAAAATAATTGAGATTTATTTGAGCCATATAAATTTAAAGCATCTCTAATTTTACCTTTATCAATAATTACTTTTGTAAAGTATTTTCCATATTCACCATTTCCTAATGTTCAATCTGCTGGAATTAATGAAGGTATATTATTACTTTCTAATTCGTTTGTAATAGATAATCAATTAAATTGATTATCATCTAATTTAAATAATTCATTTTGGCTAATATCATTATTTTTTAATTTAATATTACTAATATCAGTAAAATCAAAATATTCAGATTTTAATACTATTTTTACATCTTTAAATTCTCAAACTTTATCAGGTGTAGAATGTATAGGATTTGATTTTAATTCAAAATAATAAGGTAATAATAATTTATTATCATCATTTAAACCATTATTAATAGACATTGTTGAGTAAATATTTTTTGATAACATTGTAATTATTTGTTTTAATATTTTAACTTGTGGTAAGTTTGTGTAATTAGGATAATCTAATTCTCATTGTTTAAATAAATTAGTAATAACTTCATTTGGTTTTTGACTTTCAAATTTTGCTCTTAATTTTGCGATATCTTTTGATAAATCATTTGGGTCAAACCCATCAAAATTTCTATTATAAGTATATGTGTAACTTAACATGTCTAATAATAGTTGTTGTAAACTATCAATTGGTGGTTTATCATTTATTTCTAGTTCAACATCATGAAATTTATTAGTTGTAGAAATAAATAAATTATAGTTACCTGCTAAAAATCATGACTCTAATTTTGCATCTTTTAATTCTAGTTCATCAGATAATGGTCATACTTTTGAATTTTTAGTAACATCATAACCAATTTTAGCATTAGTTACTCTTGCATTATTAATAATTTCTTTTCTTGTTTCAGTTCCACCACCAATAGCAATTAAATCTAAAACTGATTTTTCTTGTCCTATAAATTATTTTGCTAAATTTCATGGTAAGATTTGTTCACTAAATCATTGTTGTAATATTCTAACTTTTGGTTGAGTTTCAATAGGCATTGATAATAGTGGAAATGCTATCTTATCTTTCACAAATAACTTTGGGTATACTTCCATATTGTCAACTTCACCAAGTACTTTTATATTGCCAAAAATCATGATTCTAGGGGCTTTAATTTTTAAACCAATTACTTTGGTATCTTTATCTAATGGTTTTTGTAATTTAATAATGATTGGATAACCATCTCTTGTTTTAAAATCTTTAATTTTTATAATAGTTATACTTTTAGTACTTCTTTTTTTTGGATTTTGATAAGGTTGTGAATAATTATTAATGATATACAAATTATCAATATTATTTTCAGTTAATGGTTCATTAATACTAACTGCATATAACTTAAATTGATTTAATAAATTTATTTCTTGAAATATTAAATTTTTAATATCAGTCATACTATATTCAATTGTATTATCATTAATATTTGTACTTGCTCTTTGATTTAATTGCATAGTAAAGTCTGATGTTTCAACAGCAGTAGCTTTTAATACTTTATCAATATCAATAAAACCAATTTTAATAGTATTTGCTGAAAATCTTAAACTATTATTTTCATTATTTTTAAATAAGCGTTCAATTTCATAAATATATAAAGTTCTTTTTTTAAATTCATCGTATGCTCTATTAATATCTGGGTCACTAGTAGCGCGCATCATATTAGTAAAGTCATAAGGAATATTATCAATTAAATAATCATTTTCTACTTCTGCTTGATTAAGTTTAGTTTGTTTCTGTTTCTGAGGAAACTTCGTTTGTGGTTTGTTGTTGTTTTCCATTGTTATCTCCTATTAATTGGTTATTTTCGGGGTTAAATAATTTTAATTTAACTGTTAAATTATTAATTTTTTGTTCATCAATAATGTTAAATGTTTTACTATTTAATAAATCTTTATCCATACGTACTAATATTTGAATAAATTTAAGAATATCAATATTAAATTGTCATAATTTTTGTTCAATGTAATTAATAGTTGAAATATTTACTGCTGTACTTTCTGGAACTGATTGTTGTGCAGATTTTTTTTGATTTGGTATATGAATACCACAACGTTTAAATATTTCATTAACATTTCAATCGTATATATCAGTTAAATTCTTACCTTTAAAATTACTATTTGTCATATTGATATTTTCGTTTTGTTCATTATTATCTCCGCCACTTTTAAATATGTAGTTTTTAGTAACTAATGTTCTTACTGCTTCTTCTAATGTTGATTGAACATTACCATAAGTTTGATTAAAAATAAATTTAGGTGAGTTTAAAATAGTATCTAAAACAATTTGTTCATAAATAACATCTAATGCTTTAATTTTATCCATTACTTTATTACAATCTGCTAACTCATTTGCTTTATTTCGCATAATTGATATTGGTATATAATTAATATTTAATTTTTATTCTTGTAATAGATTAGGATTATTAATAAATGATTTAAAATCTAATGGAAATTGTTTTTTATTATCACTAATACTATAAATTGAGCGATTAATTGTTACTTGTTCATTATTTAATGGCTAAATTGTAAAGGTAAGTGCAACTAAATTATTTTTCTATCCAAATATTCGATTGGTGAAAGATAATTTAATATTTTTCTCGGTCTTTGATTTAAAGACAATATAAATTTATGAACTTCATTTTTATTAGTTTTTGAAAAAATAAATTTTTTAGGAAATTTTTCTCTAATTAAACCATTAGTATTTTCATTAGTACCTCTTTGTCAAGGTGAATATGGATTGGCAAAATAAATTTTTACATCTAAATTTTTTTCAAGTTGTTGTCAATTTGAAAATTCTTTGCCACGATCAAAAGTAATAGTTTTAACAATGTTTTTAGGAAGAATTGATAAATAATAACTGACATTTTTATTAATAACTTTAGTAGTTCTGTTTTTAACTAATATTGCTAAAGTAAATCGTGATACTCTTTCAACTAAAGTTATTAAACATGATTTGCTTTTGCCTCTTGATGATACTATAGTATCTCCTTCTCAATGACCAAGTGTTATACGATCATTAACATTTATATCTCGTTCTTTAATTGATTTACCATTAAACTTGCCACGATTTTCTTTAGATTTTCGTTTTTTACCTTTTCTTCTTAAATTTTTACTAGTAACTTTATCAAGCATTCCAAAATAAATTCAAGTATAAATTGTTTTAAAACTAATAACTCACTCTTTATGAAAATTTTTAATTCTGCCATAAATTTGTTCAGGTGATCAACCTAATAGTAATTTTTGTTGTACATATTTTACTAAATTCTTATTTTTAAACTTATGAAAACTAATATGTGATTGTTTTCGATTTTCAGCTTTATTTTGTGCAATTAATGAAAAATAATGATTATTATCTTTATTTCTATTAATTTCTCGAATAATAGTACTAATACTTCGATTAAGATTTTTAGCTATTTCACTAATTTTAAATTTAAATTTCAATTGATTCTCAATATAAATCCTTTCATCTATGCCAAGATGTTTATAACTCATATAAAAACTCCTTACTTTTTTCTAAACTAAATTTAGCATTATGAAATTTTTATATGAGAATTTTTTGCAATTTTATTTACTTGCACTTACAAGTATAATTCAGCTTTTTATTATTTAAAAATTTTACTTTTTCATTTTGATTATCACTAATATTACTTTTATCTTTTCTAAAAAATTTACCTAACATAATATTCACCACCTTTCTTAAAATATTTGATTAATTTTTAATATGATTTTTACAATGATAAATATAATTAAACCTGCTGTTGCTGATGATAAAATTACTCCTATTAAACCTAAAATAATTTTTATAATTTTAAAAAACATAATATTATTCCTGTAATTCTTCTAATTTTCATACATTACCTTTTAAATTACCTTTTCCAGTATAAATAGTAATCCATTTTGCATGTTGAACTGATAAAATTATTATATTAGTACTATCATTAAAGGTTTGTATTTGTACACCAGCAATTTTTTTATTAGTTATAATAAATTCTTGAATAGTATAAACTGAATTATATATACTTCAAGAATAATAAACTCTATAATGTTTATTTTCTTGAAAATCATAAGTAATTTGTCAATTATCTCATTTATTTTTCTCTCTTGTTCCTACATCTTTTCAATTTGAACTACTTGGACTTGGTGTTGGAGGAATATCTTTTAATTCAATATCTCAATTATTTTCTTCTATTTCATTAGTTTCTAAACTTTTTGAATTAATTTTTATAGGTTTATTTATATTAATTACACTTGGTGAAGTAATATCTAATGTATTACTTTTAATTCTATAAATTTTATTATTTGTCTTAGGCTTATATATTTTAGTTCCTAGTTTATTTCCATCTAGATTAGTTACTATTCAAGAATTACCATCAAAATATGATAGTATTAATTCATCATTTTCGGGTTGGACACTTAAATGAGCTTTAATTTCATTAGTAGAATTTGAATAATAACCTGCTGAATCAATAGCTACATTATGGGCTGTTGGTACTGCACCATAAAAGAAAAATATTCCTTTATGTCCTTGACTGTTTGACATATTAGGTGACCAAAAAATTTGATAATATGTATTTCTTGTTAAAATCATTGATTTTTGTTCTTCTCATTGTGGATTATTTAAAAAATCTTGTGGTGTTACTAAATAAGAACTTACAGATATTACATTATCTTCTGTAAGATTAATGCCATGACCAGTACTTAATTTATTTTGTTTAGTATTAGTTAAAGCTGTAATATTTTTTTGTTGTTTAGCAGAAAAATCACAAGTTGGAGCATGTGTATAATCACCAATTTGTGGATTATTTTGTAATGCTTCTGGTGGTAATGTTCCAATTTCATCAGGTCAATCTAAAATCATTGTTTCAGTTTCTTTATCGTAATCTGTTGCAACATAACCTTTATTAATAAATTTACTAACAGGACCTCTATATATTTCATTTTCATTATCATCAACTAAATCATCATATAATTTAATTTGTTTTAATAATGTAAATTCTTTTTGTTGTTCAATTAATTCATCAACTTGATTTCTAGTATAAAATGCTTTTAAGTCAATTTTTTCAACATCTATTTCATCATTATTATAACTTGAAAATATTTGTTTTAATTCAGTTAATCTTGCTCATATTTTCATTCTACTAGGTGCTAAATCTCAAACATTAATCGTAGGAGTACTATTTGCACTAAATTGACTACCATTATTAAATTGAATAGTAGCATCAACATTAAATTCAATTGGTGTACGATTAAATACTCAATGTTCAACCATAACATAAACCATATCTCTTAATGTTTCTTTAATTAATTCATCTTTAAAACTATCAAAGGGAAATTTAGATAAAATAAAATCAAGATAAGCATTAATATCATTTTGAGCACGAATAGCAAAAGTTTTAAATCAATCATTAACATTAGGTCATTTTTGTATATATTGCTGTGGTGTTTCTGTAATTTTTCCAGTTAATGGATATCAGTTATTATAATTTTCTAGACTGACACCAGTTCAAAGTTTATTAATCATAATTTATCATTCCTTAAAAAATGCTTGTTTATAATGATGAGTATGTTTTTTTGTTTTTTTATGTGTTATATGTTCAATTTCTTTTTGTATTTTATTTTTGCCTTTTTTTAATTTTTTCTTACTTTTTGCTATAACTTGACTATATGCAAATTTTTCTAAATGATGTAATAATCCCGTACCAAATAAAGTATTTACTGAAAATTTTAAACCAACATTTTTAAATGATTTGTTAATATTTTCAATAGGATTATTAATAACATTTACTACTTTATGATAAGTTCTAATAGTTCTAAATATTTCTCTATAAACTTTAAAACTATCTCTAATTACTTGTTGAATAACTGGTGGAGCAAATACTATTGCTTTTAATCATTTATTTTGATTAACTCCATAACCAATGTATCAACCACTATATCAACGATATCAATGGAATGGATGTAGTTGAGTAACAAAAGTTTTTGCTTTAAGAATACTATCAACAACTGTAATTGGTTTATATTTAGGATTGCGATGATAAATAGTAATTGCACATTTATCTAATGATAAAGGTTGAATTTTATAACCCATAAATACTGGGGAATTTAATGGAATTAATTGTGCATGTTTAATTGCTTTTTTCTCTGCACTAGTAAATAAATCAGTTGCTTTTTCTTTTAATTTATTAATTTTTTCAAATGCTTGTTTTTCTAACTTTTCAAATTTTTCTTGTAATTTATATATACTTTCTCGTAATTTTTCAAAATATGGAGTATCTTTTCAAAATTTATTTAAACCTTTTTTTAAATAAAATCTAATATCAAAATATTTAAAACTTTGATTTGCTTTTAAAACAAGTTGATGAATAACATTATTTTTAAAATTAAATTTAATAGAATTAGCACAAATTTTTTGTAAATCTAAAATTAAAGTTTTTCCATATCTATTTTCTGTGTGTATTGTATGAACTAAATTTAATCAATCATGTTGGTTCATAGATAATACTTTTTTTAAATCAGTATTATATTTTTTTAAAAAATTATTTGCTTTTTCAATATCTTTGATTTTAAATTTAGGAGTTAATTGTGAACTTAATTTTATTAATGTATTTTGTAATAATAAGTAATCTTTTAACTCCTGTGCTTCTAATTTTTGAAAATTATTTTTATATTGTCTTTTAGCAACATAACCTAAATCTCGTAATACTGTTTCACGATTAGGAGTAAAACTATAATTCATTAAATAATGTTTATTACCAATAATTTTATCTGTTAAAATTTCTTTTCCACCTACTTGACTAATAATTTCTTGTAAGTTTTTTACTTCTTTAATACCAACTTGTTCTAATGTTTTAGTTTCTTGTGCTAATTTAATAAATTTAGTTGTACGATAATCACGACTAATTTTATTCAGTTCAGCAAATGCAGGTAGTATATTAAAGAAAGTATTTAATTTTGTTACATTTCCTTTCAAATAATCATAAACTTGATTAATAGTAAAATCAGTTGTAGCATAAATACCAAAATTAATAGTACTTGCAATAAAATCACTTGCACCTAATCCAAGGGCTACACTTTCACTTAATCCACCAGTAAAAGGAGCAAGTGCTACTGCTATAACTTGTACACCAATCATTTCTAAAATTTCTCATCAAAAACTTTTATTTTCTTGTTGTTTACTTGTTCTAGTATGTTTTGGTTTATTTATGTTTAAAAGTATTGCTGTACTAGTTGTACCAATTGGCATGATATTAATTTCCTTTATTTAAGAGTTATTTTAATTGGATTTGTTGAACCTTTATAATTTAAATCATTAACATTTGAAGAAATAACTATGTATAAGTCACCTGCTTTTTGTTTTTGATTACTTACATTAGTTTTACCTTGTGCATCACTAAAATATTTAATAGTTGGATTTGTTAAATTTGGATTTAATGATTTAAGTTCATTAGTACTTTTGATTTCTGTATTTAATTCATTATTATTGTTATTAACATTTGCAGTAATATTAGTTGTTAAAGTTGTAATCTTAGTTTTTAAATCAGTTTTTTCTGTTTTAATAACTCCACATAACATTCAACGTGATGTTTTTTCATTATTAGAAATATATGGGATTGCTTCTCCAACAACTTCACCAGCAACTTTATATGCTCTTCCTGCTTTATCATCTTTAATAAAATCTACATAAATAAATGTATTTTCTATCATGTATCTTTTCATTGCTCTTGGTGTTGCTAAAATAAAGGTCATTAATTGTTGTTCATTTTTATCATTAGTAAAAATCATATAGTCATCAAGAACGATTTCACATAATACGCCTTTTACATATAAATTATTTCCATTTAAACGTAATTGTTGTGCCAACTGATTATCGGTAATTAAACCTTTATTATCTGCTAAATAAACTAAACTATCATAAAGACCATTAGTAATAAAAAATTTACTATTTGCAATGTTTCTAAATTGAAACAAAGTATTTCAAGCAGATAACATTGATTTTAAATAGCCTACTGGTGTTGTATCTTCAATATCGATTTTAGTAGCAAATTTTGCAATTGCTTGTGTATCATCAATTGCTAATTTATCTGCTAAATCATTTGCAACTTCATATTGCATACTATCTAATAAATTTTGTCCATTATTTGCTTTTAAATCTACATCTGCAATAATTTCTCCTGCAAGATATTTTTTAGTTATTTTTTTACTAATTTTATCTGTATCAACATATGGTAATTCATATCTTTTACTTTTATCATCCCAAGCAATAATTTTTACTTCCGATTTTTTTGGTTTTTTAACAATAAACTCAATATTTACTGAGTCAACAATTTCAGTAGGAAAAAAGTTTGCCCATGGACTATTTGAAATTTTAAAAAACTCTATAAATTCTGGTGCTTCTACTAATCTCTCTGTATTGTCTAAATTTTGATTAAATGGTACTGACATTTTATTTCTTCCTTTCGTTTATAAATAATTTTTCTTTTTATAATTAATTAAAAAATTTTCTTTATCATTTGTTTTATTATTATTAATAATTATTTGTTTATTGCCACCTGTATTAATTATTTCTTTAAATACTGGTTGTTCTTTAACCATTTTTTTAATAGTTTCTTCAATTTTTGAATTTTCTAAATTATTAGTTTTAAATTTTAAATAATCATAAAATTCAGTTTTAACTTGATATTTTTTAAATATATTAATCATTTCTTTTTCTTTAATTTCTTGATTAAGTTTATTTAACTTATTTTCTGCTTCATTAACTTTATTTTCTATTTCTTGTTGAGCATTATTTTCAGTTAAAGGTTCAGTTGTTTGTTGAACATTATTTTCATTTTCTAACATTTAACATTCTCCTAATCTTATCCCAATAATCAATCTTTAACTAATTGTGGCATTTCACTTATTAGTTTTTTATAATCATTAACAGCATTTTCTAATGTATTGATATCAGAAAATTTAAAACAATTATCAATATGTAAATCAAAATCTCTATCAATACTGATATCTTGTTTTCTATATTTTTCATTAAATTCAATTTTTGTCATATTATTTTTCTCCTTTATTAATTTTTTCGTTTAATTTTGCTAATTTTTTTTGATGTTTTATAATTTTGTTATTTGCTCTAACATGTTTTGGAGTTGTGATAAATCTTTTTAATAAAACAATAATTTCTCTGCAAATTAATATTCCAATACTTGTTCCAATAATTATTAATTCATGTAAAAATTCTTTCATGTGAATATTTTCCTTTCAACTATTTATTTTTAATTTTTAATTATTCATCAAATTGACCACCATTAATTCTTTCAATCATCGATTTTGAATTACTTATAATGCTTACTAATAAGGCAATTTCTTTATTTAATTGTTCCATTCTCTCTTTATATGTATGAATTTCATTATTATAATATTCAAGTATTTTTTCTTTATTCATAAATTATTCACCTCCTTTATAAACTCATGTGATTATAATCTCAATTTAATGAAGCATTATCATGATTTAATGGTACTTCGCTCATATTATCACTACCATAATATTGACTTTCAGTTTCACTATTAATAGTAAATCTATTATCATTAATTAGTCTTGCAGTTTCATTATTAAATGGTGTTTCTTGCATTTCTTGAATATGATTTGTAGTTTCCATAGGTAGTAAATTATGAATAATTTCACTTGCACCAGCAATTATGGTAGGTACTGCATAAGCATTATTAAAATCATTATTAATACCCATAGCAACACCACTTGATATTAAACATCCACCAGTAGCCATATTACAAATCTTTCTTATTGTTTCAAATTTATTAGGTATTAACTCAGTTAATCCACTAATAAGATTTGAAATACCATAAGCATTTAAACTAATATATGTATCTCAATCCATTAATGACTGATTTTCTTGTTTATTTAATAGTAATCATGGCGGACCTTCTGTTGTAGTTGTGATTGGAGCTGGTGTTGTTGGAATAATAGGATTAATATTATTTTCAGTTCATTTACTATAATTTGCTAATCCAATTGTTCCTAAACCTAGTAATATTTTTTTACTACTATTAATTAATTTAGTTTTAGTATTTGGTCTTTGATTTAAATTTCAAATATCTAAACCTAATTTTTTACCAAATAATAAACTATTAATTGAACCTAATACTGGATTTGCAATTACTTGACCATAATAAGCACTTGTACCAATCATTGCACAAATTGGACTTATTCCAGTTCTAATTAATTTAGCTGAATTATACTTGTAAGTGCAAGTAAATAAAATTGCAAAAAATTCTCATATAAAAATTTCATAATGCTAAATTTAGTTTAGAAAAAAGTAAGGAGTTTTTATATGAGTTATAAACATCTTGGCATAGATGAAAGGATTTATATTGAGAATCAATTGAAATTTAAATTTAAAATTAGTGAAATAGCTAAAAATCTTAATCGAAGTATTAGTACTATTATTCGAGAAATTAATAGAAATAAAGATAATAATCATTATTTTTCATTAATTGCACAAAATAAAGCTGAAAATCGAAAACAATCACATATTAGTTTTCATAAGTTTAAAAATAAGAATTTAGTAAAATATGTACAACAAAAATTACTATTAGGTTGATCACCTGAACAAATTTATGGCAGAATTAAAAATTTTCATAAAGAGTAAGTTATTAGTTTTAAAACAATTTATACTTGAATTTATTTTGGAATGCTTGATAAAGTTACTAGTAAAAATTTAAGAAGAAAAGGTAAAAAACGAAAATCTAAAGAAAATCGTGGCAAGTTTAATGGTAAATCAATTAAAGAACAAGATATAAATGTTAATGATCGTATAACACTTGGTCATTGAGAAGGAGATACTATAGTATCATCAAGAGGCAAAAGCAAATCATGTTTAATAACTTTAGTTGAAAGAGTATCACGATTTACTTTAGCAATATTAGTTAAAAACAGAACTACTAAAGTTATTAATAAAAATGTCAGTTATTATTTATCAATTCTTCCTAAAAACATTGTTAAAACTATTACTTTTGATCGTGGCAAAGAATTTTCAAATTGACAACAACTTGAAAAAAATTTAGATGTAAAAATTTATTTTGCCAATCCATATTCACCTTGACAAAGAGGTACTAATGAAAATACTAATGGTTTAATTAGAGAAAAATTTCCTAAAAAATTTATTTTTTCAAAAACTAATAAAAATGAAGTTCATAAATTTATATTGTCTTTAAATCAAAGACCGAGAAAAATATTAAATTATCTTTCACCAATCGAATATTTGGATAGAAAAATAATTTAGTTGCACTTACCTTTACAATTTAGCATATAAAGAATTAACAAAACGTTTAGTTGAAAAAATGTTGAATTCTGAGATGCAAAATTATTTAGGATATGAAAAAAATCAACATAGTAATAGTGACAATGCTCGTAATGGTATAAGTTCAAAAAAATTAATAACTCAACAAGGTAAAATTGAGATTGATGTACCACGAGATCGTAATAGTAATTTTACTCCTGTAATAGTGCCAAAAAGACAGAGAAGATTTGATGGTTTTGATCAACAAATTCTTTCCTTATATGCAAAAGGTATGACATTATCAGATATTAGAATGCAGTTACAAGAGTTATATCATGGTGCTAATATTAGTGAAAGTGTTATTAGTCAAATTACTGATGATGTGATTGATGATGTCAAAGCATGACAAAATAGACCATTAGAAGGCATTTATCCCATTGTTTATTTTGATTGTATAGTAGTTAAAGTACGACAAGATAAACGCATTATTAACAAATCAGTTTATATAGCTTTAGGTGTTGATTTAGAAGGTAAAAAAGATGTTTTAGGTTTATGAATTAGTGAAAATGAAGGCGCTAAATTTTGATTAGCAAATTTCACAGAAATGAAAAATCGTGGCTTAAATGATATTCTTATTGCTTGTAGTGACAACTTAACAGGCATGTCAGAAGCAATACAATCAGTTTATCCTAAAACTGAACATCAATTATGCATTGTTCATCAAATTAGAAATAGTTTAAAATATGTCTCATATAAGCATAGAAAATCTCTAGTTGCAGATTTAAAACCAATTTATACTGCGTGTAGTGAAGAACAAGCAATGCAAGCTTTAGAATCATTTGAAAGTAAATGAAATAAACACTATCCTCAAATTGCTAAAGCTTGATATAAAAATTGAGAAAATTTAATGGTTTTTATTAGTTATCCTACAGAAATCAAAAGAGTAATTTATACTACAAATGTTATTGAATCTGTTAATAGTCAACTACGAAAAGTCATCAGAAATAAAAAAGTTTTTCCAAATGATATGGCAGTTTTTAAAATATTTTATTTAGCAATTGAAAATATAACAAAAAAATGAACAATGCCCATTCAAAATTGAAATACAGCAATTGCTCATTTTATGATAAAATTTGAAGACAGAATTAATCTGAACTAGTACTTTGCAAAACAAAGAAACACAGATTACTAAAAAGCTTCGAGGCAAAAGCAAATCATGTTTAATAACTTTAGTTGAAAGAGTATCACGATTTACTTTAGCAATATTAGTTAAAAACAGAACTACTAAAGTTATTAATAAAAATGTCAGTTATTATTTATCAATTCTTCCTAAAAACATTGTTAAAACTATTACTTTTGATCGTGGCAAAAAATTTTCAAATTGACAACAACTTGAAAAAAATTTAGATGTAAAAATTTATTTTGCCAATCCATATTCACCTTGACAAAGAGGTACTAATGAAAATACTAATGGTTTAATTAGAGAAAAATTTCCTAAAAAATTTATTTTTTCAAAAACTAATAAAAATGAAGTTCATAAATTTATATTGTCTTTAAATCAAAGACCGAGAAAAATATTAAATTATCTTTCACCAATCGAATATTTGGATAGAAAAATAATTTAGTTGCACTTACCTTTACAATTTAGCGAAAAAAAATTAACTAAACACTTTCTATTTTAAATGATTAAAATTAAAATAATGTTATTGTTAATAAAACAAGAAATAAGTATATTAATAGTTTTAAAAAAACTACTAAAATATTTTTAAAATTTAATGGAGGATGAAAATGCAAACTTTTATTGGAATTATAGGTTATTTAGCCGGAATATTGTCTATTATAACATTTATTCCACAAGCAATAAAAACAATAAAAACTAAGGAAACTAAACATATAATCTTATCAACTTATATTATTTATAATATTGCTAATCTTTTTTTCTTGATATTTGGAATACTTTCAGTAACATTACCAGTAATGTGACCAGAAGGTGCTGATACTCTTGAAATTGCAATTTGAGGTTCTACCTTAATAATACCGTATACAGTAACAATGACTGCAACTAATTGTATTATTTATGTTAAAGTAAAAAATATGAAAACGTTGGGCGAAAATGCTAAAACTTTGGAGGAATAAAAATAATGGCAAATACTGAATGATGAATTATTACTATAATAGGGATTATTGGAGCACTTATTGCTGTTATAGCATTTTGTCCACAGTCTTTAAAAACAATAAAAACTAAAAAAACAGATGGTATTTCTTTACTTACATTTATTCTTTATACAACAGCTAACAGTTTATGAGTATTATGGGGCATTATTCATTTATCATATCATGGTGGATCTGAATCAACAATTTTAATGAAAGATTTAGTTATAATTTGTGCTAATACACCTTGTGCAATATGATCAGGAATTATTCTTGGTATTAAAATTAATAATATATATAAATATGGTGAAGATTGTAAAAAATGAAAAGGTAAAGTAAATATAAAGAGTAACTTTTAATAGTTTATTTTTTTAAAAAAATAATAATTTATTACTAAAAATGCATTGTAATGATGCATTTTTTAATAGTTATAGTAGTAAAATACTTATCAAAATTAAAAATATAATTTAAGTTATAATATATGTATAATTAAAAATTCTGTGGGGTTAAATAATGATAATTCAAAATGATGTTTATAAAATTCTAGTACAAGTAATCCTAGAAAAAGGTCATTGTAATGTTTTATTAGCACAAATGATGCGAGATAAAAATCTAACATTATAAGAAAAAGAAGCAATTGAAAAAATAGTACTAGGAACCTTAAAAAATCAAATTTATTTAGATTATATATTAAATCAAATATGAAATGTTTTGAAATCAGTAATTACTATTCCTTTTCACATAACTATTTTATTATGAATAGTTTTATATGAAATCTATTTTTTAGAAATTACTAATAAAGAAATTTTCATTGAAAATACTTTAAAAAAAGTAAGCACCATTGATAATAAACTAACATTTATTATTTCTAAAGTATTAGATTTATGTTTTACTGAATTTAGATCAGAATTTAATTTACAAAAAGAAAGTAAACAAAATATTAAATTAATTAAATATAGTTATCCTAGTTGATTATACTCTTTAATAAAATCACAATTTAGTATTAATATTGCAAATCAATTGATAAAAGATAACTTAAGGAAAATTATAAATCTTTTAACTTTTGTTTAAGCGAGATAGTATCTGATGGTATTATTAGTTCAAAGTCAATTTTTAACACAAAATTATATGAAAATGGTGAAATTATTAAACAAGATCAAGCAAGTATGTTAGTTAGTCATATTTTAGATCCACAACCATATGATGAAGTATTAGATATGTGTGCAGGAATTGCTAGTAAAACAGCCCATATGGCAGCTTTAATGTCTAATCACGGTAAGATAGTTGCTTGTGATATAAATGAAGAACGATTAAAAATTGGTGCTACTTATTTAAAAAAATTAGGGGTAACAAATACTAAACTTAAATATGGTGATTCTACAATATTAGATTTTAATAATAAATTTGACAAAATTTTAATTGATGCTCCTAGTACTGCTTGAGGTTTAATTAAAAGAAAACCAGAAGTTAAACTTATCAATTGAAGTAAAGAAGAAATTAATCAGTTAATTACTGTTCAAGCAAAATTATTAAATAAGGCTTATCAACTTTTAAAACCTGAAGCGATAGTTGTGTATGTTACTTGTACTTTCAATATTAAAGAAAATCAAAATCAAATTGAGAATTTTGTTAAAAATCACCCAGATATGACAATCATTGCAGAAAAACAATTTTTTGGTTTTAATAACAATACTGATGGATTTTATATTTGTAAATTAAAAAAAGGAATATAGGGGAACAGTTTATGAAAATAAATGCTAGTTATAAAACAGATGTTGGTAATTATCGTACAAATAATCAAGATGCCGTTTTATATTTACAAATAACACTGGACAAGTTATTGGTGTTGTTTGTGATGGATTGGGTGGTCATAAATGTGGTGAAGTGGCGAGTAATATGGCTGTTAGTATGTTAAAAAAAATTTTTGAAACAACAGATTTTACTAAATTAAAACATGATAAACAAATTCATGCATGTTTAAGTAATGAACAAGCGCTTGATATGGGAACAACTATGGTAATAATTTTAATTACTAATAACAAAGCTTATTTAGTAAATATTGGTGATTCACGTATTTATCAATATAGTGAACAAGGATTAAAACAGTTAACAGTTGATCATAATATTTTAAATTTATATTTACAAAAAAATACAACTAAAGAATCAAGTGTTGATTTAAATCACACTTATTGAAAGGCATTGACTAGTGCTCTTGGTCCACGTAAGCCATTAAAAACTGATATTTTTCATTTACCATTAATAATTCCATCATATTTTCTTTTAACTAGTGATGGTGTTCATGATTTTTTAGAAGAATATGAAATAGTTAATATTTTAGAAAAAAATGGAAATATTAATAATAAAGTTAAATTATTAATTAAGCAAGCATTACTTAATGTTTCAACTGATAATGTTACTGCATTATTAATGGAAATAAAATTTTAGTCTTTTGATATTTTTGTGTAAAATATAAATTATAAATAAGTTAGTAATTTTTAAAAAATAAATTTAAAAGTAATGGTGAAACTAATGGAAATAAATAAATTATTGAATAATCGTTATCATATTTTAAAAATTATTGGTTCGGGTGGTATGGCTAAAGTTTATGAAGCACAAGATAAATATTTAAATCGGCAAGTTGCTTTAAAAGTAATTAATCCAATTTCACCACTAGATGACTTAATAAAAGAACGATTTTTGCAAGAAATTAGAGCAGTATCTAGAGTTAGACATCCCAATGTTATTTTGGTATATGATGTTTTTATTGATAAGAAAGATTGATGCTTAGTTTTTGAATTATTAGAAGGTAAAACATTAAAAGAATATTTAAGTAATTATTCAGTTTTATCAGTTAATGAAGTTATAGTTATTATGAAAGAAATTTTAAAAGGGGTTAATGCGTGTCATTCAGTCAATATTATTCATCGTGATTTAAAACCTGAAAATATTATTTTAACTAGTAGTGGAGCAATTAAAGTTTTAGACTTTGGTATTGCTGTTATTGATGATTATGAAGTTAAAAAACACGCTAATCAAGTTGTAGGAACAATGAAATATATTGCTCCAGAAGTAGTAAAATTTCAAAAACCAACAATTCAAAGTGATATTTATGCTTTGGGTATTATATTATATGAATTATTAGTTGGTAAACCACCTTTTTTTCATAAAAATCCACAAATATTAGCCGCTAAACATATTAAAGAACCAATGCCATTAATTCATGAAATTAATAAGAATATTCCACAAAGTTTAGAAAATATTATTTTGAAGGCAACTGCTAAGAATATTAATGATCGCTATCGGACAATTAGTGAATTGAGTAATGATTTAGATTGTTGTTTAAAAACGGAAAATAAAAATAATATGTTATTTAAGAAAAATTACTTAAATTCACAAAAATTAAAAAAACCATTTTATTTAAAAAAAGAATTTTTATTATCTTTAATTTTAATTATATTATTACTTATTGGTGTTATTATAAGCATATTAATTTTATATTAATTGGAGGACACTATGAATTTTAAACAAGGAATAGTTATTGGAGTTGCAAATAACTTTGTTGAAGTAAGAATTGATAATCAAATTTTTTCTTGTTTAATCAAAGGAAATTTAAAATTTCAAACAGCAAAAATTTTAGTTGGTGATTATGTTAAAGTTAATTTTAAAGATGATAAAAATCCTTTGGTTGAATCAATTTTACCTCGATTTAATGAACTATATCGACCAAGCATTGCTAATGTTGATCAAGTATTAATTGTTAGTTCTCTTGTTAATCCTTTTCTTAGTAGTTTTCTATTAAATAAATTATTAACTATTTTTAATTATTATCATTTAAAAATAATTTTAATATTTACAAAAATTGATTTGGTAACTAAAGATAATGAAGTTTGAACAAAAGTTAAAGCATATCAGAATTTAAATTTACCAACAATTTTTATTTCAAATGTTAAAAAAAATGGTATTGAAGATTTAAAAAAAGTTTTTACAAACAAGTTATCAATATTAACAGGTACTTCAGGAGTGGGAAAGAGTTCAACTTTAAATAGTTTGGATAATAATTTAAAATTATGAACACAGGATATTTCTACAAGTTTAAATCGTGGTAAACATACCACAACTAAAACTCGCCTTTATTTTTTACATGATGGTATTATTGCAGATACACCTGGTTTTTCGGTCTTTCAGTTACAAGGTCTAAGTAGTATTGATATTGCTACTAATTTTCCTAGTTTTACTAATATTTGACAAAATTGTAAGTTTCGTACTTGCTTACATCAGCAAGAACCAGAATGTGCAATTAAAAAAGCAGTTGCAAATAAAATAATTTCTAGTTTTTTTTATGAAGATTATTGTAAAATTTTAATAGAATTCAATAAAATTAATAATTTAAAATAAAGGATGGTAATATATGAAAAAAGAAGTAACAATTGCCGCTAGCATTTTAACTGCTAACTTTCTATCTTTAAAAGATGATTTATTAAATTTACAAAATGCAGGAATTAATTGAATTCATTTTGATGTTATGGATCATCATTTTGTTGAAAATTTAAGTTTTGGTGCAAAAATATTAAGTGATGTATGTAAATTTAGTTCTAATATCAATATTGATTGTCATATGATGGTAAAGATAACAACATCAAAAGTATGTGATTATTTAAAACCATTTATAATTTTACCGCAAGTTAAAAATATTACTTTGCATTATGAAGCATTAACAGAAGAACAATTAAAAGAATTTCTGCAGTGAAAAAACCCTGGTTTTAAAAAAGGAATTGCCATTAATCCTGATACACCAATTTCAAAAATTTATGATTATTTGAAAGATCTTGATACAATTTTAATTATGAGTGTGCAACCAGGTGCGGGTGGACAACGTTTTTTAGATTTAACTATTAATAAAATTAAAATGTTAGTAAAACATATCGATAATAATTTTCCAAATATTACAATTGCTGTTGATGGTGGCATTAATAATTTAACAGCAAATGATTGTATTGCTGCTGGTGCTAATTACCTAGTAGCGGGTAGTTATTTATTAAATAGTGATAATTCAGTAAAAAAACAAGTTGCGATGTTAACAAATTATGAAAAATAGTGATATTAAACAATTAGTAATTGTTTGTCGTGATTATAATTTAAATTGAGAACAATTTATTAATCCAATTTTTATTGGTGTTGAAACTGGTGTTTTATCATTATTAAAATATAACAAACCAATTAAGTTTATTTGTGGTGATAATGATACCATTAATAAACAACAGTTAAAGATTTTAAATGATCAAAGTAAAATACATAATTTTGAAATTATTACTTTTAATAAAGAAAAAGATTTTATTGATAGTGAACTTGCGATAGTTACTGCAATTTCCAAAAAAATTGATTTTCAACAAATAGTGATAGTAAGTGATGGAATACGTTGGGATATGTTACTTGCTAGTATTAATATATTAAAAAAATATGAATGTTTTAACCCAATTTTATTAGGTGAAAATAATTATTGTTTTTTACTAAAAGCAAAATCAGAATATATTTTTTACAATTGACAATTAACATATAAATATATTTCTTTTTTTAGTTTAGACAATGAAGAAGTAATTTATAATTTTAGTGGTTGTAAGTTTTATCCAAATCAAGATATTACTGTTACTAATAATAGTACGCAAACTATTAGTAATGAATTTAACAAAGAAGAAAGACCAAAACTAATTATTAAAAAAGGAAAATGTTTAGTTTTTTTACATAAATAATTTTTAAAATTTAGAAAAACTAATTATTATTTTATGACAAAAGTATATTAATAAAATCTTAAAAAAAAGATAGTATAATAAAAATCATAAACTTAATATAAGTTTTCTAACCCTTATTTTTATTAAAAATAAATGGGTTTTTTTATTTTTTAAAAGAGGAGAAATTAAAAAATGGTAAAAGAAAAAATGTCATCTGCAACAGAGTTAATAAAAAAACTTGAAAGTATAAAGTTAAGATATCAAAAACAACATAATACTCAAATTCCTTATTTTAAAAGAATTATTGAAGAATTAAAAGGTATATCTTTGGTTGCAGATATTCCTAATGTTATTAAAAATCTTAATTATCTTCAAGATAATTGCGGAAAAAGTACTAAAAAATATTCTGATAAAGCAATAATGCCAATTTTATCTTTGTTTACTGTAACTATTAGTTTTTTAGAAGCACAAGTAAATAAGGGGGCATTAGCAATAGATTAAAATATATATAAATATGATTTAAGTAATGTTTTAACTACTTCAGAAGATAAGTTATTTGTAATAGGTTCACAAACTGATTTAGAAGTTAAAATAAAGTATAGAGATAGTTCTAAAAGTTTAGATGATTTAACACTATATGATAGTTCAGACATTAATGAAATTTTTAAAGAAATGCAAGAAAAAATACATGATTTAAAAATACTAAAAGAAGCTAAAAATAAAATATGTGGACAAATTAATAATTTTAATTTGAATTTCAAAAATGAAAAACAATTAGCAAGAAGATGGTGACATTGACCACTTAAATTTTTGACTTGTGGAATGTGAGAAAGTAATAAAATTAAAGCAATTAATAATAAATATAGTAAGGATAGTTTTGATAAATTAATTCGCGAACATAATGGATTAAATGCTAAATTGTAAAGGTAAGTGCAACTAAATTATTTTTCTATCCAAATATTCGATTGGTGAAAGATAATTTGAGGCTTTTTAGTAATCTGTGTTTCTTTGTTTTGCAAAGTACTAGTTCAGATTAATTCTATCTTCAAATTTTATCATAAAATGAGCAATTGCTGTATTTCAATTTTGAATGGGCATTGTTCATTTTTTTGTTATATTTTCAATTGCTAAGTAAAATATTTTGAAAACTGCCATATCATTTGGAAAAACTTTTTTATTTCTGATGACTTTTCGTAATTGACTATTAACAGATTCAATGGCATTTGTAGTATAAATCACTCTTTTGATTTCTGGAGGATAACTAATAAAAATCATTAAATTATCATGAACAAAACGAAAATATCAATATGACAAATAGTAATTTTAAAGGTAAAAATTTAACTGATATATACGATTGAAATGTTAATGAAATATTTAAACGTTGTGGTATTCATATACCAAGTCAAAAGAAATCTGCACAACAATCAGTTCCCGAAAGTACAGCAGTAAATATTTCAACTATTAATTATATTGAACAAAAATTATGACAGTTTAATATTGATATTCTTAAATTTATTCAAATATTATTAAGAATTGATAAAGATTTATTAAATAGTAAAACATTTAATATTAATGATGAACAAGAAATTAATAATTTAACTGTTAAATTAAAATTATTTAATCCCGAAAATAACCAATTAATAGGAGAGAACAATGGAAAACAACAACAAACCACAAACGAAATTTCCACAGAAACAAACTAAACTTAATCAAGCAGAATTAGAAAATGATTATTTAATTGATAATATTCCGTATGATTTTACTAATATGATGGGTGCAACTAGTGACCCTGATATTAATAGAGCATATGATGAATTTAAAAAAAGAACAATATATATTTATGAAATTGAACGTTTATTTAAAAATAATGAAAATAATAGTTTAAGATTTTCAGCAAATACTATTAAAATAGGTTTTATTGATATTGATAAAGTTTTAAAAACTACTGCTGTTGAAACATCAGACTTTACTATGCAATTAAATCAAAGAGCAAGTACTAATATTAATGATAATACTATTGAATATAGTATGACTGATATTAAAAATTTAATATTTCAAGAAATAAATTTATTAAACCAATTTAAATTATATGCTGTATCTATTAATGAACCTTTAACTGAAAATAATATTGATAATTTATATATCATAAATAATTATTCTCAACCTTATCAAAATCCAAAAACAAGAAGTACTAAAAGTATTACTATTATTAAAATTAAAGATTTTAAAACAAGAGATGGTTATCCAATCATTATTAAATTACAAAAACCATTAGATAAAGATACCAAAGTAATTGGTTTAAAAATTAAAGCCCCTAGAAGCATGATTTTTGGCAATATAAAGGTACTTGGTGAAGTTGACAATATGGAAAAGTATACCCCCAAAGTTATTTGTTAAAGATAAGATAGCATTTCCGCTATTATCAATGCCTATTGAAACTCAACCAAAAGTTAGAATTTTACAACAATGATTTAGTGAACAAATCTTACCATGAAATTTAGCAAAACAATTTATTGGACAAGAAAAATCAGTTTTAGATTTAATTAAAATTAGTACTGGTACTGTAACAAGAAAAGAAGTTATTAATAATGCAAGAGTAACTGATACTTGACTAGGTTGAGAAATGGGTGCTGTTTGAGATGGTAATTGACCATTAAAACACGAAATACATTTAGAAGATAAAAAAGTTTTATCTTATAGTAATGAAGGATGATATGTTTATCTTGCAACCAATAATAGATTTAAAAGTATAGCAATTGAAATACAAGATGCGCCAACAATTGATAGTTTACAACAACTTTTATTAGATATGTTAAGTTATACATATAATTATAATAGAAATTTTAATGGTGCAGAATATGATGATAAAGGTAAAGCAAAAAATAAAATGGCAGAATTACGTGATACATTTTCTGGACAAAAACCGGATGAAATAATTACTAACTTATTTAAACAATGAGAGTTTGAATATCCAAATTATATAACTTTACCACAAATACAAATATTTAAACAAGTATTTATTATGTTATCAAAATATATTTATTCATCATTATCAATTAATAAAGGATTAAACGATGATAATAAAATATTATTACCTTATTATTTCGAATTAAAATCAAGTCCTATAAAACCAAGTGATAAAGAAATTTGAAAATTCAAAGATGTAAAAGTAGTGTTAAAATCTGAGTATTTTGACTTTACAGATATTAATAATATTAAATTAAAAAATAATGATATTAGCCAAAATGAATTATTTAAATTAGATGATAATCAATTTAATTGATTATCTATAACTAATGAACTTGAAAGCAATAATATTCCGTCATTAATTCCTGCTGATTGAACATTAAGTAATGGTGAATATGGTAAATATTTTACAAAAACAATTATTAATAAAGATAAAATTAAAGATATATTAAATTTATATGGTTCAAATAAATCTCAATTATTTTCAAAACTAGAATTTTATAAAGAAATTTCACAAATTGATAATATTAATGAATTTGAATTACAAATTGAAAATCCAATTAATAATTTAAATCGGATTGAAATTAGTGGTATATTTGGTGCTGGTAATTATGATTTAATTTTAAAAACTGATAAACAAGAAATAAACTTAAATAATATTAATTTATTTGATAAATATAATGAAAATATTTCATATATGCTAAATTGTAAAGGTAAGTGCAACTAAATTATTTTTCTATCCAAATATTCGATTGGTGAAAGATAATTTAATATTTTTCTCGGTCTTTGATTTAAAGACAATATAAATTTATGAACTTCATTTTTATTAGTTTTTGAAAAAATAAATTTTTTAGGAAATTTTTCTCTAATTAAACCATTAGTATTTTCATTAGTACCTCTTTGTCAAGGTGAATATGGATTGGCAAAATAAATTTTTACATCTAAATTTTTTTCAAGTTGTTGTCAATTTGAAAATTCTTTGCCACGATCAAAAGTAATAGTTTTAACAATGTTTTTAGGAAGAATTGATAAATAATAACTGACATTTTTATTAATAACTTTAGTAGTTCTGTTTTTAACTAATATTGCTAAAGTAAATCGTGATACTCTTTCAACTAAAGTTATTAAACATGATTTGCTTTTGCCTCTTGATGATACTATAGTATCTCCTTCTCAATGACCAAGTGTTATACGATCATTAACATTTATATCTCGTTCTTTAATTGATTTACCATTAAACTTGCCACGATTTTCTTTAGATTTTCGTTTTTTACCTTTTCTTCTTAAATTTTTACTAGTAACTTTATCAAGCATTCCAAAATAAATTCAAGTATAAATTGTTTTAAAACTAATAACTCACTCTTTATGAAAATTTTTAATTCTGCCATAAATTTGTTCAGGTGATCAACCTAATAGTAATTTTTGTTGTACATATTTTACTAAATTCTTATTTTTAAACTTATGAAAACTAATATGTGATTGTTTTCGATTTTCAGCTTTATTTTGTGCAATTAATGAAAAATAATGATTATTATCTTTATTTCTATTAATTTCTCGAATAATAGTACTAATACTTCGATTAAGATTTTTAGCTATTTCACTAATTTTAAATTTAAATTTCAATTGATTCTCAATATAAATCCTTTCATCTATGCCAAGATGTTTATAACTCATATAAAAACTCCTTACTTTTTTCTAAACTAAATTTAGCATTATGAAATTTTTATATGAGAATTTTTTGCAATTTTATTTACTTGCACTTACAAGTATAATTCAGCATATAAATATTGAAATTTAATTATCAAAATATCCATCAGGATATTGACCATTTCATTTTATATCATCTTTAAATGTTGGCTTAATACCAAAATATAAATCTATTTTATTTTCATTATATAAATTTTTAGTTTCTCATATTGTTGTTCCAGCCCCCCCAGTAGACTGTATAGTCATGTCCTAAATATGATTTATAATTATAAGTTTTATAATATGACATTATACTTAATAAAAGTGCAGTTATAACGAGGCTTTTTAGTAATCTGTGTATCTTTGTTTTGCAAAGTACTAATTCAGATTAATTCTGTCTTCAAATTTTATCATAAAATGAGCAATTGCTGTATTTCAATTTTGAATGGGCATTGTTCATTTTTTTGTTATATTTTCAATTGCTAAATAAAATATTTTGAAAACTGCCATATCATTTGGAAAAACTTTTTTATTTCTGATGACTTTTCGTAATTGACTATTAACAGATTCAATGGCATTTGTAGTATAAATCACTTTTTTGATTTCTGGAGGATAACTAATAAAAATCATTAAATTATCTCAATTTTTATATCAAGATTTAGCAATTTGAGGATAGTGTTTATTTCATTTACTTTCAAATGATTCTAAAAGCTTGCATTGCTTGTTCTTCACTACATGCATTATAAATTGGCTTTAAATCTGTAACTAGTGATTTTCGATGTTTGTATGAAACATATTTTAAACTATTTCTGATTTGATGAACTATACATAATTGATGTTCAGTTTTAGGATAAACTGATTGTATTGCTTCTGACATGCCTGTTAAGTTGTCACTACAAGCAATAAGAATATCATTTAAGCCACGATTTTTCATTTCTGTGAAATTTGCTAATCAAAATTTAGCGCCTTCATTTTCACTAATTCATAAACCTAAAACATCTTTTTTACCTTCTAAATCAACACCTAAAGCTATATAAACTGATTTGTTAATAATGCGTTTATCTTGTCGTACTTTAACTACTATACAATCAAAATAAATAATGGGATAAATGCCTTCTAATGGTCTATTTTGTCATGCTTTGACATCATCAATCACATCATCAGTAATTTGACTAATAACACTTTCACTAATATCAGCACCATGATATAACTCTTGTAACTGCATTCTAATATCTGATAATGTCATACCTTTTGCATATAAGGAAAGAACTTGTTGATCAAAACCATCAAATCTTCTCTGTCTTTTTGGCACTATTACAGGAGTAAAATTACTATTACGATCTCGTGGTACATCAATCTCAATTTTACCTTGTTGAGTTATTAATTTTTTTGAACTTATACCATTACGAGCATTGTCACTATTACTATGTTGATTTTTTTCATATCCTAAATAATTTTGCATCTCAGAATTCAACATTTTTTCAACTAAACGTTTTGTTAATTCTTTATATAAACCCCCTTCTTTAAAAACTGTTGTTAAATCTTCAGTATTTTCTAATAATAAATCTACTGCTTTTGATATTGGATCATTATTATTAAAGTTATCTTTTTTAGCCATCTGTAACTCACTCTTTCTAGTCATTTAATTATATTTACTAGAATTAATTAAACATAGTTATTTTTGTAAGTTACACAGATTACTAAACATTACCGTTATAACAGCAGTTCATAATATTATTTTTTTATAATTTGTTTTAATTCATTT
The DNA here is from genome assembly GCF_964020065.1 of Spiroplasma endosymbiont of Lasioglossum malachurum. Lineage (NCBI taxonomy): Bacteria > Bacillati > Mycoplasmatota > Mollicutes > Entomoplasmatales > Spiroplasmataceae > Spiroplasma > Spiroplasma endosymbiont of Lasioglossum malachurum. The sequence goes on along the minus strand of NZ_OZ026534.1, from coordinate 876,738 downwards.
TTTAAAATTATTTATTTCTTTTATTTTTTCTTCTTTTTTATTTTCTACATTTTTTATTATTTCTTTGTTATCTTGCATTTTAATTCTCCTTTTTTTATTATTAATGTAAGTTTTTTGTATTGTTGTCTGTTAAAAGCATATCCATGAACTTTTCAATATCTTCTTCTTCAAAAGTATCTTTTAAACAATTAAAACAAAAACGTGAATATCTATCATTCATCTTTAATCTAAAACAATAGGCACAAGCAGGATAATCACACATTATACAATTTCTGTTAGCAGGCCTATTACAAAATTTTGACATTACAAACTGACATTTATTATCTTTGATATGCTGTTCATATTTTTTTCAAAATTCTTTTTCTTTGTTAATCATAATTTATTCTCCTTTTCCCTTAATTTTACTTATAAATTGTACTATTTTTGATTATTTTTACAAGTATGCTTTTAAATGCAAAATAACGCCTAAATTAAAGGCGTTTATTTTGTGATACCTATACTATTAATTATATTGAAATTGTTTATTATATTTTAAATATGAAAGTGTTTTTTTATTTAATTTTAAATTACACTTATATATGTATATAATAATTAAGTAAATTAATTTTTTAAATATATTTACAATAAATTTAGATTTTTTTAAAATAGTTAGGAGAAAAAATATGAGTTTTAATTATTTATGAACTTTAAAAGAAGCAACAAAAAGAATGTATCAATCATTTAGAGATGATATAAAAAATCAATGAGAAAAAACAGATTGAAGAATATTAAAAGAAAGAGATAGAAAATATATTCCAGTTAAAATTAAAGAAAGAACTAGAAATACTATCAATGGTCTTGTTATTTATAAATGTTGTGATTATAAATATTATGATGAACAATTAAAAAAATGAGTAAGAGTTTGTTTATTAGATGAAGAATTAGAATTACCTAAATATAAAATAACTTGTCAGGATATCAAAAATAATGTTATTGAACATTTTGCTGATGGAAAAAGATATGTTGATATTTTACATACTATGAAGCAAACAAAATTTAGTACAACAAGTATTAGTAGATTATTTCAAGAATATCAAGTTAATAAATTAGATGTTCCTAAAATAAAATTAGAACCAAATCAATTTATTTATATTAGTATTGATGATGGACATCGAAAATTTTGAAAATTTAAACGCAATTCTGGTAAATATTCAATGCGTTTAGTATTATTTTGTACAGATAATGTTAATCATAAATTAGTTAATAAAAGAGCAGATGTAATAATAAGACCAACAAAAACAGCAATTGGTGTTAAAAAAACTGCTGAATTTATCAAAGAACAAGGAAATAGATTTTTTGAAAATTTTGACCAAGCAAAAATTATTATTTGTGGAGATAGTGCAGGATGAATTAAAGAAGTTGCTGATTATTTAGGTGCAAATTTTGTTTTAGATAAATTCCATTTAGTTAAAAAATTATATGTTGGAATAATCGCTGGAAATAAAGGAAAATATTGAAACGAATATAATACTTGTAGAAATTTTATTGAAAATGGTCAATATGATGAGTTAATAAAATATATGAATGAAATATTAAAAAACCATAAAAAATTAAAAAAACAATATTTTAAAAATAATAAACAAGGTATTGAAAATCAAGGTGCAAAGTGGAGGCTTTTTAGTAATCTGTGTTTCTTTGTTTTGCAAAGTACTAGTTCAGATTAATTCTGTCTTCAAATTTTATCATAAAATGAGCAATTGCTGTATTTCAATTTTGAATGGGCATTGTTCATTTTTTTGTTATATTTTCAATTGCTAAATAAAATATTTTGAAAACTGCCATATCATTTGGAAAAACTTTTTTATTTCTGATGACTTTTCGTAATTGACTATTAACAAATTCAATAGAATTTGTAGTATAAATCACTCTTTTGATTTCTGGAGGATAACTAATAAAAATCATTAAATTATCTCAATTTTTATATCAAGATTTAGCAATTTGAGGATAGTGTTTATTTCATTTACTTTCAAATGATTCTAAAGCTTGCATTGCTTGTTCTTCACTACATGCATTATAAATTGGATTTAAATCTGTAACTAGTGATTTTCGATGTTTGTATGAAACATATTTTAAACTATTTCTGATTTGATGAACTATACATAATTGATGTTCAGTTTTAGGATAAACTGATTGTATTGCTTCTGACATGCCTGTTAAGTTGTCACTACAAGCAATAAGAATATCATTTAAGCCACGATTTTTCATTTCTGTGAAATTTGCTAATCAAAATTTAGCGCCTTCATTTTCACTAATTCATAAATCTAAAACATCTTTTTTACCTTCTAAATCAACACCTAAAGCTATATAAACTGATTTGTTAATAATGCGTTTATCTTGTCGTACTTTAACTACTATACAATCAAAATAAACAATGGGATAAATGCCTTCTAATGGTCTATTTTGTCATGCTTTGACATCATCAATCACATCATCAGTAATTTGACTAATAACACTTTCACTAATATAAGCACCATGATATAACTCTTGTAACTGCATTCTAATATCTGATAATGTCATACCTTTTGCATATAAGGAAAGAACTTGTTGATCAAAACCATCAAATCTTCTCTGTCTTTTTGGCACTATTACAGGAGTAAAATTACTATTACGATCTCGTGGTACATCAATCTCAATTTTACCTTGTTGAGTTATTAATTTTTTTGAACTTATACCATTACGAGCATTGTCACTATTACTATGTTGATTTTTTTCATATCCTAAATAATTTTGCATCTCAGAATTCAACATTTTTTCAACTAAACGTTTTGTTAATTCTTTATATAAACCCCCTTCTTTAAAAACTGTTGTTAAATCTTCAGTATTTTCTAATAATAAATCTACTGCTTTTGATATTGGATCATTATTATTAAAGTTATCTTTTTTAGCCATCTGTAACTCACTCTTTCTAGTCATTTAATTATATTTACTAGAATTAATTAAACATAGTTATTTTTGTAAGTTACACAGATTACTAAACATTACCAATAAATAGTGTATTTATAAACTTATATTAAGTTTATGTTCTTGATTTTATTATCTTTTTTAATTTAGAAAAATAGTTACCATTTTGGTAACTATTTTTATTTTGCTATAAATTTATTATTAATTTTAGTTTTATGTTGGATTGATAAACTTATTTTATTTATTTCATCAATAAAATTATTATCTTTTTCTATATCTCAACCATTTTTTTGATCAATTTCTTTTGTTATTTTTTCCAATTCTATTTTGATTTCTTTTAAACTAGTTTTATTAATATTATTTTTTAATCTCTTTTCAATATTTTGAATTTTTATATCAATTTCATGATATCAAGTGGTATCTAAAACATTGCAAAGTGGTTCTTGTACTCAAGCATGGTACATTTTTCTTTCTTCAAATCCTTCTGGAAGTTTTATTTCTTCTTTAATTTCAGCAATTAATTTATATATACTTTTTATTTTTTTAACTTTACTATACATATCTTTTAATCTTCCTTTCAAAAAAATAAAAAACCCATATACTTTAAAAAATAAAATAATGAGTTGAAAACTTAAATTAAGTTTAAAGAATTATATCATAATATCTAGAATATTTGGTGTTAAATTTTTATACATATTTTTAAAAGATAAAAAATAGTTATAAATAAATAAAACTACTCAGTTGAGTAGTTTTATTTATCTTCTTCAATTTTTACTGTCATTTCTTGATCATCAAAAACAAATTTAACTTTTTTATCATCTTTTTTATTAACAGCATCACTGGGTTTATCATTTTTTTTATTTTCAAATAAAGGTTTTGGTTTTTTCTTTAATTCTTTTTCATTTTTTAAATAATATTTTTGAACTATATCAAAAAGTTCATTATTTAAACTACCATCTTTATATCTCTTTTTAAATTTATAAAAATACTTATAACGCTTATCTAAAATTATTGATTTAATTTCATTAAAGAGTATAAAAGCATTTCTACTTGAAAATTTATAATTATTTTTACCTATTTTTACTAAATTATCACTTATAATATTGTTTATTTTAAACTTAAATCTTTTTCTTTTTAAAAGAAAAATAACTAAAATAAAAATAAAAGTTATTATTAATAATAATATTGATAATCCTATGATTATTCAGTCCTTTATTGAAAAATCTGATCAATTAACTAAAAACATTATATTTAAATTATTTTGCATATAAATAACCCCCTAAATTTTCTTAATATATAAATTTGCGTCATTTTATAAACAAGTTCTTCTTATCTTTTATTTTGGATAAATTACATTTAAAATTACACTTCCAATAACTAAAGGGTCATCATAAGTCATTTCAACTGTTAAAGTAGTTGGTTTAATGTTCATATTATTATATTTTAAATTACCTAAAATAATTTTTTCTTTTATTAAATTTGATTGTGGATTACTTTCAATTAGTCTCTCTTTAATAACCTCCTTTACAGTTTCTGGACTTGTCATTTTCAATTTGTCTTCAGTTTTTAATTGCAAATTTGTTTTGCTTTTTAAAATTACTGCTAAAATTCGTTTATTATCACTAATTGATGATTGTTTAGAGAACGAACCATTTGATTTTTTTTTATTTTTTTCTTCCTCTTCTTCTTCTTTTTCTCCTTCTGTTTCAGCAATAGCTGTCATACCACCAGCAATGGTGGCTCCAATTAAAGCTACAGAGCCGATAAGACCAGCAATAATTTTTGTTGATTTCTTCTTCTTTTTCTTTTCTTCTTCATCTTCTTCTGACATAAATTACAAACCTCTTTTCTAAGCCCTTAAATTTTTTCTAAGTTAATTTTACATGATTAAAAATAATCTATTGACATTTTATATTTATTAGATTAGAAATTTAGATAAACAATTAGTTGTATAAATTACTGATGTATTTTTTTATTTTTTGAAAATTAATAATCTTAAATATTAAAATAGTAATTATTATTACTTTTAATAAAGTTTTTTATCTTATTTTTTAAAGAACTTAGTAAAAAATAAGATAAAATATTAATATTGCATTAAAGAAAAAGGTGAACGTATGTCATTTCAACAATTTAATTTACAACCATGACTAATTGAAAATTTAAAAAAAGAAAAACTAATTAATCCAACACCAGTCCAAACCAAAATCATTCCTTTAGCATTAACTAATAAAAACTTAATTATTAAAAGTGCTACTGGTAGTGGTAAAACTCATACTTATTTAATTCCAATTTTAAATAATTGTAATGTTACTTTAAAAGTAACACAAGCAGTTATTATTACACCTACTCGTGAACTTGCTCAACAAACGTTCAATTTTTTAAAAGCTTTAATCAAAGATCAAAATATTAGCATTGCTTGTTTAGTGGGTGGCAAAGATATTATTCGTCAAAGTAATAATTTAAGTAATAATCAACCACAAATTGTAATTGGCACTCCAACTAGATTAAAATGTTTATATGAACTTAATATGTTAGCAATTACTACTACTAACACTTTAGTTATTGATGAATGTGATATGTTATTTGATATGGGATTCATGGAAGATTTAGATTTTTTAATTACTAAAATGAATAAAAATACTCAAATTATGACCTTTTCAGCAACAATATTACCCCAACTAGTTACTTGATTAAAAAAATATATTACTAATGCTACTACAATTAGTATTGATAACAAATCTCAAAAAATTCAACATATTTTTATTAATCGTCATCATCAAGATAGTAAAAAACAACTACAATTATTATTAACAATGTTTGATCCTTATTTATGTTTAATTTTTGTTAATAACAAAGAAAATATTGAAGAAATTGCAAACGTCTTAATTGAAGAAAATAAAAAAGTAGCAATCTTACATGGTGGATTACCAGCACGAGAACGTTCTCAAACTTTTAAACGTATTAAAAATTTTGAATATCAATATGTTGTTTGTTCAGATATCGCAGCACGTGGTATTGATATTGAAGGGGTATCTCATGTTATCTCTTTACAATTACCGACAAATAATCTAGAATATTATTTTCATCGAGCAGGGCGAACAGGACGAGCTAACTATTCAGGTATTTCTTATGTATTTTATGATAAGAGTGATAATTCTACTATTCATAAGTTAAAAAATTTAAACGTTCCAATAGAATACTATAAAATTAAAGATAATAAGTTACTACCAGAAATTACTAATGACAACATCATTGCTCATAAACGAAAAATAGAAAGAAATAAAGAAGAGCAATATGTTATTAATCGCTTTAAAAAAAATAAAAATGTAACTCCTGGTTATAAGAAAAAATTTAATAAAGATTTAGAAGCAATAAAAAAAGAAACAAGAAAACAACACATTAAAGCATCAATTAAGAAAATTAAAAAAACACAAGCAATTGCAAGAAGAAAAAAACTTTTTGATGAAAATTAATAATGGAAGAGGAAGCAAGATGGAAAATGACAAATTAATTATTGGATCTCATGTTTCAATGAAAGCACCAAAATATTTATTAGGTGCTCTTGAAGAAGTTCTAAGTTATAATGCAAATACGTTTATGTTTTATACAGGTGCTCCACAAAATACAATTCGTAAACCAACCAAAGCATTATTTATTAAAGAATTTACAGAAAAACTAATTGAAAAAAATATTAATATTAATAATCTTATTGTTCATGCTCCTTATATTATTAATCTGGCTAATAGTATTAATAAAAGTACTTATCAATTAGCAGTAGATTTCTTACGACAAGAAATAATTCGCTGTCAAGATATTGGCATTAAAACTTTGGTTTTACATCCAGGTAGCGCTGTTGGTGCTTTACCACAAACTGCTTTAGATCAAATTGTTAAAGGACTAAATGCAGCATGTTTAGAAAAACAAACTGTAAAAATTGCTTTGGAAACAATGTCAGGAAAAGGTAGTGAAGTAGGAACTACTTTTGAACAACTTCAATATATTATTAATAATGTAAAAAGACCCGAACTAATTGGTGTTTGTTGAGATACTTGTCACTTATCTGATGCTGGTTATGATCTTAATAATAATTTAGAACAAGTAATACAACAATTTGATCAACTTATTGGATTAGATAAATTATTAGTTATTCATGTTAATGATTCTAAAAACCCAATCAATGCTCATAAAGATCGTCATGCTAACTTAGGAATGGGTTACCTTGGTTTTCAAACTTTAATTAACATTATTTATCATCCATTGTTGCTTACTAAAATAAAAATTTTAGAAACGCCATGAATTAATGGACATCCACCTTATTTACATGAAATTAAAATGATAAGAACAAAAAAATATAATAAAGAAATTTTAGAATCATTAGGAACTAGCAAATAATGAAAAGAATTGGCATTTTTGGTGGAACTTTTGATCCATTTCATAATCAACATTTAAACATTGCAAATACAGCTTATCATAAACTTTCACTTGATGAAGTTTGAATTTTACCAACAAAACAAAATCCGTTAAAAGACAGTGTCAGTGCCAGCGATCAACAAAGAGTCGATATGATTAATTTAGTTATTAAAAACTATTCTTGAATAAAATTAAATGATTATGAACTAACAAGTAAACAACCTAGTTATACTATTAATACTATTAACTACTTTATTGAAAACTATCCAAATCACAAATTCTTTTTTATTATCGGTTCTGATAATTTATATACCTTAAATAAATGACAAGGAATTGAACAGTTAATTAATTTAGTTAAAATTATTGTTGTTAATCGCCCTCATTATCGTAAAACATTAGAACTAATGTCAAAATACAAGTGTCAAAATTTAGTAGTTCGACCAAGTAGTGATATTAGCTCTGCCAAAATTAGAAATGGTGAAATTATTAATCAAATTGATATAAAAATTAATAATTATATTAACAATAATTTAATATATAGTTATGAGCGTTTAAAAGCAAATTTGGATAACAATAGAACTGAACATTGTATTAATGTTGGTAAAATGGCTGTTAAATTAGCAATCCATTATAACGAAGATGCTAATAAAGCCCTAATTGGAGGAACTTATCATGACCTTTGCAAACAATGAAGTAAAAATAAAATGACTAAATTTTTAACAAAATATAATAAAGAAATTTTACAAGAACCATTTCCAATTTGACATGGTTATGTAGCAGCATTGTATTTAAAAAATCATTATCAGTACCATGATGATTTAGTTCTTCATGCAATTGCTAAACATACTACTGGTTCAACTGAAATGAAACCTTTAGAATTAATAGTATTATTAGCAGATAAAATATCAATTGAACGTAACCATTATTATGTTGAAGAATTAAGAAAACTTGCCTTCCAAGATTTAACTGTTGCTTTTAAATACTATCTAGAAATTTTAAAAAAGCATTTACTAGAACAAAAAAAACCATTAAATAATAAGTTTTTAACAATATATGAAACGTGAAGTAATAAAAATTAACAAATAGTATCTACAGTAAAATACTTATTTATTAATTATTTAATATATAATATTAAAGAAAAGGGAAGTATAATAAACTAAATAGTATTGTAATAATATAAACAAATAATTGTAACTAAGGAGTACTAATAATGAGTTTAGTGAGTAAAGAATTAGAAACCAAAAATGGAAAAACAATTAAACTTAAAATAGATAATTCAAATTCAAATCAAATTAAAAAAATAAATCTTATTTTTGGAGATAGTTTTGTTGAAATGAAAAAAATGAAAAATGAATTAGTTGATTTTATATTTATCGATCCACCTTATTTTTTATCAAATAATGGTTATAGTGTTAACGCTGGCAAAAGAACATCTGTTAATAAAGGTGAATGAGATAAAAGTAAAGGTTTTCTTGAAAATTATAAATTTCATCAAAAATGAATTAAAGAATGCAAAAAAATTTTAAAACCAAATGGAACTTTAATAATTACTGGAACTTATCATTCTATTTATATTTGTGGTTTTATTTTACAAGAACTAAATTTTCACATTCTTAATGACATAGTTTGATACAAACCTAATTGTACACCTAATATTGGTTGTAGAAATTTTACTGCTAGTCATGAAACATTAATATGAGCAAAAAAAGATAGTAATTCTAAACATGTTTTTAATTACAAAGATATGAAATATTCTAAATGAGAAGAAGATAATTTTAAGAATGAAGATAAGCAAATGCGAAGTGTTTGAGCAATAAACCACCCCTAAACCATTTGAAAAAATTTATGGTAAACATCCTTCACAAAAACCATTAGATCTTTTAAAAAGAATTATAATTGTTTGTACTAATGAAAATGATATTGTCTTAGATCCGTTTATGGGCAGTGGCACAACTGGTCTTGCATGTAAAATACACAATAGAAATTTCATAGGAATTGAAAATAATATTGAATATTTTAATCTAGCAAAAAAAAAGATTGGATGATAATAATGGTTAAAAATGGAATCGGTGGTGCAAATACAAAAACTGGTCTCGCTTTTGAAGGAGAAAAAGAGTTATATTCATTTTTTAAAAAACAGGAAAATTATGAAATTAAAAATATGATTGGAATTCACAATTTAAAAAGAAATGATGCATTTGAATTGTTTTATATGGGAGAACATGTTGCTAATATTTTCAAAAAACATGCAATCTATGTTTATTTAGAAAAAACACCACAATTTAAACTGAAATTACTTTTTATCAAAAAAATTACTACCAGATGACAGTATTTTTGTATATAAGAATAATACTTTTTTCATTATTGAAATTAAAACACAAAATGTTGCTGGAAGTGTTGATGAAAAACTACAAACTTGTGATTTTAAAAGAAAACAATGACAAAAACTTTTATCAATATTAAATTGCAAAATTGAATACTGATATTTATTAAGTGATTGATTTAAAAAACCAGAATATAAAGATACTTTAAATTATATAATAGATAGTAATTGTCGTTATTTTTTTAATTATATTCCATTAAAAGAATTGGGTTTACCACTATAACAAATAAAAATAAATTATTAATAAGGAGATCAAATATTATGTCCAAAAAAATAAAACAAAAATTACTGCTTCGCCGACAAAAGAAAAAACAACAGCAAAAATAAAAAAAAGCATGACTGATTATAATGAATTAAAAATAAAAAAAAGTGGTTTCTTAAGCGCAGTTATTAAATACTTTAAAAAATATCCACTACTTTATCTAATTGCAATACTAACTACTATTGCTTCTTCAATAATTTCAGTGATTATTCCTAAAATTACTAATAATTTTTTAGCTACCCCCGATAGTTTTCAATGAGAAAAAATTACTACTTTAGCTTATATTTTAATTAGTTTACAAATTGCATCAGGATTATTTATGTACTTTCGTAATTTAACAGGAAGCATCATTGGTGTTAAAGTTGAAATTGAATATCGAAATAAAGTTTTAAAAGATTTACTAGATTTAGATATGTCATATTATGAAGATCGCAAAATTGGTGACACTTTAACAAAACTAATTAGTGATACTAGTGTTATTGGTGAAAATATGCAATCTATTCCTTTAACTATGCTTAGTTCAATTGTGACTTTTTTTGGTTCAATTTACGTTATTTTTTCTTTAAATTGACAATTATCATTAATTGTTTTAGGTATTGTTTTATCAATTTTAATAATATCAGTATTAAATGTTCAAATTATTCGTTATTTAAACTATAAATGAAGAAAAGTTTATACTGAAGTTAATGCTGATATTACTGATCGACTAAATACTATTACTTTAATTAAAAGTAATGCTACAGAAAAAAGTGAAAATAAAAGATTTTCTAATGAACGCTAAATTGTAAAGGTAAGTGCAACTAAATTATTTTTCTATCCAAATATTCGATTGGTGAAAGATAATTTAATATTTTTCTCGGTCTTTGATTTAAAGACAATATAAATTTATAAACTTCATTTTTATTAGTTTTTGAAAAAATAAATTTTTTAGGAAATTTTTCTCTAATTAAACCATTAGTATTTTCATTAGTACCTCTTTGTCAAGGTGAATATGGATTGGCAAAATAAATTTTTACATCTAAATTTTTTTCAAGTTGTTGTCAATTTGAAAATTCTTTGCCACGATCAAAAGTAATAGTTTTAACAATGTTTTTAGGAAGAATTGATAAATAATAACTGACATTTTTATTAATAACTTTAGTAGTTCTGTTTTTAACTAATATTGCTAAAGTAAATCGTGATACTCTTTCAACTAAAGTTATTAAACATGATTTGCTTTTGCCTCTTGATGATACTATAGTATCTCCTTCTCAATGACCAAGTGTTATACGATCATTAACATTTATATCTCGTTCTTTAATTGATTTACCATTAAACTTGCCACGATTTTCTTTAGATTTTCGTTTTTTACCTTTTCTTCTTAAATTTTTACTAGTAACTTTATCAAGCATTCCAAAATAAATTCAAGTATAAATTGTTTTAAAACTAATAACTCACTCTTTATGAAAATTTTTAATTCTGCCATAAATTTGTTCAGGTGATCAACCTAATAGTAATTTTTTTTGTACATATTTTACTAAATTCTTATTTTTAAACTTATGAAAACTAATATGTGATTATTTTCGATTTTCAGCTTTATTTTGTGCAATTAATGAAAAATAATGATTATTATCTTTATTTCTATTAATTTCTCGAATAATAGTACTAATACTTCGATTAAGATTTTTAGCTATTTCACTAATTTTAAATTTAAATTTCAATTGATTCTCAATATAAATCCTTTCATCTATGCCAAGATGTTTATAACTCATATAAAAACTCCTTACTTTTTTCTAAACTAAATTTAGCATTATGAAATTTTTATATGAGAATTTTTTGCAATTTTATTTACTTGCACTTACAAGTATAATTCAGCAATTTTATAATTTTTCTTTTAAACAAGAGTTTTTTATTATGAAAATGAAATTAATATACCAATTAATTCTAAAAACAATTCATAAATTTTTTTAGAATTCCTTATGAATTAAAAAGCAAATCTACCAAAATAAAAACTTTACCATCCTTTAAAATTCATTGTAGAATTTCACTAAAAGTACTATAATATAAATAACGATAGTTTAATATCGTTATAATTTTAATAAAGATATAAAGTTTATATCATCATTAAAATTATATATTAACTTTAAAGGTATAAAATATGAGAAAAACAATAAATATTTTAACAGTTGGTATTTTTTCACTAGCAACAAGTACCACTATTTTAACTAGTGTGAATCACTTTAATACTAGCAAAAATGATTTACAAAAAGCAAACGCCACAGCTAATCAAACATCATTATTTAATAATCAATATCAATATTTAAATAATAGTGACTGAATTACTAACCAATCAACAACCGATCATAAATTTTATAGTTATGATACTTCAGCATTAAAAAGTTATACTTTTACCAATGCTAGAAACGTCTTCTTAGTAGATACAACTGGAAATCTAGTTTATAATACCAAAGTTACTATTCCTAATAAAGATAAATCAGATATTGAAAATACAAAACAAGAAATGATTACCAAGAAGAAAGTAACATCACTTAAAAGCAATCCTAATTATTCTGATGCTTACAATTTTAGCGAATATCAACAAAATAATTTTATTGGTGACAATAATTGAACATATTTACAATTTGGTGGTCTTGAACAAAATATTGATATTTCTAACATTGCTGGTGCTTCTAGAATTGAAAATAATAACAATCTTAGTGAGAACTTAGGATTATATTACATTGCTGATGCTGCTATTAATAATAAAATTTCTTTAGCAATAGCTTATAATATCAGCCAACAATTCATTAATAAAAGCAGTTTAAACAAACTAATTAGTAACCAATTAACAAATAATATTATTAACTTAATTGTTGAAAATACTAATATCTTTAACTTTATTAAAAATTCACCTCTTTTCCTAAATATAAAAGATTACTCATTAAATTTTATTTTTGATAATGATAATAACTTAGTAGCAATTTACTATACAAAATGAAATGTCCAAAATATAAATCAAAATATTAACTATCATTATAAAGAAGACTTTAGCAATATTAATAAAAATGATTGATTAAAAAATAGTAATCAACAAATCGTTTTAAATTGAACTAAATATGCAAAAAATTGAGAACAATTTTCACAACTTTATCCTAAATTTAATTTTAATAATTCTAAACTATCAATTAATAATATGGGTACATATAAAGAAAATAATAATCTTACTGGTGATACTAATAATATTACTACTAATAAAAATATTAAATATGAACTACAAAATCCTTATAATGTTGTAGCAATTTCTGATCTTATTATTCAACTTCCAATTATTGAACTTTATGTATACCATGATGATAATAATATTTATTATCAATGAAATGCACGTGTTACTTCATCACCAAATTTAATTGCTGGTTGTAGTTTAGCAATTGATTTAGATAATATTAGTTTTCAATAGCTGAATTATACTTGTAAGTGCAAGTAAATAAAATTGCAAAAAATTCTCATATAAAAATTTCATAATGCTAAATTTAGTTTAGAAAAAAGTAAGGAGTTTTTATATGAGTTATAAATATCTTGGCATAGATGAAAGGATTTATATTGAGAATCAATTGAAATTTAAATTTAAAATTAGTGAAATAGCTAAAAATCTTAATCGAAGTATTAGTACTATTATTCGAGAAATTAATAGAAATAAAGATAATAATCATTATTTTTCATTAATTGCACAAAATAAAGCTGAAAATCGAAAACAATCACATATTAGTTTTCATAAGTTTAAAAATAAGAATTTAGTAAAATATGTACAACAAAAATTACTATTAGGTTGATCACCTGAACAAATTTATGGCAGAATTAAAAATTTTCATAAAGAGTGAGTTATTAGTTTTAAAACAATTTATACTTGAATTTATTTTGGAATGCTTGATAAAGTTACTAGTAAAAATTTAAGAAGAAAAGGTAAAAAACGAAAATCTAAAGAAAATCGTGGCAAGTTTAATGGTAAATCAATTAAAGAACGAGATATAAATGTTAATGATCGTATAACACTTGGTCATTGAGAAGGAGATACTATAGTATCATCAAGAGGCAAAAGCAAATCATGTTTAATAACTTTAGTTGAAAGAGTATCACGATTTACTTTAGCAATATTAGTTAAAAACAGAACTACTAAAGTTATTAATAAAAATGTCAGTAATCATGGTAATGTTTAGTAATCTGTGTAACTTACAAAAATAACTATGTTTAATTAATTCTAGTAAATATAATTAAATGACTAGAAAGAGTGAGTTACAGATGGCTAAAAAAGATAACTTTAATAATAATGATCCAATATCAAAAGCAGTAGATTTATTATTAGAAAATACTGAAGATTTAACAACAGTTTTTAAAGAAGGGGGTTTATATAAAGAATTAACAAAACGTTTAGTTGAAAAAATGTTGAATTCTGAGATGCAAAATTATTTAGGATATGAAAAAAATCAACATAGTAATAGTGACAATGCTCGTAATGGTATAAGTTCAAAAAAATTAATAACTCAACAAGGTAAAATTGAGATTGATGTACCACGAGATCGTAATAGTAATTTTACTCCTGTAATAGTGCCAAAAAGACAGAGAAGATTTGATGGTTTTGATCAACAAGTTCTTTCCTTATATGCAAAAGGTATGACATTATCAGATATTAGAATGCAGTTACAAGAGTTATATCATGGTGTTGATATTAGTGAAAGTATTATTAGTCAAATTACTGATGATGTGATTGATGATGTCAAAGCATGACAAAATAGACCATTAGAAGGCATTTATCCCATTGTTTATTTTGATTGTATAGTAGTTAAAGTACGACAAGATAAACGCATTATTAACAAATCAGTTTATATAGCTTTAGGTGTTGATTTAGAAGGTAAAAAAGATGTTTTAGGTTTATGAATTAGTGAAAATGAAGGCGCTAAATTTTGATTAGCAAATTTCACAGAAATGAAAAATCGTGGCTTAAATGATATTCTTATTGCTTGTAGTGACAACTTAACAGGCATGTCAGAAGCAATACAATCAGTTTATCCTAAAACTGAACATCAATTATGTATAGTTCATCAAATCAGAAATAGTTTAAAATATGTTTCATATAAACATCGAAAATCACTAGTTACAGATTTAAAGCCAATTTATAATGCATGTAGTGAAGAACAAGCAATGCAAGCTTTAGAATCATTTGAAAGTAAATGAAATAAACACTATCCTCAAATTGCTAAATCTTGATATAAAAATTGAGATAATTTAATGATTTTTATTAGTTATCCTCCAGAAATCAAAAGAGTGATTTATACTACAAATTCTATTGAATCTGTTAATAGTCAATTACGAAAAGTCATCAGAAATAAAAAAGTTTTTCCAAATGATATGGCAGTTTTTAAAATATTTTACTTAGCAATTGAAAATATAACAAAAAAATGAACAATGCCCATTCAAAATTGAAATACAGCAATTGCTCATTTTATGATAAAATTTGAAGACAGAATTAATCTGAACTAGTACTTTGTAAAACAAAGAAACACAGATTACTAAAAAGCCTCCAAAATTGAAATACAGCAATTGCTCATTTTATGATAAAATTTGAAGACAGAATTAATCTGAACTAGTACTTTGCAAAACAAAGTTACACAGATTACTAAACATTACCAAAATATTTTACTTAGCAATTGAAAATATAACAAAAAAATGAACAATGCCCATTCAAAATTGAAATACAGCAATTGCTCATTTTATGATAAAATTTGAAGATAGAATTAATCTGAACTAGTACTTTGCAAAACAAAGATACACAGATTATTAAAAAACCTCAAGTAATTATTTTAACACTGAATGATAAATTATTCAGATATTTTTGTTGAAGATAAATCATAAAATTTACCTTTAATAATATATACTATTGTTTCACAAATGTTAACTAAGTGATCACCTAGTCTTTCAATATATTTCAACTGTTGCATTGTTGATGTATATTGAGAGAGTTGATCATTATTTTTGTTTACTTTTAACATATTGACAATGTTTTTCATTGATTCACGAAAACGATTATCAATATCAATATCATATTCTGCTGCTTGATAAGCTTTGTTAATATCATTTTCATTTATAGATTCACCAATTAAATCCATCATTTTAAATATTTTTTTCATTAATCCTGATAATTGAGATGTTAATTTAATTTCTGGTTTATATTTGACATTAAATTTGGATAAATTTTTAGCATAATTTGAAATACGTTCTAAATCACGAATAATATTCATATAGCCAATAATAGTACGTAAGTCAGTAGCAAAAGGATTTTGTTGAGCAATACTTCAAATTGCAGTAATTGTTAAACTTTCAGCGACTGTTCTAATTTCTTTATCGGTTTCAACAATTCTTTTTGACATGTCAAAATCTTGTGTTTCCATTGCTATTAAAGCGTCTTTATGTTCTTTTTTTACTTCTTTTAATAAAGTTAATAAGTTTTGTTTTAAATTTATGATATCTAAATCAAATCTACGGTTAATTATTTTCATTTTTTCCTCCTTTCTCTATAATTAATTATATATATTTTTAACCAAATCTGCCGGTAATATAATCTTCTGTTCTTTTATCTTTTGGTCGTGAAAATATTTTTTTAGTATTATTATATTCAATGACTTCTCCATTTAAGAAAAAAGCAGTTTTATCAGAAATTCGTGCTGCTTGTTGCATTGAATGAGTAACAACAATAATTGTAAAGTCTGATTTTAAATCATTCATTAAGTCTTCAATTTTAGATGCGGCAATCGGATCTAGAGCTGAAGTTGGTTCATCCATTAATAGTACTTCTGGTTTTAGGGCAATAGCACGAGCAATACATAAACGTTGTTGTTGGCCGCCTGATAATGATAATGCTGAATCAAATAAATGTTGAGCAACTTCATCTCATAAAGCCGCTTTTTTTAAAGCATCTTCGACAATTTGATTTAGAATCTTTTTATTTTTAATGCCTTGATTTTTTGGACCATATGCAACATTATCATAAATTGACATTGGAAAGGGATTAGGTTTTTGAAATACCATTCCAACTTTAGATCGTAATGAAATAATATTTTTTTTATTTTCATAAATATCTTCATTATTGAATAATATTTGTCCATTAATTTTAACACCATCAATTAAATCATTCATTCTATTTAAAGTTCGTAGTAATGTTGATTTGCCACAACCACTTGGTCCAATAAAAGCGGTTACTTGATTACGACTTATTTCTAAATTTATATTAAATAAAGCCTGTTTTTTACCATGATTATAGAAGAAATTTAAATTTTTAATAGTAAAAACATAATTACTTTTTGGAATATTTTCTATATTTGATAAATTATTTGATTTGTTATTTGGTTTTTTCTTAAATTTATCTTTCACTTTTAAAAAGTAAGGTTTAATCACATTTACTTTTCTTTTTTTATTGCTATTCGCTGATTCTTTCTTGCTTTCATTTTTTCTTTTAATAATTCAATTGAGCATTTTGTTTTCACCCCGATTCCTGTTGTTAAACTTTTTTCAAAATGTTTTGCTATAAAATTTAAAATAAATATTAGTATAACTGTTATTAGTGCTGTTTGGTACATCATTCCTAATTTATTAGGGTCATTTGATTCTTTATTAACTAATAAAATATGGGTTGTTAAAGTTTGTCCTGAACTTAAGAAACCTTTATTGGGAAAAGCAACAGTGCTTCCTAATGTTAGATAAACTGGTGCTGATTCACCAATAATTCTACCCATTGATAAAATCATACTAGTAATAATGCCACCAATGGCAGCTGGAATAACTACTTTTCTTATTGTTTCAAATTTACTAGCACCTAGTGCTAATGATGCTTCACGGTATTCAATAGGTACTGATTTTAATGTATCTTCTACTGCTCTAATAATAAGTGGTAAAATAACAATTGTTAATGTTAAACTAGCAGCAATTGCTGAGAAACTTATTTGTAAGAAAGTAATAAAAAAAGTAAATCCAAACATACCAAAGATAATTGATGGCGTAGAAGATAAGGTATTTAGCACAAAACGTAATATTGAAGCAAATCAACCATTTTTGGCATATTCGTGAAGATAAATTGCGCCAATAATACCTAATGGCATAGCAATAGTAATTGTTGTTAATACCAATAAACATGTCATTGTGATAATTGATAAGTAACCTTCATCACCGGTTGTTCAAATTAAAGCTGCAAAATTAAAATTGAAAACGCTACTACCAGCATTACCACTAATGTTGAAGATACCATTAATAATAATATCACCAATAATTCAAATAATTAATCCCATAGTAATAAAACAAGCTAGCCCCATAAAGAATAATCGAAAATAGTTTTTAAAGTGTTTTCAGCCTTGATTTTTAATAGTTTTTTCACTAATAGTTAACATTAGTTGATTATCAGATAGATTTATTTTTTTTAAATTATAATTTCGTGGTTTTTTATGACCTTTTGCTTTTTTATCACTACGTTTATAAATTATTAAAACAATAAAGTTAATGATTGAAACTATAATAAATAAAAATAAACCAATTCCATATAATGCTGATATTTGTTGAGAACTAACTGCTTCTCCAATTTCTAGTCCAATTACTCCCGCTAAAGTAGAAATTGAACTAAATAAAAATGCAAGTGGACCATGTGCAAAATTGGGGATTAGAGTACTATTACCAGCAATCATGACAACGGCCATTGTTTCACCAATGACTCTTCCAAATCCAAAAATTATTGCACCAATGATTTTGGTTTTTGCCGCTTTAAAAATGACTTTAAAACTAGTGTCAGTCCTGCTAATACCTAGTGCTAATGATGCATATAGATAAGATTTTGGTACTCTAGTAATAGCATTAACAGATAATGAAATAATTGTTGGTAATGCCATCATTGATAAAATAAAACTTGCTGTCATCATATTTTCTTTGGTTGGTGCTCCCATTTTTACAAAAATAGGACCAATGGTCATTAAACCAAAAGCACCAAAAACAACTGAAGGAATACCAGATAATAATTCTACTAAAGTTAATGTTGTTTTTTTTAATTTTGGTGGTAAAAATTCACATATAAATAATGATGTTAGTAAACTTAAAGGAACAGCAAGTATCATTGAAAATAGCGCAACTCAAAAAGTGGCAACGATAAAGGCAATAATACCAAAACTATTAGCACTAGGTAATCATTTACTATTTCCTAACATTTTAAATCAATTTAGAAAACTCATATTACTAAATGTTTGACCGATAATAAAACCAATTAATAATGAAGCGGCAATTAGTGCTAATGAAGATATAGACAATACACAAATTTTAGCAATCAAATCATAAGTATGTTTTTTTTGTTCACTAATAAAAACATTTTTTGGATCATGATTTTTATTAAAATGATTAAAAGTTATTTTATGTCAAAACTTTTTAAAAGATTTGGATTTCATTTATTAATACTCCTTTATGGAAATTTCCTTAATCACTGATTTAAATCATTATTCAATTCGTCAGTTAATGGTACTGCTGATTGTGCGTACTGAGCTTCTGAAAAAGCAGGAACTACGTATTCGTTATGACCTGGATAGTCAGGAATAAACAAGAATTTTAGAAATTTAACTAAAGTATTAATTTGTTTAAAATTTTTATTTATTAAACCTGTAAATGGTCGTGATAACTGATAAGTACCATTTTTAATGGTATCTAAACTTGGAACAATTTTTTCTCAATTAGCAATATGAATAGTAGCGAATTGTTTATTCGAATCTAATTGTTTTTTATCTGAATATGAACTATAGCCAACACCACCACTAGACATATTAAACATTTGTGTACTTGAATTAACGGTTATTGCTTGTGGATAATATGCTTTTGAATCACCCAGAACTTTTTCATTAAAAACATCTCGTGTTCCTGAACCATTTTCTCTAGTATAAGGTAAAATTTTGAGGTCACAAGTTGGTTTGATTCAACCTTGATTTGGTTCTGAAGTATTTTGTGGAAATAAATCTCTTCAGAAAATAGGTGATTTCGATAAATACATTTTTTTTACTTTATCTTGTGTAAAATTTAGAGGTTTATCATTACCTAAGAATTTTTGTGGTAGATTATAAACTAGAATCATGCCATCTTTTGATAAAACAAAAGAAATTAAATTATTATCAGGAGTTGTATATTCTTTTGAAAGTCAGCCAATACCAAACATATTTTTATTAACGGGAATTACTGTTGCATCTGAACCTAAACTGTTATAAGTAAAATCTGCTTCTTTATGATTATCAGGATAGTCTTCCATTAATGTATGCATTAAAGGTGCTACTGAAGTTGAACCGCCCATAATAAAATAGGATTTATGACTAACTAAAGTTACAATAAAAATACTAATCATTGTGATTAATCACAATAATGACAAAATTCTTTTTTTTAGCATATAAATCCACCCAACTGAGAGTTTTCTTTATCATACACGTATTATAACAATATAATTGATAAAAACTAGAAAAATTATTTCATTTTTATAAAAAATGTAGGTTCTAGACTATATTATTAATATTTTTTAGTAATTAAAAAATGGTACTACTAGTTAACTTAATACCATTTTATTAAATATTTTTAATTTAATATAAAAAATAAAAGAAAAGTATTTCTTTCTTTTATTAGTATTCTTTATTTATATAATTCAAAAGATAAAATAACTTTATTTTTTATTATCTAAAGTATTATTTTTCTTTAAAGTTTTTAAAGTACGAGCACTAATCATTAAAGTTTTTCCACCAATTTTTACTGGTTGTAAGTTTGGATTTCATTTTCTTCTAGAAGAGTTCATCGCATGCGAACGGTTGTTACCAGCTAGTGGACCAATACCACTTAAAGCACATTTTCTTGCCATAGTTATTTTCTCCTTATTAATGTTTTAACTAATAAATAATACCATATTTATTTATTTATTTTTAAAAAAAATTAAAATTTATTTGTAAAAAATTGAATATTTACTAGGACATTATTTTAATAAGAAAAATTTAAATTATATATTTTTTTTAAAAAAATAAAAAATATGTTATAAATAAACTATATTATACAAATTTTTAAGAAATCTTGGAGGAAAAAAATGAATTGTATTATTTATGCTGTGCAAATTGATGATGAAAAAAAGATTGGTTTACATGCACGACCAATAGCCAAAATTGCTGCTGCTATTAGTAAGTATAAAAATATTGAGGTAGAAGTCATTAAATTACCTGATAATGCAGATATTACGAAGCCAGTAAAACTTACTGGTAATGAAACTAAAGTTAAAGCTAAGTCAGTTCTTAATTTTCTAGGTTTACAAGCAAAAAATTTTAGTAAAATTGCTTTTATTATTACAAAAATGGATGAAAAAGAAGAAGATAAAAAACTTGAAGAAGTTAAAACAGAAATTATTTCTTTATTAAAAGAAGAAAAATTAATAAAGTAAATGGTTTTAAAAAAAGTATTCTTTTGAATACTTTTTTTAAAACCATTTATCCTTATGATATAATTATTTACGTTCTTAAAATATTAAATTATATAAATGGAGGCATTTAATGAGCGAAATTAACAAAAATAAAGAAATAATAATTTCAGAACAAGGTTTAGAAAAGTTAAAAACTGAATTATATAAACGAATTAATGTTGAACGTGAATCGATAAAAGAACGATTAAAAGCAGCTAGGGCTGATGGTGATTTATCAGAAAATGCTGATTATACTAGTGCGCGTGAAGAGCAAGGTAAAAATGAAACACGCATTCAAGAACTTGAAACGATTATTACTAGTGCTGTTATTCTTGAAGAACAAAAACAACGTAAAAATAGTAATATCAAAGCAGTTCGTGTTGGTAGTTGAGTAACAATTGTAAAAATTAAAGATGGTAAAATTGTTTCTGATTCAGAAGAAAAATTTAAAATTGTTGGAAGTATTGAAAGTAATCCATTTGAAGGATTAATTTCTAATGAGTGCCCATTAGCAGTATCAATTATGAATTGTGTTGTTGGTGATATTGGTGATATTAAAGGTATTAAAGAAACATATAGGGTAAAAATTATAGAAGTAAAAAATCAATTATAAATAATTTAATTAAAAATGATCACTATTTATTAGTGATCATTGGGAAATTGTCAAAAATCCGGAATAAATTAAAATATATATAGTCTTATTATGCTTAGACAAGAAATAATTTGGATTTTTATGAAATTGTATTTAAATAATATAATTTTTTTCAATAAATTGCAACTAAAATACTTATAATTAAGTTATCTAGGTGTTAAACTTATTGTAAAAGTTAAGGAGAATTTAAAGATGAAACTTAAAGCAATTAAAAAATTACAGTTAATAACTGTATTACTATTTGTTTTAACTATTTTAATAACTATTATTGCTTTAATATTAATTGGTATTTCAAATTTTAGTTATAATAATTATGAACAGATTAAAATTACAAATGGATTTAATATTTTAAAAATTTATAGTACATATTTTATTTTATGTCATTGTGCAAATCATATATGTTTATTTCATATTTTTCAAAATAATGATAATTATTATAATTGAATTCAATTGCAAATTGGAGTTATTTTATTAATAATAGTGATGCCGATTTTTATATTTATAATTATAGCATTAGCTTTTTTCATTATTGGCTTAAAAAGAAAAATAAAAAATAATAATTTTTGAGATGCTATTGCAAATTGTGAAATAATAAGTAATTATTACATTCATTAAATTATGTTTCTAAATTTATCTTATTACATTTAAAAATAACCATTTTAATGTAAATCAAAATATTATATGTTCTATTACCAAGCATTTCTTTTAAAACATGTCAAATATTAGTTTCTGTAAAACAACCAATATTTCATTTTGCACCTTGATTTTCGAGGTTTTTTAATAATCTGTGTTTCTTTGTTTTGCAAAGTACTAGTTCAGATTAATTCTGTCTTCAAATTTTATCATAAAATGAGCAATTGCTGTATTTCAATTTTGAATGGGCATTGTTCATTTTTTTATTATATTTTCAATTGCTAAGTAAAATATTTTAAAAACTGACATATCATTTGGAAAAACTTTTTTATTTCTGATGACTTTTCGTAATTGACTATTAACAGATTCAATAGAATTTGTAGTATAAATCACTCTTTTGATTTCTGGAGGATAACTAATAAAAATCATTAAATTATCTCAATTTTTATATCAAGATTTAGCAATTTGAGGATAGTGTTTATTTCATTTACTTTCAAATGATTCTAAAGCTTGCATTGCTTGTTCTTCACTACATGCATTATAAATTGGCTTTAAATCTGTAACTAGTGATTTTCGATGTTTGTATGAAACATATTTTAAACTATTTCTGATTTGATGAACTATACATAATTGATGTTCAGTTTTAGGATAAACTGATTGTATTGCTTCTGACATGCCTGTTAAGTTGTCACTACAAGCAATAAGAATATCATTTAAGCCACGATTTTTCATTTCTGTGAAATTTGCTAATCAAAATTTAGCGCCTTCATTTTCACTAATTCATAAACCAAAAACATCTTTTTTACCTTCTAAATCAACACCTAAAGCTATATAAACTGATTTGTTAATAATGCGTTTATCTTGTCGTACTTTAACTACTATACAATCAAAATAAACAATGGGATAAATGCCTTCTAATGGTCTATTTTGTCATGCTTTGACATCATCAATCACATCATCAGTAATTTGACTAATAATACTTTCACTAATATCAGCACCATGATATAACTCTTGTAACTGCATTCTAATATTTGATAATGTCATACCTTTTGCATATAAGGAAAGAACTTGTTGATCAAAACCATCAAATTTTCTCTGTCTTTTTGGCACTATTACAGGAGTAAAATTACTATTACGATCTCGTGGTACATCAATCTCAATTTTACCTTGTTGAGTTATTAATTTTTTTGAACTTATACCATTACGAGCATTGTCACTATTACTATGTTGATTTTTTTCATATCCTAAATAATTTTGCATCTCAGAATTCAACATTTTTTCAACTAAACGTTTTGTTAATTCTTTATATAAACCCCCTTCTTTAAAAACTGTTGTTAAATCTTCAGTATTTTCTAATAATAAATCTACTGCTTTTGATATTGGATCATTATTATTAAAGTTATCTTTTTTAGCCATCTGTAACTCACTCTTTCTAGTCATTTAATTATATTTACTAGAATTAATTAAACATAGTTATTTTTGTAAGTTACACAGATTACTAAACATTACCTGATTTTCAATACCTTGTTTATTATTTTTAAAATATTTTTTCTTTATTTTTGGGAGCATACCGATGTTGTCAATAATATTCAAATTTGTCTTTAAATTATAAGTTTAGACGAGAATAATTTAGACTTCAATATGCAATTGTAAGTTACTCTTAACACTTCAAAAATATTAGTCAACAATAATACTTACTTTTTGTCATTATTTAGTGATAATTTCCTATTAGTTATCGAGCAAAAATTTCCCAAAAGTAAAGTTAAATATACTTGGTGATAAATATGGAAAGAAGCATGACTATGAAAGAAAAATATAAGTTTAATATTATAAATGACATTATTATTAATAAATTATCTAAACATCAAGCTAAGAATAAACTTAACCTAACTATTAGAAGAATTAACCAATTAATTCAAATTTTCAATAGAGAAGGTAAAGTTGGTTTTATTCATAAATCCCGAAATAAAATTTCTAATAAAACAACAAATTTTGAAATCAAAATTAAGATTATAAATTTGCAAAATTGTAAAGGTAAGTGCAACTAAATTATTTTTCTATCCAAATATTCGATTGGTGAAAGATAATTTAATATTTTTCTCGGTCTTTGATTTAAAGACAATATAAATTTATGAACTTCATTTTTATTAGTTTTTGAAAAAATAAATTTTTTAAGAAATTTTTCTCTAATTAAACTATTAGTATTTTCATTAGTACCTCTTTGTCAAGGTGAATATGGATTGGCAAAATAAATTTTTACATCTAAATTTTTTTCAAGTTGTTGTCAATTTGAAAATTCTTTGCCACGATCAAAAGTAATAGTTTTAACAATGTTTTTAGGAAGAATTGATAAATAATAACTGACATTTTTATTAATAACTTTAGTAGTTCTGTTTTTAACTAATATTGCTAAAGTAAATCGTGATACTCTTTCAACTAAAGTTATTAAACATGATTTGCTTTTGCCTCTTGATGATACTATAGTATCTCCTTCTCAATGACCAAGTGTTATACGATCATTAACATTTATATCTCATTCTTTAATTGATTTACCATTAAACTTGCCA
Organism: Spiroplasma endosymbiont of Lasioglossum malachurum; assembly: GCF_964020065.1. NCBI lineage: Bacteria > Bacillati > Mycoplasmatota > Mollicutes > Entomoplasmatales > Spiroplasmataceae > Spiroplasma > Spiroplasma endosymbiont of Lasioglossum malachurum. The sequence goes on along the minus strand of NZ_OZ026534.1, from coordinate 851,418 downwards.
CGATTTTCTTTAGATTTTCGTTTTTTACCTTTTCTTCTTAAATTTTTACTAGTAACTTTATCAAGCATTCCAAAATAAATTCAAGTATAAATTGTTTTAAAACTAATAACTCACTCTTTCTAATCATTTAATTATATTTACTAGAATTAATTAAACATAGTTATTTTTGTAAGTTACACAGATTACTAAACATTATCCTTTGTTTTGCAAAGTACTAGTTCAGATTAATTCTGTCTTCAAATTTTATCATAAAATGAGCAATTGCTGTATTTCAATTTTGAATGGGCATTGTTCATTTTTTTGTTATATTTTCAATTGCAAAGTAAAATATTTTAAAAACTGACATATCATTTGGAAAAACTTTTTTATTTCTGATGACTTTTCGTAATTGACTATTAACAGATTCAATAGAATTTGTAGTATAAATCACTCTTTTGATTTCTGGAGGATAACTAATAAAAATCATTAAATTATCTCAATTTTTATATCAAGATTTAGCAATTTGAGGATAGTGTTTATTTCATTTACTTTCAAATGATTCTAAAGCTTGCATTGCTTGTTCTTCACTACATGCATTATAAATTGGCTTTAAATCTGTAACTAGTGATTTTCGATGTTTGTATGAAACATATTTTAAACTATTTCTGATTTGATGAACTATACATAATTGATGTTCAGTTTTAGGATAAACTGATTGTATTGCTTCTGACATGCCTGTTAAGTTGTCACTACAAGCAATAAGAATATCATTTAAGCCACGATTTTTCATTTCTGTGAAATTTGCTAATCAAAATTTAGCGCCTTCATTTTCACTAATTCATAAACCTAAAACATCTTTTTTACCTTCTAAATCAACACCTAAAGCTATATAAACTGATTTGTTAATAATGCGTTTATCTTGTCGTACTTTAACTACTATACAATCAAAATAAACAATGGGATAAATGCCTTCTAATGGTCTATTTTGTCATGCTTTGACATCATCAATAACATCATCAGTAATTTGACTAATAACACTTTCACTAATATCAGCACCATGATATAACTCTTGTAACTGCATTCTAATATCTGATAATGTCATAGCTTTTGCATATAAGGAAAGAACTTGTTGATCAAAACCATCAAATCTTCTCTGTCTTTTTGGCACTATTACAGGAGTAAAATTACTATTACGATCTCGTGGTACATCAATCTCAATTTTACCTTGTTGAGTTATTAATTTTTTTGAACTTATACCATTACGAGCATTGTCACTATTACTATGTTGATTTTTTTCATATCCTAAATAATTTTGCATCTCAGAATTCAACATTTTTTCAACTAAACGTTTTGTTAATTCTTTATATAAACCTCCTTCTTTAAAAACTGTTGTTAAATCTTCAGTATTTTCTAATAATAAATCTACTGCTTTTGATATTGGATCATTATTATTAAAGTTATCTTTTTTAGCCATCTGTAACTCACTCTTTCTAGTCATTTAATTATATTTACTAGAATTAATTAAACATAGTTATTTTTGTAAGTTACACAGATTACTAAACATTACCGACATTTTTATTAATAACTTTAGTAGTTCTGTTTTTAACTAATATTGCTAAAGTAAATCGTGATACTCTTTCAACTAAAGTTATTAAACATGATTTGCTTTTGCCTCTTGATGATACTATAGTATCTCCTTCTCAATGACCAAGTGTTATACGATCATTAACATTTATATCTCGTTCTTTAATTGATTTACCATTAAACTTGCCACGATTTTCTTTAGATTTTCGTTTTTTACCTTTTCTTCTTAAATTTTTACTAGTAACTTTATCAAGCATTCCAAAATAAATTCAAGTATAAATTGTTTTAAAACTAATAACTCACTCTTTATAAAAATTTTTAATTCTGCCATAAATTTGTTCAGGTGATCAACCTAATAGTAATTTTTGTTGTACATATTTTACTAAATTCTTATTTTTAAACTTATGAAAACTAATATGTGATTGTTTTCGATTTTCAGCTTTATTTTGTGCAATTAATGAAAAATAATGATTATTATCTTTATTTCTATTAATTTCTCGAATAATAGTACTAATACTTCGATTAAGATTTTTAGCTATTTCACTAATTTTAAATTTAAATTTCAATTGATTCTCAATATAAATTCTTTCATCTATGCCAAGATATTTATAACTCATATAAAAACTCCTTACTTTTTTCTAAACTAAATTTAGCATTATGAAATTTTTATATGAGAATTTTTTGCAATTTTATTTACTTGCACTTACAAGTATAATTCAGCAAATCAAAAAAAAGTATTTAAGATTTGATGTAATCCAAAAGGTAATAATAAACGATTTAATATTCCATAAACTGCTGTTCCTGGAATAGCAACTGCTGGATTATTTGGATTAGCAACTAATTGACCAAATTTCATTAATACTAATTGAATTCATGGTCAAACAATAGCAAATGCCAAAGCAGTGGGAATAGTTATTGCTAAAGCCACCATTGGTGCAAATCTTCTACCACCAAAGAATGATAATGCTTGAGGAAGTTTAATTTCTTTATATTTATTATATAAAATTGCAGATAAACACCCCGCTACAATTCCACCAAAAACACCAATGTTTAATACATAAATACCACCGATAATAGTTTTACCATCTGTTCCAAATTCTTCTACATAAAATAATGACGAAAATTTTTCACCTTTACTTGATGTAAAAGTTAAAACATTTTTATATAACATTTCTGGTAATGAATGTTCAATTGACGTCATTGCAGATATTGCCAAATAAAATACTGCTCCAACTAATGCAGCTTCACCACGATGATCTTTAGCTAAACCAAATGCTAAACCTAAAGCAAATAATAATGGTAAATTATCAAATACTATTTTTCCTGGTTGTTGAATAATATATGAAATTCAATAACCAACTTCATTAGTAACATGCATAACACCAGCATCAGTTGTAGTAGTAAATGTAAGCCCTAATGCTCCAAATCTGTTTAAAATAGCAGCGAATGGTAATACTGCAATTGGAAATTGTAATGCTTTACCTAAGTCTTGTAAAAATTTTAAAACATTATTTCAAGGACTTTTTTCTTTTGAGGTTTTTAATTCTTGCTCTAGTTTTTTTTGATAAATTGTTATACTATCGTTTTTTTCTTTATATTTTTTTCAGAAAACTAAACCCATATTTTAACCCCTTCCTAAAACTTTTTCTTAATTTTTCAAAATTAAAACATTGAACTTATTGAAACTGATAATAGCACAATGGCACCAACTGTTGCACAAAACATTAAAAATATATAAAGAGTTTTATTTCAAAAATGAAAAACTTGATATGTAACTTTTTTTGGTTTAAATAAAAATTGCTCGTTAATCAGGCTCCTTTCTTTACGTAATTTTCTTTTAAATAAAAAAAACACAAGAAAAATAATACCAATACAAATCAAACCAATGATAAACATTATTCACATTGCCGATGTTGATAAACTTTTATTGTGCGACTCTAATGTTAAAAAATTTAGCATAATCATTTACACTTTCTAATCATTAGTTTTTTATCTTAATAAATATTATTATACAATAAATTTTTCTTAAATAAATATAATCACAAAATTTTACACTTTTTTATTGTTTATTATACAATGACTTACGCATTCTAAATCTTAATTTAATTGGTACACCCTGAAAACCAAATCGTTCACGAATTTGATTAATTAAAAAACGTTCATAAGAAAAATGACATCATTGTGGATCATTTACCATTAAAATAAAAGTAGGCGGATTTTTTTCAACCTGTGTTGTGTAATATATCTTTAATCTACCACCTTTAAAGTAGGGCGGCTCATTAATTAATTGAGCTTTATTAATTATTTCATTAAGAATACTTGTTTTAATTCTTAAATTCATATTAACTAATACTTCATTAATAGTAGCAAATAAAGTATGAATTCTAGTATTTTCTAAAGCAGATAAATATACAACAAAAGAATACTCAAGGTATTTAAATTTTTCTTTTATTTTTTTAGTAAACTCTTGCATTGTTTTTTCATTTTTTTTAACTAAATCTCATTTATTAACAATAATAATAACTGGCTTATCTAAATTTTTTGCCATTCCTGCTATTGTTAAATCTTGTTCTTGAATTTCAACACTACCATCTAATAAAAACAAAACAATATCACTACGTTCAATAGCATTAGTAGTTCTAATTAAACTATATTTTTCTAAATCTTCAGTAATTTTTCCTTTTCTACGAATTCCAGCAGTATCAATAACACAATATTGTTTTTTATTATAAACAAAATTACTATCAATAGCATCAGTTGTTGTTCCTGCTATTGGTGAAACAATAACTCTATTCTCTTGAAGAATAGTATTAACTAAACTTGATTTACCAACATTGGGACGACCAATAATTGCTAAATTAATATGTTCTTTTTTTTCTGTATGAACCTCTTTTGGTAATTTAGTAATTATCATATCTAATAAATCACCAAAACCAACACCATGACTAGCAGATACTAAAATTGGTTTGCCAAAACCAACTTTTAAATAATCATAAATTTTATCATTATCGTTTTGAACATTATCATATTTATTTGCAATAATAATAACCGGTTTCTTAGTTCTGTATAATAATTTAGCAATATCTTCATCTTCGTGAGTTAGACCTTCTTGATAAGAACAAACAAATAAAACAATATCAGCCTCAGCTAAAGCAATATTAATTTGTTGATTGATTTGTTGAGTAAAATTAGTAATCGTTTTAGTAATACCACCCGTATCAATAATCACAAAATTTTGTGTTAATCATTCACCAATGCCATAAATTCGATCTCTAGTTGCTCCAGGCATATCTTCAATTATTGCTACTTTTTTTTGTAATATACGATTAAAAATTGAAGATTTACCAACATTAGGGCGTCCTACAATTACTACTTTTGATAACTTATTCATTTTATTCAAATCCTTATATTTAAAATATTATTTTTTATGACTAAAGTAATTATCATATAAAACTTTTAATTTATCAACGGTCGTTTGTAAATTATAATCACTATTATCTAAAATAACTGCATCTTCAACAATTACTAGTTGACCAGTGCTACGAGTTTTATCAACATTATCACGAATTACCATATCGTTATATACTTGTTCTTGTGTAATATTAATACCCTCTTTAATATACTGTTTATATCTTCTTTCACTACGAGCGTGTAAACTAGAAGTTAAAAAAATCTTTAATTGAGCATCAGGTAAAACAACACTACTAATATCTCTGCCAACGACAATAAAGCCTTGACTTCTAACCATTTCTTGAATTCTAGCAACCATAACTTTTCTAACTTCAGATAACGAAGCAATTATTGGTACTTTACTAGTAACATTTTTATCATAAATTTCTTCTGTTGGTGGTTGATCATTAAATAAAAAATGACCATTAACTCATCTTATATCAAAAAGTTGTAATGCTGCAAGTATTAAATCTTCACTTTTAAAAGCAATTTTGTTTTTTAAACAATAATTAGTAAAGCTACGATACATAATTCCTGTATCCATAAATTGATAATCAATTTTTTTAGAAAGTAAATATGCTGCTGCTGATTTACCACTAGCTGCTGGACCATCTATTGCAATATTAATCTTTGGGTACATTGTTTTTCTCCATTCTCTACTTAATAAATAATATTAATGATAATACTAACACGACTATTAAAATTAAACAAATAATGATAATACTAAATACTATTAAACTTCACTTATAGTTATTCTTAATTTTAACTTTTTGTAATTCATCTTGAAAATTATTATGTTCTTGATTAATTTCTTTTAGTTCTTTATTAAGATCACTATTATTTATTTTATACTTTTTATATTTAAATTCTAAATTTTTAACAAAATTTTTGACATCATGAATTTTACTTTCTAAGTCTTTTTGAAATTCATTTATTTTATTATGCATACTATTAATTAACGTTTGATATTCCAAGTTAGTACTTATTAATGGCACATCAACTATTTCAAAATCAATATTTTCGCTATATTTTTTTAAAATATTATTAATATTTTCTAACATATTTTCCAATATTAATTTATCATTATCATCTAAATGTTGTTCATTATTTTTAATAAAATAATTTTCAAAATTAACTAAATTTAAATCAGAATTTAATTTTTGAAAAATTGGCTCAAAATATGATTTATCAATTTTTATTAGTTGCTGATAATAATTTTCTATTTTTTGTTCTTGTTCTCAAAGCTTACTATTTTCTTTAATTTCTTTAGCAATTTGTTCACGTAAACTTTTATACTTTTCCATTCTTGTCATTAAAGCACCCACAAATTAATATTTAAAAAATTCTAATATTGATTTATTTTTAATAGTAATGATAATTTTCTTGATTATAACATAAATATATAAAATCATTATAATATACAAATTTAACTATTGATAATATTTTAAAAAATAATTGTTTTTACTTAGTTTTCTTTTAAACATTATTAAAAATAAAATATTAGAAAAATTTATATTTTTATGCAGGTATTATTTTTTTATTGTATATTCTTTTTTTCAATTATAGACTTAAATTAAGATTTACAAAAAATATTGGGACGGTAACAAAAACGGAGGATATAATTACTTTTTAAACATTTCTTTTAAATTATAGACAAGAAATAACTGTAATTATATGTAATTGTAAATAAATCTTACTACTAAATTAAATGAATTTCAATTAAAATACAAATATTAAAAAAATGAAAAATAAAATTAATATTTATACACAACAAAAATTCTTATTAACTTTTAATTTAATAAGTTTTTAAAATTTTAATAAAAAAATAAATTAAATTATGTTTTTAAATTTATTTGATTACATTTAAAAATAACCATTTTAATATAAATATTTATGTTATAAGTTCTATTACCAAGCATTTCTTTTAAAATATGTCAAATATTACCTTCTGTAAAACAACCTATATTTCACTTTGCGGTAATGTTTAGTAATCTGTGTAACTTACAAAAATAACTATGTTTAATTAATTCTAGTAAATATAATTAAATGACTAGAAAGAGTGAGTTACAGATGGCTAAAAAAGATAACTTTAATAATAATGATCCAATATCAAAAGCAGTAGATTTATTATTAGAAAATACTGAAGATTTAACAACAGTTTTTAAAGAAGGGGGTTTATATAAAGAATTAACAAAACGTTTAGTTGAAAAAATGTTGAATTCTGAGATGCAAAATTATTTAGGATATGAAAAAAAACAACATAGTAATAGTGACAATGCTCGTAATGGTATAAGTTCAAAAAAATTAATAACTCAACAAGGTAAAATTGAGATTGATGTACCACGAGATCGTAATAGTAATTTTACTCCTGTAATAGTGCCAAAAAGACAGAGAAGATTTGATGGTTTTGATCAACAAGTTCTTTCCTTATATGCAAAAGGTATGACATTATCAGATATTAGAATGCAGTTACAAGAGTTATATCATGGTGCTGATATTAGTGAAAGTGTTATTAGTCAAATTACTGATGATGTGATTGATGATGTCAAAGCATGACAAAATAGATCATTAGAAGGCATTTATCCCATTGTTTATTTTGATTGTATAGTAGTTAAAGTACGACAAGATAAACGCATTATTAACAAATCAGTTTATATAGCTTTAGGTGTTGATTTAGAAGGTAAAAAAGATGTTTTAGGTTTATGAATTAGTGAAAATGAAGGCGCTAAATTTTGATTAGCAAATTTTACAGAAATGAAAAATCGTGGCTTAAATGATATTCTTATTGCTTGTAGTGACAACTTAACAGGCATGTCAGAAGCAATACAATCAGTTTATCCTAAAACTGAACATCAATTATGTATAGTTCATCAAATCAGAAATAGTTTAAAATATGTTTCATACAAACATCGAAAATCACTAGTTACAGATTTAAAGCCAATTTATAATGCATGTAGTGAAGAACAAGCAATGCAAGCTTTAGAATCATTTGAAAGTAAATGAAATAAACACTATCCTCAAATTGCTAAATCTTGATATAAAAATTGAGATAATTTAATGATTTTTATTAGTTATCCTCCAGAAATCAAAAGAGTGATTTATACTACAAATTCTATTGAATCTGTTAATAGTCAATTACGAAAAGTCATCAGAAATAAAAAAGTTTTTCCAAATGATATGGCAGTTTTTAAAATATTTTACTTAGCAATTGAAAATATAACAAAAAAATGAACAATGCCCATTCAAAATTGAAATACAGCAATTGCTCATTTTATGATAAAATTTGAAGACAGAATTAATCTGAACTAGTACTTTGTAAAACAAAGAAACACAGATTACTAAAAAGCCTCAAGAATTTTCAAATTGACAACAACTTGAAAAAAATTTAGATGTAAAAATTTATTTTGCCAATCCATATTCACCTTGACAAAGAGGTACTAATGAAAATACTAATGGTTTAATTAGAGAAAAATTTCCTAAAAAATTTATTTTTTCAAAAACTAATAAAAATGAAGTTCATAAATTTATATTGTCTTTAAATCAAAGACCGAGAAAAATATTAAATTATCTTTCACCAATCGAATATTTGGATAGAAAAATAATTTAGTTGCACTTACCTTTACAATTTAGCATTAATATGAATTTCTCGACCACCACTTTTTAATAGAGTACCATCTAAATCAACTAGGATTAAATGTTTTTGTTTTTTATTGTATAAAGACATTGTCTCTTCCTCCTATCTTTCTTTCTCGATAAAATTAATACCCATTGTGTCTTGAACAAAGTTTAACTTTTTAGTAGCAATATTATTAGCAAAATTTGCACCTTCTTCTAAATATTTTGCTAATTGTGATGATTTTTCATTAATAAGTTCTTGGTGTTTTTTTTGCATTGGTTCTAATAAATCATTTATTACTTTAATTACTTCTTCTTTTAAAAAACCATAATTGTGATTGCTGAAGTATTGTTCACAAGTTTTGATATCTTTTTTAGTAATGCTAGCATAAATAGTTAATAAATTACTAACTCCAGGCTTATGTTCTGGATCAAATTTAATAATATTTTCTGAATCAGTAACTGCTTTTTTAATTTTATTGGTAACTTCTTGTTTGCTATCGCTTAAAAAAATAGTATTTTTTAGATTAGTATCAGATTTTGACATTTTTTTTTCAGGCTCTTGTAAACTCATAATTTTCTGTGCTTGTTTATCAATAATTATTTTAGGAATTTTGAATAAATCAGTTTTATAATTGTTATTCATTCTTGTTGCTAAAGTTTTTGTAAATTCTAAATGTTGAGTTTGATCAACACCAACTGGCACAAAATCAGCGTCATATAGTAAAATATCAGCAGCCATTAATGCTGGATATGTAAGAATACCTGTTGGAATACTAATCGTTTTATTTTGTTGATTTGTCATTTTTTGACTTTTATCTTTAAATTGTGTCATTCGTTCTAATTCACCGACATAACTATTACATAATAATATATATCCTAATTGACTATGGGCTAAAACATCAGATTGAATAAAAATATGAGATTTATTTGGTATAATACCAGCAGCAAAATATCAAGCGGCAATATCTTTAATATTATCTCTTAATTCTTGTGCTTTTATTGGTAGTGTTAATCCATGTAAATTTGCAACAAATATTAAGAGTTCATGTTCTTCTTGCAATTTTAAAAAATTATTAATTGCTCCCAAGTAGTTACCAAGAGTTAATTTTCCAGTGCTAGTTATTCCAGATATAATACGAGCCATATATTTTGCTTCCTCCAAATTAATTTTTTAATATAATTAATTATCAATGATAAAGTTAAATAATTCAATTAATTATATTAAAATTTGTTTGATTTTGATATAATAAAAACATAAATTAAAAATAGTTTTTGATTCATAGCTTTTATTTTTTAAGAGTAATGGGTTTTTTACTTTATAAAGGAGTTTTTTTATGTTATTTGGAGAAGAAAAATATAAGGATGATTTACAAAAATATTTAAAGAAAATAAAAGATCGAAACAATGTGAAAGAATATCTTCAAACTCTTGGGTTAAAACTTGAGGAATTAGAAATCAAGAAACAAAATATTGCCAAAAAACAAGCAAGTTTTGAATTTGAAAGAAAACAATTAGAAGATATATTGAAGAAAGCTGAAAGTCAATTAAGAAATATCAAAGATAGTGAAGATAAAAAAACATTTATTGAACAATATGTTAATCAGATGACTGATAAATTAAAAGCAGTTAATGAAAATATATATACTTTAGAAGTTGAAAGTAAAGAAACTGATAAAGATATAAAAAACAGAAATCTAGACAAAGTAGATAACAGAAGAACCTTAGAAAGAATTAGAAATGAATTATTTAATTTAAAAGAAATAATTCAAGAATCATCTTTTTTTTAATGGTAGTTTAAAAGCATTAAAAGAAAATATGACAAAATTACAAGAAGAAAAAACTAAAATATTAAATTTAAAAAAAGAAATTTTAAAAAAAAGAATTGAAAGCGGAATTACAAAGTTTAGAAAATTTAATTGTATTAATAAAACAAAAATCAGAAATTGAATTAGAAATTGAAAGATTAGAAAAAAATAAGGAACAATTAACAACAGACATTGATGCAAATAAAGGTCAAATACAATCTATTTTGAATGATAATGAAAGTTCTAAAGAACAATTAATCACAAAAATAGATGAAATAAATTTAAATATTAAAACATTAAATGACAATATAGATGCAAAAACTAATTCAATTTCTTGTTTAGAAAAAGAAATTAAAAGTAATGAAGAAAATATTAGTTTAAAACTAAAAGATTCAGAAAATATTTTTCAAAATATTATAGTTTTACAAGATTGAAGAGATAGTATTTGACATCGTGTTATTTCACTATTAACTTTTGGCATTTTTTGTAATTACAAAAGTGTTCAAAAAAAATTAGATAAAGAATTTGTTAATCGAAGTAATATAAATAAAGAAATTACTGATTTACGAATGGCAAATAAAAAAAATAAAACAAGCTAAATTGTAAAGGTAAGTGCAACTAAATTATTTTTCTATCCAAATATTCAATTGGTGAAAGATAATTTAATATTTTTCTCGGTCTTTGATTACTAAACATTACCTTTTTTTCATATCCTAAATAATTTTGCATCTCAGAATTCAACATTTTTTCAACTAAACGTTTTGTTAATTCTTTATATAAACCCCCTTCTTTAAAAACTGTTGTTAAATCTTCAGTATTTTCTAATAATAAATCTACTGCTTTTGATATTGGATCATTATTATTAAAGTTATCTTTTTTAGCCATCTGTAACTCACTCTTTCTAGTCATTTAATTATATTTACTAGAATTAATTAAACATAGTTATTTTTGTAAGTTACACAGATTACTAAACATTACCGACATTTTTATTAATAACTTTAGTAGTTCTGTTTTTAACTAATATTGCTAAAGTAAATCGTGATACTCTTTCAACTAAAGTTATTAAACATGATTTGCTTTTGCCTCTTGATGATACTATAGTATCTCCTTCTCAATGACCAAGTGTTATACGATCATTAACATTTATATCTCGTTCTTTAATTGATTTACCATTAAACTTGCCACGATTTTCTTTAGATTTTCGTTTTTTACCTTTTCTTCTTAAATTTTTACTAGTAACTTTATCAAGCATTCCAAAATAAATTCAAGTATAAATTGTTTTAAAACTAATAACTCACTCTTTATGAAAATTTTTAATTCTGCCATAAATTTGTTCAGGTGATCAACCTAATAGTAATTTTTGTTGTACATATTTTACTAAATTCTTATTTTTAAACTTATGAAAACTAATATGTGATTGTTTTCGATTTTCAGCTTTATTTTGTGCAATTAATGAAAAATAATGATTATTATCTTTATTTCTATTAATTTCTCGAATAATAGTACTAATACTTCGATTAAGATTTTTAGCTATTTCACTAATTTTAAATTTAAATTTCAATTGATTCTCAATATAAATCCTTTCATCTATGCCAAGATGTTTATAACTCATATAAAAACTCCTTACTTTTTTCTAAACTAAATTTAGCATTATGAAATTTTTATATGAGAATTTTTTGCAATTTTATTTACTTGCACTTACAAGTATAATTCAGCTTAAACAACTTTTACAAAATAAAGATATTAGTAGTGCTAATCTTTGTTTACAACAAGAGCCATATACAATTAGTGGTAAAGTAGTTCATGGTATTAAAGAGGCTAGAACGATTAATTTTCCAACTGCTAATTTATCGTTATTAACAAACTATGCATTACCGGGTCTTGCTACTTATATTACGCTTACTGAAGTAGATAATAAATGTTATCAAAGTATGACAGTAATTATGTTACGTAATAATAAGCCGTTAGTTGAAACTTACTTATTAAACTTTAATCAAGATTTATATGGAAAAATCATTAAAGTTAGATTTTTAGATTTTCTTCGTGATAATTTAAAGTTTACTAATTTAGATGATTTAAAAAAACAAGTGGATAAAGATTTAATAGAAACAATTAAATATTTTGCTAATTCTAGTAGTAAATTATTAAAGCCATAATAATTGTGATATTCTTTATATTTACAATAATTATTAACATTATAAATACTATTTATTAAAAACTATTTCCAATAAAATTTAATTTTATTGTATATGCTAATGAAAAATAAAAAAGAAAAAAGGGAGTAAATAAATAATGAAATATTGAGTAAAAGAATTTATAAATCAAATAAAAGATAATAATGAAATTTGCGCAAACTGTGATTATAAAGAAAATTTACAAAAAAATATTACTTCAAATGATAATTGTCAAATTGTAAATGATGAAAGAATGCCATTGTTACAAGAACACGCTTCAAATAATAAATGTATAGTTATTGAAATAGAATCAAACATTTCAGCTGTTAATAATATAGTAGAAATAAATTTACAAGGAAAACAAATTGAACAAAAAAAACAGACTACTAATAAATTACCTAATTATGGTTCAATTTGTTAAGAAGTTAAAACTACATAATCAGGCTTAAAATGATGAATTATTTAAATAACTTATTTTAATAGATTAGTTAATTTACTTTCACTAATTTCTTTATATATGTTTAAATTAGTTTGTTCGTATAAATAACAAGCTCAATAATATCAAATTAAATTTTGATAATTCATTCATTTTTTAGCAATAATTATTTGTTCATTATTTAAATTAAAACAATTAAATCAAGTATTAATTTCGGTTTCAGAAGTTAAACTTTCAGAAGCAAAAGAGGCAATATCAAATAATTCGTCGTTTCAACAAGCAAAATCTCAATCAATTAAATATCAACAATTATTTTTTTTAACAAAATTATTTAATGTTAAATCATTATGAGATAAAACAATTGTTGTTGGTTGATAAGTAGCAATTCATTTGATTACCTCACTGGTTATTTTTTCTAAGCAAGGATTACTAGTAGTTAAATTACAGTATAAATTAAGTTGTTCTAAACCTTTTCAAGTTTTAATTAATGATTTATTATCAAATTTAATATTATGTAGTTGTTTTACCAATGATGAAATTTGTTCTAATATTTGTTTATTAATTATTTGTTCGCTTAAATTAATTAAATTATGATAATATGGCATTAAGGTTAATAGTTTATTATTATTAATATTGACTTCATTAATAGGTAATGTAAATTTTTTTGATTTAATTAATTTAATAACATTAATTTGATTTGTAAAATTCAAAAAAGGTTGCAAAATATCTTTAGATTGTTTTAAAAAAAAATGTTTATTTACTAAAAATAAGTCATTAGTTAAACCTTTTGTTTTTAATATCTCTAATTGATATGGTGGTTTAATAGTTTTAAATTTCAAAATGACACCTCTATTTTGCTTGTATTGTCCGTAATAAAATTATACAATTTATTAAATAAAAAATATTGAAAGTAAGTGATAGTATGTTAAAAAAGGTTATATTCATATTTATAAAGGTGAAGGAAGAGGTAAAACCTCAATTCTTAATGGTATGGTAATTAGAGCATTGGGTAATAATTTTAATGTTAGTTACTTACGTTTTTTAAAAAATCGTCCTTCTGGTGAAATTAATTTTTTAAAACAAAATACTAAACTTAAAATTGAAAGTTTTTATGAATCTTCGCAAAAATTTTTTTGAGAAATGGATGAAGAAGAAAAAAATAAATTAAAACAAGAAACTAATTATGGTCTTACTAGATTAAAACTGTTAAGTCAAAGTGATAATACTGATCTTATTGTTGTTGATGAAATTTTAGGGTGTATTCAAAATAATTTGATTAAAGAACAAGACTTAATTGAAATTTTAAAAAATAAAAAATCACATATTGAAATTGCATTATCTGGTAGATATGCATCTTTTGCCTTAGAGCAATGTGCTAATTTAATTAGTGAAGTTAAATCAATTAAACATTATTTTGAAAAAGGTCAAATTGCTCGTGAAGGGATTGATTATTAATGACTGCTAAAACCTTATGGTTTGCATCTAATAATATCGGTAAAATTAATGAATTAAAGAGTATCTTACATACAAAGGGATATAATGTCAAATCAATGTTAGATCTTAATTCTCCTCTTGAAATTAATGAAACAGGTACATCATTTATTGAAAATGCAATTTTAAAAGCAACAACACTTGCAAAATTAGTGAATGGTCCTGTAATTGCTGATGATTCAGGGTTAGAAATATTAGCTTTAAATAATTTTCCTGGTATTAACTCAGCACGATGAAAGGGAGAAATGTCCTATCATGATGCAATGTTAGACATTTTAGAACAAATGGAAGGTGAAACTAATCGTGCAGCAGTATTTATTTCTGCTATTGCTTATGTTGATTTTGATCATAAGATTACTAAAGCATTTATTGGTAAACTTGAAGGTGAAATCACTACTGAGATAAAAGGTAATGATGGTTTTGGTTACGATCAAATATTTTATGTTCCAGTAGTACATGCTACTTTAGGTGAATTGTCATTGGCAGATAAAAATAAAATTTCTCATCGTAATTCAGCAATTCAGCAATTATTAACATTTTTACAAGAACAAAATTAGATAGTTAAAATGAAAAATAAAAAGGATGGTTTAATTCTTTTTTACAGTTTTTCTTTTTTAAAGATTGAATTTTGTTTAGAAACTATTTTAAATAATAGTTTAAGTAAAATAGATAAATTAAAAAAAATTAGTAAAGATACTATGTTAGTTATATCATTTTAGTAATAGTTTACTTGTTTATTTTTTAGTGATATTATTAAAAAATGAAAGAATGGTTTATATAAAAAAATAACGCAAAATGAAGTTGATTCATTACAAGAAGTAGTTGTTATTGGATTTCCTAGAACATATAATACTTTTGGTAATACTGAACTTTAATATTAAAACATAGTATTAGTTTTGATAGTTTTTTAATATTCAAGAAATAAATGAAAATGGTAAACGAGATTTTACTATTAATAGTAGTCAAAAATTTAATTTTATATCAATATAATTTGTTTAAAAATTAATTTTTAAAAAGCTTGTAACTTAAAAGTTACAAGCTTTTTTTACATTTTTGGTAAATTTGGTTTAAATTCACTTATTATTGATTGAGTTTGCAAATCCATAGTGTTAATCTTTGTGATTACTTGTTTTGGTCAAAATACTTCTTTTTGTTCTTCTGTAAATCAAGAAATTTGTTCTTGTGTAAATGATTGTATTTGTTCACTTGTGAAAGTTTGCATTTGTTTTTGTGTAAATGATTGTATTTGTTGAACTGTAAAACTTTGTATTTGTTCTGCTGTAAGTTCTTTAATTTGTCAATTTGTTAATCATTTTATTTGTTTTGGTGATAATCTTTGTATTTGTTCTGTTGTTAGTGTTGAGACTAATATATTTGTGCTTCTTTTTTTATGTTTGTTTTTAATTTTAGTTGTTGTTAATGGTGTTGTTATTTGTTGTCTTAACTTTTTTCCTCATTCTTGTGATTTTAAAAAAATTTGATATGTTTGTTCAACTTTATTTTTGTGTTCTTGAATAGAATTTTTTCAAGTAATATTTTTTATATTAGTAGGATCTGTACTGTTAGTATTAAAAGTTACCAATTCACTGGTATTATTAATAAGTAAATCATTCATTTTAGATACCTCTTTTTAACTATAAAACTCATTACTTTTTTTAAAGTAATGAGTTAGAAATGTTTAGAATTATTGTTATTTTTACTAAATCTGCTTATCTACTAAAATTTTAGCACCTTATAAATAAAATACAATAAAAAATAAACACGTATCTTAGTTAAATTAATTTATAAAAAATGGAATAATCAATATTAAGAAATAAAAAAGTAAAAGAAGATAATTATATATCTTCTTTTAAAAATTATATAGTTTTTTTAGCAGCAGTTTTTAATAGATTACCTGTGATTAAAGCTGTTAGTTGATCAAAAAACTGATTTGGACTATCAATAGTTCCTCATTCTTGGCCAACAGTTATTAGTTTACCTTTATTAACAATAAAAACAATTGGTAAAGCTTTAAATGCTCTTTCTTTATCAACAGGATTTTGAATTTCCTTGACACTTGAATCAGTAACAGGTGCTGAACTATTATCAGAAATTTTATGGTCAAGTAGTCAATGATAAATTTGTTGTTGTCAACTAATTTTTTTATCATTTCAAAATTGGTTAACAATATCACTACTAGGGTTGGCATAAGGAGATTTTTCATAAATTTTAATATCAATAGTCCCATTAGTAGTAACACTGTTTATTTCAGTTTTCTTTTCTGTTAATCAGTTATCTCATTTACTTGGCACATTATTATTTTTGATTTGCATTGTGTGTAAACCGTCAATAATTTGCTTAGAAAGTGGATTATCAGCAGCACCAAGTATGCCAAAAAAAGCATGGCTACTATTAACATCACTAATAAATTCTTGATATTTTGAATCATCTGTACAAGCACTAACTTGTAAACTAGTTGTTATGCCTATTATTAAGGCTGTTATTAGTCCAAATTTTTTACGCATTTATTTTCATCACCTTCAATATAATATCATAAAGTTATATGAGTAATAAATTAATAATTAAATATAACGTACTAAGTATACTATGTTATAATCTTAATAACAATATAAAAATCAAAAGGAGTAGTTTTTTTCTATATGGACAGTAATTGGTATATTTATTTAATAATATTGCTAGTTTTATTATTTTTAAGTGGTTTTTATTCATCTGCTGAAACATCATTAACTTCTTTAAATGTTATAAGAATTAAATCTATTGGTAAATTACGTAGTAAGAAAAGTCGTCGTGCTAATATTGTATTTAAGTTAGTTAAAAATTATAATGTAACTTTAACAACAATTTTACTTGGTAACACAGTAATTAATGTTGGAATTGGTACTTTAAGTACCATATTATTTATTGATTCTTTTCATGTTTCTCCTACTTATGGTCCTTTAATATCAACTTTAGTTTCAGCAATTGTTGTTTTAATTATTGGTGAAATTATACCTAAAAGTGTTGCAAAATTACATCCTGAGACAATAGCTTTAAATTATGCATATATTTTGTATATTCTTAATATTATTTTTTATCTAATAACTTTTATTGTTACTTTATTTCAATTTAAAAGTAAAAAACCAACAAGTTCTGAACAAGAACTTGTTGAATTGATTTCAATAATTGAAAGAGAAGGAATTCTTGAAAAAGCAGAACGTGATTTAATTGAATCTGCAATTAAATTTGATGAAAAATCAGTTTTTCAAGCTATGCATCCCAAAAGTAAAATTAAATATATTTATGATGATACGCCATCTAAAGTTATTAAACATCTATATTTAGAAGAAAAATATAGTAGAATTCCTGTTTTAGATCATGTTAATCAAAATGTAATTGGTATTTTAAATATTAAAGAATTTATTATTAATATGTTAGAAAATGAAAATCCAGATTTATTACAATTAATGTTACCAGCAATTTTTATTTCTAAGCGTACTAAGTTAAATGAAGCATTGGAAATTTTACAAACCGAAAGAATGCATATGGCTATTGTCTGCAATAATAAAGATAAAAAAGATTTTAATGGTATTATTACACTTGAAGATATTCTTGAAGAATTAGTTGGTGAAATTTATGATGAAACTGATGAAATTGGATTGATACAAGAAATAGGAACACATAAGTTTCGTGTTGATGGTTCTTCAAAACTTGAAGTATTATTTAAACGTTATTTAAAAAGAAAACCTCCAAATTATAATAAACAAACTGTCCAAGAATGATATATGTTCAAAACAAAAGTAAAGAAAGTAAGGAAAAATAGTCCACTTTTAAAATTTCGAAATTTTTCATTTAAAGTTATAAAGGTTCGCAAAGAATTTGCTGTTTTTGAAGTTGAAATTTTTACTAATAAAAAAATTAAAAATAAATGAGAATAGTTAGTGCAGAATTTTTATTTAAATGCTACAATGTAAAATCATAATTATAATTATGATATGAAGGGGAGGTTAATTATGAAAAAAGGTATTAAATTAGTAACTATGATTGCAGCATTAAATCTTGTAACAGTTAATGGTTTAATGTTAACGTTTTCTCCAGACAGTGATCATTATGTCTATTTAAATAAGCATGATGCTAATGCTAGTTTATTAAAATGAAAACTTTCATCAGAAGATGCAAAGATGGTAAAAAAATATGAATATAAAATCCATCAAATGGCAAGTAAAGAAAGTATTGATGAATTTAATAACTTGTATGATAATAATAAAAGTGATGTAATTTGAAGTAATTATGATAGTTTACAATATGATTTAACTCATACTAAAATTGGTGGTAAAACCATTGATGTTAATTGAGTTGAAATGTATAAAAAAGCTGGTTTAAATAATGAACAATTACAATTAGCAGAGCAACAACAATTACGTTTTTATAATATTTTTGCTAAAGTTTTTCATAAAAACACTGTTATTAAACTAATTCAAAAAGTAGCACCAGTTGCTGTAAGTGATAGCACAGTAGCATGAACTGCTTTTAATTCAGAAGCTGATAATCAACGTATGGGTTATGGTCCTGAATTTGCAAATATTAATTTAATTGATCAACAATTTCAAGAGGGATTTTGATCTTCAGATCAAATAATTAGTGTTACAACTCACGAATATGGTCATGCTTTAAGTAATTTTATTGGTTTAAGTGCTGATGAAAGAAATTCATTTAATGCTAATTGAAAGTGACCAGATAGCAGTTATAGTGATTTTAATACTAATATGACATCAGTTTCTCATAAACTAACTGTTAACAATGATAACAAACAAATTTATGATCGTACTTGATATTTAATTGATTATTTAGGTCAAGAAGCAAAATTAACTAATATTAAGGAAGAATTATTATTTGGTTTAATAACAGTTAATAGTAATTATGGTCGTAGTGCCTGATTTAATGGTAAATATAATATAAATCTTGATGATGAATTTTTTGCCGAAAGTTTTGCTAGATGAATTTTAACACCTCAGAATCAGCGTGATTGAGGATGAGAATTAGAAAATAGTTTTTTCTTACATTATTTACCAACGGTTTTATAACATTTTACTAGTTAAAAAGGAGAAATAATTCTCCTTTTTTATTATTTGGTATAATAAATTTAAGTAAAAGAATTGAGGAAAGTAGGTAATTTTATGTTTGGCAAAAATATCCATGATCATGAATCACAGCAAAATAGTTGTTTAAAATGTCAGTATGAAAAACTTTTTAAAACAGGTAAAATATTATTTGATGAATGAGATAAACAACCACCAGCACCTGCTCAATTACTTAAAATAAAAAAGCAATTAAATGAATTAAAAATTAAAATTGAAGAACAAAAAAATGATTCGGAATTAAAGTTTTGTGCTAATCACCCAGAAATTTTTGACTTCTTGCCTTTAGAAGTTTTATAGTTTTTTGTATTAATAGTATTAAAATATTTATATTTAGTAGAAGTTTAATATAATTAATGTCCTATTGTTTTGAAAAATAAAACAATAGGTTTTTTATTTTAGTATATTAAATTTATAAAAAACTTTTTTAAATAAAAACCTATTTACTTTATTTTTAAAGTAAATAGGTTAAAAACTTATATTAATGTTTAAAAACTATATCATATTACAAATATAGAAATAATAGTTAATATATTTTCATTTCCATTAAATATAAATTTCACTTTCTTCATAAAGATTTAATAATTTTGATAAATGATCACCAACGCCACCCTCATCATTAGTTTTAGTAGTAATATCATTGGCAATACTTTTAATAACAATATTACCATTTTTCATTGCTACACCATAGCCAACTTCCATCAACATTTCTTTATCATTAATTTCATCACCATAAGCAATAACATCTCTAATATCAACATTATAATATTGAGCCAAAATGCGAGCTGTCATTCCTTTATCAATAAATTTACTTGAAATTTCAAAGATTAGTTTATTATTATCATAACGATTTCAAGTATTTACCTTAATTGAGTTTGAATATTTTTCCAAGTCACGATATACTTGATCAAGATTAGTATTTTCTTTAAATTCAATTAAAATGGCATTAGCGCTCCCTTTTCAATCACGAATTAATTTACTAATTGTAAAAGTATCATTTTCAATAGTATCTAAATGAAAATAAGTTTCAAAGAAATCATCTTTTTTTCAACATACTGCTTTGTTGTAATATTCAATAACCGCGTTTTCAATTTGTTGAAAAATATAGTCTTCATTTAAAATATGTTTAACAATTGTTTCAGAAATTGGAAAAACTAATCGTTTGAATTTTTTGATTTTTGGATCATGAATATGGCCACCATTAAAATTGCATAGTAATGTATTAAGACCTAATTCACGATAAAATTTAATTGATCCACGATAAGGTCGACCAGTGACAATACAAACAATATGACCTTGTTTTTGAGCATCAATTAGTGCTTTTTTAGTATTAATATGAATTTTTTGACCACCACTTTTTAATAGAGTACCATCTAAATCAACTAGGATTAAATGTTTTTGTTTTTTATTGTATAAAGACATTGTCTCTTCCACCTATCTTTCTTTCTCGATAAAATTAATACCCATTGTGTCTTGAACAAAGTTTAATTTTTTAGTAGCAATATTATTAGCAAAATTTGCACCTTCTTCTAAATATTTTGCTAATTGTGATGATTTTTCATTAATAAGTTCTTGGTGTTTTTTTTGCATTGGTTCTAATAAATCATTTATTACTTTAATTACTTCTTCTTTTAAAAAACCATAATTGTGATTGCTGAAGTATTGTTCACAAGTTTTGATATCTTTTTTAGTAATGCTAGCATAAATAGTTAATAAATTACTAACTCCAGGCTTATGTTCTAGATCAAATTTAATAATATTTTCTGAATCAGTAACTGCTTTTTTAATTTTATTGGTAACTTCTTGTTTGCTATCGCTTAAAAAAATAGTATTTTTTAGATTAGTATCAGATTTTGACATTTTTTTTCAGGCTCTTGTAAACTCATAATTTTCTGTGCTTGTTTATCAATAATTATTTTAGGAATTTTGAATAAATCAGTTTTATAATTGTTATTCATTCTTGTTGCTAAAGTTTTTGTCAATTCTAAATGTTGAGTTTGATCAACACCAACTGGCACAAAATCAGCGTCATATAGTAAAATATCAGCAGCCATTAATGCTGGATATGTAAGAATACCTGTTGGAATACTAATCGTTTTATTTTGTTGATTTGTCATTTTTTGACTTTTATATTTAAATTGTGTCATTCGTTCTAATTCACCGACATAACTATTACATAATAATATATATCCTAATTGACTATGGGCTAAAACATCAGATTGAATAAAAATATGAGATTTATTTGGTATAATACCAGCAGCAAAATATCAAGCGGCAATATATTTAATATTATCTCTTAATTCTTGTGCTTTTATTGGTAGTGTTAATCCATGTAAATTTGCAACAAATATTAAGAGTTCATGTTCTTCTTGCAATTTTAAAAAATTATTAATTGCTCCCAAGTAGTTACCAAGAGTTAATTTTCCAGTGCTAGTTATTCCAGATATAATACGAGCCATATATTTTGCTTCCTCCAAATTAATTTTTTAATATAATTAATTATCAATGATAAAGTTAAATAATTCAATTAATTATATTAAAATTTGTTTGATTTTGATATAATAAAAACATAAATTAAAAATAGTTTTTGATCCATAGCTTTTATTTTTTAAGAGTAATGGGTTTTTTACTTTATAAAGGAGTTTTTTTATGTTATTTGGAGAAGAAAAATATAAGGATGATTTACAAAAATATTTAAAGAAAATAAAAGATCGAAACAATGTGAAAGAATATCTTCAAACTCTTGGGTTAAAACTTGAGGAATTAGAAATCAAGAAACAAAATATTGCCAAAAAACAAGCAAGTTTTGAATTTGAAAGAAAACAACTAGAAGATATATTGAAGAAAGCTGAAAGTCAATTAAGAAATATCAAAGATAGTGAAGATAAAAAAACATTTATTGAACAATATGTTAATCAGATGACTGATAAATTAAAAGCAGTTAATGAATATATATATACTTTAGAAGTTGAAAGTAAAGAAACTGATAAAGATATAAAAAACAGAAATCTAGACAAAGTAGATAACAGAAGAACCTTAGAAAGAATTAGAAATGAATTATTTAATTTAAAAGAAATAATTCAAGAATCATCTTTTTTTAATGGTAGTTTAAAAGCATTAAAAGAAAATATGACAAAATTACAAGAAGAAAAAACTAAAATATTAAATTTAAAAAAAGAAATTTTAAAAAAAGAAGAATTGAAAGCGGAATTACAAAGTTTAGAAAATTTAATTGCATTAATAAAACAAAAATCAGAAATTGAATTAGAAATTGAAAGATTAGAAAAAAACAAGGAACAATTAATCACAAAAATAGATGAAATAAATTTAAATATTAAAACATTAAATGACAATATAGATGCAAAAACTAATTCAATTTCTTGTTTAGAAAAAGAAATTAAAAGTAATGAAGAAAATATTAGTTTAAAACTAAAAGATTCAGAAAATATTTTTCAAAATATTATAGTTTTACAAGATTGAAGAGATAGTATTTGACGTCGTGTTATTTCACTATTAACTTTTGGCATTTTTTGTAATTACAAAAGTGTTCAAAAAAAATTAGATAAAGAATTTGTTAATCGAAGTAATATAAATAAAAAAATTACTGATTTACGAATGGCAAATGAAAAAAAAATAAAACAAGAAAAAGATTTGTTTAATGAGATATTAAAACATAAAAAAGAGACAAATATATTAAAGGAAAATTGACTAGTATTAAAAGCACAATTAAGCAAAAAGAATAGTACTAAAGAAATAGAAGATTTCAAAGTGACTAATAGTCAAAAACAATTTTTATTAGAAAATACAATACTAAAAATTAAACAACAAAGAGAAAAATTAAAAAATATTTCAATTGAAAATATGCAACCATTAACTGATTTAGAAATACTTCAAAAAGAAAAAAGTGATAAATTAAATTCATTAAATGCCATTAGTTTAGATAAACTTAATAAAGATATAGAAACACTAATAGTAAGATAAAGTGAATTAAAAATAAAAATTAATGAAAATAAATCATCTATTTCAGATTCTAGTTTAGATAATTTTAAGATAGAAGTAGAAATTGAAACAAAAAAACAACTTTCAGAAATAGAACCATTTACTAAAGTAAAGCCACTCTTAGAAAAGAGTAATTCTAACGATTCTGGTATGTCAATATCGAGTGAAAATTTCCCAAAAATATTTATCAAAAAAAATAAAAAAGAAGTAAAATTTAACAAATAAAAGTTGCTTTGGAGGTTTTTTAATAATCTGTGTATCTTTGTTTTGCAAAGTACTAGTTCAAATTAATTCTGTCTTCAAATTTTATCATAAAATGAGCAATTGCTGTATTTCAATTTTGAATGGGCATTGGAGGCTTTTTAGTAATCTGTGTATCTTTGTTTTGAAAGTGCTAAATTGTAAAGGTAAGTGCAACTAAATTATTTTTCTATATTTTTTTCAAGTTGTTGTCAATTTGAAAATTCTTTGCCACGATCAAAAGTAATAGTTTTAACAATGTTTTTAGGAAGAATTGATAAATAATAACTGACATTTTTATTAATAACTTTAGTAGTTCTGTTTTTAACTAATATTGCTAAAGTAAATCGTGATACTCTTTCAACTAAAGTTATTAAACATGATTTGCTTTTGCCTCTTGATGATACTATAGTATCTCCTTCCCAATGACCAAGTGTTATACGATCATTAACATTTATATCTCATTCTTTAATTGATTTACCATTAAACTTGTCACGATTTTCTTTAGATTTTCGTTTTTTATCTTTTCTTCTTAAATTTTTACTAGTAACTTTATCAAGCATTCCAAAATAAATTCAAGTATAAATTGTTTTAAAACTAATAACTCACTCTTTATGAAAATTTTTAATTCTTCCATAAATTTGTTCAGGTGATCAACCTAATAGTAATTTTTGTTGTACATATTTTACTAAATTCTTATTTTTAAACTTATGAAAACTAATATGTGATTGTTTTCGATTTTCAGCTTTATTTTGTGCAATTAATGAAAAATAATGATTATTATCTTTATTTCTATTAATTTCTCGAATAATAGTACTAATACTTCGATTAAGATTTTTAGCTATTTCACTAATTTTAAATTTAAATTTCAATTGATTCTCAATATAAATCCTTTCATCTATGCCAAGATGTTTATAACTCATATAAAAACTCCTTACTTTTTTCTAAACTAAATTTAGCATTATGAAATTTTTATATGAGAATTTTTTGCAATTTTATTTACTTGCACTTACAAGTATAATTCAGCATTTTTAATTATTTACTTTAAAATAAAGAAAATTTAATTTTATAATTTCATTATATTATAATTCAAATTATTAATAAAATTTGATAGTAAAATATATGTTAAATTTTTTTATAAAATTTAAGGAATAAAAGTATCTATTTTTCAAAAAATAATATGATATAATATGTGGGTGAAGGATATAGCGGAAAAGGTCTTTCATGTACTTATTTTCTAAGTTTGGTCAAAGATAGTGTGGAAATATATATTATTATAGTAATGTAGAGTTTATTAACTTTTATCTTTTAAAGATAAAAAAATATTAATTTTAAAAAAGAGTATTTAAATCAAATGTAGTCTAAAAGCAAAGAGGGGTATTGTCATGATTAAAATATATGTTTCGCCAAGTTGTTTGTCTTCAAAAAAAGTTATTCAATTTTTTGATAAACATAAAATTCCATATATTAAACGTAATATTATCCATAATCCATTGACCGATACTGAAATTAAATTATTATTAAGATTTGTACCAAATGGTGTTGGTGATATTATTTCAACAAGAGCAAAGTTTATTAAAACACATGCTATTAATATTGAAAAGTTAACAATGTTACAAGTTTTTGATTTAATTAAAACTTCACCAACTGTTTTAAAACGTCCAATTATTGTTCAAGAAAATAAACAACGTATTCAAATTGGTTATAATGAAGACGAGATTGAATTATTTTTACGTGGTTCTATTGAAAACGAATTTGAAGATTCTTGTGAAATATTTTAATTGAAATATGATTGGAATACATGATGAAAAATTATAAATTTACAATTATTGCTAATAAATATGAGAATTCTCAATCATTAGCTAAGGAATTAAGGGCCAAGTTATTGGCCCTTAAAGCACTTGAAGATACTTCTTTTCCAGATATTGTTTTTATTATTGGCGGTGATGGAACATTTTTAAAAGCTGTTCATGATTATAATAATATGCTCAATACTGTTAAGTTTGTTAGTTTTAAATGTGGTAATCTTGGTTTTTATGAAAACTTTTTAAACACAGAAGTTGACAAAGTATTAATGTGAATTGATAAAAATGATAATAATTTAATAGTAAATAAATTTTCATTATTAGAAGTAAATATTAATAATAAGATTTTATATGCTATTAATGAAGTTAAATTTGTTAATTTAACAACAACTCTTTCATGTCAAGTGTTAATTAATAATCAATTATTTGAAAACTTTCGTGGTTCTGGTTTAGTTATTGCAACAAGAACTGGTTCGACGGGTTTAATGAAATCACTTGGTGGTGCTATTTTAATTTCAAATCATAACTTAATACAATTTCATGAAATTGCTCCAGTAGATAATAATAGTTATCGCAGTTTAAATTCACCACTAATTTTGGATGAAAATCATGAAATTACTTTGAAAAATATTCAAAAAGATAGTAAATTGAGTGATTTTGGAAAATTAATTGTTGATACTTTTGATTTTAATGATAAACTAAATGATAAGGTAACAATTAAATTATCAGAATTAACGTTACAAGTTTTAGAATATCGACTTAATCATTATTCTTTACTTGCTAAAGTAAAAAAAGCTTTTATTCAAGAAGATTAAGAAAATATTTAAAAATATATTAATTAAGGAAGGTAATCATGCCAATTTGACAAATAGTATTATTAGTTATTGCATTGTTATTTGCTGTGGCTAGTATTGGGATTTGAATATGAAATGTTAGTACAGCTAAAAAATTACGCAATCAACAAGAAAGTAGTTCAAAACCTATTAATAAACCACAAAAATTCCCATTTAAATTACAAAATTTTATTATTGATTTAGGGGGAATTGATAATATTAAAGAGACAACAGCAACAGCAAATAAAATTAAGGTAGAGATTATTGATCATTCAAAAATTAATTTTAATAATCTTAAAAAAATTAAAAATCGTGGTATTTTAGACCAAGACGATAGTGTTAGTTTAGTCTTAGGAACTTATTGTAATAATTTAAGTATTGCTATTAATGATCTTATTAAATTAAATAATGAGAAATAAGTTATTTTTTGTAATATCCATAAATACCATTAATTAAAACATAAGTGTTAGTATAGCCCAATTCTCTGAGTGTTAGTGCAGCAGCAGTTGAACGATTTCCTGCATTACAAATAGTTATAATCACTTGATTTTTGTTTTCAATATATTTACTAGGATTTTTAATCAAATCATAGTAAGAAATATTAACAATATTAAGTTCACCATTATCATTTGTTATTTTTTTTAAAATTTGATATTCAGCAACATCACGAACATCAATAATTAAAGCTTTATTTTTAATTTTATCAAAGTCTTTATTTGAAATTGAAATTTCATTTTGAATTTTATGTTTAAACATAAGTTATGACCTCCTAAAATAAAATTGTTCTATAACTTATTTTAACATTTTATTATGCTATAATGCTCATAGTTGCGACAAAAAATGGAAGCTAAGGAGTAAATAATGTTAAAAGAAAAATTCCTTTTTAAAGAAGGAAAATATGAATTAATTGTTGAATTAGGTACAATGGCTAATTTAGCAGAAAAATCAGTAAAAATTACTTATGGAAATACAGTTGTATTAACAACTGTATCATATAATGAAGTTATTAATAATCAAGATTTTTTTCCATTACAAATAGTTTTTCAAGAAAAGTTATATTCAGTTGGTAAGATTCCAGGTGGTTTTTTAAAGCGTGAAGGTCGACCTAGTGAATATGCAACACTATGTGCTAGATTAATTGATCGTTCAATCCGTCCATTATTTCCAAAAGGTTTTGTTAATGAAGTGCAAGTTATAAATAATGTTTTTGCGTTAGATGATGCTTGTGATGTTAGAGTAAATGCAGCTTTTGGTACTTCACTTGCTTTAGGATTAAGTAGTTTGCCATTTCAGGGTCCTAGTGCTACTGTTGTTGTTGGTAAAATAAATGATGAACTTGTCCTTAATCCAACACAAGAGCAATTATTAAATTCAAAAATGGAATTGATTGTTGGTGGAACAAAAGATGCCATCAATATGGTTGAAGCTGGATGTCATGATATTTTAGAAAAAGATATGATTAAAGCATTAAAATTTGCACATAAACATATTATTAAATTAATAATTTTTCAAGAAAGTATCATTGAAAAATTAAAGCCAAATAAATTTAAACCACAGTTAGCATTAATTCCTGTTAATATTGAACAATTTGTAGAAACAAATTGTCAATCACAAATTAGTAAAATTAGTACTACTGTTGATAAAAAAAGTCGAAGCAACTTGATTAAAAATTTAGTTGAAGAAACATTTCAAAGTTTTAAAAATAAATTTAATCAAGAAGTTTTAAATGTTGGTGAAGAAACAACTATTCATAATTTACGCAAAAGTATTGATCAATTATTACAAAAAGCAATGCGTACTATGATTTTAAAAAATAATGTACGAGTTGATGGACGAAAAACAGATGATATTAGAAAATTAACAAGTATGATTGATGTTTTACCTATTGTTCATGGTAGTGCAATGTTTACTCGTGGTGAAACACAAGTTTTATCAGTTTTAACTTTGGGTGCACTTGCGGAACATCAAATTATTGATGGATTAGGTAAAGAAGAGTATAAACGTTTTATTCATCATTATAATTTTCCTCCATTTTCTGTTGGTGAAACCGGAAGAATGGGTGTTCCTTCACGACGTGAGATTGGTCATGGCGCCCTTGGTGAAAAAGCATTATTACAAATTATTCCTCTTGAAAAAGATTTTCCTTATACAATTAGATTAGTATCAGAAGTATTAGCATCAAATGGTTCAACTTCACAAGCAGCAATTTGTGCTTCATCAATGGCATTAATGGCTGGTGGTGTACCTATTAGAGCTGCAATTGCTGGTATTGCCATGGGTTTAATTAATGAAGAAAAAGATTTTACAATTTTAACTGACATTCAAGGATTAGAAGATCACTTAGGTGATATGGATTTTAAAGTGGCAGGAACAGCTATTGGTATTTGTGCTTTACAAATGGATATTAAAATTACTGGTATTGATTTTAATATTATTACACAAGCTTTAGAAAAAGCCAGAATTGCGAGATTACAAGTATTAGCAAACATGAATGAAGTAATTAAAAAACCTAGAACTACATTGGCACCTAATGCTCCAAAAATTATTCAAAAGTTAATTCCAATTGATAAAATTCGTGATATTATTGGTGTTGGTGGGAAAGTTATTAATAAAATTATTACCGACTGTGATAATGTTAAAATTGATATTGAAGATGATGGATGATTGATGATTTATCATAATGAACAATCAGCCATTGATAAAGCTTGACAAATTATTGAAAGTATTGTTAATCCTGTTCAAATTAAAATCGGTTCTGAATTTGATAGTAAAGTTGTAAAAATTGTTAATTTTGGTGTTTTTGTTAATTTACAAGATAAGATTGATGGTTTAATTCATATTTCAGAATTTTCAAAAAAATTTAATAAACGTATTGATAATTTAAATAATGTCGTTAAAATCAATGATATAATTAAAGTTCGAGTAATTAAAGTTGAAGATAATAGTAAGCTTAGCTTAGAAATTATTGATAAATAATTTGAAACTATTTTTAATGAAAATTAATTACAGTTTTATTATTAAATTAGTGTTAAAATACTAATAACATAATATAGTAGCATCTTGGGAATTTAAGTTAAAGTTTTAATTTTTATGTTCTTCTAAGATATTAAATTTTATAAAATAAAAATAAAGAAAGTAGAAAACTGGTGAAAACATGGCAAAGATAAAAGTATTTGCTCTGGGTGGATTAGATGAACGTGGTAAAAACTTATATGTTGTTGAAGTAAATGATAAGATATTTGTATTTGATGCCGGCATTAGACTCCCAGAAAGAGAAATTTTAGGAATTGATATTATTATTCCAGATTATACATATTTAAAAGAAAATAAACATCGTATTCAAGGTATATTTATTTCAAAACCATCTGATGATGCTTTTGGAGCACTACCTTATATTTTAAAAGATTTTAATAAAATAAAACCCGAGTATAAAGTTCCAATCTTTACTAGTAAACTAACTGATTTTATGATTAAGCAGAAATTAGAACGTTTTCGTTTTATTAATCAAAATGAAATTATAATTAAAACTATTGAACCCGAACAAAAAGTATCATTTGGTAATGTTGTTGTTAAAACATTTAAAACAACTACTTCAATTCCAGGTAGTTTAGGTTTTGTTTTAACTGTAAATAATGGTGAAAATATTAAATTAAATGAAACAATTGTTTATACGGGTGATTATATTTTTGATGGTGAACATCGTAGTGATTTTACTACTGATATTCAACATTTAGCTAGTGTTTCTAAAAATGATGTTTTATTATTAATTAGTGAAGCAACATGTGCCAATAGAAAAGCTTTTACAGCTCCTAAGCATAAAATTCAAACTATTATTGAGCCAGTATTAAAAGAAGCACCAGGAAGGGTTATTCTTGCATGTTATGATCAAGATTTATATCGTGTTAGTGAAATTCTTAATGCTATTAAAGAAACTGACTCTAAACGTAAAATTGCAGTTTATGGTGCAACTTTATATGATATTTTATTAAAAGTTAATGATTTAAACGCTTTCAATATTGATAAATCACAAATTATTAATTTAGCACAAACAATTGGTACTAAAGATACAGTAATTATTGTTACTGGTAGTGGTGAGCGTTTATTTACTAGAATGAATAAAATTGCTATTGGTAATGATGATTATTTAAAACTTGAATCCCAAGATACAATAATTTTAGCAACTCCACCAATTCCAGGAAATGAATTGGCTCATGCAGCCTTATTAGATGACTTAGCACGTACTGATGTTAAAGTTATTAATATATCAGAAAAACAAGCTTGAAGTTTAAATGCTTCTTATGAAGATATTAAGTTAATGGTTAATATTATTGAACCAAAATATTTTTTGCCAGTTAAAGGTTTATATAAAGATTTTGTAGCAGCACAAGCAGCAGCCATTGATGCT
The DNA here is from genome assembly GCF_964020065.1 of Spiroplasma endosymbiont of Lasioglossum malachurum. Lineage (NCBI taxonomy): Bacteria > Bacillati > Mycoplasmatota > Mollicutes > Entomoplasmatales > Spiroplasmataceae > Spiroplasma > Spiroplasma endosymbiont of Lasioglossum malachurum. The sequence goes on along the minus strand of NZ_OZ026534.1, from coordinate 820,485 downwards.
GGTGTATTACATAACAATGCTTTAATTCATGATAATGGTGAAGTTATTACTTTTGAAAATGGTAAATTAATTGATAATTTTGTTAAACAGTATGTTGCACGTCCTTCTCGTTTTAATGATAAAAATGCTACTAATAAAACAACAGATAACTTAATAAAAACTGGTGATGTATATGTAGATGGTATTGGTGTTGGTGATATTGGTTCCATTGTTATTAGTGAAAGAAAACAATTACAACGTGATGGTATTTTAATTACAGGAGTGACAATAAATCGTAAAACTAAAGAAATTGTTTCTTTAATTGATGCACAAATGCGTGGTGTTGTTTATTTAACTAATAATGAAGAAATGTTGAAAAAATTGCAAAACATTATTATTAATGTTATTGAAAAATATAAAACTAATAATGCTTTTAGTCTTAGTGAAGTTAAGACTAAAATGAAAAATGACTTACAAGATTATATTAAAAAAGAAACTGGTAAGTTACCTATGATTTTAACAGTTGTTAATGAAATTTAAGGTTAATGATATTATCGAGGTTTTTTAATAATCTGTGTATCTTTGTTTTGCAAAGTACTAGTTCAGATTAATTCTGTCTTCAAATTTTATCATAAAATGAGCAATTGCTGTATTTCAATTTTGAATGGGCATTGTTCATTTTTTTGTTATATTTTCAATTGCTAAGTAAAATATTTTGAAAACTGCCATATCATTTGGTAATGTTTAGTAATCTGTGTAACTTACAAAAATAACTATGTTTAATTAATTCTAGTAAATATAATTAAATGATTAGAAAGAGTGAGTTACAGATGGCTAAAAAAGATAACTTTAATAATAATGATTCAATATCAAAAGCAGTAGATTTATTATTAGAAAATACTGAAGATTTAACAACAGTTTTTAAAGAAGGGGGTTTATATAAAGAATTAACAAAACGTTTAGTTGAAAAAATGTTGAATTCTGAGATGTAAAATTATTTAGGATATGAAAAAAATCAACATAGTAATAGTGACAATGCTCGTAATGGTATAAGTTCAAAAAAATTAATAACTCAACAAGGTAAAATTGAGATTGATGTACCACGAGATCGTAATAGTAATTTTACTCCTGTAATAGTGCCAAAAAGACAGAGAAGATTTGATGGTTTTGATCAACAAGTTCTTTCCTTATATGCAAAAGGTATGACATTATCAGATATTAGAATGCAGTTACAAGAGTTATATCATGGTGCTGATATTAGTGAAAGTGTTATTAGTCAAATTACTGATGATGTAATTGATGATGTCAAAGCATGACAAAATAGACCATTAGAAGGCATTTATCCCATTGTTTATTTTGATTGTATAGTAGTTAAAGTACGACAAGATAAACGCATTATTAACAAATCAGTTTATATAGCTTTAGGTGTTGATTTAGAAGGTAAAAAAGATGTTTTAGGTTTATGAATTAGTGAAAATGAAGGCGCTAAATTTTGATTAGCAAATTTCACAGAAATGAAAAATCGTGGCTTAAATGATATTCTTATTGCTTGTAGTGACAACTTAACAGGCATGTCAGAAGCAATACAATCAGTTTATCCTAAAACTGAAAATCAATTATGTATAGTTCATCAAATCAGAAATAGTTTAAAATATGTTTCATACAAACATCGAAAATCTCTAGTTACAGATTTAAAGCCAATTTATAATGCATGTAGTGAAGAACAAGCAATGCAAGCTTTAGAATCATTTGAAAGTAAATGAAATAAACACTATCCTCAAATTGCTAAATCTTGATATAAAAATTGAGATAATTTAATGATTTTTATTAGTTATCCTCCAGAAATCAAAAGAGTGATTTATACTACAAATTCTATTGAATCTGTTAATAGTCAATTACGAAAAGTCATCAGAAATAAAAAAGTTTTTCCAAATGATATGGCAGTTTTCAAAATATTTTACTTAGCAATTGAAAATATATCAAAAAAATAAACAATGCCCATTCAAAATTGAAATACAGCAATTGCTCATTTTATGATAAAATTTGAAGACAGAATTAATCTGAACTAGTACTTTGCAAAACAAAGATACACAGATTATTAAAAAACCTCGAAGTATTGCTCAACAAAATCCTTTTGCTACTGACTTACGTACTATTATTGGCTATATGAATATTATTCGTGATTTAGAACGTATTTCAATTATGCTAAAAATTTATCCAAATTTAATGTCAAATATAAACCAGAAATTAAATTAACATCTCAATTATCAGGATTAATGAAAAAAGTATTTAAAATGATGGATTTAATTGGTGAATCTATAAATAAAAATGATATTAACAAAGCTTATCAAGCAGCAGAATATGATATTGATAATCGTTTTCGTGAATCAAGAGGCTTTTTAGTAATCTGTGTATCTTTGTTTTGCAAAATACTAGTTCAGATTAATTCTGTCTTCAAATTTTATCATAAAATGAGCAATTGCTGTATTTCAATTTTGAATGGGCATTGTTTATTTTTTTGATATATTTTCAATTGCTAAGTAAAATATTTTGAAAACTGCCATATCATTTGGAAAAACTTTTTTATTTCTGATGACTTTTCGTAGTTGACTATTAACAGATTCAATAGAATTTGTAGTATAAATCACTCTTTTGATTTCTGGAGGATAACTAATAAAAATCATTAAATTATCTCAATTTTTATATCAAGATTTAGCAATTTAAGGATAGTGTTTATTTCATTTACTTTCAAATAATTCTAAAGCTTGCATTGCTTGTTCTTCACTACATGCATTATAAATTGGCTTTAAATCTGTAACTAGAGATTTTCGATGTTTGTATGAAACATATTTTAAACTATTTCTGATTTGATGAACTATACATAATTGATGTTCAGTTTTAGGATAAACTGATTGTATTGCTTCTGACATGCCTGTTAAGTTGTCACTACAAGCAATAAGAATATCATTTAAGCCACGATTTTTCATTTCTGTGAAATTTGCTAATCAAAATTTAGCGCCTTCATTTTCACTAATTCATAAACCTAAAACATCTTTTTTACCTTCTAAATCAACACCTAAAGCTATATAAACTGATTTGTTAATAATGCGTTTATCTTGTCGTACTTTAACTACTATACAATCAAAATAAACAATGGGATAAATGCCTTCTAATGGTCTATTTTGTCATGCTTTGACATCATCAATCACATCATCAGTAATTTGACTAATAACACTTTCACTAATATCAGCACCATGATATAACTCTTGTAACTGCATTCTAATATCTGATAATGTCATACCTTTTGCATATAAGGAAAGAACTTGTTGATCAAAACCATCAAATCTTCTCTGTCTTTTTGGCACTATTACAGGAGTAAAATTACTATTACGATCTCGTGGTACATCAATCTCAATTTTACCTTGTTGAGTTATTAATTTTTTTGAACTTATACCATTACGAGCATTGTCACTATTACTATGTTGATTTTTTTCATATCCTAAATAATTTTACATCTCAGAATTCAACATTTTTTCAACTAAACGTTTTGTTAATTCTTTATATAAACCCCCTTCTTTAAAAACTGTTGTTAAATCTTCAGTATTTTCTAATAATAAATCTACTGCTTTTGATATTGGATCATTATTATTAAAGTTATCTTTTTTAGCCATCTGTAACTCACTCTTTCTAGTCATTTAATTATATTTACTAGAATTAATTAAACATAGTTATTTTTGTAAGTTACACAGATTACTAAACATTACCAATACTTCAAATTGCAGTAATTGTTAAACTTTCAGCGACTGTTCTAATTTCTTTATCGGTTTCAACAATTCTTTTTGACATGTCAAAATCTTGTGTTTCCATTGCTATTAAAGCGTCTTTATGTTCTTTTTTTACTTCTTTTAATAAAGTTAATAAGTTTTGTTTTAAATTTATGATATCTAAATCAAATCTACGGTTAATTATTTTCATTTTTTCCTCCTTTCTCTATAATTAATTATATATATTTTTAACCAAATCTGCCGGTAATATAATCTTCTGTTCTTTTATCTTTTGGTCGTGAAAATATTTTTTTAGTATTATTATATTCAATGACTTCTCCATTTAAGAAAAAAGCAGTTTTATCAGAAATTCGTGCTGCTTGTTGCATTGAATGAGTAACAACAATAATTGTAAAGTCTGATTTTAAATCATTCATTAAGTCTTCAATTTTAGATGCGGCAATCGGATCTAGAGCTGAAGTTGGTTCATCCATTAATAGTACTTCTGGTTTTAGGGCAATAGCACGAGCAATACATAAACGTTGTTGTTGGCCGCCTGATAATGATAATGCTGAATCAAATAAATGTTGAGCAACTTCATCTCATAAAGCCGCTTTTTTTAAAGCATCTTCGACAATTTGATTTAGAATCTTTTTGTTTTTAATGCCTTGATTTTTTGGACCATATGCAACATTATCATAAATTGACATTGGAAAGGGATTAGGTTTTTGAAATACCATTCCAACTTTAGTTCGTAATGAAATAATATTTTTTTTATTTTCATAAATATCTTCATTATTGAATAATATTTGTCCATTAATTTTAACACCATCAATTAAATCATTCATTCTATTTAAAGTTCGTAGTAATGTTGATTTGCCACAACCACTTGGTCCAATAAAAGCGGTTACTTGATTACGACTTATTTCTAAATTTATATTAAATAAAGCCTGTTTTTTACCATGATTATAGAAGAAATTTAAATTTTTAATAGTAAAAACATAATTACTTTTTGGAATATTTTCTATATTTGATAAATTATTTGATTTGTTATTTGGTTTTTTCTTAAATTTATCTTTCACTTTTAAAAAGTAAGGTTTAATCACATTTACTTTTCTTTTTTTATTGCTATTCGCTGATTCTTTCTTGCTTTCATTTTTTCTTTTAATGCTAAATTGTAAAGGTAAGTGCAACTAAATTATTTTTCTATCCAAATATTCGATTGGTGAAAGATAATTTAATATTTTTCTCGGTCTTTGATTTAAAGACAATATAAATTTATGAACTTCATTTTTATTAGTTTTTGAAAAAATAAATTTTTTAGGAAATTTTTCTCTAATTAAACCATTAGTATTTTCATTAGTACCTCTTTGTCAAGGTGAATATGGATTGGCAAAATAAATTTTTACATCTAAATTTTTTTCAAGTTGTTGTCAATTTGAAAATTCTTTGCCACGATCAAAAGTAATAGTTTTAACAATGTTTTTAGGAAGAATTGATAAATAATAACTGACATTTTTATTAATAACTTTAGTAGTTCTGTTTTTAACTAATATTGCTAAAGTAAATCGTGATACTCTTTCAACTAAAGTTATTAAACATGATTTGCTTTTGCCTCTTGATGATACTATAGTATCTCCTTCTCAATGACCAAGTGTTATACGATCATTAACATTTATATCTCGTTCTTTAATTGATTTACCATTAAACTTGCCACGATTTTCTTTAGATTTTCGTTTTTTACCTTTTCTTCTTAAATTTTTACTAGTAACTTTATCAAGCATTCCAAAATAAATTCAAGTATAAATTGTTTTAAAACTAATAACTCACTCTTTATGAAAATTTTTAATTCTGCCATAAATTTGTTCAGGTGATCAACCTAATAGTAATTTTTGTTGTACATATTTTACTAAATTCTTATTTTTAAACTTATGAAAACTAATATGTGATTGTTTTCGATTTTCAGCTTTATTTTGTGCAATTAATGAAAAATAATGATTATTATCTTTATTTCTATTAATTTCTCGAATAATAGTACTAATACTTCGATTAAGATTTTTAGCTATTTCAATAATTTTAAATTTAAATTTCAATTGATTCTCAATATAAATCCTTTCATCTATGCCAAGATGTTTATAACTCATATAAAAAATCCTTACTTTTTTCTAAACTAAATTTAGCATTATGAAATTTTTATATGAGAATTTTTTGCAATTTTATTTACTTGCACTTACAAGTATAATTCAGCGCCATCTGTAACTCACTCTTTCTAGTCATTTAATTATATTTACTAGAATTAATTAAACATAGTTATTTTTGTAAGTTACACAGATTACTAAACATTACCATTTATAAAGATATATGTTTAGTTTGATTTTCACTTTCTTCTTCAAAAATAGTAATATTATTAATATTAATCTCTTGTATCTTTTTTTCAATGGTTTTGAAATAATCTTTCTATTTGAAAAAACTGTTGATGTATTTTTAGTTGGTTGTTCAACAGCTATTATTTTAGTAGTAGATGTAGTAGTTTGATAATTAGTAGTGGGGTAGTACATATAGTTTGAATCCATAGGTTGTAAATATTGATATTCATTATCAAAATTATTACTAAAGAATTTGATACAGCGGTTTCATAACATTTTCTTTTTTTCCTTTTCTTTTTAAATATTTGAACACTATCTAAAACTAAATAATTGCATTATTTAATTTTAATAGTTTATAATTATAATAATAGCAAAGTTTATTTAAAGGTGAATATAATGTTACGTAGTAGTAATATTTTAAAAATTAATAGTATTAATAATTTTGAACAATTATTTATTTTTTTTGGTTTACCAGTTCTTTTTTTACTTTTAATTATGAAATTAACTTTTTTAATTACTATTAATTTTCATAAAAATAGTATTAATAATAAAAAAATATTTAATAAAACAAAAATCATTATTCTTCAATTTAGTTTATGATTTTTAGCACAATTTTGTTTATTTTTATTACCAGTTCAAGAAATGGTAATTAATATTAATTTTTTAGATTTAGAAAGTTTACCAATGCTATCATTGATTTCGATTTTACATTTATTTATTTGTTTTAGTTTTTTAAGCCGTAATAATAATCAAATTATGAAAGTGATGCGTTTTACTATTTTGTCAATTATTATAATTGCTATTATTTTACAATTTAATTTTACTATGATTAAAATATCATTACCATCAATAAATAACTTTATTTCAGTACTAATTTTAGTGTTCTTTTACTATTGATTAGGTTTCTTTTCATGAAAAATGTTTAGTGATAATTTATTTACAATTTTTAATTTAATTAAAAAAACTTGAGTAACATTATTTAGTAATTCTTCATTACCCAATATTATTAATAAACAATTTCCAGTAAAAGCATATACTAAAACTAAAATTATCATTTTAACATGGCAATTTAAAAAACAAATGTTTACTAATTTTGACCACCAAGTTTCTATTACTGATAATAATAAAAAACTTTTAATTGCTATTTTTAAGAAGAATTTAACTTATTTTTTAAGTGCCCAATTAACACTACTTATTACTAAAACTATTCAAGATTTAAAAACTTTAATTAATGGTTGAAAAATGGCTTTAATTCAATAACTTTTTTTGTTTTAAAATTTAAAAGAAAGGAAGAACGAATATGAAAAAACAATCATTTTTGCTTTTTAAAAATGCGTTTAAACAAGCATTTCGTAATAAAATTCAATTAGTTGGTTTAATTGTTTTAGTATTATTATCATCAACTATTTTTTCATTAATGCAAACAAGTTTAGCAAGAATTTCTGATGAATATTCAACATTAGTTGCAAAATCTAATTTACATGATTTTGTTATTGATTTATCTAATACTACTCCAAAAACTATTTCTAATAAAATCTCAACATCAACAACTGCTGTTGATGAAAAGAATAATTTTGATATTAACAATATTGCAAATGATGCTGGTAATGAATTTATATGAGATCGTGTTGAAGGCAGAACTATGCAATTAGATAATAATAGTAATCCTAGAATTTTAAAAATATTAACTTATAATCAAGATGCTCGTATTGATAAATTAATCATTAGTGATGGTTATCAAATAGGAGATAGTAATAATCCAGATAAAACTCCAAGTTGAAAACAGGTAGTTATTAATAAAGAATTTGCTCAAAAAAATAATTTGCATATTAATGCTACAATTCGTGTGCAATCAGATCAATTAGGAAGTAGTTTAAAAGTTTTAGGATATGATTTAAATGATGCTGCTTATAGTAGTTATAATTGATTAAAAATTGTTGGATATGGTGTATCTGCTGATTTCACAACCCCAATTATTGATCAAACTACACCAATTCCAAATAAAACTCGTGAAGGTTTATTATACGTTGATCCAATGCAATTTGGTTTAAGTAAAAGGTTAGAAAAAAATAATTATATTTGATCATATGATAAAGCTAATGAAAAAATCACAATTTCTTCTGATAATGATCGCGAAATTTATTTTGTTGGAAAATCAACAATAGGTAAAATTAATGATATTAAATTAATTTCACAAAGTTTAAGAAGTAAATATATTAATACTATTGATTCTGATGCTGCTTTAGTATATAAGTTAGGAAATAATAAGTATACGTTTAATAATCGTACTGCTACTTTGAATGCAACTATTATTGGATTTAAAAGTTTATTAATTGGTTTATTGTTAATTGTTTTAATTATTACAGGAATTACAGTAATATTAATTACTTATAAAAATATTGATAATTCACGAACACAAATTGGAATTTTAAAATCATTAGGTTATAGTAATATTAAAATTTTAATTACATCTTTAGCTTATCCAATGGTAGCAGCACTTATTGGTACTATTTTAGTGTTTTTACCAGCAAGTGGTTTACAAGTAATTATAGTTCAAACATTTGCCAACTATTTTAATCTAAATTTTGGTCATTTTATTTTTAATGGTTTAGGATTTATATATTGTTTAATTTTAATATTTGGTTTTTTATCAATTATTGCATGAGTTATTAGTGCTTTAATAGTTATTAAAAAACCAATAGATTTAATTAAAAACGAATCAGCTACTGTTAATTCTCGCTTTAGTCGAATTATTAAAACAAAAAGTATTAATCGTGGATTTTTAACAAGATTCCGTTTATCACTATTTACATCATCAATTGGAAAAATGGCAGCAGCATCATTAACTATGTTTTTAGGAACAACTTTAATGACAACATCTATTATTGGTCCAAAAATTATGGCTGATAATAAATTACTTTCTTTTACTGGTATGAATTATCACTCCTTAGTTGAATATGACATTCCGACTTATAATTCTCCATATAGTTTTTATAAAACTTATAATCCAAATAATAAAGATGATTGAACTTATACTTCTACTGTTGATAGTACTACTGGTGATACATATTGACATCCACCACGTTTTGATAATTCTGGACCATTAAATGATACTTTTGTTAAAGAATTATTAGAAAATAATATTAATGCTGAAGCATATGCTCCAATGTCAGATGAAACTAATCCCGGTGCTGCTATTAGTGATTTAGGATATACTGGTTTAACGTATTTAAATGGTAAAATGCTTACTAAAAACTTTTTAAATGGATTAGATTCTAGTGATATTAAAGATGCTTCTGTGATTGTTGGAATTATGGTACAAATGGCTTGACCAAATGCATTACCAATGTATGACACAGTTTTAAAAAATACTAATATTAACAGTTTTTATAGTGAGAATACTTATAATATTATTAGAAAATTTTATCAAAACTATCGAACAACAGTGGCAATGAATATTAGTGGTACGATTTCGAAGACTGGTAAGATTAGTACTAATCCTAATGATTTAGATATTACAAAATTCAAAGATTGAGCAAATACTAATATTCCTGCTTACAAAAATGCCTCAAGTAAGGGTCCTACTTTTATTAATCATATTGATAATTTAAGTTTTGATACTAGCGATAAATTATATCCGTGACATTTAACTAATGAAACACAATTATTGAATAATAATGCATCTGAAATTAGTGACAAAGAGCGTGATAGTTGAATTAATAAAGTTGGAATTTGATTTGGTGCTTTATTTTATAATAGAATGGGACAAACTGTAGTGCAAGGTGCTTATACTAAAAGCCCATATTTTATTCGTCAAAATATTGCCAAAGCTTATAGTGATCCCAATGCTCCTTTTAATGTTGCTTTTAATGTTGTGCCTTTTGATAAAGAAACTGATGAATTAGGAACTTACTTTATTGGTACTCCTGAAAAATTATTTAAACAGAACAAATATTTAATGAAAGTTTATGGTTTACAAAATCAACAACAGTTAGGCAAACCTTCAATGATGCAATTATATGATGCTGGAGGTTCTTCATTAAATCCACTTTTAGAACAAGAAAATAGTGATGATAGTATTAGTCTTGTTATTAATCAAACAATTGCTAAACAATTAAATTTAAAAATAAATGATGAATTTAAAATGAGTAGTAATGGTAATACTATGAAATTTAAAGATAATAATAAATTGAAACCTTTTGATTTGGAAAAAATTAATATTGATAACATTGTTGGTGATAGTAAAAATGTTAATAATGTTACATTATTAAAACAACAAACTGGTTATACACAAGTTGATGAGTTAAAGGATGGAGCTTATGATAATATGGGTATTAATGCTACAAATATGTTAAAAGAAGTTACTGCTGGTAAGGTTGTTAATTCTTATAATGATAAGATAAGTTCTAAAACACCAACGTATAAAGTAGTTGGTATATATAATGGTTATGGTCAACCTAATGCTTATATTAGTAAAACTAATGCTGATAAAGTTTTATCATTTAATAAAACAAAAGAATTTTTATTTTTATTATTTAAAAAAGAATGAGAAGACAAAAAAACAACTTGTGATGTTGATTTTGGTAAATTAAAATCATTTAATGAATATCAAAATTTTCTTAATCAATTAAATGATCCCATTATTTATAAACTTAATCAAATATTTGAAAATGAAAATCCAATCTTTAATTTTAAATTTTCAAATTCGCAATCATTATCAGATATAACTAATTCATTTTCAACTTCGCAAATGTATGGAGATTACAGTGCTTTTGGTTTAAATGGTGGTACTGATGGTTCTGGTACTTATCAAGGTTATGGTGCAGGTAGTGCTGTTAATATTACGCCACAAGATATCCATCATCAGTTGTTAAATCAAATTACTGCTTTAGTTGATACAGTATTGGTTGCATTTATTATCTTTTCATTAATCATTTCGTTCTTTATTATTTTATTAACAAGTAATTTAGTAATTTATGAAAATCGTAAAACAATAGCAACAATGAAAACACTTGGTTATAGTGATGCAAAAATAACTAATATTGTTATTGGTATGTATTTACCAGTGATTGCTGTTATGTTTGTTATTGGTTTTCCTGTAGGATGAATAATTGTTAAGTTTATTCTTAACTATTTAGCTGCTAATACAACATGGGTTTTACCATTATTCTTTGTTTGATGATTACCGCTTGTGGTTGGTTTAATTATCTTTGGCATTTATGCAACAACCTTTATTATTGATTGATATGCCATGAAGAAGATTAATCCAATTAAAACTTTAAATGAAATTGATTAAAAGCAGAAAGGAATAAAAACATGAAAAATGATAAAAAAACACTAAAAATTCAAGTGAACAAGTAACTAAAAATAAGTTAGAATCTAGTTTTACAAAGAAGTCAGTATCTAAAACCGAAGGTACAATACCACCAGTAACTCATAAATCTCATGATAAACCAGAATCAAAGGAAGAAATAGAAGCTAATAAAGCTAAATTACAAGCTTTTAAAGATAATCAAAAAGCAATTAAAAAATTAACAAAAACTCATTCAAAAGAAATTTTAGCAGGTAAAATTATATCAATGACTAATAATACTCCTGATACTCAAACTAATGTTATTGAATTATTTGATGTTAAAAAATCTTACTTAACTGGAGACTTAGAATATGAAGTATTAAAAGGAGTTAATTTAAAAATTAAATTAGGTGATTTTGTTGTTATCTTAGGACCATCGGGAAGTGGTAAGACAACATTATTAAATATTATTTCGGGATTGGATAAACCTAATACTGGTGATGTTTTTGTGGCCGGATACAATTTATCTTTATTAAAAGATAGTCATTTAACTAAATTTAGACGAGATAATGTTGGTTTTATTTTTCAACAATACAATTTATTAACTAACTTAACTGCTCGTGAAAATGCTGAAGTTGGTGAAAATCTTGCTAAAAATAAAAATATGAGTATTGATGATATTTTTCAAGTTATTGAAATGGATGAACATATGAATAAGTTTCCAAGTCAATTATCAGGTGGACAACAACAAAGAGTATCGATTGGTAGAGCACTAGCAAAAAATCCGACAATTTTATTTTGTGATGAGCCAACAGGAGCACTTGATGAGGAAATGGGGCGTAAGGTGTTAGAAATTTTATTGGATGTTAATCGAGAATATAAAACATCAATTATTATGGTTACTCATAATCCTAACTTCCAATATGTTGCAAATACTGTTATTAACGTTAAAAATGGTAAAATTATTAGTGTAAAGAATAATGAAAAACCAATGAAACCAAATGAAATAAATTGATCATAAGAAAAGGGTATAGATGGGGGTTGATTTAATAAATATAAGAAAAATGCATATTTTTATGCATTTTTCTTATATTTATATAGAGTAAATACTTGTATAAAGAAAAAAATATTAAATTATAATAATCTAATAGAAAATACTATATTTTATTTAGTTGCTAAATTGTAAAGGTAAGTGCAACTAAATTATTTTTCTATCCAAATATTCGATTGGTGAAAGATAATTTAATATTTTTCTCGGTCTTTGATTTAAAGACAATATAAATTTATGAACTTCATTTTTATTAGTTTTTGAAAAAATAAATTTTTTAGGAAATTTTTCTCTAATTAAACCATTAGTATTTTCATTAGTACCTCTTTGTCAAGGTGAATATGGATTGGCAAAATAAATTTTTACATCTAAATTTTTTTCAAGTTGTTGTCAATTTGAAAATTCTTTGCCACGATCAAAAGTAATAGTTTTAACAATGTTTTTAGGAAGAATTGATAAATAATAACTGACATTTTTATTAATAACTTTAGTAGTTCTGTTTTTAACTAATATTGCTAAAGTAAATCGTGATACTCTTTCAACTAAAGTTATTAAACATGATTTGCTTTTGCCTCTTGATGATACTATAGTATCTCCTTCTCAATGACCAAGTGTTATACGATCATTAACATTTATATCTCGTTCTTTAATTGATTTACCATTAAACTTGCCACGATTTTCTTTAGATTTTCGTTTTTTACCTTTTCTTCTTAAATTTTTACTAGTAACTTTATCAAGCATTCCAAAATAAATTCAAGTATAAATTGTTTTAAAACTAATAACTCACTCTTTATGAAAATTTTTAATTCTGCCATAAATTTGTTCAGGTGATCAACCTAATAGTAATTTTTGTTGTACATATTTTACTAAATTCTTATTTTTAAACTTATGAAAACTAATATGTGATTGTTTTCGATTTTCAGCTTTATTTTGTGCAATTAATGAAAAATAATGATTATTATCTTTATTTCTATTAATTTCTCGAATAATAGTACTAATACTTCGATTAAGATTTTTAGCTATTTCACTAATTTTAAATTTAAATTTCAATTGATTCTCAATATAAATCCTTTCATCTATGCCAAGATGTTTATAACTCATATAAAAACTCCTTACTTTTTTCTAAACTAAATTTAGCATTATGAAATTTTTATATGAGAATTTTTTGCAATTTTATTTACTTGCACTTACAAGTATAATTCAGCAATAATGATCCAATATCAAAAGCAGTAGATTTATTATTAGAAAATACTGAAGATTTAACAACAGTTTTTAAAGAAGGGGGTTTATATAAAGAATTAACAAAACGTTTAGTTAAAAAAATGTTGAATTCTGAGATGCAAAATTATTTAGGATATGAAAAAAATCAACATAGTAATAGTGACAATGCTCGTAATGGTATAAGTTCAAAAAAATTAATAACTCAACAAGGTAAAATTGAGATTGATGTACCACGAGATCGTAATAGTAATTTTACTCCTGTAATAGTGCCAAAAAGACAGAGAAGATTTGATGGTTTTGATCAACAAGTTCTTTCCTTATATGCAAAAAGGTATGACATTATCAGATATTAGAATGCAGTTACAAGAGTTATATCATGGTGCTGATATTAGTGAAAGTGTTATTAGTCAAATTACTGATGATGTGATTGATGATGTCAAAGCATGACAAAATAGACCATTAGAAGGCATTTATCCCATTGTTTATTTTGATTGTATAGTAGTTAAAGTACGACAAGATAAACGCATTATTAACAAATCAGTTTATATAGCTTTAGGTGTTGATTTAGAAGGTAAAAAAGATGTTTTAGGTTTATGAATTAGTGAAAATGAAGGCGCTAAATTTTGATTAGCAAATTTCACAGAAATGAAAAATCGTGGCTTAAATGATATTCTTATTGCTTGTAGTGACAACTTAACAGGCATGTCAGAAGCAATACAATCAGTTTATCCTAAAACTGAATATCAATTATGTATAGTTCATCAAATCAGAAATAGTTTAAAATATGTTTCATACAAACATCGAAAATCACTAGTTACAGATTTAAAGCCAATTTATAATGCATGTAGTGAAGAACAAGCAATGCAAGCTTTAGAATCATTTGAAAGTAAATGAAATAAACACTATCCTCAAATTGCTAAATCTTGATATAAAAATTGAGATAATTTAATGATTTTTATTAGTTATCCTCCAGAAATCAAAAGAGTGATTTATACTACAAATTCTATTGAATCTGTTAATAGTCAATTACGAAAAGTCATCAGAAATAAAAAAGTTTTTCCAAATGATATGGCAGTTTTTAAAATATTTTACTTAGCAATTGAAAATATAACAAAAAAATGAACAATGCCCATTCAAAATTGAAATACAGCAATTGCTCATTTTATGATAAAATTTGAAGACAGAATTAATCTGAACTAGTACTTTGTAAAACAAAGAAACACAGATTACTAAAAAGCCTCATAATAATCATTATTTTTCATTAATTGCACAAAATAAAGCTGAAAATCGAAAACAATCACATATTAGTTTTCATAAGTTTAAAAAAAAGAATTTAGTAAAATATGTACAACAAAAATTACTATTAGGTTGATCACCTGAACAAATTTATGGCAGAATTAAAAATTTTCATAAAGAGTGAGTTATTAGTTTTAAAACAATTTATACTTGAATTTATTTTGGAATGCTTGATAAAGTTACTAGTAAAAATTTAAGAAGAAAAGGTAAAAAACGAAAATCTAAAGAAAATCGTGGCAAGTTTAATGGTAAATCAATTAAAGAATGAGATATAGATGTTAATGATCGTATAACACTTGGTCATTGAGAAGGAGATACTATAGTATCATCACGAGGTAAAAGCAAATCATGTTTAATAACTTTAGTTGAAAGAGTATCACGATTTACTTTAGCAATATTAGTTAAAAACAGAACTACTAAAGTTATTAATAAAAATGTCAGTTATTATTTATCAATTCTTCCTAAAAACATTGTTAAAACTATTACTTTTGATCGTGGCAAAGAATTTTCAAATTGACAACAACTTGAAAAAAAATTAGATGTAAAAATTTATTTTGCCAATCCATATTCACCTTGACAAAGAGGTACTAATGAAAATACTAATGGTTTAATTAGAGAAAAATTTCCTAAAAAATTTATTTTTTCAAAAACTAATAAAAATGAAGTTAATAAATTTATATTGTGAGGCTTTTTAGTAATCTGTGTTTCTTTGTTTTGCAAAGTACTAGTTCAGATTAATTCTATCTTCAAATTTTATCATAAAATGAGCAATTGCTGTATTTCAATTTTGAATGGGCATTGTTCATTTTTTTGTTATATTTTCAATTGCTAAGTAAAATATTTTGAAAACTGCCATATCATTTGGAAAAACTTTTTTATTTCTGATGACTTTTCGTAATTGACTATTAACAGATTCAATAGAATTTGTAGTATAAATCACTCTTTTGATTTCTGGAGGATAACTAATAAAAATCATTAAATTATCTCAATTTTTATATCAAGATTTAGCAATTTGAGGATAGTGTTTATTTCATTTACTTTCAAATGATTCTAAAGCTTGCATTGCTTGTTCTTCACTACATGCATTATAAATTGGTTTTAAATCTGTAACTAGTGATTTTCGATGTTTGTATGAAACATATTTTAAACTATTTCTGATTTGATGAACTATACATAATTGATATTCAGTTTTAGGATAAACTGATTGTATTGCTTCTGACATGCCTGTTAAGTTGTCACTACAAGCAATAAGAATATCATTTAAGCCACGATTTTTCATTTCTGTGAAATTTGCTAATCAAAATTTAGCGCCTTCATTTTCACTAATTCATAAATCTAAAACATCTTTTTTACCTTCTAAATCAACACCTAAAGCTATATAAACTGATTTGTTAATAATGCGTTTATCTTGTCGTACTTTAACTACTATACAATCAAAATAAACAATGGGATAAATGCCTTCTAATGGTCTATTTTGTCATGCTTTGACATCATCAATCACATCATCAGTAATTTGACTAATAACACTTTCACTAATATCAGCACCATGATATAACTCTTGTAACTGCATTCTAATATCTGATAATGTCATACCTTTTGCATATAAGGAAAGAACTTGTTGATCAAAACCATCAAATCTTCTCTGTCTTTTTGGCACTATTACAGGAGTAAAATTACTATTACGATCTCGTGGTACATCAATCTCAATTTTACCTTGTTGAGTTATTAATTTTTTTGAACTTATACCATTACGAGCATTGGCACTATTACTATGTTGATTTTTTTCATATCCTAAATAATTTTGCATCTCAGAATTCAACATTTTTTCAACTAAACGTTTTGTTAATTCTTTATATAAACCCCCTTCTTTAAAAACTGTTGTTAAATCTTCAGTATTTTCTAATAATAAATCTACTGCTTTTGATATTGGATCATTATTATTAAAGTTATCTTTTTTAGCCATCTGTAACTCACTCTTTCTAGTCATTTAATTATATTTACTAGAATTAATTAAACATAGTTATTTTTGTAAGTTACACAGATTACTAAACATTACCTATATTGTCTTTAAATCAAAGACCGAGAAAAATATTAAATTATCTTTCACCAATCGAATATTTGGATAGAAAAATAATTTAGTTGCACTTACCTTTACAATTTAGCATAATGAAATTAATAAATTAACTAAGAAGTCATCATCAAGTCGTAGTAGGGTTACTTGTCGTGATTGAAAAGAAGAAAGTAATAAAGATAATTATCATGATGGAAATTGACCAATTGCAATTTTAGGTTTTTAAAATAAATGGTATATTGTCTACCGAAAGAAAGAGTTGTAACTATTAAATAAAAAGTGATAAAATAATATATATATGTATTTGTGATTACACAATAAAAGAAATTGAAAAAAAGTAATAAGTAAGAGAGGATTTTAGCATGGAAAGAAAACAAAAGATAGTTGTTATAGGTGTTAATCATGCCGGAACAACAGCACTAAAGGCAATTATGAGGTCTAATCCAAATAGTGAAGTAGTAGCATATGATCGTAATGATAATATTTCATTTTTAGGATGTGGAATTGCGCTTTGAGTTGGTAAAGAATTTACTGATCCAAAAGGATTATTTTATGCCACAATTGAAAAGTTAAGAGCATTAGGTGTTAAAATTAAAGAAAAACATGAAATGATTAAATATGATAGTAAAGCTAAAATTGTTACTATTAAAAATTTAGATACTAATGAAATATTTACTGAAAGTTATGATAAGTTAGTATTAGGGATTGGTTCATGACCAATCTTAAATCCAGGTGGTAAAGAAATTCCCGGTTTAATTGCTCATAAAGATGGCGTAGTTGTTAAAGATACTTTAAATGGTGTTAAATTAACAAATGGCATTCATTTATCAAAACTATACCAACATGCTCAAGAAATTATTTCTGATTTGAGTAAACCAGAAGTAAAAAAAGTAGTAGTAATTGGTGCAGGTTATATTGGTATTGAATTAGTAGAAGCTTTTTATAAAGATAAAAAAGAAGTTACTTTAATTGATTTTGAAAATCGTATTATGCCTCGTTATTATGATGAAGAATTTACAAATGATGTTGAAGCAGATATGAAAAAAGTAGGAGTAAAATTACAATTAGGAGAAATTTTACAAGAATTTATTATTAAAGATGATAAAGTGAGTGAAGTAAAAACTAATAAAGGAACATATAAAGCTGATTTAGTAATTATGGCTGTTGGTTTCTTACCAAATACTGCTATCTTGAAAGATGAGAATGGTAAAGTTCAACTTAGCTTAGATCCCCGTGGTGCAATTGAAGTTAATGAATATTTTCAAACTTCAGATCCTAATGTTTATGCAATTGGTGATTGTATTAATATTCGTTCAAATGCTTGAAATAAAAATGTTAATATTGCCTTAGCAACTAATGCTGTACGTAGTGGTTTAATTGCTGGATTAAATGTTGCAAAAACAGATCCTAAAACAAGAATCGCCTTTCCTGGTGTTCAAGGAACAAATGCAATTGCTGTTTTTGGTTGAAAACTATGTGCTACTGGTTTATCAGAAGTTTCTGCAAAAGCAATTTTAGGATCTAATAATGTAGAAGCATATTTTTATCAAGATACAGTGTTTCCACCTTTTATGAGTGAAAATCATGAAGTAAAAATTAAAATTATATGAGAAAAGAGTTCTCGTCGTATTGTTGGAGCTGAAATTGGTTCAACTCATGATCATACAGAAACAATTGCAATGTTTTCATTAGCAATATTGAAAAAGGTTACTATTGATGAAATTCCATTAATTGATATGTATTTCTTACCACACTTTAATAAGCCTTATAACTTTGTTACTGCGGCAGCACTTTTAGCAACAGGAATTTTAACAAAAGAAGATGTTACATATCCAGATCCATATTTAAAAGGTAAGAAAAAATAGATTGCCTTATCAAATTAATTTTGAGAGGAATAAAATATAATGGTTAGTAATAAAAAATATTTAAAACTTAGAGCAAGAATGACTTTACCAGTTAAAGAAAGTAAATATAAAATTGCTTGATGATTAAAAATTATTTTGATATTTACTTTTCCATTATGGATTATTCCTTTTTTAATTACTAATTTTTTTATTGGTTTGATGATGCGAAATGTTATGGAAAATTTTCAACGAATTGGACGAAGTACTAATCCAAATTTTGCTAAAATTGATCTCAATACTTTGAGTTTTTATAATCGAGATATGGAATTACAAAATACTCTACAACTAATGATTGATGATAGTAATTGGGATATGATGGAAGCACAAGATATGATGATAACTACTTATGATAATCGCTTGTTATCAGCTTTTTTCATTAATAATCATCAATCTAATAAAAATCATAAATGAATAATTGCAACTCATGGTTGACAACAAAATCGCTATAGCATTTTATATTTAGTTAAACATTTTTATGAACAGGGATATAGTATTGTTACTTATGATACAAGAGGTCATGGTAGTAATAATATCCATGATGCAATTACTTTTGGTAATAAAGAAGCAGATGATTTATATGCTGTTATTTTAAGTCTTAATAATTATTTAGCAGAAACAGATTTTAAACAACCTCCTAATATTACTTTAATTGGTAATAGTATGGGTGCCAGTACTGTTTTGGAAACAATATCTCGATTTGATACTGGTAAATTTGGTGTTAAATGTGCAATTTCTGATTGTGGATTTGATAGTTTTAGTCATATTATTAAAATTATGGGTAAACAATACTTTAACCTTCATTGATTTTGATTTTATTATGGTGTTAAATTTTTCTTTAGGTTAAAAGATAAATTTAATATTAATAGTATTGATCCTATTAATAAATTAAAATATTGTTCTTCAATTCCTGTATTATTTATTCATGGTAATGATGATGAAACTGTACCAGCAACAATGGCACAAAAAATGTATGAAGAGAAAATAAATTATGAAGAAGAAACAATAAGTGAATTATTAATTATGCCATCTGCTAAACATATAAGAGCCGTCACTACCGATTATGATACATATTGCAAAACTACTTTAAAATTTGTTAATAAATGAACAAATTTTAAAACCGAAGATAAAGGAAATTAAATTAATAATGATTTATTATATTAATAATAGCAAAAACCCATATTTTAATTTAGCAGCCGAAGAATATTTGATTACTAATCCTTATATAACTGATGAAATCTTATTATTATGACAAAATAATAATACTATTGTTGTTGGTAGAAACCAAAATACAATTGAAGAAATTAATAATGAATATGTAAGAACAAAAAAAGTTAATGTTGTACGAAGATTATCTGGTGGTGGAGCTGTTTATCAAGATTTAGGAAATTTAAATTTTACTTTTATTCTTGATAAAAATAAAGATAATGCTCGTAATTATGCTCTTTTTACAAAACCAATAGTTAATGTTTTACAAAATCTAGGTTTAAATGCTCAATTTAGTGGTAAAAATGATATTTTAGTTGATGATAAAAAAATATCGGGTAATGCCCAATATACATATAAAAATCGAATTTTACATCATGGTACTATTCTTTTTAATGTTGATATGCAAATGTTACCAAAAGTATTAAAACCTGATTTGGATAAATTAAAATCAAAAGGTATTAAATCAGTACAAGCACGAGTAACAAATATTTTACCATTATTAAATCCACCAATAACAATTGAAGAATTTCAAAATTTAATTATTGAACAATTAAAAAGTACAAAAAATACAAAGATTATGGAATTTTCTGAAAAAATGATTGCTGATATTGAATCATTAGCAAATACTAAATATCGAACTTGAGATTGAGTTTATGGTAAATCTCCAGATTTTGATTTAAAACATAAAACACTTTTTCCTAGTAAAGGAACTATTCACGTTTGAATGAATGTTAAGGCAGGAATTATTGAAAATATTAAAATATATGGTGATTTCCTAGGCTCAGCAGGTACTACTAGTTTAGAAAAAAAACTAGAAAAACAAAAATATAATGTAGCAACTATTACTAATATCATTGAAAATGCTAATATTAACGAAATTTTTGGTAAAAATTTTCTTGCTGAAGAAATCATAAAAAGTATCATAAAATAATGAATAAAATTCTTATTTATGATATCCTTACTTTTATAACTAATATTAAAGAGGAAATATGAAGAAATATTTATGGATTTTATTTATAATGTTTATTTTTATAACACCAATTAGCAATGTTATTACATTTTTAGTAAATAATAGTTTTGATCAAACAAATAGTATAAATGATATTTTTTATCCAACACGTGGTTGACCAAAAAAAGATAGAAATCAATTAAATGTTTGACAATTTTTATATCAAGATGCTATTGATAAAGTAGGTAAAACTAATGATAATATTGTTAATGGTTTTAATAATTTTTATCTTGCTGAATTTGATAAATACCGTGATTCAGCAAGTAAAAATGCTGGTAAACCTGGCTATGATGAAATTGGTATACCAACAGCAGATATTAATGATTATATTAATAATAAAATTATTCATTCACAATCAATGCAAATATACATGGCCTTAATATTGCGAACATATTTTATTGAGTTTACTATTAATAAAATTAATGTTCCAAGTAGTAATTATATTAATGCAAATGAATATTTAAACTTATGAGTTATGAAGTATTTTGAAGCTGGTTTTTATTTTCAATGAGTAAAAATTTGAATTCAAGATTTAGGTAGAACAATTGAAAAATCAATTGATATTGATTTTTATACTTTTGATAAATATTTGGAACGAAATAACAAAGGTGAATATATGTGAAATAAACCACCCAGTGACAATACAGTAAAGCCACTATTAATTTTAGATTCTGATATGAAAAAAATGTTTAATCAATTATATGAAGAAATTTTAAATAATAATTTACAAGGAAAATAAAAATGATTATTCTAGAAAATATAAGTAAAAATTATGGTAAAAATCAGGTTTTAAAAAATATTAATTTAGAGATACCTGCTTCACAATCGCTTGCTATTTTAGGTGCTAATGGTTCTGGTAAAACTACTTTGGTTGAAATTATTTCACAAGTTTTAAAACCAACATCAGGTAAAGTATTATTTCTTGATGATGTTGGTAAAAAGGTTAGTCGGAAAATTGGTGTTCAATTTCAAGAAGGTTATTGACAAGTTGGTACACGAATTATTGATTTAATTAAATTTTATAAAAATAAAAAATATATTAAAAGTGAAGAAGGCAAAGGATTAATTGATGTTTTTGAGTTAAATGATATTTTGAAAAAAGAAATTTCTTTACTTTCGGGTGGTCAAAGACAAAGATTTAATTGTTTTTTATCAATTTTAAATGATCCTGAAATTTTAATTTTAGATGAGTTAGTTACTGGTTTAGATTTAAAAATGCAAATTAAACTTGTTAATTTTATTAAGTCATGAAAAGAAATTAAAAAAATTAATTTATTAATTGTTTCACACACACCAGAAGAAGTTGAATTACTTTGTGATCGGGTAGTAATTTTAAAAAATGGTGAAATTTATCAAGACCAAAGTATTGATGCAATTATAAAAAAATATGGTAGTTTACGTAAAATGATGGTGGAGTATTATCAAAATGAAGTTAATGGTAACTAAAGAATTATTCAAACAAAGTACTGTTTCTAAATTTTCAAGACTTTTTTCTTTAATTTCAAAAGTAATTTTTGGAAATCCTAGAACTTATATTTTTGTATTTTTATTAGGTTTTTTAATTTCTGCATTATCATTGTGATTATGAAATAATTATAGTTATTATCAAATTTTACTCCCCATTTTGTTAAATTTTTTATCAATATCAGTTTTTATTTCATCTTTTTATTTAGGAATATTTATGATTGAATGGCGAAAGAAAAACTTTTTAAAAAGAATAAAAATAATTGGTATTAATGAATATTATATTATTTTAACAATTTTTTTATCAAATTTAATAATGGTATCATTATCAGTAAGTATTAATATTATTTGTTATAATATTTATTCTTTAATTTCAATATTTAATTTTCATCTAAATTTACTTTCTAATATTAGATGATTTATTTGAATTTTCTATATATTTGCTATGATATTATTAACATTTTTTTTAACAGTTGCTAACATATTTATTACAACATTTTTTTCTAAGTTTAATTTATCATTTGTAATGCTTGCTATTTTTACCATATTTTTCATTATTTTTTCGGATGTTTTAATTCAACCAACAGTAACTAACAATAATTTAATATTTATTGTTATTGGTTATTTGTGTCCAACTAAATATTTTATTTGGTTTAATATGTTGATTACTTCATATCAATTTTTAGATTCACTAGGAATAAGTCAAATTATTCAAAATTATAATGAAATATCATTTGTTGTTTTTACTAGTATTTGGCAAACATTAATTGGAATCTTGATATTTACTATGTTGTTTTCTTATTTATCAAAAAGATTTTTTAATTGAGGAATGAAAGGATAAAAATTGATGAAAAAAATATTATTACTTTTTAGTGTTTTTAGTTTAATTTCTGCTCCTGCTAGTTTAGTAGTTGCTTGTAATATTGGTAGTTTAGATGGTAGTGATTATTTAAATGGTTTACCAAATTTTGACTGAACAAATTCAGATTATGGAGATGGTATTAATTTTGATAATACTAACTCGCAAAATGTTATTAATAATATTGGTAATATTAATGATTTGGGAAATGTTAAACCAAGCAATACTGATCATTATTTAAATTATTCAAAATTTAATACTGGTTTTCAATGAACACAAAACATTAAAAAACAAGCAGTGACTGGCATTCCTTTAAATAAAGGTTTTATGCCTAATGGTAATTATGCTTCTGATTTTGGAATAACTTCTTCAGCTCGAAAATATTTAAGAATGAATTCAATTTTAGATTGGAATCCACAAAAAGACTATGATGCAAAGTATAATTGAGCAACAGTACCTTTACAGAAACGTCAATTTGTAGCAACATACAACTCAAGTAACCAAGATGAAAATATTAATTATAATCAACTAGGATTTTCAACACGAAAACATCGTACTTTTGATAATACAATAGTGGGGACAAAAAATCCATTTGAAAATACACCATTAAATTGACAATATACTAATTATTTTATTAATTGGTCAGGTTCTTGATTTGAAGGACCAATTGTTCCACCACCAGCTGATGTTATTGATAGTGCACACATTAATGGAACACCAATATTTGGTAATCTTTTTCTTGATGGATATCATGGTTTAACAAAAGAAATTTTAAAAGATTTTCTTAGTAAAAATAGTGATGGTACTTATAAAATAGTTGATATTTTAATTAATATTGCTAATTATAATGGCTTTGATGGTTGATTTATTAATAATGAACCAAACGGTGCTGCTCCCAATGGTACAGTTTTAGATTATAATGTTATGGCCGAAATTATTAAAGAGTTTAATTATAAAGTAGCTACTGCTAGTGATCCAAATATTCAATCATTAAAAATAATTTTTTATCGTAATGGTGCTACAGTTTCAAAAAGTGTTAGTGGATATAATGATATAGAAACATTAAAAATGGCAGATAGTGGTTATCGTAAAACTAATGGTGAAGTTACACCAACTGATATTCAATTAACTTTTGGTGAAACACCAGATAAAACAACATCATTTTTAACAGATTATCCAAATTATAGTGGTAAAAATTTAAATACTATTCTTGATGCTGGAGCTAATGCCCAATTTTTTGGAAGTTATGATTTTTGACAATTAGGTTATACAGAAACAATGATTGCTGGTAAACCTCAATATAATAAAAATGTGTATACTGGAATTTCTGATTTTTTAGATAATGGTGCTGGAACATTTGGATCGTATGCTTATAATTGAGCTAAAAATCATAATGTTAATGATACTAGAGCTTATTTATTTGCGACACAAACAACAAATTTATTTAATAATATTCAATTTTCAGGAACAAATACTTTTATTAGAAATAATAATATTGGTATGCAAGCAAATAATAATGCAAATGATTATCAAAGTTGAAATGCAAGTGATAATTATCAAGAGGCAGCATTTATATCGGATCCTAGAATAAAAACTGCAGTTACTAAAGGAAAGCCAAATCCATTTGTAAAAGATACTATTTATAATTATTTAACTAATAATGGTTATAACTCATCAAGTTATGGCATTGGTGATTTAGTTAAAGAACGAACTACTTTATTTGATGATAATCAAATTTTAAATAAGAAAACTAATTTTTCAATGGGTAGTGGTATTAAATTTGTTAATCATGATCAAAATGGTAATAGTATTGTTGCTAATGATTATCCATGAACAAATCGTAGATTAACTGATATTTTACCAACTTATCAATGAAAAATTTATGATGATGCTCATCCAGAACAACCATTAGATATCTCTAAAATTTCTGGTTTTTATGATTATGATCAAGTGTATGAAAAAGGAAATTCAATTGCTATTGGTTCGGGTTTTAATGAAGAAGGTAGTATAGTTAATGGCGATTGAAATACAAATAAAGTTTATGATTGAGATATTATGGGAACTAATTTAATTAAAAATGACCATCAAATTAGTTTTATTTATAATACTAATAGTGATAATAATGCTAAAGTTAATTTTTTAGTTACTACTACTGATCAAAAATCGTTAATAGCAAACCGTCAAACTTTTTCACCAAATAATGAAGAAAAGTTACAAGGTGGTTGAGTTAAAATTACTTTAGATTTAAAGAAAATTGGTGGTATTAATACTTTTAATCGTATTTCTAAATTAGGATTACAAATTAAAGCAACTAATAATAATTTTAAGTTTAATGTTGGTGAATTTGAAATAAATAGTCCAACAACTAATAATCAAATCAAAGAAAATACAGTAATTTCAAATCCAAAATCAGAATATGTAATTAATCGAACAGTTAATAATCAAATATTATACAATGCTCGTTTTCAATGAGATGCTGTTAATATTGAAAATTTAAGTTATTATGCTATTTATTATTTTGATGAAAAAAAATGATATCGTATTGGCGAAACTAGTCAAAACTATTATTTTTTAAAAAATTTAAAATCTATTCATAATCAGTTAAAATTAATGATTAAACCAGTTTATAACAATAATGTTATTTCTCAACAATCATTTGTGTTTAATATAGAAATTTAAAGGTGAAATATGAAAAATAAAAATAGTATAGTAATTTTTAGTCATTGTATAAGTTATATGTTTAAAACGATTTTAAAAACATTTAGAACTTATATTTACTTTTTAATAATGCCTGTTATTTTACTTAGTTTAGTTTATTTTTTAACATCACAGTCAATTATTAAATATAATCGTTATATTATAGTTTCTAGTTATATTTTATTACCAATATTATTTAATATTTTTTTAATTGGACATCTTATTTGTCAATGACGCGAATCAGTTTTTTTAAAACAATTACACAATTTTGGTATCAATAAGATTGCATTTATTTTAAGTTTATTAATTGTTATTTTTGTTATTTCTTTTTGTACAGTATTTATATTACTTGGATATTTATTTTTTCTTGAACAGTTACAAGGAACTAATATCATGACAGTATGAATATTAGCAATGAAAACTTTTTCACAATGATTTGGTCTTATATTTAGTATTAGTCTAAATATTATTGTTATTTTTTTCTTGGCTTTATTAATTTCTGGTTCTATAAAAAATCCTTATATAATTCAAACAATTAATATAATTATTTTTTTAACTTCTATTTTATTTGGTGATTTTTTTATTGATATGACATATACAATTTCAACACCAACCATTATTATTGGATATTTTGTACCACAAAAATATATAACTTGAATTAATTTTATTTTTTATAGTCAAAGTGATAAAAATTATTATAATTTTTTTCAGATTGTTCCTTCAGTTGATTATAAACTATCATTCACCAATATTTATCAACCAGTATTTTCTTGCCTAACATTTATTGGTTTGTTTGCTGTTGGATCATATTTTTCTTTTTTACATGGTACTAGAAAATAAGCAATTAAACAAAATATATTCTTATTTTTTAATTTTTAAATATTCAATAAGTGTATTTAAATATTGAATAATATATTATTTTTATAATTAAAAAAAGAAAAATTATGAAATTTAAAAATAAATCTTGAAAAAAAATATTTTTTAAGGAAAATTAGATTGTAACAAAAAAAGGACACGGTATATAAGAAATAAAACTAGTTATTTTTTTAATCAAATATGGATTTGATACAAATTTGTTAGATAGGAGAGACTGGGAAATGAAGGTAATAAATGATTCTGTTAGTGACGAAATTTTAATGAATGGTTATCAAAAATTTTGTTATTCTTTTAGCAAAATTTTATTAGTTATTTTATTATTTCCTTTTGTTTATTTTTATTCAAAAAAATATCAAAAACAATTTTTTAAATTTTGTTTTACTTATCAAAAAGAAGGAAATGTTAAAATTAATGATGATCAATTAGTTGATATTAATAGTTTTGATTATCATTATTATGATTGTAAGATTAAAGAACTTAATAAATATGGTTATCCAATTGATTGAAAAAAAGAAAATTATCAAGAATTTGTTATTAAAAATAATAATAATGAAGATATTAGTTGTTTAGCTGTTATTCAAAAAAATAAAAGCAACAAATGAGTTATTGGTTTTCATGGTTGAACTGAAAATAAATATTTAGCTTTAAGGTTAGTGTCTTGATTTTATCAAGAAGGATATAATATTTTAACATTTGATAGTGTTGCTCATGGTAAAACTTATGGTCAATATAGTGATACTGGTCTTACTTGTGCGCAAGATGTTAATTGTTTAATTAATTGATTAAAGACTAATTATCAAGTTGAAACAATTGGTTTAATCGGTAATAGTATGGGTGCATCAACAATTAATTATTATTTGTTGAATTATGCACCAATCAGTTCAATTAATTGAGCAATTACTGATTGTGGATTCTCTAATCTACTTGTTCAATTTCGTTACGTCATGCAATATCGTTATAAAAAACCTTGATGATTAATTAGTAATGGTATATCTAAAAGATATCAAAAATTTACAAATACAAATATTTTAGAATATGATTTATTAAAAAAACTAAAAACAGGATTTAAAGTTCCTACCTTATTAATTCATGGTAAAAAAGATGATTTTGTCCCATTTTTCATGGCTAATGTTATTCATAATTTTCAAATTAAAGGTAATAATAAAAATTATAATTATTTATTTTTAGAAAATATTGGTCATGTTGAAATTTTGCCAAATGCTCATCAAACTTATATTAATGAGATAAAAAATTTTATCAATAAATATGAAATGAATAATAATTAGATAGAGTTAAGAAAAATTACTATAGTCTTAATTTATTCATTGAACATTTTTTATTTTATTTTAGGGGGTAAAAATGAAAAAAAATGCAAATTGTTTAATAATAGAAAAAAGAGATAATATATACATAATTAGTCCTACACCCAAATTACAAGATGATATGGGTATGGCGTGTTATGTTAAATATAATACAGAAAATGATGTAGTTAATAAAAATGATTTAGTATTAACAGTAGAGGCTTCAAAAGCTATTTTGCATGCGCGCAGTCCACTAACAGGAAAGGTTTTGGAATATAATCAAAGAGCAATTGAAAATCCAACTCTTTTCAATTCAAAAAAGTCTAAAGATAATTGAATTTTGAAATTAACAGATGTAGTTGAAAAAGAATTTTTAGAACTTGAAGATAATTAAAATTGATTTACAAATTTAATAAAATTGGAGGAATATTATGATTTTAATTGAACCTATTTCGAGGCTTTTTAGTAATCTGTGTTTCTTTGTTTTACAAAGTACTAGTTCAGATTAATTCTGTCTTCAAATTTTATCATAAAATGAGCAATTGCTGTATTTCAATTTTGAATGGGCATTGTTCATTTTTTTGTTATATTTTCAATTGCTAAGTAAAATATTTTAAAAACTGCCATATCATTTGGAAAAACTTTTTTATTTCTGATGACTTTTCGTAATTGACTATTAACAGATTCAATAGAATTTGTAGTATAAATCACTCTTTTGATTTCTGGAGGATAACTAATAAAAATCATTAAATTATCTCAATTTTTATATCAAGATTTAGCAATTTGAGGATAGTGTTTATTTCATTTACTTTCAAATGATTCTAAAGCTTGCATTGCTTGTTCTTCACTACATGCATTATAAATTGGCTTTAAATCTGTAACTAGTGATTTTCGATGTTTGTATGAAACATATTTTAAACTATTTCTGATTTGATGAACTATACATAATTGATGTTCAGTTTTAGGATAAACTGATTGTATTGCTTCTGACATGCCTGTTAAGTTGTCACTACAAGCAATAAGAATATCATTTAAGCCACGATTTTTCATTTCTGTGAAATTTGCTAATCAAAATTTAGCGCCTTCATTTTCACTAATTCATAAACCTAAAACATCTTTTTTACCTTCTAAATCAACACCTAAAGCTATATAAACTGATTTGTTAATAATGCGTTTATCTTGTTGTACTTTAACTACTATACAATCAAAATAAACAATGGGATAAATGCCTTCTAATGGTCTATTTTGTCATGCTTTGACATCATCAATCACATCATCAGTAATTTGACTAATAACACTTTCACTAATATCAGCACCATGATATAACTCTTGTAACTGCATTCTAATATCTGATAATGTCATACCTTTTGCATATAAGGAAAGAACTTGTTGATCAAAACCATCAAATCTTCTCTGTCTTTTTGGCACTATTACAGGAGTAAAATTACTATTACGATCTCGTGGTACATCAATCTCAATTTTACCTTGTTGAGTTATTAATTTTTTTGAACTTATACCATTACGAGCATTGTCACTATTACTATGTTGATTTTTTTCATATCCTAAATAATTTTGCATCTCAGAATTCAACATTTTTTCAACTAAACGTTTTGTTAATTCTTTATATAAACCCCCTTCTTTAAAAACTGTTGTTAAATCTTCAGTATTTTCTAATAATAAATCTACTGCTTTTGATATTGGATCATTATTATTAAAGTTATCTTTTTTAGCCATCTGTAACTCACTCTTTCTAGTCATTTAATTATATTTACTAGAATTAATTAAACATAGTTATTTTTGTAAGTTACACAGATTACTAAACATTACCCCTATTTCACTACATGCATTATAAATTGGCTTTAAATCTGTAACTAGTGATTTTCGATGTTTGTATGAAACATATTTTAAACTATTTCTGATTTGATGAACTATACATAATTGATGTTCAGTTTTAGGATAAACTGATTGTATTGCTTCTGACATGCCTGTTAAGTTGTCACTACAAGCAATAAGAATATCATTTAAGCCACGATTTTTCATTTCTGTGAAATTTGCTAATCAAAATTTAGCGCCTTCATTTTCACTAATTCATAAACCTAAAACATCTTTTTTACCTTCTAAATCAACACCTAAAGCTATATAAACTGATTTGTTAATAATGCGTTTATCTTGTCGTACTTTAACTACTATACAATCAAAATAAACAATGGGATAAATGCCTTCTAATGGTCTATTTTGTCATGCTTTGACATCATCAATCACATCATCAGTAATTTGACTAATAACACTTTCACTAATATCAGCACCATGATATAACTCTTGTAACTGCATTCGGTAATGTTTAGTAATCTGTGTAACTTACAAAAATAACTATGTTTAATTAATTCTAGTAAATATAATTAAATGATTAGAAAGAGTGAGTTACAGATGGCTAAAAAAGATAACTTTAATAATAATGATCCAATATCAAAAGCAGTAGATTTATTATTAGAAAATACTGAAGATTTAACAACAGTTTTTAAAGAAGGGGGTTTATATAAAGAATTAACAAAATGTTTAGTTGAAAAAATGTTGAATTCTGAGATGCAAAATTATTTAGGATATGAAAAAAATCAACATAGTAATAGTTACAATGCTCGTAATGGTATAAGTTCAAAAAAATTAATAACTCAACAAGGTAAAATTGAGATTGATGTACCACGAGAGAGGCTTTTTAGTAATCTGTGTTTCTTTGTTTTGCAAAGTACTAGTTCAGATTAATTCTGTCTTCAAATTTTATCATAAAATGAGCAATTGCTGTATTTCAATTTTGAATGGGCATTGTTCATTTTTTTGTTATATTTTCAATTGCTAAATAAAATATTTTGAAAACTGCCATATCATTTGGAAAAACTTTTTTATTTCTGATGACTTTTCGTAATTGACTATTAACAGATTCAATAGAATTTGTAGTATAAATCACTCTTTTGATTTCTGGAGGATAACTAATAAAAATCATTAAATTATCTCAATTTTTATATCAAGATTTAGCAATTTGAGGATAGTGTTTATTTCATTTACTTTCAAATGATTCTAAAGCTTGCATTGCTTGTTCTTCACTACATGCATTATAAATTGGCTTTAAATCTGTAACTAGTGATTTTCGATGTTTGTATGAAACATATTTTAAACTATTTCTGATTTGATGAACTATACATAATTGATGTTCAGTTTTAGGATAAACTGATTGTATTGCTTCTGACATGCCTGTTAAGTTGTCACTACAAGCAATAAGAATATCATTTAAGCCACGATTTTTCATTTCTGTAAAATTTGCTAATCAAAATTTAGCGCCTTCATTTTCACTAATTCATAAACCTAAAACATCTTTTTTACCTTCTAAATCAACACCTAAAGCTATATAAACTGATTTGTTAATAATGCGTTTATCTTGTCGTACTTTAACTACTATACAATCAAAATAAACAATGGGATAAATGCCTTCTAATGGTCTATTTTGTCATGCTTTGACATCATCAATCACATCATCAGTAATTTGACTAATAACACTTTCACTAATATCAGCACCATGATATAACTCTTGTAACTGCATTCTAATATCTGATAATGTCATACCTTTTGCATATAAGGAAAGAACTTGTTGATCAAAACCATCAAATCTTCTCTGTCTTTTTGGCACTATTACAGGAGTAAAATTACTATTACGATCTCGTGGTACATCAATCTCAATTTTACCTTGTTGAGTTATTAATTTTTTTGAACTTATACCATTACGAGCATTGTCACTATTACTATGTTGATTTTTTTCATATCCTAAATAATTTTGCATCTCAGAATTCAACATTTTTTCAACTAAACGTTTTGTTAATTCTTTATATAAACCCCCTTCTTTAAAAACTGTTGTTAAATCTTCAGTATTTTCTAATAATAAATCTACTGCTTTTGATATTGGATCATTATTATTAAAGTTATCTTTTTTAGCCATCTGTAACTCACTCTTTCTAGTCATTTAATTATATTTACTAGAATTAATTAAACATAGTTATTTTTGTAAGTTACACAGATTACTAAACATTACCCCACGAGATCGTAATAGTAATTTTACTCCTGTAATAGTGCCAAAAAGACAGAGAAGATTTGATGGTTTTGATCAACAAGTTCTTTCCTTATATGCAAAAGGTATGACATTATCAGATATTAGAATGCAGTTACAAGAGTTATATCATGGTGCTGATATTAGTGAAAGTGTTATTAGTCAAATTACTGATGATGTGATTGATGATGTCAAAGCATGACAAAATAGACCATTAGAAGGCATTTATCCCATTGTTTATTTTGATTGTATAGTAGTTAAAGTACGACAAGATAAACGCATTATTAACAAATCAGTTTATATAGCTTTAGGTGTTGATTTAGAAGGTAAAAAAGATGTTTTAGGTTTATGAATTAGTGAAAATGAAGGCGCTAAATTTTGATTAGCAAATTTCACAGAAATGAAAAATCGTGGCTTAAATGATATTCTTATTGCTTGTAGTGACAACTTAACAGGCATGTCAGAAGCAATACAATCAGTTTATCCTAAAACTGAACATCAATTATGTATAGTTCATCAAATCAGAAATAGTTTAAAATATGTTTCATACAAACATCGAAAATCACTAGTTACAGATTTAAAGCCAATTTATAATGCATGTAGTGAAGAACAAGCAATGCAAGCTTTAGAATCATTTGAAAGTAAATGAAATAAACACTATCCTCAAATTGCTAAATCTTGATATAAAAATTGAGATAATTTAATGATTTTTATTAGTTATCCTCCAGAAATCAAAAGAGTGATTTATACTACAAATTCTATTGAATCTGTTAATAGTCAATTACGAAAAGTCATCAGAAATAAAAAAGTTTTTCCAAATGATATGGCAGTTTTCAAAATATTTTATTTAGCAATTGAAAATATAACAAAAAAATGAACAATGCCCATTCAAAATTGAAATACAGCAATTGCTCATTTTATGATAAAATTTGAAGACAGAATTAATCTGAACTAGTACTTTGCAAAACAAAGATACACAGATTACTAAAAAGCCTCCTGCATTCTAATATCTGATAATGTCATACCTTTTGCATATAAGGAAAGAACTTGTTGATCAAAACCATCAAATCTTCTCTGTCTTTTTGGCACTATTACAGGAGTAAAATTACTATTACGATCTCGTGGTACATCAATCTCAATTTTACCTTGTTGAGTTATTAATTTTTTTGAACTTATACCATTACGAGCATTGTCACTATTACTATGTTGATTTTTTTCATATCCTAAATAATTTTGCATCTCAGAATTTAACATTTTTTCAACTAAACGTTTTGTTAATTCTTTATATAAACCCCCTTCTTTAAAAACTGTTGTTAAATCTTCAGTATTTTTTAATAATAAATCTACTGCTTTTGATATTGGATCATTATTATTAAAGTTATCTTTTTTAGCCATCTGTAACTCACTCTTTCTAGTCATTTAATTATATTTACTAGAATTAATTAAACATAGTTATTTTTGTAAGTTACACAGATTACTAAACATTACCTATTTTTGTGAATACTTTTTTTAACTATATAAAATTTTAAATCGTTTGTCGAGCAGCAAATTTGATGCCTTAAAATTGATTTTAAAGATATAAAAAAATAAAATTATACACCACCAATAGCACAAGCACCAGAAGCCATTGTTGTAATACCACCAACAACATTACCAATTATGGGAATAGTATTTAAAGCACCATTAACAATAGTTAATGTGTTTTCACAATTTAAATTTGATTTATTTTCTAGATTTAGAAGTCTGTTGTCAAGTTCATTAACTTGTTTTTTTAAAGTTTCAAAATCTGCTTTGATTCCTTGAATATTTTTGTTTAATTCATCTAACTTTAATTCATGTTCAATTAAAGTTGAAATATAACTTCAATCTCTTATATAACCTTTTATTATTTCTTTTTCTTGTCTTTTTCAATTATATAATGCTTGAGGATTAAATGTTTTAGAATTATTGAATGCTTGTGGTAAAGTAGAATTTCATTCATTTATATGTGCAAATCATTGTTTAACTTTTGAATCATTTGCTATAATATTTGAAATTTCATTAAATTTATCTTGTGTTACATAGGTAAAAGTTGGTTTTGTCAAACCATAAGAATAGGGACTAAAAGTACCAACAATTATTTTTTTTCAAAATAGCCAATAAAGTGTGAGTAATTAGATTTATCCAATAAATAAACTTCTGATAATTTAAAATTATGATATTTTTTCTTTATGGCACTTTTAATTTCGTTATCAACGTTATGATTAATTTTTCCTAAATTAATTTTTATATCTTTATTTCAATCTGGAAAATCATTTTCTAAATTATCAAGACGATTATTTGGATAATATTTCTCATCTTCTGTTATTATTCTTACTGATTCAAAATCAAATCAATTAAATGGTTTTTCATAAAGTACAATTTCTATACGTTCTTTTTTAGAACTATCTGTATATACTTTTTCAATTTTTGAAAAATTATCTCAAATTGTTTTACCTACTTGTTGTATTTCTTTTCATGTTCATGGAAAAATTGCAGTAATTGAAATATCATTAGAATTATATCATTGCATCATATCCTCTTTAAATTTTTCGCCAAGTTCTCATGCAGGATTATCTTTTCAATAATGATAATCAGCTATTATTTCTTCAAAAGTTTTTGGTGTAAATGAACAAGTTACTTTACCTCAACTACCCCTTATTTCGTTTTTACCATTTAATGTTCTTTTTAATCGATTTCTGTGTTTTTCATGACGATGTTTATTCATATTTATTTTGCTATTTGTTGTTGGGTTGTTAATAATAAAATCTGTTTGATTATTACTTGCAAAATTTAATTGTTGATTTACTAAATCTAAACTAGTCGTATTTTTTCTAACTCAATTTTTAATATTTGAATTATCAATTGACTTACCATTAATACCTTGTATTTTATTATTTAAAAGTGGAGCAGTTAATACTCACAATTTAAATCAATAACTTGGACTAAAATATTTCATAATTTTGTTCTCCTTTGAAAGTAAATATTTTTATATTTACTTTCAAAACAAAGCAACTTTTATTTGTTAAATTTTACTTCTTTTTTATTTTTTTTGATAGCTAAATTGTAAAGGTAAGTGCAACTAAATTATTTTTCTATCCAAATATTCGATTGGTGAAAGATAATTTAATATTTTTCTCGGTTTTTGATTTAAAGACAATATAAATTTATGAACTTCATTTTTATTAGTTTTTGAAAAAATAAATTTTTTAGGAAATTTTTCTCTAATTAAACCATTAGTATTTTCATTAGTACCTCTTTGTCAAGGTGAATATGGATTGGCAAAATAAATTTTTACATCTAAATTTTTTTCAAGTTGTTGTCAATTTGAAAATTCTTTGCCACGATCAAAAGTAATAGTTTTAACAATGTTTTTAGGAAGAATTGATAAATAATAACTGACATTTTTATTAATAACTTTAGTAGTTCTGTTTTTAACTAATATTGCTAAAGTAAATCGTGATACTCTTTCAACTAAAGTTATTAAACATGATTTGCTTTTGCCTCTTGATGATACTATAGTATCTCCTTCTCAATGACCAAGTGTTATATGATCATTAACATTTATATCTCGTTCTTTAATTGATTTACCATTAAACTTGCCACGATTTTCTTTAGATTTTCGTTTTTTACCTTTTCTTCTTAAATTTTTACTAGTAACTTTATCAAGCATTCCAAAATAAATTCAAGTATAAATTGTTTTAAAACTAATAACTCACTCTTTATGAAAATTTTTAATTCTGCCATAAATTTGTTCAGGTGATCAACCTAATAGTAATTTTTGTTGTACATATTTTACTAAATTCTTATTTTTAAACTTATGAAAACTAATATGTGATTATTTTCGATTTTCAGCTTTATTTTGTGCAATTAATGAAAAATAATGATTATTATCTTTATTTCTATTAATTTCTCGAATAATAGTACTAATACTTCGATTAAGATTTTTAGCTATTTCACTAATTTTAAATTTAAATTTCAATTGATTCTCAATATAAATCCTTTCATCTATACCAAGATGTTTATAACTCATATAAAAACTCCTTACTTTTTTCTAAACTAAATTTAGCATTATGAAATTTTTATATGAGAATTTTTTGCAATTTTATTTACTTGCACTTACAAGTATAATTCAGCTTTATTTCCAACATAACATTTACCTTTTTTATTTCCAATATTATTTAAAAAAGAAATAGGTAAAACAACATTTTTAAGATAACAAGCATAAAAAATTTTTTTAACATAAAAATCTTGTTGAATATCCATATATAAAACTTCCGCGTTCTAGGTTTTAAAAAACCAATTTTATACATTTTAATAATAAACAAATCTTAACATAAAAAATTATAAAAATAAATAATAAAAGAAAAACGATACTTAATCAAGTTTAACTAAATACTATCATATTTGATTAATAAATATAGAAAATTGATTAGAAGATTTATAATTATATTTCAACTCCTTTTAAATCATTGATGTTTACTCCTATTTTTGATATAAATAATTTGTATTTAAAAATAATACAAATTATTTATTGAAAATAGAAGAATATTATTCTTAAATATTTGGTAGTTTTAAGAACTTTATTCACTAAAATAAAGTTCTTTTGATTTTAGTATACAATTAAATTATACGTTTGAAGAAAGGTTGGTTGATAATGCAATTTTTTAAAAAGAAGCATATAGAACAAAAAACAACAACCATGTTTAAACAATTTTCGCAGCTATCGAAAGAAGAAGTTATCCAACAATTAGATGGTAGTATGTATGGATTAAAAAAGGAAGAAGTAGAAGACAGACTTAAAAAATATGGTAAAAATGTTTTTTCTCATAAACGATTTGTTTGATACAAAAAATTAATGCACAATATTTTTAATCCTTTTATTATTGTTTTAATGATAATAGTTATCTATAATTTTATTAGTTACAGTATTATTGATACTAATACTGATAAAAATGTTGATTTGTACAGTGCTATTATTGTTTTAGTAATGATTATTTTGAGTGTTTTTATATCTTACTTTCAAGATTATCGTTCCTATAAATCTTCAGAAAAATTACGACAATTAATTGAAACAACAGCCAGTGTTTTTCGATTTAGTAATAAAAATAAAAAAATTGATTTTAATGCTTTAAATAGTGTTGCCAATTTTACAAAAGAAGTATTAATTGAAAATTTAGTACCAGGTGATATTATTTTCCTATCTTCTGGTGATATGATTCCTGCTGATGTTCGAATTTTAGTTTCAACCGATCTATTTATTAATCAATCAGCACTAACTGGTGAAACATTTCCTGTTGAAAAACATGCTATTAATACTAAAGATGATAATAAAAAAAGTAGTATCCTAGAATTAGAAAACATATGTTTTATGGGTACTAGTATTGTTTCGGGCGGTGCTATTGCTATTGTTATTGCATCAGGTGTTAATACTTATTTTGGATCAATTGCTAGTGCAGTAACTAGTAAACGTCCTGTTACTAGTTTTAGTAAAGGTATTAAAAAAGTTACCTACATTCTTATTGGTTTTATGTGTGTAATGGTACCATTAATATTTATTATTAATGTAATTACTAAAAATAATATTTTAACAGCGTTAATATTTTCAATATCAGTTGCTGTTGGTATTACCCCCGAAATGCTGCCAATGATTGTTAGTGCTAACTTAGCAAAAGGTGCAATTAGA
This sequence comes from Spiroplasma endosymbiont of Lasioglossum malachurum, assembly GCF_964020065.1. NCBI lineage: Bacteria > Bacillati > Mycoplasmatota > Mollicutes > Entomoplasmatales > Spiroplasmataceae > Spiroplasma > Spiroplasma endosymbiont of Lasioglossum malachurum. Next base: position 782,334 of record NZ_OZ026534.1, on the reverse strand, counting down.
TTATCACATAAAAAAGTAATTGTTAAAAATTTAACTAGTGTTCAAAGTTTTGGTGCAATGGATGTTTTATGCACTGATAAAACCGGTACTTTAACTGAGGATAGAATTGAGTTAGTTAAACACTTAGATCCAGAAGGTGTTGAATCAAACAAAGTTTTAGAAATGGCATATTTAAATAGTTCTTTACAAACTGGATTAAAAAATAATATTGATAAAACAATTGTCCAACACATTAAAGCTCATCATAATAAAATAGTTGAAATGCCCTATCGTAAAATTGATGAAATACCTTTTGATTTTATAAGAAGACGAATGTCAATAGTAGTTTCAAAAGATAAAATTAATAATACTTTAATTTGCAAAGGAGCAGTAGAAGAAATATTAAAAATTTGTACTAAAGTTGAAATTGGAGGGAAAGTAATTACCTTAACTGATAAAATTAAAGAAAATGTTTTAAAATTAAGTACGGAATTAAATAATGATGGTTTACGAGTAATTGCAATTGGCTATCAAGATTTTGCTAGTGACAAAACAGTTTTTAAAATAGAAGATGAATCTAATTTAGTTTTATTAGGATATATAGGTTTTTTAGATGTACCTAAACCTAGTGCTATTAAAGCAATAACAACTCTTAATCAACACGGAATTGATGTTAAAATTTTGACTGGTGATAATGAAATTGTTACTAAAGCAATTTGTAAAAAGGTGGGATTAGAGCCAGGAATTCCTTTATTAGGTAGTGACATTGAAGATATGGATGATCAACATTTACAAGCATTAGTAAATAAAACTACTATTTTTGCGAAAATGGATCCATTACAAAAATCAAGAATTATTGATATTTTAAAGTTAAATGGTCACACTGTTGGCTTTTTAGGTGATGGTATTAATGATGCTGTTGCTTTGCATCACGCTGATGTTGGAATATCTGTTAATAGTGCTACTGATATTGCCAAAGAAGCATCTGATATTATTTTATTAGAAAAAGATTTAGATGTTTTAGAACAAGGAGTGATTAGTGGCAGAAATACTTTTGGTAATATTTTAAAATATATTAAAATTACTATTTCTTCTAATTTTGGTAATTCATTAAGTATTTTAATTGCTTCAATTTGATTACCTTTTTTACCAATGATGGCAATTCAAATTTTACTACAAAATTTATTATATGATATTTCTCAATTAGCAATTCCTTGAGATAGGGTTGATGAAGACTTTATTAAAAAACCACAAAAATGAAATGCAAAAAGTATTTTACCTTTTGCATTCTGGAATGGACCGCTAAGTTCAATATTTGATATAACCACCTTTTTATTTTTAGGATATGGTTTACATATCTTTGCCAATTTTGCTAATGTAGATCCTAATAGTGATGCTGGCATATATCAACAATCATTATTTCATACTGGATGATTTATTTTAGGAGTTACTTCACAAACATTAATTGTACAATTATTACGAACTTCTAAGGTACCTTTTATTCAAAGTATGCCATCTCATCAGTTATTTTTAACAACAATTATAATTACTATTATTGGCATTAGTATTCCATATACACAATTAGGAGCTACTATTGGTTTAACACCAATTCCTTTAATTTTTTATGCTTATTTAGCTGGTGTTGTCATTGTTTATTTCATTGCTAGTCAATTATTAAAAATGATATATATAAAGGTTAATAAACGCTGATTATAAACTAAATTTTAATTTTAAGAAAAATGTATGGATTTTTTTAAAATTATGATACAAATAAATGTAAAACTAAAGAAAGTTTTTGTATTCCTGTTACTTTATTAAAAGTAACAGGAATTTCATATTATAGATAGGAACAGATAAAAGTATGCTAACATTAAATTACCTTATTGATCAATTTCAAAAGAAAAGAATTCAATTTTCTATTATTGAAGATTTTATGAATAATCCAAACATTAGTGATGAGGAAGTTATTAGTTTAGATAATAACAATAGAAATACCCTTCATAATAGTTTTTTATTAGATTTAGATGAAGGAGCAGAAATAGAAGATGAATATAACTATGATCCACATGAAGAAGGTTGAGAAACTTCAAGTGAATTAATAGAATTTACAACTAATAAAATAAAACTTATTAATTGATTAATAAATTTTAAAAAAAATGATAAAAATTTTTTAAATCAACAAGATATTGAAGGAAATTCACCCTTACATTTAGCAATTATGAAACAATATATTGTAGACTGAAAACTTGGAGGAGAGTTTAAAAATATAGCAAAACAACTAATTAATAATTCACAAGTTAATCCCAATTTAGTAAATTTGCAAAATGAAACCCCATTTTGCAAATTATTAATACAAGAGATTAATAAAGCTGATGCATATCCGACAAATGAAGAAATTCGTGAATTAGTTAATGATTTTCAAAATAATTCTCATTTTAATATTAATAGTATTAATAATAAAAATCAAAATCTTTTACATATTATTGCTAAAGAGGGTAATAAAACTGATTTTAGAATTAATTTTGCCATCACTAAAAAAAACTAATTTTTATCAAATAGATGATAATGGTAATATACCTTACGAAATAGCAATCCTAAACAACAATTTTGATATGTTAGAAATAATAGAAAATTGCAAATATTTTGATATTAATACACCTATTGATGAGTTTAATAACACTATATTACATAGAGCAATTAAAAGTAATAATAAAAAAATTATAAGAACACTACTATTAAAAAATGAAAATGGTGATTTAGAAATTAATTTTGATATTAAAAATAAAAATAATGAAAAACCTTTTAAATTTGAAGATATGATAATTGATTGATTACATCAATTACCAAGAAATCAAAATCAAATTGAAATGATGATTATTGATTTCTTAATAACAAATGAATGTAATTATAATAATTACATAACTAGAGAAGGATTAACTTGATGAACTTTAGCTATTAAATATAACTTAAAAGAAGTTACTAATTATTTGGTTAATAGTGTATTAACTGATATTAACAAAATAGATAGTAATCCTTTTAAAAATAAAAATTATCTTTTTGATAATGAGATAAAAGAAGAAGTAGATAGTATGTTAGATGATTTATCATATGTTGATTCAAAAATTATAACATCTATTAAAAAACTTCCAAATTGTCCTAATTTTAATGAATTACAAAAAGATGTTTTAGAACAACGAGTAACTGCTATCCATAATTTCAAAAAATATCAAACTGATCAAAATTTATCTGATAATGAAAAAGCAATTTTTAAGATATACCTAGATGCAATATTAGATGAAGATGATACAAATTGATCAGAAGAAAAGAAAACAGATTTTAATAAAGTAAAAGAATTATTAACAAAAGAAGAAGTTAACAAAGAAAAGCGTAAATTAGAAAATACAGAAAAAAATGATAGCAAAAAAAGAAGAAAGTTATCAATTGCATAACTACTGCTAAAACTTTTCTTAAAAATTAATATTTTAATAAAAATAACTGCAAAATAATAGTAAATAGTTTCCGTATTATTTATAAAAATAGATAAAAATTATTGTAAAGTTAATTAAATTTGTTAATATTGTTACGTTGTATAAATAAAAATATTTTTATTTTTCAAAATATATATTAATTTTCTTTATTATATTAGATTTAAGGGAGTAAAAAGAAATGAAAAAAATACAAATAATAACAATATTATTATTTATTTTAACTATTTTACTTATAATTTCTGGTTTAATTCTCATAGATTTTTGTGATTATCATTCTCATATGCGTAATCAAACAACGTTAAAGTTTGAAAATATAGAAAGAAATGGATTTCAAATATTAGCTACAACCAGCATATATCATATTTTAGAATATTCACCAAAATACGTATGTTATATAAGTCAAAATATTGGAAATTATTATAATTGAGTAGAATTACAAATTGGAGTTATTTTCTGTATAATTTTAGTACCAACTTTATTTTATGTAATTACTTTATTAATTTTTACTAATATTTGTTTAAAAATAAAAAATAAAAGAAATAACAATTTTTGAGATGCAATCGAAAATTGTGAAATAATTAACAATTACTATATTCATTAAAATTTAATAATTTATATTTATTATTTTTTACTATTATTATTTTTCTACATTTCAATAATGTTAAATGTTATTATATTTATATAGTTTAAAATGATATATAGGTGATATAAATGAAATTAAAAATAAAAAATATTGGTCCTTTTAATGATACTTCTTTAAATATTGGCGATATTACTATTATTGCTGGTGTTAATGACACTGGTAAAAGTTACTTAAGTAGGTTAGTTTTTGCAATGGTAAAAATTGCTACTAGTGATATTAAGTCAGAAATAATTAAGAATTTTTTTAACTTTGCTGAAGATAATTTTACACAAATTGAAAATACTGGTAGTAATTTTCTTGAAACAAATTTTAATAGTAGTGAAAAAGAAAGTGCTTTATTTAAAGAAATTGAATCTATTTATAATAATATTAATTTAAATAATAAAACATTTATACAAAAATGAATAACAAATTTTAATTATAAAATTGAAAAATTTAATAATTTTTGAATTAATTTATTAACAGACTATCATCAATTGCTAAAAATAAATGATGATTTAATTACCAAAACATTACAAAGAATTGAATTAGATACTAATAAAGATAGTTACAAAATTAAAATTATTAAATATACAATTAATATTATTAATAATGATATTTTACAAACCTTAGAATTATTTAATAATAAAGATACTGATATCATTTCATATTTAATGGCTAATATTCTTCGTGAAAACTTTCATGGTGAAAACTTAAGAAATAAAAAATATAATAATAAAGATAGTTATTTAAAACTTAGTTTAGACAATAACAAAAGTTTAACAATTAATATTAATGAAAATAATAAATTTTCTTTAAAACATGAGTTTAATTACTTAGAAAATATTATTGAAAACCCAATAATTGATGCTACTTATATTAGTGATACTGACCAAATTTTAAATTTAATGATTGAAGAAAGTCTTAGTAAAAAACAATCATCATATATGTTAGAGAGTGAAAAATTAAAATTATCATTAAATAACATTTTCAAATTTAAAAAGTGTCACTACTTAGATGATTTTAAAAATAAAATTAATATTCAAAAAAATATTGAACAGTATAGTAATTTGAAATTAGTATTAATTAAACAAAAAATTAATCAAGAACTTGAAAACTATTTTGGTAATGAAAATAAAATTAACTTTGAAAATGGTAGTTTAACTAAGAATGGTATTACTATTAAACTTGCTAACTCCTCACGTGGATTAAAAATTATTGAATCATTTAAAGAAATGGTTAAAAGTGACTTTTTTAAAGAAGGTAACTTAGTAATTATTAATGAACCTGAAGCCTATATTCATCCAGAATGACAATATTTATTTACTAAACTATTATTAAATATTGCTAAAATAATTAATTTTAAATTAATTATTTCAACACATAGTCCATATATTCTTGAAACAATAACTTCACTAGCAAGTCGTGACTTTAAAAACTTAAATTTTAAATATAATTTTATTAACAAAGATAAAAATTTTGATTCTTGTATAATTGAAGAGAATAGTTTAGATCACATTAATGAAGCTTTAAGTTATCCATATAGGGAGTTAGACGAATATGAATTTAAATGAGACATTAAAAAATAATGGGCGGTTGTCAAAGGACGTATGAGATTAACCCTTAGAATTATTAGTAACATTAACAATATAACTGCAAATTCTATGATTTGTTTATTAAATTATACCATAAATTTTAAAAATGTTAAAAAATATAATTACAAAATTACATTTAAATAACACAAAAATTCTAATCTTAAAATTAGTTTTGGTAATGTTTAGTAATCTGTGTAACTTACAAAAATAACTATGTTTAATTAATTCTAGTAAATATAATTAAATGACTAGAAAGAGTGAGTTACAGATGGCTAAAAAAGATAACTTTAATAATAATGATCCAATATCAAAAGCAGTAGATTTATTATTAGAAAATACTGAAGATTTAACAACAGTTTTTAAAGAAGGGGGTTTATATAAAGAATTAACAAAACGTTTAGTTGAAAAAATGTTGAATTCTGAGATGCAAAATTATTTAGGATATGAAAAAAATCAACATAGTAATAGTGACAATGCTCGTAATGGTATAAGTTCAAAAAAATTAATAACTCAACAAGGTAAAATTGAGATTGATGTACCACGAGATCGTAATAGTAATTTTACTCCTGTAATAGTGCCAAAAAGACAGAGAAGATTTGATGGTTTTGATCAACAAGTTCTTTCCTTATATGCAAAAGGTATGACATTATCAGATATTAGAATGCAGTTACAAGAGTTATATCATGGTGCTGATATTAGTGAAAGTGTTATTAGTCAAATTACTGATGATGTGATTGATGATGTCAAAGCATGACAAAATAGACCATTAGAAGGCATTTATCCCATTGTTTATTTTGATTGTATAGTAGTTAAAGTACGACAAGATAAACGCATTATTAACAAATCAGTTTATATAGCTTTAGGTGTTGATTTAGAAGGTAAAAAAGATGTTTTAGGTTTATGAATTAGTGAAAATGAAGGCGCTAAATTTTGATTAGCAAAAATTTCACAGAAATGAAAAATCGTGGCTTAAATGATATTCTTATTGCTTGTAGTGACAACTTAACAGGCATGTCAGAAGCAATACAATCAGTTTATCCTAAAACTAAACATCAATTATGTATAGTTCATCAAATCAGAAATAGTTTAAAATATGTTTCATACAAACATCGAAAATCACTAGTTACAGATTTAAAACCAATTTATAATGCATGTAGTGAAGAACAAGCAATGCAAGCTTTAGAATCATTTGAAAGTAAATGAAATAAACACTATCCTCAAATTGCTAAATCTTGATATAAAAATTGAGATAATTTAATGATTTTTATTAGTTATCCTCCAGAAATCAAAAGAGTGATTTATACTACAAATTCTATTGAATCTGTTAATAGTCAATTACGAAAAGTCATCAGAAATAAAAAAGTTTTTCCAAATGATATGGCAGTTTTTAAAATATTTTATTTAGCAATTGAAAATATAACAAAAAAATGAACAATGCCCATTCAAAATTGAAATACAGCAATTGCTCATTTTATGATAAAATTTGAAGACAGAATTAATCTGAACTAGTACTTTGCAAAATAAAGAAACACAGATTACTAAAAAGCCTCTTAGTTTTTAAAAATATTAAATTGTATTAATTTAAGTACTATTAAGATAACTTCTATAATTTAAATAATTTGCTTTTGCTATTAACATATTATTTAATGTTTGATAATTATATATTTTTGCTCCATTAGTTAAAGATTTTAAAAAATGATATACATCACTTTTTGCAGAACATCCAATATTTCAATCAGCATTTTGATTAATAATTCCTTGTTCATTATTTTTAAAATAATTATAAGTTTTTTTAGTAACTTTATTATGATTATTTTCTAAAATAGTAATTAATCCATTATAATTCCCATTTGAAAAAGTAGTTGTTACATCTAAATACTTTGTTCAATCAAGTGCTTTCTTTTGATGTTTACCACGAACATTAACAAAAGATTTTCATAAATAACTAAAAGCATGATATTTATCTAAAATATAATAACAACCTAATCAACTAGCCATTGCTCTAATTCATAATGCACCATCACCAGAAACTACTAAATTATAATTATTATATTCTCAATTAATAGCAAATATATTTAATTTAATATCATAATGATTATTAATAGTTTGCATTGTAAAATTATGTAATTCTTCTTGTTTTGATGCATTATTAGTTTTAAATAACATAAATGAAGTTATTTTCTTGTCTAATTTATTTCTATATGAATAAATTTCTTTTCTTCCTAAATTATAAGTTAAAAGTCTACAACAATATTGTTGTTTTAAACCATTTTCATCTCAACAAGTTATATAAGCATCATCTGCACATATATTTAATTTTTCATTATCTAATACTTTAAATTTTTCTTCTGGTATTCATTTTTCAATTTTTGCATTTTTAAAAATTCTTGAAATAAGATTTTTAGAAAAAGAAGTATATTTAAATTCTGATTGAATATTAAAATAACCTTTTTTACTTATTAAATTTTCAATTAAATTATCTAATATATCAAAATATAAATCATTAGTAATTCTTGCTCTTTTTTTAATACCAAATTCTTCATAAATTGGATAATAATGTCTTTTATTAATTGTATCTCAATAAACTCTTTGTCTAAAAGTATCTATTCCAATTGGAGTATTTACTGTTCTATTACATGTTCAAGCAACTTTATATTGATTTTTATCTCTATTTAGAAAAAAATATTCATCAAAATCATGGATTTTTTGAAAATATTTTGCTAATATATTAGTGATTTCAGATTTTAGAAATCTTTTAAAACTAAACATTTTTTAACACCTTTCTATTTATTTTTTAACTCAAAAATTGTATCAAATTTATTAAAATATTGTTGAAAAATGTTTGGTTTTAGAGTATAATATTAAAGAACGATAAAATAAACTGCAAATTCTATTTACGTTTAAAAGATAACTTTTATTAGTTATCTTTTCTTTTTTAATAAAATAATGTACAATAAAGAAAAATATAAATAGAAAAGGAAAATAAAAGTGGAATATATTGCATGATGAATATTATTAGGAATATTTATAATTAGTATTTTAGGATTTATAGGTTTATATGGTTGAAATCTATGTAAAAAAAATAAAGTTTTTGGAGTATTATTCTTAACTATTTCTCTTAATATTATAGGAACTTTTATTGGTTGTATGATTGTATATAAAATACAACATCCAGAATTTAAATTTTGAAAAATTTTAGGAAATAAAATTAAGAAAATTTTTAAATTTAAAAAAAGAAATAAAAAAATAGTAGTATAATGCTATTTTTGTTATAATTATATTATAAAAATTAAATAAAAAAATATATGAAGTAATTAATAAAGTTAATAAGTTGTTGTGGGAAAACTTAACTTAAAGATTATATTAATTATATCATAATTTTTCGTTTTTTAAAGCATATGAAAGGAGATTTTTATGTGCAAGAAGAAAAAATAAAAATAAGAACAATTTTTAATGATGCAAAAGCATTAAGAGAAAAATTAGAAGAATATTTTAATCATTGTAAACAAACTGAAGAAGTACCTACTAAAATTGGTATGTTAGTTTATTTAAATATTACAGAAAATACTCTTTATAGTTGAAAACAAAAAAAGAGAAATACTTTTTTACAACAAATTAATTGAGCATATTTACAAATACGCCATATTAATACACAAAGATATTTAAAAGCAAATGCAAATAATACTGCATGATATTTAGAAAGAGCATTTGTGAAAGAATATCATTTATCTACAAAAATTGATATAAAAAGTAGTGATAATACAGCCCCTATAGCAATTAGTTTAGAAAATAAAGGAAAAAATAAATCTTAAGTAATTTTGGTTATTTATTAGATATTGCTAAAAGAATGTATTTAAAAAAACCTTTAAATATTACTAAAATTAAACAATTAGGTAGTCGTAAATCTGGTAAAACATTTAGTGATATTGAATTTCTTGGTATTTTATTAATGTTAGATAATATTAATATTCATGCTTATTTAATTCGTAATATGTCAAAACAATTAAATGATAGTTGACAAGAATTAAAACAAATTATTAGAGCAACATATCCTAGTATTAATTTTATTATTAGTGAAACTAAAAAAACTATTGAATTTAATGGTAGTAAAATAACTTGTAAATATTTACATTCACAAGATAATAGTAATGTTAAATTAACTGGATTAGCAAGTAATTATTTATATGATTATGTAATTATATGAAGTGATGAAAGATATGAAATTACTGAAAATGATTATCAAGATTTAAAAGATGCTATTCGTGGTGCAAATCAATTATTAGAAATTGAAAGTTGTAATCCTTGAAGTATTTTAAATGAATTTATTAAAAAAACTATAAATGCTTGTCCTCAAAATGAAAAGCAAATTATTAATGAATATGAACAATTTACTATTATTGATAATACTATTTATCATTATCAAAATTGAAAATTAAATACTCATTTAAAAGATAGTGATAAACAACAATTATTAGAAATAGAACTTCTAGACCCAATATCTGCAAGAGTAAGAAGTCATGGTTTAGTAGGTTATGAATCTGGTGGAATATATTCACATTTAATTCATAAGATTAGTAGATTATTACAATCAAGTTATAGATTTAGTGCTGGATTAGATTATGGGTTTAAAGATGATGCTTTAGCATGTTTATTAATAGGTTTTGATTATAATTTTAAATTTGTTAATGTTATTGATTGTTTAAAAATAGAAAATAAATTAATTCGTTATGATAATAAACAATTAGCAAGATTAGTAGTTGAGTTTTATATTAAATTAGCAAAAGAAAATAATTTGTTATATGAATATGGTTTAACTGTATATTGTGATTTTAGTAATTATACATTTATTGAAATGTTAAATGATACAGCAATTAAATATCAAGTTAATTCATGGCTATATTTTAAAGATTGTGTGAAATTAAGACTTGAGTTTAGAATAGGTAAAAACGTGGCTTTAATGGCATCAGAATGCTTAAATATTAGTATGAATGCACAAGCATTATTAGATGAATTTAGATTGGCTGTATGAGACCCTAAAAGTATTAAACAAATACCATTAGCTGGTAATGACCATTTACGTGATGCATTTGATTATGCAATTGAGCCATATATTAGAAATTTAAGTGCAAATATAAATCCTTATTTTGAAAGGAAGTAACATATGAATAATCATAATACTGAAATATTAATTCCTAAGTGATGTATGATTAATCTTCAAGAAATAATAGCAAATCATGCAAGTAAATTATTATGGGGTAATGGTTATACTTTAACAAGTGAACATGAAGAATATAAAAGAGCAATTGAAAAAATAAAAGAATGAAATAATTTTGATAGTTTGTTTTATCAAGATTGTCATATTAAATCTAGTTATGGTTATAGTATTGTTCAAATTGATAAAAGTAAAACTGGTAGAATATCATTAAATTTTGCTCAGCCATATGCTCAATCAAGAGTTGCAAGAGTATTAGAAACTGAATATAATGCATCAACATGGTCAAGAGTACAGTATGATGACCAAAGTATTTATGTTAAAACAACATATACTCAAAATCAAATAATTAGATATTTTACAAGTGATTATGTTACTTTAGATGGTTTACAAGAAAAGATAAGTAAAGATTTACAATTACCATTAATAGAAAATCATAATTTAGGTATTATTCCAGTTAAATTTATGCAAAATTTACCTAAAAAGAATTTTTTTGGTGGAGTTATTGGTGATTATTATCCAGATATGACTCCAATTAAAAAATTACAAGAATTATTAAATAAAACATTTGAATCAATTGACCATGAACTTGAATTTAATGTTACTCGTGTATTTTTAGATATTACTGAACAAGAGATAAATCAATCTAAAACTGCTTTTGATTTAAAAAAATTAATAGGTAAATTTATTTTACAAGCAAATTTAAGAAGTTTAGGAAGTACTAGTGGAACACCACCAATTGCAATATTACAAGGTAGTCCAATATTAGATAAATATGCTGAATTTATACAATTTATTATTGATAAAGCATTTGAAGGTAGTGGATATAGTCCAGTAAATGATACTACAAGTCAAAAAACTGAAGCAGAAGTATTAATTACTAATTCTCGTGATATGGAAACTACAAGAATTAAAAGAACTTTAAATCAAAGTGATTGAAATGAAATATTTCAAAGATGTTTTATATTAATGGGATTAGATGGTGATAAATCTAAATGAACATTTGAAATTAAAGAAAATACTATTACAGATAGATTAAAATCACTTGAAATTGATGAAGCAGAATTAAGATTAGGAATTACTAATATTAAAAGAATTATTGTTAAAAGATATGGTGTTAGTGAAGAAGAAGCACAACAAATTATTAATGAAAATAGAAAATATCAAAAAGAAGAAATTGAATTTAATAATACTTTTTTAGGAGAAACTAAAAATGGGAATGACACCAAAACAGAATCATCAATTAATTAAAACTGTATGAAAAAGTACAGGTGAAATTGAAAAAGATTTTACACAAAATAAAGATTTACAATTTCGTGTATGTCCTTTTACTATTATTTTAGGTGCTATAAATTCAACAGAAACGGGATATAAACCACCAACTAGTATTCCTAATGATTATACTTCATTTAGTAAAATCTTTACTGGTAGAGAAGCCATACAAGCAGTTTGAGACCATTCTTATTATCCTATTCAAAATAAAGATAATCCAGATGAAGCATATAAACAATTACAAATTGGTGATGTATTTTATGGAAATATTGTAAGTGACCAATTAGGTATTACTTATTCAGCAACGCCAGCAAATAATGCTTTTATACAAGAACAAGCAATTAAAAATGTAGTTATTAATATTCCAAATGAAAAAAAGAATTTTAATTTTATTAATAATATTGTTTCAAATCTTTATAAACTTTATATGATTCCAGAAATTAATAAAGTTATAAATACTGATAAATCAATTAAAGTTGATAGACAATGATATATTCTTGAAGTTGCAACTAAAACTTATAATCCAGAAAATAAAGAATTGGCTTATATTCAATGTACTTTTAGTTCATTAAATGATAAATTAGCACATAGTGGATTAGCAATTAATCAATATGTGCAATTAGGTGCGCCCGGTGACCCAGTAGCATTACCAGCATTAGATGAAAATAATAATATTGTTTTGGATGGTAATTATTTAACACCATTACCAGTTACTCATTGTCAAATATCATTTTATGGTTCAGTAAAACCTATTTCAATAGCATTATGAGGTAGAGATATTGATAATAATCCTATTAATACTAAACAACATAAATATCGACAATATCCAAGTAAATTATTATTTCCATGACAATATCAATGTTCAACTTATGACCCAGTAAGTTTTCAAGCATTACCAGAAACTAATTATGTATTAACTGTTCAAGGACAGAGTGTTATGGATAGTTATTCAGATTGACAAAAAGTAATTGCTCCAAATTATGATGATGGTGCAACTAAACATTATGAAGGTCATTTAAGAACTAATGTTGAAAAAACTAAAAATACTAATAAAGTTGATGTATCAAATAGATTAGTAAATTATTGAGATAATAATTTTTTAAATGGTGCTGAAATAGAAGATTATAATTATGCAACTGCTGGTAATCCATATTTTCAATATTATAATAAAAATAATAAAAAATTTATTGGTAATACTCATTATAATATGAATAATAATAAATTTAAGCAATTAAATACTATTAATGCATTACATTATTTTATTTATAATCCTATTAGTGAAATACCGTTAACAGTACGAGAAACAATTAAAATTAATCTTAATACAATGCCTATATTTGGCTCATTTATGAATGCTTTTGTTGGTGGTTTAGATATTGGTGCTAAATTATTAAGTAATTTATTAATACCTCAATTTCCTTATATAAATGGCTTAATATCTGCTGAATTATATAATTTTTATACAACATTATTATATAGTTCACAAAGTACTAATCCAGCATTAATTCCATTAGATGTATTTAGAAATGATACTCCAGATGCTATACAAGCAGTTGCTGGAACAGCAAGTCATATGACATCATTTACATTTAATTTAACTGATATGATTAATTTACAAAATTTTGATATTAATGATGGAAGTATTTCTTCACAAGGAGTTTATGATACTGTAAATTTAGTTCAAAATGGTGCTGGTGGTAAAGATACAATTTCATTATTAGCAAAAGAAGATAGTTCAACTCCATTATTAAATGAATCTAAATTTACTAATACTAATATATTAAAATGAGCAATTGATATGATTGATATTAAAGTTGTAGGTAAAAGTAATTTTAAAATAACATTTTATTCAATGCCAGATAATAGAAATGGTGCTGTTAATGATAATTTTAGTATTTGAAGTGGTACTTATCAAACAGTAGGTAAAGCAAGTAATAATAGTAGATTAATTCAAAATACATTTATTTTAGCAAATAATACTTTTAAATTTGACCAACCATTTAATTATCCACAAGCAATTCAACCACCCCCATTAATACCAAGAGCGCATCCTATATTTATTGATTTAAGTAATCAAAGTCAATATGGGATTAGAAATAGTATTATTAGTACTACACCAGAAAATAATAGTTATCAAATGAGACCTTATATAAATGAAGAATTAAGTGGTTATGGTAGAGCAATATTATTTTCATTTAAAGATTATGGTTATGATAGTTTTGATAAATTTAAAGAAGATTATGAAAGTATGACATTTAATTTTAATTTTAATATGAGTGGTTCATTTCCATTGAAAGGAACATCAACAACTGGTAATAAAAAATCATGATTTTCACCTATAAAAATTAATTTAAGTGATTTGCTAAATTGTAAAGGTAAGTGCAACTAAATTATTTTTCTATCCAAATATTCGATTGGTGAAAGATAATTTAATATTTTTCTCGGTCTTTGATTTAAAGACAATATAAATTTATGAACTTCATTTTTATTAGTTTTTGAAAAAATAAATTTTTTAGGAAATTTTTCTCTAATTAAACCATTAGTATTTTCATTAGTACCTCTTTGTCAAGGTGAATATGGATTGGCAAAATAAATTTTTACATCTAAATTTTTTTCAAGTTGTTGTCAATTTGAAAATTCTTTGCCACGATCAAAAGTAATAGTTTTAACAATGTTTTTAGGAAGAATTGATAAATAATAACTGACATTTTTATTAATAACTTTAGTAGTTCTGTTTTTAACTAATATTGCTAAAGTAAATCGTGATACTCTTTCAACTAAAGTTATTAAACATGATTTGCTTTTGCCTCTTGATGATACTATAGTATCTCCTTCTCAATGACCAAGTGTTATACGATCATTAACATTTATATCTCGTTCTTTAATTGATTTACCATTAAACTTGCCACGATTTTCTTTAGATTTTCGTTTTTTACCTTTTCTTCTTAAATTTTTACTAGTAACTTTATCAAGCATTCCAAAATAAATTCAAGTATAAATTGTTTTAAAACTAATAACTCACTCTTTATGAAAATTTTTAATTCTGCCATAAATTTGTTCAGGTGATCAACCTAATAGTAATTTTTGTTGTACATATTTTACTAAATTCTTATTTTTAAACTTATGAAAACTAATATGTGATTGTTTTCGATTTTCAGCTTTATTTTGTGCAATTAATGAAAAATAATGATTATTATCTTTATTTCTATTAATTTCTCGAATAATAGTACTAATACTTCGATTAAGATTTTTAGCTATTTCACTAATTTTAAATTTAAATTTCAATTGATTCTCAATATAAATCCTTTCATCTATGCCAAGATGTTTATAACTCATATAAAAACTCCTTACTTTTTTCTAAACTAAATTTAACATTATGAAATTTTTATATGAGAATTTTTTGCAATTTTATTTACTTGCACTTACAAGTATAATTCAGCATACAAAATTAGTTATAAAAGTAATTTTTATTATTAATTTTTATCTTTTCAAAAAGGAACTAAAAATTTATTAATTAACTATTAGTAGTAAAAATAAAAGTTAAACCTTCATATTTATTACCAAAAGCAATATCCTTTGAATTTTTACCCTCTAATCGAATTTTTATATAATCATAATATTTATCACCAAATTTTTTATTGCCAGTAATAGCAATAACATTATTATAGCCGCCAGCATTTAACAAATATGGTTTAAAATTATCAAAAGTTAACCAAGTAAAGGGTTTTTTTGGAATAAAATTTAATAATGGAACTAAAATATTACCAAATAAAGGGTTTTTCACTTCTTCAGAAGGAATTCACTCTTGAAATAATTTTCAAAAATTTTTAGCTTTATCTGAATTATTTCTTAAATATTGTTCTTTTTGATTTTTTTCTTCCCTTTTAAAAGTAGCACCAGCAGTAACTAAGTCATTATAAAATCCACCACTGTCTTTTTTGTTAATTGATAAATATTGTGTTCCATTAACTAATGGTTCTAATTTTTCATTTATATAATCTTGTAATGGACTAAAATTAGCATCAAAACTACAATCTTTTACCGTAGAATTATTATAAACAGCTAAATGAATTTTAATATTAGTAGTACTAATTTTTTTTATTTCATCTTGACCATTAGTAATTTCATAAGTAATATTACTAAAATCTTCTGGAGCAGTATTAAACAAGTTACTAATATTGTCTTCAATTAATTTTTTAAAATCAAAAACATGATTTTTATTTTCGGGTTTTAAAAAATTATTAAAATTGGGATAAGTATTATTAGCAATTAAATTTGCAGCATCTTCTAATAATTGCTGATAATCAACTGATGAATTGTGAAAAACATCACATGCACTAATATTAATACTAGTAATACTAGTAAATGCAAAAACACTTATAATTTTTAATATTTTTTTCATAATAAACTTCCTTAGATAATCACTACTTTTTAGTATGCTAAATTGTAAAGGTAAGTGCAACTAAATTATTTTTCTATCCAAATATTCGATTGGTGAAAGATAATTTAATATTTTTCTCGGTCTTTGATTTAAAGACAATATAAATTTATGAACTTCATTTTTATTAGTTTTTGAAAAAATAAATTTTTTAGGAAATTTTTCTCTAATTAAACCATTAGTATTTTCATTAGTACTTCTTTGTCAAGGTGAATATGGATTGGCAAAATAAATTTTTACATTTAAATTTTTTTCAAGTTGTTGTCAATTTGAAAATTCTTTGCCACGATCAAAAGTAATAGTTTTAACAATGTTTTTAGGAAGAATTGATAAATAATAACTGACATTTTTATTAATAACTTTAGTAGTTCTGTTTTTAACTAATATTGCTAAAGTAAATCGTGATACTCTTTCAACTAAAGTTATTAAACATGATTTGCTTTTGCCTCTTGATGATACTATAGTATCTCCTTCTCAATGACCAAGTGTTATACGATCATTAACATTTATATCTCGTTCTTTAATTGATTTACCATTAAACTTGCCACGATTTTCTTTAGATTTTCGTTTTTTACCTTTTCTTCTTAAATTTTTACTAGTAACTTTATCAAGCATTCCAAAATAAATTCAAGTATAAATTGTTTTAAAACTAATAACTCACTCTTTATGAAAATTTTTAATTCTGCCATAAATTTGTTCAGGTGATCAACCTAATAGTAATTTTTGTTGTACATATTTTACTAAATTCTTATTTTTAAACTTATGAAAACTAATATGTGATTGTTTTCGATTTTCAGCTTTATTTTGTGCAATTAATGAAAAATAATGATTATTATCTTTATTTCTATTAATTTCTCGAATAATAGTACTAATACTTCGATTAAGATTTTTAGCTATTTCACTAATTTTAAATTTAAATTTCAATTGATTCTCAATATAAATCCTTTCATCTATGCCAAGATGTTTATAACTCATATAAAAATTCCTTACTTTTTTCTAAACTAAATTTAGCATTATGAAATTTTTATATGAGAATTTTTTGCAATTTTATTTACTTGCACTTACAAGTATAATTCAGCAATTGATAGTTATTCATAATTTTATCTACCTTATTTTTAAATTATTGTAAAGTAATTTATATAAATTATTATAATAATAATTGTAAGTTATTAACTCACATTTGTGCTTGCGTTAAATTTAAAATATCTTTACTAATCATTGCTAATAATTTATTAATAAACTTTTCAAGATTAGTAGTGGTGGGTAAAACCATCAATTTGCCTTTTCCATCATTATAAGGATTTTTTCCTAATTCATATTTTCAACTTAATGTTAATTGTTCATTTTCTATGTGAATAACTGGTAAATCCTTATTTCCTAAACTATAAGCAAATTCATTAAGTAAATTCATTACTTTTGGTTCTAAAATTAATCTTAATTTAATTTGATTATCACATTTTACTTCAAATAAATCTTCAAATAAATGTGATTCTAATTGAACTTTCTTTTTACTACGAAATTTTTTTGAAAATATATTACGTGGTGTTAATGTCATTGTAAAATTATTATTCCTAATAATAGTTGTATAATAAACAAAACGTGCATAATAACAAGTAATTTTTTCTGTTTCAATAACTTGAGCAGCACTATTATATCCAGAACTTGTCTCATACATAACTTTTTGGTTAATGATACTTCCATAGTTAAAATTTTGACCATTAATACTTCCTATCATTATTTGTTCACAATAATTATAATAATTAGGTTGTTCATCTAAAGGTAAATTACCTTGTGGTTCAATTGTTCAATAATCACTAATAGTTGTTAAATTCATTTGTGAATTATTATCTTTAATAACTCATTGATAATAGTTAATAATTGGTAATTCTTCTATTAATTTTTCATGAATTTTAGTTTTTAATACAAAACTCTGCACTAATAAAAAGCATCCAACAATGAATCCAATAATACTAATAATGGTAAATGGTTTTTTAATAAATGATGATTTGTTAATACCAATACTAACACCAATAGCAATTAGAGCAATAATGGTAGTAATAATTCATAAACTAATTCATAAACGATTATTTATTAATTTAATTCATCAATGATTACTACTATTATTATAGTCAGTATGAATATTATTAACAATCTCATTTACAACCTTTGGCGATAAATTATGTTTCATAATTATTCCATTCTGTTTTAATTCTTAATATAGCTTATAATTAATTTTGTTTTATAAAAAAATAGAAAAAGACTAACTATAGATGTAATAATCTATTTAGAAGTCTAAAAACCTACTATTATAAAACTAATTACATTATAACATATATATTATTAGTTTTTTTCTAAAAAATCATTAATTTCAGTAATATTAACAGGTGCATTTTGTGGAGGTTTACCTGCATTACCACCATGCATATATTTTGCAGGAACTGCTACCATAAAAACTTTAGGATCGATTCGAACTATTTTTGTTTTAAAAAAATTATATTCTAATAATGACATTGTTGTCATCATCATTTTATATTCATTACCTGAATACAAACCTTTCACATTTCAAACATTACCACCACGTAAATAATTATTTCGATAAATATCATTACGGATTTGCTCTAATTCATTAGAAATAATAAATACACTCATCAACATATATTTTGGATAAACTCTATTCATAACAAAAGCTGCTACATAAATATAAACAAGCGTTGACATAAAATAAGGCCTAACTAAAAAATTATCAACAAGACTAGTTTTCTGTAAAAAAGTTCCATCAAGAATTAAAACAATAACAACAATAATAATATTAGTATTTCTAATAATAGTAGCAATTGAATATTTACGTTTCATAGAAATATAAGTACTAATAAAATCCATACCACCACTAGATCCACCAGTTTTAAATAAAATACCAATACCAGCACCATAAATTAATCCACCTAAAGCAGCAAAAATAAAAGTACGTGGTAAAACTAAGTGCCAATAATCTGTAGTACCTTTTAATGGCTCATTACCTAAAACTTGAAAATTTTTAAGAGCATCAATTGCTGTTAACAAAAAGTTAATTCCATTTTGAAATAACAAATAAATGATAGTATAAAGAGTAAAACGAAATCCAACCTTGAATAATCCTCAAATAATGATAGGACCATTAATAAGAAAATATACTGGATAAAATCAAAATGCTTGCGTTGTTTCTTGTTCAGTAATACTGCCATTATAAGATAAGGCAATAAATTTAGCTATTAATTGTGCAAAAGCTGATAAACCATTAGTATATAAACCAGCACGATTAATAAAATAAAAAAAGGAAACAGTTGTTAAAAAAGCACCAATAAAAATTAATAATAAATTTTTGGAAGTTATTTTTCAATTAAAATTTTTTCATGAAGAATGGATCTCTTGTTTAACACCAATATTTTTAAAAGTAAAGGCATCAACAATTAACGGTGGCTCTTTATCTTTATTTTTTGCTTCTGAATTATTGGACATATTAAACTCCTTTTTAACTATTAAATTGAAGTATTGTTGGAACATAATTACTATCATCATAAGGCGAAGGTAAAGACATGTCAATTAATGAATCTTGAAAACTAATCACAAAATTAACTTTAAGTTCTAATTTATTAGGACCAGAGCTTGTAACTTTTTGACCATCAATTCCTTTGATATTAATATTAACAGAATTAACATAAGGATTATTATTTAATGCTAAACTTATTCCTTCTTGAACTAAGGTTTTAGTTTTTTGAGAAAAATCAGCATATGTTTTATCAATATCAAGTTTAGTTTCATCATCAACACTAATTGGTACTATTTGTTCTGATAATTTAGTAACATCACTAACACAACTATAAACTATGTAATCGCTTTGTGTATAAGAACATTTTATATTAAAAGTTTTTTTTATGTATTGTTCAACTTTAAAACTTTTATCATTATTTACTACTCCAACTTGATAAGTAATATTAATACTAATTCTACCGGTTGAAGTATCAATATTTCAAGTTCTTGCTTTTGTTGATTCATCTATTTTACCATTATCAATCGTAAAATAATAACATTTAGTACCTACTTCTAATTGACTATCAAATCAAGTTGGTTCTTTAATATTTGCTTTATCTAAAATTAATTTGGCAAGTGATTGTGCAAGACTGCTTTCTAATGCTTTATTTTCAATAACTTGTTCTTTTTCAGGTCTTTGACCATCAATAGGAACACCCACTGGTTTTTTAATACCAACTTTTGATAAAGTTGATTCTCAACCATTATAATTACCATTACCATTAGTAATTGCTTTTAAAATACTATCTTGTTGTTGATCAGAACAAGCTAAAACTGGCGTTACTATTCCACTACCAAAAGCAATAGTACCCATTAATGTTAAAATTTTTTTCATAATTATAATCATTCCTTAATTTAAAAAATATCATATATAAATTGTAACTTATTTTTATTATTTTGCTATACACTATCTTCAAAATCTTTATAATTAATATTAGTTTAAATTAAAGGAATTGATAATATGTTTAAAATTTTATATACACTAGTTACTATTTCACTAGCCGCTTTTACTAATTTAAGCCAAGTGAAAATAAATAATTATCATCATAAAGAAATAAAATCAGAAAATACTATCCTAAATGAACAAAGTTTAACCTTAGCTTTTGAAAGTGGAAATTTTTATAATTGAAATGAAAATGATTCAACTAATTCTATTGCTGGTATTTTTACAAATTCACAAGCACAATCTTATTTATTAAATAAGGATGGCACATATAATAATTTAGACTTACAAATTAATAATTTTATTAGATTTGATGATAACTTAGGAATTGCTACTTTAAATAATTTTTATAAAAGTGATGATACTAATTTTATTAATAATTCATTTTTAATGACTAAAAATGGTATTAGTGATGATGCTACTGCCATTGAAACTCCAAATCATACTTTTACTAACTTTGGTAATAATATCGTTAGTACCGATATTGGTGTTGACTTAATTAATATAGAAGGAAAAGTAACTAACTTAGTTACTCCCTATCACTATGGAAAAGGTAAAACTAGTTTTACTACTATAAATGATACTTTTGGTGTTTTTGTTGGTGGTGATCAAAATTCTTATATTCTAAAAGTTGATGGTAATATCAAGCCAATTAATATGAATGTTCCTAATCCAATACTATTAAATTCTTTTGTTGCCATTAATAATAATGGTGGCATTATTCGTGATGTTAATGGTCAATTATTTTATTTAACAATAGAAGATAATGGTAATGCTACAACAAAACCATTAATTATTAATAAGGAGCCACTGTTTAGTACTACTACTGTTTTTTTTAGCAAGACTGGTAACAATCAAGGAATTTTAAATGTAAATCTCAAAAATAGCTCCAAATTTTTTGGACAACCTTATCATTTAAGCATTACTGATAGTAATGATATTAAACTTACAAAAATTAATGAACATTATATGAATAATTTTATTTTACTTCATGATGGTTTAGGTATTTTTATTGATGAACAAGAAATTGGCTATTTTGTAAATGAATTAGGTGCTTTTACTAAAATTGGTTATTGTGCCAATTTCCAAAGAATAAATGATAATCTTGGTTTTATTAATAATAATACAAGTAAATTATTACTAAGTGATAGTAAAAATAACAATTGAAGTCGAATTAATACTATTAAATTTACTAAAACTAAAAATGAACAATTGACTAATTTTATTAATTCATATATTTATAAAGATAAACTTACTGCAGTTAATCGTACTAATAATTGAATTAGTAATAATAATCTAATTTTAAATGTAACTAATGATGAACTAAAAGATATTACTATTAATGATAATCAACCATTATTACCAAATATTAATAATAGTATTACAACTATTATTAATAGTAATTCTGAAATTAATATTAAATTTAAAGATGAAATAATAACTTACCATGTATTAATATATAATCAAAATATTTTGCCAACACTAGATAATAGTACTAATACTAATATTAAATATGTTGGAATAGTAAATAATAATTTATATGACATTAATAGCACTAATACTAATGACGGTTTTACAATTAATTTTAACTATGATAATACTATCCAATTTGTAAATATTATTACTATTGATAGTACTACTATGAATAAAATGAATTTATGAACATTAAAACCAAAAACTACTTTTAAATTAAATGCCAAAAGCAATAATAATGTATATTTACTACAAACTGTTAATTGAAATAATATTAGCAACTGACAATATTTTACTATTTATCATGGTAATAATTTACCTATTATTGAATTTTGAACTACTGATACTGGTATAAAATTATGAAATGTTGCTTTAAAACTTAATTATACTTCTAAGGAACTAAAAAATATGAATGCAACAGAAATTAATAATCTAAGAAATTTATCAGTTAATTGAACAATTAATGAAGCGCGTGGTAATACTTTAGGTTATATTATTTCTGGTTTTCTTAGTATTGGTTTCATTTTAACTATTATTGCTATTATTTATGATTAATACTTAAAACAACAATTTAAAAAAAAGAAATCTAACACAAAGACAAATGTGAATTAATACAAAATAACTGTTCTTTTATTTTTTTGGAATTAGGTTTATCATTTTCTAAGCTATTTACTGCTTCAACATTAACTGATAAACTTAGTTCATTAGATTTCCGTCTTTCACTTTGTTCTTCTCTTATTTTTCTAACTCAAGGATTAAATGAATTAGCAAAACCTAAAAAATCAGTTTATTTTACAAAACAATTATTTGGAACATAATATCCTTTTGTTTTTGTATAAAACAAAAAAGGTTCTAGAAATTTTTTTCATAAAAAAATTCCATCATTAAAAGGTTCATAAACAGCAAAATAAGAAATAGTCTGTTTATCTACTTTTATTCCATTAGGAAATGTAAAATCAGTTAATAATTGTTGATTAGGTAAAAAAATGTATAAAAATTTTCATTAAAATCTCTAACGTTAATATTAACAAGTTCAAAAGAATGCTGGATTGGACATAATTGATCATTTATTGCCTCTTCATAACCCAAATTTTTACTTAATTTATCAAGAAATACTTTGTTTTCTAAAGTATTTGATATTTCTAAAGAGTATCTAAAATTAAAAAAATTTTCATAATTATGACCTTTTTTAAAAATTTTACTCAAATCTCTTTCTCTATAACTATTTGATCAACTATCTATTTTCAATGCTGCAAATGAATTAGTAGGTATTGGTGGTTGATAATATTTTATTGATTCATCTATTGTTCAACAAACTGCAAAAAGATCATAATCAGGAATTATTGGTTTTTTTCTTTAGAAATTTCTTGACAAAAAATAGAAATTGGAAAATAAATTAAATTATTTTTTTCAATTTCTATTATTTCTTTTAAATCTCTATTATTTAAATTTTTAATATTATTTTCTTCATCAAGCACAAAAATATAATAAACATTATATGTATTATCATTTTTTTCTTTTTCTAAATAAAGTACTATCTCGTTTTTTTTATTTTTTGGTTGACAACATTTAACAAAAATTTGATCCAAAAAAAATTCAGCATCAATAATTCCAAATTTTTCCATATTAACTAATAAAAAGAAAAAATGTTCATTAGTAATTTTGCTAAATTGTAAAGGTAAGTGCAACTAAATTATTTTTCTATCCAAATATTCGATTGGTGAAAGATAATTTAATATTTTTCTCGGTCTTTGATTTAAAGACAATATAAATTTATGAACTTCATTTTTATTAGTTTTTGAAAAAATAAATTTTTTAGGAAATTTTTCTCTAATTAAACCATTAGTATTTTCATTAGTACCTCTTTGTCAAGGTGAATATGGATTGGCAAAATAAATTTTTACATCTAAATTTTTTTCAAGTTGTTGTCAATTTGAAAATTCTTTGCCACGATCAAAAGTAATAGTTTTAACAATGTTTTTAGGAAGAATTGATAAATAATAACTGACATTTTTATTAATAACTTTAGTAGTTCTGTTTTTAACTAATATTGCTAAAGTAAATCGTGATACTCTTTCAACTAAAGTTATTAAACATGATTTGCTTTTGCCTCTTGATGATACTATAGTATCTCCTTCTCAATGACCAAGTGTTATACGATCATTAACATTTATATCTCGTTCTTTAATTGATTTACCATTAAACTTGCCACGATTTTCTTTAGATTTTCGTTTTTTACCTTTTCTTCTTAAATTTTTACTAGTAACTTTATCAAGCATTCCAAAATAAATTCAAGTATAAATTGTTTTAAAACTAATAACTCACTCTTTATGAAAATTTTTAATTCTGCCATAAATTTGTTCAGGTGATCAACCTAATAGTAATTTTTGTTGTACATATTTTACTAAATTCTTATTTTTAAACTTATGAAAACTAATATGTGATTGTTTTCGATTTTCAGCTTTATTTTGTGCAATTAATGAAAAATAATGATTATTATCTTTATTTCTATTAATTTCTCGAATAATAGTACTAATACTTCGATTAAGATTTTTAGCTATTTCACTAATTTTAAATTTAAATTTCAATTGATTCTCAATATAAATCCTTTCATCTATGCCAAGATGTTTATAACTCATATAAAAACTCCTTACTTTTTTCTAAACTAAATTTAGCATTATGAAATTTTTATATGAGAATTTTTTGCAATTTTATTTACTTGCACTTACAAGTATAATTCAGCATAATTTTTAAAATTTTTATATTCTTTTTCTGTCATTTGTATATTTTGTATATTTTTAGGCATATCTTTTAATCTTTCTTTCAAATATTTTAATTTAATAAAAATCCTAATATAGAGAAATATCTATATTAGGATTGGATATCTATTAAATTATAATTAGAATTGTAATTTATTTTTTTAATGTGTCAATTAAAAGCTTTTTTTAGTTTAAATAGTTAAATTATCAATAATACTCTTAATTTCTTCTGCTTCTTTAAATTCATTTTTTCGTTTGAAGGCTATACATAAATTAGATAATAAAATTTCTTGATTATTAGTTTTTTCAATTTCATTTTTTAAAACAAAATAAAGGTACCCACACTGTCAAAAAGTTGGCTTTCTAAGAACTAAATAATTAATATTATTAATCATAATAATATTTTTAGTTTGTTTTTTTAAACTAAAAGTTGTTAATCCTTTATGATAAATAGTTTTTTTTATCATCAATAGTTATTGAACTTCGACTATATTGATTTTCAAATCATCAATTTTTTTTATTATTCATATATTAATATTATTTTCTTTTTTTATTTTTAGTTTTAATTCCAATTTTATTTAATAACGTTAAAATTGAAGATTTATATAATCCTTGCTTTTGCAATAAAAGTGAAGTATAAATAATAGATTGTACTACCGTACCAATAATAATAGCTACTGCATATCATAAAATACCAATATAACTACCATCAATATTAGTAACACCACCAAATAAAGCAATAATAAAAGAACCTCAAGCCCCAACATGACCAAGTACACCAAAACCAAATGCTAAAGCACCCGCAACAGCACTACCAATAACATTAGCAACTATTGTTCTTCATGTATCTCTCACTGCAAATGGAATAGCAGATTCAGAAATTCCCATAAACCCTAATAATCAGGCATTTCACCCTAATGATTGTTCTTGTTTTATAAATAATTTACGACTAAATACTGTTGATGTTAATGCACAACCCAATGGTGCAATCGGAATCGCTGCTGCTACTGGTCCCATTAATCGACCACCATCTTGTACCATTAATGATGTTGCAACAAGAACAGCTGTTTTATTAATTGGACCACCCATATCAAATCCAACCATTGCTCCTAATAATAATCCAACTAAAAATCCTATATTTGGATGTAACCCCATTCAACTTAAACCATAATCCAATGCACCCATTACATATCCAAACGGTGCTGCTAAAAAGAAAGCGGTTGGAATTGCAATAATTGCTGTACAAAAAACAGGAATAATAATAATTGGCATAATTGGTAATAATCATTTTGGTACTTTTCATGAATTTACAAATCTAACTAAATAACCAGCCATTAGTCCTCCATAAAGAGCACCAAATAATGTTCATGAAACATTAGCGTTACCCTGAAAAGGTTGACTTGCATCAATTTTAGAACTAGCAGTAAGATTAAATACTCCTCATCCAAATCACATTCCCGTACCAGGTGATACTAATAAAAATGTAATAATCATTGCTGGAGCAATACCGGGACGTCCTGCAATTGAATAAGCAATATAAGCGCCCATGATTGGTATCATCAATGTAAAGCCAATACCAGCAATGTTATTGATAATCATTAATACATGCATTAGCGTTGTACCACCAATTAATCCAGAATTAACTCCTGGTGGATTTGTTTTTAATCAAACAAGTTGTTCTTTTCATGAATTTTTAAATTCAAATCCATTACCAAAAGTACCTTTTGCGATACCACCAACAATAGCAAAAATTAAACCAGCAAAAACAACAAATGGTATCATATATGATACTCCACTTAATAAATGTTTTAAAATTGCTGGTTTACCTTTCGAAGCATTTAAAATGAAATCACCACTATTACCATTAGGTTCAGCGTATATTTTTGCTTTTGTTAAACTTTCTTTAATAGTTTGTTTAGCATCTTTAACTACTGGTTTTGTACCACAAGTATATGTTTTTTTACCAATAAAACGTTCTAAGTCAATTGCAACATCTGTTGCTAAAATAACGACATCCGCTTCTTTAATTTCTTGTTCTGTTAGTACATATTCTGGTCCTTTTTGACCTTGACATTCAATATGTACTTGATAGCCTAGTTCTTTTCCTGCGGTTTCTAATAATTCTTTACACATGTAAGTATGAACTACTCCAGTTGTACAAGAAGAAACTCCAATAATTTTTTTTGTTTCCTTATTTTTCATTGTTTTTATTTTTTTTTTAGTACTATTTTTAACTGTTTCATCATTAATAAGCGATATTATTTCTTGTGAATTTTTTGCATTTTTTAATTTTTTATGAAAATCTTCATTTACAAGTTTAATTGCAAGTGTACTTAAAATATCTAAATGTAAATTTTCTGCTTGTGTTTCAGGAATTATTAAAGCAATAATAAAAGTTGTTAATTGTCCATCTATTGCTTTTCAGTCAACACCATTATTATTACATAATATTAGAATTGCAGGTTTTTTAATTGATTTAATTCTAGCGTGTGGAATTGCAATTCCACCTTCAAAACCTGTTGATGATTCTTGTTCACGAGCAAGAAATGCTTTTAGTAATTCATCACGATTAGTAATATAACCTAATGAAAATGCCAAATCAGTAATTTTAGTTAGTGCTTCTATTTGATTTTTAATATTAGATTCAAAAATAATATGTGAGTTGTTTAATAAATCATTAGTTATTTTCAATTTTACCTTCCTTTCCAATGATTATTTTATCTCCTTTTTTAAATAAAAACCAGAGATTTTTTCAGATAATTAAAATATATTTTTAACTATTTATTCAATTAAATTTAATATTTATAAAATTAGATATATTACATACTTCAAAGTTTTTGCTGTTTTTTAAACAAAATATAATAAATAAAAATTATCAACATTAATCCCATATTTCCTTATAAATTAATATAAATAACTTATTTATAAAATAATGTAAAATTAATTTAGATAAAATTTAAGTATTTAAAGAAAGGGAAAATTAGAGAAATGTTTAAAACAAGAAAAGAAAATTTAAATCAGAAAAATAACAAACTTAAATCAATAACTGATTATCAATGATTAGCTTTAGATATCGGAACAGAAAACTTTAAAGCTAGACATATTAATATAGGTCTTAGATATGATGCTCCAACCTATTTAGCTGAAGACTATGAAAAAAATAGAATTCTTTACGGTGAAGAGGCTAAGGCTTTAACTGACAAAACAAATGAAAATGTTATTATTAAACGTCCAGTTCGTGATGGTAATATTGCTGATCCAAATGCTTTACAACGTATTCTTACTAAAATTTTTCAAGATTTCAGACTTGAAATTAAAAATTTAAAAGAAATTAATAACAATTCTATAAAAAAACATGAAAAATTAGATAAAAATTGTAATTTGATTGTGTTGATGGCAACACCAAGTGAAATTAATTCAGTACAAAAAGAAGCTTTAGAAAATATTGTATATCGTTTAGGAGCACTCCGTGGATTTGTACAAGAAGAAGTAAAAATGGCAGCCTTAGGTTCAGGGCAAGATATTTTTGGAAGTGCAATTATGTGTATTGATATTGGTGGTGGCAGTACTGATGTTGCTATTATTAGTAATAATTCAATATTATATTCATATACAACACATTGTGCTGGTGACTATTTAATACAAAAAGTTCAAGAATATATTATAAAAAAACATGCCTTAAAAGTTGGAATAAAAGAAGCTGAAGATGTTATTAAAAATATTGGCTCACTTATGAAATATCAAGATGAAAAACCATACACAATTTCGGGTTTTTCATTACCTAGATTAAATTCTCAACCAGGAGAAACAATGTCAATTTCTAAAACTATTGAAATTACACCAGAAGAAATTCGTGAAAATGTTATGCAAGTTCAATTCAAAGAACATATTATTCCAGCCATTCGCAGAGTACTAAGAACTGCTGGTGACAAGGCTGCTGGAAGTATTAGTGATTTAAAGAAAAAAGGTAAGGGAATCACAATTTGTGGTGGTGGAGCTTATATTAAAAAAGTTGATAAATTTATTCAAGAAGAATTAGCTAAAGAATATTATATTGAAGTTAAAACTGAAAAAGGTACAAAACCAATGCGTCAAAAATATGAAGGAGATCTTTTTGAAGTGCGGACTGCTCTAAATCCTTTAGATAATGTTATTGATGGTTGTGTAAAATATCGTGATACAATTTACAAACAATTAATAATTGAACAAAATCCTAATCGTGAAATTCTAATAAAGGACGAAGATTTAGGATAAAAAACTATAAAAATCTTAAATTAATTTAAATTATTAAAAATTTTGGGCGGTTGTCAAAGTTACGAAATAATTTATTATCATATTAGTAACTTATTTCCAAAAATGAATTATTTGAAAAATAATGAAAATTAGACAAAATTACTCTCTTTTCTTAAAACATTAAATTTATATTTTATATTCGACGTATTTAAAAAAAATAAAATATACATTTTGTAAGTTAAATTAAAATTATCAACAAGGAAAAAGACAAGAAATAATCTTGTCTTTTTTTGTAATGCTGAATTATACTTGTAAGTGCAAGTAAATAAAATTGCAAAAAATTCTCATATAAAAATTTCATAATGCTAAATTTAGTTTAGAAAAAAGTAAGGAGTTTTTATATGAGTTATAAACATCTTGGCATAGATGAAAGGATTTATATTGAGAATCAATTGAAATTTAAATTTAAAATTAGTGAAATAGCTAAAAATCTTAATCGAAGTATTAGTACTATTATTCGAGAAATTAATAGAAATAAAGATAATAATCATTATTTTTCATTAATTGCACAAAATAAAGATGAAAATCGAAAACAATCACATATTAGTTTTCATAAGTTTAAAAATAAGAATTTAGTAAAATATGTACAACAAAAATTACTATTAGGTTGATCACCTGAACAAATTTATGGCAGA
Source organism: Spiroplasma endosymbiont of Lasioglossum malachurum (assembly GCF_964020065.1). Classification (NCBI taxonomy): domain Bacteria; kingdom Bacillati; phylum Mycoplasmatota; class Mollicutes; order Entomoplasmatales; family Spiroplasmataceae; genus Spiroplasma; species Spiroplasma endosymbiont of Lasioglossum malachurum. The sequence goes on along the minus strand of NZ_OZ026534.1, from coordinate 752,058 downwards.
ATTAAAAATTTTCATAAAGAGTGAGTTATTAGTTTTAAAACAATTTATACTTGAATTTATTTTGGAATGCTTGATAAAGTTACTAGTAAAAATTTAAGAAGAAAAGGTAAAAAACGAAAATCTAAAGAAAATCGTGGCAAGTTTAATGGTAAATCAATTAAAGAACGAGATATAAATGTTAATGATCGTATAACACTTGGTCATTGAGAAGGAGATACTATAGTATCATCAAGAGGCAAAAGCAAATCATGTTTAATAACTTTAGTTGAAAGAGTATCACGATTTACTTTAGCAATATTAGTTAAAAACAGAACTACTAAAGTTATTAATAAAAATGTCAGTTATTATTTATCAATTCTTCCTAAAAACATTGTTAAAACTATTACTTTTGATCGTGGCAAAGAATTTTCAAATTGACAACAACTTGAAAAAAATTTAGATGTAAAAATTTATTTTGCCAATCCATATTCACCTTGACAAAGAGGTACTAATGAAAATACTAATGGTTTAATTAGAGAAAAATTTCCTAAAAAATTTATTTTTTCAAAAACTAATAAAAATGAAGTTCATAAATTTATATTGTCTTTAAATCAAAGACCGAGAAAAATACTAAATTATCTTTCACCAATCGAATATTTGGATAGAAAAATAATTTAGTTGCACTTACCTTTACAATTTAGCATATTTTAAAAAGGAGATAAAAAGAAAAATGAAAATACAAAATAAAATTATACTAAGTTCAACCATTTTCGGTGAAGTTATAGGAAATATTGCTGAATGATATTCAATCCCAACAATGATTGCTGAATGATTAGATATTATGGAATATGATTTTATTGATAATTATATAAACAATGATTTTAATCCATATCGTTCTACAGTTAAAGGTGTTTTAATATGAGGTTTAATTTCAGCAGTAACAATGGCAATAACTTCAACTGTTAGTGTAAAAACTGTTGAATATGTAAAAGTACTTTATAAAAATTGAAGACAAACAAATAGTAGAGAAATTGATGAAACAACACCTTTACTATCACAAACACAAATAAATTCAATAAATAATAATGAAGTAGAACCACCATTAGTATTAAATCCAGCAATAAGTGTAAGTTTATAATTAATATGGAGCGGAAAAAGATATGAAAAAAAATATTATTACTACTTGCAATAAGTAATATTTTATCAATGACCAATAGTAATTTTTCTTATAATATTAATTCAAATTTAACAAGCACAATAAAAAGTAGTGATGAAATTAATTTTTTAGCTACAGCAGATATTCATGCTGGATATCCTCAATCAGTTAGTGACAAAACAATTAGTGTCCTTGCTAAATATTTACCAGAAAATAATAATAGAGGTGTTATTATTTCTGGTGATTTAACAGGTTATGTTAAATATACAGGGAATTTATTTTCTTATAAATTAATGTTAGCATCAATCTCTAATCATCTTTTAGCAGGTTTTGGTAACCATGATTCTGATACTACTTGTAAAGTTAACCAAACTTGACTTAACCAAAATATTGTTAAACAAAATGCTATGACAGCAGCTCACTTACTCTATTATACTTCAAAAAATGAAGTTCCTGTATATTCTTGAAATTGATTAGGTATACATTTTGTTCAATGCAGTTTAGCGCCAATTAATAAAGATACTTCAGGTTGAAATTTTGGAAGAAGTGATCCTGGGCCAGCATTAACTGAATTACAAAAAGATTTAGAAATAAATGTTGGTTTGAGTAATATGCCAATTGTTTTAGCTTTTCATTATGGATATGATGATTTTTCAATTGATCAAGAATGATGAAGTAAAGAACAAAGAACTGAATTTGAAAATGAAATTTTAGCAAAATATAATGTTATTTTAATGTTAACTGGACATCAACACTTTGTATCAACCAAATATGATGAAAAAATAATTGCAGTTAATGTTGGTAAAAAGACAATTTATGATGTTTTAAGTGGTACTGCACTTTTTGGTGGTTATTCTGAAATTTCTATAAATAAAACTAACAAAGAAATTACAATTAAGCATCATAACGTACAACAAAACGATGAAATTGTTATTAATAAAAAAATTAAATATTAATTAAAATTAAAAACTAAGTTTTATTAAAACTTAGTTTTTTAAGAGGTTTTTTAGTAATCTGTGTTTCTTTGTTTTGCAAAGTACTAGTTCAGATTAATTCTGTCTTCAAATTTTATCATAAAATGAGCAATTGCTGTATTTCAATTTTGAATGGGCATTGTTCATTTTTTTGATATATTTTCAATTGCTAAGTAAAATATTTTGAAAACTGCCATATCATTTGGAAAAACTTTTTTATTTCTGATGACTTTTCGTAATTGACTATTAACAGATTCAATAGAATTTGTAGTATAAATCACTCTTTTGATTTCTGGAGGATAACTAATAAAAATCATTAAATTATCTCAATTTTTATATCAAGATTTAGCAATTTGAGGATAGTGTTTATTTCATTTACTTTCAAATGATTCTAAAGCTTGCATTGCTTGTTCTTCACTACATGCATTATAAATTGGCTTTAAATCTGTAACTAGTGATTTTCGATATTTATATGAAACATATTTTAAACTATTTCTGATTTGATGAACTATACATAATTGATGTTCAGTTTTAGGATAAACTGATTGTATTGCTTCTGACATGCCTGTTAAGTTGTCACTACAAGCAATAAGAATATCATTTAAGCCACGATTTTTCATTTCTGTGAAATTTGCTAATCAAAATTTAGCGCCTTCATTTTCACTAATTCATAAACCTAAAACATCTTTTTTACCTTCTAAATCAACACCTAAAGCTATATAAACTGATTTGTTAATAATGCGTTTATCTTGTCGTACTTTAACTACTATACAATCAAAATAAACAATGGGATAAATGCCTTCTAATGGTCTATTTTGTCATGCTTTGACATCATCAATCACATCATCAGTAATTTGACTAATAACACTTTCACTAATATCAGCACCATGATATAACTCTTGTAACTGCATTCTAATATCTGATAATGTCATACCTTTTGCATATAAGGAAAGAACTTGTTGATCAAAACCATCAAATCTTCTCTGTCTTTTTGGCACTATTACAGGAGTAAAATTACTATTACGATCTCGTGGTACATCAATCTCAATTTTACCTTGTTGAGTTATTAATTTTTTTGAACTTATACCATTACGAGCATTGTCACTATTACTATGTTGATTTTTTTCATATCCTAAATAATTTTGCATCTCAGAATTCAACATTTTTTCAACTAAACGTTTTGTTAATTCTTTATATAAACCCCCTTCTTTAAAAACTGTTGTTAAATCTTCAGTATTTTCTAATAATAAATCTACTGCTTTTGATATTGGATCATTATTATTAAAGTTATCTTTTTTAGCCATCTGTAACTCACTCTTTCTAATCATTTAATTATATTTACTAGAATTAATTAAACATAGTTATTTTTGTAAGTTACACAGATTACTAAACATTACCTTTTTTAAATATACAAATTTTTTATTTATTATAATTTGGTGCTTCTTTTGTTAGTTCAACATCATGAGGATGTGATTCTCTTAAACCAGCACTTGAAATTTTTACAAATTTAGAATCTTGGATTAAAGATAAAATATTTTTAGCACCAACATAACCCATACCACTTCTAATACCACTAACTAATTGAAAAACAACATCTTGTACTTTTCCTTTAAAAGGAACGCGTGCTTCAATTCCTTCTGGCACTAATTTTTTAATTCCTTTTTGAAAATAACGATCACTACTACCACGTTTCATGGCAACTAATGAACCCATACCAACATAATTTTTATATTTTTTACCATTGACAATAATTTCCTCACCTGGTGATTCTTCTGTTCCAGCTAAAATGCTACCTAACATTACACAATTGCTACCAGCAGCAATTGCTTTTACAATATCACCAGAATATTTAATACCACCATCAGCAATGACAGTTACGTTTTTATTTTTTGCTCAATTATAAACATCATTAATAGCAGTAATTTGTGGCACACCAACTCCTGCTATTATTCTAGTAGTACAAATGCTACCAGGACCAACACCAACTTTAATACAATTTGCGCCAGCTTCATAAAGTGCTTGTGCTCCAGCTGCAGTACAAATATTTCCAGCAATAATATCTAATTTTGGATAAGTTTTACGAATTATTTTAACTGTTTTTAAAATCCCTAAACTATGACCATGTGCTGAATCAACAACTAATACATCAACTTTTGCTTTAACTAATGCCTCAACTCTTGCTAAAGTGTCTTCACCAACACCAACAGCAGCACCAACTCTTAATCGTCCTTGATCATCTTTACAAGCATTTGGATAATCAATAGCTTTATCAATATCTTTTGTTGTAATTAAACCAATCAATTTATTATTTGAACCAACAATTGGTAGTTTTTCAATTTTATTTTTTAACATAACTTGTTTTGCTTGTTCGATTGTTGTTGTTTTATCACAAACAATTAAATTTTTGGTAGTCATAATATTTTTAACTAATGCATTATCATTATCAAGATATTTTAAATCACGATTAGTAACAATTCCAATTAGTTGATTTTCTTCATTTACAACAGGCAATCCAGAAATTCGATAAGTACTCATAATTGATTTTGCTTCACTAATTAAAGTTTGAACACCAATAGTAATTGGATCAGTAATAAAACCTGACTCATTTCTTTTCACTTTTTGTACTTCTAAAGCTTGTTCAGCAATTGATAAATTTTTATGAATAATGCCAATACCACCAACTCTTGCCATGGCAATTGCTAGATCAGATTCAGTAACTGTATCCATAGCAGCAGATAAAATTGGAATATTTAATTCAATTTTATTTGTTAATTTAGTTTTTAAAGAAACTTGATTTGGTAAAACTTCTGAATATCCTGGAACTAATAATACATCATCAAAAGTAATTCCTTCACATATTATTTTTTGATTTAAATCTTTATTCATAGTTTACTCCCATTCTATAGTACCTGGTGGCTTTGATGTAATATCATAAACTACTCTATTAACACCATCTACTTTATTAATAATCTCATTTGCAACTTCATCTAGAAATTCTCATGGTAAATGTGAACTTGTTGCTGTCATAAAGTCAATTGTATTAACACTTCTTAAACTAACAACATAATCATAAGTGCGATTATCACCCATTACGCCCACAGTTTTAACTGGTAGCAAAGTGGCAAATGCTTGTGATACTTGATTATATATATTTTTTTCTTTCAATTTGGTAATAAAAATATGATCAACTTCTTGTAAAATTAAACATTTTTCTTTTGTTACTTCTTCTATAACTCTAACTCCTAAGCCAGGACCAGGGAAAGGATGACGATTAATTAATGTTTCAGGTAATCCAAGTTTTAAACCAATTTCTCTTACTTCATCTTTAAATAAGGTTTTTAATGGTTCTAACAATTTAAATTGTAAATCATCAGGTAAACCACCAACATTATGATGAGTTTTAATTGTTTTTGAACTTGCATGTTTACTTGAAGATTCAATAATATCCGGATAAATTGTTCCTTGTGCTAAAAAATCAGCCGTTTTAAATTTTCTTGCTGCTGTTGTAAATACATCAATAAATTGTTTACCAATAATTTTTCTTTTTTCTTCAGCATTTTTAACACCTTTTAAAGCAGTAAAAAAATGTTTACTTGCATCAATCATTTCAAGATTAAGTTTAAAATTTTGTTTATAAATTTCCATGACATCAATTGCTTCATTTTTTCTCAATAAACCTGTATCAACAAAAATGCAAGTTAACTGTTTACCAATTGCCTTAGAAATAATGGCAGCAGCAACTGAAGAATCAACTCCACCACTTAAACCTAAAATAACTTGTTTATCTTGGACTTTATTTTTAATTTCTGAAATTTGATTACTAATAAAATCATCTAAACTTCAATCTTTTGTACAATTTGCTATTGTAAATAAAAAATTTTCGATTATTCGCTTACCAAATTCTGAATGGGTAACTTCAGCATGAAATTGGATACCATAAATTGGTTTAGTCAAATGTGCAATTGCTGAAATTGAAGAATCAGAATGAGCTATTTGTATAAAATCTTTTGGAATTTTTGTTATATGATCAGCATGACTCATTCATACTTTTGATTGATTAGCAACTTTTTTAAATAATTTATTATTTGGTTGATCAAGATATAAAATTGATTTTCCAAATTCTTGTTCATCTGCCAATTCTACTTTCCCTTTAAAATGATTTGTTAATAATTGCATGCCATAACAAACTCCTAAAATGGCAACTGGTAAATTAAAAATCGCTTGATCAATTTTATAAGCATTTTGTAAATAAACACTTGATGGTCCACCAGATAAAATAATTGCTTTTAAGTTGGGATATGTTTTTATTTTTTGATAACTAATATTAAAAGATAAAACTTCAGTATAAACATTTGCTTCTCTTATTCTTCTTGCTAATAATTGTGTATATTGACTTCCAAAATCTAAAATCAATACTTGTGTATTTATCATTTTTTTTCCTCCAAATATAATAGTAATTAAATCATTTTTTAACAAAAAATAAAATAGATTACAGTAATAATTATTTTATGATAGATTTTAATTTCATTAAAATATAATTAAAAATATTGATATTAATGATAAGAGCATATGAAAAAGAGTAATCATTTATTAATGATTACTCTTAAAAGTTAAAATATAATTTAAAGAAATTAAGTTGTAACTGATCTGGCTTCATTTTCATGAATTTTAATTCGTTCTAATTCTGTTTCGGGTTCATTAAGTAAATATTTTATTGCTTCTTCTTCAGTCATTGGTATGAATTCTTGATCTAATTGATTTTGATAATCTAAATTTGATGCTAAACGCATTTTTAATTTTGGTTGATAATAAATAAAATATCAAATAACAGCAATTACAATAAACATTCAAAACATTAAGAATTCAATAATAACAGCTATTAATACTTCCCCTCTTTTATTAATCATGTCATTAATCATACCATAGTTAAAAACAACAAACTGACTAAGTAAAAATAAACCACAAGCAACAAAAACAATTCATTCTCAAATTTTAATTTTAATTTGTTTACGATAACCCATAACACACGTGGCAGCTAACACAAAAATATATACAGCAATAGTAATGTTAGTAGAAAATCCTAGTACTGTATTAAAATCAAAAGGTGCACCAATTAAATCTGGGATTATTAACATAATAATACAAGCAATAATAGTAATAATTAAATTAGCTGTACTAGCACGCATTGCAATATTTTCTTTATTTAATTTGGCTAATTTTTCGGTAATATATCCTTCTTTGGCTAATGGTTGAATCATACCACCAGAATATAAAGAATTTTGCATAGCACCATTTAATTTCAATGATAAAGTAGAAATAACTAGTACAATCATACCAGTAATACCAGCAATTCCTGATATAACATTATTTGGATTATATTCATTAGTAGCTCCAGATCAACCATTTTGGCCATTTGTACCGTCAATAGTAATGGCACCAAATACTAATACTGATACAGCTAAATAAAAAATAGTTGATAATAATAAAACTATTAAAATACCTTTACCAAAGTTTTTGGTTGGATTTTTAACATTTTTTCCAACAACAATAAAAGTTTCAAAACCAATAAAGAAATAGAAGAAGCCACTAAATGCATTATTAATTTTTGGTAAAGTTAAATTAATGTTTTTTGTTCCTTCAGCCGCTTGTGAAAATGCTAAACCTTTATTAGTTACTACCAAAATAATAGCACAAACAATTAAAAACAAAGCAGAACCTCATTTAATAATACCAGAAATATTAACAAATCAACGAAATCCCTTCATTCCAAAATACATGCAACTAGCAACAGCAGCATAAATAAAAATACCAATACTATCAATCATTAAACTCGATCATCGTTCAGGAACTCAATTAAAAATTGATAATTGATCTAAATTCACTCGAAACATAGAAATAATAGTTACAATAATTGTTGAAGGTAAAGTAATATATTGAATAAAACCAATTATTCATCCTCAAAAACGACCAAAAACTCCACGAACATAAACATAAGCACCACCATTAGTGTCATGATAAACACGACTACATTTAGTAAAAGCAAGTGCAGTTCCCGCAGCAATTAAAGCACATAATAAAATAACTCATAGCATATGTAAACCAACGCCACCATTATTTCAATAATAAATGCCAATTAATGCCATTGGAAATGCAATACCACAAGTATAGTTAAAACCAATTCATATTAATTCATTAAGACTAATTTTTTCATTATTAGCACGAGATGATTTTGCTCAAAATTTTAATTTTTTTAAATTAAACATTCAATTAGTAATTCCTTTCAAAAAATAAATTATTTTTAATTATAACTTAAAAAAAATATTTTTTATCATAAAAATATTTTTATTTTTTAATTATCAAAATTTTATGATATTAGAACAAAAGTAGTTTTAAAGTGATTAGCAAATTGAACAATAAAATATAACAAATTATATTATTATAATTTGTTATGCTGAATTATACTTGTAAGTGCAAGTAAATAAAATTGCAAAAAATTCTCATATAAAAATTTCATAATGCTAAATTTAGTTTAGAAAAAAGTAAGGAGTTTTTATATGAGTTATAAACATCTTGGCATAGATGAAAGGATTTATATTGAGAATCAATTGAAATTTAAATTTAAAATTATTGAAATAGCTAAAAATCTTAATCGAAGTATTAGTACTATTATTCGAGAAATTAATAGAAATAAAGATAATAATCATTATTTTTCATTAATTGCACAAAATAAAGCTGAAAATCAAAAACAATCACATATTAGTTTTCATAAGTTTAAAAATAAGAATTTAGTAAAATATGTACAACAAAAATTACTATTAGGTTGATCACCTGAACAAATTTATGGCAGAATTAAAAATTTTCATAAAGAGTGAGTTATTAGTTTTAAAACAATTTATACTTGAATTTATTTTGGAATGCTTGATAAAGTTACTAGTAAAAATTTAAGAAGAAAAGGTAAAAAACGAAAATCTAAAGAAAATCGTGGCAAGTTTAATGGTAAATCAATTAAAGAACGAGATATAAATGTTAATGATCGTATAACACTTGGTCATTGAGAAGGAGATACTATAGTATCATCAAGAGGCAAAAGCAAATCATGTTTAATAACTTTAGTTGAAAGAGTATCACGATTTACTTTAGCAATATTAGTTAAAAACAGAACTACTAAAGTTATTAATAAAAATGTCAGTTATTATTTATCAATTCTTCCTAAAAACATTGTTAAAACTATTACTTTTGATCGTGGCAAAGAATTTTCAAATTGACAACAACTTGAAAAAAATTTAGATGTAAAAATTTATTTTGCCAATCCATATTCACCTTGACAAAGAGGTACTAATGAAAATACTAATGGTTTAATTAGAGAAAAATTTCCTAAAAAATTTATTTTTTCAAAAACTAATAAAAATAAAGTTCATAAATTTATATTGTCTTTAAATCAAAGACCGAGAAAAATATTAAATTATCTTTCACCAATCGAATATTTGGATAGAAAAATAATTTAGTTGCACTTACCTTTACAATTTAGCTAATAAAAAATTTCTTATAAAAAAATATTTTTTTATAAGAAATTTTTTAACAATACTTAAAAATGTCCAAAAAATAGACATTTTTAATAAAAATAAATTTATACAAATTTTTTAATAGCAATATGATTAGAACTAATAATTCTAATACCACCATGATTTTTATGAAAAGCAACTTGAATTTTATCACCAATTAATTTAGTAATAATACCTTTTCCAAAAATTTCATGAATAATTATATCTCCAACATTTCAATTATTAGTTATTTCAACCTTATCTTTATTATCAGCTTTATAGTAATTAAATTTAGAATGATTACGATTTTGATAAGTTGCTGCCATTTCTTGGTGTTCGTTATTAATGATTTTTAAATATTTAAGATCTAAATCTTTTAAGAAACGAGATGGTTGTTTCATACGATCCAAGATATATGAATATCCACTGGCACTAGATAAAAATAATCATTTTTTTGCCCTAGTAATTGAAACATAAAAAAGTCGTCGTTCTTCTTCAATTTTATCTAAGTTTTCTATACTAAATTTACCTATTCCAGGTAAAATACCTTCATTAATGCCAACTATAAAAACAACATCAAATTCTAGACCTTTAGCACTGTGAATTGTCATTAAGTTAACGGCTTTATTAGTACTATTTTCATCTAAATCAGTATATAAACTTACTTCTTGTAAAAATGACGTTAATAATTCTTCGCCTTGTAATTCATTATTACTACTATCATATTCAAGCAATTGTTCTAATAATTGTTGAACATTTTCAATTCTTTCTTTTTCAAGATTATCTTCTAGTTTTTTTAAATAATTAGTTTTATTTAATAAATTTTCAACCATGTTATATAAAGAGGTAACATCTTTGATATTAGTTTGCATCTCATTAATTAAATTAATTAAAGGTTGTAAATGTTGACGATAATTTTTTGGTAATCCATACTGAAATTTAAATAAGTATTCATTTAAAGTTAGTAATTGTTCATTAGCAAGTAATAATAAGTTATCAATAGTTTTTGGTCCAATTTTAGGTGTTGCATTTAAAATTCTAATCATTGATATATTATCATTTCAAACAATAATTTTTAAATATGCCAAAATGTCTTTAATCTCTTTACGTTCAAAAAATTTATAACCACCAAAAATTTTATAATTTATATTATTATTAATCAAAGCTTGTTCTAAATCTTTTGATAAATAATTATTACGATAAAGAATAGCAATTTTATTCAAATCTAAATGATATTTTAAATGAATTTTTTTAACAGTTGTTGCAACTCAATGTGCTTCTTGATCACTACTACTAGCATGATACATAACAATATCATTACCAAGATCATTTTTAGTAAACAGTTCTTTTTCAATACGTTGAACATTATTTTTAATTAAACTATTAGCTGTATTTAAAATCTTAGTTGTTGAACGATAATTTTGATTTAAAATAAATGTTTGTGTATTAGAAAATTGTTTAGTAAAATTCAATATTAAATTAATATTTGCTCCTCTTCAACTATAAATAGTTTGATCAGGATCACCAACTACAGTAATATTTTTATGATTTTTAGCAAGTGATAATAAAATATTATATTGAATATCATTAGTGTCTTGAAATTCATCAACTAAAATAAAATCAAATTTCTTTTCTCATTTTGTTAAAATATGTGGAAATTCTTTAAATAGACGTTCAACTAATAATAATAAATCATCAAAATCTAAACATGAATTAATAAATTGATATTTTTTATACGATTCAAAAACTTTGATACGTAAAATTCACTCATCTTGATTTTGATAATCAGCTAATAATTGATCTTGAGAAAGATAATTATTTTTTCAGTTAGAAATATTAGAACTTAATAATCTTAACTCCTGCAATTCAGCTTTATGTGAAAATTCTTTTTGAAAAATATCTTTTAATATTTTTCATTGATCTTCTTGATCAATAATATTAAAATTATTATTAATATTTAAATGATGAATATCTCTTCTTAATATTTTGGCACATAATGCATGATAAGTAACAATATTAACATTAATGTTAGTATCATTTAAAAGTTGCATTATTCGTTCTTTCATTTCACGTGCTGCTTTATTAGTAAAAGTTAATGCCAATATTTTTTCACTAGCAATTTTAATTACATTAATTAAGTAAGCAATCTTATATGTTATAACCCGCGTCTTTCCAACTCCAGCCCCCGCAATAATACGACATGGGCCATCAACATTAATAATTGCTTGTAGTTGTTGTTCATTTAGATTTTCTAAAAGTTTTGTTTTATCCATGTTATTTATCCTTAAGTTAGTAAGAGTATATACTATTAAAGACTATTTATATTTTCTAATTCGTCATCATTAATATTTCCTGGTTGAGAATAAACTAAATGAATATGTGGATCATTAACGTTAGTTGATATCTTCCTTTTATTAGTTGCAAGTGGTTTCTTGTTAATGACAAAAGTTTTATGATAACGATCAAAGAATAGCTGATGATATTTATCAATTTTAGTGATGATCATAATCCCACAATACCAAGCAAAATCAAAACTAACTACAGAACGAATAAGAATATTTAATCAAGAATTTAAAGTACTATTACTATTAATAGTAGCAATGTTTTCATTAAAAGTCAATTTCATAAAAAGAATTATTGAAGTGGTTAATAATAGAGGAATAAAAACTAAAAATAGTTCACGATAAAAAAAATGTTTTAACTTTAAATCTTGATTTTTTTCATTTACTAATCTTATTTGAAAAATTAATTTTCCCAAAGTTTGACCCTTACATTTTCATGGGATAATAACAAAATATATAATGACAACAATTATATTAATAATAAAAATAATTATTAATTGTCATGATTCTTGATTACCTTTATTATCTAAATAATGGATTGCTAATCCAATTATTAATGGGATTAAACTAACAAAAATCACGTCAAAAATACGTGCAATAATACGTTTTCATGTTTTAACTATTATATATGTTTCGGTTGTATCTAATTTTTTAATATTCATTTTTTTACTCTCAATATTTTGAATCATCTCTAATATTATTATCTTTAAAATATTTCTTAAAATAAGTACTTAGATCAGGAGCATAAGTGGTAAATTTATCATTTGGATTAATAGTATTAAAATAAGAATTTTTTTTAAAATTTTTAAATTTAAATTCAATAATTTCTTTGACACGATTATATGTTTTTTCAATTAATGCAGGTTTTTTAGAAATACTAATAAATCTTAAAAGAGTATATAGATAGTATCTAACAAAAGCATATTCCAACTCTTCATATAAAACTTTTTTAATTTTATAATTATTATAATAGTTTAAAATATGTATTCATTGATGCATTAGTTCAAAAATATTATCATTTTCCAATGTGTTATTTTTAGACGTTAATAATGTTTCATTAATTGCATAATATGTTTTACAATGTGCTAAAAATGAGTATAAAAATAAACTATCAAATTGGATTTCTTTACGAAATTGTAAATTATATTCATTAATAATACTAACTTTCATGATTTTTGTTGTTAAAACTGGTGTTGTTAAAGCAAAGACTATTTTTCCTTGTGTTGTATTTAAATTATATATTTTATTAACTTCAGTTCTAATTGTTGAATGAAAAACATTATTTATATCAAATTCATAACAAACACAATATTCAATACAATCTAAATCCTTATTATTATCTAAAATTTTATTAACTGTTTCAACAAAATTAACGCTAAGAATTTCAGTTGGATTTAAAATAACTACATATTGTCCGGAAATATATTTAAGGCCAAGATTACGACTAATGGCAATACCTGATACTTGATAATTAGTAATCATTTTTAAATTTTGTGGATATAATTTAAAATATTTACTAAATATCTCCAAATTTTCATTGTTAATGCCATCATCAACAACAACAACTTCAAAATTAGTTTTTTTATTTACAAAAATCTTTGCTAAAAAAGAATCTAAGTGCTCGGATTCAAATGAAGTTGTATATAAAATAAAACTTAGTAGCATAATAAATATTTCCTCTCTTTTATAAATAATTATAACACTTCTTTAACAATTTTAAGTGAAGGTTTATCAACATTTATTTTTTATTTTTTTGATTACTATTTTTAAGTTTATTTTTAGATACTAAAGTAGGTTTTTCTATATTATCTGTTTCTTTAATAACTTTAACAGTCATATTTTTATGATCAAAAATAGTTTTTAAATTACCTTCAATAATAACAGTTTCAGTATTATTAGGTTTAATAACGTTTCGTTTTGCGGGCTTGCTAACTTTTTTCTTTTTTTGTCCTTTTAATATTTCTGCTCTTAATAAAGCACGTGTTTTTCTAATTTCAAATTTTTCAAATTTAAAAAGAAATGATTTAATAAACTTTTTATACGAATTAACAAAATATCGAAGTCTTTTCTTGCTTCGAGCATGATTATCATATTTTAATAAAATACAAACATAGTTTAATTCATTTCTTGCTTCTGATTCAATTAATAAATTAAAAAAACTGTGATAATTATGACTTAAGTTATATGGTTGACCAGATATTGGGCTTTTATAAGGAGTAAAACCTAGATTACCAGTAGTTTTATAATACTTAAAATCAGCAACTCGTGTTGTCATTTGTCCCTTAGGATGCTCTGGTGATTTAATTTCTGATATTTTAAAAATATTATTTGTATCAAATTCTAAAAAATAGCAATATACCTTATGAACAAAGTTACCTGCAGTTTTAAAAGCAATATATAAATCTACTTTTGCTTCATAATTTAAATTATCAAAAATACTAACGTATGGTTGATAAAAATCATATTTTTTATCAATAATTTCTCATCCTTGTTTTTTAATAGTAAGTTCAATCTCATCAGCACAAATATTTGGATTTAAAATAATTTTCTTCATTTTCTACTCCTAACTCTAATATTTTCTAAGTCTATTTTATCAAATTATATATAAAGTGTGGTCTAAGAAAATTTTTCACTTTGATTAATAATTAAAGTACTTTTATTTTTACTATTAAACAACTAACAATACATCATAAAATTATCTTTAAACTATATGAATATATCATATATTTCTACACATATTAAAGTTATTCTTTTTTAAAAACTTTTAGCAAAAATTATATTAAACTTTATTTATTACTTTTTCTAAAATAATATAGAAATGATGAATATATTATTAATAAATAAATAAAATACTAGAAAACTATATATTAATTAAATCGTTGTAGTCTTATTATAAATTTAGACAAGAAATAATTTGGATTTTTATGAAATTGTAAATTTATCTTACTACTAATTTAAAAATATTACAATTAAAATACTCAATTTTATAAATTATAAAAACATTTTAATAATTTAATGCTGAATTATACTTGTAAGTGCAAGTAAATAAAATTACAAAAAATTCTCATATAAAAATTTCATAATGCTAAATTTAGTTTAGAAAAAAGTAAGGAGTTTTTATATGAGTTATAAACATCTTGGCATAGATGAAAGGATTTATATTGAGAATCAATTGAAATTTAAATTTAAAATTAGTGAAATAGCTAAAAATCTTAATCGAAGTATTAGTACTATTATTCAAGAAAAAGAATTTAGTAAAATATGTACAACAAAAATTACTATTAGGTTGATCACCTGAACAAATTTATGGCAGAATTAAAAATTTTCATAAAGAGTGAGTTATTAGTTTTAAAACAATTTATACTTGAATTTATTTTGGAATGCTTGATAAAGTTACTAGTAAAAATTTAAGAAGAAAAGGTAAAAAACGAAAATCTAAAGAAAATCGTGGCAAGTTTAATGGTAAATCAATTAAAGAACGAGATATAAATGTTAATGATCGTATAACACTTGGTCATTGAGAAGGAGATACTATAGTATCATCAAGAGGCAAAAGCAAATCATGTTTAATAACTTTAGTTGAAAGAGTATCACGATTTACTTTAGCAATATTAGTTAAAAACAGAACTACTAAAGTTATTAATAAAAATGTCAGTTATTATTTATCAATTCTTCCTAAAAACATTGTTAAAACTATTACTTTTGATCGTGACAAAGAATTTTCAAATTGACAACAACTTGAAAAAAATTTAGATGTAAAAATTTATTTTGCCAATCCATATTGACCTTGACAAAGAGGTACTAATGAAAATACTAATGGTTTAATTAGAGAAAAATTTCCTAAAAAATTTATTTTTTCAAAAACTAATAAAAATGAAGTTCATAAATTTATATTGTCTTTAAATCAAAGACCGAGAAAAATATTAAATTATCTTTCACCAATCGAATATTTGGATAGAAAAATAATTTAGTTGCACTTACCTTTACAATTTAGCATAAGAGAAAATGCAATTTTAGAAAAAAAAACTAAGAAATGTAAGTTTTGATGATTCTGGTATTGATTTAGATGAAGAAGTTAGTCCTTTTGACGCAAATAAAGTGAATAAAAATGAACCATTAGCATCATCAAGTACAGCTTCTGAAAAGAAATTAGTTGCATAATTTAAATAAAAAACACTTTCAAGGGTGTTTTTTAGGTAATGTTTAGTAATCTGTGTAACTTACAAAAATAACTATGTTTAATTAATTCTAGTAAATATAATTAAATGACTAGAAAGAGTGAGTTACAGATGGCTAAAAAAGATAACTTTAATAATAATGATCCAATATCAAAAGCAGTAGATTTATTATTAGAAAATACTGAGGATTTAACAACAGTTTTTAAAGAAGGGGGTTTATATAAAGAATTAACAAAACGTTTAGTTGAAAAAATGTTGAATTCTGAGATGCAAAATTATTTAGGATATGAAAAAAATCAACATAGTAATAGTGACAATGCTCGTAATGGTATAAGTTCAAAAAAATTAATAACTCAACAAGGTAAAATTGAGATTGATGTACCACGAGATCGTAATAGTAATTTTACTCCTGTAATAGTACCAAAAAGACAGAGAAGATTTGATGGTTTTGATCAACAAGTTCTTTCCTTATATGCAAAAGGTATGACATTATCAGATATTAGAATGCAGTTACAAGAGTTATATCATGGTGCTGATATTAGTGAAAGTGTTATTAGTCAAATTACTGATGATGTGATTGATGATGTCAAAGCATGACAAAATAGACCATTAGAAGGCATTTATCCCATTGTTTATTTTGATTGTATAGTAGTTAAAGTACGACAAGATAAACGCATTATTAACAAATCAGTTTATATAGCTTTAGGTGTTGATTTAGAAGGTAAAAAAGATGTTTTAGGTTTATGAATTAGTGAAAATGAAGGCGCTAAATTTTGATTAGCAAATTTCATAGAAATGAAAAATCGTGGCTTAAATGATATTCTTATTGCTTGTAGTGACAACTTAACAGGCATGTCAGAAGCAATACAATCAGTTTATCCTAAAATTGAACATCAATTATGTATAGTTCATCAAATCAGAAATAGTTTAAAATATGTTTCATACAAACATCGAAAATCACTAGTTACAGATTTAAAGCCAATTTATAATGCATGTAGTGAAGAACAAGCAATGCAAGCTTTAGAATCATTTGAAAGTAAATGAAATAAACACTATCCTCAAATTGCTAAATCTTGATATAAAAATTGAGATAATTTAATGATTTTTATTAGTTATCCTCCAAAAATCAAAAGAGTGATTTATACTACAAATTCTATTGAATCTGTTAATAGTCAACTACGAAAAGTCATCAGAAATAAAAAAGTTTTTCCAAATGATATGGCAGTTTTCAAAATATTTTACTTAGCAATTGAAAATATAACAAAAAAATGAACAATGCCCATTCAAAATTGAAATACAGCAATTGCTCATTTTATGATAAAATTTGAAGACAGAATTAATCTGAACTAGTACTTTGCAAAACAAAGATACACAGATTATTAAAAAACCTCTAGTTTTCAATCAATTTTTTTAATATTTCTTTAGAAACTTGTGGATTTGCTTGTCCTTTAGTTAGTTTCATTAATTGACCCATAAAAAATTTCATTGCTTTTTCTGGATTGACTTTATAAATAGTAATCATGTTTTCATTTGCTTTTAAAATTGTGATTAATATTTTTTCTAAATCATTACTATCACTTACTAAAATAATACCTAATGTTCTAATAAGATCGGTAGGGCTTTTTTCACTATTAATCATAATTGCATTTAATAACTGTTTACTTTGTTTATCATTAATTTTTTGCTCATAAACCAGACTAACTAATTGTGATAGATTATTAGCAGTAAGTTCGCTGTTTTTAATAGTAGTGTTATTAGTATTACAATAAGCTTGCACAGGACCTACTAAATAATTAAAGGTAGGTAATGCTAAATTATTAATGGCAACTGTTTGTTCAAAAATAGTTAATATTTCTACTTTGTCAATTAATAAATTAATATCTTTTGTTGGTAGATTATATTGTTTTTTTAATCTTTCCATTATTTCTTTAGGCAATTCAGGAAGATTTTTAGCAATCATTTTGATTCATTTTTCATCTAGTTGAATTGGAAAAATATTTGGTTCAGGAAAATATTTATAATCAATTTTATTTTCTTTGCTACGCATGCTAACGGTTTTATTAGTTTTTTCATCAAATCTTCTAGTTTCAAGATTAATTTTTTGTTTTTTATTTAAAATATTAGTTTGACGATTAATTTCATCATTTATTGCTAAAGTAATATTATGTGTAGAATTTAAGTTTTTAATTTCAACTTTGGTACCTAAAATATCACTACCATGTGGTTTTACCGATATATTAATATCACATCGTAATGAGCCTTCATTCATTTTAGCATCACTAACTTGTAAATGAATTAATAATTGACGTAGAGTATTAATATATGCTACTACTTGTTCACTTGTGTTAAAAATTGGCTTAGTAACAATTTCCAATAAGGGAATTCCCGCTCGATTATAGTCTAATAATGTTTTTTTATTATTATGAATTTGTTTTGCTGTATCTTCTTCAATATGTAAGCGTTCAAAACTAACAATAAATTCTTCATTATTTACAACTATTGGTAATTCACCATTTGTGCCAATTGGATGAAAAAATTGTGTGATTTGATAACCTTTAGGTAAATCGGGATAAAAATAACTTTTTCGATCAAAACGTAAGAGTGGATCAATATTCATTTTTAAAGCAGTACATGTTTGAATTGCCATTATAATAACAGCTTGATTAACTGTTGGTAATGTTCCTGGATATCCGCAATCAATGGCATTAATTTGAGTATTTGGTTTTTGACCAAAAGTATTGGCGGCGTTGGAAAAACATTTAGTTTTAGTTTTTAATTCACAGTGGATTTCAATACCCATTACAACATCATATTTATTATTCATGATCATCACCTAGTAGTTTATTATTAAAATTAATTTTTTTACTTAAAAATAAAGCAATATTCAATATAACTTGATCATTGAAAGGTGCAACATTAATATTAAAACCAATTGGTAAACCATTAACAGTAGTTAATGGAATATTAATGCTTGGTCCACCATTTAAATTAGAAAGTAGTAGTAAGTCTTCTAAATAATTATGTTCACTTTTAATAACTTTTTTTTGTTCTAATACATCTTTAATTTTTGGAGCTGGATTAATATTTGGCATAATAATGAAAGCATCATATTTTTTAAAGATAGTATTTAAATGTTCAACAATTAATCTTCTTACTTTTTTAGCTTTGTTAAATAATTCTTCTTGATGATTTTCAGATAAAGCATATGCACCAATAATGTATCTGCGTTTTACCATATAACCGAAACCAAATGTTCGTGAATTTGTCATAACTTCTTGATAATTTTTACCATTTTTACGAACACCAAAATTAATACCAGTTAGATTTGCGTGGCAACTAGTTGCTTCAGCAAAAGAAATAATCATATAAACTGGTAATAAAGATTGTAATAATTCTTTATTAAATTCAATTTGTTGAACTTTTGCACCACCATCAGTTAAATGCTTTATTGCTTCATCAAAACTAGATTTAACTATATCATTTCACTGATAATCATTATAATTTAAAATAGCAATATTTTTACCTTCTATATTTTGATTTAAGTTTTGAGTATAATCTTTTTCTTTACTTTGAACACTAGTAAAGTCTTGTTCATCAAATAAAGCAATACTATCCAAGACAATGGCAATATCTTCGACATGATTAGTAAATATACCAACTGTGTCTAAACTTGGAGCATAAGGAAAAACACCATTTCTTGAAATTAAACCATATGTTGGTTTAAAACCAACAATACCACAATAAGCGGCAGGTTTACGTATTGAATCACCAGTATCTGTTCCTAAAGCAAATGGTACAATTCCAGCAGCGACTAAAGCTGCACTGCCACTAGAACTACCACCAGTGATATGTTTTAAATTCCAAGGGTTTAAGACATGACCAGTAGTTGCATATAAACCATCTCCACCCATTCCTAGTTCATCAAGAGCAGTTTTAGCTATATTAATGGCTTTATTATTTGTTAATAACATATTAACAGTACTGTCATAATTAGGAATAAAATTAGCAAGAATTTTTGATGAACCTGTTGTTAAGAAATTAATAGTAGCAATATTATCTTTCATTACAAATGGAATTGCTGCTAATAAATTATCATTAATTTCTTGTTCAGTAATTGATTTTGTTTGTTTAATGGCATTTTGTTCCAGTGAAGTAACAACAGCATTTAATTTTTTGAATTGTTCTAATCGTTTGTATACTAATTTAGTTAATTGATCTGGAGTAAGTATTTTTGTTTTTAATAATTCATGAAGTTGACGAATTGAAAGTTGGTGGTAATTAATTTTCATGATTAATCACCTGATTAATACTAATGTAATTATTTTCAACTTCTGGAGCAATATTTAAAACAGTTTTAGATGTTAAATGAGTTCCAACATTATCGGAACGTAATAAATTATTAATAATAGGAAATGGGTAATTTAAAGGTTCAATATCATTTGTATTAATATTTGTCACAATTTCCATTTGTTTTTCAATAGCTTTAAATTCTAGTAAAAGATTTTTACATTGTTCTTCGCTTAAATTGAACATAAGTTCGTTAGCAAATTCATGTAGCATTTTTGTTGTCATTTTCTTTTCAATTTTATCCATTTTTTGCTACCTCTTTCAATAAATTTTGTAATTGCTCTTCATTAATAATTTTAACATTAAGTTTGCGTGCTTGTGCTAATTTATTTCCTGGATTTTCTCCAACAATTAAATAAGAAGTATTATTACTAATAGTATTGGTAATTTTAGCACCATAGTTATTTAATAATTGAATGAATTCGTTACGACTTTTAGTTAAAGTTCCTGTTAAGACAAAAGTTTTACCATTCAATACTTGTGATTGGTTTTTTTGTAAATAATTAAAGTTAAGTTTAAAGTTTTGCAAGTTAGTAATTAGTTGTTGATTAGTAGGATTAAGGAAATAATCAATAACACTAGTAGCAATTGTTGGACCAATTTCATTAGTATTAGCTAGATCATCAAAGGTTGCTTCCATTAAGTTATTTAAAGTTAAATATTTTTTTGCAAGAATAATTGCTGTTTTTTGGCCAACATGGCGAATTCCCAAACCGAATAAAAGTCTTTCTAAGGAATTTTGTTTTGATAGAATAATTGAATTAGCAAAATTAGTGAAAGATTTTTCACCAAAACGTGGTAATGATAGTATTTGTTTTCGTAAATTAACTAAATTGTAAATATCACTAA
Organism: Spiroplasma endosymbiont of Lasioglossum malachurum; assembly: GCF_964020065.1. Classification (NCBI taxonomy): domain Bacteria; kingdom Bacillati; phylum Mycoplasmatota; class Mollicutes; order Entomoplasmatales; family Spiroplasmataceae; genus Spiroplasma; species Spiroplasma endosymbiont of Lasioglossum malachurum. The sequence continues at coordinate 730,692 of NZ_OZ026534.1, read as the reverse complement.
TAGTTTTAATTCATTTTAAATCTAAAAAACGTAATAATATTTTTTCATTTAAACCAATAATATCCATAGCATTTCTTGAACAGAAGTGCATTAATGATTTAAGAATTCGTGATGGACAATCACTATTAATGCAAAATTGATCAACTTCTGGCGGAACTTGTTCCAATTTTGTTTTACACACTGGACAATGGATAGCTTTTTTAAAAATAATATTCTTTATTTGACGATTACTAATAATTGGGGCAATTACTTCTGGAATAATATCACCCGCTTTTTTAACATTTACTAAATCATTAATACGTAAATCACGATTAATAATATAATCACCATTATGAAGTGTGGCAAAAGTAACGGTAGTACCAGCAATTATCACTGGTTGTAATCTAGCATTATAGGTTATTTTTCCTGTTCTACCAACAGTTGGAAATATATCTAAAAGCTTAGTAACACTAGTAACAGCAGGAAATTTATAAGCTATTGCTCATTTTGGTGCCTTATTAGTTCTTCCTAACATATCATAACTGGTTAGATCATTAATTTTAATGACAATACCATCAATTTCATATGGTAATGTATTTCTTAACTTTTCATATTTTTGAATATAAGTTCATACTTCTTCAATATTTTTACATAACTGTCATTGTTCATTAATTTTGAAACCATATTTTTGTAAGGTAAATAATGCTTGTTCATGGGTTTTAATATTATCATTAGTAGCATTAATATAATAGTAAAGAAAACCATCTAATTTTCTTGAATTAACAATATTAATATCAAGTTGGCGAATAGTACCGGCTGCAGCATTGCGAGGATTAGCAAAGAGTGGTAAGTTATGTTGTTGTTGTTTTTCATTAATGCGATTAAATTTTTCTTTACTTAAATATATTTCTCCTCTTACTTCTAATTTAGAATTAATTGGTATTGTTTTTGGTATTGTTTTAATTGTCAAAATATTATTGGTAATGTCTTCACCAGCAATACCATCACCTCTGGTAGCAGCAGTTTTTATTTTTCCTTTTTCATAAGTTATAGAAATTGATAGACCATCAATTTTTAGCTCACAAACATATTCAATGTTATTTTCTGATAATGTTTTTTTAATTTGTTGATCAAATTTTAGTAAATCTTCATAGTTAAAGGCATTACCCAAACTTAGCATTGGTTGTTGGTGAAAAATTTTTGTTAAAGAATTAAGTGGTTTATTACCAACAGTTTTAGTTGGAGAATCATTACTATTAAATTGGGGATATTGTTCTTCTAATTTTATTAATCTATGATAGGCGCTATCATAAAGTTCGTCACTAACAGTAGGTTTATCTAAAACATGATATTCATAATTTCATTGTTTAATTTGGTTTCTTAATTGTATTATTTCATTTTTAATATCATTATTTTTGTTACTCATATTACTTTCTCCCCTAATTGGTTTGTTAATAAGACATAATTAATTATAAATGAATTATTACTTTAATTGTAATATTGTTTTATAAAAGTATAATTTAGTAATGTAAATAAAATAAATAAATAATAATATACATTTTTTTTAAAAAAATGATTATAATAAAATTAGTATTAAAAAATAATGGCTAATTAAGTATTTAGTTTTTAAATTCCTGTTAAGTTTATTTTAACTTAAAGTTTTTTTTATATATAACTAGACACATTTTTTAATATTAACCTTTGATAAGTTTTAAGTATAGTATTAAAACTAAAAATAATTACTTTAATTTTATATGAGTTAGGAGTAAGTTATGAAAGATACATATGCATCTGTTCGTTTAGCACAAAAGCCAGAAAATGCTTTTGCTTGTCATCGATGTGGTAGGGTTATTTTAATTGCCGAATTTTTAGAAGCAAAAAATATTCAATTGAATTGTAATCGATGTGGTTTTAAAAAGCATGTTGAAAAAATTAAAATAGAAAAAAAAGCAGAAATTGAAAAAACTAGAATTGCTGCTATTTCTTCGAAAAATTCTTCTAAAAAATAATTTAGATTAGATTAATATTAATAATATTATAAAAAAAGAACTCAATTGAGTTCTTTTTTACTTATTTTTTAGTTTTTTCATTTAAATACTCTTGATAATTGTTATTTACTTGTTCTCAATTGATAACTTTTAATAATGCTTGTAAGTATTTCTCTTGTTTGTTTTTATATTGTAGATAATGTGCATGTTCTCATACATCAATAGCGATCAATGGATACATATTCAAGAATCATGGATTGTCTTGATTAAAAGTTTTGCATAGTCTTAATGTACCATTATTGTCAATTACTAATCATGCTCAACCACTTCCAAAAATATCTATGGCAGTTTTTGTTAAAGAAGCTTCAAATTTTTCATAAGATTCAAAGCGATTAATTATTGCTTTACCAATAGCTGATTTTTCATTAAAACCTTTATTTTTCCCCAATAGTGAAAAGAAAAGATTATGATTAATTACTCCCCCACCAAATTGTCGAATGCTACTTTGTAATTTTTTTACATTACAAGTTTCTTTATCCTCACATATATCTTCTAATTTACAATAATTACTTAATAAACGATTTAGTTCCCCTTTAGTTTCAAGATTATAATCAGAAAAAACTTTCGGATGTTTATCCATCACTAATTTTAAAGAAGTTAAATATTTCTTATGAAGTTCTTCATAATGATGTTTCATTGTTTCTTGTGAAATATAAGGTTCTAAAGCATCATAATTATATGGTAAATCGATAATATTAATCTTGTATTTAGGCATTCTTTTCTATCCTCCTTTTCTTTTTAAACTCTTCACATATAAATATTGCATTACATTATAATAAATTAATGTAAAATTACAAGTTTATTATATTACAAGATTTCTCACTATATGTTATACTAAAAATTAATATTAAATACTAATTTTACTAACAAAGGGTGAAAATTTTCGTGCAGTACTTATACATGTTTAATAAAAAATCTAATCAAATTAATGTTTCTCACAACAATGATATCATACGTAGAATTAATGTAAACCAAACTGATAACATTAATAGTAATAATTTAGAAAAAAATGAACAAAAACAGTCATTTATTGATAAATTTACTTCAAAATCACTTAGTTGTGATGACACCAATAACTTTAATTTCAAAACAGCCAGTTGGACTCTAACAATAATTTATCTTATATCTTTTATTATAATTCCAATTCTTTATAGTTTAATCAAAACTTATGCTGTAAAAGATACTAGTCAAAGTTCATTTCTTAGTCTTTTTATTTTTAGTTTATTGCCAATTTTTGGGTTAGTTGTTTCACTTGGTATTGATTGAGAAACTATGATTAAAAAAGGTGGGTGGGCTGCTTATAGTCATAGTGTGTTTGGTTTTATTAGTGTAGTATTTGTTCTTTTATTTTTTATTGCAACAAAAGTTATTAGTGGTAAAGATGATGATGTAACTTCGCTTGCTACTACATTTTTAATTCAACAGTTATTTCAAATGTTAGGATCAATTTTAGTATTAATATTTTGTAGATCATTACGTGAGAGAATTATTACTACTTTAAAAGAAGCAAAATTAGATTTAATAACTTGAGTTACCATTTTTGCTGTTATTGGTACTATTTTAAATATTATTTTCAACATAATTCCTAAATTTAGTGAATTTAATATGTTAACAAGTAATAATACTTCAAAAAATCAAGATGTTTTAAACTTATTAATGAATAGTCCATATGGCATTTTTGTTTTAGTTCTTAGTACTATTTTTATTGCTCCAATTAATGAAGAAATATCATATCGTCATGGTACTTTTACCATTGTTCGTTATCGTTGGTTAGCATATGCTGCTTCGTTAATTTATTTCCCATCAATGCATGTTATGGATAGTGGTGATTGAAATAATATTATTGGTTATTTAGGATTTAGTATTATATTACCCTTATTATTTATAATGACACGCGGTAATACTACATATACTATTGGTTTACATGCTTTTTCTAATCTAATTGCAACTATTTCTGGTTTTATTAATAAAAATTAAAAGGAGAAATTATGACTAACCTAACAATTACTGCCAATGATGCTGATCAAACTTTAATTAATTATTTAAAAAAAGTATTTAAAACACTACCACTCTCAAAAATTTATCGTTTATTTAGAACAAAAAAAATCAGAGTTAATAATAAAACTACTACTGATTTTAAATATCGCTTACAAGAAAATGATTTAGTAGTCATTTATGAAAGTAATTTAGTTGTTAACTATAAACCAGAAAAAATTACTAAAGAAGCACCAATTGAATTGTTTTATGAAGATGATAATTTTTTAATTGTTAATAAAGATCATAATATTGTTGTCCATCAACCATATGGTTCTTGCTTAGATAACATGGTAAAATATTATTTACAACAAAAATACCCGAAGAAGAAACGTGAGCAAACATTTAATATTAGTCATCAGTATCGTTTAGATAAACTAACTAAGGGTTTAATTATTTATCCAAAAAATAAAATGACACAAAACGCACTTCATAATACTACCAAAAATGGTCAAATTATTAAAAAATATTTGGCTATTTGTTCTGGCCAATTAACTAAAAATTTAAATATTTCTGGTTATATTACTCATGATGAGTTAACAATGAAGATGAAATTTTCAATTGAACCAAGTGAACAAAGTAAAAGTTGTAGCACCATCTTTACACCAATATTTAATACTAAAGACTTTACTTTAGTTGAGTGTCAATTAGTTACTGGTAGAAAACATCAAATTCGTAGTACTTTACAATTTTTAAATTTACCAATTGTTGGTGATACTAAGTATGGGTCAACAATAGTTACTCCTAATAAAATTGCATTATTTGCTTATTATTTGTCATTTAATGATTTAGAAGAACCATTTACTTATTTGAATGATCAAAATTTTATAATAAAAGATTTAAAAACAGATTTAATTAAACAGATTAAAAAAGAAAAATGATAAAATTAATCTATACTAATATATAGATTACATTTTTATTTTTTTGCTATTTTTTTATTTTTAATAGTGATTAATAATATTGAACTTTTAATTTTGGGTTGTTAACATATTTAAGTAAAAAACAAAATTAATTTTATTTATATAGATTGGGTGAAGTAATGACAACTAAAAAAGGTATTTTTAATACAATTGTTGGTGTTATCATGACAATTGTTATCTCTATTTTACAGTTAACTTTTCTTTATGTTACTGGTTTAGCATACGGTGAAAAAATTAATGGTTTAATTCGTGTTATTATTTCTTTTTTGACTTACCTTAGTTTGACAGAAGGAGGACTTGGTTTAATTACCATTTTTTCTTTATATCGTCCTTTACAAAATGATGATTATGAAACCGTCAACGATATTATTAATACGACAAGAAAAAATTATCATCATTCAGGAAGAATATATTTAATTATTCTTGTCAGTGCTGGTTTTATTTTAGGATTAGCTAGTGTTCATTTACCAGAAATTGGTTTAGATATGGAAATTCCTTTTTGACAAGTAGCACTTATTATTATTTCTTTAGGATCACGTGAATTAATCTTTTTTTATTTTAGTGGTGCTTATCAAAATTTAATTCAAGCTGATCAAAAAGGTTATTTAAATCGTTTAATTTTTATTTTTTCAGAGATTATTATGTATATTTTACTAATGACGTTATTAGTTATTAGAAAATCTGATGGTAAACCAATAGATATGTATATTCCTTTTTTTGCTTATTTTGTTTGTGGTGTATTAAAAGCATTTGTTACTTTTATCGTTATTAAAATTGAATATCCATGATTACAACATAAAAAATGAACACAACAAAAAAGGATGCTAAAACAATCATGATGAGTAGCCCTGAATCGTTTACCTGACATGATTATTTCTAACATTGATATTATTTTAATTACTTTATTTTTATCACTGACAACAACATCAATTTACACTATTTATATTATTATTGCCACAACAATGCGCTCAATTGCTTTAATTTTAATTAGTTCTTTTCGCGAAGTTTTTGGATATTGAATTGCCAAAAGTGGACGAATTAGATGAACTGTGTATACTAAATTTGAGTTATATGCTTATATGATTGCTGGTTTTTTATTTATTAATCAATTTATTATTACTCAATATTTAGTGTCTGCTTTAAGTATTACAAATATTAATAATTCTGATGGTAATTTTGATTCTTCAAAAAATCTTTTTATTAATTTATTTTTGTCACAACCATGATTTATTTTACTTTTATCTTTAAAAAATACAATTCAAGTGGCAACCGAACCAGGAAAAGTTATTGTAAATGCTACTGTAAAACACAAAGAAACAATTTGAGGTTCTTATATTCAATCAATAATAAATCTTGTTTTAGGTGTTATTTTGGGTTGAATACTATCAAATTTAGGTTGAAAACATCAAAGTTATCAATATTTATCATTAAGTTTATATATGATTCTTTTATCAAGTTGTATTGGTTGAGTTTATCGTTTAATTTCAATCTGAGTTTATGTTTGAAAACATTTGACGTATAATAGTGATTTACGTTTTATTATTCAAAATACTTTAGTGTTAATTATTCCAATTTTAGCAGTAACATTATTTGGATGTCTTTATTTCTTTGATAAATATCCACCAACATATAATTTCACAGATTATAGTTTTGTATTACGAGTTATCGGTTATTCATTATTATATTCATCAATTTTAATTTTTGGTTTAGCAATGACTATTAATTTTCGTCAGTTTTGATCAATTTTTAATTTTAAGAAATTCTTTACTAATTTATTTTCACGTAAACGTAAGCAAAAAGCATTTATGAATCAAGAAGTACAAGAATTTTTTAAAGATAGTAATAAACCTAAAAATAACTTTACTAATAAAACATTTGATTGAACTGCTACTTATCAAAGTACCAATATGAACGTTGATGACTTTATTGAACAAGAGTTGTTACGAAGAAAAAAAGAAGTAGATATTAAAAGTGAAACAAAAGAATCTAAAAATTCTTCTATTCGCGTTGGTATTTATAAAATTAGAGGTTAGTTTATTTAAGGAGTGAATTACATGTTATTAAATGAAGAATGATTTGCAGAAAATATTGTTGAAGAAAAATATTTAGAATTATTAAAGCGTAATTATCCTCAACATCAACTTAAAGATTTATTATTATTAAACATTGATTTACGTTTATTGTATTTAAAACATATTTTAATGATTGAAAATTCTTTAAAAAATGCTTTATTACATCAACTTTTTAATGATAATGTTCAAAATTTAGATAATGCTACTTTTCTTAATCCAGAACACCTAGCTCAAATGAAAACAGCTTTACGTTTGATTCGTGCTGGTTATAATAAATATAATAGAAGTGGTGTTTTAAAATCACGAACAATACGCAGTTTAATAGAAGTTATGTCATTTGAATGAACAATGAAATTATTACAAACTTTAAATGATAAAAGTATCGCTAAGATTGCTCATTATTTTGGTATCAAAGAATTTAATGATAGTAAAATTTTATTAGAACAGTTAGAGTATATTAAAGATGTTCGTAATTATTTATCACATAATTTTAAAGTATTAGCAATTCAATTTAAGTATAAAGAACGGTTCGCTTATTATGAACAAACTTTAAATGCCAATAATGATCATCATTATTTGCACTTATTAATTACTCGTTTTTCTAGTAAAAACCAATTACTAGTGCCATTTAATGTTGATTATGAAAATTTATTTAATAGTTATGATGTTAAAATTCATGATTGTGTTAAGGAAGATAATCAAAGTATAATCCATACTTAGTATAAAAAAATTATTAAATTTTAGTAGATTTAATTTAATAAGTATATTATAATTATATCAATTGCTAAATTGTAAAGGTAAGTGCAACTAAATTATTTTTCTATCCAAATATTCGATTGGTGAAAGATAATTTAATATTTTTCTCGATCTTTGATTTAAAGACAATATAAATTTATGAACTTCATTTTTATTAGTTTTTGAAAAAATAAATTTTTTAGGAAATTTTTCTCTAATTAAACCATTAGTATTTTCATTAGTACCTCTTTGTCAAGGTGAATATGGATTGGCAAAATAAATTTTTACATCTAAATTTTTTTCAAGTTGTTGTCAATTTGAAAATTCTTTGCCACGATCAAAAGTAATAGTTTTAACAATGTTTTTAGGAAGAATTGATAAATAATAACTGACATTTTTATTAATAACTTTAGTAGTTCTGTTTTTAACTAATATTGCTAAAGTAAATCGTGATACTCTTTCAACTAAAGTTATTAAACATGATTTGCTTTTGCCTCTTGATGATACTATAGTATCTCCTTCTCAATGACCAAGTGTTATACGATCATTAACATTTATATCTCGTTCTTTAATTGATTTACCATTAAACTTGCCACGATTTTCTTTAGATTTTCATTTTTTACCTTTTCTTCTTAAATTTTTACTAGTAACTTTATCAAGCATTCCAAAATAAATTCAAGTATAAATTGTTTTAAAACTAATGCTGAATTATACTTGTAAGTGCAAGTAAATAAAATTGCAAAAAATTCTCATATAAAAATTTCATAATGTTAAATTTAGTTTAGAAAAAAGTAAGGAGTTTTTATATGAGTTATAAACATCTTGGCATAGATGAAAGGATTTATATTGAGAATCAATTGAAATTTAAATTTAAAATTAGTGAAATAGCTAAAAATCTTAATCGAAGTATTAGTACTATTATTCGAGAAATTAATAGAAATAAAGATAATAATCATTATTTTTCATTAATTGCACAAAATAAAGCTGAAAATCGAAAACAATCACATATTAGTTTTCATAAGTTTAAAAATAAGAATTTAGTAAAATATGTACAACAAAAATTACTATTAGGTTGATCACCTGAACAAATTTATGGCAGAATTAAAAATTTTCATAAAGAGTGAGTTATTAGTTTTAAAACAATTTATACTTGAATTTATTTTGGAATGCTTGATAAAGTTACTAGTAAAAATTTAAGAAGAAAAGGTAAAAAACGAAAATCTAAAGAAAATCGTGGCAAGTTTAATGGTAAATCAATTAAAGAACGAGATATAAATGTTAATGATCGTATAACACTTGGTCATTGAGAAGGAGATACTATAGTATCATCAAGAGGCAAAAGCAAATCATGTTTAATAACTTTAGTTGAAAGAGTATCACGATTTACTTTAGCAATATTAGTTAAAAACAGAACTACTAAAGTTATTAATAAAAATGTCAGTTATTATTTATCAATTCTTCCTAAAAACATTGTTAAAACTATTACTTTTGATCGTGGCAAAGAATTTTCAAATTGACAACAACTTGAAAAAAATTTAGATGTAAAAATTTATTTTGCCAATCCATATTCACCTTGACAAAGAGGTACTAATGAAAATACTAATGGTTTAATTAGAGAAAAATTTCCTAAAAAATTTATTTTTTCAAAAACTAATAAAAATGAAGTTCATAAATTTATATTGTCTTTAAATCAAAGACCGAGAAAAATATTAAATTATCTTTCACCAATCGAATATTTGGATAGAAAAATAATTTAGTTGCACTTACCTTTACAATTTAGCATTTTCAACTATGTTAGTAATTGATAATAAAGATAATAAATTTTGTTTTAAAATAAATATAATTAAAACTTCTAATAAAATTAGACAAAAATACAATATTAAAAAAGAAATAATCAATGACTTATTATTACCATATAAAAATGTTACTAGTTATTCTACTGAATTATTTCCACTACACTATTTATTAGAAAATATTAGCAAAGACATTATTAACAATAATACCTTTCAAAAAATATTAAATAAAAATATAATAAATAAAATAGAAAAAATCTATAAAAAATATCAAGATTTTGACCATGACTTTCAAAAAAGATTCTTTTATTTAGAAGTTGCCTATAATATTAAAACACCTACAAGCCAATTAGAAAAGAATTTACAAAAAATTGGACTTCAATCATTTAAAAATATTTTAATAAATCAAGGAACTAAACCAATTAAAGAAATTTTTAATATTCAAAATAATAAATTATTAGCAACAGATATAAATAAATTAGATAATAACTTATTACCAGTAAATAATTGTAATAATAAAAGTTTCTCTATTATATAATTCCGCTATATTTTTTAATGGGCGCACGGTAATGTTTAGTAATCTGTGTAACTTACAAAAATAACTATGTTTAATTAGTTCTAGTAAATATAATTAAATGACTAGAAAGAGTGAGTTACAGATGGCTAAAAAAGATAACTTTAATAATAATGATCCAATATCAAAAGTAGTAGATTTATTATTAGAAAATACTGAAGATTTAACAACAGTTTTTAAAGAAGGGGGTTTATATAAAGAATTAACAAAACGTTTAGTTGAAAAAATGTTGAATTCTGAGATGCAAAATTATTTAGGATATGAAAAAAATCAACATAGTAATAGTGACAATGCTCGTAATGGTATAAGTTCAAAAAAATTAATAACTCAACAAGGTAAAATTGAGATTGATGTACCACGAGATCGTAATAGTAATTTTACTCCTGTAATAGTGCCAAAAAGACAGAGAAGATTTGATGGTTTTGATCAACAAGTTCTTTCCTTATATGCAAAAGGTATGACATTATCAGATATTAGAATGCAGTTACAAGAGTTATATCATGGTGCTGATATTAGTGAAAGTGTTATTAGTCAAATTACTGATGATGTGATTGATGATGTCAAAGCATGACAAAATAGACCATTAGAAGGCATTTATCCCATTGTTTATTTTGATTGTATAGTAGTTAAAGTACGACAAGATAAACGTATTATTAACAAATCAGTTTATATAGCTTTAGGTGTTGATTTAGAAGGTAAAAAAGATGTTTTAGGTTTATGAATTAGTGAAAATGAAGGCGCTAAATTTTGATTAGCAAATTTCACAGAAATGAAAAATCGTGGCTTAAATGATATTCTTATTGCTTGTAGTGACAACTTAACAGGCATGTCAGAAGCAATACAATCAGTTTATCCTAAAACTGAACATCAATTATGTATAGTTCATCAAATCAGAAATAGTTTAAAATATGTTTCATACAAACATCGAAAATCACTAGTTACAGATTTAAAGCCAATTTATAATGCATGTAGTGAAGAACAAGCAATGCAAGCTTTAGAATCATTTGAAAGTAAATGAAATAAACACTATCCTCAAATTGCTAAATCTTGATATAAAAATTGAGATAATTTAATGATTTTTATTAGTTATCCTCCAGAAATCAAAAGAGTGATTTATACTACAAATTCTATTGAATCTGTTAATAGTCAATTACGAAAAGTCATCAGAAATAAAAAAGTTTTTCCAAATGATATGGCAGTTTTCAAAATATTTTACTTAGCAATTGAAAATATAACAAAAAAATGAACAATGCCCATTCAAAATTGAAATACAGCAATTGCTCATTTTATGATAAAATTTGAAGACAGAATTAATCTGAACTAGTACTTTGCAAAACAAAGAAACACAGATTATTAAAAAACCTCGGGCGCACAACTAATACGATGAATATCACAAATACCATAATTTTGTAATGCTATCTGATGATTTTTTGTATAATACCCTTTATGATTTTTAAACCCATAATTAGGATATTGAGTATCATAATCAATCATAATTTTATCTCTTACTACTTTAGCAATAATCAAAGCGCTAGCAATATTAAGTGATTTTTGATCACCTTTAACTATTGCTTCAACTTTTCCTAGAAAATTAGGAAATTGCGGTTTTTCAAAATCAACTAAACACACATCAGGTACTATTTTTAATTTATTAAATGCTTCTATCATTGCTAAAATACTAGTCTGCTTAGGATTATGAATATTAACAAATTGATGACTTTTAATACTAACAACAACTGTTAGTGCATTATCAATTATAATTTGATACATTACTATTCGTTGTTTTGCTGATAATTGTTTTGAATCTTTAATTAAAGGATGATTAAAATTTGGTTTAAGAATAACACTTGCAACAACAATTGATCCTGCAATAGCTCCCCTTCCCACTTCATCAAAACCAGCAATTAATGTTCCTGATGAATAATTATCAATTTCGTATCGTAAACTACTTTTCATGTTTTAAAATCTTAGGTGGTATTTCAAATGAAATTAATCCTAGTTTCCCTACTTGTAAATCATTAATAAATAAATTCATGGCACGATGAGTATTATCTTCATCATTAGCCAATTTTAAATGATATTTTTGTGCTAATTTCTTAAAATAAAGAAATAATGTTTCATCATTAATATTTTTAATTTCAAAATTAATATTATAATATTTTACTAATCTTTCATAATAATTCTCAAGTAAAAAGGTTAAAGCAAAATTAGCCATTTCTTCTAAAAATAAATGTTTAACAGGAATTGCTTTAATTAAAGCTAAAATCATTACTACTTTTTGATCATTCATTTTTGGTGGTAAAATACCAGGACTATCTAACAAATCAATCGTTGGATTTAATTTAATTCATTGTTGACCTCTAGTAACACCAGGTATATTAGCAGTTTGTGTTACTTTACGTTGCAATAAATTATTGATAAATGTTGATTTACCCGTATTTGGTAATCCCATAATTAATACCTTATTTTTTGGATTAACAATACCTTTTGCCAATTCTTTTTCCATTTGCGGTTCCATTAATTTAGTAATTAAATTTAACAACTGTGGTTTCATTTTTGTAGTTAATGATTTTGCCAATAAAACAGAAAAACCTTGACTTTCAAAAAAAGTAACTCATTCTTTAGTAAAATTATCATCTGCTAAATCAACTTTGTTAAGAACAATAATTCTTATTTTTTTCTCTAATAAACGATCTAATAAAGTACTTTTTGTTGCTAATGGTGCTCGTGCATCTAAAACTTCAATTGCAACATCAATAATTGGTAACTTAGTTTCAATTGCTTTAATGGCTTTCATCATATGACCAGGGAATCAATGAATTTGATTATGGGTACTTTCATTAGGCATTTTTTTAACTCCTTTAATACATTTTATTATTATTTTATATCAATTTAGAAAACCACCATTGATTTTAATAACGGTGGTTTAATTATTATTTAACGGGTTTTACTGTTTTAATTTCTTTAATTCTAGCAGCTTTACCGCTTAATTTACGTAAGTAGAAAATACGTGCTCTTCTTACTTTACCCTTACGAATAACATTAATTTTATCAATTAATGGTGAATGTAAAGCAAATGTTTTTTCGACACCTTTACCACCAACAGTTTTACGAACAATAACATTTTGCGTAATTCCTGAACCTTTGCGAGCAATAACTACTCCTTCAAACATTTGAATACGTTCTTTTTTTTCTTCTTTAATTTTAGAAAAAACTTGGATTGTATCTCCAGATTTAAAATTAGGAAGATTATGATTTAGTTGACTTTCGCTAACTAATTTAATAATTGCATTTTGCATGTTTTATTTCTCCTTTCGTTTATTTTTTTTAAGTGAAGATTTATATTCTTCAATTATTATTTTATCTTTTGCAGATAATTGATATTTTTTAAATAAATCAATTCTTTTTTTATAAGTATTAATTAATGCTTGTTGATGACGATATTCTGCTATCTTTTCATGGTGACCACCAATTAAAACTTCTGGAACTTTCATACCTAGTACTTCTTCTGGTCTTGTATATGTTGGATAATCCAATAATGAGTTATTAAAAGAATCATTAAGATGAGATTGATGTTGAATAACATTAGGAATTAACCTAGTAATACAATCAATAATAACCATTGCTGGTAATTCACCACCAGTTAATACATAATCACCAATTGAAATCTCTTCATCAATATAAGACATAATGCGTTCATCAATACCTTCGTAATGACCACAAACTAAAATATAATTAATATTTTTTTGACTATATTTATAAGCTAATTGTTGATTTCATTGTTGACCTTGTGGACTAAGTAAAATTGTTTTAGCCTTAGGATATTTAAGTTTTACGCTATTAATAGCATTAATTACTGGCATTGCTTGTAAAACCATACCATTGCCACCACCATAAGGAGCATCATCAACTTGTTGGTGTTTATTATTAGCAAAACTTCTAATATCAATAATATCAATGCTAATTTGTTTTTTAGTAATAGCTCGTTTGATGATTGATGTTTGCATAAAATCATTAAAAGCATTGGGAAATAAAGTTATAATTGTGAATTGGTTTTTAGTCATTATTAATTAATCCTTCAATAATATTAAAATAAACTTTTTGTTCTTCTTTATTAATTTTATTAATAAATACTTTATTATTAGGAATAAAAAAGGTTTTTTTATTAGTCATTTTTATTTCTCATAAACCTTGATGATTATTATCTAAGAAAGCAATAACTTTTCCTAAAAAAGCATTATTATTAGCATCAAATGCTTCATAATTTAGAATATCTTCATAAAATCAAGGTAAGTTGTCATTAATTATTTCTTCAGTATTAATAACTAAATTTTTATTTTTCATACCTTCTACTAACTCAATAGTATTATAATTTTCAAATGTTAATAATAAAAACTGTTTATGATTTCTTACTCTTGAAATAATTAAAGGTGTTAGTTGTTTAGTTTCTTCTAAATAAACTGTTGTTTTTTCTTTTCATGAAAATTTATTACCATAATAATTACATAAAACCTTAACTTCACCAATAAGACCATGAGTATTAACAATAGTACCTAATTCTAAATATTTCATCTTAAAACTCATTAATTACTAATTTAATAGTATTGTTTTCTAAATATGCTTTGCTTTCAATAATTGTTGATAATGCACGAATAGTATTTCCTTTTTTACCAATCAATACTGATATTAATGATTGGTACCATTAATATTAAATCATAGTGATTTTTTTCTACTAATTCGCGAATCTCAACTTCACAAATTTTATCAAGTAAAATTGGTTCAATTAAACCTTCTAACAATGTTACATACATATTAATTAATCACTTGTAGCATATTTTAATATTAAGTAGCGGGTGCTTCTTCTTTTTTAATAGAATCAGTAGTAGGAGTTTTTTTATTTTTTACAGTAACTTTTTTTGTTATTTTTTTAGGTTTGCTACTTTTTCTCTCTTGTCTTAAATTATGAAATTTAGTCATAATTCCTTCTGCTGATAATAAACTACGAACAGTTTCTGTTGGTTGAGCACCATTTGATAAAAATTTTAATGCTTTTACTTCATCGATAGTTACTTGTTTTTCTTTGCTTGTTGGATTATAAGTACCTAATTTATCAATATATCTACCATTTAGTTTTGTTCTTGCATCAATCGCAACAATTCTGTAACTAGGTTGCACTGATTTACTTTTTCCTGTTGGTATTAAGCGTAATTTAACCATAAATTACCTCCTTCTATTAATTTGTGGCAAATAAACCTTTTTAATAATATCTTATTCACATAATGATGTCAAGTTAAAATACTTAACAGATAAAAAGATTTTAAAATAATAATTTCTTTATTTTTACTAAGTTACATATTTTTTCTAAATAAATAAGTTTTTCTATTAAAAACACTTACTGATGTAAGTATTTAAATAATTTATTTATTAATATTTAATTATTAAAATTAACAATTATTTTAATAACTATATTTATCTATTTACATTTTTGGCAAAATTGGTTTACTAAAAATACTGGTTGATTGAGAACTTACGTCATCATCATTAATAAATGGATTTAATTTTTCTGGATAAGAAGATTCTTCACTATCACTACTTGCATTTGAATCAAAACCACTATCTTGTGAACAAAATGAACTTCTTTTTTTTACTTAGTACTTCAATTGCTTTCTCTGCAATTTCACATTCAGGTTCATTATTAGTTTTTTCACTGAGCATTTTTTTAAATTCTTCTTCTAAAATGTCAACTTCTGCAAGAACACTAGTTATTTCAAACATATTTTTCTTTAGTTTTTCAATCAAAATAGTAGTTTTTTCTTGTTTTAGTTTTTCATTTTCTAATTCTTTCCCTTTTATCAATTCTTCATTATTAATTTTATAATTTTCTAATTCTTCTTGTTGAACTGTTATTTTTTTATTTCAATCTCAAAAACCAAAAGTAATGGATTAAAAACTTATATTAAAGTTAATAATTATATTATACATAAAAATTTATTTATTTTTCATAAAATTAGTTTTTTTTACTCTTATTAAAGTCAAAATACTATAATTTTAATAATCTATTTTATAATTAATTTATAGTAAAAAATGCTTTTAATTAATAATTATCGCTAATACTAAAGTTTTTTATTACAATTAATAATAATTTCCAAAAAGAAGAAGTTTCAAATATTATGTGTTAGAATAAGAATACAAGATTCACACTATCACATCTTGTCCCATAAGTGTTTAACTAAGTTTTTGATTATAAAATTAATATTTAAAAAATTAGAAAAAATATAAAAGTTTATAAAAAACTTGCATAACAAATTATACTTATTTAAAAATTATTAGACTCCCTTGTATAAAGAATTTGAGATAAAATATGAGCATTACTTCAATTTTAAAGTATATGTTGATGTTATATAAATATAATAATAGTAACCTACTTTAAAATCATTAAATAATTTTAAAAATAACATTTTAGAATTTAAAGTTAATAATATTTTTTAACTTGTTTAAAAAATTATTAAAATTGGTAATTTTTACTAAAATTTAAAAAAGTCATTTATAATGATAGGAGATTAAAAGAGATAACTGACTTTTAAAATATATTTTAATTAAAAGTTATCAAATTATAAAAGAAAGTTAGGTGCCAAATAATGTTAATTAATATAACAACTAATAATTACATCATTAAAATAGAGGTTTTTTATTTCAATGTTTCATTGATGCAAACTTAACTATTGAACAAAAAAATACATCTGATTATCTAATGATTTAAAAAATTTTTAAATATTTTTTCAAGTGATTTAAAAATCTAAAGTTAATAGTCATTTTTTAACTTGTTTAAAAAAATTATTAAAATTGGTAATTTTTACTAAAATTTAAAAAAGTCATTTATAATGATAGAATATTAAAGAAGATAGTTGACCTTAAAACACTTTTTAATTAAATTATTAAAACTACAAAAAAGAAAGTTAGGTGCCAAATAATGTTAATTAACAAAACAGCTGATGAGTGTATCATTGAAACTGGCGGTGCTTTATTCCAATGTTTCGTTGATACAAATTTAACTGTTGATCAAAAAAAAATGTGTATAAATTGAATTGTTTTATTTTTAAACTATCAAGATGCAGTTATTCTTTGTGATGAAGAAAAAATTAATAGTTTACAAAAAGAACTTTCAGAAACATTCACAACAGATTATTATAAAAATGCTTTAAAAGAATTTAATAATGCAAATCTTATATATAAAAAAACTATACTTACCAATTTTAAAAACGTATGTTTGGAAAATACTTCACAAGATATTATTAATATTATCACTCAATTCCATCAGTCATTTATTAAAACAATAGATGAACATAAAAAATCACTTACCTTTTTGAATTTTAATAAAATATATGAAAATCTTTTATTATTATTTTTTATAATTCACTACCATTTAGGCTATCAATTTAAACAAGAATTAATTCCAATCATTAGAAGTTTCACTAATATGATTAAAATTCCTATTTATATTGAACAAAATGATAGTCATGTTAAAATGTTATTAATGAAAAAAATTTTGCAAGATAATGAACAATTATTTGAAGATCTCGAATTAATTCAATTGAGAAACTTTATTCATAGTTTAGATGATATATTTGCTAATGGTCTTAATATTAGTAGTGCTATTGAAAAATTAATATTAACTAGACCACATAAAATAAAACATTCAATGAATATGTTATTTAAAAAACACGGTATTAAACTACAAGAAATACTTTGAAAAAATAATAAAGAAAGTAATCCTACCATTGGTAATATGATTATGCACTTATTTGCTTATGAAACATATTATGTGCAAAGAAATCACAACTATGAAACATATGAACAACTAGTATTAAATAATGTTTTAACAGATCCTCTTTTTCAAAAAATATTTATTGAATATAAAACAAAAAATCAAATCAATAAGGTTATTTAAAAATAATGATTACTTTAATTTTTTACTTAGAAAATTAAAGTAATTTTTTTATACTTTTTTTATTTATAGATTATATATAAATATTTTTAAATATCATTATAAAATTAACTTGTCACTACTATTGGTTTTTTATCCAAAGTGACATAATTAACATTTTTATCTCAAAAGGAACAATAATAAAATGTCAACAAATAAATATGATTTTGATATTGAAAAAGATAAAAATTGAGAACAAGCAGTGAAATGTAAAGAAAATATTTTTATTAAATGCCGAACAGAAAAAAAATACTATTATATGCAAATTATTAGAAGATAAAGATAAAACAGAAATGCAACAAAATGAAGTAAAAACATTTCAAACACCATTTAAAAAAAGAACGTCAGAAAATAATAATTTATGTAATGAAAATTTAGAAAATATACAATTTGAACAAATAACTACATGAAATAAATATTTACAAAAAGAAATTAACAGTAATACCACTAATTATTTTTTTGATAAAAAAAGAAGAAGCAATACTTTTTAATCAATATTATATTAATTTTACAATAAAAATGTACCTTTAAATTTTTAGGTACATTTTTATTATTTTCTATTTTTTATTAACTTTGTATCATTCTAATTCTAAATCTTGTGCAACATCCATAACTACTTCTGACATTGTTGGATGTGGATGACAAGAAGAGGCTAATTCAACAATAGTACCTTCCGTTTGCATAATATTAATAATTTCAGCAATTATATCAGTAGCCGTTGAACATAAAATATGAGCACCTAGGATTTCTCCATATTTTTTATCAATAATTATTTTAACAAAACCATCAGTCTCACCATCAGCCAATGCCTTACCATTAATAGTAAATGGTATTTTCTTCATCAAATATTCTTTACCTAAAGATTTACATTCAGTTTCAGTTAAACCAACACTTGCCACTTCAGGGAATGAATAAATACAACTAGGCATTTTATTATAATCTACTTCTTGCTCTTTCAATGGCTGATTATCAGCATCCGTTCTACCTTCTTTAACTAAAATATTATTAAGTGCTGCTAATCCTTGTGTTGACGCAACGTGAGCAAGCATTCTTTGACCATTAGCATCTCCAATTACATATATATTATCAATAACATTATTGTTAGCATCTAAAGCTTCCAATTTATTATTTACGGCAAATGCTTGATTGGGTTTAATTTGAATTCCCAAATTAGTAAAACCTTCAGTAATTGGCGTTCTTCCAGTACTTAATAAACAATAGTCGCTAGTTACTGTTAATGGTTTTTTATGTTCTTTATCGGTTGCAGCATAATAAGTTAAAGTTTTATCCTTTAATTCATTAACACTATGACCAGTAATAATATTAACACCATTTTTTTCAAGAATTTTAGTTAAAGTTGTACTAATATCTTCATCTAGTAATGCTAAAATACGATCTAAATATTCAATAATAGTAACTTTAGTACCAAGTGTACTAAATAAACAAGCAAACTCAATTCCAATAACACCACCACCAATAATAGTTAGTGTTTTTGGAACTTCTTTTAAAGAAAGAAGTTCAGTCGAAGTTAATAATGTTTGGTTTGTTTTTAAATCTTTTTCACTTAAACCTTGTGGACCATTAGGATTATCAAACATTTTTACTTTTGAACCAGTAGCAATTATCATATATTTAGTAGTATATTTCTTTTCTTTACCGTCTTTAGCTTTCATTAAAATCGTATTTTTATCAATAGTACTTCCAGTCCCTAATAATTGTTCAACTTTATTAGATTTCATTAAAAAGCCAACACCACCAGTTAAACCTTGAACAACACCAGCTTTACGATCTTGCATTACTTTTCAATTAATTTCAATATTTTTTTTATCTTTAATAGCAACACCATATTTATCAGCATTTTCAATATAATGAAAAACTTTTGCGCCCTTTAGTAACGTCTTAGTAGGAATACATCCAACATTTAAACAGACTCCACCTCAGTTATCTTTTTCAACAATTGCAGTTTTTAAACCCATCTTTGCTGCTCGAGCCGCTGTTACATAACCACCAGGACCTGCCCCGATAATTATTAAATCAAAATCATAGTTAGACATCTTTTACATTTTCTCCTTAAGCTAAAATTAATGTTGGATTTTCTAATAACTCTTTAAGTCGAGAAAGGAAATAACCAGCAGGTGCACCATCAATAACACGATGATCAATTGAAAGTGATAATGGAAAGAACTTATGTTCAACAATTTTACCATCAGCAATAATTAGTTTTTTTTGCATCATTCCTAGACCCAAAATTGCTACTTCTGGATAATTAATAACTGGTGTTCCCATTTCAATTCCTGCTGAACCAAAATTAGTAATAGTAAATGATCCACCTTGCATTTCATCACCTTTTAATAGCCCCTTACGAGCTTTATCACCCAATGAATTAACTTGTCTTGCTATTTCAAATAATGAAAGTTGATCAGCATTTTTAATAACAGGAACTACTAAACCCTTTTCAGTATCAGCTGCCATACCAATGTTATAATATTTTTTAACAAGAATTTCATTATTAGCCATGTTCAAAGTTGAATTAAGTAATTTAAATCGTTCTTCTTTTAACGCTTTAGTAACAGCCTTTACAAAGAATGGCATAAATGTTAATTTAGCACTACCATCTGGATCTTTTTCCGCTGGTTCTTTTAAAGTTGCACGTAATTGTACTAAGTTTTCAGCATCAACATTAATCATTAAACTAACATGTGGTGCTGTATAAACTGATAATGACATTTGATTAGCAACAGCCTTACGAATTCCTGATAATGGTAAATGTTCAACATTACCAAAACTTTCGATTTTAGTAACATTAATACCTTGTGAACTAATAGTTGTAGCAGAAACTGAAGATATTGAATTAATAGGTGTTGTTGATGCAGTAGCACTAGTTGTTGTACCACCATTCTTGGCATTTAATAAATCATCTTTTAAAATTCTACCACGAGGACCAGTTCCTTTAATTGTTCCCATATCAACACCTAAGTCACGAGCCATTCTACGTGCTAATGGTGTTGCTAATACTTTACCCGTTTGTTGAATAGGTTGCACATTTTGTTTTGGTAATTCAACTGGTGATACTGTAGATGTACTAGCAACTGATTCAGATTTTGGTGAAGAATTTGTTGATGAAGGACTTTTATTATCACTAATCGTCCCACCAAACTCAACAATAACAGCACCTGACTTAATACTATCTCCTTCTTTAACAAGAATCTTAGAAACTTTACCATCTGCTTCGGCTTTAATACTATCTGAAGCTTTATCTGCTTCGATATCAACAACATTATCACCTTTTTTTACATTATCTCCAACTTTAACATGAATTTGAGTTACAGTAACTTCATCTATTCCATCCATATCTTTAAACTTCAATTCCATCTTTTCACTTTCCTTTCTTTAAACAACTAACTAAACTGGATAATTCATCATTAGTTTAACTTTTTCCATAATTTTATCTGGACTAATTATAAATCATTTTTCACCTTTAGACAGTGGAACAGTAATATCATAACCCGTTAATCTTGTTGGAGGACATTCTAAATATTCAAAACACTTTTCATTAACAACGGTAATAATTTCTGAGGCAACTGAAAATGAACGAACTGCTTCTGAAACAACTAATAATCTTCCTGTTTTTTTAACAGAATTAACAACTGTTTCTTCATCTCATGGTTGTAATGTTTGTAAATCAATTAATTCAATTTTAAAATTTTCTTTTTCTTCTAAAATTTTAACAGCAGCTTCACAATCATAAACTTTTGAACCATAAGTTACAATCGTTAAATCAGGTTTTTCTTCAGCCTTATATTCTTTAAGAACTTTAGCTTTACCAAGAACAGCCACTTCATAAGCATCACTAACTTCTTCTCTAACATCATATGTATAATTATTGCTAGTATAACTATTGAAATAAGTTCCTAAACATTCTAAAACAATAACAGGATCTGGACTTTCAATTGCTGCCAATAATAATTTTTTAGTATCATTAGGTTTTGAAGTCATAACTACTTTTAAACCTGGAATATGACAAAATAAAGCTTCAATTGCTTCTGAATGATGCTCCAAAGCACCATTATTACCATTATTTCAATCATATGAAGGCATACGTACTACCATTGGACAAGTGAATCTACCACGAGAACGATTTCTCATTCGTGCAGTATGACATAACAATTGTTGAAAAGCAGGGAAAGCAAATCCTGAAAATTGCATTTCAATAATTGGATTTAAACCATTAATTGCCATTCCAACGGCACTACCAGCAATAACTGCTTCAGCAATTGGTGCATCAAAACAACGATTAACGCCAAATTTTGCTTGTAAACCTTTAGTTGCTCGAAAAACACCACCAACATTACCGGCATCTTCACCATAAACAACAACATTAGGATTTTTTTTCATTGCTAATTCTAAGGCTAAAGTAATAGCTTGCACATTATTTCTTTTCATAATTATTTTTTCTCTCCTTCATTGAAGAAAGCTTTTGCTTCTGCTTTTTGTTCTATTAATTGTGGTGTTAATTTTTCATATGTATAATCAAATATTTCATCAATTGAAACACTTTCATTTTTTAATGCTCAAGTAATTGCATCATTAACCTTTTTAGTAATTTGTTTATCTAATTCTGCTTGTTTGTTGTCATCTCAAAGTTTAATTGATTTTAAATATTCTCTAATACGATTGATTGGATCTTTTTTTAATCATTCTTGTTCAATTTTATAATCTTCAGCAGAAAAATAATCTTTTTTAATATCAAAAGCAGAATGCGCATTTTGACGATAAGTAACAGCTTCAATTAATGAAGGACCATTACCTTTTTTTGCTCTTTCAATTGCTTCTTGTGTAGCATAATAAACAGCAAAAAAATCATTACCATCAACACGAATATTAGGTACACCAAATGCTGTTCCTTTTTGTGCAAAAGTTGGACTCATTGTTGCTTTAGCAGTTGGTGTATCTAATGATCACTGATTATTTTCAACAAAGAAAACAACAGCTAATTTATGGATAGCAGCAAAATTAATTGCTTCAGAAAACTCACCTTCAGAAGTACCACCATCACCAATCGTAGTAATAACAATTCCTTTATCTTTTTTATATTTTTCAGCAAAAGCAATACCTGTTGCATGTGAATATTGAGTAGCAATTGGAATATTAACTGGTAAAATATTAACACCTTTCGGCATTTGACTTCCCATTTCATTTCCTAATCAATATTGAATTACTTTTTCAACTGGATATCCAGCAGTAATTCATGCTGCATTATTACGATAAGCCGGTACTAATCAATCAATACCTGGTCGTAAGCAACTAGCATAAGCAACTTCAACACCTTCTTGACCTTTTGAAGATAAAAAGTTAATAACTTTTCCGATTACTTTTGGAATTCCATTTACTAATTTAACTTGTCCTTTTTCATCTTTTTCATAGTTTAATTCCATTTGCATTTGTTCTTGTATTCGTGAAAAACACATGTTTTCATATGCTTTTAATAAAACCTTACTATCAAATTTTTTTAAATAATCAACAAAATTAGGATTAATTACTCCTTTTTCATTTAATATTTGAAAAATTTCTTTTTGGGGATTATCAAATTTCTCAACTCACATTTAAATTTTCCTCCTAAATATTTTAGTTAATTGCAGTTACACTTTTAATTATACTAATTTTTAAAATAATGAATGAACATACCTTTTTATTATACTACTAATAATTGTTGGTTCAAGATAATTTGTACTAAAATATTAATTTATCTCCGGTTTTATTAATATACTATTTTTTTTATTTCCTATTATCATGTAAAAATGAAAAATATATTCTAACAATAAACAAAACAGAAAAAATAATTTAAATCATAATATCATTGTTTATTTATTTTTTACAACATAAAGTCCTAATAAAATTAGGACTTTATAATAAAATTTATAATCGCTAAATTGTAAAGGTAAGTGCAACTAAATTATTTTTCTATCCAAATATTCGATTGGTGAAAGATAATTTAATATTTTTCTCGGTCTTTGATTTAAAGACAATATAAATTTATGAACTTCATTTTTATTAGTTTTTGAAAAAATAAATTTTTTAGGAAATTTTTCTCTAATTAAACCATTAGTATTTTCATTAGTACCTCTTTGTCAAGGTGAATATGGATTGGCAAATTTGGGAGGTTCCCAAAAAAGTAGGAAGATGAATTACTAGATAAATAAATTCTTTTCAAAATTACCATTTTAAAATGATGATAGACAAATTAAATTCTCTTTTACCCTTAAATTTATATTCGACGTATTTTAAAAAATATACATTTAAAAAATTATTATCAAAGGAAAAAGACAAGAAATAATCTTGTCTTTTTTTGTAATTGTAAAATTTTAAAATTTTTATTATTAACACCCTTTAAATATCTACTACACGCAGTGACCAAGTGGGAGAAAGTTAATAATTAATAATCTTCTTTAACACTATCATCAACACGTGTTAGAGAATTAAAACAGTGAACCACAACACAGTTGTTAAAAATAGTGGCTAAAAAATGTGGACTTGCATGGATAAATAAAAAGTGGAGTGATACCTAATAAAATATACTAACCATTAATGGTAATTCTTGGGGTGGGAGCGAATTGGAAACTAGTATATATAGACCTGTTGTAGGGACCTATTGTATTAATTCTATTCTTTATTTAACCAACCTTGCCACTCCCCAGTGAGCAAGCGTTGGTTTTATTTTTTATTTTTTTTGAAAAATTT
This sequence comes from Spiroplasma endosymbiont of Lasioglossum malachurum, assembly GCF_964020065.1. NCBI lineage: Bacteria > Bacillati > Mycoplasmatota > Mollicutes > Entomoplasmatales > Spiroplasmataceae > Spiroplasma > Spiroplasma endosymbiont of Lasioglossum malachurum. Next base: position 705,815 of record NZ_OZ026534.1, on the reverse strand, counting down.
TTTGGGCGAGAAAATAAATTTCAAACTTGTAAAAAAAATTGAGCGGTGCCGATTCAATTAAAATATTAATTTATTAAACATAAATTAAATAAATATTGAATCGAATGCCTCGATTTCTTTTTAAAATTTCACAATTTATTTTTGAGCCCAGAATTGCTGGAATGAATAAAACGAATAGTAGTATTATTAATAATCTAAAAATCAAAATATATGTTCTTTATGCTAGAAGCAACAGAACATATTAGGAAAGGATTATTATGCAAATAGAATTTAAAAAAGAACAAATTGTTAAAGATAAACCACAATCTATTCTTATTGATTATGTTGAATATAAATTATCGCTTCCAAAATGAATGATTAAAAATAATTGTTTTATTATTGATAATAGTTACAATATTGAGTTTTTAATTTAGAAAATATTAAAAGAGAATTAAGTGGTAATGAATTAATAAAATTATTAGAACCATATATTAAAGACCAAAAAATAGCTGTTAATAAACCAACCGCTCCAAAAGAATATTATCTTAATGATATAAAACTTGAACCATTAACGTTTTATGAACAGCATAATAGTTGATTTATTGGTGAAATAACAGATAATAAAACTAAAATTACTAATCCTTGTTTTAAATATAACATTACGTGAGAAGAAAACAGAAAAGGTTTTAAAATAAATAATCCATATAAACATGATGATTTACCAATTAATTATATAGTTACTTCTTATAAAGAAATTTCAACTCATAATGAAAAAGTATTTTTGTTGAACATGTAAACAAAATAAATTAGATTATTTATTCTTTAATACTAATGATATTAAAACAAGAAAATATTTTTTAAGAGATAAAAATAGTAAAGCAATTTGTTATGACTGTATTTTAAATATTAGGTTAAGTAGGAGGTATAAATATGGATAAAGAATATTTAACTAAAAGAGGAACGATTTGCATACCAGACAGTGATGATATTGAATTTAAAATAGGACTAATTAAACTGATTGATGATTTAAAAAAAGATAATTTAGTTTGTGGTCATAAAGAATTTATTGAAGAATGTAAATATTGTTGATGTAATTGTGATTTAGAAATTATTAAAACAGTTATTAGAGGTTAACTTAATTAATGCAATATGACTTAATTATTGGAATTGACCCTGCTGGTATTGGTAATAATGGAATTGTTATATATTCAAATGAAACTAATAATATTGTTTTTAATGAAACATTTAATACATTAACTGTTTTATGAACTAAAAATATGTATAAAGAAAAATTTCAATTAATTAAAGAAAAATTTATTGATAAAAAAATATTAGTTATTGTAGAAAATTTCTTTTTAAGTTCAAAACAATTATTAACTAATCCATTAGCAACACCTAAAATTATTGGTGCATTAATGGTATTAGTACAAGATGTTTTCAACTGAGATTATCTAGAAAACCACCCAAAAAATAAAAGTAAAATAGAAGATTATAAAGGAAATATAAAATTTACAAAACATGAACAAGATGCATATAAGCATATTCAATATTATTTAAAAAATCATAAAAAAATATTAATTTTTGATAATTATTTAAGGAAATTATAAACATGAAAGATAAAGCAAATTATGTCAAATTAACAGTAAAACTTAGTAATACTATTGAAGCAAAACATTACGAAAAAGGTAATAAAGAATTATATTATAGTGTTCGAGGTCAGTGAAATGGTTTAAACTATGTTACTTTAATTTTTAACAACCCAAAATTTTATAGACGATGTATTTTATTAAATAAAAATGATGAAATTATAGTAACTGGTGAAATCTTTAATACTTTAAACATTCCTAAAAATCGTGCATTTTGTTCAATTAATGTTAAATGATTTAAAAAATGAAAAGAGTAAAAAATGATATTATGAAAAATTTTATTAATAGTACCAATATTAATAACAATTATAACACTAATAATATTTTTAATATTTATTATTAAAGAATTAAAAAATGAATATAAAGTATTAAAAATATTAAGTGAAATTGCTAATCAAACTGAAAATAAGGAGAATAAATAATGAATAAAGAAAAATTAATTAAATATTTAATTAATAATAGAGCAAATGCTTATAATGGACAACAATTTTTATTATCTTCAAATAAAGACCCAAATATAAAAGGTATTGATGAATTAATTAAAAGAATTAAAAATCGTGAATTTGATAATGAATAAATTAAAGTTAAATTCTTTTGAGAAGTGAATAGAAGCAAATACTAAATTGTATTGAGATGAAAAAGAAGAAACATTTAAAAATAATGATAATAAAAATTAAAAAGAATAATAAATGTGGTTATGGTAGAGTTTATGCCCATAAATGTAGCAACTTATGTAAACAAAAACAAAATAAAAGAGTTAGAAAAGAAAGGTTAAATTATGAATAAAGAAAAATTAATTTATTATCTTGATAATGAATTTATGGAATTACTTAAAGATGATATTAGTAATTGAAAACTTAAATTAATAATGAAATTACAAGAAAAGATTCAAAATGGAGAATTTGACTAATGATAATATTACCAACTTTGTTTGAAAATAAAGATGAAATTGAAATATTATCACCATTTCCAAAAGCAATTCATACAAGTAATGATATTAGAGCAATTATTTTAAGATTATACCCAAATGTTAAATCAAAACACATAATTGTTTCTGACCCAGAAAGTAATGTTGCATTAATAGTTGGTGATAATGATGTTTATCAAGGATGAATTAAAGTAACAGTTAAAAAATTAGAAATTAAAGGAGAATAAATAATGATTAGTGAAAAACATATATGTGCTAGTCATAAACCTAATAAATGTATAGTAGCAAATTATCAATATCAATTAGAACAATTTTGATTAACTTATTTAAATGAAATATATAACCAAGGAATTAAAGATTACTTTAATGAAAAAATAAAGGAGAATAAAATGGATTATAAAGAAAAAATTAAAATTAGAATTCATGAATTTGAATTATATGATTATCAAGTAAATACTTTATTAGATATTGTAAGAGAAATGTTAAAAGCAAATAAAGGAGATTAAAATGCCAAGTATAGAAAATACACAATCAAATTATACTTTAACTAAATTAATTAGAACTGGTATAAGTCCAATTTGTGCAATGATTGGTACAAGTGCTTATTATGGTCAAGTAATTGTAAATCCAGTATTAGGTTCAATTAATAGTTTATTATTTGGTAAAAAATTAGGTTTAGATATATGAAATTTAAATCAAAGACCAAATACTAAAACTAAATTAATTAATAGTTCTAAAAAAATTATTTTAGGTTTAGGAACAATTGGTTTAGCAAATTATAGTAAATGAACAGAAAATAATATTAATCCTATTATTCCAACAACACCAACTCCAATAACTACTACAACTACAACAGAAGGTCCTCCATGATTACTATTAAATAAACAAGAAAATCAGTCATTAATGGATTGAGATACATATATTAGTTTAAATGCTTATGGTATATCAAATCTTATTAGTGGATTAACTGAGTTAATACCTAATAAATTTGAAGCAATAAGAAAAATTTGTAATATGGCAACTGGTGGATATTTAATTTCAAGTGGTGTTGCAATAGGTATTAATAATGATTTTAATAATGCTTATGCAGTACCTACCATAGTTGCTGGTGCAAGTGAAATTATCCATAATTTACTTCCAATAGAAACAAATCATAATAGAGAAATGCAAGAAACTTCATTTACAAATGAAACTGCAAGATTAATAAATGATAATAGATTTACTATTAATAGTGAAACAAGTAGTCAATATGGCGCTAATATGAGTGATGTAATTTTAGATAATGCTTCATTAAATTGAGATTATAATCATATGAGTTTATAAAGGAGGTGAAAAGCAATGAATAAAGAAAAAATTATTGAATATTATAACAACGAATTAAAAACATATAAAGAAAGAATGGAACAATTAAATAAAGAAATATCTTTATTAGTAATTATTATCAGTAATTCACAGTCAATGATTGAAAGAATTAATGGTGGTCAATTTGATGAATAATTAAAAAATAAATAATTGAAAGGAAAATATTCAAATGCAAGAAATTTTAAAAGCACTTGAAACAATTGGAATAAGCACTGGTATATTAATTTGCAGAGAAATTATTGTTTTATTAAAAAGATTTATTACAACTCCAAAACATGTTAGAGCAAATAACAAAATTATCAAACATCAAAAAAAATTAGCAAAATTAAATGAAAAAATTAATAAAGGAGAAAAATAATATGACAAAAATTGAATTTAATAAAAAATATAGAAAACAAGATATCAGTATGAGGCTTTTTAATAATCTGTGTATCTTTGTTTTGCAAAGTACTAGTTCAAATTAATTCTATCTTCAAATTTTATCATAAAATGAGCAATTGCTGTATTTCAATTTTGGAGGTTTTTTAATAATCTGTGTATCTTTGTTTTGCAAAGTACTAGTTCAGATTAATTCTGTCTTCAAATTTTATCATAAAATGAGCAATTGCTGTATTTCAATTTTGAATGGGCATTGTTCATTTTTTTGTTATATTTTCAATTGCTAAGTAAAATATTTTGAAAACTGCCATATCATTTGGTAATGTTTAGTAATCTGTGTAACTTACAAAAATAACTATGTTTAATTAATTCTAGTAAATATAATTAAATGACTAGAAAGAGTGAGTTACAGATGGCTAAAAAAGATAACTTTAATAATAATGATCCAATATCAAAAGCAGTAGATTTATTATTAGAAAATACTGAAGATTTAACAACAGTTTTTAAAGAAGGGGGTTTATATAAAGAATTAACAAAACGTTTAGTTGAAAAAATGTTGAATTCTGAGATGCAAAATTATTTAGGATATGAAAAAAATCAACATAGTAATAGTGACAATGCTCGTAATGGTATAAGTTCAAAAAAATTAATAACTCAACAAGGTAAAATTGAGATTGATGTACCACGAGATCGTAATAGTAATTTTACTCCTGTAATAGTGCCAAAAAGACAGAGAAGATTTGATGGTTTTGATCAACAAGTTCTTTCCTTATATGCAAAAGGTATGACATTATCAGATATTAGAATGCAGTTACAAGAGTTATATCATGGTGCTGATATTAGTGAAAGTGTTATTAGTCACAAATTACTGATGATGTGATTGATGATGTCAAAGCATGACAAAATAGACCATTAGAAGGCATTTATCCCATTGTTTATTTTGATTGTATAGTAGTTAAAGTACGACAAGATAAACGCATTATTAACAAATCAGTTTATATAGCTTTAGGTGTTGATTTAGAAGGTAAAAAAGATGTTTTAGGTTTATGAATTAGTGAAAATGAAGGCGCTAAATTTTGATTAGCAAATTTCACAGAAATGAAAAATCGTGGCTTAAATGATATTCTTATTGCTTGTAGTGACAACTTAACAGGCATGTCAGAAGCAATACAATCAGTTTATCCTAAAACTGAACATCAATTATGTATAGTTCATCAAATCAGAAATAGTTTAAAATATGTTTCATACAAACATCGAAAATCACTAGTTACAGATTTAAAGCCAATTTATAATGCATGTAGTGAAGAACAAGCAATGCAAGCTTTAGAATCATTTGAAAGTAAATGAAATAAACACTATCCTCAAATTGCTAAATCTTGATATAAAAATTGAGATAATTTAATGATTTTTATTAGTTATCCTCCAGAAATCAAAAGAGTGATTTATACTACAAATTCTATTGAATCTGTTAATAGTCAATTACGAAAAGTCATCAGAAATAAAAAAGTTTTTCCAAATGATATGGCAGTTTTCAAAATATTTTATTTAGCAATTGAAAATATAACAAAAAAATGAACAATGCCCATTCAAAATTGAAATACAGCAATTGCTCATTTTATGATAAAATTTGAAGACAGAATTAATCTGAACTAGTACTTTGCAAAACAAAGAAACACAGATTACTAAAAAGCCTCCAGAATTAATCTGAACTAGTACTTTGCAAAACAAAGATACACAGATTATTAAAAAACCTCCAAAATTGAAATACAGCAATTGCTCATTTTATGATAAAATTTGAAGATAGAATTAATTTGAACTAGTACTTTGCAAAACAAAGATACACAGATTATTAAAAAGCCTCATACTGATATCTTGTTTTCTATATTTTTTATTAAATTCAATTTTTGTCATATTATTTTTCTCCTTTATTAATTTTTTCATTTAATTTTGCTAATTTTTTTTGATGTTTGATAATTTTGTTATTTGCTCTAACATGTTTTGGAGTTGTAATAAATCTTTTTAATAAAACAATAATTTCTCTGCAAATTAATATACCAGTGCTTATTCCAATTGTTTCAAGTGCTTTTAAAATTTCTTGCATTTGAATATTTTCCTTTCAATTATTTATTTTTTAATTATTCATCAAATTGACCACCATTAATTCTTTCAATCATTGACTGTGAATTACTGATAATAATTACTAATAAAGATATTTCTTTATTTAATTGTTCCATTCTTTCTTTATATGTTTTTAATTCGTTGTTATAATATTCAATAATTTTTTCTTTATTCATTGCTTTTCACCTCCTTTATAAACTCATATGATTATAATCTCAATTTAATGAAGCATTATCTAAAATTACATCACTCATATTAGCGCCATATTGACTACTTGTTTCACTATTAATAGTAAATCTATTATCATTTATTAATCTTGCAGTTTCATTTGTAAATGAAGTTTCTTGCATTTCTCTATTATGATTTGTTTCTATTGGAAGTAAATTATGGATAATTTCACTTGCACCAGCAACTATGGTAGGTACTGCATAAGCATTATTAAAATCATTATTAATACCTATTGCAACACCACTTGAAATTAAATATCCACCAGTTGCCATATTACAAATTTTTCTTATTGCTTCAAATTTATTAGGTATTAACTCAGTTAATCCACTAATAAGATTTGATATACCATAAGCATTTAAACTAATATATGTATCTCAATCCATTAATGACTGATTTTCTTGTTTATTTAATAGTAATCATGGAGGACCTTCTGTTGTAGTTGTAGTAGTTATTGGAGTTGGTGTTGTTGGAATAATAGGATTAATATTATTTTCTGTTCATTTACTATAATTTGCTAAACCAATTGTTCCTAAACCTAAAATAATTTTTTTAGAACTATTAATTAATTTAGTTTTAGTATTTGGTCTTTGATTTAAATTTCATATATCTAAACCTAATTTTTTACCAAATAATAAACTATTAATTGAACCTAATACTGGATTTACAATTACTTGACCATAATAAGCACTTGTACCAATCATTGCACAAATTGGACTTATACCAGTTCTAATTAATTTAGTTAAAGTATAATTTGATTGTGTATTTTCTATACTTGGCATTTTAATCTCCTTTATTTGCTTTTAACATTTCTCTTACAATATCTAATAAAGTATTTACTTGATAATCATATAATTCAAATTCATGAATTCTAATTTTAATTTTTTCTTTATAATCCATTTTATTCTCCTTTATTTTTTCATTAAAGTAATCTTTAATTCCTTGGTTATATATTTCATTTAAATAAGTTAATCAAAATTGTTCTAATTGATATTGATAATTTGCTACTATACATTTATTAGGTTTATGACTAGCACATATATGTTTTTCACTAATCATTATTTATTCTCCTTTAATTTCTAATTTTTTAACTGTTACTTTAATTCATTCTTGATAAACATCATTATCACCAACTATTAATGCAACATTACTTTCTGGGTCAGAAACAATTATGTGTTTTGATTTAACATTTGGGTATAATCTTAAAATAATTGCTCTAATATCATTACTTGTATGAATTGCTTTTGGAAATGGTGATAATATTTCAATTTCATCTTTATTTTCAAACAAAGTTGGTAATATTATCATTAGTCAAATTCTCCATTTTGAATCTTTTCTTGTAATTTCATTATTAATTTAAGTTTTCAATTACTAATATCATCTTTAAGTAATTCCATAAATTCATTATCAAGATAATAAATTAATTTTTCTTTATTCATAATTTAACCTTTCTTTTCTAACTCTTTTATTTTGTTTTTGTTTACATAAGTTGCTACATTTATGGGCATAAACTCTACCATAACCACATTTATTATTCTTTTTAATTTTTATTATCATTATTTTTAAATGTTTCTTCTTTTTCATCTCAATACAATTTAGTATTTGCTTCTATTCACTTCTCAAAAGAATTTAACTTTAATTTATTCATTATCAAATTCACGATTTTTAATTCTTTTAATTAATTCATCAATACCTTTTATATTTGGGTCTTTATTTGAAGATAATAAAAATTGTTGTCCATTATAAGCATTTGCTCTATTATTAATTAAATATTTAATTAATTTTTCTTTATTCATTATTTATTCTCCTTATTTTCAGTTTGATTAGCAATTTCACTTAATATTTTTAATACTTTATATTCATTTTTTAATTCTTTAATAATAAATATTAAAAATATTATTAGTGTTATAATTGTTATTAATATTTATTACATTTAAAAATAACCATTTTAATATAAATTGAAATATTATAAGTTCTATTACCAAGCATTTCTTTTAAAACATGTCAAATATTAGTTTCAGTAAAGCAACCAATATTTCATTTTGCACCTTGATTTTCAATACCTTGTTTATTATTTTTAAAATATTTTTTCTTTAATTTTTTATGATTATCTAATTCTTTATATAAATAATCAATTAATTGTTCATATTGACCATTATTAATTAAATTTTTACAGTAATTATATTCTTTTAAATATTTTCCTTTATTTCCCGCCATTATTCCAAGATATAATGTTCTAATTAAATGGAATTTATCTAAAACAAACTGTGCACCTAAATAATCAGCAACTTCTTTAATTCATCCTGCACTATCACCACAAATAATAATTTTTGCTTGTTCAATGTTTTCATAAAATTTTTGACAATGTTCTTTAACAAATTCAGCAGTTTTTTTAACGCCAATTGCTGTTTTTGTTGGTCTTATAATTGCCTTTACTCTTTTATTTTGTACTTTATGATTAATATTATCTGTATATGTTGTTATTAATCTCATAGAGTGTTTTATACCTTTACGTTTAAAATCTCAAAACTTTCGATATCCATCATCAATTGCTACAAAAATAGGTTGATTTTTTTCTAATTTTACTTTTACTGGATTTGCTTCAATTACTTCTAAATTTTTAAAAACTCTATGAACAGTACTAACACTAATACCTGCTTTTTTACAAATAGCACAAATATCATGATATCTTTTTCCATCAGCAAAATATTCAATAATAGTTTGTTCAACATCTTCACCAATTCTTTTATATTTAGGTAATTCTAGTCATTCATCAACTAAACAAACACGAACTCATTTTTGTAATTTTTCATCAAAATATTCATAAATTCTTCTTTTATAAGTTACTAATCCATACATTATTTTTCTTGTTCGATATTGATAATCAACAATTTTATATTTCTTTTTATCTCTTGTATTTTTTATTCTTCAATCTCATTTTTCTCATTTTTTTGTTATATGTTCTAAAACTAATTTATCAATTTTTGCACTTTGTTCTCTAAAATTTCATTTATAATTAAAATTCACATTTACTTCTCCTAACTATTTTAAAAAATTCTAAATTTATTGTAAATATATTTTAAAAATTAATTTACTTAATTATTATATAAATATATAAGTGTAATTTTAAATAAAATCAAAATTATTTTAAAAAATGCTTTCATATTTAAAATATAATAAACAATTTCAATATAATTAATAGTATAGGTCTCATAAAATAAATGCCTTTAATTTAGGCGTTATTTTGCATTTAAAAGCATACTTGTAAAAATAATCAAAAATAGTACAATTTATAAGTAAAATCAAGGAAAAAAGGAGTAATTTAAGATGAAAACATGAATAAAAACAAATTTAAGTAAAATAACATTAGCATTAGCACTAACTGGTGCTACAACTGGAACAATAGGATTAATCATGGGGGGGTGCTTACCCATAATGTAGGTACTAATGTTAAACATTATTTAGACCACAATAAACAAATTGTTTTTGGTAGTTCAACAATATGAGAAGAAAATATAGGTGGAGAACATAAAATACGTTTATATTTTGATACAGTAAAACATAATAATGATATAAAATGAGATGGTATTTATCCTGATGGGTATTTTAACAAATAAAATATAGGAATAGGAATGGTATAAAATGAGTTCATGTGTTTTTTGTTTAAATAATAAAGTAAGCGCAGAGATTGGTTATGAAATAGATGATGAATTTAAACAAAAAATTATATTATCATATTGTAGAAATTGTTATAAAAATTGAGTTTTTGAACGTATGGGAGATGAAAACGAAAGGGGTGGTTGTCAAAGTTACGAAATAATTTATTATCATATTAGTAACTTATTTCCAAAAATGAATTATTTGAAAAATAATGAAAATTAGACAAAATTACTCTCTTTTCTTAAAACATTAAATTTATATTTTATATTCGACGTATTTAAAAAAAATAAAATATACATTTTGTAAGTTAAATTAAAATTATCAACAAGGAAAAAGACAAGAAATAATCTTGTCTTTTTTTGTAATTGTAAAATTTTAAAATTTTTAATAACCGTCTTTAGCACTATTATCAACACGTGTTAGGGAACTAAAAAAGTGAACTACAACACAGTTGTTAAAAATAGTAGCTAGCATGTGGACTTGCATGGATAAATAAAAAGTGGAGTGATACCTAATAAAATATACTAACCAGAAATGGTAATTCTTGGGGTGGGAGCAAATTGGAAACTAGTATATATAGACCTGTTGTAGGGACCCATTGTATTAATTCTATTCTTTATTTAACCAACCTTGCCACTCCCCAGTGAGCAAGTGTTGGTTTTATTTTTTATTTTTTTTGAAAAATTTTTTTGGGCGAGAAAATAAATTTCAAACTTGTAAAAAAAATTGAGCGGGGCCGGTTCAATTAAAATATTAATTTGTTTAACACAAATTAAATAAATATTGAATCGAATGCCTCAATGTTTTTTAAAATTTCACAATTTATTTTTGAGCCCAGAATTTCTGGAATGAATAAAACGAATAGTATTAATAATATAAAAATAAAAATATATATTCTTTATGCTACAAGCAACAGAATATATTAGAAAGAACTATTATGAAAAAGTATTTTTGTTGAACATGTAAACAACATAAATTAGATTATTTATTCTTTAATACTGATGATATAAAAACAAGACAAAACTTTTTAAGAGATAAAAATAATAAAGCAATTTGTTATGACTGTATTTTAAATGTTAGGTTAAGTAGGAGGTATAAATATGAATAAACAAAAACTATTTTCTTATAAAGACCAAGAAATTATTAATGAATATAATAAAAAACGTAATCAAGAAATAACAGAAGAACATTTAAATAATATAGAAAAATTAAGAGAAGATTTTAAAAAAGAAGTTATTAATGAATATAAAGAAAAATTAATTAGTTGATTAAAAATAAGAGAAAAAGAATATAGAAAATGTATAGAAAATAATAATAACTATAAAGGAAGATATGAAATTATATGTGTATTATTATATGAAATAAATAATGGATACTTTGATTAATAATGCAATATGACTTAATTATTGGAATTGACCCAGCAGGAATAGGTAGTAATGGAATGGTTATATATTCAAGTGAAACTAATAATATTGTTTTTAATGAAACATTTAATACATTAACTGTTTTATGAACTAAAAATATGTATAAAGAAAAAATGCAATTAATTAAAGAAAAATTTATTGATAAAAAAATATTAGTTATTGTAGAAAATTTCTTTTTAAGTTCAAAACAATTATTAACTAATCCATTATCAACACCTAAAATTATTGGTGCATTAATGGTATTAGTGCAAGATGTTTTTAACTGAGATTATCTAGAAAACCACCCAAAAAATAAAAATAAAATAACAAATTATAAAGGAAATATAAAATTAACAAAACATGAACAAGATGCTTATAAGCATATTCAATATTATTTAAAAAATCATAAAAAAATATTAATTTTTGATAATTATTTAAGGAAATTATAAACATGAAAGATAAAGCAAATTATGTCAAATTAACAGTAAAACTTAGTAACACTATTGAAGCAAAATATTACGAAAAAGGTAATAAAGAATTATATTATAGTGTTCGAGGTCAGTGAAATGGTTTAAACTATGTTACTTTAATTTTTAACAACCCAAAATTTTATAAACGATGTATTTTATTAAACAAAAATGATGAAATTTTAGTAACTGGTCAAATTTTTAATACTTTAAATATTCCTAAAAATCGTGCATTTTGTTCAATCAATGTTAAATGATTTAAAAAATGAAAAGAGTAAAAAATGATATTATGAAAAATTTTATTAATAGTACCAATATTAATAACAAGCATAACACTAATAATATTTTTAATATTTATTATTAAAGAATTAAAAAAATGAATATAAAGTATTAAAAATATTAAATGAAATATCAAAAGAAATTAAACATAAGGAGAATATGTCTAATGAATAAATGTGAACATGAAGATGTAAGTATTGAATTAATATTTAGATGTAATAATTGTAAAGCTGTTGAATTTCAACATCCAAAGGAGAGTAAATAATGAAAATGTGTATTGATTGTAAAGAAAATTATAATTGACCAAATTGTCAAAATTGTTTTAAAAATAATGATAATAAAAATTAAAAAGAATAATAAATGTGGCTATGGTAGAGTTTTTGCTCATAAATGTAATAACTTATGTAAACAAAAACAAAATAAAAGAGTTAGGAAAGAAAGGTTAAATTATGAATAAAGAAAAATTAATTTATTATCTTGATAATGAATTTATTGAATTACTTAAAGATGATATTAGTGATGAAATTAAAATTAATATTAGTAATTGAAAACTTAAATTAATAATGAAATTACAAGAAAAAATAGAAAAAGGTGAATTTGACTAATGTGTTTTTGTTATGAAGATGAAGCAATAAAATGTGATAAAGGATATTGTGATAACTGTTGTGAAAAATATTGTAATCAAGGAGATGAACATTAATGATAATATTACCTACTTTGTTTGAAAATAAAGATGAAATTGAAATATTATCACCATTTCCCAAAGCAATTCATACAAGTAATGATATTAGAGCAATTATTTTAAGACAATACCCAAATGTTAAATCCAAACACATAATTGTTTCTGACCCAGAAAGTAATGTTGCATTAATAGTTGGTGATAATGATGTTTATCAAGGTTGAATTAAAGTAACAATTAAAAAATTAGAAAATTAAAGGAGATTAAATATGACTAAACGCGAATTTTTAATTAAATGAAATGTAGATGAAAAATTATTTTTTATTGATAATGTTGAATTTTTACATTCAGATACACATATAATTTTTAATTGAAATGATGATTATTTAAGCATTGATTATCATTCAAAAGAGATGAAAAAATTTATAGAACTATTAAATGATTTAAAACAAATTAAAGGAGAATAAAATGCCAAGTATAGAAAATCAATCAAATTATACTTTAACTAAATTAATTAGAACTGGAATAAGTCCAATTTGTGCAATGATTGGTACAAGTGCTTATTATGGTCAAGTAATTGCAAATCCAGTATTAGGTTCAATTAATAGTTTATTATTTGGTAAAAAATTAGGTTTAGATATATGAAATTTAATTCAAAGACCAAATACTAAAACTAAATTAATTAATAGTTCTAAAAAAATTATTTTAGGTTTAGGAACAATTGGATTAGCAAATTATAGTAAATGAACTGAAAACAATATTAATCCTATTATTCCAACAACACCAATTCCAATAACTACTACAACTACAACAGAAGGTCCACCATGATTACTATTAAACAAGCAAGAAAATCAGTCATTAATGGATTGAGATACATATATTAGTTTAAATGCTTATGGTATATCAAATCTTATTAGTGGATTAACTGAGTTAATACCTAATAAATTTGAAACAATAAGAAAAATTTGTAATATGGCTACTGGTGGTTGTTTAATTTCAAGTGGTGTTGCTATGGGTATAAATAATGATTTTAATAATGCTTATGCAGTACCTACTATTATTGCTGGTGCAAGTGAAATAATCCATAATTTACTACCTATGGAAAATACAAATCATATTCAAGAAATGCAAGAAACATCATTTAATTATGAAACTACAAGATTAATTAATGACAATAGATTTACTATTAATAGTGAAACTGCAAGTCAATATTATGGTAGTGATAATATGAGCGAAGTACCATTAAATCACGATAATGCTTCATTAAATTGAGATTATAATCACATGAATTTATAAAGGAGGTGAATAATTTATGAATAAAGAAAAATTACTTGAATATTATAATAATGAAATTCAGACATATAAAGAGAGAATGGAACAATTAAATAAAGAAATTGCCTTATTAGTAAGCATTATAAGTAATTCAAAATCGATGATTGAAAGAATTAATGGTGGTCAATTTGATGAATAATTAAAAATTAAAAATAAATAGTTGAAAGGAAAATATTCAAATGAAAGAATTTTTACATGAATTAATAATTATTGGAACAAGTGTTGGAACATTAATTTGCAGAGAAATTATTGTTTTATTAAAAAGATTTATCACAACTCCAAAACATGTTAGAGCAAATAACAAAATTATAAAACATCAAAAAAAATTAGCAAAATTAAACGAAAAAATTAATAAAGGAGAAAAATAATATGACAAAAATTGAATTTAATGAAAAATATAGAAAACAAGATATCAGTATTGATAGAGATTTTGATTTACATATTGATAATTGTTTTAAATTTTCTGATATCAATACATTAGAAAATGCTGTTAATGATTATAAAAAACTAATAAGTGAAATGCCACAATTAGTTAAAGATTGATTATTGGGATAAGATTAGGAGAATGTTAAATGTTAGAAAATGAAAATAATGTTCAACAAACAACTGAACCTTTAACTGAAAATAATGCTCAACAAGAAATAGAAAATAAAGTTAATGAAGCAGAAAATAAGTTAAATAAACTTAATCAAGAAATTAAAGAAAAAGAAATGATTAATATATTTAAAAAATATCAAGTTAAAACTGAATTTTATGATTATTTAAAATTTAAAACAAGTAATATAGAAAATTCAAAAATTGAAGAAACTATTAAAAAAATGATTAAAGAACAACCGGTATTTAAAGAAATAATTAATACAGGTGGCAATAAACAAATAATTATTAATAATAAAACAAATGACAAAGAAAATTTTTTAATTAATTATAAAAAGAAAAATTATTTATAAACGAAAGGAAGAAATAAAATGTCAGTACCATTTAATCAAAATTTAGACAATACAGAGAGATTAGTAGAAGCACCAGAATTTATAGAGTTTTTTAAAATTTCAAATAGTCCATGGGCAAACTTTTTCCCTACTGAAATTGTTGACTCAGTAAATATTGAGTTTATTGTTAAAAAACCAAAAAAACCGGAAGTAAAAATTATTGCTTGGGATGATAAAAGTAAAAGATATGAATTACCATATGTTGATACAGATAAAATTAGTAAAAAAATAACTAAAAAATATCTTGCAGGAGAAATTATTGCAGATGTAGATTTAAAAGCAAATAATGGACAAAATTTATTAGATAGTATGCAATATGAAGTTGCAAATGATTTAGCAGATAAATTGGCAATTGATGATACACAAGCAATTGCAAAATTTGCTACTAAAATCGATATTGAAGATACAACACCAGTAGACTATTTAAAATCAATGTTATCTGCTTGAAATACTTTGTTTCAATTTAGAAACATTGCAAATAGTAAATTTTTTATTACTAATGGTCTTTATGATAGTTTAGTTTATTTAGCAGATAATAAAGGTTTAATTACCGATAATCAGTTGGCACAACAATTACGTTTAAATGGAAATAATTTATATGTAAAAGGCGTATTATGTGAAATCGTTCTTGATGACTATATGATTTTTACTAATGATAAAAATGAACAACAATTAATGACCTTTATTTTAGCAACACCAAGAGCAATGAAAAGATACATGATAGAAAATACAGTTATTTATGTAGATTTTATTAAAGATGATAAAGCAGGAAGAGCATATAAAGTTGCTGGTGAAGTTGTTGGAGAAGCAATCCCATATATTTCTAATAATGAAACAACATCACGTTGAATGTTATGTGGAGTTATTAAAACAGAAAAACCTGATTTAAAAACTAAAATAACAAGTTTAACAACCGATATTACTGCAAATGTTAATAACAATAATAATGAATTAAACACACAAATAAAAAGTACTAATGAACTTAAATTATTAAATCCAAATTTAACAAATCCAACTATTAAATATTTTAGTGATGCACAAGGAAAAACTAATGTAAGTAATCAAAAACAAAAAGCAGGTGACTTATATATAACTATTACTGCAAATGTTAATGACTTAAATTATAAAGGAACAACAAATCAAATTAAAATAACTCTTAAATAAAGGAAATTAATACCATGCCAATCGGTACAACTAATACAGCAATACTTTTAAACATAAATAAACCCAAACATACTAGAATAAGTAAACAACAAGAAAATAAAAATTTTTGATGAGAAATTTTAGAAATGATTGGTGTACAAGTAATAGCAGTAGCACTTGCTCCTTTTACTGGTGGATTAAGTGAAAGCGTAGCCCTTGGATTAGGTGCAAGTGATTTACTTGCTAGTATTAGTGCTGTTGGTGTAGAATTTTTAACTGATTTTACTATTAATCAAGTTTATGATTATTTAAAAGGAAATGTAACAAAATTAAATACTTTCTTTAATATACTACCTGCATTTGCTGGACTGAATAAAATTAGTCGTGGTTATCGTACAACTAAATTTATTAAATTAGCACAAGAAACTAAAACATTAGAACAAGTTGGTATTAAAGAAGTAAAAAACTTACAAGAAATTATTAGTCAAGTAGGTGGAAAAGAAATTTTAACAGATAAAATTATTGGTAATAAACGTTATTTAATGAATTATAGTTTTACTCCTAATCGTGAAACAGTATTACGAGATTTAGGTTATGTTGCTGAAAGACAATATAAAAATAATTTTCAAAAATTAGAAGCACAGGAGTTAAAAGATTACTTATTATTACAAAATACATTAATAAAATTAAGTCCACAATTAACTCCTAAATTTAAAATCAAAGATATTGAAAAAGCAAATAATTTTTTAAAAAAATATAATACTGATTTAAAAAAAGTATTATCTATGAACCAACATGATTGATTAAATTTAGTTCATACAATACACACAGAAAATAGATATGGAAAAACTTTAATTTTGGATTTACAAAAAATTCGTGCTAATGCTATTAAATTTGATTTTAAAAATAATGTTATTCATCAACTTGTTTTAAAAGAAAATCAAAGTTTTAAATATTTTGATATTAGATTTTATTTAAAAAAAGATTTAAATAAATTTTGAAAAGATACACCATATTTTGAAAAAATAAGAGAAAGTATATATAAATTACAAGAAAAATTTGAAAAGTTAGAAAAACAAGCATTTGAAAAAATTAATAAATTAAAACAAAAAGCAACTGATTTATTTACTAGTGCAGAAAAAAGAGCAATTAAACATGCACAATTAATTCCATTAAATTCACCAGTATTTATGGGTTGTAAAATTCAACCTTTATCATTAGATAAATGTGCAATTACTATTTATCATCGCAATCCTAAATATAAACCAATTACAGTTGTTGATAGTATTCTTAAAGCAAAAACTTTTGTTACTCAAATACATCCATTTCATTGATATCGTTGATATAGTGGTTGATACATGGGTTATGGTATTAATCGTAATAAATGATTAAAAGCAATAGCATTTGCTCCACCAGTGGTGCAACAAATAATTAGAGATAGTTTTAAAGTATATAGAGAAATATTTAGAATAATAAGAACTTATCATAAAGTAGTAAATGTTATTAATAATCCTATTGAAAATATTAACAAATCATTTAAAAATGTTGGTTTAAAATTTTCAGTAAATACTTTATTTGGTACTGGATTATTACATCATTTAGAAAAGTTTGCATATAGTCAAGTTGTAGCAAAAAGTAAGAAAAAATTAAAAAAAGGCAAAAATAAAATACAAAAAGAAATTGAACATATAACACATAAAAAAACAAAAAAACATACTCATCATTATAAACAATCGGTAATGTTTAGTAATCTGTGTAACTTACAAAAATAACTATGTTTAATTAATTCTAGTAAATATAATTAAATGATTAGAAAGAGTGAGTTACAGATGGCTAAAAAAGATAACTTTAATAATAATGATCCAATATCAAAAGCAGTAGATTTATTATTAGAAAATACTGAAGATTTAACAACAGTTTTTAAAGAAGGGGGTTTATATAAAGAATTAACAAAACGTTTAGTTGAAAAAATGTTGAATTCTGAGATGCAAAATTATTTAGGATATGAAAAAAATCAACATAGTAATAGTGACAATGCTCGTAATGGTATAAGTTCAAAAAAATTAATAACTCAACAAGGTAAAATTGAGATTGATGTACCACGAGATCGTAATAGTAATTTTACTCCTGTAATAGTGCCAAAAAGACAGAGAAGATTTGATGGTTTTGATCAACAAGTTCTTTCCTTATATGCAAAAGGTATGACATTATCAGATATTAGAATGCAGTTACAAGAGTTATATCATGGTGCTGATATTAGTGAAAGTGTTATTAGTCCAAATTACTGATGATGTGATTGATGATGTCAAAGCATGACAAAATAGACCATTAGAAGGCATTTATCCCATTGTTTATTTTGATTGTATAGTAGTTAAAGTACGACAAGATAAACGCATTATTAACAAATCAGTTTATATAGCTTTAGGTGTTGATTTAGAAGGTAAAAAAGATGTTTTAGGTTTATGAATTAGTGAAAATGAAGGCGCTAAATTTTGATTAGCAAATTTCACAGAAATGAAAAATCGTGGCTTAAATGATATTCTTATTGCTTGTAGTGACAACTTAACAGGCATGTCAGAAGCAATACAATCAGTTTATCCTAAAACTGAACATCAATTATGTATAGTTCATCAAATCAGAAATAGTTTAAAATATGTTTCATACAAACATCGAAAATCACTAGTTACAGATTTAAAGCCAATTTATAATGCATGTAGTGAAGAACAAGCAATGCAGGCTTTAGAATCATTTGAAAGTAAATGAAATAAACACTATCCTCAAATTGCTAAATCTTGATATAAAAATTGAGATAATTTAATGATTTTTATTAGTTATCCTCCAGAAATCAAAAGAGTGATTTATACTACAAATTCTATTGAATCTGTTAATAGTCAATTACGAAAAGTCATCAGAAATAAAAAAGTTTTTCCAAATGATATGGCAGTTTTCAAAATATTTTATTTAGCAATTGAAAATATAACAAAAAAATGAACAATGCCCATTCAAAATTGAAATACAGCAATTGCTCATTTTATGATAAAATTTGAAGACAGAATTAATCTGAACTAGTACTTTGTAAAACAAAGAAACACAGATTACTAAAAAGCCTCAAACAATCATTTTTTAAGGAATGATAAATTATGATTAATAAACTTTGAACTGATGTCAGTCTTGAAAATTATAATAACTGATATCCATTAACTGGAAAAATTACAGAAACCCCACAGCAATATATACAGACATGACCTAATGTTAATGATTGATTTAAAACTTTTGCTATTCGTGCTCAAAATGATATTAATGCTTATCTTGATTTTATTTTATCTAAATTTCCTTTTGATAGTTTTAAAGATGAGTTAATTAAAGAAACATTAAGAGATATGGTTTATGTAATGGTTGAACATTGAGTATTTAATCGTACACCAATTGAATTTAATGTTGATGCTACTATTCAATTTAATAATGGTAGTCAATTTAGTGCAAGTAGTACTCCTACGATTAATGTTTGAGATTTAGCACCTAGTAGAATGAAAATATGAGCAAGATTAACAGAATTAAAACAAATATTTTCAAGTTATAATGATGATGAAATAGATATTGAAAAAATTGACTTAAAAGCATTTTATACTAGAAATCAAGTTGATGAATTAATTGAACAACAAAAAGAATTTACATTATCAAAACAAATTAAATTATATGATGATTTAGTTGATGATAATGAAAATGAAATATATAGAGGTCCTGTTAGTAAATTTGTTAATAAAGGTTATGTTGCAACAGATTATGATAAAGAAACTGAAACAATGATTTTAGATTGACCAGATGAAATTGGAACATTACCACCAGAAGCATTACAAAATAATCCACAAATTGGTGATTATACACATGCACCAACTTGTGATTTTTCTGCTAAACAACAAAAACGAATTACTACAAATGAAAATAATATAACTAAATTGAATGATGAATTAACTAAAACTTATGAAAGTATTGATGATATTAAAAATAATTGATTTAATATTGAAACTAGTCCATTATGAAAAAAAGTTGAAAATAATAATATAGAAACATTTAAATGATATTTTATTAAAATCAGTTATCGATATTCAACAGAAAATGACTTTATGAAATTTTATAAAGTAATTAAAATTTATTTAAATCATGTTTTTAATGAATTTGAATTGTTAAATGTTGATTCCATGACGTATAGTGAACAAATCCAAAATAAAAGAATTTTAAATACCGGAACGATTTACTATAACAATAAAAAGAAAGAATTTAGTGGTGGTGGTAATTCTTATCCTGAACGTGGAAAAATTAATTTAATTGGTGATATAGAAGAAATATATCAATATCAAGGAATAGATACACCAACTGAATTTATATCGGAAGAAGGTACTGAACGTGATTATTATACAAAAATAGAAACTAATAATTTATTAGATAAAAAACAAGATAAATTAATCGCTGGTACTAATATAACTATTGATGAAAATAATAAAATTAGTGCTACTGGCGGGAAAACTGATTTAACTGATTATTATAAAAAAGAAGAAGTAGATAAAAAATTAGAAGATACAAAAGCATTATTTCCAATTGCTTTTTCTATGAATGCTATTGGTCAAGAAATTCCTAATTTAGAAACTACTAATAAAACTGTTGCTGGTGCTATTAATGAAATAAATAAAAAAGAAAGTAAAGAAAAATGAGTTATTGTTGGTAAGAGCCTTAATAAACGTACATGAACAGATTTTAATATTAATATTAATCAAACATATAGAGCGCTTATAACATGAGAAACTAAATTAATAGGTTATCCAATAATGATTTTATTTAAAACTGCTAAGGGTCTTAATACAGCGCCTCATACAATTATTAATGGAAAAATTGGTAATGAAGATGTTACTTTGGATATTATGACAACTGAGGATAATAAATCAATTTTAAAAATAAATGGTGCAGAAAATGACCCATATGGTGAAATTATTAGTTTAGAAATTAAAGAAAATGAATGAGATGTTGATTTAAGAGATAATGATACACCAACTCCAAGTGGTTCAAATTGAAAAGAAGTAGGAGAAGTTATAACAGATAAAAATAATAATAATCAAAATTATATAAAATATATATTTAAAGATAAAACACATTATAGAATATATATAAGTTATGGTGATTATACAACTAAAGAAAATAATAAAAATTATAGTTGACAAATAATTAATTTTTATTATCAATTAGATACAAGCGTTGTAAAAAGTAGTTTATGAATAGCAAATAATAACAATAACCAACAAACTGAAATTAATATTTATAACAATAGAATAATGTGGGGTATGGGTAAAGATTATATTTTTAAAAAATTAGAAGAATTACAGGAATAATATTATGTTTTTTAAAATTATAAAAATTATTTTAGGTTTAATTGGAGTAATATTGTCTTCTGCAACTGCTGGTTTAATTATATTTATTATTGTAAAAATTATATTAAAAATTAATCAAATATTTTAAAGAAAGGTGGTGAATATTATGTTAAGTCTATTTAAAAGAAAAGAAAAAAGTAATATTAGTAATAATCAAAATGAAAAAGTAAAATTTTTAACTAATAAAAATAAAAGTACTCATGCTTCAATTTTAAATTATTTTGGTTTTAATGATTTTAACCATGAAACTTATTTTACTGATTTTGTAGCAGAAAATAATGCTAATTTATATAATGCTCCATTAGAAATTAATAATGAAACCATTAAACAATATTTAATTCAACAAGAATTTTATAGAAAAAATTGAAATTCTATTTTTAAATTAAGTAAATTAGGAATTAGTGGTTATTTAATTTATATTGCAAATGATAATTTATATTTTCAAGTAGTTGACATACAACAAAGAGTTTATGATATTACTGGTAAATTAATTCAATGTACTATTTTTTATGATAGTTATCAACAAAATGCACAAACTGTAAGATTATTTGAAATTTATACATTAAATAATGAACAAGTAACTATTAATCGTGCAATTTATAGTATTAGTGATAATAAAAAACAATTTCCATTAGATTTTAAATCATATATTAATAACCCTAATTTAGAACAAGAACAAACATTAAATATTAATTATATACCAATATCAATTATGCGAAATAAAGCAAATGAGTTAGCAGATTGTAATAAAGTAATGGATAAGATTAAAGCATTAGATGTTATTTATGAACAAATTGTTTTAGATACCATTTTAAATTCACCTAAATTTATATTTAGTCAAACTTATGGTAATGTTCAATCTTTAATTGAAGATGCAGTAAGAACATTAGTTACTAAAAACTACATATTTAAAAGTGGTGGAGATAATAATGAACAAAACGAAAATATCAATATGACAAATAGTAATTTTAAAGGTAAAAATTTAACTGATATATATGATTGAAATGTTAATGAAATATTTAAACGTTGTGGTATTCATATACCAAGTCAAAAGAAATCTGCACAACAATCAGTACCTGAAAGTACAGCAGTAAATATTTCAACTATTAATTATATTGAACAAAAATTATGACAATTTAATATTGATATTCTTAAATTTATTCAAATATTAGTAAGTATAGATAAAGATTTATTAAATAGTAAAACATTTAATATTAATGATGAACAAGAAATTAATAATTTAACAGTTAAATTAAAATTATTTAATCCAGAAAATAACCAATTAATAGGAGATAACCATGGAAGACAACAACAAACCACAAACAAAGTTTCCACAGAAACAGAAGCAAACTAAACTTAATCAAGCAGAAGTAGAAAATGATTATTTAATTGATAATATTCCTTATGATTTTATTAATATGATGGGTGCTACTAGTGACCCAGACATTAATAGAGCATATGATGAATTTAAAAAAAGAACAATTTATATTTATGAAATTGAACGTTTATTTAAAAACAATGAAAATAATAGTTTAAGATTTTCAGCAAACACTATTAAAATAGGTTTTATTGATATTGATAAAGTATTAAAAACCACTGCTGCTGAAACATCAGACTTTACTATGCAATTAAATCAAAGAGCTAGCACAAATATTAATGATAATACTATTGAATATAGTATGACTGATATTAAAAATTTAATTTTTCAAGAAATAAATTTATTAAATCAATTTAAATTATATGCAGTTAGTATAAATGAACCATTAATTGAAAATAATATTGATAATTTATATATCATTAATAATTATTCACAATCTTATCAAAATCCAAAAACAAGAAGTACTAAAAGTATTACTATTATTAAAATTAAAGATTTTAAAACAAGAGATGGTTATCCAATTATTATTAAATTACAAAAACCATTAGATAAAGATACAAAAGTTATTGGTTTAAAAATTAAAGCACCTAGAAGCATGATTTTCGGCAATATAAAGGTACTTGGTGAAGTTGACAATATGGAAGTATACCCAAAGTTATTTATAAAGGATAAGATAGCATTTCCGCTATTATCAATGCCTATTGAAACTCAACCAAAAGTTAAAATATTACAACAATGATTTAGTGAACAAATCTTACCTTGAAAATTAGCAAAACAATTTATAGGACAAGAAAAATCAGTTTTAGATTTAATTGCTATTGGTGGTGGTACTGAAACAAGAAAAGAAATTATTAATAATGCAAGAGTAACTAATGCTAAAATTGGTTATGATGTTTCTAAAAATTCAAAAGTATGACCATTATCTGATGAACTAGAATTAAAAGATACAAAATTAGAGTCATGATTTTTAGTAAGTAACTATAATTTATTTATTTCTACAACTAATAAATTTCATGATGTTGAATTAGAAATAAAAGATAGACCACCAATTGATAGTTTACAAAAAGTATTATTAGATATGCTAACTTATACATATACTTATAATAGAAACTTTGATGGTGCAACATTAAACCCTAATGACCAAAATGCTTTAGATAAAATGCGTGGTAAATTTGAAGGGCAAAAATCTGATGATGTAATTACAAATTTATTTAAACAATGAGAATTAGATTATCCAAATTATATAAATTTAAAACAAATAAAAATATTTAAACAAATAATTACAATGTTATCAAAATATATTTATTCAACACTATCAATTAATAAAGGATTAAATGATGATTATAAATTATTATTGCCTTATTATTTTGAATTAAAATCAAATCCAATTCACTCACAACCTACAGATGTTTGAAAATTTAAAGATACTAAAGTAATTTTAAAATCTGAGTATTTTGATTTTACAGATATAAACAATATTAAACTAAAAAATAATGATATTAGTCAAAATCAATTATTTAAACTTGATGATAATCAATTTAATTGACTTGCTATTACAAATGAATTGGAAAGTAATAATATTCCATCGTTAATTCCAGCTGATTGAACACTAGGTAATGGTGAATATGGAAAATACTTTACAAGAGTAATTATTAGTAATACTAAAATTGAAAAAATTTTAAATTTATATGGTTCAAATAAATCTCAATTATTTTCTAAATTAGAATTTTATAAAGAAATTACGCAAATTGATAATAATAGTGAATTTGAATTACAAATAGAAAATTCGATTAATAATTTAAATAGGATTGAAATTAGTGGAATATTTGGTTCTGGAAATTATGATTTAATTTTAATAACTGATAAACAAGAAATAAATTTAACTGATATTAGTTTATTTGACAAATATAACGAAAACATTTGTTACATAAATATTGAAATTTAATTTCTCCTAATTTTTTTTAATTTATTGTATTGATTAAATAAATTTACCTCATTATCAGTTCATTCTTCTCAACAATCCATACATAAAAAAATAGTAACATAACGCATTAAATCATTAACTTCAATTTCATAATTAAATTTAGCACCAACATATTCACTAAGACATGATATACAATTTTTCATTAATTATCATCACTTTCGTTTTCATCTCCCATACGTTCAAAAACTCAATTTTTATAACAATTTCTACAATATGATAATATAATTTTTTGTTTAAATTCATCATCTATTTCATAACCAATCTCTGCGCTTACTTTATTATTTAAACAAAAAACACATGAACTCATTTTATACCATTCCTATTCCTATATTTTATTTGTTAAAATACCCATCAGGATAAATACCATCTCATTTTATATCATTATTATGTTTTACTGTATCAAAATATAAACGTATTTTATGTTCTCCACCTATATTTTCTTCTCATATTGTTGAACTACCAAAAACAATTTGTTTATTGTGGTCTAAATAATGTTTAACATTAGTACCTACATTATGGGTAAGCACCCCCCCATGATTAATCCTATTGTTCCAGTTGTAGCACCAGTTAGTGCTAATGCTAATGTTATTTTACTTAAATTTGTTTTTATTCATGTTTTCATCTTAAATTACTCCTTTTTTCCTTGATTTTACTTATAAATTGTACTATTTTTGATTATTTTTACAAGTATGCTTTTAAATGCAAAATAACGCCTAAATTAAAGGCATTTATTTTATGAGACCTATACTATTAATTATATTGAAATTGTTTATTATATTTTAAATATGAAAGCATTTTTTAAAATAATTTTGATTTTATTTAAAATTACACTTATATATTTATATAATAATTAAGTAAATTAATTTTTAAAATATATTTACAATAAATTTAGAATTTTTTAAAATAGTTAGGAGAAGTAAATGTGAATTTTAATTATAAATGAAATTTTAGAGAACAAAGTGCAAAAATTGATAAATTAGTTTTAGAACATATAACAAAAAAATGAGAAAAATGAGATTGAAGAATAAAAAATACAAGAGATAAAAAGAAATATAAAATTGTTGATTATCAATATCGAACAAGAAAAATAATGTATGGATTAGTAACTTATAAAAGAAGAATTTATGAATATTTTGATGAAAAATTACAAAAATGAGTTCGTGTTTGTTTAGTTGATGAATGACTAGAATTACCTAAATATAAAAGAATTGGTGAAGATGTTGAACAAACTATTATTGAATATTTTGCTGATGGAAAAAGATATCATGATATTTGTGCTATTTGTAAAAAAGCAGGTATTAGTGTTAGTACTGTTCATAGAGTTTTTAAAAATTTAGAAGTAATTGAAGCAAATCCAGTAAAAGTAAAATTAGAAAAAAATCAACCTATTTTTGTAGCAATTGATAATGGATATCGAAAGTTTTGAGATTTTAAACGTAAAGGTATAAAACACTCTATGAGATTAATAACAACATATACAGATAATATTAATCATAAAGTACAAAATAAAAGAGTAAAGGCAATTATAAGACCAACAAAAACAGCAATTGGCGTTAAAAAAACTGCTGAATTTGTTAAAGAACATTGTCAAAAATTTTATGAAAACATTGAACAAGCAAAAATTATTATTTGTGGTGATAGTGCAGGATGAATTAAAGAAGTTGCTGATTATTTAGGTGCACAGTTTGTTTTAGATAAATTCCATTTAATTAGAACATTATATCTTGGAATAATGGCGGGAAATAAAGGAAAATATTTAAAAGAATATAATTACTGTAAAAATTTAATTAATAATAGTCAATATGAACAATTAATTGATTATTTATATAAAGAATTAGATAATCATAAAAAATTAAAGAAAAAATATTTTAAAAATAATAAACAAGGTATTGAAAATCAAGGTGCAAAATGAAATATTGGTTGCTTTACTGAAACTAATATTTGACATGTTTTAAAAGAAATGCTTGGTAATAGAACTTATAATATTTCAATTTATATTAAAATGGTTATTTTTAAATGTAATAAAATAAATACAGAGATACAATTATTATAAATTAAAATTTAACTTTTTTTTAAAAATCAAAATAGAATAAAACTTATTAAATGTGTTTTAATAAGAATTTTTGTTGTGTATAAATATTAAATTTATTTTTTAATTTTTTAGTAATTTTTAAAAATAAGTATTTTAGTTGCATTTAAGTTAAAAAAATTATATTATTTAAATACAATTTCATAAAAATCCAAATTATTTCTTGTCTAACATAATAATAAGACTATATGAATTAATTTATTCCGGATTTTTGACAACCACCCTTATTAGTTATCTTTTTTAGCCATCTGTAACTCACTCTTTCTAGTCATTTAATTATATTTACTAGAATTAATTAAACATAGTTATTTTTGTAAGTTACACAGATTACTAAACATTACCATCAGTATTGATAGAGATTTTGATTTACATATTGATAATTGTGTTAAATTTTCTGATATCAATGTACTAATACTTCGATTAAGATTTTTAGCTATTTCACTAATTTTAAATTTAAATTTCAATTGATTCTCAATATAAATCCTTTCATCTATGCCAAGATGTTTATAACTTATATAAAAACTCCTTACTTTTTTCTAAACTAAATTTAGCATTATGAAATTTTTATATGAGAATTTTTTGCAATTTTATTTACTTGCACTTACAAGTATAATTCAGCAATCATAAAACATTATTAAGATAATAAATATACAATAAAAATATTTTTATTTAATGTAAGATAAATATTCTTCATATCCTTCTGTAATCATTTCTGATAACGGAATAAAACGTAAAGCTGCTGAATTAATACAATAGCGTAAACCGCCTTCTTTTTGTGGACCATCCTTAAAAACATGTCCTAAATGAATATCAGTTTTTTTAGAACGTACTTCAGTACGCTGCAACATTAGGTTAGTATTATCTTCCTTTTTAAGGATAACTATTTCACTAATTGGTCTTGTAAAACTTGGTCAGCCATGACCAAAATTACATTTATCTGATGATGCAAATAATGGTTCACCTGATAAAATATCGACATAAATTCCCTTTTCCTTATTATCTCAATATTTATTTTTAAAAGGAAGTTCCGTTACTGAATTTATAATGACCTCATATTGTAAAGTAGTTAACTCATTAATAGTTTTAATTTTTTATTTTTGTTTCATATTTTTATTACCTTTTTCTAAACAAAATATTAATTTTTAATTGAATAATTATTTTCTAACTTTCTTAACTCATCCCTAGTATCCTTAGGTAAACTTTCACCATAATCCATAAGTTTAACCATTTCCTTAAAAGCAGCTTTAGGAATAGCTAATTTTTCAATATCTTTTTCAGTAATATGTAAATTAATTTTATCAATTTGCATAGTTTTTATTTTTCTAACAAAATCAGGTTCGGCTACAAAAACAGAAGATAATCCTATCATATCTCCATATTCTAAGGCTTCTAAACATTTATCAGGACTATTTATACCACCACTCACAATAACAGAAATACGTTGATTAATGTGTTGATAAACAACTTTATTCACTAATTGATTAAAATATTCCCCCTGAGATTGAACTTTATATTTATATATATTTCTTCCCCAACTAGCTAGTACTAAATAATCAATTTTAATGTTTATTAATACTTGATCCATGAATTGTAAAAAATCTTCAATTGGATAACCTATTTCTTGACCTCTAGTTTCTTCAGCTGTAGCTCGATATCCTAAAATAAAATTTTCACTAGCATGCTTATCAATTGTTTCTCTTACTGCTTGTAAAATTTCTAATCCCAAACGTGAACGATTTTCTAAATTTTGATTACCATAAATGTCATTTCTTTGATTACTAATTACTGAAAAAAAGCTTGAATTAAAAGTTTTTGTGCTGAAGAAATTTCGACACCATCAAAACCAGCTTCAATAGCCCTTAAGGTAGCTTTTTGATAATCTTTAATTAATTCTTTGATTTGCTTAATACTCAGTTCTTGAACTTCATGTGGAAAAGGATACATAAAAGATTGCTTAGAAGGTCCAACTACATAACCTAAACGATTTAAACTAATTATAGAAAAACGACCTGAATGTGCTAACTGTAAAATAGCTTTTGCACCTTTTGATTTCATAGCATTAGCAACTTGTTTTAATGAATCAATATGTTCATCATTAGCAGCAGAAAAACCAAATTCAAAAATTTGTCCCTCTAAATTAATATAAGCAGCACTAGATATCGCTAAGTATGCACTATGAGCTCTTTTAAGAGCATAATCAATATCTTCTTTACTAGCAAAACCATCATAACTAGAAACATTTAAGGTAATTGGTGAAAGCACAAACCGATTATCAAAAACAAAATTTTTAATTTTGATTGGTGAAAATAACTTAGAATATTTTTTATTCATGTTAACTCAAAATTAATTCTAAAAATTGGTCATTATCTATTTTCTTTAAAAAATATGAAGAAATATCCAATTCTTGTAATTTTATTTTTAAATCTTGTTTAATCATTTTAGTACCTTCAAGACCTTTCTCAAAAATAGTTAAATCTTTTGTAGCAAAAAAATCACCACTAATTTTGCAACTTTTAATTTTACCATTATCAATTATTAATGAAATATTCATTGTTCCAATTTCTAAACGTGCTTCACGATTATATTGATAGCGAGGACTTAAACCATAAACCCATTCTCAATTCTTATACTTTTGATCAACTAACTTGTCAATTTCTAGTCATTGCTCATTTGATAAAACGTATCGTTCAACATCTGCTATTTTTTCTACATTCATCAATCGTTTAATAATTTCATCTTTAAACTCAAAAATAGTTAATTTTTTGAATTGTTCATTAAGGTGATTTTTTAATTTATCTACTCTTTGATTAATTGATTTAATTCCTTTTGATTCAATTTTTTTACGACTTGGTTTAAGTGCCAAGATCATAGCATCCAAATCAATATCATAAAGTAATGAATAACCACCATAAATAATATTATCTTCTTTTAACATAGCTGCTCCAGAAACTTTTTTACCATTAATTGTCAAATCATTTTTTCCACTTTGCATGATATTTTTAATCCCCATATCTTTAAGCACTTTTATAATTGGCTTATAGAATTCTTGGTAATTAGCATAAATCGAATTAGTATTAGAATTTAATGGAATTAAAAAACAAAAATTTACTGAATTTGAATCAATAAAAATAGCTCCTCCTCCAGTATCACGACGCACAACTGGAATATTATTTTTATCCAAATATTCTTTATTAACTTCAACCTCTGGATTTTGAAAATATCCCAATTGAATATGAGGATCACAAATAAAAGGAAATATTATCGTTTTGTTTTTTACTTTTAAATTATGTAGTGCTCATACTTGAATCGCTAAAGCATAAGCTCCATCTTTGATATATTTACCATTTGAAGAACAAGCAATGCAAGCTTTAGAATCATTTGAAAGTAAATGAAATAAACACTATCCTCAAATTGCTAAATCTTGATATAAAAATTGAGATAATTTAATGATTTTTATTAGTTATCCTCCAGAAATCAAAAGAGTGATTTATACTACAAATTCTATTGAATCTGTTAATAGTCAATTACGAAAAGTCATCAGAAATAAAAAAGTTTTTCCAAATGATATGGCAGTTTTCAAAATATTTTACTTAGCAATTGAAAATATAACAAAAAAATGAACAATGCCCATTCAAAATTGAAATACAGCAATTGCTCATTTTATGATAAAATTTGAAGACAGAATTAATCTGAACTAGTACTTTGCAAAACAAAGAAACACAGATTACTAAAAAGCCTCGATTTTTATTAGTT
This sequence comes from Spiroplasma endosymbiont of Lasioglossum malachurum, assembly GCF_964020065.1. Classification (NCBI taxonomy): domain Bacteria; kingdom Bacillati; phylum Mycoplasmatota; class Mollicutes; order Entomoplasmatales; family Spiroplasmataceae; genus Spiroplasma; species Spiroplasma endosymbiont of Lasioglossum malachurum. The sequence goes on along the minus strand of NZ_OZ026534.1, from coordinate 674,606 downwards.
ATCCTCCAGAAATCAAAAGAGTGATTTATACTACAAATTCTATTGAATCTGTTAATAGTCAATTACGAAAAGTCATCAGAAATAAAAAAGTTTTTCCAAATGATATGGCAGTTTTCAAAATATTTTACTTAGCAATTGAAAATATAACAAAAAAATGAACAATGCCCATTCAAAATTGAAATACAGCAATTGCTCATTTTATGATAAAATTTGAAGACAGAATTAATCTGAACTAGTACTTTGCAAAACAAAGATACACAGATTATTAAAAAACCTCTAAATTTTTGTTTCATTTTTTGTTTCTTTTATAGCTACATAAACATTACCATTATTAGAAGTTACTATTGCTTGAATAATACCTTCACTTTTAAATATTGGTTTAATATCTTTATTATTTTCACTAATATAATAAATAATACCTTCATCATTAGCAGCATAAACATTGCCTTTTTGATCACTAGTTATTGATTGAATTACACCACTAGTTCCTTCCAATTTTGAAAATGTTTCATGGTTATTAACCAAACAATTTTTAATTAATTTGTTATTAGAAACATGAGTATTAATTGAAAGCATAGTCCCTGAACTAGCAAAAAATGTTATAGTAAACATTGTTAATATTTTTTTAAAATGTATAAGTTTTTTTCCTCTTTTACTTTTTTATTATTTTTTTTAAATATTTATATTTTTTATTTTATAAATTAATATCTACAAAAGATATATCTTTTGTAGATATTAATTTAAGTTTATAATTGAAAAAAATAATATACAACATTCTTTTAAATACTCTATTTTTATTAGAAAGTATTAATAAAAAGGACACCTAAAAATATAATGTTTAGTTCTCATCAGTAGTAGTTTTATTTTTTAATGATGAAGAATCATTAACAACTAATTTATTTTTTTTATTTCCAACTTCATTTTTTGCATCTTTATGATCATGTCATCAATTAAGTAACAACGATAATGGTACTAAAATAATAATAAATATTAATAAACAACCAATACTTCATAAAATAGTCATTGGATTAGGATTAATAAGAATTTCTCTTAATCCTTTTATTGCATAACTAAATGGTAAAAAATTATACATTACTTGAAAAAACTTGGGTTCTAATTCAACAGGAAAAGTACCACTTGATGAAGAAAGTTGTAGTATTAAAAGAATAACAATTAAAAATCTACCCAAATCATGATTACGAAACATGTGAGCAATTGATTGAACAACCAAATCAAAAATAATTGCTATTAATCACATGTATAAAAACATTTGTCAAAATCGTTGTCATAAATCAATATTATTAAATAATAGTAATAATGAAGTTACTAAAATTGTTGACTGAATTAAACCAAAAATAATCATTCATGCTGATTTAGCTAAATAGTTTGATCAAAATTTAGTTTTTGGAATATCTTTATTTCTAATAAAAGTAAAAGTTAATAATAAAGTACCTACTCACATTCCAATACACATGAAATATGGACCCAAACCAAATCCATAAGGAGATTTATTTTGACCTTCAATATTAATATTAAAATTAATAAAGTTAATAGGTGCCAATAAAGTATGATTCATTCAATAATCATGTTCTAAAACTTTAATATGTTTAATCTCTTCGTTTCTTGTTACACTATCAATATTATCATTAAATTGTTCAGCATGAGGACCTAAACCAGGAACAGCAATTGAAAGAATACCATAAATTTCTTTTAAAATTGGTTGTAAATGGTGATAACCTGAATCAGAAGCATCTTTATCTCAATAATCAAATACTTGATCACTAATAACAACAGGTAAAAACTTACTAAAAATATTATCTTTTAATGCATTTAAAGCAAAATCATTAATTTCACCTAAAATCGGACTAACTTTATATGAAGCTTGTAAACTAATTTTTGGTCTAATAGTAATTTGATTAATAAGATTCCAAATTCTTTTTGGAGTTTTAATATTATCAATAACTACTTTAAAAGCTTGTTTAAAAAAATCATTAAAATCCTTAGTAAAACAACTATTAATAATAATTTCGGTTAAAAAAGTTTTGTCATTTTGATGTTGATAATAACTTTTTCAATCATCATAATAATAAACAGTAAATGTTTTTTTCTCATTGTTAATTTGTAAATCATTAATTTTAAATTCATAAGCACCACTACTATTAGGATTTTCATTATCCAAATTTAAATTATGTCGATTAATAACACGATTAATTCCTACTGCAGAACTATCGTTATTAACTAAAGCAATTGGTAAACGATTAATATTTCCCAATGGATTAAAAAAAGCTCATAAAGCAATAAAAGCATATAAAAATGGAATAAAACATAGTGCAATACTTTTAATAATTGTTCTTTTATTTTTATAAATGTGTTTAGTCCCCACTGCTTTAAAAACCATTTTAAATTCTTGAATAGCAATTTTAAATAAATTTAAAATTTTTAACACTTTGTTACTCCTTAATAGATTATCTTTAATAAATTTAGTTATAATAATATTATAAATACATTTGATAAAAAGGGAGAAAAAAATATTATGTTGCAATTAACAATTAAAGGTAAACCCGTTCATATTAAAAATGAAATAATCAAAGTTGGAGATACTTTATCATTTTCTGCAGTTAATAAAACAATTGATAATATGAATTTAGAACAATTCACTAATAAATTTAAAATTATTTCTAGTGTACCAAGCATTGATACTAAAACTTGTGCTTTACAAACTATACACTTTAATAAAGAGGCTACTAAATTAAAAGATTTAGTTATCATTACTATTTCCAAAGATTTACCATTTGCTCAAAGTCGCTTTTGTGAAAAACTAAAAATGAATAATAATTTTCATATTTGAAGTGATTATCGTAATAATGAAAATAATTTTAGTAATACTACTAATTTATTAATTGATGAAATCCAATTATTAGCACGTACTATTATAATTGTTGATAAAAATAACAAAGTTATATATTTACAAATTGTTAAAGAAGTAACATTAGAACCAAACTATGATGAAGTTCTAAAATTTATTAAAACTTTAACGCTGAATTATACTTGTAAGTGCAAGTAAATAAAATTGAAAAAAATTCTCATATAAAAATTTCATAATGCTAAATTTAGTTTAGAAAAAAGTAAGGAGTTTTTATATGAGTTATAAACATCTTGGCATAGATGAAAGGATTTATATTGAGAATCAATTGAAATTTAAATTTAAAATTAGTGAAATAGCTAAAAATCTTAATCGAAGTATTAGTACTATTATTCGAGAAATTAATAGAAATAAAGATAATAATCATTATTTTTCATTAATTGCACAAAATAAAGCTGAAAATCGAAAACAATTACATATTAGTTTTCATAAGTTTAAAAATAAGAATTTAGTAAAATATGTACAACAAAAATTACTATTAGGTTGATCACCTGAACAAATTTATGGCAGAATTAAAAATTTTCATAAAGAGTGAGTTATTAGTTTTAAAACAATTTATACTTGAATTTATTTTTGAATGCTTGATAAAGTTACTAGTAAAAATTTAAGAAGAAAAGGTAAAAAACGAAAATCTAAAGAAAATCGTGGTAAGTTTAATGGTAAATCAATTAAAGAACGAGATATAAATGTTAATGATCGTATAACACTTGGTCATTGAGAAGGAGATACTATAGTATCATCAAGAGGCAAAAGCAAATCATGTTTAATAACTTTAGTTGAAAGAATATCACGAATTTACGGTAATGTTTAGTAATCTGTGTAACTTACAAAAATAACTATGTTTAATTAATTCTAGTAAATAGCTAAATTGTAAAGGTAAGTGCAACTAAATTATTTTTCTATCCAAATATTCGATTGGTGAAAGATAATTTAATATTTTTCTCGGTCTTTGATTTAAAGACAATATAAATTTATGAACTTCATTTTTATTAGTTTTTGAAAAAATAAATTTTTTAGGAAATTTTTCTCTAATTAAACCATTAGTATTTTCATTAGTACCTCTTTGTCAAGGTGAATATGGATTGGCAAAATAAATTTTTACATCTAAATTTTTTTCAAGTTGTTGTCAATTTGAAAATTCTTTGCCACGATCAAAAATAATAGTTTTAACAATGTTTTTAGGAAGAATTGATAAATAATAACTGACATTTTTATTAATAACTTTAGTAGTTCTGTTTTTAACTAATATTGCTAAAGTAAATCGTGATACTCTTTCAACTAAAGTTATTAAACATGATTTGCTTTTGCCTCTTGATGATACTATAGTATCTCCTTCTCAATGACCAAGTGTTATACGATCATTAACATTTATATCTCGTTCTTTAATTGATTTACCATTAAACTTGCCACGATTTTCTTTAGATTTTCGTTTTTTACCTTTTCTTCTTAAATTTTTACTAGTAACTTTATCAAGCATTCCAAAATAAATTCAAGTATAAATTGTTTTAAAACTAATAACTCACTCTTTATGAAAATTTTTAATTCTGCCATAAATTTGTTCAGGTGATCAACCTAATAGTAATTTTTGTTGTACATATTTTACTAAATTCTTATTTTTAAACTTATGAAAACTAATATGTGATTGTTTTCGATTTTCAGCTTTATTTTGTGCAATTAATGAAAAATAATGATTATTATCTTTATTTCTATTAATTTCTCGAATAATAGTACTAATACTTCGATTAAGATTTTTAGCTATTTCACTAATTTTAAATTTAAATTTCAATTGATTCTCAATATAAATCCTTTCATCTATGCCAAGATGTTTATAACTCATATAAAAACTCCTTACTTTTTTCTAAACTAAATTTAGCATTATGAAATTTTTATATGAGAATTTTTTGCAATTTTATTTACTTGCACTTACAAGTATAATTCAGCAAAAAAATAATAAATTTAAAATTGTATTAAAACTATATAAAATTACAATTTTATTACATGAGTTTTTATCTAAAATTAAATAATGAAATTTAAATTTTCAGATTTCTTGATTTATGTTTGTTTATTTGTTTTTCTTCTTCAATTTTTTTTAATGTCTCTTCTTGTTTTTTAGCTTTTGCAAGTAATAAATCAAGTTTTCTACTTTCTTGTTCTACATCATGTAATAATTTTGCTGCTTTTTCTTTTTCATTCATAATATTTTTTCTCCCTTTCTTTTAAATATTTATTTTTAAAAATATCCAAAATACAGTATAAAATTTTTCATAAAAATTAAAAGATGCTGAATTATACTTGTAAGTGCAAGTAAATAAAATTGCAAAAAATTCTCATATAAAAATTTCATAATGCTAAATTTAGTTTAGAAAAAAGTAAGGAGTTTTTATATGAGTTATAAACATCTTGGCATAGATGAAAGGATTTATATTGAGAATCAATTGAAATTTAAATTTAAAATTATTGAAATAGCTAAAAATCTTAATCGAAGTATTAGTACTATTATTCGAGAAATTAATAGAAATAAAGATAATAATCATTATTTTTCATTAATTGCACAAAATAAAGCTGAAAATCAAAAACAATCACATATTAGTTTTCATAAGTTTAAAAATAAGAATTTAGTAAAATATGTACAACAAAAATTACTATTAGGTTGATCACCTGAACAAATTTATGGCAGAATTAAAAATTTTCATAAAGAGTGAGTTATTAGTTTTAAAACAATTTATACTTGAATTTATTTTGGAATGCTTGATAAAGTTACTAGTAAAAATTTAAGAAGAAAAGGTAAAAAACGAAAATCTAAAGAAAATCGTGGCAAGTTTAATGGTAAATCAATTAAAGAACGAGATATAAATGTTAATGATCGTATAACACTTGGTCATTGAGAAGGAGATACTATAGTATCATCAAGAGGCAAAAGCAAATCATTTTTAATAACTTTAGTTGAAAGAGTATCACGATTTACTTTAGCAATATTAGTTAAAAACAGAACTACTAAAGTTATTAATAAAAATGTCAGTTATTATTTATCAATTCTTCCTAAAAACATTGTTAAAACTATTACTTTTGATCGTGGCAAAGAATTTTCAAATTGACAACAACTTGAAAAAAATTTAGATGTAAAAATTTATTTTGCCAATCCATATTCACCTTGACAAAGAGGTACTAATGAAAATACTAATGGTTTAATTAGAGAAAAATTTCCTAAAAAATTTATTTTTTCAAAAACTAATAAAAATGAAGTTCATAAATTTATATTGTCTTTAAATCAAAGAGCGAGAAAAATATTAAATTATCTTTCACCAATCGAATATTTGGATAGAAAAATAATTTAGTTGCACTTACCTTTACAATTTAGCAGATAAAATAAATATTTTTAAATAAAATTATGATTTATTAACTCAAAAGTAAGGATGTTATTTTTTTTAATTGTTGTGCTTAAAAATTGAAAATATGTTATACTAACATCATAATAAACTAAATTATTAAAGACCATTAGGTTCGAGTTATTCTTTTTTATTAGATAAGTGGAACCTAATTATTTTTAAATAAAAAAGGATGTGAAAATTATGTCAGCACAACAACAGCAACAACCAAGTAAAGAAATTTTTGATAAATTACAAGGTGAAAAAGATAAAAAAGAAAAAGCAACTTCTTCTGGTGATAGTAGAAATTGAATTGTAAAATTTGCAAAAGATGTCGCTTATATTTCTTTTTTTCCATACATATGATTAAAAAAACTTTTAGTTTCACTATTTAATAATCGAACTAAAAAGCCTAAACTAAATCAATCAGTTAATATTATTAAAAATAAAGATAATGTTAATCAAAAAAATAATGTTTCTACAAATAGTAATGGACAAGTTAGTTTTAAAGAAGTAGATGCACTAGATCCAGAAAATGAATCAGTAGCAGAAACAACAGCAGAAGCACTAAAATTAAATGGTAATACTACTAATCCATTCCAAAATGTTGCACATAGTTGTAATCATGAAGAAATTCCAGTAGTTTCAACAACAACTTCTGGAAAAAAATTAACTACTTAAATTATTTAAAATATTTATTAGTTCGTTCTAAATCAATAATATTATCAACATCCCAATGACAATCAAATGATAAAACATAAGGTTTTAATTCAAAATTATGTTTAATACTATTACTAATTAAATATTTACCAACCATTGTTGTTTGCAATACAAGTTCTTGTTGTGGATTTATTAAATCTTCACCAAGAACTTTTGCTCATTTTTTAGTAATATAACTTCATTCTCCCGTCAAGAAACTATCCTTTTTTTTACTTTTAATAATATCAATAATATTACCATTCTTGTTTAATTTATAACTTCAATCTTCTTTGATATTATCATGATCACGCTTAATAGCGGCCATCATATTAGTTGAAAAATTATTTAAAAAAATATTTTTTGTACTAATCATATCACCAGAAATAATAAAAATATCATCTTGACCATTAAAATATGATGATACTAATGTCAAAGCATAACCACTATTATAATCAAGGAAATGTTGATTATTTATTAAAATTAATTTTGAATATTTATGAGTAAGAAAATTAAATTTATCTTTTAAATGACCAGTAATGACAATAATTTTTTTTAAATCATGTATTTCAATTAAATGATTAATTATATGTTCAATTAAAGTTAAACCTTTAAATTTAATTAACGATTTATGAACATTATTTGAGACAGGTTGTAATCTACTGCCAATTCCTGCTGCAAAAATAATAGCAACTTTCATTATTCCTCCTTTACTTAACAACAAAATTAACAATCTTATTTGGTATACAAATTGTCTTAATAATTGTTTTATCTTGCAATCAATGTTTTACTTTTTCTTCATTATTAACTTCTTTTAAAAGTTCTTGATTATTTAAATTTTCTTTTACTACTAAAGTTATTTTTGTTTTACCATTAATCTGAATAGCAATAGTAACTTCACTAGTAATCAAAAATTTTTCATCATAACTTGGAAACTGACTTTTATTAATACTTTCTTTATTACCAAATTGAAATCATAATTCTTCAGCAATATGTGGAGCAAATGGATTTAATAATTTTAAAAAATTAACTAAATATTGTTGATAAATAGTTGGTGCTTTATAACAAGCATTGATAAAAATCATAAGTTGTGCAATAGCAGTATTAAAATTTAAATCATTAATATCATTAGTTACTTTTTTTACAGTTTGATGATAAATTGTATCTAATGATTTATCATTCTTAGTAGTAATTTTTATTTTATACTCATCTTTATTAACAAGACGATAAATACGCATTAAAAACTTATAACAACCAACTAAACCACTATTTAATCACGGTAAAGATGCTGTTAATGGCCCCATAAACATTTCATATATTCGCAAAGTATCAGCACCATATTCATTAATAATATCATCTGGATTAACAACATTACCGCGTGATTTAGACATTTTTTCATTATTTTCACCAAGAATCATACCCTGATTTACCAATTTTAAAAATGGCTCTTTAACATTAACTAACTCTAAATCATATAGCACTAAATGTCAGAAACGAGCATACAATAAATGTAAAACAGCATGTTCTTGACCACCAATATATAAATCAACCGGTAATCAATAGTTAAAACGTTTTTGCGCAATAGCACTATTAAAATCACAATAAGTACCATCATCATTTTTTAAAATATATGCTAAATAATATCAACAACTACCTGCTCATTGTGGCATTGTATTAATTTCTCTTTTTCCTTTTACACCATCTTTTCTAGTTACATGTAATCAGGAATTTGGTGCATTAGTTAAAGGTGCATTCCCCGAATTAGATGGCTTAATATTAGTCATTTTTGGTAATAATACTGGTAATTGTTGTTCATCTACTGTTGAGATTGTACCATCTTCTCAATAAATTATCGGAAAAGGTTCACCTCAATAACGTTGACGAGAAAAAAGTCAATCTCGTAACTTATATGCAGTATGTACTTTTCCTTGTTTTAAAGTTAGTAATTTTTTAACAATTAAATTAGTAGCTGTTTCTAAATCCTTACCATTAATAAAATCAGAGTTAATATATTCACTAGTACCCAAAAATGGTTCATTTTTATTATTAGTTTTCATAATAAAATTGATTGGTAACTTTTTATTTTTAGCAAAAATAAAATCACGACTATCATGTGCAGGAACACCCATAATGGCTCCTGTCCCATAATGATTTAAAACATAATCACCAACTCAAATTGGTAATTTACTTTTAGTAAAAGGATGAATAGCATAACTTCCAGTAAAAACACCAGATTTTAAAGTATCATCTCCTTGACGCATTAAATCTGTTTTAGTTTTAGCAGCTAAACAGTATTGAGTAACTGCTTGCGAATATTCACTAGTTGTTAAATCATGAATTAATGGATGTTCAGGGGCAAGTACTAAAAATGAAACACCAAAAATAGTATCAACCCCTGAAGTAAAAATAGAAACCTTACATTTATTATTTTCAACTATAAAATCAACTAGTGTTCCAACACTTTTACCAATTCAATTACGTTGTAATTCCTTAACACTATTTGGTCAGTCTAAATCATCTAATCCTTTTAATAATTTTTCAGCATACTTAGTAATTTTTAAAACCCACTGACGCATTGGTTTTTTAATAACTGGGAAATTACCACGTTCAGAAACCATATGACCATTAATGTTAATTATTTCTTCATTAGCTAAAACAGTTCCTAACTGTTCACAAAAATTAACTTCAACATCTTTAATTTCAGCTAACCCTTGTTCATAAAGTTTAATGAAAATTCATTGTGTTCACTTATAATATTGAGGATCTGTAGTATTAACTTCTTTATTATAATCAAAACTTAGACCAATACTTTGTAATTGTTTACGAAAATTATTAATGTTTTGTTTAGTAAATGTCTCTGGATTATTACCTGTATTTAAGGCATATTGTTCAGCTGGTAAACCAAAAGCATCTCAACCAATTGGATGCAAAACATTAAAACCATTCATTATTTTAACTCGTGAAATAACATCAGTAGCACAATAACCTTTAGGATGGCCAACATGTAAACCTGATCCTGAAGGATAAGGGAACATATCAAGAATATATGATTTTGGTTTTTTATTATCATCAATGTTTGTTTTAAAAGTTTCATTTTTTAATCAATACTGCTGTCATTTTTTTTCTATTTGTTGGTGATTATAACTCATGTTTTTCTCCTTTAATATGTTCAGGTAAAGTAATCATAAAACCATAATATCATAATCATTTAACAAGTTGCAATGTTTACTTATTGATTAAATTATATTTTAAATATTTTGTTAATTATCAATCAATGTTATTAAACTATTTACTAATATTTATTTTCTACAAAAATGAAATAGTTTTTATTGGCTGAATTATACTTGTAAGTGCAAGTAAATAAAATTGCAAAAAATTCTCATATAAAAATTTCATAATGTTAAATTTAGTTTAGAAAAAAGTAAGGAGTTTTTATATGAGTTATAAACATCTTGGCATAGATGAAAGGATTTATATTGAGAATCAATTGAAATTTAAATTTAAAATTAGTGAAATAGCTAAAAATCTTAATCGAAGTATTAGTACTATTATTCGAGAAATTAATAGAAATAAAGATAATAATCATTATTTTTCATTAATTGCACAAAATAAAGCTGAAAATCGAAAACAATCACATATTAGTTTTCATAAGTTTAAAAATAAGAATTTAGTAAAATATGTACAACAAAAATTACTATTAGGTTGATCACCTGAACAAATTTATGGCAGAATTAAAAATTTTCATAAAGAGTGAGTTATTAGTTTTAAAACAATTTATACTTGAATTTATTTTGGAATGCTTGATAAAGTTACTAGTAAAAATTTAAGAAGAAAAGGTAAAAAACGAAAATCTAAAGAAAATCGTGGCAAGTTTAATGGTAAATCAATTAAAGAACGAGATATAAATGTTAATGATCGTATAACACTTGGTCATTGAGAAGGAGATACTATAGTATCATCAAGAGGCAAAAGCAAATCATGTTTAATAACTTTAGTTGAAAGAGTATCACGATTTACTTTAGCAATATTAGTTAAAAACAGAACTACTAAAGTTATTAATAAAAATGTCAGTTATTATTTATCAATTCTTCCTAAAAACATTGTTAAAACTATTACTTTTGATCGTGGCAAAGAATTTTCAAATTGACAACAACTTGAAAAAAATTTAGATGTAAAAATTTATTTTGCCAATCCATATTCACCTTGACAAAGAGGTACTAATGAAAATACTAATGGTTTAATTAGAGAAAAATTTCCTAAAAAATTTATTTTTTCAAAAACTAATAAAAATGAAGTTCATAAATTTATATTGTCTTTAAATCAAAGACCGAGAAAAATATTAAATTATCTTTCACCAATCGAATATTTGGATAGAAAAATAATTTAGTTGCACTTACCTTTACAATTTAGCATTGTATTTCAAATAAAATATACTATATAATTATCGTTAATATTAAATAAATTCAAAGGAGGATTCTATGAACACACAAAAAGTTTTAAATAAGTCTTTAAAACAAAAAACAAAGCAGCAAAAAATAGGCTTAGGAGAACTGGTGTGACTTTGGATTTAATTATACTTGATTATACTTGCACAATAGCTTTTCCTATGTCTTTTATAGGAATATATTATTGAAATAATGGTGGAGTTGGATTACATCTAATCTGAATTATGATTTTAGGAGCTATAATGGCTAGTATTAGTGCATGTGCTTTTTTAAAATGTAGTAAAGTTTATGCTGGTAATAATGGTTGGAGCATATATTTATGTTAGGGCAACTTTTGGTCGTTTTTGAGGATGAATAATCGGCTTTATGCAATATATCATTTTACCATCTACTGTTATTGGTGGTATTATTTCAATGTTTAGAATTAACTTAAACCAATTATCATTTTTTTCTTGATTACCTGATAGATGATCTAATTTATTTATTGATAGTTTAGGAATTATAGTTTATTGTTTGGTTACAAGTTGTATCTATTTTGGATTAAGAGGTTTTCGTTGATTTGTTAATATTTCAGGAATCATTAAATGACTGTCAACTTGTTTTTTTGATTATTTGTGCCATTATTCTGGTAATCAAAAATGGTACTATAGTTTATCAACAAGCATTTGTTGGTACTAAACATCTTCATTTTACAATTAATATTTTTAATAATGCTTTTAGCAATTTTTTCTACTTTTTCCTTGGTTTTGAGACCTTTACTGTTATTGGAAAAAATGTTAAAAATCCTAATAAAAATTTAGGTAGGGGAACAATTATTGTCTTATTTTTGACAACTATTTTTTATTTAATTATTACAATTTTAATTATTGGTGCCATCAGTTCACAGGGACCTAATGGTAATAACGGATGAGCAAATGGTGATAATAATTATAATCCAAATAATGTTATTGTTGGGATTGCTGGTACAACAGGTATCATTTTACTAGTTATTTGTACTTTATCAATTAAATTGAATGGTGTAATACAAGTAGCACTATATTCTGGAGCTATGCTACAACCATTAGCGAAAGAAGGATACATTAGTGAAAAAATAGCCAAATTAAATAAAGAAAATATTGCAATGTATGGTAATACTATTAATTTTATAATTACAATTATAGTTTGTATTATTATGCTAATAATTCCGGATTTAATTGGAATTAGTTTTAATTACAACCAAATGTTGGGATTTACAACTATTATAACAATCTTTGTTTATCTTTTTGTTATAACAGCAACTTGTGTTATGGGTTATTATAAAAAAATAAAAATAAAAGTTATCGAATGAATTATGTTTATTATCTGTTTATTATTTTTAATTATAATATGATTCATGATTTAGTAAGCAACAGAGGAATCATATTAATTGCAATTACAATTAAGTTTTTAATGTTTTGAGTATTTATTATAATTGCTACTATTATTTATTTTACTTATTATAAACCAAAACTAAAACAAAGATTAATAACAAATCCAGAATATCAAAATCAATTAGATAAAGAATTTATTTTTAATTCTCATCTAGTAGTTAATTAAATTATTTAAAAATTATATTATCTTATTATCGTCAAAAATAAACTAAATGAGTTGCTGGTTTTTTACAAAAACAAGTACCAGTAGTAGTTGTACTTTTTAATTTAGCATATGCTTGAAAATGTTCAGATCAACCAATATCAATTGTATGTTGAGCATGTTTTCCTAATTCAATTGCTGCTAATACAACCTTTTTCTCATTTAATGCTTTATTCATTAATTTAATATTACCATCCATAATAATAATATCTTCTTTGATTATTTCATCATTTTTCATTATAATCACCCTTTCTATCAATTAATATTATAACGCTATTTAAAAAAAGAAATAGTAATTGGAATTACTATTCTAACGATATCTTTCTACATAGTGACTAACTAAACCACGATAAATAAAAGGTATTGTTAATTGCATAATTGGATAAGTAAACAAAAAAATATGAATAAAATTGTAAACTAATGAGTAAAAAAGAGGATTAAATCCTGATCAAATATTTTTACTTCCATCAGCATTAGTAATTTGTGATCAAATAAAATATCCTGCTATTGTTTGTCAAAAATAAATAATTAAACAAACTAAAAAACAATGTAAAAAATAATTAATATAAGTAAAAATTGATTTATCAGATTTTAAATTAAAACGTAATAATGAAATAATAGCGGGTGTTGTCATTGGCAAAAAATAATCTAATAAATAACTTCAAGCACTAATAACATAACCACCACTAATAAATAATAATGACATTAAAGCACTAATCATACCCGTTAATCATCCACCTGCAAAGCCAATAATATAACTAATAACCATTAAAGGTATATATTTAATAGCAATACCGCCGCCGTATGGCATTTTTGGTAATAAATTTTGTTCAATAAAAGCACAAGCAATAGTTACACCAGTAAATAAACCAATAATTGTATAATCAATAACTAATCATCGTTTAATACCAAATGCAAATTTAAAATTAGTTCATCATCTTGTTTTTAAAATGGCAAAAGTTTCTTCTTTTTGTCATTGATAATGTTTAATTAAATTAAAAATTAATGCAATGGGATTGATACTAAAAATTGATAGTAATGTAACAATAACAATATTTTTATGAATATCTTCTATTTTAACTGTTCATGTAATAACAGATAATAAAATTGATGAAATTAATAATAAACAAAGAATTAATATTAAATAAATTTTACTGCTATAAAATTGTCAACCAGTAATAGTAGTAACTTTAAAAAAGTGATTAATACTACTAGCAGGTAAAATACTAATAATAACTGTTAATGTTAGAAGAGTAATTAAACTAAAAATGGCTGATGCTTTAATTAACATTCCTACCTCCAGTTTGCTTTTAACTTTATTATAATTGATAGTTGTTAATAGTTGTTCTTTAAACATAATAAAATGATAACTCCTTTAATTTATCTTACATAACAAAAAAGGAGTTATCATTTTTTAAAATATAAAAAATAAAGTCTCCCTCCGCTAGTACTAACTAGATCAGGTTATAGGGTATTTCTCAGGCAATGCCACCCCTGCTTTATATAATATATGCAAATTAATCCATATTTACTACTATTATAACATTCAAAATATTTTTTTAAATATAAAATATATTTTTTTTATGATTTTTAGTTTAAATTAAAATTTGCTCTATTTTTATTTGAAATTTATTTGAAAAAAAATAAAATATATTCACTTCTTAAAAATAAGAAGTTATTGGGAAAAAATAAAAAGGAGTTTTTAAAATATGAAAAAGATATCAACACTAATTACAACAACAATTTTAGCAATAGCAAGTACAAACAGTTTAAATACCTTATTTATCAATAACACAAATAATAAAATTAAAACAAGTATTAAAAATGAAAATAATAATTGAAAAATAAATGAAATTAAGTCTTTAACAACTGATAGAAATAGAAATATTTATGCACTTGCTAATAATACTGTTTATAAATGTTTAGCAGAACAAACAGAGTTCAAACAAATGATAATACCTAAAGAATTTGCTAATGGTAAATTTATAAAAACTGATAAAGATAAAAATACTTATGTCGCAACTAATAATAATATTTATAAATGTCTTGCAACACAAATATATTTTCAACAAATGATAATACCTAAAGAATTAGAAAATATTAGATTTTTAAAAATTAATGAGAGAGACGGAAATGTTTTTATAATAGCTAATAATAATATTTATAAATGTTTAGCGGGAGAATGAGAATTTAAAAAATGACATTACCAACTAATATTAATTTTCTGAGTCACATAAGTATTGATAAATATGGAAATATTTATATCACTGCTAATAATACTCTTCATGTTCCTTTTGCGAATAGTATTTATAAGTGTTTAGAAAATGACAACGAATTTAAACAATTAAATATAGATATAAATAAAGAAACACTACAAATTTCTCTTTTAACAACTGGTAAAGACGGACACATTTATGTAATTGCAAATAATAGTATTTGCTGAATTATACTTGTAAGTGCAAGTATAATTCAGCAAGTTAAATAAACTTAATCAAGAAATTAAAGAAAAAGAAATGATTAATATATTTAAAAAATATCAAGTTAAAACTGAATTTTATGATTATTTAAAATTTAAAACTAATAATTTAGAAAATTCAAAAATTGAAGAAACTATTAAAAAAATGGTTAAAGAACAACCAGTATTTAAAGAAATAATTAATACAGGTGGCAATAAACAAATAATTATTAATAATAATAAAACAAATGATAAAGAAAATTTTTTAATTAATTATAAAAAGAAAAATTATTTATAAACGAAAGGAAGAAATAAAATGTCAGTACCATTTAATCAAAATTTAGACAATACAGAGAGATTAGTAGAAGCACCAGAATTTATAGAGTTTTTTAAAATTTCAAATAGTCCATGGGCAAACTTTTTTCCTACTGAAATTGTTGACTCAGTAAATATTGAGTTTATTGTTAAAAAACCAAAAAAACCGGAAGTAAAAATTATTGCTTGGGATGATAAAAGTAAAAGATATGAATTACCATATGTTGATACAGATAAAATTAGTAAAAAAATAACTAAAAAATATCTTGCAGGAGAAATTATTGCAGATGTAGATTTAAAAGCAAATAATGGACAAAATTTATTAGATAGTATGCAATATGAAGTTGCAAATGATTTAGCAGATAAATTAGCAATTGATGATACACAAGTAATTGCAAAATTTGCTACTAAAATCGATATTGAAGATACAACACCAGTAGGCTATTTAAAATCAATGTTATCTGCTTGAAATACTTTGTTTCAATTTAGAAACATTGCAAATAGTAAATTTTTTATTACTAATGGTCTTTATGATAGTTTAGTTTATTTAGCAGATAATAAAGGTTTAATTACCGATAATCAGTTGGCACAACAATTACGTTTAAATGGAAATAATTTATATGTAAAAGGCGTATTATGTGAAATCGTTCTTGATGACTATATGATTTTTACTAATGATAAAAATGAACAACAATTAATGACCTTTATTTTAGCAACACCAAGAGCAATGAAAAGATACATGATAGAAAATACAGTTATTTATCTAGATTTTATTAAAGATGATAAAGCAGGAAGAGCATATAAAGTTGCTGGTGAAGTTGTTGGAGAAGCAATCCCATATATTTCTAATAATGAAAAAACATCACGTTGAATGTTATGTGGAGTTATTAAAACAGAAAAAACTGATTTAAAAACTAAGATTACAACTTTAACAACTAATATTACTGCAAATGTTAATAACAATAATAATGAATTAAATACAGAAATCAAAAGTACTAATGAACTTAAATCATTAAATCCAAATTTAACAAATCCAACTATTAAATATTTTAGTGATGCACAAGGTAAAACTAATGTAAGTAATCAAAAACAAAAAGCAGGTGACTTATACATAGTTATTTCTTCAAATGTTAATGATTTAAATTATAAAGGTTCAACAAATCCAATTAAAATAACTCTTAAATAAAGGAAATTAATATCATGCCAATTGGTACAACTAGTACAGCAATACTTTTAAACATAAATAAACCAAAACATACTAGAACAAGTAAACAACAAGAAAATAAAAGTTTTTGATGAGAAATTTTAGAAATGATTGGTGTACAAGTTATAGCAGTAGCACTTGCTCCTTTTACTGGTGGATTAAGTGAAAGTGTAGCCCTTGGATTAGGTGCAAGTGATTTTATTGCAAGTACTATTAATTTTGGTATTTATGCTACAACTGATTTTACTATTAATCAAGTTTATGATTATTTGAAAGGAAATGTAACAAAATTAAATACTTTCTTTAATATACTACCTGCATTTGCTGGACTGAATAAAATTAGTCGTGGTTATCGTACAACTAAATTTATTAAATTAGCACAAGAAACTAAAACATTAGAACAAGTTGGTATTAAAGAAGTAAAAAACTTACAAGAAATTATTAGTCAAGTAGGTGGAAAAGAAATTTTAACAGATAAAATTATTGGTAATAAACGTTATTTAATGAATTATAGTTTTACTCCTAATCGTGAAACAGTATTACGAGATTTAGGTTATGTTGCTGAAAGACAATATAAAAATAATTTTCAAAAATTAGAAGCACAGGAGTTAAAAGATTACTTATTATTACAAAATACATTAATAAAATTAAGTTCACAATTAACTCCTAAATTTAAAATCAAAGATATTGAAAAAGCAAATAATTTTTTAAAAAAATATAATACTGATTTAAAAAAAGTATTATCTATGAACCAACATGATTGATTAAATTTAGTTCATACAATACACACAGAAAATAGATATGGAAAAACTTTAATTTTAGATTTACAAAAAATTCGTGCTAATTCTATTAAATTTAATTTTAAAAATAATGTTATTCATCAACTTGTTTTAAAAGCAAATCAAAGTTTTAAATATTTTGATATTAGATTTTATTTAAAAAAAGGTTTAAATAAATTTTGAAAAGATACTCCATATTTTGAAAAATTACGAGAAAGTATATATAAATTACAAGAAAAATTTGAAAAGTTAGAAAAATAAGCATTTGAAAAAATTAATAAATTAAAAGAAAAAGCAACTGATTTATTTACTAGTGCAGAGAAAAAAGCAATTAAACATGCACAATTAATTCGATTAAATTCCCCAGTATTTATGGGTTGTAAAATTCAACCTTTATCATTAGATAAATGTGCAATTACTATTTATCATCGCAATCCTAAATATAAACCAATTACAGTTGTTGATAGTATTCTTAAAGCAAAAACTTTTGTTACTCAACTAAATCCATTCCATTGATATCGTTGATATAGTGGTTGATACATTGGTTATGGAGTTAATCAAAATAAATGATTAAAAGCAATAGTATTTGCTCCACCAGTTATTCAACAAGTAATTAGAGATAGTTTTAAAGTTTATAGAGAAATATTTAGAACTATTAGAACTTATCATAAAGTAGTAAATGTTATTAATAATCCTATTGAAAATATTAACAAATCATTTAAAAATGTTGGTTTAAAATTTTCAGTAAATACTTTATTTGGTACGGGATTATTACATCATTTAGAAAAATTTGCATATAGTCAAGTTATAGCAAAAAGTAAGAAAAAATTAAAAAAAGGCAAAAATAAAATACAAAAAGAAATTGAACATATAACACATAAAAAAACAAAAAAACATACTCATCATTATAAACAAGCATTTTTTAAGGAATGATAAATTATGATTAATAAACTTTGAACTGGTGTCAGTCTAGAAAATTATAATAACTGATATCCATTAACTGGAAAAATTACAGAAACACCACAGCAATATATACAAACATGACCTAATGTTAATGATTGATTTAAAACTTTTGCTATTCGTGCTCAAAATGATATTAATGCTTATCTTGATTTTATTTTATCTAAATTTCCCTTTGATAGTTTTAAAGATGAATTAATTAAAGAAACATTAAGAGATATGGTTTATGTTATGGTTGAACATTGAGTATTTAATCGTACACCAATTGAATTTAATGTTGATGCTACTATTCAATTTAATAATGGTAGTCAATTTAGTGCAAATAGTACTCCTACGATTAATGTTTGAGATTTAGCACCTAGTAGAATGAAAATATGAGCAAGATTAACTGAATTAAAACAAATATTTTCAAGTTATAATGATGATGAAATAGATGTTGAAAAAATTGACTTAAAAGCATTTTATACTAGAAATCAAGTTGATGAATTAATTGAACAACAAAAAGAATTTACATTATTAAAACAAATTAAATTATATGATGATTTAGTTGATGATAATGAAAATGAAATATATAGAGGTCCTGTTAGTAAATTTATTAATAAAGGTTATGTTGCAACAGATTACGATAAAGAAACTGAAACAATGATTTTAGATTGACCTGATGAAATTGGAACATTACCACCAGAAGCATTACAAAATAATCCACAAATTGGTGATTATACACATGCTCCAACTTGTGATTTTTCTGCTAAACAACAAAAAAATATTACAGCTTTAACTAATACTAAACAAAATAAATTAAGTACTGGTCATGGCATTAATCTTACAGAAGATAATGTAATATCTGTAAGTTCTTATTTAGTAACACCACAAGATTTTTTAAATAATCCACAATGAGAAGAACAAAAATCAATGATTTTAACAAGAAATACATATTATCAAATTTTTTGGTCACCTAATATGTCAAACAGTCAAGGACATAAAGGAGTATTTTTCTTTTATGGTGCAGTACCAACAGCCCATAATGTAGCTATTGATTCAGCAGGTTATTATTCAAATTCTACTAATGAAATTAAAGCTCATTTAAGTGTCCAACCCGAAAATGATGAATTAATACTATCATATTTTGATGGTAATTCTTGAATAGTATAACTAATCTAGATGGAAATAAACTAGGAACTAAAATATATAAGCCTAAGACAAATAATAAAATTTATAGAATTAAAAGTAATACATTAGATATTACTTCACCAAGTGTAATTAATATAAATAAACCTATAAAAATTAATTCAAAAAGTTTAGAAACTAATGAAATAGAAGAAAATAATTGAGATATTGAATTAAAAGATATTCCTCCAACACCAAGTCCAAGTAGTTCAAATTGAAAAGATGTAGGAACAAGAGAGAAAAATAAATGAGATAATTGACAAATTACTTATGATTTTCAAGAAAATAAACATTATAGAGTTTATTATTCTTGAAGTATATATAATTCAGTTTATACTATTCAAGAATTTATTATAACTAATAAAAAAATTGCTGGTGTACAAATACAAACCTTTAATGATAGTACTAATATAATAATTTTATCAGTTCAACATGCAAAATGGATTACTATTTATACTGGAAAAGGTAATTTAAAAGGTAATGTATGAAAATTAGAAGAATTACAGGAATAATATTATGTTTTTTAAAATTATAAAAATTATTTTAGGTTTAATAGGAGTAATTTTATCATCAGCAACAGCAGGTTTAATTATATTTATCATTGTAAAAATCATATTAAAAATTAATCAAATATTTTAAGAAAGGTGGTGAATATTATGTTAGGTAAATTTTTTAGAAAAGATAAAAGTAATATTAGTGATAATCAAAATGAAAAAGTAAAATTTTTAAATAATAAAAATAAAAGTACTCATGCTTCAATTTTAAATTATTTTGGTTTTAATGATTTTAATCATGAAACTTATTTCACTGATTTTGTAGCAGAAAATAATGCTAATTTATATAATGCTCCATTAGATATTAATAATGAAACTATTAAAAAATACTTAATTCAACAAGAATTTTATAGAAAAAATTGAAATTCTATTTTTAAATTAAGCAAATTAGGAATTAGTGGTTATTTAATTTATATTGCTAATGATGATTTATATTTTCAAGTAGTAGATATACAACAAAGAGTTTATGATATTGGTGGTAAATTAACTTAATGTACTATTTTTTATGATAGTTATCAACAAAATGCACAAACTGTAAGATTATTTGAAATTTATACATTAAATAATGAACAAGTAACAATTAATCGCTCAATTTATAGTATTAGTGATAATAAAAAACAATTTCCATTAGATTTTAAATCATTTATTAATAATCCTAATCTATTACAAGAACAAAAATTAAATATTAATTATATACCAATATCAATTATGCGAAATAAAGCAAATGAGTTAGCAGATTGTAATAAAGTAATGGATAAAATTAAAGCATTAGATGTTATTTATGAACAAATTGTTTTAGATACTATTTTAAACTCACCTAAATTTATTTTTAATCAAACTTATGGTAATGTTCAATCAACATTAGAAGAAGCAGTAAGAACATTAGTTACTAAAAACTACATATTTAAAAGTGGCGGAGATAATAATGAACAAAACGAAAATATCAATATGACAAATAGTAATTTTAAAGGTAAGAATTTAACTGATATATACGATTGAAATGTTAATGAAATATTTAAACGTTGTGGTATTCATATACCAAATCAAAAAAAATCTGCACAACAATCAGTTCCAGAAAGTACAGCAGTAAATATTTCAACTATTAATTACATTGAACAAAAATTATGACAATTTAATATTGATATTCTTAAATTTATTCAAATATTAGTACGTATGGATAAAGATTTATTAAATAGTAAAACATTTAACATTAATGATGAACAAAAAATTAATAATTTAACAGTTAAATTAAAATTATTTAACCCCGAAAATAACCAATTAATAGGAGATAACAATGGAAAACAACAACAAACCACAAACGAAGTTTCCTCAGAAACAGAAACAAACTAAACTTAATCAAGCAGAAGTAGAAAATGATTATTTAATTGATAATATTCCTTATGACTTTACTAATATGATGCGCGCTACTAGTGACCCAGATATTAATAGAGCATACGATGAATTTAAAAAAAGAACTTTATATATTTATGAAATTGAACGCTTATTTAAAAATAATGAAAATAATAGTTTAAGATTTTCAGCAAATACTATTAAAATTGGTTTTATTGATATTGATAAAGTATTAAAAGCTACTGCTGTTGAAACATCAGACTTTACTATGCAATTAAATCAAAGAGCAAGTACAAATATTAATGATAATACAATTGAATATAGTATGACTGATATTAAAAATTTAATATTTCAAGAAATAAATTTATTAAATCAATTTAAGTTATATGCAGTTAGTATTAATGAACCATTAACTGAAAATAATATTGATAATTTGTATATCATTAATAATTATTCACAACCTTATCAAAATCCAAAAACAAGAAGTACTAAAAGTATAACTATTATAAAAATTAAAGATTTTAAAACAAGAGATGGTTATCCAATCATTATTAAATTACAAAAACCATTAGATAAAGATACCAAAGTAATTGGTTTAAAAATTAAAGCCCCTAGAAGCATGATTTTTGGCAATATAAAAGTACTTGGTGAAGTTGACAATATGGAAGTATACCCAAAGTTATTTGTGAAAGATAAGATAGCATTTCCACTATTATCAATGCCTATTGAAACTCAACCAAAAGTTAGAATATTACAACAATGATTTAGTGAACAAATCTTACCATGAAATTTAGCAAAACAATTTATAGGACAAGAAAAATCAGTTTTAGATTTAATTGCTATTGGTGGTGGAACTGAAACAAAAAAAGAAATTATTAATAATGCAAGAGTAACTAATGCTAAAATTGGTTATGATGTTACTAAAAATTCAAAAGTATGACCATTATCTGATGAACTAGAATTAAAAGATGCAAAATTAGAGTCATGATTTTTAGCAGGTAACTATAATTTATTTATTTCTACAACTAATAAATTTCATGATGTTGAACTAGAAATAAATGATAAACCACCAATTGATAGTTTACAACAACTATTATTAGACATGTTAAGTTACACATATACTTATAATAGAAATTTTGATGGGTTTGACCCAAATGATTTATCAAAAGATATCGCAAAATTAAGAGCAAAATTTGAAAGTCAAAAACCAAATGAAGTTATTACTAATTTATTTAAACAATGAGAATTAGATTATCCTAACTACACAAACTTACCACAAGTTAAAATATTAAAACAAATAATTACAATGTTATCAAAAAATATTTACTCAACAATGTCTATTAATAATGGTTTAAATGATGATAATAAATTATTATTACCTTATTATTTTGAATTAAAATCAAATCCTATACATTCTACACCTGATAAAGTTTGAGAATTTAAAGATGTAAAAATAGTATTAAAATCTGAATATTTTGATTTTACTGATATTAGTAATATTAAATTAAAAAATAATGATATTAGTCAAAATGAGTTATTTAAACTTGATGATAATCAATTTAATTGATTATCTATTACAAACGAATTAGAAAGTAATAATATACCTTCATTAATTCCAGCAGATTGAACATTAGGAAATGATGAATATGGAAAATACTTTACAAAAGTAATTATTGATAAAGGTAAAATTAGAGATGCTTTAAATTTATATGGCTCAAATAAATCTCAATTATTTTCTAAATTGGAATTTTATAAAGAAATATTACAAATTGATAATAATAGTGAATTTGAACTACAAATTGAAAACCCGATTAATAACTTAAATCGGATTGAAGTTAGTGGAGTATTTGGTGCTGGAAATTATAATTTAATTTTAATAACCGACAAACAAGAAATAGACTTAAAAAATATTAATTTATTTGATAAATATAATGAAAATATTTCTTATATAAATTTAGAAATTTAATTATTAAAATAGCCATGAATGAGGCTTTTTAGTAATCTGTGTTTCTTTGTTTTGCAAAGTACTAGTTCAGATTAATTCTGTCTTCAAATTTTATCATAAAATGAGCAATTGCTGTATTTCAATTTTGAATGGGCATTGTTCATTTTTTTGATATATTTTCAATTGCTAAGTAAAATATTTTGAAAACTGCCATATCATTTGGAAAAACTTTTTTATTTCTGATGACTTTTCGTAATTGACTATTAACAGATTCAATAGAATTTGTAGTATAAATCACTCTTTTGATTTCTGGAGGATAACTAATAAAAATCATTAAATTATCTCAATTTTTATATCAAGATTTAGCAATTTGAGGATAGTGTTTATTTCATTTACTTTCAAATGATTCTAAAGCTTGCATTGCTTGTTCTTCACTACATGCATTATAAATTGGTTTTAAATCTGTAACTAGTGATTTTCGATGTTTGTATGAAACATATTTTAAACTATTTCTGATTTGATGAACTATACATAATTGATGTTCAGTTTTAGGATAAACTGATTGTATTGCTTCTGACATGTCTGTTAAGTTGTCACTACAAGCAATAAGAATATCATTTAAGCCACGATTTTTCATTTCTGTGAAATTTGCTAATCAAAATTTAGCGCCTTCATTTTCACTAATTCATAAACCTAAAACATCTTTTTTACCTTCTAAATCAACACCTAAAGCTATATAAACTGATTTGTTAATAATTCGTTTATCTTGTCGTACTTTAACTACTATACAATCAAAATAAACAATGGGATAAATGCCTTCTAATGGTCTATTTTGTCATGCTTTGACATCATCAATCACATCATCAGTAATTTGACTAATAACACTTTCACTAATATCAGCACCATGATATAACTCTTGTAACTGCATTCTAATATCTGATAATGTCATACCTTTTGCATATAAGGAAAGAACTTGTTGATCAAAACCATCAAATCTTCTCTGTCTTTTTGGCACTATTACAGGAGTAAAATTACTATTACGATCTCGTGGTACATCAATCTCAATTTTACCTTGTTGAGTTATTAATTTTTTTGAACTTATACCATTACGAGCATTGTCACTATTACTATGTTGATTTTTTTCATATCCTAAATAATTTTGCATCTCAGAATTCAACATTTTTTCAACTAAACGTTTTGTTAATTCTTTATATAAACCCCCTTCTTTAAAAACTGTTGTTAAATCTTCAGTATTTTCTAATAATAAATCTACTGCTTTTGATATTGGATCATTATTATTAAAGTTATCTTTTTTAGCCATCTGTAACTCACTCTTTCTAGTCATTTAATTATATTTACTAGAATTAATTAAACATAGTTATTTTTGTAAGTTACACAGATTACTAAACATTACCCCATGAATATATATACCATCTCATTTTACATCATGATTTGGTTGTTTTGGAATATTTGAAAAATATAAATTCATTTTTTTGGTTCCACTACTATCAAAATAATCTGTTCAAATTGTAGTATCACCAAAAACAACTTCATGATTTGGTTTTAGATAATAATTAAATTTTTTATTTTCATGGGTAAGCACCCCCCATGATTAATCCTATTGTTCCGGTTGTAGCACCAGTTAGTGCTAATGCTAATGTTATTTTACTTAAATTTGTTTTTATTCATGTTTTCATATTAAATTACTCCTTTTTTCCTTGATTTTACTTCTAAATTGTACTGATTTTTTATTATTTTTACAAGTATGCTTTTAAACTCAAAATAATGCCTAAATTAAAAGTGTTTATTTTGTGATACCTATACTATTAATTGTATTGAAATTGTTTATTATATAGCAAATGTGAAGATACTTTTTTTCACAGTAGCATTATTTTTACCACGAATGACATTTTTATATGGATATAGTGCATAAAATAATGCATCATATGGGTCTTGATACATATTTTTGTCAGGAATGTTAGTTTTTGTTTCATCATAACGTAATTCTTCTAAACATTGAGTTGTTTTTGATAAATCATCTTTATTTGCATAAAAGTTTCCATAACTCATAATATTTCTCATTCAAACTACTCTATTAGTTAATCCGGCTTCTTGATTTAAATTTGAAGCATGTTTAATAGCAGTTTGTGTTATTAAAATAGTATTGTGTTCATCAATTAATTTTTGATTTAATCAATCCATTGCTGTTCTTGCTTTATCATCATAAAAATAAATTGCTTGTTCAAAATTTTCAAAATTATCAATTAATCCTAAAATTTCATTAACATAAGCATTAATTTTTTCATTTTCATTAATAAAATCATTTGGTGTAACAACTAATTCACAAATAATATAAGCATCATAATAACCAGTATTATTATATTCTTTAAAACCAACTATCATAAATACAGTATGGTCTTTATGTCCAGTTGCTCAATCAACACCAACTGAATAAAAATCAAATTTATACATATCTTTTTCTTGATTATAAAATTGTTTTAAATCATATGGTTATCAATATTTTACTGTTTTTTGAAATGGAAAAATTGTTGCATCACTATCTAAAAATTCAAAACCATAAAAAACAGTATTAAATTCATCAGGATTACTTTTTTTCATTTCTAATAATGTTCTTTTTTGAATATCTGGTAATTTATTTCAAAATGGTTGAATAGTAAATCTTAAAACAAATAAACCTAAACCACTAAACATATCTTTATTTTCATAATAAACTTTACCAACTTTTTTAAGATTTTCCATCACTTTATCATTTAATGGTAAAAATGGCGTGCAATACTTTAAATAAAATGGATGGTATTTATCATAAGGATTACATGTAAAAGTAATGAAAAAACTTTTATAAAAATAACGAGTAATCTTTTGTCCAAAGTTAGAACTATATATATTTTTATCAATAAATGTTCAACTTCATTCTTTAATTGGTTCATTTGATACTTTAATACGATTACTTCTAAACATAGAATTTTGTAATCTTTCATATCGATATGTTAATTGCTTTTCAGTTAATGTTTCTTTTTCTTCAGCCATTATTATTTCATCTGTTCTTGAACCTAAAAAACTTGAGCCACCTGCTTCTTTTCCAAAAATCTTATTACCATTAGCATAGCCAATAAAGTCAATTTGTTGATTATTAGGAAAAATAATATAACCACCATCCTTAGTAATTTTTCATTTAATACCATGTGGATTATTAGGTAATAAATTAATATCATATTTATCTAGTAAAACTTGACAAACATTCATCAATGCCCCAATAGTAGTTTCACTATGAGTATTTTCATATCTTCTTACTTCTTGAACACTGCTATCACTAAAATTACAGCATATAAATAAATCAAATGCTAAACAATTTCAAGTTTTTCTTGTTCCCCGTGCAGTTGGAATAAAACGATAAAAACAATTAGTAGTAAAATATTCTGCTCATTCATCACCAACAAATTCTTTAAAAATATCTCAACTAAAACCATAATTATTATCACTAAAATTAAGATTATATTTTTTATTTAATTGTCCATAACTACTAATAAAAGCCATATTTACTCCTTATTTTTAAAAAAAATTAAACTTAAATTATTAACAAACAAAAATTTAGAAAGGAAAATTAAAAATGTTTATACTACCATTCACTAATCATTTTGATTGAGACAAACACGATTTTAATCAAGATGAATTAAATTTACAACAAACAGAAGAATTATTTGCAAAAATAGATGATTATTTATGAAATATATGTGATAAATCTGAATATAAATCATATAGATTTAGAAAAAGAAAATTAAAAGCAAAAAAGGGTTTATTAAATTATAAACGACGTATTTGTACACATTATAACTCAAAAACACAAAAAAAGGAATTTGTTTCATTGTTAGATAATTATCTTGGAGTTAAAAAATATAGTAAACTTGCACCTAATGTCATTAAACAAATTTTAAAATATTTTGCTGATGATAAAAAGTATCGTGATGTTTGTGATACTTTTATTGAAGGTTTAATAAGTAATAGTACAGTTTGCAGAACATATCAAAAATTTGAATTACCAAAAGTTAATATTCCTAAAATTGTATTACAATCAAATCAAACATTATATATAAATATTGATGATGAACATCGAAAATTTAAGTTTAATGAAAAACACAATACTAAAAATTGTAAAAAATGTTCTATGAGATTAATAGTATTTTGTACTGGTAAAAAGAAAAATGGAAAATTAATTAATAAAAGAGCAGTTTGTAAAATAAGAGTATCAAAAACAGAAATTGGTGCAGAAAAAACTGCAAAATTAATTGAAAAATATGGTAATTTATTTTTTGAAAACTTTGACCAAGCAAATTTAGTAGTTTGTGGAGATAGTGCAAAATGAATTAGAAAAACTGCTACAATTTTAAATGCTAAATTTATTTTAGATAAATTCCATGCTTTTCATGTTTTATTTCTTGGAATAATGGCCGGAAGAAGAAAAAATAAAATTGCTAAATTACACTATCAAAATGCAATAACTTTATTTGAAAAAGGTCAATATTATGAATTAATTGATTTTTTACAATCATTAACTTTGCAATATAAAAAATTAAAAGTTGGTTATTTTATTAATGCAAAAGATGGTGTATTAAACCAAGCACTAGTTGAAAATATTGGTTGCTTTACTGAAACTAATATTAAACAAATTTTAAAACATATGATTGGTGATAGAACCTATAACATTGATATGTATACAAAAATGGTTAATTTTAAATGCTATCAAATAAATACTGCCATCCAGTTATTATAAATTAAAACTTAAATTCAAAAATAACTAAAAATAAAACAAAACTTATTAAAGTTTACTTTAATAAGAATTTTTGAGTTATAAAAGTAAGTATTATTGTTGACTAATATTTTCTAAGTGTTAAGATTAACATACAATTGCATATTGAAGTCAAAATTATTCTCGTCTAACTTTATAATTTTAAGACAAATTTGAATATTATTGACAACATCGGTACGCTCCCATTGTTTAAAACTAATAACTCACTCTTTATGAAAATTTTTAATTCTGCCATAAATTTGTTCAGGTGATCAACCTAATAGTAATTTTTGTTATACATATTTTACTAAATTCTTATTTTTAAACTTATGAAAACTAATATGTGATTGTTTTCGATTTTCAGCTTTATTTTGTGCAATTAATGAAAAATAATGATTATTATCTTTATTTCTATTAATTTCTCGAATAATAGTACTAATACTTCGATTAAGATTTTTAGCTATTTCACTAATTTTAAATTTAAATTTCAATTGATTCTCAATATAAATCCTTTCATCTATGCCAAGATGTTTATAACTCATATAAAAACTCCTTACTTTTTTCTAAACTAAATTTAGCATTATGAAATTTTTATATGAGAATTTTTTGCAATTTTATTTACTTGCACTTACAAGTATAATTCAGCAGTTATAGTTATTAATAATTTAATTAGATTTTAACCTTCATCAATAATACTTGAAGTTGGTTTAATATTATTAATAGGTGAGTGAATTTTTGATTTATGTTTATTAAAAATAAAATCATATACTTCAGAATAAAATTCAACTGAAACAATATTTAATTTTTTCTTTACTTCTTCTGGAATATCTTCTAAGTCTTTTATATTAGCTTTTGGAATTAAAATTGTTTTTAGTCCACTACGATGAGCAGAAATTGATTTTTCTTTTAATCCACCAATTGGTAATACATGACCACGAAGTGTAATTTCACCTGTCATACCAATATCTTTTGATATAGGTCTACTTGTCAGAGCAGAAATAATTGCAGTTGTTAAAGTAATACCAGCACTTGGACCATCCTTTGGCACTGCTCCTTCAGGAACATGAATATGAATACCATGTTCTGCAAAGAAAGTATCAGGAATATTGAAAGTAATAGCATTTGCTTTAATATAATCTAAAGCAATAGTAGCAGATTCTTTCATGACCTCACCTAATTTACCAGTTAATACTAAATTACCTTTTCCTTTAAAGTAGTTTACTTCAATTGGTAAGATATCACCACCATATTGAGTATAAGCAAGACCAGTTACCACTCCAATTTGTGATTCATTTTCTTTTTTAGTATAATCGAAAATTTGTTTTCCTAAATAATCTTTAACATTATCAGCAACAATTTCTTCAGTACTAATTTTTTTATTTAAAAGTTTAACAATAAATTTACGAGCAATTTTATTTAATAATCTTTCTAACTGTCGAACACCTGATTCTCTTGTATAATATTTAATTATTTCTTCAATTGAATTTGGTTTAAATTTTAACATTTTATTATTTAAACCAGTAATTTCAATAACACGAGGAATTAAATATTTTTTTGCAATTTCAAGTTTTTCTAATTCTGTATATGAAGAAAGTTCAATAATTTCCATTCGATCTTTTAATGGTTCAGGGATACCTTCCATATAATTAGCTGTTGCTAGAAACATAACTTGTGATAAATCATAATTTTCTTCAATATAATGATCTGAAAAATTAGCATTTTGTTCAGGATCTAATACTTCTAACATAGCACTAGCTGGATCACCACGATAATCAGATGACATTTTATCAATTTCATCTAATAAAAATAATGGATTAATAACTTTAGCACGTTTCATACCTTGGATAATTCTTCCTGGCATCGCACCAATATAAGTTTTACGATGACCACGAATTTCAGATTCATCTTTAACTCCACCAAGTGAAACTTTAACGAAAGTACGCCCCATCGCTTCAGCAATTGATTTAGCTAAAGAAGTCTTACCAACACCAGGAGGGCCAACTAAACAAATAATTTGTCCTGGCATTGCCTTAGCCATTTTTTTAACAGCAAGATATTCAATAATTCTTTCTTTAACTTTTTCTAAACCATAGTGATATTTATCAAGAATTTTTTTTGCATTAATTAAATCAAATTTTTCTTCACTTTTTTGAAATCAAGGTAAAGTCATCATTCAATCAATGTATGTACGAATTATATTTGATTCACTTGAAGCTTGCGGCATATCTTCATAACGACTAATTTCTTCTTTAACACGCGTTTTGATTGCTTCAGGAAACTCTTCTGTTTCTAAGCGTTCTAAATAACATTTCATTTCATTAGACTTACCATCAATTTCGCCTAATTCTTCTTTAATAGCACGCAATCTTTCTCGTAAATAATATTCACGTTGTTGTTCATCAATACGATCTTTAATTTTAGCTGTTAAATCCTTTTCAATGGCACCAACTTGTTTTTGACCACCAACATCTTTCAATAATAAATCTAAACGTTTATTAATATCAGTTTCTTGTAAAATTTCTTGGCGTTTATTGATAGTTAAAAATGGTAAAAATTGAGCCATTTTATCAATAATTTCACTAGCTTTCATTCCATCGGTGATTTGACTAATTACACCTTGTGGAATTGAACCATGAACATCTAAAATCTGTTGTAAATTATTTACAATTCTTTGAATCAACTCTTCTTCTAATGATTTTGAAACATTAGGACTAACTAAAGTTTCAGCATCTCCTGTATAAAATTTATCATCATAAAACTTAGAAACTTTAACTCTTTGTTGTCCATAAAAAGATACGGTAAGTGTACCATCATTATGACTTTTTTGAATTTGCACTTTACACAAAGTACCATGATTGTAGACTTCACTTAATTGCGGATTATCTACTTTCGGATCCTTTTGCGAAACTAAAATAATTTCTGAATTAAACTTAGCTACCGATTCATTAATTGCCGCTACTGATTTATGTCTACCAACTTCTAGTTCTATTTCAACTGTTGGGAAAACAAAACTTCCTCTTGTTACTAGTACTGGAATATTAGTAATATTTTTTATCTTCATTGTCTCACCTCAAATAATGTATTAACTGGATTATAATATAAAACATTAGCACTTGCAATAGTTAATTGCTAAAATATCTAATTTTTGATTTATACTATACTATTACAGCAGCACTTATTAATTCATATTTAATTTATACTAGTAGTATTTTATTACATTTATTTTTTTTTTGATAATTTTTACTTTTTGAAAAAAATAAACGATAAAATAACCTAATTATTAAATTGGTAATTAGGTTATATAATAATTATCAAATTAAATTAAGCACTTGTTGTTTGCTTTTGGTTTTTACCGTTACTTTCTCATAATAAATCAAAGGCTTTATTACGTTTTAGGGTAGTAGTAACTAAACTTAAATCTTTAATATTTGCTTTAACTTCTTCAATACTTATTTTAAATTGGTCGGCAAATGTTGTTAATTGTTTTTGAACTTCTTCTTCGGTAATTTCTATTTTTTCTTGTTTAATAATTTCTTCAATAACTAAAAAATTCTGAAGTTGCATAATTGCATCCTTTTTTATTTCATTAATAATTTCTTCATGAGATAAACCAGTTGCTGCCATATAGTTTTCAATTGTAAAGTTTTGATTAGCTAATTGTTTTTTAAATTTATTTTCTAAACGTTCAGTTTCATTTTTAACAGCAAAATTTGGAATTATTATTTTTGAATCTTTAACAATTTTAGCAATAAGTTCTTCCATAAATTGTTCCTTAATTGTCATTGTTTTTTGTACTTCAATTTGTTTTTTAATATTTTCTAATAATTGTTCAGTAGTAGTAAGATCTGGAATGTTAACATCTTTTACTAATTCTTCTAAATCTTCATTAATAACTTTTGTTTTTATTTCGTTTAATTCAATTTCAAATTGTACTAATCGACCTTTTAAATTTGGAACATGATAATCTTCTGGGAAAGTTACTTCAATAGTTTTTTTAGATTTAGGTTCCATACCGATCATTCCTTCTTCAAAACCAGGAATAAATTTACCAGAACCAATTTCTAATTCCATGTTTTTAGCTTCACCGCCAGGGAATTTTTTACCGTCTAAAAAACCAGTGAAATTAAAAACTGCAGTATCATCTTTTTCTAATTTTCCTTTTTCTTTTGGATTAAAAATAGCAAAACGATCTTGTAATAGTTTAATTTGAGTATCAATTTCTTCTTGATTAACAGTTGCTACAGGTTTTACTATATCAATACCACGATATTTACCAATAGTAATTTCTGCTGGTAAATCAAATACAAACATTATTTCACACTCTTTAATAGTAGATTTTTCCACATTAACTTCGGGTTGATTAGTAGGCATTAAGTTAGGTTTTTGTTTTAAGGCAAAATCATAAGCAATAGTAATAACTGCTTTAGTTGCTGTTTGTAAAGTTTGTTCTTCAGTTACATGTTTTTTAGCCATTTTAGTAGGAACTTTTCCTTTACGAAATCCAGGAATTTCTACTTGTGCAATCAATTTATTTTCAGCTTTTGCCAATTGATCTTTTCAAGTTTTAGCATCAATGGTAACATGTCATTTTCCAAGACCATTTTTTTCATCTTTTATAATATTTAATGTCATTTTTCAAATCTCTCCTTATGTAATTTGTTGTTGAATCATAATACTTAAGTATTTTTTTATTAAAGTAGTAGTAGTTTTAAATTTTTTAGCACTTTCTACCAATTTTACACTAATAAACTGGAAACTACAAGCACGAATATACAAAGCAGCTGCTAATGCTGCTGCTTGATTTTTATTAGGTAATGTTGGAAACAAATTCTCAAAATAACTATCCAATAAAAATAAGCAAATACCATAAATACCTGGATTATCAATATGAACTTCATCTTCAAATATTTTTGTAATTTTTAAATAAACGAGTGATTCTTGTCATTGTGTTATTTTTTTTGGATTAATTTTAAATGTATCATGACCTTTTATTACTTCTATTTCTTCATCAATACCTTGATTATTTAATATAAATAATAGTTGTGTTTTATTTATATTATTTATATTTTTATTTGTAAGATAAATCTTAATTGTTGGCAAAATTAACCTAGCATTATGACTTTGTAAATAATAAAATGCCACCGGATGAAGATCTTCATCAAATGGATTCATTAATACACAACTTATTCTCTCTAAATTTCACTCATGACTTTCATTTTTACTATTTAATCTAATATGAGTAGTAATATTATGATGTAACTCTTGTAATGTAATTTCATGATGAATAGGAATATAAGGCATCTCTAATTCATGTTTGACCAACTTCATTGCTTGATCTCATTTATTTTCACTAATGAGGTGGTTAATTTTACCAATAATGTCTTGATAATAATTGTCATGATTTATCATTATTTAGTTAAACCTTCTTAGTATTTTAAAATTTAATGGCGCCCACGAGAAGATTCGAACTTCTGACCCCCGCCTTAGAAGGGCGGTGCTCTATCCACTGAGCTACGTGGGCATAACATTTACCATAAGTAATCTTAACTTGTTTGATTAAAAAATGCAATTATTAATTGGTTACTTTTCAATAAAAAAATAATATTATTATATTTAATATTATTTTGATATTTCATTATGTACTTTTAAACAATAATTTTTTTAAAAAAAATAAAATATTTTCATTTTTTTATGCTGAATTATACTTGTAAGTGCAAGTAAATAAAATTGCAAAAAATTCTCATATAAAAATTTCATAATGCTAAATTTAGTTTAGAAAAAAGTAAGGAGTTTTTATATGAGTTATAAACATCTTGGCATAGATGAAAGGATTTATATTGAGAATCAATTGAAATTTAAATTTAAAATTATTGAAATAGCTAAAAATCTTAATCGAAGTATTAGTACTATTATTCGAGAAATTAATAGAAATAAAGATAATAATCATTATTTTTCATTAATTGCACAAAATAAAGCTGAAAATCGAAAACAATCACATATTAGTTTTCATAAGTTTAAAAATAAGAATTTAGTAAAATATGTACAACAAAAATTACTATTAGGTTGATCACCTGAACAAATTTATGGCAGAATTAAAAATTTTCATAAAGAGTGAGTTATTAGTTTTAAAACAATTTATACTTGAATTTATTTTGGAATGCTTGATAAAGTTACTAGTAAAAATTTAAGAAGAAAAGGTAAAAAACGAAAATCTAAAGAAAATCGTAGCAAGTTTAATGGTAAATCAATTAAAGAACGAGATATAAATGTTAATGATCGTATAACACTTGGTCATTGAGAAGGAGATACTATAGTATCATCAAGAGGCAAAAGCAAATCATGTTTAATAACTTTAGTTGAAAGAGTATCACGATTTACTTTAGCAATATTAGTTAAAAACAGAACTACTAAAGTTATTAATAAAAATGTCAGTTATTATTTATCAATTCTTCCTAAAAACATTGTTAAAACTATTATTTTTGATCGTGGCAAAGAATTTTCAAATTGACAACAACTTGAAAAAAATTTAGATGTAAAAATTTATTTTGCCAATCCATATTCACCTTGACAAAGAGGTACTAATGAAAATACTAATGGTTTAATTAGAGAAAAATTTCCTAAAAAATTTATTTTTTCAAAAACTAATAAAAATGAAGTTCATAAATTTATATTGTCTTTAAATCAAAGACTGAGAAAAATACTAAATTATCTTTCACCAATCGAATATTTGGATAGAAAAATAATTTAGTTGCACTTACCTTTACAATTTAGCTAATATTAAAAATAAATTTTTATTATTTCCTTATATAAGGAGGAGTTTTATTTTTTAATATTACTTTTTTAAAATTTACTTAAAAACCTTGTTTTTTCTTATTATTTATTTTTAATAATATCATTTTATTAAATAAAATAAAATTTTGATTTTCTATATATTTTCCAATACACATTATTAATAAATAACATCGCAAAGTTTTATTTACTGAAATTAGTTTTAATAAAATATTTTTTTTGTATAATTAACTGTTATAAAGGAGGTCATTAATTAATATGAAAAAACAACGCTTAAATATCTCAAAATTAGGATTTTTACTTTCAGTAATGGGTTCGGCAGTAGGATTAGGTGGTATTTGAGGATTTCCAACTCAAATGTATAACCATCATGGTGCTTTTCTAATCCCTTTTTTAATATGTATGGTAATTTGTGCAATACCAGTTTTATTTATTGAAATGACAATTGGTAATAAATATCGCAAAAATCATATTGAATTTTTTAGTGAGGTTGGAGGTAAAAAGGGTGCTTTTTTCTCTTGATTGCATTCAACAACCGTTATTTTACTAAGTACTTATTATAGTGTTTTAGTAGGATGAACTTTAATTAATATTATTATTAGTTTTACTTCTAATTTAAATAAAGGTTCTTATTTTTATCATAATATTTTACAACAAACAAATAATCAAGATATTAGCAATTTAAATAGCCTAGGTAACTTAAATTGAATGATTTTACTTGCAACAATTGGTGTATGAATTATTTTGGGTATCATTCTACTAGGTGGTGTTGAAAAAGGAATTGAAAAAGCCAATAAAATTATGATTCCATTTTTATTTTTAATGATTATTATTTTAGCAATTTATACTAGTACATTATCAGGTGCTAAACTTGGATTAAATGTAATGTTTGATTTAGATGCTAAAGAATTATTAAATCCTGGATTATGAAAAGATGCTTTTGGTCAATCATTCTTTATGTTATCAACATGTACAGGAACCATTTATATTTATGCAGCTCATGCTCCTGAAAAACAAGATAGTACTAATCAAGCTTTTGTAGTAGCCTTTGGTACTAGCGTTATTGGTATATTAACAACAATTATTGTTTTTAATTCAATAGGTGCAATTGCTCAAAATCAAGGTAAAACTGATATTAAATATGTATTTCAAGCAGGACCTGCTTTGATTTTCCAAGTAATACCACAATTATTTGCTATTATTAATAATCAAGTTCCTATTTTAGGAAATATTTTAGCAATATTATTTTTTGTTACACTTTTCTTTGCGGGTATGTCCTCACTAATTGGTCAAGTTGAATCAATGGTAAATGGTCTAGAATATGAAATTCATTTAAAGCGCAAACAAGCATTAGCAATATCATTATTAGGAGCAATGGCAGTATCAGTATTATTTACCTTTAGTAATTCACCAGCGCTGTTTAATGGGCTAGCAATCTGAGTAGCACAAATTTGACTACTAATAATTGGGTTTATTTTATTAATTGGTATTAGTCCATATGGCTGAAAATTATATGATACATTAAAATTATATAATAATGAAAATTCATGAATGAAATGAACAAAAGGATATAAAATAGTAATTTTAATTATCGCACCAATTTTAATTTTAATTAATATTGCTACTGGTATCTATGATTTTATTATTAATATTATCAATGCTAATTTTGTCTATGGTATAGTTGGTCTAACACTTGGTGTTGGGTTAGTTTTACTTTTAACTTTTATCTTAACTTATCATAAAAATATTCATAATGGTTTTAATAAATTATTTAAAATAAAAACAAAAACTGAAAGAGGTTAAAAAACATGGATGTTGGAGCAATTATTTTAATGGTAATTTCTTTAGTAAGTATTATTGGTCTTTTTATTTTCTTTGTCATAATGGATTTTAAGAGTCATAAAAAACAAAAAAGAAAAGAAAAAAACAAAGAATAATATTTTTTAAAATATTTTAGTATACTTATGATAAAGTATTATAATTAGGTTTTTTTGTAATCTGGCATTTTAATGCCAGATTACAAAACTTATTATTAAATGGTGAGTGAAATGGAAAAAAATAAATTAAAACAAATTTTATTATTAATTAGCAAAATAACTTTAACAATTGCTTCTTTATTTTTATTTTTAGTTTGACTAATGTTTATGACTAATAATTTTTTTCCTAAATCTCAAAACTCATTTGTTGCCAAAATTATGAATACTTCAATTCAAATTATGATTTGACCAATCACTAGTATAATTCTATTTATTTTTATTATGCCAATATGAGTTACTAATAAAAAACAAATTTTATTAGTATTTTTAACACTGTCACTAATTATCACAATATTGTGCACAACTTTTCTTTTTAGTTTAAACATTAATAAATTCTGAATTATATGATTAATTGTTCATTTTTTTGCTATAGCTTCAATTATTTTTGTCATTGTTTCTTTTTTCTTGCTAAATTGTAAAGGTAAGTGCAACTAAATTATTTTTTTATCCAAATATTCGATTGGTGAAAGATAATTTAGTATTTTTCTCGGTCTTTGATTTAAAGACAATATAAATTTATGAACTTCATTTTTATTAGTTTTTGAAAAAATAAATTTTTTAGGAAATTTTTCTCTAATTAAACCATTAGTATTTTCATTAGTACCTCTTTGTCAAGGTGAATATGGATTGGCAAAATAAATTTTTACATCTAAATTTTTTTCAAGTTGTTGTCAATTTGAAAATTCTTTGCCACGATCAAAAGTAATAGTTTTAACAATATTTTTAGGAAGAATTGATAAATAATAACTGACATTTTTATTAATAACTTTAGTAGTTCTGTTTTTAACTAATATTGCTAAAGTAAATCGTGATACTCTTTCAACTAAAGTTATTAAACATGATTTGCTTTTGCCTCTTGATGATACTATAGTATCTCCTTCTCAATGACCAAGTGTTATACGATCATTAACATTTATATCTCGTTCTTTAATTGATTTACCATTAAACTTGCCACGATTTTCTTTAGATTTTTGTTTTTTACCTTTTCTTCTTAAATTTTTACTAGTAACTTTATCAAGCATTCCAAAATAAATTCAAGTATAAATTGTTTTAAAACTAATAACTCACTCTTTATGAAAA
The DNA here is from genome assembly GCF_964020065.1 of Spiroplasma endosymbiont of Lasioglossum malachurum. Classification (NCBI taxonomy): domain Bacteria; kingdom Bacillati; phylum Mycoplasmatota; class Mollicutes; order Entomoplasmatales; family Spiroplasmataceae; genus Spiroplasma; species Spiroplasma endosymbiont of Lasioglossum malachurum. The sequence goes on along the minus strand of NZ_OZ026534.1, from coordinate 636,128 downwards.
TTTTTAATTCTGCCATAAATTTGTTCAGGTGATCAACCTAATAGTAATTTTTGTTGTACATATTTTACTAAATTCTTATTTTTAAACTTATGAAAACTAATATGTGATTGTTTTCGATTTTCAGCTTTATTTTGTGCAATTAATGAAAAATAATGATTATTATCTTTATTTCTATTAATTTCTCGAATAATAGTACTAATACTTCGATTAAGATTTTTAGCTATTTCACTAATTTTAAATTTAAATTTCAATTGATTCTCAATATAAATCCTTTCATCTATGCCAAGATGTTTATAACTCATATAAAAACTCCTTACTTTTTTCTAAACTAAATTTAGCATTATGAAATTTTTATATGAGAATTTTTTGCAATTTTATTTACTTGCACTTACAAGTATAATTCAGCTCTTTAAAGAAAAACTTCTTTTATTTAAAAAGAAAAAAAATAAACATATTGAAAAAAAGATTAAAAAATAATTTTTTTTAACTTGTTTATCAAAAGTAGTTGACTTTAATTTTAGTAATATGATATAAATACATGGTGGTTAACATAACTGCGGGTGTCGTATAATGGTATTATTACAGCCTTCCAAGCTGAAGACGTGGGTTCGATTCCCATCACCCGCTCCATTATAAAATAAAAAAAGGCGTATTAATTACGGCTTTTATTTTTTTATAATGGTTTATATTTTAGGACCTTTTTTAGTTTGTAGTACTACTGCTGTTTCTTCATCACTACAATTACTGCAAGCACATTTATTAACTATTTCTGCTCATGAATTTACTGGATACATAACTAAAGACATTCCATTAGTTCTTTCTGGTAATGATTCTAAATATTTTATTTTATTATTTGTGCATTCTTCTAAATTAATTTTCATTAGTTATCCCCTACTTCTTTTAAAATTCGACTATTAAAAGCATCTGCTAAGAACTTATAAACTTTTACTTCAGAAATATTTTTTAAATCATAACAATTAATGATATCAGTTAATTTTAAAATCACATCATGATATTTTATAAAGTAAGTTTTATTTTCAACATTTGCTCACTTTTCTAAATTCATTGCATAATAAATTATTCCATCTCTATAAAATTGTGATTTCATATTTCTCACTCCTTTAAACGATATAATAAAACAAAAAACCTAATTTAAATACAAAAATTTAAACGAGGTCTATAAAAAAACCAAAATATTTTGTTCCAAAGTTCCTTTAAAACTTTAATACAATTGTAACTCATTTACAAGAAATTCCAAGTAAAATCAATAAAAAAAATTAATAACTTAAAATTAATATAAAGAGATAAATAAAGATTACAAATGTAATCTTTATTTATAATTGTCCTGAAATTGTTTTTAAAACAAAATTTTTTATATTCACTGATTGGAACTTCAGTTTTATTTATTAAATCACTCACTTGTTTTTGTCATTTTTTTAACTAAGCTTTTCATCTCTACATAGTCAGGTGTAACAATAGAAACAAAAATAATCATTTGTTTCATAATTTGTAACTCAACCTCACAATGTTTCTTATTGACTAATCTGGGGTCTCAAGCATAAGCAAGAACTGTTCTATTGCTTACTGCTACTTTAATTAATTTGTTTTAGTTTTATCTTTAGGAATTTCTTTTAATCTTTTTTCCTTTTCTTTAAAACTTTAATTTAATAAAAATCCTAACATAGAGATATATCTATATTAGGACTGAACAGTTATTAAATTATGAATATATAATAACATAAAAAATAATACTTTTGATGAAAATTATAATTAACACTTATATAAGTATTAATATTTAATTTCATATACATGTATTTTTTTATAAACAATTAAATTATAAAACTTCTAAGGAGGTAACTATTTCTAATTAAACAATAGTTATCTAATACAAAAATAAATGAAAAATATCTATATTTAATATAGATATTATGATATAATTTTCCTAAAATTAATATAAGTTTTTACCTATTTACTTTTATTTTAAAGTAAATAGGTTTTTAATTTGAAAAAGGAGATATTTAGAAGTGCTATATAGTAAAAAAACAGAAAATCTTATAACAGAAAAAGAAAAAACAACAACAAATTCAAGAAAAATTAAATCACAATTACCAATAACAACATCTCTTGCTGAAATATTACTAAATAATAATGAAAAACTTGTTGGTACTATTACTAGTGATCAGTATCTTAATAAAGATAACAAACAAGTACCATTGCTGAATTATACTTGTAAGTGCAAGTAAATAAAATTGCAAAAAATTCTCATATAAAAATTTCATAATGCTAAATTTAGTTTAGAAAAAAGTAAGGAGTTTTTATATGAGTTATAAACATCTTGGCATAGATGAAAGGATTTATATTGAGAATCAATTGAAATTTAAATTTAAAATTAGTGAAATAGCTAAAAATCTTAATCGAAGTATTAGTACTATTATTCGAGAAATTAATAGAAATAAAGATAATAATCATTATTTTTCATTAATTGCACAAAATAAAGCTGAAAATCGAAAACAATCACATATTAGTTTTCATAAGTTTAAAAATAAGAATTTAGTAAAATATGTACAACAAAAATTACTATTAGGTTGATCACCTGAACAAATTTATGGCAGAATTAAAAATTTTCATAAAGAGTAAGTTATTAGTTTTAAAACAATTTATACTTGAATTTATTTTGGAATGTTTGATAAAGTTACTAGTAAAAATTTAAGAAGAAAAGGTAAAAAACGAAAATCTAAAGAAAATCGTGGCAAGTTTAATGGTAAATCAATTAAAGAATGAGATATAGATGTTAATGATCGTATAACACTTGGTCATTGAGAAGGAGATACTATAGTATCATCAAGAGGCAAAAGCAAATCATGTTTAATAACTTTAGTTGAAAGAGTATCACGATTTACTTTAGCAATATTAGTTAAAAACAGAACTACTAAAGTTATTAATAAAAATGTCAGTTATTATTTATCAATTCTTCCTAAAAACATTGTTAAAACTATTACTTTTGATCGTGGCAAAGAATTTTCAAATTGACAACAACTTGAAAAAAATTTAGATGTAAAAATTTATTTTGCCAATCCATATTCACCTTGACAAAGAGGTACTAATGAAAATACTAATGGTTTAATTAGAGAAAAATTTCCTAAAAAATTTATTTTTTCAAAAACTAAGAGGCTTTTTAGTAATCTGTGTATCTTTGTTTTGCAAAGTACTAGTTCAGATTAATTCTGTCTTCAAATTTTATCATAAAATGAGCAATTGCTGTATTTCAATTTTGAATGGGCATTGTTCATTTTTTTTGTTATATTTTCAATTGCTAAGTAAAATATTTTGAAAACTGCCATATCATTTGGAAAAACTTTTTTATTTCTGATGACTTTTCGTAATTGACTATTAACAGATTCAATAGAATTTGTAGTATAAATCACTCTTTTGATTTCTGGAGGATAACTAATAAAAATCGGTAATGTTTAGTAATCTGTGTAACTTACAAAAATAACTATGTTTAATTAATTCTAGTAAATATAATTAAATGATTAGAAAGAGTGAGTTATAGATGGCTAAAAAAGATAACTTTAATAATAATGATCCAATATCAAAAGCAGTAGATTTATTATTAGAAAATACTGAAGATTTAACAACAGTTTTTAAAGAAGGGGGTTTATATAAAGAATTAACAAAACGTTTAGTTGAAAAAATGTTGAATTCTGAGATGCAAAATTATTTAGGATATGAAAAAAATCAACATAGTAATAGTGACAATGCTCGTAATGGTATAAGTTCAAAAAAATTAATAACTCAACAAGGTAAAATTGAGATTGATGTATCACGAGATCGTAATAGTAATTTTACTCCTGTAATAGTGCCAAAAAGACAGAGAAGATTTGATGGTTTTGATCAACAAGTTCTTTCCTTATATGCAAAAGGTATGACATTATCAGATATTAGAATGCAGTTACAAGAGTTATATCATGGTGCTGATATTAGTGAAAGTGTTATTAGTCAAATTACTGATGATGTGATTGATGATGTCAAAGCATGACAAAATAGACCATTAGAAGGCATTTATCCCATTGTTTATTTTGATTGTATAGTAGTTAAAGTACGACAAGATAAACGCATTATTAACAAATCAGTTTATATAGCTTTAGGTGTTGATTTAGAAGGTAAAAAAGATGTTTTTGGTTTATGAATTAGTGAAAATGAAGGCGCTAAATTTTGATTAGCAAATTTCACAGAAATGAAAAATCGTGGCTTAAATGATATTCTTATTGCTTGTAGTGACAACTTAACAGGCATGTCAGAAGCAATACAATCAGTTTATCCTAAAACTGAACATCAATTATGTATAGTTCATCAAATCAGAAATAGTTTAAAATATGTTTCATACAAACATCGAAAATCACTAGTTACAGATTTAAAGCCAATTTATAATGCATGTAGTGAAGAACAAGCAATGCAAGCTTTAGAATCATTTGAAAGTAAATGAAATAAACACTATCCTCAAATTGCTAAATCTTGATATAAAAATTGAGATAATTTAATAATTTTTATTAGTTATCCTCCAGAAATCAAAAGAGTGATTTATACTACAAATTCTATTGAATCTGTTAATAGTCAATTACGAAAAGTCATCAGAAATAAAAAAGTTTTTCCAAATGATATGGCAGTTTTCAAAATATTTTACTTAGCAATTGAAAATATAACAAAAAAATGAACAATGCCCATTCAAAATTGAAATACAGCAATTGCTCATTTTATGATAAAATTTGAAGACAGAATTAATCTGAACTAGTACTTTGCAAAACAAAGATACACAGATTATTAAAAAACCTCATAAAATATTTCTAATTAATCAAATCATTATTATCAAATTCTTTATTTTTAATTATTTTAATTACATCTTTATAGACAGCAATTGTCACTTCAGCACGTGCCATCATTTGCATTGTATTAAAAATAAAGTTTTCATCAGGATTTTTTTTACATTCTTCTTTTTCAAGTTCTGTTTCTAAAAATTTAAAAAATTTACTATTGTTTCTAATTTTTTCTTGTATTTTTTTAATTAAAAATTTTTCATCAATCATAGTTCAAAATCCTTAAAATTTATTTTACTTATCAAAATATCCATCAGGATAAATACCATTTCATTTTATATCGTCTTGTTTTGATGGTTTAATTCCAAAATACAATTTTATTTTATGATAATTACTAACTTTTTCTGCTCAAATAGGAGCCCCCCCAGTGAGCTTCATAATCATAATCTAAATAATAAGATAATTCGCTTGTTTTGCTATTAGACTTTGCACCAAGTATTAAACCAGTTGTAGCGATAATTAATGTTAAAGTAACCAATACTAATGTTATTTTACCTAAATTTATTTTTATTCATGTTTTCATTTTTTATTTTCCTTTCTATAATAATATTTCTGGTTTTATTTTTTGACCTTTATTAATATTAGTGAGTTTACTTTTTTCTATTTTTTTATCATAATTATTTATCCCTTTTTTGAAAAAAGGTTTTATATTTTTAGTTTTAAATTTTAATAATAATTCTTTATTTTTTGATATTTTTTCATTAAAATGTTCTATTATATTATTTTGTAATTTTATTTTAGAATTTATTTCTTTATTTCAATCATAAAAATCAATACTTCATATTTTTTTATTTTCTAAAGAAGAAATTTTTACATAACAATTTTCTACATTTTCTTTAAAATCTTTAATAGATTGTTCTACTTTTTGTTTTTCAAATTCACTCATATTAAAATACTCCTTATTTCTTAATTTTACTTTTAAATTGTACTGATTTTTCATTATTTTTACAAGTATACTTTAAAACAAAAAATAACGCCTAAATTAAAGAAGTTTATTTCATGAGACCTAGACTATTAATTATATTGTACTTGTTTGTTATATAGCAAATGTGAAGATACTTTTTTTCACAGTAGCATTATTTTTACCACGAATGACATTTTTATATGGATATAGTGCATAAAATAATGCATCGTAAGGGTCTTGATACATATTTTTGTCAGGAATATTAGTTTTTGTTTCATCATAACGTAATTCTTCTAAACATTGAGTAGTTTTTGGCAAATCATCTTTATTTGCATAAAAGTTTCCATAACTCATAATATTTCTCATTCATACTACTCTATTAGTTAATCCTGCTTCTTGATTTAAATTTGAAGCATGTTTAATAGCAGTTTGTGTTATTAAAATAGTATTATATTCATCGATTAATTTTTGATTTAATCAATCTATTGCTGTTCGTGCTTTATCATCATAAAAATAAATTGCTTGTTCAAAATTTTCAAAATTATCCATTAATCCTAAAATTTCATTAACATAAGCATTAATTTTTTCATTTTCATTTATAAAATCATTTGCAGTAACTACTAATTCACAAATAATATAAGCATCATAATAACCAGTATTATTATATTCTTTAAAACCAATGACCATAAATACAATATGGTCTTTATGTCCAGTTGCTCAATCAACACCAATAGAATAAAAATCAAATTTATACATATCTTTTTCTTTATTATAAAATTGTTTTAAATCATATGGTTGTCAATATTTTACTGTTTTTTGAAATGGAAAAATTGTTGCATCACTATCTAAAAATTCAAAACCATAAAAAACAGTATTAAATTCATCAGGATTACTTTTTTTCATTTCTAATAATTTTCTTTTTTTTGAATATCAATTAACTTATCTCAAAATGGTTGAATAGTAAATCTTAAAACAAATAAACCTAAACCACTAAACATATCTTTATTTTCATAATAAACTTTACCAACTTTTTTAAGATTTCCCATGACTTCATCATTTAATGATAAAAATGGCGTACAGTATTTTAAATAAAATGGATGATATTTATCATAAGGATTACATGTAAAAGTCATAAAAAAGTATTTATAAAAATAACGAGTAATCTTTTGTCCAAAAGTAGGACTATATATATTTTTATCAATAAATGTTCAACTTCACTCTTTAATTGGTTTTTTTGAAACTTTAATTCTGTTACTTCTAAACATAGATATTTCTAATCTCTCATAGCGATATGTTAATTCTTTATCAGTAAGTGTTTCTTTTTCTTCTGCCATGATTATTTCATCTGTTCTTGAACCTAAAAAACTTGACCCACCTGCTTCTTTTCCAAAAATTTTATTACCTTTACAATTTAGCTTTTAATATTCTTCAATCTGTTTTTTCTCATTGATTTTTTATATCATCTCTAAATGATTGATACATTCTTTCAGTTGCTTCTTTTAAAGTTCATAAATAATTAAAACTCATATTTTTTCTCCTAACTATTTTAAAAAAATCTAAATTTATTGTAAATATATTTAAAAAATTAATTTACTTAATTATTATATACATATATAAGTGTAATTTAAAATTAAATAAAAAAACACTTTCATATTTAAAATATAATAAACAATTTCAATATAATTAATAGTATAGGTATCATAAAATAAACCCCTTTAATTTAGGCGTTATTTTACGTTTAAAAGTATAATTGTAAAAATATCAAAAAATAAGTATAATTTAACAATAAAATATTAAGAGATAAGGAGAAATTAAAATGGAAATAGAAAAAATAGAAATTTTAAAAAATAAAATTCAAGAAATTCAAGAAATGATTAATTATATAAATATTATAATAATTAAAGAGAAAGAAAAAAATAAACCCAATGAATATGATTTAAGAATTTATTCAAGGGAAATTGTTAGTTTTGAAAAAGAACTAGAAATTTCTAAAAGAAAGTTATCAAACGAACTAAGTAAAATTACAGAATTAACAGAACTAATACCATTGTTACAATTAAATGATATCAATATTATTAATTCATATAAATCTATTAATAATCAAGAAAAAAGTAGTAAAGTTTTTATTAAAAATAATAATTGTGTAATATCTTAAATTTCATTTAAAAATAGGAGTAAATTATCATGAACAAAGAAAAGTTATTAAAAGTTGTAAGTAACTTAAAATCTTTCAAAAAGATTTTGAAAAATGAATGTTATCTGTCAAAATAAAAATTGTAGTAACAAATGAAGTAATATTGTTTTATTAGAATTAAAATCAACAACATTTAGTCTTTTTCTTTGTGAAAATCATGCAATTAATTTAGAACATGAATTATTACCAAAATGATTAAAAACTTGTGAAGAGTTAAGAAAAAAATAATAAAATAAAAAAGGAGCAATTTAATATGAAAATATGAATAAAAACAAATTTAAGTAAAATAACATTAGCATTAGCACTAACTGGTGCAACAACTGGAACAATTGGTTTAATCATGGGGGGTGCTTACCCATAATGTAGGTACTAATGTTAAGCATTATTTAACACGAAATGGAGAAATGGTATATGGAACAACTACTATTTGAGTTAATACATATACAAGTAAAAATATTTTTCAATTATATTTTTCTAAAAAACCGAAACATGAAGATGATATAAAATGAGATGGTAACTATCCTGATTGATATTTTGATAATTAAATTTCTACATTTATATAAGAAATATTCTCATTATATTTATCAAATAAATGAGGTTTTTTAATAATCTGTGTATCTTTGTTTTGCAAAGTACTAGTTCAGATTAATTCTGTCTTCAAATTTTATCATAAAATGAGCAATTGCTGTATTTCAATTTTGAATGGGCATTGTTCATTTTTTTGTTATATTTTCAATTGCTAAGTAAAATATTTTGAAAACTGCCATATCATTTGGAAAAACTTTTTTATTTCTGATGACTTTTCGTAATTGACTATTAACAGATTCAATAGAATTTGTAGTATAAATCACTCTTTTGATTTCTGGAGGATAACTAATAAAAATCATTAAATTATCTCAATTTTTATATCAAGATTTAGCAATTTGAGGATAGTGTTTATTTCATTTACTTTCAAATGATTCTAAAGCTTGCATTGCTTGTTCTTCACTACATGCATTATAAATTGGCTTTAAATCTGTAACTAGTGATTTTCGATGTTTGTATGAAACATATTTTAAACTATTTCTGATTTGATGAACTATACATAATTGATGTTCAGTTTTAGGATAAACTGATTGTATTGCTTCTGACATGCCTGTTAAGTTGTCACTACAAGCAATAAGAATATCATTTAAGCCACGATTTTTCATTTCTGTGAAATTTGCTAATCAAAATTTAGCGCCTTCATTTTCACTAATTCATAAACCTAAAACATCTTTTTTACCTTCTAAATCAACACCTAAAGCTATATAAACTGATTTGTTAATAATGCGTTTATCTTGTCGTACTTTAACTACTATACAATCAAAATAAACAATGGGATAAATGCCTTCTAATGGTCTATTTTGTCATGCTTTGACATCATCAATCACATCATCAGTAATTTGTGACTAATAACACTTTCACTAATATCAGCACCATGATATAACTCTTGTAACTGCATTCTAATATCTGATAATGTCATACCTTTTGTGCATATAAGGAAAGAACTTGTTGATCAAAACCATCAAATCTTCTCTGTCTTTTTGGCACTATTACAGGAGTAAAATTACTATTACGATCTCGTGATACATCAATCTCAATTTTACCTTGTTGAGTTATTAATTTTTTTGAACTTATACCATTACGAGCATTGTCACTATTACTATGTTGATTTTTTTCATATCCTAAATAATTTTGCATCTCAGAATTCAACATTTTTTCAACTAAACGTTTTGTTAATTCTTTATATAAACCCCCTTCTTTAAAAACTGTTGTTAAATCTTCAGTATTTTCTAATAATAAATCTACTGCTTTTGATATTGGATCATTATTATTAAAGTTATCTTTTTTAGCCATCTGTAACTCACTCTTTCTAGTCATTTAATTATATTTACTAGAATTAATTAAACATAGTTATTTTTGTAAGTTACACAGATTACTAAACATTACCAATTATCAAAAATATCCATCAGGATAATTACCATCTCATGATATATCTATTCTTTCAATAGTATTTCCGCTATTATAAAATTCTGTTTTTTCAGGTGTATCAGAAAAATAAATTTTAAATTCATTTTTTATATCGACTGAAATGCCATGAATATCAGACATTCATATTTTTTGAACACCTCATTCAACTTGTTTATGTGGAGTTAAAAAATATTTAACTCCACTAACATTATGGGTAAGCACCCCCCATGATTAATCCTATTGTTCCGGTTGTAGCACCAGTTAGTGCTAATGCTAATGTTATTTTACTTAAATTTGTTTTTATTCATGTTTTCATAATAAATTTCTCCTTTTTTAAAATTTATTTAACTTTTTTTGGAATTATACTTTTTATTTTTTTCATTTTCTTGATAAATAAATTGTATTGTTACTACATCAATAAACTGTTCATATAATTCAGGATTTTCTTTTCATTCTTCTACTATTTCATCTGAAATTAATTGGTCATCAAGAAAATTTGAAAACTTAATATCATGTTTACTACAAAAAACAGTAGGCTCATTAGTAACAGATATTATGTCATTCTAACATTTTTTTATAAAACATTTAATTATTTTTTTCATAAACGCTCCTTTTTCCTTAATTTTACTTCTAAATTGTACTGATTTTTTATTATTTTTACAAGTATGCTTTTAAACGAAAAATAACGTCTAAATGCAAGGCGTTTATTTTGTGATACCTATACTATTAATGATATTAAACTTGTTTATTATATAGCAAATGTGAAGATACTTTTTTTCACAGTAGCATTATTTTTACCCCTAATTACATTTTTATATGGATATAGTGCATAAAATAATGCATCATAAGGGTCTTGAAACATATTTCTGTCAGAGGAATATTAGTTTTTGTTTCATCATAACGTAATTCTTCTAAACATTGAGTAGTTTTTGGTAAATCATCTTTATTAGTATAAAAGTTTCCATAACTCATAATATTTCTCATTCAAACTACTCTATTAGTTAATCCTGCTTCTTGATTTAAATTTGAAGCATGTTTAATAGCAGTTTGTGTTATTAAAATAGTATTATGTTCATCTATTAATTTTTGATTTAATCAATCCATGGCAGTTCGTGCTTTATCATCATAAAAATAAATTGCTTGTTCAAAATTTTCAAAAAATCTATTTCCTTGTTCTTTGATAAATTCAGCAGTTTTTTTAACACCAATTGCTGTTTTTGTTGGTCTTATTATTACATCTGCTCTTTTATTAACTAATTTATGATTAACATTATCTGTACAAAATAATACTAAACGCATTGAATATTTACCAGAATTGCGTTTAAATTTTCAAAATTTTCGATGTCCATCATCAATACTAATATAAATAAATTGATTTGGTTCTAATTTTATTTTTGGAACATCTAATTTATTAACTTGATATTCTTGAAATAATCTACTAATACTTGTTGTACTAAATTTTGTTTGCTTCATAGTATGTAAAATATCAACATATCTTTTTCCATCAGCAAAATGTTCAATAACATTATTTTTGATATCCTGACAAGTTATTTTATATTTAGGTAATTCTAATTCTTCATCTAATAAACAAACTCTTACTCATTTTTTTAATTGTTCATCATAATATTTATAATTACGACATTTATAAATAACAAGACCATTGATAGTATTTCTAGTTCTTTCTTTAATTTTAACTGGAATATATTTTCTATCTCTTTCTTTTAATATTCTTCAATCTGTTTTTTCTCATTGATTTTTTATATCATCTCTAAATGATTGATACATTCTTTCAGTTGCTTCTTTTAAAGTTCATAAATAATTAAAACTCATATTTTTTCTCCTAACTATTTTAAAAAAATCTAAATTTATTGTAAATATATTTAAAAAATTAATTTACTTAATTATTATATACATATATAAGTGTAATTTAAAATTAAATAAAAAAACACTTTCATATTTAAAATATAATAAACAATTTCAATATAATTAATAGTATAGGTATCATAAAATAAACGCCTTTAATTTAGGCGTTATTTTACGTTTAAAAGTATAATTGTAAAAATATCAAAAAATAAGTATAATTTAACAATAAAATGTTAAGAGATAAGGAGAAATTAAAATGGAAATAGGAAAAATAGAAATTTTAAAAAATAAAATTCAAGAAATTCAAGAAATGATTAATTATATAAATATTATAATAATTAAAGAGAAAGAAAAAAATAAACCCAATGAATATGATTTAAGAATTTATTCAAGGGAAATTGTTAGTTTTGAAAAAGAACTAGAAATTTCTAAAAGAAAGTTATCAAACGAACTAAGTAAAATTACAGAATTAACAGAACTAATACCATTGTTACAATTAAATGATATCAATATTATTAATTCATATAAATCTATTAATAATCAAGAAAAAAGTAGTAAAGTTTTTATTAAAAATAATAATTGTGTAATATCTTAAATTTCATTTAAAAATAGGAGTAAATTATCATGAACAAAGAAAAGTTATTAAAAGTTGTAAGTAACTTAAAATCTTTCAAAAAGATTTTGAAAAATGAATGTTATCTGTCAAAATAAAAATTGTAGTAACAAATGAAGTAATATTGTTTTATTAGAATTAAAATCAACAACATTTAGTCTTTTTCTTTGTGAAAATCATGCAATTAATTTAGAACATGAATTATTACCAAAATGATTAAAAACTTGTGAAGAGTTAAGAAAAAAATAATAAAATAAAAAAGGAGCAATTTAATATGAAAATATGAATAAAAACAAATTTAAGTAAAATAACATTAGCATTAGCACTAACTGGTGCAACAACTGGAACAATTGGTTTAATCATGGGGGGTGCTTACCCATAATGTAGGTACTAATGTTAAGCATTATTTAACACGAAATGGAGAAATGGTATATGGAACAACTACTATTTGAGTTAATACATATACAAGTGAAAATATTTTTCTATTATATTTTTCTAAAAAACCGAAACATGAAGATGATATAAAATGAGATGGTAACTATCCTGATTGATATTTTGATAATTAAATTTCTACATTTATATAAGAAATATTCTCATTATATTTATCAAATAAATTAATATTTTGTAAGTTTATTTCTTGTTTATCAGTTATTAAAATTAATTCATAATTACCAGCACCAAATATACTACTAATTTCAATCCGATTTAAGTTATTAATCGGATTTTCAATTTGTAATTCAAATTCATCATTATTATCAATTTGTGAAATTTCTTTATAAAATTCTAATTTAGAAAATAATTGAGCTTTATTTGAACCGTATAAATTTAAAGCATTTTCAATTTTATTGTTACTAATAATTGCTCTTGTAAAATACTTTCCATACTCACCATTACCTAATGTTCAATCAGCAGGAATTAATGACGGAATATTATTACTTTCTAATTCATTTGTAATAGATAATCAATTAAACTGGTTATCATCAAGTTTAAATAATTCATTTTGACGGTAATGTTTAGTAATCTGTGTAACTTACAAAAATAACTATGTTTAATTAATTCTAGTAAATATAATTAAATGATTAGAAAGAGTGAGTTACAGATGGCTAAAAAAGATAACTTTAATAATAATGATTCAATATCAAAAGCAGTAGATTTATTATTAGAAAATACTGAAGATTTAACAACAGTTTTTAAAGAAGGGGGTTTATATAAAGAATTAACAAAACGTTTAGTTGAAAAAATGTTGAATTCTGAGATGCAAAATTATTTAGGATATGAAAAAAATCAACATAGTAATAGTGACAATGCTCGTAATGGTATAAGTTCAAAAAAATTAATAACTCAACAAGGTAAAATTGAGATTGATGTACCACGAGATCGTAATAGTAATTTTACTCCTGTAATAGTGCCAAAAAGACAGAGAAGATTTGATGGTTTTGATCAACAAGTTCTTTCCTTATATGCAAAAAGGTATGACATTATCAGATATTAGAATGCAGTTACAAGAGTTATATCATGGTGCTGATATTAGTGAAAGTGTTATTAGTCAAATTACTGATGATGTGATTGATGATGTCAAAGCATGACAAAATAGACCATTAGAAGGCATTTATCCCATTGTTTATTTTGATTGTATAGTAGTTAAAGTACGACAAGATAAACGCATTATTAACAAATCAGTTTATATAGCTTTAGGTGTTGATTTAGAAGGTAAAAAAGATGTTTTAGGTTTATGAATTAGTGAAAATGAAGGCGCTAAATTTTGATTAGCAAATTTCACAGAAATGAAAAATCGTGGCTTAAATGATATTCTTATTGCTTGTAGTGACAACTTAACAGGCATGTCAGAAGCAATACAATCAGTTTATCCTAAAACTGAACATCAATTATGTATAGTTCATCAAATCAGAAATAGTTTAAAATATGTTTCATACAAACATCGAAAATCACTAGTTACAGATTTAAAGCCAATTTATAATGCATGTAGTGAAGAACAAGCAATGCAAGCTTTAGAATCATTTGAAAGTAAATGAAATAAACACTATCCTCAAATTGCTAAATCTTGATATAAAAATTGAGATAATTTAATGATTTTTATTAGTTATCCTCCAGAAATCAAAAGAGTGATTTATACTACAAATTCTATTGAATCTGTTAATAGTCAATTACGAAAAGTCATCAGAAATAAAAAAGTTTTTCCAAATGATATGGCAGTTTTCAAAATATTTTACTTAGCAATTGAAAATATAACAAAAAAATGAACAATGCCCATTCAAAATTGAAATACAGCAATTGCTCATTTTATGATAAAATTTGAAGACAGAATTAATCTGAACTAGTACTTTGCAAAATAAAGAAACACAGATTACTAAAATGCCTCTATTTTTTAGGAAATTTTTCTCTAATTAAACCATTAGTATTTTCATTAGTACCTCTTTGTCAAGGTGAATATGGATTGGCAAAATAAATTTTTACATCTAAATTTTTTTCAAGTTGTTGTCAATTTGAAAATTCTTTGCCACGATCAAAAGTAATAGTTTTAACAATGTTTTTAGGAAGAATTGATAAATAATAACTGACATTTTTATTAATAACTTTAGTAGTTCTGTTTTTAACTAATATTGCTAAAGTAAATCGTGATACTCTTTCAACTAAAGTTATTAAACATGATTTGCTTTTACCTCTTGATGATACTATAGTATCTCCTTCTCAATGACCAAGTGTTATACGATCATTAACATTTATATCTCGTTCTTTAATTGATTTACCATTAAACTTGCCACGATTTTCTTTAGATTTTCGTTTTTTACCTTTTCTTCTTAAATTTTTACTAGTAACTTTATCAAGCATTCCAAAATAAATTTAAGTATAAATTGTTTTAAAACTAATAACTCACTCTTTATGAAAATTTTTAATTCTGCCATAAATTTGTTCAGGTGATCAATCTAATAGTAATTTTTGTTGTACATATTTTACTAAATTCTTATTTTTAAACTTATGAAAACTAATATGTGATTATTTTCGATTTTCAGCTTTATTTTGTGCAATTAATGAAAAATAATGATTATCATCTTTATTTCTATTAATTTCTCGAATAATAGTACTAATACTTCGATTAAGATTTTTAGCTATTTCACTAATTTTAAATTTAAATTTCAATTGATTCTCAATATAAATCCTTTCATCTATGACAAGATGTTTATAACTCATATAAAAACTCCTTACTTTTTTCTAAACTAAATTTAGCATTATGAAATTTTTATATGAGAATTTTTTGCAATTTTATTTACTTGCACTTACAAGTATAATTCAGCATTTAATAAAACCTAGTATAGTTAAATTACTATACTAGGTATGAACAATTATTAAATTATAAATACTATTATAACTATAAAGTAAAAATTACTCAATCAACTATTATTTACTATTTTTAAATTTTCTAATTATTTTTTTGATCTAATAACATAAATAATCATTATATATGTTCTTTTTCTATTCAAGTTAAAACATCTTCTAAAATAATATTAATATTGGGTTCATTTAAAATCGCATGATTACCTTCTTCATAAAAACTATAAGTTATCCCCTGTCTTCAACGTTTATTATTTTTTTCAATTTTATCAAAATCGGCAAATATATCTTTTGCAGATTGAACAATCAAAACCGGACATTTAGCATTATTAAGATTTTTTGGTACTTGTTTACTTAATTTTTGTGCTTGTAAAGAAAATAATAATGTAAATTTCATATTAGTCATTACTCTAATTTTCCCTTTTTTAATATAATTAGAGTTAATAGAAATTGTTTCCATATCAAAAGTAATAGGTAATGGATGATGTTTATAAAATAGAAATCCTCAAATTGCATGACAAACTAATGAAGGTTTTATTTTAAATATTTGTTTCTTAGTAACAAAATTAGTTAAAATTGCACCATCAATCATTTTTGGTAATCTTTTAATTGCTAATGCTGTTAATGCTGAACCTAATGATTCACCCATTAATAAAATTTTTTTATTAGGATAACGTTCATTCAAAACCGTTATAATATCTTTAATATCATTAATAGTTGTTCCTAAAGTATGATATTTTCATTTTTCATTTTCTCCTCAACCTCGTTGATCAAAACTTAAAAATGAAATACCATGTTTAGTAAAAAACTTAGCAGCTGTTTTAAAGTCTGTTAAAGAGGCACCCATACCATGAATACCAATAATAATATATTTACTATTATCAACAAATTTAAATTCAGTATGTAAAAAATAGTTATCCCTAGTAATGATTCCCTCATTACTTCATTGTGGAAAATGACGATTCAGTTCTCAGTGATAATCAATATGGAAAATTTGATAAATTCTATATAAAATATAAAGTATTATTAACATAGCTAAAACTACAATAAGTACTGCTCATCAATAATGTTGCCAAAAATTATCCATAATAAATGATACCCTCCAATAATATATAAATACTTACTAATATTTTATCAAATTAATTTTGTTTTAATAAAAATATTTATTTCTTAGTGACTTCAGCAATTAATTGACCAACCGTTACTTGTTCATCATCTTTTACTACTTGCTTTACAACATAACCTTCCATTGTTTCATTAGTGAAAACAATTGGTGTTGTTACTTTTTTACCTTTATTCTTAACTTCTTGTAAATTAGCAACTACCATTACTTCTGATTTTTTAATTGGTTTACCTTGTTCAACTTTAATATCAAAGCCCTTACCAGCTAATTCAACAGTATCAATACCAATATGAACTAAACATTCAATACCTGTATTTACATCTTTAATACCATAAGCATGTCCTGTATTAAATACTGTTGCTAATTTTCCATCAAATGGTGATACAAATTCAACTCCATCTTTATCTTTATATTCAGGAATAATAGCAAAACCAGTCCCTAACATTTCCTGAGCAAATACTGGATCTTCAACTTTACTAAGGTTAATAACTTTACCAGTAACTGGCGCATAAATTAATAAAAGTAATTGTTTTTTTTTCTTGAAAAACATATGTCGATTCTCCTCAAAATTATGTAAATTAGATGTTTATAATTTTAACATTAAATAATGTAACTTTAAAAATAAATAATATTTTTATTTTTTTGATAAAAATTTTTCTACTAATGATTTAACTTCTTCATTGGTTTCACATTGTAATGCTTTTGATGCTAATATTTCTGTATCCTTTTTATTTAAAGTACTAATAATTTTTCTAGTTTCTAAAACACTAGATGCAGACATTGAAAATTCATCTAGCCCTAGACCAACTAGTAGTGGAACAGCAATTTTATCACCAGCCATTTCACCACACATGGCAACAGGACGATTATATTTATGCCCACCATCAATTGTCATCTTAATTAAACGTAAAATTGATGGATGATATGGTTGATATAAATAAGACACTTTTTCTGACATACGATCAGCGGCTAAACTATATTGAATTAAATCATTAGTTCCAATTGAAAAGAAATCTGCATATTTAGCAAATATTTCGGCATTAACTGCTGCTGCTGGAATTTCAATCATCATTCCAACTTGAATATCATCACTAACTTTAACTTTTTCTTTAATTAATTCTTTTTTGCAAGTTTCATATAATGCTTTAGCTGCTTTAAATTCTTCAACAGTGGCAATCATTGGAAACATAATAGCTAATTTACCAAAAGCTGAAGCACGAATTAAAGCACGTAATTGAGTTTTAAAAATATCTTTACGATCTAAACATAAACGAATGGCACGATAACCAAGGAAAGGATTCATTTCTTTTGATAAATCTAAATATGATAATTCTTTATCACCACCAATATCTAAAGTTCTAATAACAACTTTATGTTTAGTAGCAGACAATACTTTTTTATATTCTTCAAATTGAATATCTTCACTTGGAAAATCACTACTTTCCATATAAAGAAATTCACTTCTAAAAAGTCCTACTCCTTGTGCATCATATTCAATTGCTTTAATCATATCTTTGGGTGAACCAATATTTGCTTCTAACTTTACTTCATGATTATCACTGGTTTTAGTTAATTTACCTTTAAATACTAATAATTCTTTTTGTTCTTCAATTCATACGCTTTGTTTAGCAACTCATTTATTTTTTTCACTACTATTTAAATCAATTTCAATTTCACCAGTATTACCATCTAATACACAAAATTGATTATTTTTTACTTTTGTAGTAACATTTTTTAACCCAAGAACTGCAGGAATACCAAGACTACGAGCCATAATTGCTGCATGAGAAGTTCTACCACCAATATCACATAAAAATCCTTTAACAAATTTAGGATTCAATTGACTTGTTTCTGAAGGTGTTAGATCATGACTAACAATAATTGTTTCTTCTTTAATTGCACTTAAATCAATAATTTTAATATTTAAAATTTTACGTAAAATTCGATCACGAACATCAATAACATCAGCAGCACGTTCACGAAAATAATCATCATCCATTGCTTGCAATGTTGCAATTGCTTTATTAGCAGTACTTTCTAAAGCATTAGCAGCATTATATTTTTCTTCTTTAATTAACTTTTCAGTATCTTCAATTAATACTGGATCAGTTGTTACTAAAAAATGAGCTTCAAAAACAGCGGCTTTTTCTTCATCTAAAGTTTTTGTTGTATTTTGGATGAGTTGTTTAATTTCATCACCTGCTATTTTTAAGGCATCATGTAACTTTTTAACTTCTCCTTCTATTTCTTTTTCATTAATTTTTTTAGGATTAGTTTTGATAGTTTCATGTTTTAAGATTAATGCTTTGGCTAGAGCAATGCCATTACTAGCACCAATACCTTTCATTTTTAACATTATATATATTTCACTCCTTATAAAATATGTTTATTAATAGTCTACTAAATTATAATAAAAAAAATGAAATATTGTATAAAATATTTATTATAATTTAAACTTTTTGTAAATAAAAATGATTTTAATATTTTTGCTAAATTGTAAAGGTAAGTGCAACTAAATTATTTTTCTATCCAAATATTCGATTGGTAAAAGATAATTTAGTATTTTTCTCGGTCTTTGATTTAAAGACAATATAAATTTATGAACTTCATTTTTATTAGTTTTTGAAAAAATAAATTTTTTAGGAAATTTTTCTCTAATTAAACCATTAGTATTTTCATTAGTACCTCTTTGTCAAGGTGAATATGGATTGGCAAAATAAATTTTTACATCTAAATTTTTTTCAAGTTGTTGTCAATTTGAAAATTCTTTGCCACGATCAAAAGTAATAGTTTTAACAATGTTTTTAGGAAGAATTGATAAATAATAACTGACATTTTTATTAATAACTTTAGTAGTTCTGTTTTTAACTAATATTGCTAAAGTAAATCGTGATACTCTTTCAACTAAAGTTATTAAACATGATTTGCTTTTGCCTCTTGATGATACTATAGTATCTCCTTCTCAATGACCAAGTGTTATACGATCATTAACATTTATATCTCGTTCTTTAATTGATTTACCATTAAACTTGCCACGATTTTCTTTAGATTTTCGTTTTTTACCTTTTCTTCTTAAATTTTTACTAGTAACTTTATCAAGCATTCCAAAATAAATTCAAGTATAAATTGTTTTAAAACTAATAACTCACTCTTTATGAAAATTTTTAATTCTGCCATAAATTTGTTCAGGTGATCAACCTAATAGTAATTTTTGTTGTACATATTTTACTAAATTCTTATTTTTAAACTTATGAAAACTAATATGTGATTGTTTTCGATTTTCAGCTTTATTTTGTGCAATTAATGAAAAATAATGATTATTATCTTTATTTCTATTAATTTCTCGAATAATAGTACTAATACTTCGATTAAGATTTTTAGCTATTTCAATAATTTTAAATTTAAATTTCAATTGATTCTCAATATAAATCCTTTCATCTATGCCAAGATGTTTATAACTCATATAAAAACTCCTTACTTTTTTCTAAACTAAATTTAGCATTATGAAATTTTTATATGAGAATTTTTTGCAATTTTATTTACTTGCACTTACAAGTATAATTCAGCATAACACGTTTTCTCTATTATGTATAATTAAAATTTTATTGCATAAAGATTGAGAAAAGTTTCCAAAGATTTTTTAAACATATTTTAAAATTAACACAATATTTTCATTTTCTTTTTAAAGAAATATAGGTTTTATTTTGAAATTTTAATATTAATGTTAAATGTTCTATTTATATGTTTCTATATTAATTCAATTCGCTTATATTTCTTGATTTTATTCCAATATCTCTTTTTAATAGAACTATTTAAATTAAAACTAAAAGTTCATAATATATATTTTTTATATATAAGAAATTATTGTTTTACTTACAAAGAATAATTGAATCAACTAAATTTCATTTTTTCTATCAATATGTAAAAAAAATCCCATAAATAATATATTGTAATTTCATTAAATAAAAAATAAGAATATATAACTAGATTTATTTAAAAATAACAATATATTTTTCCTTTTTATAAGACATTACAAAAAAACATAAAAAAACTACTTAGTAAAAATAAAAAATAATACTAGTAGGCTAATAACCAATAATTTTGTGTGTCTCAAGTATATAGGGACTACGTCCCTCGCCACTACATGGCTCACCCAAATTATAGTCGCAGTAGGTTCACTGCGACTATAACACTTTTTTATTTTTTTATATTTGTATTATATTAATTTGACCACTACTAATACAAGGCTGTTCAAATTCAGAAAAATCAATTATTTCTCAATCAATCATTTCATATTTTTCTTGTTCTTTATTTCTTTTAATACTTAATTCTTCAATTTTTTGCTCTCATACATTACACATTCTTTTATAAATTTTTAAATCATGTTCATTTGGTTGTTTTTTATTATTTTCTTTTTCTATTATTTTGTTATTAAATTCAATTAAATCATGTATTTTTTTTATTTCTGTATTTATTTGTATGATTTTCTCATTATCTTTAAAATTTATATTTTTTGATTTTTTTAATTTTGCTTTTGTAAAATTTTGTAATATTTCAATATTAAACATTTTTTCTCCTTTGTAATAAAAAAACCTATTTATTTTAACAAAAAATAAATGGGATAAATACTATATTAACTTAAAACCTATTATGTATAATAAGTATAAAATTATTATACATTAATAAAAAATACTTTTTAATTAATTATTACTAAACTTATTAAAACTATGACTTTTTTTTACTTATCTTTATCTTTATTCTTGTCTTTTTTCTTTAAAATATTATCCAATTTATCCAATCCAGCAGATTTAATGTCACTATAAGTCATATTTATACTACTTGCTTCTTTAAGGTATTTCTTAGGTGACAATTCACTTTTAAGTTCATGCACATAATGTAAAGCACGTGAATTATACCTTTTTAACCAGTGTCTAGGAAAAAATAAAGTCATAGCCATTGCTTCACCACTATAACTTGGAGGCATAATACCTCTTTTAATCATTTTCTTTGTTCTACGACGTGAAAACACTACTTTATTATAATCCTCAATATTAGTATATAAATTAAGACTAAATATAACAATAAAACCCAAAAAAGGCATACGTTTAACTTGCACAACATATTCTACTTTTTCTCTTGCTTGTACTGGTATTCTATTAGGGTGTTGTTCAATCAAATACATAGTACCATTAAACATATGACCTATTAACTTACAAAATTGTCCTAAACTTTCTTATTGATTTTTAAACTGTATTCCTAAATCATTAGAATTTATTTTTAATGCTAATTCATCTAAAATTATTAAATCTTGTTCCTCAAAAGCATAATTACTTGCTAACTGATTAAAAGTAAAAACATCGTTATAATTAACCAAATAAGAATAACCAGTCTTTAACTTAATAGGGAAAGGACTAACTACTCTTTTCTTATGAGTTTGTGCTAAACAACAAGCAAGGGCAGATTTACCAGTTCTTGGAGGTGCTGAAATAATATAACTACCAACTCGTTTTAAAATTTTAACATTACGAATAGTTATAAGAATTGGATAAATAATTATAATCAAACCTATAACTAATAACACATAACCATATCAAGGCATAATAAACTCCTAACCTATAATTAAACTAATTGCTCTAACAAATAATCATAAAGGTATAATATTTTCTATTCCACTAACAATATCAACATTTAAAGCAGTACTAATCGTATCTGAAAAAATATGTCGTAACAAACTATCTGTTGTAAAAAGAAATTGTCTTAATGGTTCAACTGGTAAAACTTTACCAACAACGCCATAAAGTAATCATCTAAAAGCATTACGCAAATGACCAAAAACATCATATCAACTAACACGCTCATACTCAGGGTTAAAAGGACTATTTGGTGGCACTGGAACAATATCTTTGGAAGAAAAAATATTCATCTGACCAAATTTAACATGCAAACAGTCACGATTAGTTAATGAAGATAAATCAAAATTAATTGTTAAATGTTTTAAATTAGGAACACAAACCGGCATAGTAACAAAATTATATTTTCCTAAATTATAAACACTATCTTTATCATTTAATACACCTTTAAAATTATAACGAATATTACCCTCATAATCTAAAAACGAAAATGTATAAATAGAAGAAAAATAACTAAAATATTCAGCAGAAATATAAAACATAAAATCTTGTATATAAAAACTCAAAGGTTTTGTAATTTCAAAAGTCAACTTAAAACTTAAATTATTAGAAACATTATAATTCCAAAAAACTAACTCATTAAACTTACCAGTTTGTATATAATTATGATTAAATAAAATAAGAGATAATTGGTCTAAGTCTTGTTCTGTAAATCTATAATCTGTAGACAAATCACTAACTCTCCTATCAAAATTACCTACAACATCAGAATGAAATTGAATTGAATAAGGAGTAACAGTAGTTTTATGAACAACAGCAGAAACTAATTTTAAATCTGGTTGACCAACATCAAAATAAGCAGAATTTCAAGGAATAGTTGCTCAATCATTAAAATCATTATATTTAACGGGTTTAACCATATCGCTAGTTATAGTGTAATTACTTTCACTAGGTGCATTAGAAACAATTAAACTAGTGGGTGCTTGAACAGTACTATTTACAACAAAAAATAATTTAACAAACTTAAATCACATAATTATTTACCAAATAAACATTTTAAAATTCACCATGAACCATAAAATATAACAAATCCAATAAAAAACTGAGTTCCATAAACTACTAAATTTCATAAAATAGTAGTAAAATCATCAACTGGACTACCTATAAACATAGTTCAATAATCAACTATACATTGATGTATTTTATTGTAAATATCTCAAACACTCATAATTAACACCTACCCAAACAATGACCTAAAAATAAATTTAATACTACGATAAATAAAATTAAAAAATACACCTAATACCAACCAAAAAGTCAAATTAAACAAAATATAAACTTCATCAGTAATATTTGGTTGATTTAAAAATATTTGAATATCTTTACTAGAAAATATAAAAATCAAATGCAATATACTATTCACAAAATCACTCATAATTAAGTACCTACAAACTTCCCTTTTTTATTTTCAATACCCTTAGCCTTATTTCTTAAACGTTTTCTTTCATATTGTTTAGCAATTTGCTTTCCAACAAATTTTGAACTTCCCTTAATATTTTTATAACTTTGCTTTACAGTACCCGATGTAGAAACTGGCTGAATATCAATATTTAAAAAAACTGACATAGCAAACTTTATTAAAAGAATAAAAACAACAAAAGTTCCTAAATTAAAACCTAAATCTGCCATTGGCAAATTTCAAAATTTCATAAAGATTTGTGCAAATAATTCTAAAATTTTTGAAATAAAAGCAACACCCATAATAAACTACTCCTATATTATTTTTAATAATTTTAAAATTAATGAAAAAGTAAAAAGTACTAAAATAATTGCTAACAATGGTGCTGGCATAGAAACTATTTGTTGTGAACTATCACCAAAAATAAAGGTAATGTTTAGTAATCTGTGTAACTTACAAAAATAACTATGTTTAATTAATTCTAGTAAATATAATTAAATGATTAGAAAGAGTGAGTTACAGATGGCTAAAAAAGATAACTTTAATAATAATGATCCAATATCAAAAGCAGTAGATTTATTATTAGAAAATACTGAAGATTTAACAACAGTTTTTAAAGAAGGGGGTTTATATAAAGAATTAACAAAACGTTTAGTTGAAAAAATGTTGAATTCTGAGATGCAAAATTATTTAGGATATGAAAAAAATCAACATAGTAATAGTGACAATGCTCGTAATGGTATAAGTTCAAAAAAATTAATAACTCAACAAGGTAAAATTGAGATTGATGTACCACGAGATCGTAATAGTAATTTTACTCCTGTAATAGTGCCAAAAAGACAGAGAAGATTTGATGGTTTTGATCAACAAGTTCTTTCTTTATATGCAAAAGGTATGACATTATCAGATATTAGAATGCAGTTACAAGAGTTATATCATGGTGCTGATATTAGTGAAAGTGTTATTAGTCAAATTACTGATGATGTGATTGATGATGTCAAAGCATGACAAAATAGACCATTAGAAGGCATTTATCCCATTGTTTATTTTGATTGTATAGTAGTTAAAGTATGACAAGATAAACGCATTATTAACAAATCAGTTTATATAGCTTTAGGTGTTGATTTAGAAGGTAAAAAAGATGTTTTAGGTTTATGAATTAGTGAAAATGAAGGCGCTAAATTTTGATTAGCAAATTTCACAGAAATGAAAAATCGTGGCTTAAATGATATTCTTATTGCTTGTAGTGACAACTTAACAGGCATGTCAGAAGCAATACAATCAGTTTATCCTAAAACTGAACATCAATTATGTATAGTTCATCAAATCAGAAATAGTTTAAAATATGTTTCATACAAACATCGAAAATCTCTAGTTACAGATTTAAAGCCAATTTATAATGCATGTAGTGAAGAACAAGCAATGCAAGCTTTAGAATCATTTGAAAGTAAATGAAATAAACACTATCCTCAAATTGCTAAATCTTGATATAAAAATTGAGATAATTTAATGATTTTTATTAGTTATCCTCCAGAAATCAAAAGAGTGATTTATACTACAAATTCTATTGAATCTGTTAATAGTCAACTACAAAAAGTCATCAGAAATAAAAAAGTTTTTCCAAATGATATGGCAGTTTTCAAAATATTTTACTTAGCAATTGAAAATATAACAAAAAAATGAACAATACCCATTCAAAATTGAAATACAGCAATTGCTCATTTTATGATAAAATTTGAAGACAGAATTAATCTGAACTAGTACTTTGCAAAACAAAGATACACAGATTACTAA
Source organism: Spiroplasma endosymbiont of Lasioglossum malachurum (assembly GCF_964020065.1). NCBI lineage: Bacteria > Bacillati > Mycoplasmatota > Mollicutes > Entomoplasmatales > Spiroplasmataceae > Spiroplasma > Spiroplasma endosymbiont of Lasioglossum malachurum. Next base: position 610,331 of record NZ_OZ026534.1, on the reverse strand, counting down.
AAAGCCTCAAAATAAAACTTTTAATAACCAAAGATAAATTATGTAAACCAGAAAAATCAGTTATATAACTTTGCAAAATATTTTGCACAATATTATTTAAAGAAGGTAAAAGTTTACCTAATAAAGGAAAAACAAAAATTATTGCAAAAAATAATTTAATCATAACTATTACCTCCTAAAATAACTTTATTTTTTCCTATCTAAATCCGCGAATAATATGTCCTATGAATTCTTTAATAAATACTAATACCATCATAAATATTGGAATTAAAACTGGTCAATTTGTCATAATTGAGTCACCAGCAAATACTCAATCAAATACATAACTAAAAGATTCTAATAATTTTTGGCCAATACCTCCAATCATATTTAATAGTGCGGTTAAACCTGCGGGCATTCTAATCACCTCCCTCCTCTAATTCTTTTCTTGCTCTTTCTTTCCGTTTTTGTTCTTTACAATACCAACAATCTGGGTCAATTACATTATGTTTTTTATGTTTAAATTTTCAAATTATTTTTTTAATAGTACCTTTAAAAGTCCAAGAAGTACCAAGCACAGCAATTATCACAACTATTCATTTAACCATTATTTTCTACCTCCTAAAAAACTATCAAAACTCATATTTTCACTTAATCTTTGTTCAAAATTTCGCTTTGCTTTTTTCTTATGTAACTTTTGTCTTGGCATATTTTTTCATTTATCTTTTTTCATTTTAAACACCACCTAATGTATAAGCATAAGAATAATCCCAGTTTAAACTTGCTCCATCTAAATTAATCTCCGACATATTATTATCATCATTTAAATCAACATCAACCATACTGTCATTTGTACTTTGATAATCACTAACACTACCATTAATTAATCTTGCTCTTTCATCAGTAAATACTTCTTGTAACTCTGTATTATTATGTGTATTGCCTAATGGCAACAATAAACTATTTATAATTTCACTTGCTCCTGCAATTATCATAGGAATAGCAAAATAATTATTAAAATTATTATTAATTCCCATAGCAACACCACTACTAATCAAACATCCACCAGTAGCCATATTACATATCTTTCTTATTGCTTCAAATTTATTAGGTATTAACTCAGTTAAACCACTAATAACATTCGCTATACCAAAACTATTTAAAGATATATAAGTATCTCAATCTACAAAAGGCTTATCAATTACTGGATTAGGAGTAGGAATTGGAGTAGGAATTGGTGGTTCAGTAGGACAAGGCGGCCAAAAACAAGGTTCATCTCTTAATAAAGAAACTGACTTATCTACATACTGAACAAACTTGGCATAGTTAATTAAACCAATAGTCCCTAAACCTAAAAATATCTTTTTATAACTATTAATAACTTTATTTCTAGTAGTTGGTCTTTGATTAATATTCCATATATCAATTCCTAACTTTTTACTAAATAACAAAGAATTTATAGAACCTAATACTGGGTCTTTTAAATATTGACCATAATAAGCACTAACACCTACCATAGCACTTAATGGACTTAATCCAGTTCTTAAAATTTTAGTTAAAGTATAATTACTAGTTTGTTCTAATTCATTAGGCATAAATAAAACTCCTTACTTTATATACTAATAAGGAGCTTATTTATGAATTATAATCTAATCCATTGGGGCTTAATGAAAAATATATAATCCATATATAAGCCCCTTATTTAATTTTTACTTATTTCTTTTATTCTCTTTTCTTATTCGTTCCATTTCATTAGCAACTCTGTAACACATTTCACAACCATATACTGGTTCATAAGTTCAATCACTACATTTATGTCTCATAATTTAACTTACTTTCTTGCTGTCTCATTGCCTTATTTAAAGCAATATCTAATATACAATTTGGACAATAATATTTTCTAGTATATAAGTTTTGTAAAACTCTTTTAGGACAAATAACTTGGTCACAAAGTTTACACATATAAATTGCTAAATGAAATGCTTGTTCACATGAACAATTATCATTTTTAGCCATAATTTAATTAACTCCTAACATATTAATAATTATTTAAAATTACCCTTTTAATAAATAACTATTTTCAATTAGAAAGTTTTTTAAAATTACCGCTTAAATCAAGTTCAAGTGAATAAAAATTACCAACTTTTAAATCAACAGTAGATAAACAATTATTAAAATCACTAGCAAATTCCGGATTATATCATTTATCACGTGTTTGACCAGTTGGCACGCTTGTTTGTTTATTTATTTCTACAAACTTCAAAACATCAAACTTTAATGTTTGACCTTTATTATTTTTATCGGGAATAATACGCCCTTTTTCAATATTAACTAATTGAACTTTAAACATAAAAAAACTTAACCTCTACAATCATTAAAATTAAATTTAATAAGTTAAGCATAGTAGGGTAAAACCTATACTTATTAATAATATATCATAAAAATATAAAATTTCAATAAAAAATAAAAAAAATGAACATCAGTAATGATTGTAGAAATTACTAATGTTCATTAACCATTATATATATATATATATATATATACAAGTAAAATTATAGAAAAATTAGTTTTTTTTCTAATGCAAAAATCTTTTCTTAAAATCTATCTTCTCAACTTTATTACCAAAAACTTTTTCTGACCAAGTCAAAACATCTTTATCTCTTTGAATTAAATAACCTATTTCACTAGTCCGTAAATAATGCTTATGAGATAAAGCACTTAAATATACATATTTTTCGAGGCTTTTTAGTAATCTGTGTATCTTTGTTTTGCAAAGTACTAGTTCAGATTAATTCTATCTTCAAATTTTATCATAAAATGAGCAATTGCTGTATTTCAATTTTGAATGGGCATTGTTCATTTTTTTGTTATATTTTCAATTGCTAAGTAAAATATTTTGAAAACTGCCATATCATTTGGAAAAACTTTTTTATTTCTGATGACTTTTCGTAATTGACTATTTACAGATTCAATAGCATTTGTAGTATAAATCACTCTTTTGATTTCTGGAGGATAACTAATAAAAATCATTAAATTATCTCAATTTTTATATCAAGATTTAGCAATTTGAGGATAGTGTTTATTTCATTTACTTTCAAATGATTCTAAAGCTTGCATTGCTTGTTCTTCACTACATGCATTATAAATTGGCTTTAAATCTGTAACTAGTGATTTTCGATGTTTGTATGAAACATATTTTAAACTATTTCTGATTTGATGAACTATACATAATTGATGTTCAGTTTTAGGATAAACTGATTGTATTGCTTCTGACATGCCTGTTAAGTTGTCACTACAAGCAATAAGAATATCATTTAAGCCACGATTTTTCATTTCTGTGAAATTTGCTAATCAAAATTTAGCGCCTTCATTTTCACTAATTCATAAACCTAAAACATCTTTTTTACCTTCTAAATCAACACCTAAAGCTATATAAACTGATTTGTTAATAATGCGTTTATCTTGTCGTACTTTAACTACTATACAATCAAAATAAACAATGGGATAAATGCCTTCTAATGGTCTATTTTGTCATGCTTTGACATCATCAATCACATCATCAGTAATTTGACTAATAACACTTTCACTAATATCAGCACCATGATATAACTCTTGTAACTGCATTCTAATATCTGATAATGTCATACCTTTTGCATATAAGGAAAGAACTTGTTGATCAAAACCATCAAATCTTCTCTGTCTTTTTGGCACTATTACAGGAGTAAAATTACTATTACGATCTCGTGGTACATCAATCTCAATTTTACCTTGTTGAGTTATTAATTTTTTTGAACTTATACCATTACGAGCATTGTCACTATTACTATGTTGATTTTTTTCATATCCTAAATAATTTTGCATCTCAGAATTCAACATTTTTTCAACTAAACGTTTTGTTAATTCTTTATATAAACCCCCTTCTTTAAAAACTGTTGTTAAATCTTCAGTATTTTCTAATAATAAATCTACTGCTTTTGATATTGGATCATTATTATTAAAGTTATCTTTTTTAGCCATCTGTAACTCACTCTTTCTAGTCATTTAATTATATTTACTAGAATTAATTAAACATAGTTATTTTTGTAAGTTACACAGATTACTAAACATTACCCAATTTTGAATGGGCATTGTTCATTTTTTTGTTATATTTTCAATTGCTAAGTAAAATATTTTGAAAACTGCCATATCATTTGGAAAAACTTTTTTATTTCTGATGACTTTTCGTAATTGACTATTAACAGATTCAATAGAATTTGTAGTATAAATCACTCTTTTGATTTCTGGAGGATAACTAATAAAAATCATTAAATTATCTCAATTTTTATATCAAGATTTAGCAATTTGAGGATAGTGTTTATTTCATTTACTTTCAAATGATTCTAAAGCTTGCATTGCTTGTTCTTCACTACATGCATTATAAATTGGCTTTAAATCTGTAACTAGTGATTTTCGATGTTTGTATGAAACATATTTTAAACTATTTCTGATTTGATGAACTATACATAATTGATGTTCAGTTTTAGGATAAACTGATTGTATTGCTTCTGACATGCCTGTTAAGTTGTCACTACAAGCAATAAGAATATCATTTAAGCCACGATTTTTCATTTCTGTGAAATTTGCTAATCAAAATTTAGCGCCTTCATTTTCACTAATTCATAAACCTAAAACATCTTTTTTACCTTCTAAATCAACACCTAAAGCTATATAAACTGATTTGTTAATAATGCGTTTACTATACAATCAAAATAAACAATGGGATAAATGCCTTCTAATGGTCTATTTTGTCATGCTTTGACATCATCAATCACATCATCAGTAATTTGACTAATAACACTTTCACTAATATCAGCACCATGATATAACTCTTGTAACTGCATTCTAATATCTGATAATGTCATACCTTTTGCATATAAGGAAAGAACTTGTTGATCAAAACCATCAAATCTTCTCTGTCTTTTTGGCACTATTACAGGAGTAAAATTACTATTACGATCTCATGGTACATCAATCTCAATTTTACCTTGTTGAGTTATTAATTTTTTTGAACTTATACCATTACGAGCATTGTCACTATTACTATGTTGATTTTTTTCATATCCTAAATAATTTTGCATCTCAGAATTCAACATTTTTTCAACTAAACGTTTTGTTAATTCTTTATATAAACCCCCTTCTTTAAAAACTGTTGTTAAATCTTCAGTATTTTCTAATAATAAATCTACTGCTTTTGATATTGGATCATTATTATTAAAGTTATCTTTTTTAGCCATCTGTAACTCACTCTTTCTAGTCATTTAATTATATTTACTAGAATTAATTAAACATAGTTATTTTTGTAAGTTACACAGATTACTAAACATTACCTAGAAGGGATTTATATTCTAAAATTAATGTAAGAACAATTTAAAAAATAAATAATTTTATTTCTTTATTATTAGAAAGAAATAAAAAACCTATTTGTTCAAGATTAACTTAATTCATTTTTAAATTCATAAATATGAATATCAGTTTTATCAACAACAAAACCAATAACATACGAAATACCACAAAGAAAATCAATAATTCTTCTTCGATCATTTTCAACAGTTGTTGTTAAATTAACTTTAATTGGTTTTTGTAAAATCATAGCATTAGCAACTGATTCAATTTCTTGATAATTTTTAGGAGCAAATTCTTGTATTTGTTCTTGAAAACTGGTTTTATAATTACTATTTTTATCATTGTCTTTATATTTTTTACTTCTTCATCCCATAATTAATTAAACTCCCTTTCGTCTTCGTAAAAATGATGGTAAATCATCATCTGCTTCCATTGCTGCTTCTTGGACTAAATTTTGTTGTTCTTCTTCTTTTTTCTTTGTTTGTTCTTTAATTTCTTCACTTAAATATTGAGTCTTATTGGTAATAAATTCATGATTATCAACTTTTGAACTATAAACAAAATTATTAGCATTAGCACCTTCTTCATCAAAACCAGTGGCAATAACTGTTACAATCATTTCATCATTTAAATTTTCATTAACAGCAACACCAAAAATGATATTAACATCATTACCCGCAGCATCACGAACTAAATCAACAGCAATATTAGCATCAGTTAATGTCATTGTTGTTCCACCAGTAACATTAACAATAGCATTTTTAGCACCCTTAATTGTCACATCATCAAGTAAAGGAGAAGAAATAGCTTTTGTTGCGGCTTGTTTAGCTTTATGTTCACCCTTTGACATTCCAATACCAAATAAAGCATTACCTTTATTTTCAATAATAGTACGAACATCAGCAAAATCTAAATTTATTAAAGCAGGAACAGCAATTAAGTCAGTAATAGTCTGTACACCTTGACGTAAAATATTATCTGCTTCTTTAAACGAATCTTTAAGAGGGATATTACCAATTACTTGTAATAATTTATCATTAGAAATAATAATAATAGCATCAACTTGTTTCTTTAAATTTTCAATTCCAACTATAGCATGAGCATTACGATTACGTCCTTCAAATTTAAATGGTTTAGTAACAATAGCAATTGTTAAAGCACCATATTCTTTAGCAATTCTTGCAACAATTGATGCAGCACCAGTACCAGTACCACCACCCATACCAGCAGCAATAAAAACCATATCTGCACCATCTAAAGCGCGTTTAATCTCTGCTTCACTTTCAATTGCGGCTTGTTTACCAATTTCGGGATTAGCTCCTGCTCCAAGTCCCTTTGATAATTCTTTGCCCAAAATAATTTTATTTTCAGCTGGTGATGCATTAACTACTTGTGCATCAGTATTAGCAACATAAAAATCAACACCTTGTACCTCTGCTTCAATCATTCTATTAACAGCATTATTACCAGCACCACCAATACCAATTACCCGAATTGATGCTATTGGTTTAAATTGTGAATTATTATGTTCCATTTTATTTTCCTCCTGAGTAATCAAATTGTCTTCTTCTATTTACTACCATCATTATACTGATAATTTGGTTGAAAGGGGGAATTATAATGCTTATTATCATGATTATTAGAATGCGTATAATGATTTAATTTTGATACAATTTCTGGTTTATGTATTGATGAAATATAATTATTACTAAAAACATTTACTAAATGTTGGTAGTGAGTATTACCGATTAAAGTAGTTCACTGATAACTATATGCACCAGGAGTTTGGCTGAGCATATATTTTACTTCTTTTAGTTTGCTATTTTTTTTAAAATAGTTGGCAAAACCACATAAACCAATAGTAATTCCCGTAAAAATAATTTCCATATCTGAACTATTATTATCACTAACTTCATCAAGAAAATATTCAATACAAGAAATAATTTCATTAATTTGTTTTTTAACTGTTGCTTGTAAATCAGTTTTTGTTAAACGAACAATAGATTTTGTTTGATCATTAACATACTTATCAACAACAACATCGTATAAATAATTACTACTTATATTAATAATTTTTTGTAAATATCTTTCAGCTTTATCATAACCACAATGCATTTGCTTCATTAATGATTGAATTATTTGATTTCAACCAATTTTAATATTAGTTGTTGCAAATAATACTGAATTACTAAAAACACTAATCTTAGTACTATTAATATTTCAATCAACTAAAACTGTATTACGATTAAAATCAGTATTTTTAATATTACATACTAATGCAAATTGATCTAAAGTAACAGTTAACAATTCTGTTTCGGCATTAGTTAATACTTCGAGGTGAGAATTATATAAACTTTTAGGTAATGAATAAACTAAAGCATCAACATGCATAACTTGTCCTTTTTTAGCAATTGGTAATTGTTCATTACCAATTGCATGATCAACTTTAAAATTGTATGGTTTAGTTAAACAAATAATTTCACTATTATCAATAGTAATGTTTTTAGCCATTTCAATCACTTTACTACAATCTTCATCAGTGATAATATGATTAGCATCTTTAAAATCAAGTGATGCTTGTGATTGATAAATTTTTAAATTATTTGAAGGTAAAGTTAAGGCAATACGTTGTACTTTTATATTTAAAGTATTATTAATTTTATTAATAATTTGCCTTAATAACTTACCTGTAGCAATTGAATTAATAATTTCACCATTTTTAGAAAACTGTTCAGTATCAACAGTTTCTTTATATAAAACCTGAATTTGATTATTAACATAATTATTAACCATAACTTTTAAACTAAAATCTTCAATTTGACATACAACATATAGTTCTTGAAAATTCATATTGCTCACCTCCAAACATTTTTATGAATCAATATAAGTAATAACTCTTAGTTTTGCACTTCGTGCTCTTGGATTTTTATTTATTTCATCAGGCTTTGGTGTAATTGGTTTTTTAATTATTAACTGATATTTTGTTTTTCAATTATTATGAACTGGTAATTTAGCATATAATTGTGCTTGTGGATCAATTAAAACTTCATTAAAAGTTTGTTTAACAATACGATCTTCTAAAGAATGAAAACTAATAACAACAATTCTACCATTAGATTTTAATAATTTTAAAGATTGTTTTAAAGAAGATTTTAATGTTTCTAACTCATTGTTAACAGCAATTCTTAATGCTTGAAAAGTCTTTTTGGCAGGATGATGATGCTTATTTAATACTCTTACTGGTAATGATTTTTTAATAATCGTAACCAATTGTAAAGTGGTATCAATTGGTTGAAAAGTTCTTGTTTTAATAATATTTTTAGCAATACTACTAGCAAATACTTCTTCACCATAATTTTTAATAATTGTTTTTAATTGCTCATAATTATAATTATTAACAATATCTCACGCATTTAATTTTTGACTTTGATCCATACGCATATCTAACTTAGCATCTTTCATATAACTAAATCCTCTAATATCTTCATCAACTTGTGGTGATGATATACCTAAATCATATAATATACCATCAACTTTAGTAATATTTCTTTTTAAAAGCTCAGATTGAATATTTGCAAAATTACTTTTAATTATTTCATATTTATCTTTAAAATCTTTTAAAATAATTTTACTATTATCAATGGCCATTTGATCTTGATCAAAAGCATATAGTTTGCCAGAGGTAAGTTTTGATAGTATAACTTTACTATGACCTGCTCGTCCTAATGTACAATCGACATAAATACCATCAGGTTTAATATTTAAGAAATCAATTGCTTCTGTTAACATTACAGAAATGTGTCTTGCATTGATATTATTCATAATTTTTATATCTCATCTAGAGCTGCTGCCGCTGACTCAAATTTATCCTTGGTATCTTGATTAAAACTATTTCAATTAGTTTCTGATCAAATCTCAATTTTATTGGATAGTCCAATCATAATTACTTTTTGTTTAATATCAGCTAGTGTCAATAATGAATGTGGAATATTAATGCGACCTTTACTATCAATAGTTAATTCTTCTGAATTAGCAAATACTTGTCTTGCTAAAATTCTAGCTTCTTTCTGACCTTCGGATTGTGATAAGATTTTATCTTGTCATTTAATAAATTCAATTTCGTTACGAATAACTAAACAGCCTTCAAAACCTTTAGAAACAATAACAATCTCATTGTTATGAAAATAACTTCTAAACTTAGAAGGAATTATCATTCGTTTCTTTTCATCTAATGTTGACAATGATTGTCCTAGTAGCATAATATCACCCACACTTTCCCACTATTACCCATATTATATAACCTTTGGCATATAATTGCAATTGATTACTTTAAATGTATGACTAGTCAGTAAAATAAAAGGGCATACAATAATAAAAATAAAAACTCATTTACTTTAAAAAAATAAAGAAATGAGTTAAAACTTTTTAAACTTACCGTTTGTCAATATTATATGCTTTTATAAAAAACAAATATAATATTTTATTATACTATTCTAAGTTTTATTATAGTTAATTACTAAGAAATTAAATACTTTTGATCAAATTAAATAGTGTTATTAATAAAAAAGTTTTTAAATTTAGGTAATTTATTAGAATTAGAAATTGCTGAACCAACAGCAAAATGAGTGTGATCTAGTACATTGGATACATTTCACTTTGAAAGATCTTGATCAAATAATACTGAGCCAGCAAACATACCAGTCATAATTCTTACATTAGATACATCTCAAGTTGATAAATCTTGATTAAATGCTAAAGTATTGGCAAATGTACCAACCATATCTTCTACACTAGATACATTTCAATTTGATAAATCTCGATTAAATAAAAAACAACCAGTAAACATACCACTCATACTTCTTACATTAGATACATCACAAATTGAAATATTACCATTAAATGATGAAGCACCAGCAAACATACCACCCACACTTCTTACATTAGATACATTTCACTTTGAAAGATCTTGATCAAATTTTAAACTACCATTAAACATAGAAAGCATATCTGTTACATTAGATACATCTCAATTTGAAATATTACCATTAAATGAAGTAGCACCAGCAAATACACTCAACATACTTGTTACTCTAGATACATCTCAAGTTGATAAATCTTGATTAAATTGTGAAGCACCCAAAAACATAAAATTTAAAGATGTTACTTCTGATGGTAATTTATCAGGTACTTTTTCAATTGTTTCTGGCATTCTAGCAACTTGAATTTCACCTTGTCGATTCTTATAAAAACCAATTTGAACAACCTCTTTACTTTCTATCTCTGACAAATCTTCTATATTAGTTTTTATTTCTTCTCCATTTTTATTTTTGTAAATTGTATCTTGTTGTGTTTTACTTTGAATGTAATTAGTTGTAATATTAGTTTTTTCTTCAATTGTATTTAAAATATTGATTAAATTTCCTGTGGTTGTTGCAAGTGTTAAAACACTTAATGTTGTTAATAATGATTTCATAATTAGTCCCCTTTATTTTCCCCAATAACTTTTTCTTAAATCTATAAGTTATCTATATTTTAAATTGTTTAAAGAGAAATGCAATAACTGACTTGTATATTAATATATTTTTTAAATTAAAATATCTAATTATTGAAGAAAGCTAAATTGTAAAGGTAAGTGCAACTAAATTATTTTTCTATCCAAATATTCGATTGGTGAAAGATAATTTAATATTTTTCTCGGTCTTTGATTTAAAGACAATATAAATTTATGAACTTCATTTTTATTAGTTTTTGAAAAAATAAATTTTTTAGGAAATTTTTCTCTAATTAAACCATTAATATTTTCATTAGTACCTCTTTGTCAAGGTGAATATGGATTGGCAAAATAAATTTTTACATCTAAATTTTTTTCAAGTTGTTGTCAATTTGAAAATTCTTTGCCACGATCAAAAGTAATAGTTTTAACAATGTTTTTAGGAAGAATTGATAAATAATAACTGACATTTTTATTAATAACTTTAGTAGTTCTGTTTTTAACTAATATTGCTAAAGTAAATCGTGATACTCTTTCAACTAAAGTTATTAAACATGATTTGCTTTTGCCTCTTGATGATACTATAGTATCTCCTTCTCAATGACCAAGTGTTATACGATCATTAACATTTATATCTCGTTCTTTAATTGATTTACCATTAAACTTGCCACGATTTTCTTTAGATTTTTGTTTTTTACCTTTTCTTCTTAAATTTTTACTAGTAACTTTATCAAACATTCCAAAATAAATTCAAGTATAAATTGTTTTAAAACTAATAACTCACTCTTTATGAAAATTTTTAATTCTGCCATAAATTTGTTCAGGTGATCAACCTAATAGTAATTTTTGTTGTACATATTTTACTAAATTCTTATTTTTAAACTTATGAAAACTAATATGTGATTATTTTCGATTTTCAGCTTTATTTTGTGCAATTAATGAAAAATAATGATTATTATCTTTATTTCTATTAATTTCTCGAATAATAGTACTAATACTTCGATTAAGATTTTTAGCTATTTCACTAATTTTAAATTTAAATTTCAATTGATTCTCAATATAAATCCTTTCATCTATGCCAAGATGTTTATAACTCATATAAAAACTCCTTACTTTTTTCTAAACTAAATTTAGCATTATGAAATTTTTATATGAGAATTTTTTGCAATTTTATTTACTTGCACTTACAAGTATAATTCAGCAAAATTATTGACTAATATGAAATAATTTTATTTTAAAGATTTTACTTGTAAGAAAATTAGCATTTTTAAATGTAATATCATAACTTTTATTATCTAAATTATTTTTAATTTTATAACTTAAAACTGCACTAACACTACCATCATCATGTTTAAATGTATTCATTGCAATATCACTTAAAGTAAAATAATTATTATTGTTAATATCAAAATATTTACTATACATATCTTTATATAAATTTTCTTGGTCTTTTAACATATTATCAAGAATACCATTATGATGTGTTTTATCAACTATTATATTTAGTAAGGAATTTAAACTACTAGTAGGAGTATTTAATCAATTAGAAAAGTTTGCAAGAACACTATCTTGTTTAAAATTAGTTTCATCACCAAATTGAACACCTAATAATTGTAATATTTCTTTAGTTTTACTAATATTATCTGTTGTTGGGTGATTAATAATATATTTAAGATTATTTAAAGCATTAATAAAATCTTTACTACCGAAAGTTAAATCTAAATATTTTACTAAATCTTTTAAATCAATTAATGGATTTGTTGTTAAATATTTATTAGTAAACTCAAATATTTTATTAATTGTGTCATTAATTGGAACATTTTTAATTGCTGATTCTAAACTATTAACAACTTGTTGAGGAATATCACTAATAGCTGAAATAAAAGAAAATTTCTTTTGAATCTCAGGTAATGTTCAATATGAATCAGTTCATGCAAAGGTAGCTTTCGCAATAATATCTTCACCAAAAGGTCCGGTCATTAAATTGGTAACTAATTTAAGCATATTATCTTTTGAAGATATTAATTCTTGAAAAATAGTTAATACTTTTTTTAGTTGAACTGTATTATTTTTAAGTGGTGTTTTATCATCTCAAGTAATACTATCAATACCAAGAGTTGGATTAGTTAATTTTAATACTTCAGTTTTAACCATTGGTATTATTGTTTTTATTAAATAAGGTCATGCCACTGGATTTGTTAAAATCTTATTAAGAGTTTCACTAAATGTAACATTAAAATTATCAGAATTAAAACCGATAGGTGCAGCACCTCATAAAGCATATTTAATATTATCGCTAATCATTTCCCCAATATATTTTCCTGATATTGACTTAAACATATAATTAAAATTAACACCAGCTATATATTCATAAAATTGATTTCAATTTCAATTTTTTGCTTCATCTTTAACATAGTATCACTTTTCATGACTTGGAATATTTCAAGCTTGAGCAAATGTCGCTTTCTTTGACATATAATCTTGCATTTTTTCAAAAGTAGTATTACCACTAAAATTATCTTCTTGATCTCAATCTGCTAATAATTTATCAATAGTATTAGTTATAATTGGAATATAATTAGTATAAGATAAGTAATCATTAATATTTGGTATTAAATTTTTAATATTTTTTAACATTCCATCAATCATATTAACAGTATCATCATTAGATAAAATAGAATTATTTAAATAATTTTTAAGCATTGGCAATATGTCACGATAACTATTATAACTATTAATATTATTAGTGACAGAATCAACTTTAGATTGATTAATACCATTACGTTGAAATAAACCCTGAATAGTATTAATACTATTACCATCTAAGTTACTAGTTCAATCATTAATAAAATCATTTCCAGTATTCTTACCTGTAAGATTATCAATTTGAATAGAAGGGGTTTGATTATACATATCATTTAATAAATTATTAGTATTAAAACCTTTATTTTTAGCAATTAATAACGATTTACCAACAATAGAGGTTTCATTAGCATACTTAGTTGCTGTTTTAGTATCAACATTGTTGTTGGCAAAATTATTAATACTAATATTGTTTGTATCAATTGTGAATGCTAAAAGCGACATGCTAGAACTTAATAAAAGGCTGGTAGTAAAAAATAAATTTAATTTTCGTCTCATATTTTACACTCTATTTATAATGATTTTCTTATAATTATAAACTATTACAAAATAATGTACAGTAAATTTTATTTTTAAAAAAAATATCTACTAATAAGTTAAATTAGTAGATATTTAATACATTTTAATTATGAATTTAATTAGATATTCCGTTTTTGTTAAGTTAGGACTAATAACTAGTAAAGGAATATTTATAAATTTATGAGAAAGTATGTTTATTATTTTTTTTGTTGTAGAAACATTAGTTTTTGGTGTAGAAGCATTAGTTTGTGTTTTATTAAAAACATGTGTTGGTTTAACTGAATGATTATTCTCTTGAGTAAAATGAGAATTTTTTTTGTGTTGATGTAATTTATTATTACATTTATTAAACAAATGTTTAATCAAATGTAAGGGATTTACCATACAGTGATGATGGTGACATAAAATATCAACAATATTAGTTAATAAATAATTAACATTTTTATTAGCTTCCAAATTATGTTGGATAGGTTTTTCCAAAATGCTATAAAAAGTAGGAATAATATTATTATAATTAGCGATATCTCTTTCCTGTAAATATGTTAACATTTCCAATACTTTTTTATTATTTACTAAATCATTATTACTTTTAAACTTTCTATTCTTGATAATGCTACTATGATAAGAATTTGGATCACATAAACGATATTTTATTTTCCTTGATGATTTTATTTTCTTTTTTCTTAATTTCAGAAAAAATATTATTATAAAACCAATTAAAAAAATAATACTCATGATAATAATTAAAATAACTATTAACTTCATATGTTACTCCCACATTTTATTTTTAATTAATAAGTATTAATTTAACATTTTATTTTATAAAATAAAATACTTTTTATTAAAAATAATAACGTTTAGCAGAACCTATCTTTCTTTCAACTAAGCTAAATAAGATAAAGATAAAAATAAATCTTAAAATTTCAATACCAAGTAAAATAAATAATATAATTACTGAATGATTATTAAAATTAAGAATATTATTATCATATTCATCAGGTCTTGGTAGGTTAGGACTAAAATAAAGTACTACTAAAGTTAAAACAAAAGATAAAGTAGCAATAATCGCATTTAAGGGTACTATTACTAGACCAGCACTTACTTTTTTGATAGTATCTACTTTTAAATTTTTACTTTTATTACACAATTTAAAAAGATAGTAGTAAATAAAATAAAAAGAAACAATAAATAAAATATTAGCAATATTATCAAAGAAAATTTGAATTGGCGGATGATCACTATCTGCTAATAAATGTAATCAAGGTTCAATAATACCAATTGCTAATGTATAATATAAACCAATAATTGGTAAAGTAAAAGCAATAATTAATGAATCAAAAATTCTTAATGGTAAAATTACTCCCATAAACTGAATAGGTATTTCAATTAATGAAGAAGCAACAGCTAATCCCAATAAAATTCCTGTCAAAGTAATATTAAAAATTTGTTGTTTTGAATTAATCTTTATTTTTTTCTTTGTTTTTATATCTACTTTTTCTTTTTCTTGGTCAACACTTTTAACTATCATTATAACTTCTCCTTTTTAAAATAAGTATTTAATTAATTAAATACTTATTTATAAAAATTATAAATTACTTTTAATTAAAAAACAAGACATTTATTAAATTTTTATAAAAAGTGTTAATACTACTCTAATTTAGAAAATTAATTAACAATAAAAATATCATAATAATAATTTGATAGATAATTTTTATTAGCTGAATTATACTTGTAAGTGCAAGTAAATAAAATTGCAAAAAATTCTCATATAAAAATTTCATAATGCTAAATTTAGTTTAGAAAAAAGTAAGGAGTTTTTATATGAGTTATAAACATCTTGGCATAGATGAAAGGATTTATATTGAGAATCAATTGAAATTTAAATTTAAAATTAGTGAAATAGCTAAAAATCTTAATCGAAGTATTAGTACTATTATTCGAGAAATTAATAGAAATAAAGATAATAATCATTATTTTTCATTAATTGCACAAAATAAAGCTGAAAATCGAAAACAATCACATATTAGTTTTCATAAGTTTAAAAATAAGAATTTAATAAAATATGTACAACAAAAATTACTATTAGGTTGATCACCTGAACAAATTTATGGCAGAATTAAAAATTTTCATAAAGAGTGAGTTATTAGTTTTAAAACAATTTATACTTGAATTTATTTTGGAATGCTTGATAAAGTTACTAGTAAAAATTTAAGAAGAAAAGGTAAAAAACGAAAATCTAAAGAAAATCGTGGCAAGTTTAATGGTAAATCAATTAAAGAACGAGATATAAATGTTAATGATCGTATAACACTTGGTCATTGAGAAGGAGATACTATAGTATCATCAAGAGGTAAAAGCAAATCATGTTTAATAATTTTAGTTGAAAGAGTATCACGATTTACTTTAGCAATATTAGTTAAAAACAGAACTACTAAAGTTATTAATAAAAATGTCAGTTATTATTTATCAATTCTTCCTAAAAACATTGTTAAAACTATTACTTTTGATCGTCGCAAAGAATTTTCAAATTGACAACAACTTGAAAAAAATTTAGATGTAAAAATTTATTTTGCCAATCCATATTCACCTTGACAAAGAGGTACTAATGAAAATACTAATGGTTTAATTAGAGAAAAATTTCCTAAAAAATTTATTTTTTCAAAAACTAATAAAAATGAAGTTCATAAATTTATATTGTCTTTAAATCAAAGACCGAGAAAAATATTAAATTATCTTTCACCAATCGAATATTTGGATAGAAAAATAATTTAGTTGCACTTACCTTTACAATTTAGCATTAAATAACAAAAACTAAAAAAATAAATTATAATATTAATCATTAATTTAAATAGTGTTAAATCCTTATATAGATATTTTTTTCTGTATTAGGATTTTATTAAATAAAATTGCTAAAAGAAAAGGAAGATTAAAAGATGGCAAAAAAATATACACCGGAAATAAAAGAAAAAGTATTACAATATTTACAAGATGGTAAAAGTTATGGTGAAATCAAAAAAGAAACTGGCATTTCAAAAACAACAATTTGAATTTGAAAGCAAAAAGCAAGAAAGAATGAACTTAAAACAAAACATTCAGTCAACTCAGCTCCAAGAGATATATTAGAAGCAGCCATCAATATTGCAGAAATAAATTGTGATAATAATGAAAATCAAAATTATAAAGAAGAATTTTTAAATCAACAACAAACAATAAATTTATTATCAGTAAATATTAACAAACAAATAGAAAACAACTATTTTGATAATTCAGAAGAAGATAGTGATTCAGAACGATTAGTAATTGATGAAGATTATAAAGAAGAAGTAAATATTTGAAGACCTTGAGAAGAGTCAGAAATAAAACAAAATAGTGAATAATCTTTAGTAATAGAATTAAAAAAGATCAATTAAAATATATTATTTAAACATTACCTATTAAAATGTTGTACTAAAATTTGTACTGGTCTAACTAATAATAAATATAAAAGCAAAACTGAAGTAAATTTAATTAAATTAAATGGTACAAATACAATTCAAATCTTATCTTTAAGATCACCAGCACCATACATGTCTAAAATAAAAGCTCAATTATAAAAAGCACTAATTAATGATACTAAAATACAAGTAATAACAACTGTCGGTATTTCAATAATCATTAATCGTTTTCAAGAATTATTAGATTGCGTTTTTCAAAATGGTAATTGCTTAAATAATAATTTAAAACTACTATATAATAACAATAAAGTAATGGTACTTAACATATAAGCAAATTCACCAATTGGTTCAGCATTACCAGAAGGAAAATGAGGTAAGATTAAACTTAGTCAAGGAACAATAATGGCAATTAACAAACTATAAGGAAGTTTAATAATTAACAATGCAATTAAATTAATAGTATTACCAAAATCAATTTTTAAAAAAGGTAAAAAAATAGGTGGTGTTTCTAATAAGGTCATTAATGTTGTAACTGCCAATAAACTACTAATTAATGCTATCCTATGAGTAGTTAATTTTAAAGAATTATTAATATTACTTTTAAATTGTTGTCACTTTTTCTCATATTTTAAACTCATCTTTTACTCCTTAAAATACATTTATTATTTTAATTATATATAAAAAAACGTTTATTTATTATATAATAAAATTAATTTTTAAAAGGAGATGAAGTATTAATGAATAAAAGTGAAAATAACATTGTGCAAATGGTAGTTGAAATTCCCAAAGGATCAAGTAATAAATATGAATATGATTGAAAATCTAAAACTATGATATTAGATCGTGTTCTTTATGGTGCTAATTTTTATCCCGGTGAATATGGATATATTCCTGAAACTTTAGATTATGATGGTGATCCTTTAGATATTATTAGTTTAATTACTTATCCAACTTTCCCTGGTTGCTTAGTAGAAGTTAGAGTTTTAGGAATGATTAAAATGATTGACGGTGGTGAAGTTGATACTAAATTATTTGGTGTTGTTAATTCTGATCCACGCTTTAATGAGTATCAAGATCTAAAAGATGTACCACAACATTTACATGATGAAATTGTTAATTTCTTTTTACAGTATAAAGAATTACAAAAAAAGAAAGTCATAATTGAAGATTGAGGTAACTTAAAAGAAGCATTAACTGAACTTACAACATGTAAAAATATGTTTAAACAATATCAAAATGAAATGAATAATTTACCAAAAGCACAATTAGTGTCATTATTAAACAAAAAATAAACAAAAAGTATAATATATTTTTAATATATTAAATCATTTATCCTTAAATACAACTGAATAAAATTAAATAGATGAACAACTGTTCATAAAAGGGAATTAAGTAATCTTAAGCTGCCCCAGCAACTGTGATACTGATAAAAGTTACATAATCCATTGAAATCAAAGATTTTGAGAAGGGTAACAAGTAAAATGAAGTTAGGTAATGTTTAGTAATCTGTGTAACTTACAAAAATAACTATGTTTAATTAATTCTAGTAAATATAATTAAATGACTAGAAAGAGTGAGTTACAGATGGCTAAAAAAGATAACTTTAATAATAATGATCCAATATCAAAAGCAGTAGATTTATTATTAGAAAATACTGAAGATTTAACAACAGTTTTTAAAGAAGGGGGTTTATATAAAGAATTAACAAAACGTTTAGTTGAAAAAATGTTGAATTCTGAGATGCAAAATTATTTAGGATATGAAAAAAATCAACATAGTAATAGTGACAATGCTCGTAATGGTATAAGTTCAAAAAAATTAATAACTCAACAAGGTAAAATTGAGATTGATGTACCACGAGATCGTAATAGTAATTTTACTCCTGTAATAGTGCCAAAAAGACAGAGAAGATTTGATGGTTTTGATCAACAAGTTCTTTCCTTATATGCAAAAGGTATGACATTATCAGATATTAGAATGCAGTTACAAGAGTTATATCATGGTGCTGATATTAGTGAAAGTGTTATTAGTCAAATTACTGATGATGTGATTGATGATGTCAAAGCATGACAAAATAGACCATTAGAAGGCATTTATCCCATTGTTTATTTTGATTGTATAGTAGTTAAAGTACGACAAGATAAACGCATTATTAACAAATCAGTTTATATAGCTTTAGGTGTTGATTTAGAAGGTAAAAAAGATGTTTTAGGTTTATGAATTAGTGAAAATGAAGGCGCTAAATTTTGATTAGCAAATTTCACAGAAATGAAAAATCGTGGCTTAAATGATATTCTTATTGCTTGTAGTGACAACTTAACAGGCATGTCAGAAGCAATACAATCAGTTTATCCTAAAACTGAACATCAATTATGTATAGTTCATCAAATCAGAAATAGTTTAAAATATGTTTCATACAAACATCGAAAATCACTAGTTACAGATTTAAAGCCAATTTATAATGCATGTAGTGAAGAACAAGCAATGCAAGCTTTAGAATCATTTGAAAGTAAATGAAATAAACACTATCCTCAAATTGCTAAATCTTGATATAAAAATTGAGATAATTTAATGATTTTTATTAGTTATCCTCCAGAAATCAAAAGAGTGATTTATACTACAAATTCTATTGAATCTGTTAATAGTCAACTACGAAAAGTTATCAGAAATAAAAAAGTTTTTCCAAATGATATGGCAGTTTTCAAAATATTTTACTTAGCAATTGAAAATATAACAAAAAAATGAACAATACCCATTCAAAATTGAAATACAGCAATTGCTCATTTTATGATAAAATTTGAAGACAGAATTAATCTGAACTAGTACTTTGCAAAACAAAGATACACAGATTACTAAAAAGCCTCCTAAATTTTTTTCAAGTTGTTGTCAATTTGAAAATTCTTTGCCACGATCAAAAATAATAGTTTTAACAATGTTTTTAGGAAGAATTGATAAATAATAACTGACATTTTTATTAATAACTTTAGTAGTTCTGTTTTTAACTAATATTGCTAAAGTAAATCGTGATACTCTTTCAACTAAAGTTATTAAACATGATTTGCTTTTTCCTCTTGATGATACTATAGTATCTCCTTCTCAATGACCAAGTGTTATACGATCATTAACATTTATATCTCGTTCTTTAATTGATTTACCATTATACTTGCCACGATTTTCTTTAGATTTTCATTTTTTACCTTTTCTTCTTAAATTTTTACTAGTAACTTTATCAAGCATTCCAAAATAAATTCAAGTATAAATTGTTTTAAAACTAATAACTCACTCTTTATGAAAATTTTTAATTCTGCCATAAATTTGTTCAGGTGATCAACCTAATAGTAATTTTTGTTGTACATATTTTACTAAATTCTTATTTTTAAACTTATGAAAACTAATATGTGATTGTTTTCGATTTTCAGCTTTATTTTGTGCAATTAATGAAAAATAATGATTATTATCTTTATTTCTATTAATTTCTCGAATAATAGTACTAATACTTCGATTAAGATTTTTAGCTATTTCACTAATTTTAAATTTAAATTTCAATTGATTCTCAATATAAATCCTTTCATCTATGCCAAGATGTTTATAACTCATATAAAAACTCCTTACTTTTTTCTAAACTAAATTTAGCATTATGAAATTTTTATATGAGAATTTTTTGCAATTTTATTTACTTGCACTTACAAGTATAATTCAGCGTACTACATTATTTTATTTGTGAATTAATAAATTTTATTATAAAACAATTAAAGAACAAATAATAATGCAAATAAAGTAATATTTCTGCTAAATCTTAACAATAAATATTAAGCTGATTCATGGTAAAATATAAATATATATTTTAAAATAGGTGAGGTAAGATGGCATTCTTAAAAAGAATCGAAGCATATGGTTTTAAGTCATTTGCAGAACCTTTAACAATAGAATTTGATACTAATATTGTAGGTATTGTTGGCCCTAATGGTTCTGGGAAGTCTAATATTAATGATGCTATTCGTTGAGTTTTAGGTGAACAATCAGTTAAATCATTACGTGGTGAAAATAGTGAAGATATAATTTTTAATGGTGCTAAAGGAAAACAGCCATTAAATAGTGCTCAAGTTACTTTAGTTTTTGATAATACTAATAAAATATTTAAAGTTGATTTTAATGAAGTACAAATTACTAGAAAAACTTTTCGTAATAGTTCAGAAAATGAATATTACATTAATAAAGCTCGTGTTCGTTTAAAAGATGTACAAGAAATTATTATGGGTACAGGTTTAGCTAAAGGTTCACTTGCAATTATTAGTCAAGGTAATGTTTCACGATTTGCTGATTCTAAGCCAGAAGAAAGAAGAACTTTATTTGAAGAGGCTGCGGGTGTTTCAAAATACAAAAAGAGGAAAGAAGAGTCATTACGTAAATTAGAGCGTACTAATGAAAATTTAGTTCGAGTTAATGATATTATTAGTGAAATAAGTAGAAAAATTGAACCATTAGCAAAACAAGCACAGAAAGCTAAAACTTATGTTGAATTACGTGATAATTTAAAAAAATATGAAATTACTATTATTGTTAAAGATTTGGAGACATATCATAATCAATTAAAACTTACAACATTCAGTATAAATGATAATGAAATTTTACAACAACAACTTAATTTAAATATTAGTAAGAATGAACAACAATTAAAATTTTTAAAAAATAAAAGTTATGATTTAGATAAAAACATTAATAGTTTAGAAATGAATTTATCTAATGTTAATAGTTTATTGCAAGTTTTAGAACAACAAAAATCGTTAATGAAAACAAAACAAAGTGAAATAAAAGATCAAAAAGAAGTTGAAAAATTAAAAAATGAAATTGAAACTTTGCTTACTATTATTGAACAAAAAACTTTTTTACAAAAAAAAGAACAAGAAAATTTTGATAAAATTAATAATTTATTTGAAGAACTAAATGTTCAACATCAAGATTTAATTTTAGGACAAAATAATATTCATCGTGGTTTAGGTGAAAAAAAAGCACAATTAGAATCGGTAATTAATTATCAACAACGACAAAATCAAAAATATTTGGGTGTTCAAACAATTTTAAAAAATAAAGATAAACTATATGGCATCATTGGAGTAGTGAGTGATTTAATTTCGGTGCCCGATCTTTATAGTGAAGCGATTGTTAAAGTATTGAGCAATACTTTAAAAAACATTGTTACGGCAACTAACAAAGATGCAACCAAGGCTGTTGAATTTTTAAAACAAAATAAAGCGGGAATTGCCACTTTTTTACCTTTAAATTCAATTCAAGTTCGAACAGCGACTAAAGAAGATGAAATTATTGTTAATAGTAAATCAGGTTATTTAAGTTTTGCTCATCATTTAGTTACAGCAGTTGATAATAGAATTCAGCCGATTATTAATTTTCTTTTAGGTCGTACTATTATTTGTGAAGACTTAGAAAGCGCAAGAGTTATTTCACAATTAATTGCTGCTAAATACCAATGTGTAACTTTAGATGGTCAATTAATTAAAGCTGGTGGTGCTATTGTTGGAGGTTATCAACATCAAAATAGTATTAATGTTTTTAAAGAAAAGTTAATAGTTTCTGAATTAAAAGAAGAA
This sequence comes from Spiroplasma endosymbiont of Lasioglossum malachurum, assembly GCF_964020065.1. NCBI lineage: Bacteria > Bacillati > Mycoplasmatota > Mollicutes > Entomoplasmatales > Spiroplasmataceae > Spiroplasma > Spiroplasma endosymbiont of Lasioglossum malachurum. The sequence goes on along the minus strand of NZ_OZ026534.1, from coordinate 587,277 downwards.
ATTAAATCATTAGAACAACAATTAGTTAATATAAATGTCCAAAGAACAAGTATTGAAAGCGAATTAAATAATTATCAAGGTCAAAAGTTGACAATTACTTTAACAATAAATAAACTGATCAGTGAAATTAGTGAAATCACTAATCAATCACAATTATTAACTACTCAATATCAAACATTAACTGGTAAAAAATTAGATATTGATACTACAAACCAATTAAATGATATTTTTATTCAATATGAAAATTCTAAATATGATCAAGCAACAATAAAAAGTCAACTACAATTAATTCGTAAACAGAAACATCAATTATTAGAACAAATGCAAAATTTAGAAAATGAATTATATAGTTTAAATCAAGAACATTTTATGACTAGTGATAAATTAAATAATCAAAAGCTTGAACAAGTAAAAATGGAGTCAAAAGTAGAGCAACATTTAAGACGTTTAGTTGAAACTTATAATTTAACTTATGAATATGCTAGAGAACATTATAGTGAACCATTAGCAGATGAACAACAAGCATGTAATTTGGTACAACAATTACGTAGTGAAATTGAAGATTTAGGATTTGTAAATATTAATGCTATTGAAGAATTTGAAAATGAAAATGAACGTTATTTACGTTTAAAAACTAAACATGATGAATTACAATTAGCATCACAATCGTTGTTAACAGCCATTGATGAAATGGATAATGTTATGGTAACGCAATTTGATGAAACAATCAAAGCTATTAATATGGTATTGCCCGAAACATTTCAAACTTTATTTGGTGGAGGAACTTGTAGTTTACGATATACATCACCTGATGATATTTTAAATACAGGTGTGGAAGTGCTTGCTAATCCTCCTGGTAAAAGAATTAGTAATTTAAACTTATTATCAGGTGGTGAAAAATCATTAGTTGCATTAGCAGTATTATTTGCTATTTTAAAAGTCAAGCCGTTGCCATTGACAATATTAGATGAGGTTGAAGCACCATTGGATCCAGCAAATTTAGAGCGTTTTGCTAGATATGTTCGTAGTTTTTCACAATATACACAATTTATTATTGTTACTCATCGTCCAGGCACAATGGAAAATTGTGATGTATTATATGGGACAACTATGCAAAATCAAGGAATTACGAAAATGGTAGCCATTAAATTAGCAGATGCTAAAAAAATTATTGAAAGCGATAAATCAGTGAAAAATGTTAATTATGTCGTTTAAACTTTATGTTATATTAAAAATAAATTTATTAAAAACAGACCTATTTCATAGGTCTGTTTTTAATAAATTTAAGTATTATTATTTTTTTATTGTGATGAAACATTAACGATTCATGTTGGTGTTAAACCAACCATATCAATAACAACTCCATTACCATTATCATAGTCAGAAATTTGTCATATGTATCATTGTGCAATTAATATTGCTGCAACTGCACCAATTATTGGAGCTAATGCTGATAAGGCAACACCTAGGACAGCAGAGACTGCTCCTATTCCCGAACCAATCGCATTATTTAATTTTTATGTAATGTATCATGATTTAATCCAATAACATGGTAAGCAAAATAATAGAGGTTTTTTAATAATCTGTGTATCTTTGTTTTGCAAAGTACTAGTTCAGATTAATTCTGTCTTCAAATTTTATCATAAAATGAGCAATTGCTGTATTTCAATTTTGAATGGGCATTGTTCATTTTTTTGTTATATTTTCAATTGCTAAGTAAAATATTTTGAAAACTGCCATATCATTTGGAAAAACTTTTTTATTTCTGATGACTTTTCGTAATTGACTATTAACAGATTCAATAGAATTTGTAGTATAAATCACTCTTTTGATTTCTGGAGGATAACTAATAAAAATCATTAAATTATCTCAATTTTTATATCAAGATTTAGCAATTTGAGGATAGTGTTTATTTCATTTACTTTCAAATGATTCTAAAGCTTGCATTGCTTGTTCTTCACTACATGCATTATAAATTGGCTTTAAATCTGTAACTAGTGATTTTCGATGTTTGTATGAAACATATTTTAAACTATTTCTGATTTGATGAACTATACATAATTGATGTTCAGTTTTAGGATAAACTGATTGTATTGCTTCTGACATGCCTGTTAAGTTGTCACTACAAGCAATAAGAATATCATTTAAGCCACGATTTTTCATTTCTGTGAAATTTGCTAATCAAAATTTAGCACCTTCATTTTCACTAATTCATAAACCTAAAATATCTTTTTTACCTTCTAAATCAACATCTAAAGCTATATAAACTGATTTGTTAATAATGCGTTTATCTTGTCGTACTTTAACTACTATACAATCAAAATAAACAATGGGATAAATGCCTTCTAATGGTCTATTTTGTCATGCTTTGACATCATCAATCACATCATCAGTAATTTGACTAATAACACTTTCACTAATATCAGCACCATGATATAACTCTTGTAACTGCATTCTAATATCTGATAATGTCATACCTTTTGCATATAAGGAAAGAACTTGTTGATCAAAACCATCAAATCTTCTCTGTCTTTTTGGCACTATTACAGGAGTAAAATTACTATTACGATCTCGTGGTACATCAATCTCAATTTTACCTTGTTGAGTTATTAATTTTTTTGAACTTATACCATTACGAGCATTGTCACTATTACTATGTTGATTTTTTTCATATCCTAAATAATTTTGCATCTCAGAATTCAACATTTTTTCAACTAAACGTTTTGTTAATTCTTTATATAAACCCCCTTCTTTAAAAACTGTTGTTAAATCTTCAGTATTTTCTAATAATAAATCTACTGCTTTTGATATTGGATCATTATTATTGCTAAATTGTAAAGGTAAGTGCAACTAAATTATTTTTCTATCCAAATATTCGATTGGTGAAAGATAATTTAATATTTTTCTCGGTCTTTGATTTAAAGACAATATAAATTTATGAACTTCATTTTTATTAGTTTTTGAAAAAATAAATTTTTTAGGAATTTTTTCTCTAATTAAACCATTAGTATTTTCATTAGTACCTCTTTGTCAAGGTGAATATGGATTGGCAAAATAAATTTTTACATCTAAATTTTTTTCAAGTTGTTATCAATTTGAAAATTCTTTGCCACGATCAAAAGTAATAGTTTTAACAATATTTTTAGGAAGAATTGATAAATAATAACTGACATTTTTATTAATAACTTTAGTGAGGTTTTTTAATAATCTGTGTATCTTTGTTTTGCAAAGTACTAGTTCAGATTAATTCTATCTTCAAATTTTATCATAAAATGAGCAATTGCTGTATTTCAATTTTGAATGGGCATTGTTCATTTTTTTGTTATATTTTCAATTGCTAAATAAAATATTTTAAAAACTGCCATATCATTAGGAAAAACTTTTTTATTTCTGATGACTTTTCATAATTGACTATTAACAGATTCAATAGAATTTGTAGTATAAATCACTCTTTTGATTTCTGGAGGATAACTAATAAAAATCATTAAATTATCTCAATTTTTATATCAAGATTTAGCAATTTGAGGATAGTGTTTATTTCATTTACTTTCAAATGATTCTAAAGCTTGCATTGCTTGTTCTTCACTACATGCATTATAAATTGGCTTTAAATCTGTAACTAGTGATTTTCGATGTTTGTATGAAACATATTTTAAACTATTTCTGATTTGATGAACTATACATAATTGATGTTCAGTTTTAGGATAAACTGATTGTATTGCTTCTGACATGCCTGTTAAGTTGTCACTACAAGCAATAAGAATATCATTTAAGCCACGATTTTTCATTTCTGTGAAATTTGCTAATCAAAATTTAGCGCCTTCATTTTCACTAATTCATAAACCTAAAACATCTTTTTTACCTTCTAAATCAACACCTAAAGCTATATAAACTGATTTGTTAATAATGCGTTTATCTTGTCGTACTTTAACTACTATACAATAAAAATAAACAATGGGATAAATGCCTTCTAATGGTCTATTTTGTCATGCTTTGACATCATCAATCACATCATCAGTAATTTGACTAATAACACTTTCACTAATATCAGCACCATGATATAACTCTTTTAACTGCATTCTAATATCTGATAATGTCATACCTTTTGCATATAAGGAAAGAACTTGTTGATCAAAACCATCAAATCTTCTCTGTCTTTTTGGCACTATTACAGGAGTAAAATTACTATTACGATCTCGTGGTACATCAATCTCAATTTTACCTTGTTGAGTTATTAATTTTTTTGAACTTATACCATTACGAGCATTGTCACTATTACTATGTTGATTTTTTTCATATCCTAAATAATTTTGCATCTCAGAATTCAACATTTTTTCAACTAAACGTTTTGTTAATTCTTTATATAAACCCCCTTCTTTAAAAACTGTTGTTAAATCTTCAGTATTTTCTAATAATAAATCTACTGCTTTTGATATTGGATCATTATTATTAAAGTTATCTTTTTTAGCCATCTGTAACTCACTCTTTCTAGTCATTTAATTATATTTACTAGAATTAATTAAACATAGTTATTTTTGTAAGTTACACAGATTACTAAACATTACCACTTTAGTAGTTCTGTTTTTAACTAATATTGCTAAAGTAAATCGTGATACTCTTTCAACTAAAGTTATTAAACATGATTTGCTTTTGCCTCTTGATGATACTATAGTATCTCCTTCTCAATGACCAAGTGTTATACGATCATTAACATTTATATCTCGTTCTTTAATTGATTTACCATTAAACTTGCCACGATTTTCTTTAGATTTTCATTTTTTACCTTTTCTTCTTAAATTTTTACTAGTAACTTTATCAAGCATTCCAAAATAAATTCAAGTATAAATTGTTTTAAAACTAATAACTCACTCTTTATGAAAATTTTTAATTCTGCCATAAATTTGTTCAGGTGATCAACCTAATAGTAATTTTTGTTGTACATATTTTACTAAATTCTTATTTTTAAACTTATGAAAACTAATATGTGATTGTTTTCGATTTTCAGCTTTATTTTGTGCAATTAATGAAAAATAATGATTATTATCTTTATTTCTATTAATTTCTCGAATAATAGTACTAATACTTCGATTAAGATTTTTAGCTATTTCACTAATTTTAAATTTAAATTTCAATTGATTCTCAATATAAATCCTTTCATCTATGCCAAGATGTTTATAACTCATATAAAAACTCCTTACTTTTTTCTAAACTAAATTTAGCATTATGAAATTTTTATATGAGAATTTTTTGCAATTTTATTTACTTGCACTTACAAGTATAATTCAGCACTTATTTATTTCAATGTTATAATTATTTTAAGATTAAATTTAAAAATATATAATTAGATTGGAAGTAAAAAATGATTCCCGAATATCGATTATTTAACCATCTTTTGTTTTTAAAAAGTAATTATTTTTTTAAGCGCGAAATTAAAAAAAAATTAGGTCATTTAAAAGCAAAAGATTATCGTAATACTTATAACTTAATATTTAATAGTAATCAAAATTTAATGTTTATGAAAATAGTAAGTGTTTATTTATATTTTAATAAAATTTCTTATAAAGAATATTTAAGATTAGTTGCAAATTTTATATTAACTATTTCTGCTTTAATTCCTACTTTTAAGCGTCAAGAAAAACAGTTAGATGATTATCAAAATGCCAAGGAACTTTTATTATTACTTGGATGTAAAGACCAAATAAAAGTTTGGTTTGATGATACTTCAAAAGTAGTATTACCTGATTTTTTGGTAAATAATTCTAATTTGAAAAAAGAAAGTTTGCTCATAATTAAAAGATTGGTAAATATTAGTGGTAATATTTTTATTAATTTAACTAAGAATGAAACAAACATAAAAAATAATTATGAGTTTGGAAGTTTATTAATGTTATTTTACTTGTTGGATTTAGAAACTAGAAAAACATTGCTGACAAAAGATAGTACTGATTTAAATTTAAAAGCTTTTTTTTCATATGAAACTTTATTTACTAATAAGTTGATAATTTTAGATGAATTGGTTAAATGTGCTATGCGCTTAGAACAAACTAATTTTAATTTTTATATTAGAATAATGAATTATTCTTTGTTAGGAAATTATCAATAAATTAAGGAGAAAAAACATGAATAATTATGATATAAAAGTTGAAAATATTAAAAGTAAATTTTTAAATATTAATAAAGATATTATTATTGCTTTACCTTCTATTTATGATCAAAATATTGCTTATGAAGTTTATTTAGTTTTTGATGGTAAAGATATGTTACTTAATAGTAATAGTAATAGTAATATTTTATTTGAAAATAATAGTAATTGTATTTTTATTGGTATTGGTAGTACCAATAATATGACTCGTTTTAATGATTTAGCAACTTATACCAATGATGATGTAAAAATATTAATGACAAAATATTTTCCTGAATTAAAAAAAAGTAACATTGATTTTCTTGGTGGTAATGGTAAAAATTACTTAGAATTTATTATTAATGAGGTTATACCATTTGTTATTAAAAAGTTTAATTTAAAAATTAAAAATTTAAATGCCATTGGTTGTTCTTTGGGAGCATATTTTTGTTTACAAATGTTATATTTATCAAAATTACAATTTACAAAATTATTATTATTTTCGCCAGCAATTTGATTTAATTCACAAATTATTGAAGATTTAAAAACTAAAGTTTTAAATAATAATCAACCTTTAATAGTTGAACTATGGGTAGGAAAAAAAGAACCAAAGTTTTTTGAAGGCAAATTAGTAACAAATTATGAAAGTAATACTATTGAATTAAAAAAAATATTAACTAATAGAAAAATTACTACTAATTTAGTAATTGATGAAAATGGTAGTCATGGTTTTAAATGATGAATTAAATATATTAATGAAAATCCTTTAATTCTTATTACCTAATTGAAACTATGGTTTTTCTTTTTGGGCGATTGTCAAAGTTACGAAATAATTTATTATCATATTAGTAACTTATTTCCAAAAATGAATTATTTGAAAAATAATGAAAATTAGAGAAAATTACTCTCTTTTCTTAAAACATTAAATTTATATTTTATATTCGACGTATTTAAAAAAAATAAAATATACATTTTGTAAGTTAAATTAAAATTATCAACAAGGAAAAAGACAAGAAATAATCTTGTCTTTTTTTGTAATTGTAAAATTTTAAAATTTTTAATAACAATCTTTAGCACTATTATCAACACGTGTTAGGGAACTAAAAAAGTGAACTACAACACAGTTGTTAAAAATAGTAGCTAGCATGTGGACTTGCATGGATAAATAAAAAGTGGAGTGATACCTAATAAAATATACTAACCATTAATGGTAATTCTTGGGGTGGGAGCGAATTGGAAACTAGTATATATAGACCTGTTGTAGGGACCCATTGTATTAATTCTATTCTTTATTTAACCAACCTTGCCACTCCCCAGTGAGCAAGTGTTGGTTTTATTTTTTATTTTTTTTGAAAAATTTTTTTGGGCGAGAAAATAAATTTCAAACTTGTAAAAAAAATTGAGCGGGGCCGGTTCAATTAAAATATTAATTTGTTTAACACAAATTAAATAAATATTGAATCGAATGCCTCAATGTTTTTTAAAATTTCACAATTTATTTTTGAGCCCAGTTTTCATGGAATGAATAAAACGAATAGTAGTAGTATTAATAATCTAAACATCAAAATATATGTTCTTTATGCTAGAAGCAACAGAACATATTAGGTAAGGATTATTATGCAAATAGAATTTAAAAAAGAACAAATTGTTAAAGATAAACCACAATCTATTCTTATTGATTATGTTGAATATAAATTATCACTTCCAAAATGAATGATTAAAAATAATTCTTTTATTGTTGATAACAGTTACACATATTGAGTTTTTAATTTAGAAAATATTAAAAGAGAATTAAGTGGTAATGAATTAATAAAATTATTAGAACCATATATTAAAGACCAAAAAATAACTGTTAATAAACCAATTACTCCAAAAGAATATTATCTTAATGATATAAAACTTGAACCATTAACATTTTATGAACAGCATAATAGTTGATTTATGGGTGAAATAACTGATAACAAAACTAAAATTACTAATCCTTGTTTTAAATATAACATTACGTGAGAAGAAAACAGAAAAGGTTTTAAAATGCTAAATTGTAAAGGTAAGTGCAACTAAATTATTTTTCTATCCAAATAGTAATGTTTAGTAATCTGTGTAACTTACAAAAATAACTATGTTTAATTAATTCTAGTAAATATAATTAAATGACTAGAAAGAGTGAGTTACAGATGGCTAAAAAAGATAACTTTAATAATAATGATCCAATATCAAAAGCAGTAGATTTATTATTAGAAAATACTGAAGATTTAACAACAGTTTTTAAAGAAGGGGGTTTATATAAAGAATTAACAAAACGTTTAGTTGAAAAAATGTTGAATTCTGAGATGCAAAATTATTTAGGATATGAAAAAAATCAACATAGTAATAGTGACAATGCTCGTAATGGTATAAGTTCAAAAAAATTAATAACTCAACAAGGTAAAATTGAGATTGATGTACCACGAGATCGTAATAGTAATTTTACTCCTGTAATAGTGCCAAAAAGACAGAGAAGATTTGATGGTTTTGATCAACAAGTTCTTTCCTTATATGCAAAAGGTATGATATTATCAGATATTAGAATGCAGTTACAAGAGTTATATCATGGTGCTGATATTAGTGAAAGTGTTATTAGTCCAAATTACTGATGATGTGATTGATGATGTCAAAGCATGACAAAATAGACCATTAGAAGGCATTTATCCCATTGTTTATTTTGATTGTATAGTAGTTAAAGTACGACAAGATAAACGCATTATTAACAAATCAGTTTATATAGCTTTAGGTGTTGATTTAGAAGGTAAAAAAGATGTTTTAGGTTTATGAATTAGTGAAAATGAAGGCGCTAAATTTTGATTAGCAAATTTCACAGAAATGAAAAATCGTGGCTTAAATGATATTCTTATTGCTTGTAGTGACAACTTAACAGGCATGTCAGAAGCAATACAATCAGTTTATCCTAAAACTGAACATCAATTATGTATAGTTCATCAAATCAGAAATAGTTTAAAATATGTTTCATACAAATATCGAAAATCACTAGTTACAGATTTAAAGCCAATTTATAATGCATGTAGTGAAGAACAAGCAATGCAAGCTTTAGAATCATTTGAAAGTAAATGAAATAAACACTATCCTCAAATTGCTAAATCTTGATATAAAAATTGAGATAATTTAATGATTTTTATTAGTTATCCTCCAGAAATCAAAAGAGTGATTTATACTACAAATTCTATTGAATCTGTTAATAGTCAATTACGAAAAGTCATCAGAAATAAAAAAGTTTTTCCAAATGATATGGCAGTTTTCAAAATATTTTACTTAGCAATTGAAAATATAACAAAAAAATGAACAATGCCCATTCAAAATTGAAATACAGCAATTGCTCATTTTATGATAAAATTTGAAGATAGAATTAATCTGAACTAGTACTTTGCAAAACAAAGAAACACAGATTATTAAAAAACCTCAAAATGTCAGTTATTATTTATCAATTCTTCCTAAAAACATTGTTAAAACTATTACTTTTGATCGTGGCAAAGAATTTTCAAATTGACAACAACTTGAAAAAAATTTAAATGTAAAAATTTATTTTGCCAATCCATATTCACCTTGACAAAGAGGTACTAATGAAAATACTAATGGTTTAATTAGAGAAAAATTTCCTAAAAAATTTATTTTTTCAAAAACTAATAAAAATGAAGTTCATAAATTTATATTGTCTTTAAATCAAAGACCGAGAAAAATACTAAATTATCTTTTACCAATCGAATATTTGGATGAGGCTTTTTAGTAATCTGTGTTTCTTTGTTTTGCAAAGTACTAGTTCAGATTAATTCTATCTTCAAATTTTATCATAAAATGAGCAATTGCTGTATTTCAATTTTGAATGGGCATTGTTCATTTTTTTGTTATATTTTCAATTGCTAAATAAAATATTTTGAAAACTGCCATATCATTTGGAAAAACTTTTTTATTTCTGATGACTTTTCGTAATTGACTATTAACAGATTCAATAGAATTTGTAGTATAAATCACTCTTTTGATTTCTGGAGGATAACTAATAAAAATCATTAAATTATCTCAATTTTTATATCAAGATTTAGCAATTTGAGGATAGTGTTTATTTCATTTACTTTCAAATGATTCTAAAGCTTGCATTGCTTGTTCTTCACTACATGCATTATAAATTGGCTTTAAATCTGTAACTAGTGATTTTCGATATTTGTATGAAATATATTTTAAACTATTTCTGATTTGATGAACTATACATAATTGATGTTCAGTTTTAGGATAAACTGATTGTATTGCTTCTGACATGCCTGTTAAGTTGTCACTACAAGCAATAAGAATATCATTTAAGCCACGATTTTTCATTTCTGTGAAATTTGCTAATCAAAATTTAGCGCCTTCATTTTCACTAATTCATAAACCTAAAAGATCTTTTTTACCTTCTAAATCAACACCTAAAGCTATATAAACTGATTTGTTAATAATGCGTTTATCTTGTCGTACTTTAACTACTATACAATCAAAATAAACAATGGGATAAATGCCTTCTAATGGTCTATTTTGTCATGCTTTGACATCATCAATCACATCATCAGTAATTTGGACTAATAACACTTTCACTAATATCAGCACCATGATATAACTCTTGTAACTGCATTCTAATATCTGATAATATCATACCTTTTGCATATAAGGAAAGAACTTGTTGATCAAAACCATCAAATCTTCTCTGTCTTTTTGGCACTATTACAGGAGTAAAATTACTATTACGATCTCGTGGTACATCAATCTCAATTTTACCTTGTTGAGTTATTAATTTTTTTGAACTTATACCATTACGAGCATTGTCACTATTACTATGTTGATTTTTTTCATATCCTAAATAATTTTGCATCTCAGAATTCAACATTTTTTCAACTAAACGTTTTGTTAATTCTTTATATAAACCCCCTTCTTTAAAAACTGTTGTTAAATCTTCAGTATTTTCTAATAATAAATCTACTGCTTTTGATATTGGATCATTATTATTAAAGTTATCTTTTTTAGCCATCTGTAACTCACTCTTTCTAGTCATTTAATTATATTTACTAGAATTAATTAAACATAGTTATTTTTGTAAGTTACACAGATTACTAAACATTACCAATAAATCTACTGCTTTTGATATTGGATCATTATTATTAAAGTTATCTTTTTTAGCCATCTGTAACTCACTCTTTCTAGTCATTTAATTATATTTACTAGAATTAATTAAACATAGTTATTTTTGTAAGTTACACAGATTACTAAACATTACCGACATTTTTATTAATAACTTTAGTAGTTCTGTTTTTAACTAATATTGCTAAAGTAAATCGTGATACTCTTTCAACTAAAGTTATTAAACATGATTTGCTTTTGCCTCTTGATGATACTATAGTATCTCCTTCTCAATGACCAAGTGTTATACGATCATTAACATTTATATTTTATTCTTTAATTGATTTACCATTAAACTTGCCACGATTTTCTTTAGATTTTCGTTTTTTACCTTTTCTTCTTAAATTTTTACTAGTAACTTTATCAAGCATTCCAAAATAAATTCAAGTATAAATTGTTTTAAAACTAATAACTCACTCTTTATGAAAATTTTTAATTCTGCCATAAATTTGTTCAGGTGATCAACCTAATAGTAATTTTTGTTGTACATATTTTACTAAATTCTTATTTTTAAACTTATGAAAACTAATATGTGATTGTTTTCGATTTTCAGCTTTATTTTGTGCAATTAATGAAAAATAATGATTATTATCTTTATTTCTATTAATTTCTCGAATAATAGTACTAATACTTCGATTAAGATTTTTAGCTATTTCACTAATTTTAAATTTAAATTTCAATTGATTCTCAATATAAATCCTTTCATCTATGCCAAGATGTTTATAACTCATATAAAAACTCCTTACTTTTTTCTAAACTAAATTTAGCATTATGAAATTTTTATATGAGAATTTTTTGCAATTTTATTTACTTGCATTTATAAGTATAATTCAGCAATTTTGGCAGTTTTTTTAGGTGGAGTTGAGTCATTGATTGAACATCCTGCTTCAATGACACATTCTACTTATAATGCACAAGAATTAGCAGATGCAAATATTTCAGAAGGTCTTGTTCGTCTTTCAATTGGTATTGAATATGTTGAAGATTTGTGAAATGATTTGGAACAAGCATTAAAAAAACTATAATAATTATTTATTAGCAATATGCAACCATCAACAACATATTACCACTTAAACAAAAATCAGTATAACCATTTGGTAAAATAAATGAGTCACCTTTTTTAATACTAGTATCATCAATTATACCATTACCATCCAATACTGAGATTTGCAATCATCTAGTATTAGGATAACTATAATGGTTAATTCCCTCATTAATTAATTTAATTAACTTAAAAAACTTGTTATCAACTAAATAATTATCATGACCATTAGCTTCACTACTATTTAAATCAGGAGCTAAAACAATAGTTGATGCTTCTTTCAAATGCAAATTTCGTAAATTACCAAGTTCATCTTTACGATCATAATCATATAAACGATATGTAATATCTGATGATTGTTGTAATTCAAAAACCATAGTATGTGCCAATAAACCATGAATTTTTAGAGAAGGAACATAAATAAATTGATCTTTTTTAATTGGTATATATTTTAATAGTTTATGTCATTGTTCTTTTGCCAATCATTGATTAAACTGATCTTTGGTTTTAGCATTATGACCCAAAATAACTCTACCTTTGGGTAAACATTCTAATATATACCAACATTCAGTTTTTCCTAAACATTGATGATTTTTTTCTGCGAATTTATCATCAGGGTGAATTTGAACGCTTAAACTATCATTTGCGTCTAAAATTTTTGTTAACAATGGATATTCTTTATTAATCACACTACCTGAACTATCAAGATTAGCAAATAAACTAGGTTGCTGTTTAAACAATTCTGCTAAACTTAATCCTTTATACTCGCCATTTAAAACATAACTCATTCCATTGGGATGAGCACTAACTAATCATGCTTCACCAATTGGTGTATTTTTAGGTAAATCAAAATTAAATTTGTGTGCTAATTTTTGACTACCTCACAATTTGCGAATAAAAACAGGTTTTAAAAAAATTATTTGTGATGTGCTATTATTCATATTCACTCTCCTAAACTTTGATTATTTGTTCAATTAAACTTTATTTTTACTATTTTTAGATTTAGTTTTTTTACTATTAAATATTTTCATGATTCTTTCATTCATTAATTTAAAAACCTTAATATTACGTGATTGAATAATTAATAATCCACCATATACTAAACAAGTAACAATACTTCCAACAATAATGGCTAAAAAGAATAAAAGAATACTTACCCAAAGCACATAATTAACTGAACTAACTGCACCTAAAATAGCAACAATAGGACCACCATGACCAGCAGCATCAGTTAATAAGAAAGCACCAGCAATACTACCAGCAACAGCACTACCAATAATATTACTAATAATAGCACGTTTTGGATCTCTTACTGCAAAAGGAATCGCACCTTCAGAAATACCAATACACCCCATTAACATTACTGTTAAACCTAATGTACGTTCACTTTCATTAAAGAATTTACGAAAAATCAAAGTTGTTAAACCCATTCCAAGTGGTGCAACAGGAATAGCTGCAGCTACTGCTCCCATAAATAATTGTGAACTAGGATCAGCAGTTATAGTTGTTGAGGCTGCTAAAAAAGCAACTTTGTTAATTGGACCACCCATATCAAATCCAATCATGGCTCCTAGCAACATTCCAATTGCTGCCATTGCTTCACGTGGCATGTGGGTTAACCCATTTTGAAATTGTTCCATTATTCAACCAATTGGAGCTCCAATTGCATAAATAAAAGTGAAACTAATTAAAAATGTTACTACAATAGGAATAAAGAAAATTGGCATAATTGGAGCAATAGTCTTTGGTACTTTTCAAGTAATAATTCATCTTACTAAATATCCAACACTTGGACCAATTAATAATGCTCCTAAAAATCCAGCAGAAACCTTTGGCTCTAAACCAGCAATTGGATAAACTAATCCTGCTGTATTAGCAACATATGCACTTACCATTGCCGGGAGAACCAAGGCAGCACGTCCTGCAATTGAATTAGCGATAAAACCAGCTAAAATTGGAATCATTAATGTAAAAGCAATACTTCCAGCTTGATTCATAAAATAAAGAAAATGATTATGTGGTAACTTGGAAATATCAAAGTCAATACCATAAACTGCTTTTGCAATACCAATTGATAATGCTAACATAATTCCACCAAAAACAATAAATGGAACCATATAGCCAACACCAGCCATAATATGTTTCATAATTCCCTGTTTATCAGTAGTAAATAAATCATTTGATTTATTTTCTTTTTCCGCTTTTTGTCCCAATTCTGACTTGTTTATTTCATAAGGTTTTGCGTTAGCAAAAGCATCATTAACAATACTTTCAGGATTTTTAATAACTTTGCTAATTTCTACTTTATATAATGGTTTATTATTAAAACGTTCTAATTTTAAATCTGCAACACCGGGGGGCCGATACTGCAATAATAACTAAATCAGCGTTGGCAATATCAGTTGCTGTAAAAGCACCTTTAATACCAATACTACCATGAGTTTCAACTTTAATATTATAACCTAAATTTTTTGCAGCAATTTCTAATTTATCTTGTGCAATATAAGTATGTGCTACCCCAACTGGACAAGCAGTAATTGCTATAATATTTTTAGTTTTTTTTGAAGAACCTTTCATATCTTAACTAATAGTTTTACTACTAGTTTCAACATTAGATTTATTATTAATATTTAGTGATTGAATAATTACTTTTTTATCTTTTGAATTAAATAATATTGATTGAAATTCCGGTTTTGTTAATCTTTGTGCCACTTTTGATAAAATTTCCAAGTGCTTATTACCAGCACTTTTTAGTGGCACAATTAAAGCAATAATTGCTTTAACGGGTTGTTCATCTAGTGCTTTCCAAGGAATTGGCTGTTTAAAACGCATAATAAAAATTCCTGATTTAACAATATCTTCATTAAGAGCATGTGGCACAGCAACACCACCACCAAAACCAGTAGTTCCTTCTCCTTCTCTTTGTAGAAAACTATTAACTACTGATTTTTCACTAATATTTTTTTCAAAAAACCTAATTTTTTAGCAGAAGTTGCTATTTCTTGAAAAGCTTCTGCTTGTGTTTTACAATCAGATTCAAGAAAAACGTGTTCTACTGTCAAAATATCATCTTGTTTAGACAACATACTTCATCTCCTTACTTAATAAATATTCATGACATAATATTAAATTATTATTTTAAAAAAAACAGTTTTTTTATTGCTGAATTATACTTGTAAGTGCAAGTAAATAAAATTGCAAAAAATTCTCATATAAAAATTTCATAATGCTAAATTTAGTTTAGAAAAAAGTAAGGAGTTTTTATATGAGTTATAAACATCTTGGCATAGATGAAAGGATTTATATTGAGAATCAATTGAAATTTAAATTTAAAATTAGTGAAATAGCTAAAAATCTTAATCGAAGTATTAGTACTATTATTCGAGAAATTAATAGAAATAAAGATAATAATCATTATTTTTCATTAATTGCACAAAATAAAGCTGAAAATCGAAAACAATCACATATTAGTTTTCATAAGTTTAAAAATAAGAATTTAGTAAAATATGTACAACAAAAATTACTATTAGGTTGATCACCTGAACAAATTTATGGCAGAATTAAAAATTTTCATAAAGAGTGAGTTATTAGTTTTAAAACAATTTATACTTGAATTTATTTTGGAATGCTTGATAAAGTTACTAGTAAAAATTTAAGAAGAAAAGGTAAAAAACAAAAATCTAAAGAAAATCGTGGCAAGTTTAATGGTAAATCAATTAAAGAACGAGATATAAATGTTAATGATCGTATAACACTTGGTCATTGAGAAGGAGATACTATAGTATCATCAAGAAGCAAAAGCAAATCATGTTTAATAACTTTAGTTGAAAGAGTATCACGATTTACTTTAGCAATATTAGTTAAAAACAGAACTACTAAAGTTATTAATAAAAATGTCAGTTATTATTTATCAATTCTTCCTAAAAACATTGTTAAAACTATTACTTTTGATCGTGGCAAAGAATTTTCAAATTGACAACAACTTGAAAAAAATTTAGATGTAAAAATTTATTTTGCCAATCCATATTCACCTTGACAAAGAGGTACTAATGAAAATACTAATGGTTTAATTAGAGAAAAATTTCCTAAAAAATTTATTTTTTCAAAAAACTCAAAAATGAAGTTCATAAATTTATATTGTCTTTAAATCAAAGACCGAGAAAAATATTAAATTATCTTTCACCAATCGAATATTTGGATAGAAAAATAATTTAGTTGCACTTACCTTTACAATTTAGCTATTTAAAAAATTAATTAAATTTTTTAATTACTTTATTAGTTTTAATTCTATTTTCTAAATATCAATCTTTATGCTTTGATTTTAATAAATATGTTGTTACTAAATCATTAAAATAAGTAATAGCAAATAATGGAGAAATAAATATTTCTTGTGCTTCATAAAGTCCTGAAGAAACAATATTAAATGTTCAATCAGCATAAGTCACTAATTCAGTTTTATCTTGTGATGTAACAACTGCAATTTTAGCATTATTCTTTTTAGCAAGTTTAGCTGCTTCAACAATAGTAGCGGTTTTACCTGATAATGAAAAAAGAATTATTACATCTTCTGGAATAATTAAAGAAGCATGCATTAAAATACTATCATCATCTTTATTTAAACAGATTGATCGTAAACCAAACCGATATAATTTATTTGATAAATCCTCCGCACCTAAACCAGAATAACCAATGCCTGCTAAATAAATACAAGCTTTACGATTATCATCTATTCAATTAATAAATCTTTGTAATTCCTCATAATTAATCGTTGAATCATTTAAATCCATTAGTTTTTTATAATGTTCTTTTAAAACACTACGATCACCAAAAAACTCACGATTTAAAGCTTTGAAAGTAGTTTCTTGCGCAGCTAAACTAATGATAAATTCACGATAACCTTTAAATCCCAATTTCTTAATTAAATTATAAACAACACTATAACCAACAGTATTTTCTTTAGCCAAAGAACTAATAGTAACTTGATCCATTTTTTGACTATTCTTATTAATATAGTTAATAAGAACTTTTTCTTTTTTTGTGAAATTATTTTCTTCCTTTGATACTCTAGATCAAAAATTATCATTGATAAGCATGTAAAAACTCCTTTTTAAACTAATGTAAAATATTTAAATATTATTATTTTTTAATTATGTGATGAAAATGGATCATTAATATAATATGGTTGCAAATCTTCCATGTTTTTTACTTCGATAAAATATGGTGACAACTTTTGAAAATTTTCCACAATATTACACTTTTCTAAATTTTCAATTATTTTATAATCTAGTAAATCACTAATAATACCAATTTTAGCATTTTCATCTACTAATTGCGGCTGAATAATTATTTTTCCATTATCACATACTGCCAAATAACTTTTATTATTGTATGCTGACAAAACACTTATTGATTTTATTAATCCTGCCTGTAATAATAAACTATTAATAGTAAAAACCGTTAAAAAACTATTCAAAACTTTAAGTGTTTTGACAAAAGTAATTGCTACTCTAATTCCAGTATAACTGCCAGGACCATTTGCAATAACTACTTTTGAAATATCTTTTAATTTTATTTTACATTTTACAAGTAAATTAGTAATAGTTGGAATTGCCAATTCTGTTTGTTTTTGTCAAGCAATAAATGATGAACTTGCTAAAATTTTATTAGCTTGCAAAATCAACACTGTTAATTTGTTATTTGTTGTATCTAAATATAATTGATACATAACATCACCTTATTATTTCATTTAGTTGCTATTAATAATTTTCTAATATCTTACATACTTATTATAATATCATGTATAATGTAATTAAAATAGAAAAAATATAGAATTGTGAGTTGATCCATATGGGAATAGGAAAAAATATAGGATTTAAAAGTAAATTTTCTGATTTTTTACTTTGATCTGGACTAATTATTGCTGTTATAGGTCTAATAATGCAATTTGCAATAGTTTTAATTGAGTATAAACCAATAACAGTTGGAACACCTAATCCTCATAATTTATGAACTCCAGATGGCCCATGAGTTGGTATTTGAACAATGATTTCTACCTTTACTATTCAGTCAAATTTTTTAGTTTTTCTTTTCTTTTGTTTTGTATTAACAAATCGTTTTAATGACAATCGCGCACAATTTGTTTTTGGGCGCTTTTCATTAGCAATTACTGTTTATATTACCGTAACTCTTATCGTATTTTTTGCTGTATTATTTAAACCAATGATAAATAATTTAGATAGTAGTAATAGTATTAGCATATTAAATTTTATAAATACATTTTTATTACATTTAATAGTACCAGTTATAGTGATTTTATATTTTATGTTTTCTGCTGGTAAATACTACTGAAAACTTGGAAAACAAACATATCTTTGAATACCAATTATTTCTATTTACATGTTTGTATATTTAGGTTATGCACTTGCTAAAGGAAATTTTGTTGGTTTTTTAAGAAAAGGAACAACAGAAATTGATTATTCATTTCCATATCCATTTTTAGATTTTCATAAAAGTTTAACTACTTTCTTTATTTATATCTTTGCAATTTTAATCTTATACATAATTTTGATGTTACTTTTTACTCTTTATAATAATATCCTTTATAAAAAAAATAATAAACCAATAGCGGCTTTAAGAGATACAAATTTTTAATGTAAAATAATTTATAAATAAAGTGTACTAGTTTATAAACTAGTACACTTTATTACTATTATTTATTATTTAAAAAATATTGAAAAATAATTGTAGGGAGGAATATATATTTGTGAAAAGTAAAAATTTGAAATTGTATTATTTTTTTTAAATATTATTATGTTATTTTTTGCCTCCTTTTTCTTAATATATTTTATTTTAAAATTATATAAAAACTCCTTGTATAGCATATATAGTATACAAGGACTTAAAGTCAAATATAAAATTAAAACCGGCATTACCTAAATATTTTCTAAACATTTATAACTGCCATTTTTATTCTAACTCACTAAAAAGAAAAAACAAGTAATAACATTTTTTACACTTATCATTTTATATTTTTATATAAAATATTGTTTTTTAACAAGTACTACTTAAAAATAATAAACTTTATTTTAAATATTTCTTTTTACGAATAATAACAACAACTATTGGAATTATAGTTAAAAAACTAATAATGAAGCCACAAATGATAATAATATTTCAATTATTAACTAACATCTTAGTTGTTAATGATATATTAACATCTCAGGGACGATCTGAATTATTACTTTGTAAATAATTAAGATAATTTTGTTTAGTAATATCACCTTGATATTGAATAAATCATGATAAAAACTCACCAGCAGCATTATTTTTTAAATCTTCAATTTTAATACTATTATTAGTAGCACTAGTTAAATATTGTTGAAAACCCGCTAATAAATTATTAGTTTTTTCAAAAAAATCAGTACAATTTGGAAAATTAGGTATTTTTGTATTGCTTCTATAAACAGTAATATATTGTTCAGAAGCAGCTTGACGTTGTAAGTCAGATGTATCTAAACCTATACAATAAACTTGAAAATTACTTCCTTGATTAAGAGTTAAATTATCACCATCTTTAATAGGTGTTCCCAAATCATTTTTTGCTTTTTGTAAAGTTTGTGAATCAACTTTTCATTTTTGTCAATGTTGTTGTGAATCACTAATATTTACTTTAGCTTTCTCAATGGCTTTATTCATAACTATTAATGTATTTTTATTATCTTGTGAATTATTTTGAACTAAATATTGAGGTACAATTACAGGATTTTCTTTAACTTTTTCATCACTAATAGTACTAAATTGAATATTTGAACTATTATTTGTTAACTTAATAGTTTTACTATAACCACTATCTTTAACACTAACATTAAAACTAGTTGATTTTAAATGATCATCTGGTTTATGATTTAATATTGCATAACTAATTGAATCATTATCAACAACTTCATCCTTTTTATCATTTATTAATAATTGTTCATTCTTATCATTTTTATTTTTTGCTAAAATAGCTAACATTGGTTGATTAGTATCATTGGGATTACCATTATTAAGTGGTAAAATTGCTAACCGATCTTGAACACTTTTATGACTATTTAAAAAATCATCGCTCGGTTTAATCATATAAGGAATACTAAAATAATTATTAAAATCTGCCCTAGGATTTACCGTTGCAAAAATACCATTGTTAATCTGCGCTGGTAAACTATTATCATGGTAACCAACATAAACATAGCCAAAACTAACAATATCATTAAAACTTTGTTTAGCAACATTACGACCAATAACTTTATCAGTAAAATATTTAATACCATTATCTGGCAAGATATTATTAGCTTTGTTTTCAATTTGTTCCTTAAATTTCTTATTAACATCTTTACTAATATCATCATTTGGATTATTATTAACCTTATTAATAAGGTCTGATCAATCATTAAATTGTTCTGTTATTACTTCTTTATGCAATCTAATAAAATCTTCATAATTATTATTAATTGAATTTCAAGTATTAGCTTCACTAATTAAATTTTTATTATTTTCCTTAACAGTAATATGAAACCCAGAAAGTTTGTTACTCTCATTAACAGTACTAATATTAGATTGATGATTAGTAACTATCATTAAACTACTAGTAAGAGATAATGCCAAAGCCAAACTTATTGTTTTAAAACTTTTAGTTTTTTTAAAACTAAAAGATAAGAAATTTGTCATTATGATTACTCCTTTTTTACCTATTATTTGTGTTTATAATTATAATATTAAATTAAGCATATTTAATTAAATACTTAAAATCTTAGTTTTAATAAAATAAAACTAAGGATATATAATCAATTATTAAACTTTTTGTTAAATCAACATATATAATTTTAATACTTATATAATTACTTATATATTCATTAAAATTATAAGGATAAAAATTATATCCTTAACATTAATAATAAACTTTATTAGCAAAAAATCAAGATTAAATAATTAATAAGTTAATTTTTTTTAACTTATTAGGTGTTTTAAATAATCAGTTAGTAAATATTAATAGTGATAAGGAAAAACTTGATATACTAAATAAGTAGCATATTCAATCATAATAAAAAATTAAATTTCCTATCAAAAATTTAATTAAATTTAATTCTAATATAAATAGGAGAAAAAATATGAATTGAAAAAATAGTAGTGAATACCGATTAAAAAAAAGAAATCTTATTAAATTTATTTGACGTTTATTTGGTCTACTTATTATTTCTTTATTCTTAATTTTTGATTTAATAATTACTATTAATTATCCCAATGCTTTCATTGTTCCTAATGTTGATAAACCAACTGAAAGATTAGCAATTTATTATTTTTATTTTACAACTCAAACTAATTATTTAGTACTCATTTATTTATTTGCTTTTTTATTTGAAAGTAAATTTAAAGAAAATTCAAAATCAAGTTTTTATATTTTATTAAGCATTACTATTTATATTACAATTACAATGTTAGTATTTTGAATAGGTATCATTAGTAATAGCCAAGAAAGAAGTAAATATGGAACTGATATTTATTTATGATTTAAAACAATAATTCTAAATCTAATTATGCCAATTGTTATGATTTTAAATTTTGCTTTATCATGTGGACGTGATTTTTATTCACTAAAAAATCATCATAAACTTTATATGTGATTTATCTTATTTTATCCTTGTTTTTATGTAGTAATGGTAATGGTTCGTGGTGTACTACGTGTTAAACAAGGAGAAAATATTAATACTTGTTATCCTTACTTTTTTTTCAACTACCAAAAATATGGTGTAGGAGTATTAGTTACTGCTATTATTTTTCTGTTAATTATTAGTATTGGTTTACAATACCTTTATTTATGAATTAATAATATACAATATAAAAAAAAGCATGATGATGATAAACCAAATTTTCCAATCATTACTTATCCTTATGGTTTTAAATTATAAAAAAATAAAATAAGGCTTTTAATTTCTAAAGCCTTATTTATATAATTTATTAAATATTTTTAATTATTCATTTACCATAGAAACTACTTTTTCTGGTTTATTAGTAACTGGAAGATATTTACCAATAATTAATAATACACCTGAAGCAATATTAAGTCCTAAAAAAAATAATATTAATACCACTAATAAAATTAAAATGTGATGAAAACATAGCTATTAAAGAAAAACCTGCTAAAACTAAAGTTACAATTCCAACAGCTAAACCACTATTAGCATTTCCTTTTAAAACATTATTGCACATGATAATTATTGCAATTGAAAATCTAATAGCAATTAAAAGTCCAAAAATCAATCCAACAATAAATATTGTACTAACTCCTGATGTTAATGAAGTGTGATCATATTTTGTAAAACTGTTAAAAATGACACTACTTGCTGTAGCTAAAATAATTGTAATAATTACACTTCAAATAATACTTATAATATTTGTTATGAATCCAATTTTAGCTCCAATGTATAATTTTTTATCTAATTTCTTTTCAACCTTATCCATTTTTTCTCCTTTTTTCTTAAAATCTTTTTTACATTTTAATATTCTCAATCTTAACATAAAAAAAATTTAAATTTTAAATTAAATATTAACACAATAAAAAAAATTTGGCATCGTGCTATTTTCCCATTGCTGGTATTTTCGCCGCTGGAGTGCTTAACTGCTGTGTTCGAGATGGGAACAGGTGTGACCACTCCGCCATGGACACCAAATAGTTTAGCAATTGCTCCCTAAAAACTAGAAACAGACATCTTTAAATTTGATTACTTTTGATTTGCAATAGAGAATATATTCTTCAATAAATCCTCGATCTATTAGTATCAGTAAGCTGAACATATCACTATGCTTACACACCTGACCTATCAACCTTGTAGTATTCAAGGGATCTTACTTCTTTCGAATGAGAAATCTCATCTTGGAACTGACTTCGCGCTTAGATGCTTTCAGTGCTTATTCATGCCCTACATAGCTACCCAGCTGTGCCACTGGCGTGACAACTGGTGCACCAGAGGTAGGTCCATTCCGGTCCTCTCGTACTAGGAACAGCTTTCCTCAAATTTCTTGCGCCCACGACAGATAGGGACCAAACTGTCTCACGACGTTCTGAACCCAGCTCGCGTACCGCTTTAATGGGCGAACAGCCCAACCCTTGGAAGCGACTACACCTCCAGGATGCGATGAGCCGACATCGAGGTGCCAAACCTCCCCGTCTATATGAACTATTGGGAGAGATTAGCCTGTTATCCCCGGGGTAACTTTTATCCGTTGAGCGACGGCCTTTCCACACAGCACCGCCGGATCACTAAGCCCAACTTTTGTTCCTGCTCGACTTGTATGTCTCGCAGTCAAGCACCCTTTTACCTTTGCACTCTACATATGATTTCCATTCATATTGAGGGTACCTTTGGGCGCCTCCGTTACTTTTTAGGAGGCGACCGCCCCAGTCAAACTACCCACCAGACACTGTCCTTAGACCAGATTATGGTCTCAAGTTAGAATTTCAATATAGCAAGGGTGGTATCCCAATGGTGACTCCATGCCTACTAGCGTCTGCATATCAACGTCTCCCACCTATGCTGTACAAACTACACCAAAATTCAATATCAAGTTGTAGTAAAGCTCCACGGGGTCTTTCCGTCTAATCGCGGGTAACCTGCATCTTCACAGGTACTAAGATTTCACCGAGTCTATAGCCGAGACAGCGTCCGGATCGTTACGCCTTTCGTGCGGGTCAGAACTTACCTGACAAGGAATTTCGCTACCTTAGGACCGTTATAGTTACGGCCGCCGTTCACTGGGGCTTCAATTCAAAGCTTTGCTTACGCTAACAAATCTCTTTAACCTTCCAGCACTGGGCAGGCGTCCCCCCCTATACATCGTCTTACGACTTAGCAGAGAGCTGTGTTTTTGCTAAACAGTCGCCCGGACCTCTTCACTGCGACTCATATTGCTATGAGCTCCCCTTCTCGCTAACTTACGGGGTTATTTTGCAGAGTTCCTTAGCTATAGTTATCTCGCTTGCCTTAGGATATTCTCCTTGACCACGTGTGTCCGTTCTCGGTACAGGCACCATGGTGATGTCTTTAGAAACTTTTCTTGGAAGTATGGCATCAAATGCTTCGTTACTAAGCGAACCGTTCACTCCCCATCGTACTTCAAGGTTAACGCTGTGCGGATTTGCCTACACAACCCTCTTTGTACTTAGCCCAGCACTACCAATCACTGGGACATTTTAGCCTTCTCCGTCATTCCATCAGTCACCATGGTGGTACAGGAATATCAACCTGTTATCCATCGACTACGCCTTTCGGCCTCGCCTTAGGTCCTGACTAACCCTGGGTGGACGAACCTAGCCCAGGAAACCTTGGTCAATCGGCATGAAGGATTCTCATCTTCAATCGTTACTCACGCCGGCATTCTCACTTCTAAACACTCCACTAGTCCTTCCGGTCTAACTTCGTCGCAGATTAGAATGCTCCCCTACCGCCCACAATATATGTAAACATATATATAGACCCATAGCTTCGGTACAATGCTTAGCCCCGGTACATTTTCCGCGCAGAATCATTCGACTAGTGAGCTGTTACGCACTCTTTAAAGGATGGCTGCTTCTAAGCCAACCTCCTAGCTGTCTGAACAATTCCACATCGTTTTCCACTTAGCATTGATTTGGGGACCTTAGCTGATAATCTGGGCTGTTTCCCTCACGTCCATGGACCTTATCACCCATAGACTGACTGCCAGATATGTAACAATGGCATTCGCAGTTTAATTGCATTCAGTACCCCGAGGTGGGGCCATCATACATTCAGAGCTTTACCTCCATTGCACTAATTCTGACGCTAGTCCTAAAACTATATCGGGGAGAACCAGCTATCTCCAGATTCGATTGGAATTTCACCGCTAGCCACAAGTCATCCACGGTCTTTTCAACGAACGTTGGTTCGGTCCTCCATTAACTGTTACATTAACTTCAACCTGCTCATGGCTAGATCACCTGGTTTCGGGTCTACGACCACATACTAAACGCCCTATTCAGGCTCGCTTTCACTTCGGCTCCGTCTTTTCAACTTAACCTTGCATGTAATCGTAACTCGCCGGCTCATTCTACAAAAGGCACGCCGTCACCCATTAACGAGCTCCGACTTGTTGTAAGCATATGGTTTCAGAAACTATTTCACTCCCCTCTCGGGGTACTTTTCACCTTTCCCTCACGGTACTGGTTCACTATCGGTAATTGGTTAGTATTTAGCCTTACACAGTGGTCTGCGCAAATTCCGACAAGGTTCCACGTGCCTCGCCGTACTCAGGATACTGTCAAGAGATTTATACATTTCGCATACTGGGCTTTCACCATCTATAGCGTTGCTTCACAACAACTTCTGCTATATATAAATTTTGTAACTCTTCATAGGTCGAACCTAATAGACAGTCCTATAACCCCAGTCTGACGACTGGTTTAGGCTGCTCCCTTTTCGCTCGCCGCTACTAAGGGAATCGCATTCGCTTTCTTTTCCTCTAGGTACTAAGATGTTTCAATTCTCTAGGTATCACTCTGCACAACTATGAATTCATTGTACAGTACTATCTGATTAAAGATAGTGGGTTTCCCCATTCGGACATCTCCGGATCAAAGCTTATTTCCAGCTCCCCGAAGCTTATCGCAGGTAATCGCGTCCTTCATCGTCTTCCAATTCCAAGGCATCCACCATACGCTCTTAATAATTTATTTTTAGAATATCCTATTGCAAGATAAAAATTATCTTATTTTTTTTAAAAGATGTCTATTATCCAGTTTTTAAAGAACAATTGCTCAGAGAAAACAATCCCTGAAAACTAAACAGAACAAAAGAAGTAATCCAATAAATCATCCATCTATTTTTTCTTGTTGTCTTGGTTTCTTATTAGAAACTAAACTCCATAGAAAGGAGGTGATCCATCCCCACCTTCCGGTAGGGATACCTTGTTACGACTTAACCCCAATCATCAACCCTGCCTTTGGCAGCTCCCTCCTTACGGTTAGGACACCGACTTCTGGCATTGCCAACTCTCGTGGTTTGACGGGCGGTGTGTACAAGACCCGAGAACGTATTCACCGCGACATTGCTGATTCGCGATTACTAGCGATTCCGACTTCATGAAGTCGAGTTGCAGACTTCAATCCGGACTGAGACTGACTTTTTGAGATTTGCTTGACCTTGCGGTTTAGCGACTCTTTGTATCAGCCATTGTAGCACGTGTGTAGCCCAGGTCATAAGGGGCATGATGATTTGACGTCGTCCCCACCTTCCTCTAGCTTACACTAGCAGTCTCCTTAGAGTCCCCAACTTAATGCTGGCAACTAAGGACAAGGGTTGCGTTCGTTGCTGAACTTAACCAAACATCTCACGACACGAACTGACGACAACCATGCACCACCTGTATCCTTGTTAACCTCTACTATATCTCTATAGCTTCGCAAGGTATATCAAGACCTGGTAAGGTTCTTCGCGTTGCTTCGAATTAAACCACATGCTCCACCGCTTGTGCGGGTCCCCGTCAATTCCTTTGAGTTTCACTCTTGCGAGCATACTACTCAGGCGGAGTACTTAATGCGTTAGCTACAGCACTGCCTCATGGCAACACTTAGTACTCATCGTTTACGACGTGGACTACTAGGGTATCTAATCCTATTTGCTCCCCACGCTTTCGTGCCACAACGTCAGTAATATGCCAGTTAGCCGCCTTCGCCACTGGTGTTCCTTCATATATCTACACATTCCACCGCTACACATGAAATTCCACTAACCTCTCCTATACTCTAGTAATGTAGTTTCCAAGGCGGTTAGGGGTTGAGCCCCTAAATTTAACCTCAGACTTGCAAAACCGTCTACGCACGCTTTACGCCCAATAAATCCGGATAACGCTTGCCACCTATGTATTACCGCGGCTGCTGGCACATAGTTAGCCATGGCTTTCTGGTAAGTTATGGTCGATACTAAAATCATTTCCTATTCTAGCACTTCTTCCCTTACAACAGACCTTTACAATCCGAAGACCTTCATCAGTCACGCGGCATTGCTCCATCAGGCTTTCGCCCATTGTGAAAAATTCCCTACTGCTGCCTTCCGTAGAAGTTTGGGCCGTGTCTCAGTCCCAATGTGGCCGTTCATCCTCTCAGATCGGCTACGCATCGTTACCTTGGTAAGCCATTACCTTACCAACTAGTTAATGCGCCGCATCCCCATCAATTAGCGAAGCAAATGCTCCTTTCATTATTTATCATTGCAAATAAATAACATATGCGGTATTAGCTGTCGTTTCCAACAGTTATTCCCCACTAAATGGTAGGTTAGATACGTGTTACTCACCCGTTCGCCACTAAAGTATTGCTACTTTCGTTCGACTTGCATGTATTAGGCATGCCGCCAGCGTTAATCCTGAGCCAGGATCAAACTCTCAATAAAATTGTTTTTGTTAAAAGATGATGTCTGACTTATTTAATTTTTAATAAAAAATTGACGGATTAATTCTTGTTCTATTTAGTTTTCAAAGATCGTTTTTTCTAGTTTGTAACCCATTTATTTTTGGGACAATAACAATAGTACAACATGCCATAATTATTGTCAACCTAATTATCATAAAAAAGCATTATTTTTTTAAAGCTAAATTGTAAAGGTAAGTGCAACTAAATTATTTTTCTATCCAAATATTCGATTGGTGAAAGATAATTTAGTATTTTTCTCGGTCTTTGATTTAAAGACAATATAAATTTATGAACTTCATTTTTATTAGTTTTTGAAAAAATAAATTTTTTAGGAAATTTTTCTCTAATTAAACCATTAGTATTTTCATTAGTACCTCTTTGTCAAGGTGAATATGGATTGGCAAAATAAATTTTTACATCTAAATTTTTTTCAAGTTGTTGTCAATTTGAAAATTCTTTGCTACGATCAAAAGTAATAGTTTTAACAATGTTTTTAGGAAGAATTGATAAATAATAACTGACATTTTTATTAATAACTTTAGTAGTTCTGTTTTTAACTAATATTGCTAAAGTAAATCGTGATACTCTTTCAACTAAAGTTATTAAACATGATTTGCTTTTGCCTCTTGATGATACTATAGTATCTCCTTCTCAATGACCAAGTGTTATACGATCATTAACATTTATATCTCGTTCTTTAATTGATTTACCATTAAACTTGCCACGATTTTCTTTAGATTTTCGTTTTTTACCTTTTCTTCTTAAATTTTTACTAGTAACTTTATCAAGCATTCTAAAATAAATTCAAGTATAAATTGTTTTAAAACTAATAACTCACTCTTTATGAAAATTTTTAATTCTGCCATAAATTTGTTCAGGTGATCAACCTAATAGTAATTTTTGTTGTACATATTTTACTAAATTCTTATTTTTAAACTTATGAAAACTAATATGTGATTGTTTTCGATTTTCAGCTTTATTTTGTGCAATTAATGAAAAATAATGATTATTATCTTTATTTCTATTAATTTCTCGAATAATAGTACTAATACTTCGATTAAGATTTTTAGCTATTTCACTAATTTTAAATTTAAATTTCAATTGATTCTCAATATAAATCCTTTCATCTATGCCAAGATGTTTATAACTCATATAAAAACTCCTTACTTTTTTCTAAACTAAATTTAGCATTATGAAATTTTTATATGAGAATTTTTTGCAATTTTATTTACTTGCACTTACAAGTATAATTCAGCTTAGCAATTAAAAAAATAAAATATTATTTATTCTACTAAAAATTTAATAGTAATATAATCACTTTTAATTCTTAATTGATATTGACCAATACCAATAAAGTCATACAACTTTAAAGCAAGATTTTTAAATTTTTTATTACAATCATTATTTAAAAATAATATTTTTTCAATATTATTATTTTGTAAATCTTTCACTAATTTTGAATTAATCGTTTTATTTTCTGGTATTGATCAGTAATATTCTTTTGTTAATTTATTATAACTAGTTAATTTACCATAATTTGTTCCATCAATATCTGCAAAAATTACTGATTTATTTTCATTAAATGTCAAATGACCCGCTTGAAAGGCAATAATTTTTAAAGGTCCAAGTTTTTTATTAAAATTAACACGATTAATTGCACATAGTGCCTGATGCACAGTAAATGTTGATTGATAAGATAATAAAGGGTAATCTTGATTAAAATGTTCATTAAGTAATAATGTTTCATAATCTAGTTTATATTTAAGAATAATTTTTAGTTCATTAACAACTAATTTGTTATTTTCAATGAAATTTGTAACTAAACATGGTATTTCATTAAAATTTGGAAAAATACGATTAAATACTTTATTACTTGTAACCTCATATAATAATGATGCTATTAATAAATTGTCATAATGATAATTAATTAATTTAGTATCTAATTCTTGACTTAATCTTAAATAAAAATAATTAACTATTTGATAATCATTTAAAAATAAGAATTGTTTTAAGATATTTTGATTACGATTAGTATCATTATCATGAGTTTGATAATTTTTTATTTTTTTTGCTATTCGTAAATAAAAATCATTTAAAAAATTATAAAATTCTTGAATTGTCAAATCATAATCAATTAATATTTTAAAAATAGCATTATCATTATAAAGTTGATAGTATGATTGAATTACCAAATAAATTTTTTTTCGCGATTGATATCATTGCTTTAAATTAGTTAAAATGACGTTTTGACTTCTTGGTTCTAAAGTAATAGTACATCCATAAGGTAAATTAAAACTATTAGGTAATTGTTTATTAACATTGAAAATATGTGAATTTGAAAGATTTTTAATACCAATCGTTATGTCATATTTTTTATCAATATTAGCAATTAAATCATAAACCTCTAAACAATGTTTAGTTTCTGTTTTTCTCAATCCTCTTCCTAATTGTTGCAAATATACTGTTTTTGAATTAGTTGGTCGTAATAAAATAATAGTATCAATTTCAGGAATATCAATTCCTTCATTAAAAATATTTACTACACATAAATAATTAATAATTCTATTTTTAAAATCATTAATTATTTTACTACGATTAGTTTGATTTTTACTTGTTAAAAAGTCTGCTTTTAAGCCCTGATTTTGCAAAAATCTAGCAACAATTTGTGCATGAGTAATGTTAATACAAAAAATTAAACAAATCCGATTACTATAAAATCCAATATAGTCATTAATTACATCTAATAATAACTTATTTCTTGCTTCAGTATTTAATTTTTTAAATAATTGCTGATCATTATTTAAATCAATACCAGTTAAATCAGCAGTAATGTCATCAATACAATAATAATCAAATGGTGATAAAAGTTTTTCATTAATTGCATCTCACAATCGTAATTCATGTGCAAACTCATTATCAAAATAATTAATAATGTTTTTATTATCTTCTCGTTCTGGTGTTGCTGTTAAACCAATAATTTGTTTAGGATGAAAATAATTAAAAATTGTCTGAAAAGTTTTGGCAGCCAAATGATGAGCTTCATCAAAAATAATAATATCAAATTGTTGATGTTTAAACTTATTTAGATGTCTATGTACAGTTTGTACTGTTGCAAATAAATATTGTTCTTGAAAATTATTTTGTTTACTATTTAAAATAGTTGCAAATTTTTTATCATTTATTACTTTTCGAAAAGTAATAATTGCTTGTTCAATAATTTCTCTTTGATGTGCTAAAAATAAAATTGAAGGTTTTTGATTATTATTTTCTTTGATTTGATTTAAATAGTCGAAAGCAGATACTACTGTTTTACCAACACCTGTTGCCATGACAATTAAATGTTTTGTTTTTTTAAGTTTTCTTCTTAACTTTAATTTATTAATTAAGGCAATTTGAAAATCATAAAGAAAATAATTAATTGCTAATCATTGTTCATCTTTTTTATTTACAAGCAATCGATTATATTCAATTCGCGATAGTAATTGTAATCGTTGTTGTTCATTATTTAAATCAACTAAATTATCATTTCATAATTTATAATACTGATTTAAAATATTTTGATATAGTTGCTTATTATCAAATTCATTAATTTTAATATTTCATTCACGACCACTAGTTAAACCTTTTTGCGTTAAATTTGATGAACCAATTATTGCTGAAGAAAAACCTGAATTTCGTTTAAAGATGGCAGCTTTAATATGAATTCTTTCACTACGTTTTTCTAAATTATTTTCAACTTTAACTTTAATATTAGGATACTTTTTTATTATTTTAACTAATGCATATAAATTAACAAATAAAGCCATATCATCAAAAGTAGTAGTAATAAAATTAATAGTAATATTATGATTTAGAGCATAAGTAAATGATGAACGTAACTTATTAATAATTGAATTTGATATAAAAGGATAAATAAAGTATACTTCATCACAAGTTCTGATTTCCTGATTTAAATGATTAATTAATACTTGTTGGTTTTCATTAGTAAATAGAAAATTGTCACTTAATCTAATATTAGAAGTTAAAGGATTATCAATTATACTATCATTTACTTGTAATAAAATGTTATTACTAAATTTATTAGTAGTAAAATTACTTATGATTTGGTTTAAAAAATTAATTTTTGCTTCTGGTGATTTAATCGTTTTTAATTGTTCAATTAAAATATTATTTAATTGTTTAACTAAATAATGATCAATGTCTTTAATTAATTCTTTTTCATCATTAATATGTGATGTTTGGAAATTATTGGTAATATCATCACTAATCTTTAATAATAAATCATAATAGCCCTTATTTTTCATACTCTACACTTCCTAATAATAAATAATGTCTATTTTAATAAATTATAATCTATATTTTAATAAATTATTAACTATTATAAAATAATTTTGTAAAGTAAAAAACCTCTAATATTTAAAATATTATTTTAAATAAATAAGAGGAAGGTAATCTAAGATAAGATATATTCATATTTTATTTTTTTTCTGTTGATGATGTTTTTTCTGCTTGTAATGGATTAGTAATACTTACACCTTTGTATGCCTTGCATTTCATACAGGCATGATGTGGTTTAGTAATTGCTCCACAATTTAAACAGTTAGTTGTAATTGTTGCAGATAAACTATCATGAGCACGACGTGTATTTTTACGCATTTTTGACGTTCTTCTTGCTGGTACTGCCATAGTCTGTTGCCTCCTTACTTTCATATCTCATAAATTATATATTGATTTATCAGAAAAATCTATTTTTTTTGATAAGTTTTTCAAATTTTTGGAAATAAAATACGCTGAATTATACTTGTAAGTGCAAGTAAATAAAATTGCAAAAAATTCTCATATAAAAATTTCATAATGCTAAATTTAGTTTAGAAAAAAGTAAGGAGTTTTTATATGAGTTATAAACATCTTGGCATAGATGAAAGGATTTATATTGAGAATCAATTGAAATTTAAATTTAAAATTAGTGAAATAGCTAAAAATCTTAATCAAAGTATTAGTACTATTATTCGAGAAATTAATAGAAATAAAGATAATAATCATTATTTTTCATTAATTGCACAAAATAAAGCTGAAAATCGAAAACAATCACATATTAGTTTTCATAAGTTTAAAAATAAGAATTTAGTAAAATATGTACAACAAAAATTACTATTAGGTTGATCACCTGAACAAATTTATGGCAGAATTAAAAATTTTCATAAAGAGTGAGTTATTAGTTTTAAAACAATTTATACTTGAATTTATTTTGGAATGCTTGATAAAGTTACTAGTAAAAATTTAAGAAGAAAAGGTAAAAAACGAAAATCTAAAGAAAATCGTGACAAGTTTAATGGTAAATCAATTAAAGAATGAGATATAAATCTTAATGATCGTATAACACTTGGTCATTGAGAAGGAGATACTATAGTATCATCAAGAGGCAAAAGCAAATCATGTTTAATAACTTTAGTTGAAAGAGTATCACGATTTACTTTAGCAATATTAGTTAAAAGCAGAACTACTAAAGTTATTAATAAAAATGTCAGTTATTATTTATCAATTCTTCCTAAAAACATTGTTAAAACTATTACTTTTAATCGTGGCAAAGAATTTTCAAATTGACAACAACTTGAAAAAAATTTAGATGTAAAAATTTATTTTGCCAATCCATATTCACCTTGACAAAGAGGTACTAATGAAAATACTAATGGTTTAATTAGAGAAAAGGTAATGTTTAGTAATCTGTGTAACTTACAAAAATAACTATGTTTAATTAATTCTAGTAAATATAATTAAATGACTAGAAAGAGTGAGTTACAGATGGCTAAAAAAGATAACTTTAATAATAATGATCCAATATCAAAAGCAGTAGATTTATTATTAGAAAATACTGAAGATTTAACAACAGTTTTTAAAGAAGGGGGTTTATATGCTAAATTGTAAAGGTAAGTGTAACTAAATTATTTTTCTATCCAAATATTCGATTGGTGAAAGATAATTTAATATTTTTCTCGGTCTTTGATTTAAAGACAATATAAATTTATGAACTTCATTTTTATTAGTTTTTGAAAAAATAAATTTTTTAGGAAATTTTTCTCTAATTAAACCATTAGTATTTTCATTAGTACCTCTTTGTCAAGGTGAATATGGATTGGCAAAATAAATTTTTACATCTAAATTTTTTTCAAGTTGTTGTCAATTTGAAAATTCTTTGCCACGATTAAAAGTAATAGTTTTAACAATGTTTTTAGGAAGAATTGATAAATAATAACTGACATTTTTATTAATAACTTTAGTAGTTCTGCTTTTAACTAATATTGCTAAAGTAAATCGTGATACTCTTTCAACTAAAGTTATTAAACATGATTTGCTTTTGCCTCTTGATGATACTATAGTATCTCCTTCTCAATGACCAAGTGTTATACGATCATTAACATTTATATCTCATTCTTTAATTGATTTACCATTAAACTTGTCACGATTTTCTTTAGATTTTCGTTTTTTACCTTTTCTTCTTAAATTTTTACTAGTAACTTTATCAAGCATTCCAAAATAAATTCAAGTATAAATTGTTTTAAAACTAATAACTCACTCTTTATGAAAATTTTTAATTCTGCCATAAATTTGTTCAGGTGATCAACCTAATAGTAATTTTTGTTGTACATATTTTACTAAATTCTTATTTTTAAACTTATGAAAACTAATATGTGATTGTTTTCGATTTTCAGCTTTATTTTGTACAATTAATGAAAAATAATGATTATTATCTTTATTTCTATTAATTTCTCGAATAATAGTACTAATACTTTGATTAAGATTTTTAGCTATTTCACTAATTTTAAATTTAAATTTCAATTGATTCTCAATATAAATCCTTTCATCTATGCCAAGATGTTTATAACTCATATAAAAACTCCTTACTTTTTTCTAAACTAAATTTAGCATTATGAAATTTTTATATGAGAATTTTTTGCAATTTTATTTACTTGAACTTACAAGTATAATTCAGCATGAAGGCGCTAAATTTTGATTAGCAAATTTCATAGAAATGAAAAATCGTGGCTTAAATGATATTCTTATTGCTTGTAGTGACAACTTAACAGGCATGTCAGAAGCAATACAATCAGTTTATCCTAAAACTGAACATCAATTATGTATAGTTCATCAAATCAGAAATAGTTTAAAATATGTTTCATATAAACATCGAAAATCTCTAGTTACAGATTTAAAGCCAATTTATAATGCATGTAGTGAAGAACAAGCAATGCAAGCTTTAGAATCATTTGAAAGTAAATGAAATAAACACTATCCTCAAATTGCTAAATCTTGATATAAAAATTGAGATAATTTAATGATTTTTATTAGTTATCCTCCAGAAATCAAAAGAGTGATTTATACTACAAATTCTATTGAATCTGTTAATAGTCAACTACGAAAAGTTATCAGAAATAAAAAAGTTTTTCCAAATGATATGGCAGTTTTCAAAATATTTTACTTAGCAATTGAAAATATAACGAAAAAATGAACAATGCCCATTCAAAATTGAAATACAGCAATTGCTCATTTTATGATAAAATTTGAAGACAGAATTAATCTGAACTAGTACTTTGTAAAACAAAGAAACACAGATTACTAAAAACCCTCAGAGAAAAATTTCCTAAAAAATTTATTTTTTCAAAAACTAATAAAAATGAAGTTCATAAATTTATATTGTCTTTAAATCAAAGACCGAGAAAAATACTAAATTATCTTTCACCAATCGAATATTTGGATAGAAAAATAATTTAGTTGCACTTACCTTTACAATTTAGCATTTAAATTAATATTACTTTTCATAAACTTCAACTCCTAATTCATTTTCACTTTTAATAATTGCTTCAATAACTTCAAGATTCATTAAACTATGATTTAATCAATAATCTCGACTTAAATAATCTTTATTTTTAATCATTTTTACAAAATCATTTAATTCATATGTCATTAAACTTTCTTCATTAGTATTATCTGCGATTTCTTTTATTCCGTTTTTAGTATAAACCTTAATTCCACTTAATGGATGAACTTGTGATAAAACAAGACTACTATTATGACCTATAAATTCACTTTGTGCATAAGAGGTTACTCCTTTACTACAAGTAATAGTAGTAATAGTTCCATTTTCATGCTTCAAAATAACATGATTACTTAAATTAACACCATTAGGTAATTTAATTGCCATCGCTTTAACTGTTTTTACTTTACCTAATAAATACAATACTAATTGTAATGGATATACTAAACTATCATAAGTTGCACCTTTACCAAAATCTTTATCAAAAACAGAATCATATATTCCTTTTTCAACTGATGGCATTCTTGAAGAAATACGATTAAAATTAAGGTTAACTACTTCTGGATTTATTTCATGAACTAATTTTTTTAATTTAGAAAAAATAGGTAAATGAACAGTAACATAAGCTTCTAATAAAATTATTTTTTTACTTCTTGTTAAAGAAATTAGGTCTTTAACTTCTTCAACTGTAAAAGTAATAGTTTTTTCTACTAAAACATGAATATTATTATTTAAAAATAATTTACTTTGTTCGTAATGCAAACCATTTGGTGAAGCAATATAAATAGCGTCAATATGTTCTATCATTTTATTTAAATCATCAGTACTATGGGCAATATTATATTTTTTTGCTCATGTTTCTGCTTTATCTAAACTTCTTGAATATATACAAGTTATTTTAACTTTTTTATTAGTTAACGCTTGCTTTATAAATCTTTGAACAATTTTTCCAATTCCAATAATACCAATTCTAATTATCTTGTACTCCTTTAACTTTTTAAACTTGTTTCATAATTAATGATTGACATTAAAAATAAAGGTGCAGTTTCGGCACGTAAAATTAATTTTCCTAAACTAATATTACTAAAATTAAGTTGTGTTAAAGTTGCAATTTCTTCTTTAGTGATTCCTCCTTCGGGTCCAACTATAATTGTTATTGATGATAATTTATTATTTATTTGACTAATCCAACTAGTTTCTGATGAATTTTCATATGCAACCAAATTAAGATGAGACCGATATCGTTCTAATTGTTTTAAATCAAAAACAACGGGTGTAACAATCGGAATTAAATTGCGATTTGATTGTTTGGCAGCAGCTTTTGCAATATTTTGTCAACGTAAAACTTTCTGTTCTGCTTTTGTTCTCGTTAAAATACTAACACATCATTTTAACTGCAATGGCACAATTTGATAAACTCCCAATTCTACTGCTTTTTGAATGACTAAATCAAATTTTTGTTCTTTTAATAACGATATTACTAATGTGATTTTACATCTTAATTCTGAATTACTATTTGGCACTGTTTTTATAATTTCGCATTTAATAACTGATGTAATTTCAATAATTTTTGTTAAATATTTTTGTTCTTGATGAATAATAACTATTTCATCATTAATTTTATGACGTAATACTTTAATTAGATGTTTACTATCTTCTTCATCTAATATTAAAATATTATTAGTTTTATGGTTAGTAAAGTAGCATTCCATAGTCCACCTCTAATTTGATTATAACATAAGGTAAAACTCAAATTAACAAGTTTTAACTATCATCTTTAATTTCTAAAATATAAAATTTCTTTTTTCTTTTATCATGAAACTAAATTAAAAACTACTTAATTAATTAAGTAGTTTTTAATTATTTATAAAATAATACATTTTGCAACTTTAGTAGTAGCATTATTATCTATGTTTACTAAAGGTTTATCATTTATTATGTTCTTATTTTTATTACTTTCTTCGAATGTAGCAGCAACTTTTCCTCGTCTTTCTCTTTCTTTTTCTTTTCCAAAACTATTATTTACTTCATCTAATTTTTTTGCAAGTGAATCTTTATCTTTTGTACTTCATTTTTCATATGGTTCTCATGGCATATTTTTTTACTTCCTTTATTATTTTTTGAATATTTTTTTCTACCCTTTAAATACTCAGTAAAATTATATATTTTTTATAAATGTAAATATAAAAAATATATAATTTTACTCTTTTTAACAAAACTATTAAAATTATTTTTAAAACAATATTTTATATTGAATAACTTCGTTGTTTTGTTACTGGACTAATTGGGGGTTGTATATCAGAAGAATTAACTATAACACTTAAATCAAAATTTTTAGCAACAGGATTAGTAACTGTTGGTTTTGCTTTATCTGGATTTTCTCACGTTATTTTATTACTTAATAGTTTATTTATTTTTTGCTTTTTCCTATTATCTAATTCTTGTTTTAAAATATTAAATTGTCTTTCTAATTGAGTTTCTACTTTATCACTTGTCAAGTCTCTAATTATTGTTTTAAATTCTTTTTTATCTTTTTCAATTTTTTCTTGATTTTTAAACATTTTATTATAAATTCATGAATCAACTTTTTTTATTGCAGTTGAAACTGTTGTTGCAGCAGTTTTAATAAATAAGCCAAGCGTAATTGAAATTAAACCAACTATAAGTTTGTCTTTTAATTCTGTTGCAATTTCCCTCCTTACAAAGGGTAAACAAGAAATCAATATTGGAACACCAACAGAAAGTACTGAAATAACACCCCACATTGTGAATTCCGCTATAGATGGTTTTTCTTTACATTCTGTTTGTTCTTTTATAAACTCTTTGATTGGTATTCTATCAAAATTATTATTATTATTTATTAATAAAAGATCATTTTTGTATTGACTTAAATTTTTATATTGTTTTGTTTGCGTTAATATTTGTATATTGTCATTATCAAAGTTGTGAAAAAACATTATTTTTTCTGAAATTGATTGATTATTATGTATAAAAGTTGTTATATAATAACAATTATTATTTATTGTCAAAATTTCTTCATATATTTGTTTAACTTTTTTACCATTTTCAATTTTTTCTTGTTTAATTTCGTTTTCTAATTTTAATATTTTATTTTCATATTTTAATTCTTTTTGTAGAATGTTAATTTTATTAAGTTTAATTTTTAGTTTTTTTATTTTTTTTCTATTTTTTGTTAATATTTTGGTTTTGTTCTTTTCATCATTATTTAAAAATTGTTTAATATCATTTTTTAATTCATTTTGGATATTGCTATTTATCTTTTGATATTCATTTAATTGTTCTTTTCTTTGTTTTAATTTCCTTAACCTAGTTGTTTTTTCTTTAATTTCATGTTCATATTTGGCTAATTCTCTTTTTCTTTTCTTTAACGTTTTTTTACCAAATAATTGACCACTAACTATTGCATTTTTAATTTTTTCTAAATTTTCCTTTGCTTTTTTTAATTCAAATTCAATTTTTAAAGTTTCATCATTATTTTCTTTTTGTAAATTTAATATTCTGTGTGCTCTTGCTTCTTCAATTATTATTTTCTTTGCTATTTGTTTATCAAGATCTAAAATTGTTACAGAATTATATCTATACTTTTGTGATCCATTTTCAATTATTTTAGTTTGTGATATTTGACTTGAATTAAAAGAACTAGTAAATTCAGTATTATTTATATTTTTTTTATTTTTTTCAAATCTTATTGTTAAGCCCCCATGTCTTGCTTTTATAGCAATTTCTGACTTATTTAAAATATCATTTATTCTTTGTTGTTTAATGATTTGATGAAATGTTTGCAAATTTGTTTTATCAGCCATTCTTTTTTCTCCTTTTTTTAAACAAAAACCCATTTACTTTAATTTAAAGTAATGGGTGATATAAACTCAATAATAATTATATGTTATCAAATTTTGTCTTTTTTACAACAAATTTCCATAGTTCAAAAAATGCTAAATTGTAAAGGTAAGTGCAACTAAATTATTTTTCTATCCAAATATTCGATTGGTGAAAGATAATTTAATATTTTTCTCGGTCTTTGATTTAAAGACAATATAAATTTATGAACTTCATTTTTATTAGTTTTTGAAAAAATAAATTTTTTAGGAAATTTTTCTCTAATTAAACCATTAGTATTTTTATTAGTACCTCTTTGTCAAGGTGAATATGGATTGGCAAAATAAATTTTTACATCTAAATTTTTTTCAAGTTGTTGTCAATTTGAAAATTCTTTGCCACGATCAAAAGTAATAGTTTTAACAATGTTTTTAGGAAGAATTGATAAATAATAACTGACATTTTTATTAATAACTTTAGTAGTTCTGTTTTTAACTAATATTGCTAAAGTAAATCGTGATACTCTTTCAACTAAAGTTATTAAACATGATTTGCTTTTGCTTCTTGATGATACTATAGTATCTCCTTCTCAATGACCAAGTGTTATACGATCATTAACATTTATATCTCGTTCTTTAATTGATTTACCATTAAACTTGCCACGATTTTCTTTAGATTTTTGTTTTTTACCTTTTCTTCTTAAATTTTTACTAGTAACTTTATCAAGCATTCCAAAATAAATTCAAGTATAAATTGTTTTAAAACTAATAACTCACTCTTTATGAAAATTTTTAATTCTGCCATAAATTTGTTCAGGTGATCAACCTAATAGTAATTTTTGTTGTACATATTTTACTAAATTCTTATTTTTAAACTTATGAAAACTAATATGTGATTGTTTTCGATTTTCAGCTTTATTTTGTGTAATTAATGAAAAATAATGATTATTATCTTTATTTCTATTAATTTCTCGAATAATAGTACTAATACTTCGATTAAGATTTTTAGCTATTTCACTAATTTTAAATTTAAATTTCAATTGATTCTCAATATAAATCCTTTCATCTATGCCAAGATGTTTATAACTCATATAAAAACTCCTTACTTTTTTCTAAACTAAATTTAGCATTATGAAATTTTTATATGAGAATTTTTTGCAATTTTATTTATTTGCACTTACAAGTATAATTCAGCATAAAATGAGCAATTGCTGTATTTCAATTTTGAATGGGCATTGTTCATTTTTTTGTTATATTTTCAATTGCTAAGTAAAATATTTTGAAAACTGCCATATCATTTGGAAAAACTTTTTTATTTCTGATGACTTTTCGTAGTTGACTATTAACAGATTCAATAGAATTTGTAGTATAAATCACTCTTTTGATTTCTGGAGGATAACTAATAAAAATCATTAAATTATCTCAATTTTTATATCAAGATTTAGCAATTTGAGGATAGTGTTTATTTCATTTACTTTCAAATGATTCTAAAGCTTGCATTGCTTGTTCTTCACTACATGTATTATAAATTGGCTTTAAATCTGTAACTAGTGATTTTCGATGTTTGTATGAAACATATTTTAAACTATTTCTGATTTGATGAACTATACATAATTGATGTTCAGTTTTAGGATAAACTGATTGTATTGCTTCTGACATGCCTGTTAAGTTGTCACTACAAGCAATAAGAATATCATTTAAGCCACGATTTTTCATTTCTGTGAAATTTGCTAATCAAAATTTAGCGCCTTCATTTTCACTAATTCATAAACCTAAAACATCTTTTTTACCTTCTAAATCAACACCTAAAGCTATATAAACTGATTTGTTAATAATGCGTTTATCTTGTCGTACTTTAACTACTATACAATCAAAATAAACAATGGGATAAATGCCTTCTAATGGTCTATTTTGTCATGCTTTGACATCATCAATCACATCATCAGTAATTTGTGACTAATAACACTTTCACTAATATCAGCACCATGATATAACTCTTGTAACTGCATTCTAATATCTGATAATGTCATACCTTTTGCATATAAGGAAAGAACTTGTTGATCAAAACCATCAAATCTTCTCTGTCTTTTTGGCACTATTACAGGAGTAAAATTACTATTACGATCTCGTGGTACATCAATCTCAATTTTACCTTGTTGAGTTATTAATTTTTTTGAACTTATACCATTACGAGAATTGTCACTATTACTATGTTGATTTTTTTCATATCCTAAATAATTTTGCATCTCAGAATTCAACATTTTTTCAACTAAACGTTTTGTTAATTCTTTATATAAACCCCCTTCTTTAAAAACTGTTGTTAAATCTTCAGTATTTTCTAATAATAAATCTACTGCTTTTGATATTGGATCATTATTATTAAAGTTATCTTTTTTAGCCATCTGTAACTCACTCTTTCTAGTCATTTAATTATATTTACTAGAATTAATTAAACATAGTTATTTTTGTAAGTTACACAGATTACTAAACATTACCATCATTTCTGATAACTTTTTATTAAATAAATTAAATATAAAACTTATATAATTACTTCAATTATGTTAATTTACTATAACTTGTATTGGATTTATTATTATCATTATACTTTTTTCTAAACATGGTTAAGACAATAAATTTTTATGTTCTAATTCTTCTCTTTTAAGTTGTTCTAAATAATTAGATACTTGTCTTTGATTATCACTTATATTTTTGATACAAGTTTCTAAATTACTTTTAATAATAGCCATTTTTTGTTCAATTAAACTTATCTCTACATTTAATATATTTATTTCTTACCCTCTATTCATCATTTTTTTCCTTTCAATCTAAACTCATTTATTTTAAAATAAAAACTATATTAAGTTTATAATAATTATAAATTAATAATTTTTAATTTTAATTTTTAAACTTACTTTGTATATCCTTTTTTAGTTATTTACTTAATTTATATAAAAAGATATTAAAAATGAGAGTATTATCTCTCATTTATCTTTTTAATAAAAATTAATATTTCAAAATTATATGATTAACAGTAAAACTATATAAATATAATCTGTTAAATTCTAACTAAAGGTTACACCTTGCAAGTTAATATTCCATACTCGATCACGGAAACATTTAACTGTATCAATGCTTCAATTAATGCTTACATAAACATTTTCTTCATCATGTCAAATATGAATATAACCATGTAATTCAAGAAAGGCTCCTCAAAATCCACCATCATAATAATAACTAAGCTCAAATATATTTTTGTTTCTATCATTATTAATATCATTAGTATTAATACTTAATTGCGAACCTTTTAATTTTTGATCAGTATAAGTATTACAATAAAGACTAAAATACGAATTATCACAAAAACTTAATTTACTAAACTTATTAGAAAAACTATCTCAATCTGGTGCATAATTTGTTCAATTAGATAATAGAGTAATATCAGGGCTGGTTCAAGTACTTTTTAATGAACCAACACTATTAGTTTCACTATAATTATAATTTAGTTGATCATTATTAATAATACTACTATCAATAGTAAAATCAGCAACTATCTTCCCTTTATAAATAGTTTCATCACCACTAATAGTTACTTGTTGATTAGTAATATCATCTTCACTAAATTTAATTGCATCTAACTTTACATTTGGATTACTTTTACTAATCGCAGTTTTAATTTCTTCAATATTTGGTTTTGATAATCCATTAGTTTTAATTGTTCCTAAATTTAAATTTTTAAAAACATCACTTAAAAGTTCTGTTTTATCACAATCATAAGTAACAACAATACTATCATTGCTATAAAATTTACCATCACCATTAATAACTGCACTATTATCAGTAATTTTATCAACTATAATTTTGCTTACATCAAGATTATAGTTAGCGGTTTTAAGTGCTGAAATTAATTGTCCTTTACTTGGTTTGTTTTGTCCAGGAATATTAAAAGTTGGTAATTTATTATTTAA
The DNA here is from genome assembly GCF_964020065.1 of Spiroplasma endosymbiont of Lasioglossum malachurum. Classification (NCBI taxonomy): domain Bacteria; kingdom Bacillati; phylum Mycoplasmatota; class Mollicutes; order Entomoplasmatales; family Spiroplasmataceae; genus Spiroplasma; species Spiroplasma endosymbiont of Lasioglossum malachurum. Next base: position 543,841 of record NZ_OZ026534.1, on the reverse strand, counting down.
AACACTATTGAAATCAATAAGTAAATTATCAATTACTACATTAGGACCAGTGTATACATATTGATTAATAGATTTAATAGTAACACTATTATTTTGCAACGTTACTTGAATAGCATTCATATTTAAGCTTGAATATTGTTTTTTCAATGCACTATTAACATCTTCTAAAGTTATTACTTTTCCTATAATAGCAATTTTATCTAATCCCTTATTAATAACGTCTTTAAGAGCAATTCTAATATCAAGATTTAAACTTAGTATTACTTTACCAGTATATTTTTTTTGATTTGTACTAGTAATAGTGGCACTATTAGTAGAAGTAATTTCTATTGCAATAAAAGAAGTATCTAACTTTTCTTGGTAAGTATCACGTAATGCTCTCATTACATCATTATTTGATGGTATATCATGACCACTAGTCTTAACCGTTAAATCTTTTTTATTAATAATAGTACTTAAATCAACACTATCATTAGTACTAAATGTAACTGTTACCTTACCAGTATAAAGAGGAATAATATCATCACCCGTAATACCTGTAATAGTTGCTTCTTTATTAGAAATAACGTCAATTTTAAGGCGATCCATTTCTAAATTAGAATATTTTTCTTGAATACGACTGTAAACAGCTTCCACAGTAGGTTTTTGACCACTAGTACTAAAATTACCAATGGATGCTCCATCAACAATTATTGTTCTAATATCAATAGTTTGGATTTGATAAGTAATTTTAATTTTATCTTGATTATAAAAAATACCATCACCAACAACAAAAGCATAATTAGTGGTTTTATTAATAATTTTAATATTATCAGTATGAAGTTCATGATTTAAAATAAATAGTTGTGATTTTAATTCATAATCTGTAGGTATTGTTCCTCGATGTTCCTCTGGTACAATTTTTAAATCTGTTTGTGTTAAATCTTTTTTTAAATCTTTTTTGAATATAGTTAGATTATTACATGCCGTTGTACTAGCAGTGACTGCACTTGATAATAATAATGCACCCATAAATGATAATGGTTTTTTCATATATATACCTCATTTAAATATTGTAAAAAATTAATAATTATTTTAAAGTGATTATATCATAATTTAAAAAAAATTAAATTCTAGATTTTTAAATAATTTTATTAAAAAATAGCTTGTTATATATTTTACATTTTTAATGTATGTACTTTTAATGAAGGAGTTGAAATCGAAATATTTTGTACATCTTTATTAATTTTTTTAATAACAAAATTTGATATTTTATTATCATTTTCTAAGTTTTTCTTTACAAAAAATTGTTTTTTATAACATTCAAAATACTGTTCTTTTCAATATTTAACTATTTCTTTTTCTTTTTTATAAAGTTTAATAGAAAATTTATATCAAAATTTATTGATTGATAATTCTAACTCAAGATTATTAACTAAGAATTCATTATTTATATTTTTACTTGCTAAATTGTAAAGGTAAGTGCAACTAAATTATTTTTCTATCCAAATATTCGATTGGTGAAAGATAATTTAATATTTTTCTCGGTCTTTGATTTAAAGACAATATAAATTTATGAACTTCATTTTTATTAGTTTTTGAAAAAATAAATTTTTTAGGAAATTTTTCTCTAATTAAACCATTAGTATTTTCATTAGTACCTCTTTGTCAAGGTGAATATGGATTGGCAAAATAAATTTTTACATCTAAATTTTTTTCAAGTTGTTGTCAATTTGAAAATTCTTTGCCACGATCAAAAGTAATAGTTTTAACAATGTTTTTAGGAAGAATTGATAAATAATAACTGACATTTTTATTAATAACTTTAGTAGTTCTGTTTTTAACTAATATTGCTAAAGTAAATCGTGATACTCTTTCAACTAAAGTTATTAAACATGATTTGCTTTTGCCTCTTGATGATACTATAGTATCTCCTTCTCAATGACCAAGTGTTATACGATCATTAACATTTATATCTCGTTCTTTAATTGATTTACCATTAAACTTGCCACGATTTTCTTTAGATTTTCGTTTTTTACCTTTTCTTCTTAAATTTTTACTAGTAACTTTATCAAGCATTCCAAAATAAATTCAAGTATAAATTGTTTTAAAACTAATAACTCACTCTTTATGAAAATTTTTAATTCTGCCATAAATTTGTTCAGGTGATCAACCTAATAGTAATTTTTGTTGTACATATTTTACTAAATTCTTATTTTTAAACTTATGAAAACTAATATGTGATTGTTTTCGATTTTCAGCTTTATTTTGTGCAATTAATGAAAAATAATGATTATTATCTTTATTTCTATTAATTTCTCGAATAATAGTACTAATACTTCGATTAAGATTTTTAGCTATTTCACTCTAATTTTAAATTTAAATTTCAATTGATTCTCAATATAAATCCTTTCATCTATGCCAAGATGTTTATAACTCATATAAAAACTCCTTACTTTTTTCTAAACTAAATTTAGCATTATGAAATTTTTATATGAGAATTTTTTGCAATTTTATTTACTTGCACTTACAAGTATAATTCAGCAAATATAAAAACTAATAATAAAAATGAGTATAGAAATTATGAATAAATGTAAGTATTGTAATAAAAGAATTTGATTAATTAATTATTGATGTATGAATTGTTTAGAAATAATAGTTATGAATTTAAATAAAAATAAGGAGAAAAAATAAAATGAATATATATATCATGAATTTTAAAATTTATAGCTTTTTTGGGATGTATTGTAATAAGTACAACATTAGGTTTAATTCCAACAGCTATTATTATGGGAATTACTGCAATTAAACCAATAGCAATTGCTGTTTCAATTGGAATAGGTTTTATTGCAATTCCATGAAATAATATAAGAAATAAAATAGTAGATTGAGTTTTTAAAAGAAAAGAAAATAAATTTATTAAAAAGAATTATTTAAAAGTTGAAAGAAAAAGATATGAAAAACAAAAACAAGAAAGAAAATTTGAAAATTTAAATAATCAAATAAAAGAATTAAAACAAACATTAGAATTTCAAAATAAATTATTAGAAATTAATAATAATGAATTACCAAAAATTAATAAATAAAATAAATTAATAACAACATATATTGGTTAGAAGAAAAAAATAATGAATAAATTAAACTTAAATTCTTTTGAGAAGTGAATAGAAGCAAATACTAAATTGTATTGAGATGAAAAAGAAGAAACATTTAAAAATAATGATAATAAAAATCAAAAAGAATAATTAAATGTGGTTATGGTAGAGTTTATGCTCATAAATGTAATAACTTATGTAAACAAAACAAAATAAAAGAGTTAGAAAAGAAAGGTTAAATTATGAATAAAGATAGTTTAAGACAAACAAATTGTGATTATTGTAGAACAGAAATTCATTGTTGACAACATTGTAATTGTCAAGAATTAAAAAAGTTATATAAAAAAGAAAATGGTGAATTTGACTAATGACTAATTATTTACTTTCAATTGACCCAAGTATTAAAAATACTGGTAATGTTTAGTAATCTGTGTAACTTACAAAAATAACTATGTTTAATTAATTCTAGTAAATATAATTAAATGATTAGAAAGAGTGAGTTACAGATGGCTAAAAAAGATAACTTTAATAATAATGATCCAATATCAAAAGCAGTAGATTTATTATTAGAAAATACTGAAGATTTAACAACAGTTTTTAAAGAAGGGGGTTTATATAAAGAATTAACAAAACGTTTAGTTGAAAAAATGTTGAATTCTGAGATGCAAAATTATTTAGGATATGAAAAAAATCAACATAGTAATAGTGACAATGCTCGTAATGGTATAAGTTCAAAAAAATTAATAACTCAACAAGGTAAAATTGAGATTGATGTACCACGAGATCGTAATAGTAATTTTATTCCTGTAATAGTGCCAAAAAGACAGAGAAGATTTGATGGTTTTGATCAACAAGTTCTTTCCTTATATGCAAAAGGTATGACATTATCAGATATTAGAATGCAGTTACAAGAGTTATATCATGGTGCTGATATTAGTGAAAGTGTTATTAGTCAAATTACTGATGATGTGATTGATGATGTCAAAGCATGACAAAATAGACCATTAGAAGGCATTTATCCCATTGTTTATTTTGATTGTATAGTAGTTAAAGTACGACAAGATAAACGCATTATTAACAAATCAGTTTATATAGCTTTAGGTGTTGATTTAGAAGGTAAAAAAGATGTTTTAGGTTTATGAATTAGTGAAAATGAAGGCGCTAAATTTTGATTAGCAAATTTCACAGAAATGAAAAATCGTGGCTTAAATGATATTCTTATTGCTTGTAGTGACAACTTAACAGGCATGTCAGAAGCAATACAATCAGTTTATCCTAAAACTGAACATCAATTATGTATAGTTCATCAAATCAGAAATAGTTTAAAATATGTTTCATACAAACATTGAAAATCACTAGTTACAGATTTAAAGCCAATTTATAATGCATGTAGTGAAGAACAAGCAATGCAAGCTTTAGAATCATTTGAAAGTAAATGAAATAAACACTATCCTCAAATTGCTAAATCTTGATATAAAAATTGAGATAATTTAATGATTTTTATTAGTTATCCTCCAGAAATCAAAAGAGTGATTTATACTACAAATTCTATTGAATCTGTTAATAGTCAATTACGAAAAGTCATCAGAAATAAAAAAGTTTTTCCAAATGATATGGCAGTTTTCAAAATATTTTACTTAGCAATTGAAAATATAACAAAAAAATGAACAATGCCCATTCAAAATTGAAATACAGCAATTGCTCATTTTATGATAAAATTTGAAGACAGAATTAATCTGAACTAGTACTTTGCAAAACAAAGATACACAGATTATTAAAAAACCTCTCGACCATTAATAAACTTAATGTTTAAATATTATTATCGAGGATTTTTTGTACCCTTCTTTTTAGTTTTATTTCCAATTCTAATGTTGTTCTTAGAAGGTTTTGCTTTTAAACAAATGGAAGGTGATACTGTAAAAAGTTTACATACTTTAGTTGGTTCAATTTCAATGTTACAACCAATGGCAGTAGGAATTTTCATTATTCCACAAACAATTGTTGAATTTAAAAATAGTGTTTTAATGAAGCGAATTGGAGCAACAAATATTAAACCAATTTTCTTTGTTCTTTCAGTTATGATAATTGGATTTTTCTTTATGATAGCGACATTCTTATGATCTTTATTATGAGTTGGAATTATGTTTGGTGGTACTTATGGGTGAAATAATATAGTAACAGCAAATTTTATTGGAGAATCTATCCCATTTATTATCTTAATTTTCTTTTCATCAATGGGTTTAGGAATGTTATTGGCCTCAATTTTCAAATCAGTAACTGCTTTAGTTGCAGCATCAAATGTAATTTATTTTCCGGTTGCACTTTTAAGTGGGGTATTTTTCCCAGCTGAGTTAATTAATAGTAGTCCCGTTTTAAAATACGCAACTTACTTTAATCCATTTAAATACGCTATGGATCCATTTATTCAAGCTTGAAGTGGAACAAGTTTTACTTTTACAACAACTTATGGAATATATCTAGGAGTTGCGGCTTGGATTGATTGGTATTTACACAATAGTTGCAAGTTCAAAATTACGTTGACAAGCATAAGATATTAAATCTAATAATTAAAAATAATAAAATTAAAAAGGACTTTTAGTCCTTTTTAATTTTATTATTTAAATAAATCACTATTACGTCAAAATTTATGATCTTTTGTATCTTTTTTATTATCATTATCTAAACTATCATCAAAAAGTGATGGATCGATTTCATAGGGTTTACCACTTAAAGCATTATTAATAGCATTTTGATATTCCGAATTGGCTCTCATAATTTTATTACGATCAATTTTTGGATTAAGAATAGCAATAACTAGTATAATAGCAATTGGTAAAATTGCTGATGCTGCTGTAATATATGTTAATATTTGAAAAGCTTTAAAAGTTGCTAATCCTTTTAATCAAGGTAAAGCATTAGGATTAATTTCATCACCTTTATCTAAAAAAGAAATAAATGTTCTTAATAATGAATCATTTGTTGTCATATAAATTAAATTTGAAATTGTATAAATTATTCAAAAAATTAAAATAACTATTAAAAAATATGATGTTCGATATAAATCACGACCTAATTTTGGTGGTTTTAAAATTGAATATAAAAAGCCTCCATTTAAAACTATTGTTGTGATAATAGTGAAAACTATAGTTTTTGATTGTTGTGCAAAATTATAATAAACAGGTAATGTACTATTATTTTTAATTTGAAAAGTACCTGCTATAAAATAAGTTAGTATATAAGTAGCTATTGCTAGCATTGTTGTTAATAAGAAAAAAGCTGATAATATTTTCTTTAAAAGTGGAATATATTTTGGTTTATTCATATACGGGTAAAATTTAGGATTTGTGGCGGGATGTTGCGGTAATACACCTAACTTCGCTAAATTTGCTAAACTATTATTATCAAGATTATTAATATTTAAATTATTACCTAGATTTCCAATGCCACCAATATTAGGATTTGTATCAACATTATTATCAACATTCTGATTATTTGGAGTAACACTTGGCTTAACCTCAGTAGCATCATCACTAAAATTATTTAATGCAGTAATTTGATCATTTAATTCATTAAAAGTATTATTATCAAACTGTCTTATTCGTTCAAAACTTTCTTTTTCCACAGTCTTACAAATATTAGTAATTGTAACTATTAATAAGTTACGCTCTTCAAGAATTTCAATACGATTTTTAGGAGAACTTTTAGTAATACTCAAACTACGATTTACCAAATTAGAAATTAACTGCAAAAATTCTATTGCATACTTTTTATCTTTTAATTCTTTTAGTTCTTTTTCAAGAAAAAATAAATTAGAAATTTGTAATTCTAAAATTTTTAAAAGTTCTTCATTAGCAAAAATAGATTTTCTAACAATTAAATTATTTAAACTGTTATATATAGTACTTGATATTTCATAGTATAATGCAACATTTAAATCTTCTTCTGAGTACACTTTTTCAGTTTTTTTCTTTGTAACTCTTTTTACTTTTGGTTTAACCAATGTAATGTCACTATTTTCTTCTACTAACTTTTTTTCTGTAATATCAGTATTTTTATTACTTTTCATTATATGTATCACCTCTTGAGTTTAAAACATCTATAATTATATACTAAATATTCAAAAAAAATAAATCAATTGCAATATTTTTATTAAACTTTCCTTTTTTGATATTATAATCTAATTCATATAATTTTAACAAAATATTATTAATATTTAAATTAATATTTAAATATTGTTCTAATATTTTTACTTGAAACTTAGAAATATTTAATATATTGGAAATATCTTCATTACTTTTTTTTTGTTTAACTAAAATTTTGATATCTCTAATTAATTCTAATTGATATACAAGAATATTAATCAATTTAATTTTATCATAATTAATAACATTATAATAGTTATATTGTCTTCAAAAATTGTTATAATCTTTTTTTAATATATATTCAACAGTTTTAAAAATATTTGTTTCAAAATATTTAGGAACCACCTCAATAATAATATCTGAAGTTATTTTTTTTCCAATTAATCTTAATTTTGATAACTCATTTAAAATAATACTGACATCATTTGGCAAGTATTCTAAAAGAAAATTAGTTGCTTCTTGAGTAATGTTAATTTTAAAACTATTACAAACTTTATTAATTAATAATAATAATTGTGATTTTGTATAATTTTTAATTTTGATAATATTAAATTGTTGAAATTCTCTACTAATTTTAAAATCAACATTTAAACTTTTAATAATTATCATTGTTTTTTGATTATGATTAAGCAAAGCATTAACAATTTTTTTTTCTTTAATATATTTTTGTCATAAATTACTGCTATCATTAATTACGATTACTTTATTTTCTTCAAATATACTCATAATTTGAATTTCATTAATAATATTAACAATTGTATCCTCTTGTAATTCATATAGATTATAATCATAATTTTCTTTTTTATGATTTTTTTTAATTAATTGTTCAATATTTTTTCTTACTAAATACTCATCTTGACCATGAACAATATAAACCATGTTTCCAACCTCACAAAATTATTAATATATTTTATGTTAATGTTATAATATCATAATGTTTCATATATAATCACACTTTTATTTTTTCCTCAATAATAAACTTTTTTAAGATTATTCAGTGTTTCAATATTTGAAAAATACTTTCGTTTTTGATAATATTCCAAATTTGAACTTTTATCTTATATAGTAATTATTATATCTAATGTTTTAAAACATTATCACTTTTCAACTAAATTATAAAGATCTTCAGCAACCGCTTGATATGCACTAATGTTGTTGGATGAACTTCATATCAAAGAAGAAATAATTATTTAATGTTTCTTTTGTTGAACCATTAACATATGTTGCTGTAACAGCACCATCTAATGCCATATGAGCATAATCAGATTCAATTGCATTTTGAGTAAATTTTTACCTTCTTGTTGAAATATCAGTGCATATTTACTTAATTCTTCTCTTAAACTAAATCTTCTAATAAAATTAGGATAATTAGTTGTATATAAAAATATCTTGTGATTTCAAAGTGTTTTATAAGCATCAGATAATTGTTTTGCTAAAACTTGCGATTTAGTTCCATAATATTTTGGGACAAGACTAAAATCTGGAACATCAGTAGCAACAATATGTTGGATGCCTTTATTAATTAATTCTTGAATTATATCTCCTTCTTTTATAATTGCATTATAAATAATATCAAGTCCTTTACAATTTAGCATTTAAAAATAAAATAACATCACAAAAAATAATGATTGGTGTAAAAAATAATAAATATGCAACAGTTAATAAACTAAAACCATGATTTATTTGTCACTGAATAGGAATAGTGAATAAAAATAAAACAATATTAATCAATAATAATCTAATCCAATAACTATATTTTTTAAATTTATTATTAATGCTGAATTATACTTGTAAGTGCAAGTAAATAAAATTGCAAAAAATTCTCATATAAAAATTTCATAATGCTAAATTTAGTTTAGAAAAAAGTAAGGAGTTTTTATATGAGTTATAAACATCTTGGCATAGATGAAAGGATTTATATTGAGAATCAATTGAAATTTAAATTTAAAATTAGAGTGAAATAGCTAAAAATCTTAATCGAAGTATTAGTACTATTATTCGAGAAATTAATAGAAATAAAGATAATAATCATTATTTTTCATTAATTGCACAAAATAAAGCTGAAAATCGAAAACAATCACATATTAGTTTTCATAAGTTTAAAAATAAGAATTTAGTAAAATATGTACAACAAAAATTACTATTAGGTTGATCACCTGAACAAATTTATGGCAGAATTAAAAATTTTCATAAAGAGTGAGTTATTAGTTTTAAAACAATTTATACTTGAATTTATTTTGGAATGTTTGATAAAGTTACTAGTAAAAATTTAAGAAGAAAAGGTAAAAAACGAAAATCTAAAGAAAATCGTGGCAAGTTTAATGGTAAATCAATTAAAGAACGAGATATAAATGTTAATGATCGTATAACACCTGGTCATTGAGAAGGAGATACTATAGTATCATCAAGAGGCAAAAGCAAATCATGTTTAATAACTTTAGTTGAAAGAGTATCACGATTTACTTTAGCAATATTAGTTAAAAACAGAACTACTAAAGTTATTAATAAAAATGTCAGTTATTATTTATCAATTCTTCCTAAAAACATTGTTAAAACTATTACTTTTGATCGTGGCAAAGAATTTTCAAATTGACAACAACTTGAAAAAAATTTAGATGTAAAAATTTATTTTGCCAATCCATATTCACCTTAACAAAGAGGTACTAATGAAAATACTAATGGTTTAATTAGAGAAAAATTTCCTAAAAAATTTATTTTTTCAAAAACTAATAAAAATGAAATTCATAAATTTATATTATCATTAAATCAAAGACCGAGAAAAATACTAAATTATCTTTCACCAATCGAATATTTGGATAGAAAAATAATTTAGTTGCACTTACCTTTACAATTTAGCAATTGGAAAATAATGAAATTTTTCAACTTGAATTAAAATAAAAGTTTTTTATAATTCTTTAATCTTGGCATTGATTAAAATTTTTTGATTTTGATACTTTTCTAATTTCTGCTTTTCTATTTCAACTTTTGTTGGTGGTGCCTTTGCTAAAAATTGTTGGTTACTTAAAATATCTTTACTACGTTTTATTTCATTTTCAATATAAACTAATTCCTCTTTTAATTTTGCTAATTGTTCTTCTTTATTAAATAAATTTGAAACATTAATTTTTATTACTGCTGAATTAATAATTTTAATTATTTTATTATTAACAGACAACGGACTATCACTAATAGTAACAATTTGACTATTAGTTAATTGTAATAAATAAGGATTTAAAGTATTTTTTTCTAATTCAAAAAAAGAATTAGTCGTATTGATATGAATAGTTAACGGTAATTTTAAAGATAAATTAAGTTCTTTACGAATTTCTCGAATATTACCAATAATTTCAATTAATATTTCAACAAATTGTGTTACATCTTTTGTTTTTTCCATAACTTTAACTTTAGGAAACTTATTTGTTAAAATGCTATTTTTATACCCCATTTCTTCATAGATTGCTTCTGTGATAAAGGGAATAAAGGGATGAACCATAATAATAATTTGTTGTAAAACATAATATAATGTTTGTAGTGAGTTACTTTGTTGCTCTTGATTTTGTAAATTAACTTTATTTAATTCAATATATCAAGAACAATATTTATTTCATATAAAATTTGATAGTGCTTTAACTACTAAAACAAATTCATATTTTTCCATATATTGCTCTACATAAATAATCAATTGATTAAGTTCTTGTAAAATTCATTGATCAATAAATGATAATGAATTATTATAGACAATATTTTCATCCAATTGAAACTTATCATCAATATTCATTAGTACATAACGTGCAGTGTTTCATAACTTATTATTGAAATTTCAAGCTGACTCAACTTTAGTAATACTAAATCTTAAATCTTGACCTGGAGCACAATTGCTAACTAAAAAGTAACGTAAAGCATCCGCACCATACTTTTTAATAACTTCCATTGGATCAATTCCATTATTTAATGATTTTGACATTTTTCTACCTTGTTCATCACGAATTAAACCATGAATTAAAACATTAGTAAATGGTTTTTGATTAGTAAATTTTCAACCCATAAACATCATTCGTGCAACTCAAAAAAATAAAATATCATAAGCAGTAACTAATACTGATATTGGATAATATTTTTGCAAATCAACATTTTTTTGTGGTCAACCCAAGGTTACAAAAGGTCATAAACCGCTAGAAAATCATGTATCTAATACGTCTGATTCTTGAATATAATCATTAATTGGTGATGGTGGGTTAGTATCAACATAAATTTTCTTAGTTTTTTTATGATATCAAACTGGAAGCGAATGACCTCATCACAATTGACGAGAAATACATCAATCTTGAATATTATTTAATCACTGCAAAAGTTGTTGTTCAAATAATATTGGATGAAAATCAATCTTTATTTTCTTATTTTTTTGTTTATCAATAATCATTTCAACTAATGGTTTCATTTTTATGAATCATTGTTGTGATAAATATGGTTCAATAATAGCGTTACTTCTTTCTGAATAACCAACTTGATGAAGATGGTCTTCAACCTTTACAACTAAACCTTCTTTTCTTAATTGTTCAACTAATTGTTTACGACATACCATTCGATCTTGATTAATATATGATTGTGCTAATTCATTCATAGTTCCATCAACATTCATACAAATAGGCATTGCTAAATTGTGACGTAATGCAATTTCATAGTCATTAGCATCATGTGCTGGTGTGCATTTCATAGCACCTGTTCCAAAATTCATATCAACATAATCATCAGCAATGACTTTAATTAACATTTTATTAGCCGGATTAACAACCATTTTACCAATAAATTGTAAATAACGTTTATCTTTACTATTTACAACTATACACTGATCAGCAAACATTGTTTCTGGTCTGGTAGTAGCAATAGTAATAAACTCACTACTATTTTCTATAAAATATTTTAAATAATACATTTTTCCTTTTGTTTCATGATAATTTACTTCAATATTAGAAATAGCGGTTTTTAATTCTGGATCTCAATTTACTATCTTTTTTCCTCGATAAACTAAACCTTCTTTATATAACTTTACAAATACTTCATTAACTGCTTGCTTAACATTTTCATCTAAAGTAAATACTTCATGCGAATAATCTAATGCTAAACCAAGTTTTGCTCACTGTTTTCTTATGTTTTGTGCATATTCTGTTTTTCATTTTCATGCTTGTTGTAAAAATTTATCTTTACCTAATTCTTGCAAATTAAGTTTTTGTTCTTCTTTAATACGTTGTGCAACTTTAACTTGCGTGGCAATGCCAGCATGATCCATACCAGGTATAAATAAAGTATTAAATCCTTGTAAACGTTTATAACGAATTAATAAATCTTGGATAGTACTATCTCAAGCATGACCTAAATGTAAAAGTCCGGTTACATTAGGTGGTGGTAAGATAATAGAAAATGTAGGATTAATAGAACTAACATTTGCCTTAAATAATCCAGATTTTACTCATTGTTCATAACGATCCTTTTCAATTTCAATATGATTATATTTTTTGTTTAAATTTCTATTCATTTGTTATACTCCTTTTTAAAATAAAAAAATATTCCACAAATAGGAACGTTTTTTAACGCGGTACCATCCTAATTCATTTACAAAGTAAATGCACTTAATTATTATTTAAATTACTAATAATATAAGTTACCTTCAAATTAAACTTGCTTAGTTTACAGCAACCACTAAGTCTCTAAATTACCATTTAATTTTACTCTTTTATATTTTAAATTAATTATGTATTTTATTTTACATTGTTAATTTTAAAAAACAAGACATTTGAGAAAAGAAAAAATCTAAATATTAAAATTATCTTTTTTAACAACAGGAGTTGATGTTTTCATAGACTGCATGCAGTCTAATTTATTTTTTATATTTTGATCAAAATCAAACAATAAAGGAGTATCATCTTTTTTTATTGTCTTTTTTTGATATGCTTGTTTTTCTAATAATTTTATTTTTCTTTGTTCTGGTGTTAAGTTATTTCACCATTTTTTTGCCTCATTTTTAACAACATCTACTTGTTTGGGGGTTAAAGTATTTCATCATTGTTTTGGATTTTTGATTATTTGTTCTCTTTGTTGATTAAATCAATCAATAACTTTTTGATAATCTTCCTTGAAAATTGATTCTTCATGTATTAAAACTTCATCTAAAATACTAGATAATATTTCACTATCCTCTAATATCTTTTGTTCATCATTTATAGCTTTTGATTTTGACTTATCAAAATCAATAAAAATTTCTTTTATTTTAATATTTTTTCACTTTTCAATTTCATCTCTTTTATTAAAAATTGCATGAGGTATATTAATTTCATAATCATAAAAAAAAGTTTTTTTATTTCATGCATAAGTTAATCCTAATTTTTCATAAAATTCATCGACAGTAACATTAGTTGGATCTGATAATAAAATAAGGTTTTCGATATTATTGCTATGACATATCTCAAAAATTTTGTAAATAAGTAAACTACCATATTGTTGCTTACGATATTTTTCTTCAATAAATATACTTTCTAAAATAGCTTCTTTTTTTTCTAAATCAATAATAAGTATTGCGTCACCGATTTTATTATTAAATTCATCAATTAATAATAAACTTTTTATACTTGGATTATTTAAATTATTCGTAATAATAACTTCTCTGCCGTTTGCCATATTTTAACTTCTTTCTAATAAACTCAATATAAAACTTGACTTTAAACGCAATAAACCCAATATATAATATTTTTTTAATTAAATTAATTTAATAAAAACAAAAAAACTAATATAGATAAAACTATCTATACTAGTAATTAACGGTTATTAAATTAATTTAATAATATCATAAAAATATCTTTATTTTAAAAAAATAAACAAATTGTATGTAAATCAAGTAATAGGGGCTTTGCCCCTTGTTGCTTCGCAACTCACCCCAGCGGGGCTAAACCCCGCGGCCAACCAGAACCTTGGTTGGTTGGCTCCGACCATTAATAAAACTCATTTACTTTTTAAATAAAGTAATGAGTTAAAAACTTATATTAAGTTTATGTATCTATTTTAACATTTTTTTTATTTTTCTTAGAATATTTATTTCTATAATAACAAGTACGACATACAGTATTTTCAGTTTCTTTCTTTTCAGTCTGTAATATATTATCCAACTTATCTAATCCTACTGCTTTAATATCTTCAACAGTAAAATCTAATGCTTGTGACTGTTCATAGTCTTTAACACTACTTAATTCACTCTTTAACGAATGAATATAATTTAAAGCATGACTATTATATCTTTGTAAATAAGACCTAGGAAATCATAAACTAAAAGTCATAGTTTCACCACTATAACTAGGTGGTAATCCACCACGCTTAATTATTCGCTTTGTTTGTCTTTTAGATAAAACAATTTTATTATAATCATCAACATTAGTATAAATATTAAGTTTAAACTTAACTAAAAATAACAAAATACGCATTCTTTTAACTTGCACAATATATTCCACTTTTTCACGTGCTTGTTTTGGTATTCTATCGGGGTGTTGTTCAATCATATACATAATTCCATTAAAATTATGACCTATTAATTTACAAAACATTCCTAAACTTTCTTGTGTTTCTTTAAATTCGGGCGACAAATCATTACTATTAATTTTCAAACCTAACTCATCTAAAACAACCATATCACACTCTTTAAAAGCATAATTACTATTTAATTGATTAAATTTAAAAACATCATCATAAGAACAACGATAACTATACTCATTACGAACTTTAATAGGAATAGGACTCACTACCCTACCTTTATGTTTTTGTGCTAAACAACAAGCAAGAGCAGATTTACCAGTACGTGGTGGTGCTGAAATAATATAACTACCTACAAGTTGTAATATCTTTATATTTTTTCTAGTTATTAAAAATGGATATAATATTATTAATAATAAAATTCCTAAAAGTAAATAACCATATCAAGGCATTATTTATCAACTCCTAACCAACTAAAAATCCAACTGCTTTTAAAAATACTCATAATGTTAAAACTTGTTCTAAACCACTAGTAAAATTAACATTTAAAACAGAACTAATAGTATCATCAAAAATACGTCTCAATAATCCATCAAGTTTAGTAAAAAATTCTCTTAATGGTTCCACGGGTAAAACCTTACCAACAACACCATAAAGTACTCATCTAAAAGCATTACGTAAATGACCAAAAACATCATATCAACTAACACGCTCATACTCAGGGTTAAAAGGACTATTTGGTGGTACTGGTGTTACTTTCTCACTTGAAAAAATATTAATTTGACCAAAATTTAACTGTGGTGAAAAAGTTGGTTTAGTTGATTCACCATGAACATCAAAAAATACTGTTAAATGTCTTAAATTTGGAACACGAATAGGCATAGTAACAAAATTATATAAATCTTGCTGATAAACATCATTATCAACTTTACCTTTAAAAACATATTTTGTATCACCAACATTATCTAAAAAACTAAAAACAAAATTAGCAGTAAAAGTTTTAAAATATTCATATTCAAAATAAAACATAAAACCTTGAATATAAAAACTTAAAGGTTTATCAATTTCAAAATTTAACTGTGTTTGAAAATTTATAATTCTTTTACCAGTATTAACAAAGTTTAAATTATTAGTATTATTCTTTGCAACATAATTATGATTAAACATAATACGTGAAAATTCATCTAATTGTTTTCTATTAAAAGTATAAACGCCAGTTCCCATATCTATCATTTGTGACGGAACACCAACTGTATCACTATAATAATAACACGTATATAAACCCTCATTATTACCTATAAATTCACCACTTACTAATTTTAAATCCGGTTGGTCAACATCAAAATAAGCAGAATTTCATGGAATTGTTGCTCAATCATCAAAATCATGATATTTAACATGTTTAACCATTTCTTTTGTAATATCATAATTAACAACATTAGGGTCATTTGAAGCAATTAAACTAGTAGGTGCTTGAACAGAAGTATTTACAACAAAAAATAATTTAGCAAACTTAAATCACATAATTATTTACCAAATAAACATTTTAAAATTCATCATGAACCATAAAACAAAACAAATCCAATAAAAAACTGAGTCCCATAAACTACTAAATTTCATAAAATAGTAGTAAAATCATCAACTGGATTACCTATAAACATACTTCAATAATCAACTATACATTGATGTATTTTATTATAAATTTCTAAAACACTCATAACTAACACCTACCCAAACAATGACTTAAAAACAAATTTAATACTACGATAAATAAAATTAAAAAATACACTTAATACCAATCAAAAAGTCAAATTAAACAAAATATAAACTTCATCAGTAATATTAGTTTGATTTAAAAATATACCAATATCATTACTAGAAAATATAAAAATAAAATGCAATATACTAAGAACAAAATTAGACATAACTAATTACCTACACTTATTCCGTTAACATCTTGTGTTTGCTTATGACCCTTAGCAATTGCTTTACCAACTGAAACAGAAGACTTAGCAATTTTCTTAACACCATAACCTAAACCTAATGTTGGTAACATCAATTCGGGTAAAATAACCCTAAATGCAAATCTAAGCAAAATCAAAAATATCATTAACGTACCCAAATTAAAACCTAAATCACCAAGTGGAAAACTAAAAAACTTCATAAAAATCGAAGCAAATAATTGCATAACAGTTGTAATAAAAGGTATAAACATAATTTCACATCCTAATGTCTTGTAAATCTAAATAATCCCAAAATTAAATAAAATACAAAACTAACATTTATTAAAGCAAGAATAGGCAAAGGTAAAGTGTATAAACTATCATAAAAAAACGACTTAATAAAAAGTGTCACAGTATGTAAT
Organism: Spiroplasma endosymbiont of Lasioglossum malachurum; assembly: GCF_964020065.1. Taxonomy (NCBI): domain Bacteria; kingdom Bacillati; phylum Mycoplasmatota; class Mollicutes; order Entomoplasmatales; family Spiroplasmataceae; genus Spiroplasma; species Spiroplasma endosymbiont of Lasioglossum malachurum. The sequence continues at coordinate 526,745 of NZ_OZ026534.1, read as the reverse complement.
CCAGCAAAAGAACTTAAATACTGCATATAAATAGTTTGTACCAAAGTATTAACAACCGGTAAAAGTCTACCTAATAAAGGTAAAACAAAAACCAAACTAAAAAATAACTTTACCATTTGCTTACTTCCTTTCTAATTATTAATGTGTTCCATGAATAATATGTCCCACAAATTGTTTGATAAACACTAATACCATAAATACAATTGAAATTAACACTGGTCAATTTGTAAGTGTTCCACCATCACCAGTAGTAAATACTCAACCAAAAATATAAGTAAAAGCATTTAATAATTGTTGACCAACGCCACCAATCATATTTAATAATGCTGATAATCCAGCAGGCATATTAATCACCCCCTTTCTCTAATTCTTTTTGTTGTTTTTCCATTTCTAATTTACGTTTCTTCTTTTCAAAATCTTTACGACAAAAAATACAATCAGGCTCACTATCATTCTCCTTTACATGTTTTCTATGTTTGAATTTCTGTATACCCTCATGTATTCAATTACGACAAAATCAAAGTATAAGACAAAACCCACCAATATATAACACATATTTTATAATTTCTTTCATATCCATTATTTATCACTTCCTTTTTTTCTTTTTTTTAAAAAATCAATTAAACTAAATAACTCATAAAAAATTACTAAAACAAAAAGTAAAATATTAATGCCTAAATCTAAACCAATAAAAAAATCAAAATTACCATTTATAATATTATGTATTTCAGCAACAGTTCAAATCATAGAAAAAAAACCAACAATAAAACAAAAAACATGAAATTTAGGAGTGTCATATCACTTTTTTTTAATTTCTTTATTTTCCATTATTAAACACCACCTAATGTATAAGCATAAGAATAATCCCAGTTTAAACTTGCTCTATCTAAATTAATCTCCGACATACTATCATGGTTTAAATCAACATCAACCATACCGTCATCTGTACTTTGATAATCATTAACACTACCATTAATCAATCTTGCTCTTTCATCAGTAAATACTTCTTGTAATTCTGTATTATTATGTGTATTTCCTAACGGTAACAATAAAGTATTTATAATCTCACTTGCTCCGGCAATAATCGTAGGAATAGCAAAATAATTATTAAAATTATTATTAATTCCCATAGCAACCCCACTACTAATCAAACAACCACCAGTCCCCATATTCGCTATTTTACGTATAGTTTCAAATCTATTAGGTATTAATTCAGTTAAACCACTAATAACATTTGCTATACCAAAACTATTTAAAGATATATAAGTATCTCAATCTACAAAAGGAACATCAATTATAGGTTTAACAGTTGTAAATGGTGGATACGTTGGTTTAGATGGTTCAGTAGAGCAAGGTGGCCAAAAACAAGGTTCATCTCTTAATAAAGAAACTGACTTATTTACATACTGAACAAACTTAGCATAATTAATTAATCCAATTGTTCCTAAACCTAAAAATATCTTTTTATAACTATTAATAACTTTATTTCTAGTAGTAGGTCTTTGATTAATATTCCATATATCAATTCCTAACTTTTTACTAAATAACAAAGAATTAATAGAACCTAAAATCGGGTCTTTTAAATATTGACCATAATAAGCACTTACACCAACCATAGCACTTAATGGACTTAATCCAATTCTTAATATTTTAGTCAAAGTATAATTACTAATTTGCTCAAATTCATTAGGCATAAATAAAACTCCTTACTTTATATACTAATAAGGAGCTTGTATATGAATTATAATCTAATCCATTGGGGCTTAATGAAAAATATATAATCCATATATAAGCCCCTTATTTAATTTTGTTAATACTACTTCAAACGTTTAATATTAGTTTTAAATTTCTGTTCATCTTTACCAAGATAATTAAAAGAATGTAAAAGTAAAGTTTGAAATTTAACTAAATCATTAACAATGATTTCTAATTCTTTAATACGTTTTTCTAAATCTTGCATTTTAAATTTTCCATTCTATCTTTAATTTTTTCATTCAGTAATATCTACAATAGTACCGGATAAATCCAAAACTAAATTATAATAATTACCAACTTTTAAATTTAATTTATGTAAATATTTTGAAAAGTCATTAACAACTGTTGGATTATACCATTTATCCCTTACTTTACCAGTAGAAATATTTGTTTGTCTATTAATTTCCAAAAAAGTTAAAACATCAAAATTTAAAAATTTACCTTGATTATTTTTATCGGGTATCATCTTATCTTTTTCAATATTAACTAATTGAGTTTTAAACATAAAAATTGCCAATCCTTTCTATAAATTTTAATAAAAAAAATAATAGATTGAATTGGCAAACAATTATTTAATAATTAAATTAATAAAAGAAGCTTTTAAATGAAGTATTTAACTATTCCTGGTCGGGAACTGTTTTACCAATTCAAATAAGTTAAATATTATTTAAAAACTAATTTTAAAAAATATTTACTTATAGCAATATACTAACATATTTAACAAAAATTTCAATAAATATAAAAAGTAATCATTACTATTTCCGACCAGAAAAATAATAATAATTACTATAATAAAAGTATAACAAAAACACAAAAAAAATACAAATATAGTATATATATTACTTGAAAAAATTTAAAATTAATGTAAAACACGATTTTTTAAAAATATTTTTTCAATTTTACTTTTATCAAAAACTTTATAAAGAAAATCTAAAACATCATTTTTATTAAACTTATTTTTTAATCAATACCTAAATCTTAAACTATCTAAACTTATGTAATGTTGAAAATCTTTAAAATAATCACTAGTAGCAATATAATCATAACTTCCACCAATTAATTTAGTAACACCTTGCTCATTTGGTTTACTTTTAAATAAATAAAATTCTTTTGCTTTTTCACATGCTTGTACTAATTCTTGTAAACTCAACATTTTAGTTCCACGAACTACAAGCGGATTTTTACAATTTCTACTAAAAGAATATGCTTGAATACCAACATCTTTTTGATTTAATGATTTAATATTTTCTTGTACTTTTGTTACATATTTACTTAAATATTTAACTACAAATTCATTTGTTCCTTTATGTACAACTCTTAAATCAATACCCTTAGAATTTCCAGCATGTGGTCATCATTGACGTATCATAGAATATGGTATTTTACGATTAAATAATATATGAAAATGAACTGCACCACGGTCTTGATATTCATAAACATAAAAATGTTTCAATTCACCTAAATATTTAGAACGTTTAGGGTCATTTCATCAACGTTTTAATAAAATAAAAAATAAACGAATATCTTTTTTTGCTTTTCTAATATCAGTTTCATTTTTGTGATAAGTTAAAGTTAAAAAACTTAAAACTCTTGCATTATAAAAATTATGTAATGCTTTTTGAATTAATTTAGATTTAGTACGAACATTATTATTTCTTAATTTAGTAATATTACCAATATTCTTTATACCTAATTTATTTCTATCATTTCTAATAATATCAATAGGTAAAACAACATTTTTAACATAACAAGCATAAAAAATTTTTTTAACATAAAAATTATATGAAATATTCATTTAAAATCATTCCTGGTCAGAATTTTTAATAAAATTAAATGATTTATAAATAAATATAAATCTTATAAAAAATTATAACATAAAAAAAATATCATTAATAAAAATTAATGATAGTAACAAAAATGATACTTAACTAAAATATATTATATAACTTTTGTATTACATTTAAACTTACTAATAACATAAAAAATTTTTCCTAATATTTATATATTTTTATTTTTAACATAAAATTTAACACTTATTGAATTTATTTTTAAACGAATTAAAATATAATTAACTTCTTAAACTTAAGAAGTTATTGGAAAAAACAAAAAAAGGAGATTTTTTAGTGAAAACACTAATCAAAACATTAAGTATTTTAATACTTACAACAACCACAGGTAATTTAACTAGTTTCTTAAACACTATCAAACAAAATACTAATATTACAACTAATTATATTCAAAATAAAACACAACAAGATACAATTTACAAAGATAAAAATGGAATACAAAAAACAACTAATGATAAAGATTTGTCAGACATAGAAAGTAAAGAAATTGTTCAAATCCGTTTTTTTGAAAATGGAATTAGAGAAATTCAAGCTGTTAAAATGCCAAAAATAGTTGAAAAAGTACCAGATCAATTACCAACAAAAATTACTTCTTTAAGTAATATGTTTGCTAATAATCTAACATTTGATCAAAACATAGCTTCTTGAAATATATCAAATATAGTAGATATGAGTTATATGTTTTATGATGCAAAAAAATTTAATCAAGACATTTCCGGTTGAGATGTTTCAAATGTAACAAATATGATGGGAATGTTTTGAAATGCAAAAAAATTTAATCAGAACCTTTCAGCATGAAATGTAAAAAATGTTATTAATTTTGATCTTTTTGCTACTAATTCAGGAATTGATAGCCGCAGTAAATGACCAAAATTTAAGTATCATTTTTTTTAAAAATAAATCAAAACAAGCCTAATTAGGCTTGTTTATTTTGTAAATATTTTTTATAATTGCTGAATTATACTTGTAAGTGCAAGTAAATAAAATTGCAAAAAATTCTCATATAAAAATTTCATAATGCTAAATTTAGTTTAGAAAAAAGTAAGGAGTTTTTATATGAGTTATAAACATCTTGGCATAGATGAAAGGATTTATATTAAGAATCAATTGAAATTTAAATTTAAAATTAGTGAAATAGCTAAAAATCTTAATCGAAGTATTAGTACTATTATTCGAGAAATTAATAGAAATAAAGATAATAATCATTATTTTTCATTAATTGCACAAAATAAAGCTGAAAATCGAAAACAATCACATATTAGTTTTCATAAGTTTAAAAATAAGAATTTAGTAAAATATGTACAACAAAAATTACTATTAGGTTGATCACCTGAACAAATTTATGGCAGAATTAAAAATTTTCATAAAGAGTGAGTTATTAGTTTTAAAACAATTTATACTTGAATTTATTTTGGAATGCTTGATAAAGTTACTAGTAAAAATTTAAGAAGAAAAGGTAAAAAACGAAAATCTAAAGAAAATCGTGGCAAGTTTAATGGTAAATCAATTAAAGAACGAGATATAAATGTTATAATGATCGTATAACACTTAGTCATTGAGAAGGAGATACTATAGTATCATCAAGAGGCAAAAGCAAATCATGTTTAATAACTTTAGTTGAAAGAGTATCACGATTTACTTTAGCAATATTAGTTAAAAACAGAACTACTAAAGTTATTAATAAAAATGTCAGTTATTATTTATCAATTCTTCCTAAAAACATTGTTAAAACTATTACTTTTGATCGTGGCAAAGAATTTTCAAATTGACAACAACTTGAAAAAAATTTAGATGTAAAAATTTATTTTGCCAATCCATATTCACCTTGACAAAGAGGTACTAATGAAAATACTAATGGTTTAATTAGAGAAAAATTTCCTAAAAAATTTATTTTGGTAATGTTTAGTAATCTGTGTAACTTACAAAAATAACTATGTTTAATTAATTCTAGTAAATATAATTAAATGATTAGAAAGAGTGAGTTACAGATGGCTAAAAAAGATAACTTTAATAATAATGATCCAATATCAAAAGCAGTAGATTTATTATTAGAAAATACTGAAGATTTAACAACAGTTTTTAAAGAAGGGGGTTTATATAAAGAATTAACAAAACGTTTAGTTGAAAAAATCTTGAATTCTGAGATGCAAAATTATTTAGGATATGAAAAAAATCAACATAGTAATAGTGACAATGCTCGTAATGGTATAAGTTCAAAAAAATTAATAACTCAACAAGGTAAAATTGAGATTGATGTACCACGAGATCGTAATAGTAATTTTACTCCTGTAATAGTGCCAAAAAGACAGAGAAGATTTGATGGTTTTGATCAACAAGTTCTTTCCTTATATGCAAAAGGTATGACATTATCAGATATTAGAATGCAGTTACAAGAGTTATATCATGGTGCTGATATTAGTGAAAGTGTTATTAGTCAAATTACTGATGATGTGATTGATGATGTCAAAGCATGACAAAATAGACCATTAGAAGGCATTTATCCCATTGTTTATTTTGATTGTATAGTAGTTAAAGTACGACAAGATAAACGCATTATTAACAAATCAGTTTATATAGCTTTAGGTGTTGATTTAGAAGGTAAAAAAGATGTTTTAGGTTTATGAATTAGTGAAAATGAAGGCGCTAAATTTTGATTAGCAAATTTCACAGAAATGAAAAATCGTGGCTTAAATGATATTCTTATTGCTTGTAGTGACAACTTAACAGGCATGTCAGAAGCAATACAATCAGTTTATCCTAAAACTGAACATCAATTATGTATAGTTCATCAAATTAGAAATAGTTTAAAATATGTTTCATACAAACATCGAAAATCACTAGTTACAGATTTAAAGCCAATTTATAATGCATGTAGTGAAGAACAAGCAATGCAAGCTTTAGAATCATTTGAAAGTAAATGAAATAAACACTATCCTCAAATTGCTAAATCTTGATATAAAAATTGAGATAATTTAATGATTTTTATTAGTTATCCTCCAGAAATCAAAAGAGTAATTTATACTACAAATGCCATTGAATCTGTTAATAGTCAATTACGAAAAGTCATCAGAAATAAAAAAGTTTTTCCAAATGATATGGCAGTTTTCAAAATATTTTACTTAGCAATTGAAAATATAACAAAAAAATGAACAATGCCTATTCAAAATTGAAATACAGCAATTGCTCATTTTATGATAAAATTTGAAGACAGAATTAATCTGAACTAGTACTTTGCAAAACAAAGAAACACAGATTACTAAAAAGCCTCTTTATGAATTCATTTATTTTTTTTCTTATTTTTTTGATTTCAGCATTTTCTTTTTTTATTTCTTCATATTGTTTTTTTAAATCAGCTTTTTTATTTTTATCAAACATTTTTCATGTAAAGTTATGAACTGAACCATATTTTTTAACAATATCTTTAACATTTCCTGCTTCTTTTATAATTCCATTATGAATGTAAATATACTTTTCACAAAATTCTTCAACTTCGCTCATATTATGAGTAACTAAGATCATTGTCTTATTTTTGTCAATAATATTTTTTCTAAAAAATTCAAAAATTTCTGAACGAACTTCAATATCTAATCCTGTGGAAACTTCATCTAAAATAACTAGATCAGGATCATGAATAACAGCAAGTAAAATATTTAAACGTTGTTGTTATCCACCCAAAAGTGTTTGAATAAACTTATTTTCAATTCCAAGTAATTGGTATGTCTTCAGTAACTCTAATAGTTCATCTTCTTTCATTGAAATATTAAAAGTATGTAAATAATATTTAATCATATCCATAACAGATATTCCGGCCGGATATCTAGATTCTTGAAATTGTAAACCATTTACTAGATGTTCTTGACGAATTATTTCATCAGATGTTGGTTTACGAATACCACCAATAATTTCACTTAAAGTTGATTTACCACTACCATTTGCACCAATGATTCCAATTCGATCGCCAGGATTAATAGTTAAATTAACTTTATCTAATGCTATTTTATTTTTATATTCCTTTGTTAGATTTAAAATTTCTACTAGTGGCCGAGATTTATCTATTTTTTTCTTATTTTGTTCATTATTTTCCATATATAATACCTCCTGCATTAGATTCTACTATAATTAAGTGTTAAAAAGCAATTATTGAAATTTGTAACAATAAAATAAACAGTATTAATTCTAAATATTTTGGAAAAATATTTTTTAATTTTTGTTTTTCATGTATATATAATATAGATTTGAAAATAGTGATTATGTAGTATAGCAATTTAACATATGCTTTAAATCAACATTTATGAATTCAAATCCCATTTAATTATAAAACCATATACTATTAATGATTACTTTTGTTGTTTTATAAATAAAAGTTATTATATTGTATAATTAATTATATTTAAGAAATTAGATAGAAACTCAGGAGGAACCATTTTGGAAAATTTAGTAAGTGAAGAAGTAATTGAAGAAACGTATTCAAAAATTAAAGATAAAATTAGTAAGACAAGTTTGATAAAAGCAGATAAACTTTCTTCATTTTCTGGTAATAATATATTTTTAAAGTTAGAAAATTTACAAAAAACAGGTAGTTTTAAAATTAGAGGAAGTTTAAATAAAATTCTTAATTTATCAAAGGAACAGCAAGCAAAGGGTTTAATTGCTGCTAGTGCTGGTAATCATGCACAAGGAGTCGCTTTAGCAGCTTCAAGTTTAAATTTAGTATCCAAGATAGTTATGCCTTTAACAGCACCACTAGCCAAAATTGCTGCTACTAAAGAATTTGGTGGTGCTAAATGTACTGTTAAACTTTGTGGTAATATGTTTGATGATGCAATGTTTGAAGCATTAAGACTTGAAAAAGAAGAAGGGTTAACGTTAGTTCATCCATATGATGATAATTTTGTTATTGCTGGTCAAGGTACAATTGGTTTAGAAATATATGAGCAAATGAATGCAATGGGTAAAGAAATTGATTATTGTTTAGTTCCAATTGGAGGAGGAGGACTTTTAAGTGGTATTTCAATTTATTTAAAAAGTAAAAATCCAAATATTAAATTTATTGGGATTGAGGCACAAAATGTTGATTCTTATAATCAAGCTTTAAAACAAGGAAAACCATTTAAAATTCAAGGTAAAAGTTCAATTGCTGATGGAATTACTGTTAAACAAACAGGAGAATTAACATTTAATATTTTAAAGAAAAATGTTGATAAAGTTGTTACTGTTAGCGAAGAAGAAATTGCGCAAGCAATGTTATTTTTATTAGAAAAATGTAAAATTATAACTGAAGGTAGTGGCGCTGTTAGTGTTGCTGCTATTCTTTCTGGTAAATTAGATAAAATCATTGGTAAAGATAAAAATGTTGTTTGTGTAATTAGTGGTGGTAATGTTGATATTACTACATTAGGAACAATTATTAATAGCGCCTTAATTAGTTCACATCGACGAGTTCCTTTTTCAGTTAACGGTAAAATTAATAATAGTACTATTAGCGAAATTATTAATATTATTACTAAAAATGGTGCCTCTATTTATAAAATTCACAGTACATTTGATCGTAATAAATTAGATATTAGTAATTTTAGTATTTTTATAGTTATGGATACATCAGATGAATTTCAAAAAAATAAAATTTTTGCTGAGATTAGAGCATCAAGTTCTAACTTTACATTATTAGCTAAATAGTTTTTAAATTTGGTATTTTATTAAAACAAAAATTTAGTTTAAAAATATCAATTATATTTTAAAAAGAGACACTATTAATAGTGTCTCTTTTTAAAATAAATTATAGTTATTTTGCTTTTGCTAATTTAGTCATAATTTTAGATTTTTGACGAGCAGCTTTATTAATGTGATAAATGTCTTTAACAATAGCTTTATCAATTAAACTACATACTTCATTAACAAGTACTGCAGCATTTTCTGCTTTGTTTTTTATTGATATTTCAGCTTTTTTTAAAGCAGTTTTAACTTTAGATTTATAACTTTTATTAATTTCATTTCTTTTTTGGTTTGTTTTAATTCTTTTAATTTGTGATGCAATGTTAGCCATTTTTTCTCCTTTTTTGTTTTGAACATGTTTTATAGATTAATTACAACAAAAATAATTATAACAAAAATCATAAATGTTGTATAATATTTTTTATTTTTTCAGTATAATTAATGTGTTAGCTTTTTGTTAATAGTATATTTTAATTTTTTTACACTTTTAATGTAAATTATTTGTTTAAAAACTTTAATGATAAATGTAGGTGTGGTAAATAAATGAGTTACTATTTTCGTAACCCTTATCAATTTTCTTACCATAGTATTGGTAGGATTAGAACAAGATTAAAATTGTAAGACTTAAATGATATCCAATTACGTGAATATTGTTTAAAATTGATTAATGAGTCTTATGATATTGAAGAGACAAAAAGTTTTAAATATATTAGAGTAAATAAAACACATCTTTATTTTGTAATTAAAAAAGATGTTAATTTAATTTTAACAATTTCACCGATGAGTCCAACTAAACTATTAGCAGTAATCGAGGAAAATTTATAAATCAAAAAAGAGGAATAAAAAATGGGAAATTTATCTAGTCAATGATGAATGTTAGCGCTTATAGGAGTAGTTTTAATAATTTTTATTTTTACAACCATTTCAGCAAAAAAGAAGAAAAAAGAAGAGAAAAAACAACGTCAAAAAGAAGTAAAAAATATTATTAAATCCTTTATGCGTGATGAATTAAAATTGCAACATAAAACAGTAGAATTTGAACAAGTAGTTTCACGTAGTAGTAAAGAATATCGATATCGTGATGTTTTTGATGTAATTGTAAAATTATATGATTCTAAGAAAAATGATTTATTTGCAACTAAAGCATTTGAGGTAGAAGGGTTTACTAAACAATTATCAAAGAAAGAATTTGAAACAATTTGAAAAGTAAATTGTGAATTAGATTTAGAAGAAACACTTAAGAAAATTGAAATGTCAAAAAAACGTAGTGGTAAAATTAAAATAAAAAGAAAGACAGCAGAAGAAAAAGCAGCAATTAAAAAAGAAAATGAAGGCGTTAAACTTGCAATTGAAGAAGAACGTTTACAAAATAAAGAAAATAAAAAACGTGCTAAAAATTTAGAAAAACCTAAAATTGCAATTCATGATAAATTTTCTGGATGAAAAGATAAATAAATCTTTATTTTAAAGTAGGCAATTGGGTGATATGTAATGAAAATTTATAAAGATGATTATAAGCATTTCCGTATTTGTCGAAAACTTTCATGATTTTTAAATGCAAAAAATTATGCTTTAGCTAAGCATTTAATTGAAGAGAAAAAGATAATAAATTTTGTTGAACTAACGCATACTAAAACAAGTAGTAAATTTAAATCTAATTTAATTACTATTTCTGATTTAGACGATGATACATTTGAAAATAATTATAATGAAGAAGATGATTCTGAATTTTATCTTGGTGAAACAATTGCAGATGGTATTGAAACTGGGCACTATGCTCAAGAATATTTTAAAGTAAAATATTCTTGTTTTAATTTTGAGTCTGAACTGGGTAGTAATGTTATAGAAATTATTAATAATAAAGAGTATGATGTTTTATTTGAACCAAGATTTGAATATCAGGGTTGTGTTACTAAGTGTGATATTTTAAAGCGAAATAATGATGGTTGGGATTTAATTGAAGTAAAAGCAGTAACTTGAGTTAAAGAAGAACATATGTGAGATTTACTTTATCAGTATGATATTTTAACCAAATGTGGAATTAAAGTAGTTAATACTTATATTATGTATTTAAATAATAATTATGTTAAGAAAGAAAAAATAGATTTAAATAAATTATTTATTGTTAATGGATCAACTTGGCAAAAAAGTCCAAATACTAAAAAAAGTTTTAGTCTTTTTAAATCAATTCAAGATGAAATTTTAAATAATAATTTGAAATTACAATATGAAAATATTAAGAATATTATTAAAATTAGTGATATTGACGAAATAGTTAAATTATTAACTTTACCTTATTGTCATGAAAATAGTAATCAATTTTGTCCTCATATTTTTAAATATTTTTCTATTTATAATACTATTTTTGAATTATATCGTTTAAGAAAAACTAAGAAAGCATTGTGATATTATGAAGAAGATTTCTTAGAAATTAATGATGAAAGATTATTACCATTTTTAACAAAGTCTAATTTACATTTAAGACAATATGATGTAATTAAAAATGGTGAAAAATTAATTGATGGCAATAAATTTGTTGATTTAAAAATTGAATACAAAAAGTACCAATATCCAATTTATATGTATGATTTTGAGACTATGAAATCTGCAATACCTAAGTTTAAAAATAGTAAACCATATCAACAAATTCCTTTTCAATATTCTGTCCATGTGTTATTAGCACCAGATTTTGATTTTAAAACTTATAAATCAATTAAACATTATGAATTTTTAGCAGATGGCAATGATGATCCAAGAGAAATGTTAACAAAAAAATTATGTTATGATTTAATTAATATTCATGGTAAGGGTACGTATGTTGCTTATAATCAATCATTTGAGAAATCTGTTCTTAAAAAATTAGCTTATTATTACCCTCAATATAAAAATAAATTATCATTAATTCATGATGGTACTATTGATTTACAAGATTTTTTTAAAGAATTTAAAATTTATAAAGAACAGTTTTATGGTTCTCTTTCAATTAAAAAAACTTTACCAGCATTTGAACCTTCCTTTTCTTATGAAGGATTAGTTATTAAAAAAGGAGATATGGCATCAGAAGTTTTTCGTAGAAGAGTTGAAAATAACATTAGTTTAACTAATTGAATTCATAATTTTCGTGAAAATATGTTAAAATATTGTGCTCAAGATACTTTAGGTATGGTAGTATTATTCTGACATGTAAAAAATATTATTGAAATGTACAAAGCAAAAATTGAGGGCGAAAATTATGAAAAAATTTAAAATTTTATTTATGGGTTCTTCTTTTTTTTCTGAAAATATTTTAAAAACATTGTTATTAACAATGAAAAATGAAATTGAAATAGTTGGTGTTGTTTGTCAGCCAGATCGTAAAATTGGTCGTAAACAAGAAGTTGTTCCTTTAGCAATTAAACAATTGGCACAAGAATATCAAATTCCTGTTTTCCAATCCGAAAATATTATTGAAAGTTTAAAAGATTTACAATTATTAAATATTGATGTTATTCTTACTTGTGCTTATGGTCAATTTTTACCAAAAGCAATTTTAAATTTACCAAAATATAAATGTTTAAATATTCATGCTTCATTATTACCATCATTGCGTGGTGGTGCCCCTATTCAATGAGCAATTATTAATGGATTACAAACTACTGGTATTACATTAATGAAAATGGTAAGTAAAATGGATGCAGGAGCAATTTATGTTCAAGAACAAGTTTCAATTGGTATTGAGGATACATATACTTCTTTAGTTAATAAGTTGATAACTTTAGCACAAAATATGTTAATAAAATATTTATTAAAAATCATTAATAATGAAATTGAAGAACAAGAACAAGATGAAAATAAAGTAACTTTTGGTTTAAATATTAAAAGAAGTGATGAAAAAATTAATTGAAATCTTTCAGCACAATTAATTTCATGTCATGTTCGTGGATTGTATAATACACCAATTGCTTATACTACGTTGAATGATAATATATACAAAATTCATCAAGTAGCAGTAACTAATGAATTATCAAATGCTCTGCCAGGAACAATTGTTGCAATAAATAAATTAGGTATTATTGTTGCCACTAAAACTAATAACATAGTAATTAAAGTTATTCAACCAGCAGGTAAAAAAGAAATTATAGCAGCTTGTTACTATGGTTCTAAAATTAATCCAATTGCAATTGGTTTTATCTTTAAATAGTAAAAAAATAACTAATATTTTTTGGTAATCTAGGAGGAAAAGATGTATCGTTTTCGCTCAATTAAATATTTAGCAATGACTGGTATTATTACTGGTTTATTAGTAACAATTGGTTATTGTTCAACTTTTCTTTTTGGTTGAGCAATTACTAGTTTATTTGGTGGAAATTCTACTTTGCAATTATTTGATGCTGTTTTTATTCCATTTTGTGCTTTTTTTGAAGGGCCAATGCTGTTATTTGCAGGACCAATTGCGGGTGGCATTTTTGATTTAATTAGTGGTGTTAAAATTGTGGTTATTCCTATTACAATTTTTATTAGAATTTTAATGTTTTTTGTTATTAAGTTATTAATTAATAAATATTGATGAAGTACTGTTTATACTTTCTTTTTTGCTGCTATTTTACTACTTATTTACCCATTGTCTTATTTAGTAATTTATCAAGATTATGCTATTACAGTTAATGAATTAATTACTGATAGTATTCAAGCTATCTTTGCTTATTTTGTTGCTATTCCACTTTATTATGCTCTTAGTAAAAATAAAATTAGATCAAATTATAGTTTTTGAAATGATCAAGAATTTGATTATTTAAAAAATGCTAAATTGTAAAGGTAAGTGCAACTAAATTATTTTTCTATCCAAATATTCGATTGGTGAAAGATAATTTAATATTTTTCTCGGTCTTTGATTTAAAGACAATATAAATTTATGAACTTCATTTTTATTAGTTTTTGAAAAAATAAATTTTTTAGGAAATTTTTCTCTAATTAAACCATTAGTATTTTCATTAGTACCTCTTTGTCAAGGTGAATATGGATTGGCAAAATAAATTTTTACATTTAAATTTTTTTCAAGTTGTTGTCAATTTGAAAATTCTTTGCCACGATCAAAAGTAATAGTTTTAACAATGTTTTTAGGAAGAATTGATAAATAATAACTGACATTTTTATTAATAACTTTAGTAGTTCTGTTTTTAACTAATATTGCTAAAGTAAATCGTGATACTCTTTCAACTAAAGTTATTAAACATGATTTGCTTTTGCCTCTTGATGATACTATAGTATCTCCTTCTCAATGACCAAGTGTTATACGATCATTAACATTTATATCTCGTTCTTTAATTGATTTACCATTAAACTTGCCACGATTTTCTTTAGATTTTCGTTTTTTACCTTTTCTTCTTAAATTTTTACTAGTAACTTTATCAAGTATTCCAAAATAAATTCAAGTATAAATTGTTTTAAAACTAATAACTCACTCTTTATGAAAATTTTTAATTCTGCCATAAATTTGTTCAGGTGATCAACCTAATAGTAATTTTTGTTGTACATATTTTACTAAATTCTTATTTTTAAACTTATGAAAACTAATATGTGATTGTTTTAGATTTTCAGCTTTATTTTGTGCAATTAATGAAAAATAATGATTATTATCTTTATTTCTATTAATTTTTCGAATAATAGTACTAATACTTCGATTAAGATTTTTAGCTATTTCACTAATTTTAAATTTAAATTTCAATTGATTCTCAATATAAATCCTTTCATCTATGCCAAGATGTTTATAACTCATATAAAAACTCCTTACTTTTTTCTAAACTAAATTTAGCATTATGAAATTTTTATATGAGAATTTTTTGCAATTTTATTTACTTGCACTTACAAGTATAATTCAGCATTTTCAATTGCTAAGTAAAATATTTTGAAAACTGCCATATCATTTGGAAAAACTTTTTTATTTCTGATGACTTTTCGTAATTGACTATTAACAGATTCAATAGAATTTGTAGTATAAATCACTCTTTTGATTTCTGGAGGATAACTAATAAAAATCATTAAATTATCTCAATTTTTATATCAAGATTTAGCAATTTGAGGATAGTGTTTATTTCATTTACTTTCAAATGATTCTAAAGCTTGCATTGCTTGTTCTTCACTACATGCATTATAAATTGGCTTTAAATCTGTAACTAGTGATTTTCAATGTTTGTATGAAACATATTTTAAACTATTTCTGATTTGATGAACTATACATAATTGATGTTCAGTTTTAGGATAAACTGATTGTATTGCTTCTGACATGCCTGTTAAGTTGTCACTACAAGCAATAAGAATATCATTTAAGCCACGATTTTTCATTTCTGTGAAATTTGCTAATCAAAATTTAGCGCCTTCATTTTCACTAATTCATAAACCTAAAACATCTTTTTTACCTTCTAAATCAACACCTAAAGCTATATAAACTGATTTGTTAATAATGCGTTTATCTTGTCGTACTTTAACTACTATACAATCAAAATAAACAATGGGATAAATGCCTTCTAATGGTCTATTTTGTCATGCTTTGACATCATCAATCACATCATCAGTAATTTGACTAATAACACTTTCACTAATATCAGCACCATGATATAACTCTTGTAACTGCATTCTAATATCTGATAATATCATACCTTTTGCATATAAGGAAAGAACTTGTTGATCAAAACCATCAAATCTTCTCTGTCTTTTTGGCACTATTACAGGAGTAAAATTACTATTACGATCTCGTGGTACATCAATCTCAATTTTACCTTGTTGAGTTATTAATTTTTTTGAACTTATACCATTACGAGCATTGTCACTATTACTATGTTGATTTTTTTCATATCCTAAATAATTTTGCATCTCAGAATTCAACATTTTTTCAACTAAACGTTTTGTTAATTCTTTATATAAACCCCCTTCTTTAAAAACTGTTGTTAAATCTTCAGTATTTTCTAATAATAAATCTACTGCTTTTGATATTGGATCATTATTATTAAAGTTATCTTTTTTAGCCATCTGTAACTCACTCTTTCTAGTCATTTAATTATATTTACTAGAATTAATTAAACATAGTTATTTTTGTAAGTTACACAGATTACTAAACATTACCTTTATTTTAAATAATAGTTAGCGTATATTCACTATTAAATTGAATTTCACCAATTGAAAATTTTACTTTAATAACATCACCTTTTGCAAAATAAGTTCCATCATTTACGGACTTACTTACTTTAACTTTAAAGTGGTCACCTTGTTTCATAAGATCAGCAATTCTTTCTCCTAAAGAATAAATTGGACTTTTTAGATAGTTTGTTAAATCTGTACCAACTAATAATTTTGATTTAGGTTGTCCAATTTTAAATTCTGGAATATCATTAAAGTTATTTAATGATACCTTAGATGTGGTTGGTAATTATTGGTGAGTAAGATTTAACTTTCATCTTAATGGATTGTGTATCACTATGTTTAAAAAGTCTATATTTTCCTTGACCACTAACTGCTTTTAATTTTAAAATATCAACTAAAAAGTTAGCAGCATCAGCAGATTTAGCTTTAGTAGTTTCGCTATCATTTTCTAATAAATTGCTGGCAGTAATATTGTTTAGTTGAATAGAGTTTCTTAGTTATATTATTTTGATAGATATCTAATTTGATTGTTGAATTATTATTTGAATCTAAAAAATTAAAATCTTTTTGTACTTGCATATTCATTTTTAGAATATCATCTGATTGACATGCAATGAGTGAGCCTGTACTAACTGTTGTTAAAATAACTGCTGTCATTAATTTAAATAAAGTTTTTATATTTTTCATATTTTTTCTTTCTCCTTTTAAATCTAGAAAAATTTTAGTTATTTTTAATAATTTAGTAATTAATTAAAAATAATTTTCTGATATAAATTATATATTTTTAGCACTTATTAATGATTTTCATAAAATGTTATTTTTGAATTAAATATTTTATATAAACTTTAAATTGGTTGTTCTGGATTGACTGTAACATCTAATTCATTAGATTTACCATATAAGGTTAATGGAATAGAATAATATAATTCGTTATTATTAGCATACATTAAACAATTATTAGCAAATTGATTTTTATTTAATTCTGTTAGAAGCTCATAGAAATTATATGTTTGTCAACCTTTATTAACATTATCTTCTCAATAATATAAATTTCCAGAAAAAGTTGAACTCTTATCTAATTTTAAAGTTAGAATATAGTCAGATTTAGTATTATTTAAAAATATATCATAATCTATATTTACCTTTTTATGAGGTAATACATTTATTTTTTGAGATGGATATTTTAATGTTACTGATTCAGAATTTGTATTTGTGGTACTATGGCTAAAGTTAAAATTAAAGGTTGTTTCTTCAAAAGGTATTGATATTTTTTCACTTATACCAACATCATATGTATTAGTAACAGAATAAGTATTTGTTACTTCTTTATCGTATTCTTGTGTACTAAGTTGTTGTTCAAGGTTTGTATTATTTTTAAGTTCTGTTTGTTCAGAAGTTTCAAAGGTCTTAGTTAAATTTATTAATGAAATTTTATCATTTGATAAAATTTCATTATTTTTAATATTAAGTTTCATATTTTCCAATCAATAACCTTTATTTTTCATATGACCCATTACAAGAATATCTAGAAAATTTCATATATTAAAATCAAATTCTTGTCTATAACTTAAAGTAATTTCACCTTTATAGTCACAGTTCCTTCAATTATAGCACTTGTAGTATTAATAGACCCTTTAATATTAAAATCATTAATAGTTAAAATACTAGTATCATAATTTATGCTTTTGATACCAATTAAAAGTTCCTCTTTGGTTGGAATTAAATTTTTTGCTAAAATTTTAATAAATCCTAGGTTTTGATTTGCTATAAGTAAATTTAAGTCTTTTTTCTCTTGTGTGGTTGTAATATTTATATTTATCGTTTTTTCACCAGTAAAGTTTATAGAAGTACTTAATGCAATTATTTTTATAATTAATTTTCTATTTTTAATATCAGCATCTTGTAGAGGTATATTATTATTTTTACTAATTTTTACATCGCTTAGTTGTAAATTTGAAAATGTTTTTTTTAATTTATTAATTAATTCAACTTTAAAAACTTTTACATTATTATCAAGTGTTGTAATGTCTAAGTTATCAGATAAACCTTTTAAATCTTTTTTATGTATAGGATATACTGCTCCTCCACAAGCAACTAAACTAATACTTGTTGGTGTTGCAACCATTAAAGATAATATAAATCTTAGCAGTTTTCTCATAATTATTTACCACCTTATCTTTTTCTTATTAAATTTTTTTATTGTTTAAATTTTGGTAATTTACTGGGATTATAAATTTTTGAGCCAGTAGCAAAATTACTGTGTTCTATTATTTTTTTTACATTTGATTTTGAAAGGTTTTGATTGAATGATCATGCATTAAAAAACATTTTATTCATATTTGTTACATTAGAAGTATTTCAATTTGAAATATTTTGATTAAATGTTAAAGCATCAGCAAACATTGAATTCATATTTATTACATTTGATGTATTTCAATCTGCAAGACTTTGATTAAATGCAATGGCATTTTGAAAGATAAGACTTAAATCTGTTACTTTTGAAATGTCTCACTTTGAAATATCTTGATTGAAGACAATAGCATCTCAAAACATATGTTTTAATGATGTTATTTCTGCTGGTAATTGATCTGGCACTTTTTGAATTGTTTTTGACATTTTAACCACTTGAATTTGATTAATAATGTTTTTATAAAATCCAATTTGAACAATTTCTTTGCTATTTATATTTGATAAATCTGTTTCATTAGTTGTTATTTGTTCTCCATCTTTGTCAATGTAAATTGTCTCCTGTTGAGTTTTATTAATTATATGTACATTTTGTTGCCAACTACTATTTAAATTAACATTATTTACATTTCCAACAGTAATTGTAATTGCTAAAATATTTAATGTTGTTAATATTTTTTTCATATTATTAACAACCCCCCTCCTTTATTTTTTGTTATTATAATTTTACATGATTTTAAAAACTAGTTATTTATGTATATATCTTTTCATATATTGTTAAGTGATAGTTTAATATATTTATAACATTATCTGCAACTTTCGATTTAATTTTATTTAAACTTTGGTATACTAAAACATAGTAAATAGTTTATAAGCAAAAGATAGGTGAATAAATAATATTATGAGTATCGATAAAAAATACATTAGAAATTTTTCAATTATTGCCCATATTGATCATGGTAAATCAACTTTGGCTGATCGTATTTTAGAATTAACTAATGCTGTTTCAAAAAGGGAAATGAAAAATCAATTGTTAGATTCACTAGATTTAGAACGTGAACGTGGCATTACAATTAAACTAAATAGTGTACAACTTAAATATCAATCATTAGATGGTCATACTTATTTGCTTCACTTAATTGATACTCCAGGTCATGTTGACTTTACTTATGAAGTATCGCGTAGTTTAACAGCATGTGAAGGTGCCATTTTAGTAGTTGATGCTGCTCAGGGTATTGAAGCACAAACTTTAGCAAATGTATATTTAGCATTAGATAATGATTTAGAAATTATTCCTGTTATTAATAAAATAGATTTACCAAGTGCTGAACCAGAAAAAGTTAAGGAAGAAATTGAAAAAGTATTGGGTTTACCTACTGATTATGCGCCTTTAATTTCTGCAAAAACAGGTATTAATATTCGCGATGTTTTAGAAGCAGTTATTAAATATATTCCTTATCCAATTGATGCTGATGATAATGAACCATTGCGTGCTTTAATTTTTGATTCATTATATGATAAATATCGTGGAGTGATGGCATTTATTAGAATTAAAACTGGTGTAATTAAAGTTGGCGATAAAGTAAGAATGATGTCAACTGGTGCCAAATATGAAATTACTGAATTAGGAGTACGCACACCAAAAGAAGAAAAGAGAGAAATGTTAACAGCTGGTGAAGTTGGTTGAATTAGTGGTGCAATTAAAATAATTAGTGATATTCATGTTGGTGATACGATTACTAGTGTTATTAATCCTGCTGATGCACCATTACCGGGTTATAAAACTTTAAAACCAATGGTTTATTGTGGTTTATATCCAATTGATACTAATAAATATCAAGAATTAAAGGATGCATTATATAAAATTCAATTATCGGATGCCTCATTAATTTTTACTGCTGAAACATCACAAGCATTAGGTTTTGGTTTTCGTTGTGGTTTTTTAGGGTTATTACATATGGATGTTATTCAAGAACGTTTAGAGCGTGAATATAATTTAGTTTTAATTTCAACAGCTCCTTCTGTAATTTATGAAGTAAATTTAACTAATGGTGAAAAGTTAATAATTGATAATCCAGCAAAATGACCAACTGTGCAGACAATTAAAAGTGTAGAAGAACCATTTGTGCAAGTAACAATAATGACACCAGAACAATATGTTGGTGCATTGATGCAATTATGTCAGGATAAACGCGGAACTTATTTAGATTTAAAATATGCTGATAATTTACGAAGAACTCTTATTTATAATATGCAACTGAATGAAATTGTCATTGATTTTTTTGATAAATTAAAATCAATATCAAAAGGTTATGCTTCATTAGATTATGAATTAATTGGTTATCAGGAAAGTAAATTAGTGAAAATGGATATTTTATTAGCAGGTAATATTGTTGATGCATTATCTGTTATTGTTCATAAGGATTTTGCTTATGATCGTGGGCGTGTTTTATGTGAAAAATTAAAAAAATTAATTCCAAAACAAAATTTTGAAGTTGCTATTCAGGCTGCTATTAATAATAAAATTATTGCTCGTCAAACTGTGCAAGCAGTTAGAAAAGATGTTATTGCTAAATGTTATGGTGGTGATATTACAAGAAAAAGAAAACTTTTAGAAAAACAAAAAGAAGGAAAGAAAAAAATAAAATCGATTGGTAATGTTGAATTACCACCAGAAGCATTTCGTGCTGTTTTAAAAATAAATGAAGAAAATTAATAAAAAAGTTATAAATATTTGCTTTGTTTTTTTCTAAATTGGATTATTTGAAAATAAAAATGAGATTTCTCACAATTTTATGTTAAATATATAGTATTTTTTTAATTCTGCAATTATTTCCATTTTAATTTTTATGTAATTTTTTTGCATTTCAATATTAATTAAATTCTCTTGACTTTTTAAATGATTATTTTCTAAATTATTTTTTATTATTGCGTGACACTCAATTTCTCTAGAGTAATTTTTAATCATATTTTTTATGTTATTAATCATTTTATATTCCCCATTTCAAAGTTTTATAAATAATTTATTTATATTTTTTATTATATCATTTTATTTATAAAAATTATAAATAAAATGATATAATTTTCTATAATAAATCTAGTATTCATAGAAAAATAAATTAAAAGCAAGTTTAAATAAAATGATATAATAAAAAAACAATTCCCTAAGAAATTGATAAAATTTTAATTTATAAATAAGTATATTAATAATAATTACTTAAATGGGGAGTAGGGGGTTATGTGAAAATTTTATTAAAAATAATTGATTGTTTGAACCCAATTTCTATTTTTAAAAGTATTAAAAAGTATATAGAAAATAGAGCTAAGATTGAAGCAAAATTAATTGATAAAGAAAAGCAAAGACAACATAAAAAAGATTTACAAGATTCTAGATTTAAACATGAATCACTTGAAAATGAAAAAGACAGAAAATTACAAAAAGAATTAGCTGAAGAAAAAACTAAAAGATTAGGGTTAATATTAGAAAATAAATTAACTATAAATAGACAAAATTATTATTTAAAACATGATAATAATCCTAAATTAGAATTGGAACTTAAAAGAAAACGAATTAAAGGTAAAAAAATAAAGTAATATTGTATTTACAAAAATATGAGGTTAAAATTGATATAATCACTCTATTGAAGGTGATTTTAAGGAGTTTTGATAATGGATTTAAATATCAATAAAAATTTAAAAACAAAAGTTTTAAATAATTTTTTAAATTTATTAGCAATTAATTTAGCAGATACTTATTTAGAAACCTTAAAAAAATATAAATCAAAAGATGTAGATGAATTAGTATTAAATTTTTTAGATCAAATAGTTTATTTAGTCGATGAAGAAATTGATATAACAAACGTTAAAAATAGTTCAAAAATATCAAAAATGAATACTAAACAAAAAGAAAAATTTAATAATGCTTTAAGAAAAGATAATAAATATCGAAAAATGTGTTCAGTTCTTAATTTTATATATCGAGTAATAAAAGAAGAAGAAACACAAGAGCAAGTATTCAATAATATATATCATTTTTATGAAAAATCTGATGCTGAAACTTTAGAAATATTTTCTAATGATTATAAAGAAAAAGAAAGATTTGATTTTTTTAAAGAAATAAAATTAAAGTTAAAAAATAGTAATAGTTTTTTATATAAATCAAATTTACAAGCAAATATATAAGTTTAATATATTTATAAAGTATCTTTAAAAACATCTCTAAAATAAAGGTAATGTTTAGTAATCTGTGTAACTTACAAAAATAACTATGTTTAATTAATTCTAGTAAATATAATTAAATGACTAGAAAGAGTGAGTTACAGATGGCTAAAAAAGATAACTTTAATAATAATGATCCAATATCAAAAGCAGTAGATTTATTATTAGAAAATACTGAAGATTTAACAACAGTTTTTAAAGAAGGGGGTTTATATAAAGAATTAACAAAACGTTTAGTTGAAAAAATGTTGAATTCTGAGATGCAAAATTATTTAGGATATGAAAAAAATCAACATAGTAATAGTGACAATGCTCGTAATGGTATAAGTTCAAAAAAATTAATAACTCAACAAGGTAAAATTGAGATTGATGTACCACGAGATCGTAATAGTAATTTTACTCCTGTAATAGTGCCAAAAAGACAGAGAAGATTTGATGGTTTTGATCAACAAGTTCTTTCCTTATATGCAAAAGGTATGACATTATCAGATATTAGAATGCAGTTACAAGAGTTATATCATGGTGCTGATATTAGTGAAAGTGTTATTAGTCAAATTACTGATGATGTGATTGATGATGTCAAAGCATGACAAAATAGACCATTAGAAGGCATTTATCCCATTGTTTATTTTGATTATATAGTAGTTAAAGTACGACAAGATAAACGCATTATTAACAAATCAGTTTATATAGCTTTAGGTGTTGATTTAGAAGGTAAAAAAGATGTTTTAGGTTTATGAATTAGTGAAAATGAAGGCGCTAAATTTTGATTAGCAAATTTCACAGAAATGAAAAATCGTGGCTTAAATGATATTCTTATTGCTTGTAGTGACAACTTAACAGGCATGTCAGAAGCAATACAATCTGTTTATCCTAAAACTGAACATCAATTATGTATAGTTCATCAAATCAGAAATAGTTTAAAATATGTTTCATACAAACATCAAAAATCACTAGTTACAGATTTAAAGCCAATTTATAATGCATGTAGTGAAGAACAAGCAATGCAAGCTTTAGAATTATTTGAAAGTAAATGAAATAAACACTATCCTCAAATTGCTAAATCTTGATATAAAAATTGAGATAATTTAATGATTTTTATTAGTTATCCTCCAGAAATCAAAAGAGTGATTTATACTACAAATTCTATTGAATCTGTTAATAGTCAATTACGAAAAGTCATCAGAAATAAAAAAGTTTTTCCAAATGATATGGCAGTTTTTAAAATATTTTACTTAGCAATTGAAAATATAACAAAAAAATGAACAATGCCCATTCAAAATTGAAATACAGCAATTGCTCATTTTATGATAAAATTTGAAGACAGAATTAATCTGAACTAGTACTTTGTAAAACAAAGAAACACAGATTACTAAAAAGCCTCCTAATAAAATATTAGAGATGTTTTATGAATAAACAAAATTATAAAAAATTAAAATTATTTATAATTTTACTATTAAATTTTCAATAAGTATTACAATTTTTTTAAAAAAGAACTAACTTAAAATTAGTTATTTTAAATTAGATTATTTATTTTTATATATTCCATCAGTAGTTGTTGCATAAATAGTAAAATTATTAGAATTATAAATCAATTCATTAATTGAATTAAATTTATTTTCATAGAATAAAGTGAAGTTTTTTTCTTGATAACTTTTTCATATATTACCATCTTTATCACCAACTAAAACCCCTGTTCCAAAAGTTATTACTGTTGTATTTATTGTTTCTAAAATTTGCTTATATGGTAAAAAATTAGCAATAGTAACACGTTTATAATAAACTTTTTTACTGTTGTTAGTAACAAAGATTGTTTCTTTATTATCAACAGCAATACTTGTAATACCACCATCTTTTAGTTGCTCAACTAAATTAAAAGGATTACCCCCAATACTTTTAAAAATCATTCCTTCTGTATTACCAGCATAAATTAAGCCATTTTTAGTTGTTTTTAAAACTGTAATGCTACCTGTTGCCCCATCTATTTTTTCTAATTCAGTTGTTGGACTTGAATTAGTATATACCCCTTGATTTGTTCCTATATAAATATTATTTTTTTTGTCAAAAGTCATTGCTAATAATTGATATGAACTTAAAGTATATTTTTCAGCAAGTTGATCATTTTTAAGAATATAAACTTTTAATTCATTATTTTTTTCATTATAAGTTCCAACATAAATTGTGCCATTAGGTGTTGTAATTAGTGATTTTATTTTATAATCATAATTAAGTAAATTTATTTCTTCAAAAGATTGACCATTGTCACTTTTATAAACAATACCTTCACTATTAACGGCATAAGTTTGTTCCCCCTTAAAAGTTAAACTATTAATTTCACCAGTAGTGCCTGTCATTTTGTTAAAGCTAATTTTAGAAACATTGTTTTTATTTAAAAAAGTAGTATTTTGATTGCTATTAATTATTTTATTATTTGATAATATCATCCCTAAACTTGTAACAGTGGTAATTAATAATAACAATTGTTTAAATTTCATTTTTATTCCCTCCTTTTTTTTAAAATTAAATTAAGAT
This sequence comes from Spiroplasma endosymbiont of Lasioglossum malachurum, assembly GCF_964020065.1. Lineage (NCBI taxonomy): Bacteria > Bacillati > Mycoplasmatota > Mollicutes > Entomoplasmatales > Spiroplasmataceae > Spiroplasma > Spiroplasma endosymbiont of Lasioglossum malachurum. The sequence continues at coordinate 501,378 of NZ_OZ026534.1, read as the reverse complement.
TTAGCAAAAATACATTATTTTTTGTAATTGTTTTTTGGTAAATCTTAATTTAAGTTTATATTTGCAAAAAATAATATACAATAAAAAATCTAAAAAAATGTGAATTACAATTACACTTTATCAAAATTATATATGTAATATGTATTGTTTGCCTTTATTTATATTGTGATTCTTAGTTAGTTATGGTATTCTATTATGGTATTCTATATTAAAAGATGGTCTTGTAAGTGAGGTGTTTGTTATGTTAAATTTAGATTTTGTTGGACCTCACGGCATTACTGATACTTATGGTGGATGGTTTCATGTTTATGCATTTGCTATTATGTCGGGTATTTTTGCTTCAATTATTGCTTCTTGAGTAAAATTTAAACGTTATCGTGTTCCTACTGATTCTTTAGCATGATCAATAATATTTATTATTCCTGCTTCATTATTTGGTGCTAGTTTTCTTGGCAAGGATGATCCTAATAAGTCAATTAGTTTTTTTGAAAAATTTGCATTTTGAAAACCAGGGATGTCTATTCATGGTGGTGTTTTATTTGGAATTATTGCTGGTGCAATTATTTTTTACTTTGTTGGTCGTAAGTATAAAATATCATTATGAATATATGGTGATTTAATTATTCCTAATATTTTATTAGGACAGGTATTAGGACGTTGAGGTAATTTCTTTAATCATGAATTACTTGGTAACGTTGTAAGTTATGATTCATTATCATGATTACCTGCTTTTATTCGTGATAATTGTTTTAAATTAAATGGTGGACCAAGTGGCACTCCAGAAACTATTAATGGTGAAATTGTTTATCGTGCACCAATATTTCTTTATGAATCAATTGCTAATTTAGGATTATGATTAGTGATTACACTTGTTGTTCCAAATCTTGGTAAATGATTTGGTAAAAAGCCATGAAAAGTAGAGCCAGATAAGTTTCAATTTGATTTTAAAAATAATTTTAAATACTGAGGAAAAATAACTTTTAATCCAAAATATTGAAATAAAGTAAATCATGACCCAAAACATTTGACTTGAACTAAAATGTGAAATGAAGTTTACTATTATAATCAAGTACCAAAAAATGTAGTAAATAAAGCATTAGCAGAAGTCAAACCTTCTGGTAAGAAAATTAATGATTATATAAATAAAAGCAAAAAACTTTATGAAATAAATAATCCACATCATTATCGAATGATGCATGCAGGTGTTCAAATGGGACTTTACTTTTTTGGATGAAATTTAATTAGATTTATTTTAGAGTTACAGCGCCCACCAGAAGATTTATTTTTAATTAATCGTCCAATTCTTGATTATACAGTTTTATTATTGATTACTTTCTTTGGCCTGTTTCTAGCAATATTTGCACAATTTGTTGCAGCAAAATATTTACGTAGCGAAGGATGAACATATGAAAAAGAATATTATTAATATTCTTTTTTATTATTAAAATAATTATTATAACAGAAAATAAACTATTAAATAGATAATATTAATTAGATTTGGTGTTTTTGTTATAATATTTATATACTAATGTATGAGGTGAAATTAGTGTTAGCAGTAGTAAGTGATGATAGTAGTACTAATACCATTAAGTTTTTAGGTTTTGAGATTCCAATTACTACTTTTTTATATTCAATGGGTGGGTTAGCACTTTTGATTTTTCTGTTATTATTATCAATTTTATTAATAATGTATTTACGCAAAAGGATTTCTATTAAAGGATACTTAAGTTTAGAAGAAAAAGATTATCAATTTGAAGATAAAATTTTGGAAATTGAACATGAAATTGCCAAATTACAAAGAAAATTTTATTCAAGTAAACATATTTCTAAAAAGACAAAAAATATTTTAACTAATTAAATGTAGGTGATGTATATGTCTAAAATAAAATTTAAATTATTTGATAAATTTTTTTCACAAAAAAATAGGTTATCAGATAAAGAAGGTTATCAAAAATCAACTAATAATAACACTTATTTTAGCAATGTTGTACCACCAATTAATAAAAATAAAGAAAATATTCATAATTCTGATTTTAATGAAAATGATTATAATGAAAAAAAATATGATGGTAAAAATATACAAGTTACTAGTTCTTATATAATACCTTTACAAGAAAAAAAGACAGTGCCGATCAATGAAAACTTTACTAAAGAAAAAGATATGTATTATGATCAACCACAAACATTTAATACTATGGAAATAGTTAGTTATAAAAATAGTTTTAAAATTCCAAAACCAATTAGCAGAGAAATTAAATCAGAGAAGCTAAAACAATTAATTTTATTATTTATTGGTGTTATGACATTAATTATTGCTTCAACTTTTATTGGTTTATATTTTGGTATGATTAACATAAAAATTATTCCTCATCCTGTAATTACTATTCCATTAGCAATTATTGCTCTTACTATTATTTTAATTAATATTATTGAATTTGTGACATTAAGAAGAGAAGTGGATTTATATATTGAAAGAACATTAAAAGGGTCATTATTACCTCCTAATTTTATAATTAGAAATTATCGTAAAATTCATGCTAACTTGATAATTATTAATTGAATAAGTATTAGTAGTTATATTGTTCTTGGTATTATTATTGGCATTATGTTTTTGATTAGTGGTCAGAAATTAACTTTTATTATTCAAAAATGAACAGTTAATGTTCCTGATATTATTAAAGATGCAATAACTTTAACAATTATTTTAGGTGTTATTTTCTTTATTCATATGATTAATATTGTTATTTTTAAATTTCGTAAACGTAATATTATAAGTTATTATGGCTATGAAATTATTAATCCACAAGAGTTAAATCAATACAAAAAAAAGATAAATAGAATATGTATGATTATTACTATTGGTTTTACTGCTTTAATATTTTTTGCAATTGTTATTCCAATATTTGTATTAAAAAGAAGAAAGAAAAAGTAAAAAAATATTGAATATTATCTATATATAATTAGAGTGTGTCATTAAATAAAATATTTTATGTAATAAAGATTATTTTTAAATAAAAACTAATTTGTATTATGTAAATATTTTTTTATTAAATAGCTAAATTGTAAAGGTAAGTGCAACTAAATTATTTTTCTATCCAAATATTCGATTGGTGAAAGATAATTTAGTATTTTTCTCGGTCTTTGATTTAAAGACAATATAAATTTATGAACTTCATTTTTATTAGTTTTTGAAAAAATAAATTTTTTAGGAAATTTTTCTCTAATTAAACCATTAGTATTTTCATTAGTACCTCTTTGTCAAGGTGAATATGGATTGGCAAAATAAATTTTTACATCTAAATTTTTTTCAAGTTGTTGTCAATTTGAAAATTCTTTGCCACGATCAAAAGTAATAGTTTTAACAATGTTTTTAGGAAGAATTGATAAATAATAACTGACATTTTTATTAATAACTTTAGTAGTTCTGTTTTTAACTAATATTGCTAAAGTAAATCGTGATACTCTTTCAACTAAAGTTATTAAACATGATTTGCTTTTGCTCTTGATGATACTATAGTATCTCCTTCTTAATGACCAAGTGTTATACGATCATTAACATTTATATCTCGTTCTTTAATTGATTTACCATTAAACTTGCCACGATTTTCTTTAGATTTTCGTTTTTTACCTTTTCTTCTTAAATTTTTACTAGTAACTTTATCAAGCATTCCAAAATAAATTCAAGTATAAATTGTTTTAAAACTAATAACTCACTCTTTATGAAAATTTTTAATTCTGCCATAAATTTGTTCAGGTGATCAACCTAATAGTAATTTTTGTTGTACATATTTTACTAAATTCTTATTTTTAAACTTATGAAAACTAATATGTGATTATTTTCGATTTTCAGCTTTATTTTGTGCAATTAATGAAAAATAATGATTATTATCTTTATTTCTATTAATTTCTCGAATAATAGTACTAATACTTCGATTAAGATTTTTAGCTATTTCACTAATTTTAAATTTAAATTTCAATTGATTCTCAATATAAATCCTTTCATCTATGCCAAGATGTTTATAACTCATATAAAAACTCCTTACTTTTTTCTAAACTAAATTTAGCATTATGAAATTTTTATATGAGAATTTTTTGCAATTTTATTTACTTGCACTTACAAGTATAATTCAGCATGTTATAATTATTCACATTAACTAAAAATAGTACTTAAAAACTTTAATGAGTGTTTGCTCATTATAGTTTTTTTATTTTTAGTTAATTTTAATAAAAGTAAGGCATTGGTTTATTTTTAGTTTAAAGTTTACAATTAGAAAATTCGAGAATATATAGATAGGATGAGAAAGTAAATGCCAAAAAAAATCAAAATAGAGGAAGACAAAAAAACTTTAATAAATAGTCCAAGTATTACTGAAATGCAAAATTTAAAACTAATAGAATTAGAATTAAAAGAATTAGAAAAAGAAGAAAGTACTATTAATGAAGAAAAAAATATTCATATTCCTTATCAAAATTTAGTTGAGGAAATTACTAATTTTAATGATTTAGCAACTGAGATGACTATTAATACTATTAAACAAAAGGCGTTAGATTGAAGAAAAAGAGAAATAGAATTAAAAGCAAAAATTGATTCTTTACGTACCCAATCATTTAATATTTTTGGTGTTTATAATGTTTGACTAATTCAAGAAGTATTAAATATAGAACCACATTGATGAAATCGTTTTACTAATGCCAGAGAACAATGAAAACAGCTTACAAGTAAAATAAATAATATAACAAAAGAAGAATTTATAGTTAGAAATTTATGTAGTAATAGTATCAGTGATGTTGAACAAACAGAATTGAGAAGAAAACAATTGAGAAAACAATTTAAAAATATTAGTTTTGGACATTTCAGTAGAGAAAAATATTATTCATTATTTCAAGATTGAAATACCATTATAAATAAATTACAAAATGAATGCGATCAATTAAGTCAAGAAAAAATGGAAATGATACTTTTTTTAATAAAGACGGTGGGTAATGCCAACAATAATATTAGTAATAATAAAGTATTAGAAATAATTAAAGAAGTTTTTCCTTTGTCAAAAACTGAAATTTCATTAGAAAATAATAAAGCAGAAGAAATACAAGTAAGTGATAAAGAAAATTTAAAAAAACAACTTGCAGAAGAAAATCAAAAATGTAAAGAAATAATGGAAACAAAAAAAGATGAAATAATTAAAAAAACTAGTTCTTTAAAGAAAGTAAATAAAGAACTAAATACTAGTATAGATATTTGAAGTCAAAGATTAAAAAAATTAAAAAAACAATTTAATGATTATGAAAATAAGCATGGAATGAGTTTAAAACTTAAAGAAATAAATATTAGAATAATAACATTAGAAGCAAAATTACTTGCACTTTTAGAAAAAAATCAATTTAAAATCAAATGATATCGTGAATTACCTTCTAAGTTTGAAGTAGGAGAATATGTTATTAATGAAAATGATTTAGAAAATGCAAAAAAAATAGGAATCCCAATGTTATATGAAAAAGATCTTAAGCAATTATTAGAAAAATATAAAATTATAATTAAAAATAAAAAATATAAAATTGATAATGATAATGGTAGTATTGTTGTTGCTGGTGTCAAGAAATTTGGTAATGTTTAGTAATCTGTGTAACTTACAAAAATAACTATGTTTAATTAATTCTAGTAAATATAATTAAATGACTAGAAAGAGTGAGTTACAGATGGCTAAAAAAGATAACTTTAATAATAATGATCCAATATCAAAAGCAGTAGATTTATTATTAGAAAATACTGAAGATTTAACAACAGTTTTTAAAGAAGGGGGTTTATATAAAGAATTAACAAAACGTTTAGTTGAAAAAATGTTGAATTCTGAGATGCAAAATTATTTAGGATATGAAAAAAATCAACATAGTAATAGTGACAATGCTCGTAATGGTATAAGTTCAAAAAAATTAATAACTCAACAAGGTAAAATTGAGATTGATGTACCACGAGATCGTAATAGTAATTTTACTCCTGTAATAGTGCCAAAAAGACAGAGAAGATTTGATGGTTTTGATCAACAAGTTCTTTCCTTATATGCAAAAGGTATGACATTATCAGATATTAGAATGCAGTTACAAGAGTTATATCATGGTGCTGATATTAGTGAAAGTGTTATTAGTCAAATTACTGATGATGTGATTGATGATGTCAAAGCATGACAAAATAGACCATTAGAAGGCATTTATCCCATTGTTTATTTTGATTGTATAGTAGTTAAAGTACGACAAGATAAACGCATTATTAACAAATCAGTTTATATAGCTTTAGGTGTTGATTTAGAAGGTAAAAAAGATGTTTTAGGTTTATGAATTAGTGAAAATGAAGGCGCTAAATTTTGATTAGCAAATTTCACAGAAATGAAAAATCGTGGCTTAAATGATATTCTTATTGCTTGTAGTGACAACTTAACAGCCATGTCAGAAGCAATACAATCAGTTTATCCTAAAACTGAACATCAATTATGTATAGTTCATCAAATCAGAAATAGTTTAAAATATGTTTCATATAAACATCAAAAATCACTAGTTACAGATTTAAAGCCAATTTATAATGCATGTAGTGAAGAACAAGCAATGCAAGCTTTAGAATCATTTGAAAGTAAATGAAATAAACACTATCCTCAAATTGCTAAATCTTGATATAAAAATTGAGATAATTTAATGATTTTTATTAGTTATCCTCCAGAAATCAAAAGAGTGATTTATACTACAAATTCTATTGAATCTGTTAATAGTCAACTACGAAAAGTTATCAGAAATAAAAAAGTTTTTCCAAATGATATGGCAGTTTTCAAAATATTTTATTTAGCAATTGAAAATATAACGAAAAAATGAACAATGCCCATTCAAAATTGAAATACAGCAATTGCTCATTTTATGATAAAATTTGAAGACAGAATTAATCTGAACTAGTACTTTGCAAAACAAAGATACACAGATTATTAAAAAACTTTTTTATTTCTGATAACTTTTCGTAGTTGACTATTAACAGATTCAATAGAATTTGTAGTATAAATCACTCTTTTGATTTCTGGAGGATAACTAATAAAAATCATTAAATTATCTCAATTTTTATATCAAGATTTAGCAATTTGAGGATAGTGTTTATTTCATTTACTTTCAAATGATTCTAAAGCTTGCATTGCTTGTTCTTCACTACATGCATTATAAATTGGCTTTAAATCTGTAACTAGTGATTTTTGATGTTTATATGAAACATATTTTAAACTATTTCTGATTTGATGAACTATACATAATTGATGTTCAGTTTTAGGATAAACTGATTGTATTGCTTCTGACATGCCTGTTAAGTTGTCACTACAAGCAATAAGAATATCATTTAAGCCACGATTTTTCATTTCTGTGAAATTTGCTAATCAAAATTTAGCGCCTTCATTTTCACTAATTCATAAACCTAAAACATCTTTTTTACCTTCTAAATCAACACCTAAAGCTATATAAACTGATTTGTTAATAATGCGTTTATCTTGTCGTACTTTAACTACTATACAATCAAAATAAACAATGGGATAAATGCCTTCTAATGGTCTATTTTGTCATGCTTTGACATCATCAATCACATCATCAGTAATTTGACTAATAACACTTTCACTAATATCAGCACCATGATATAACTCTTGTAACTGCATTCTAATATCTGATAATGTCATACCTTTTGCATATAAGGAAAGAACTTGTTGATCAAAACCATCAAATCTTCTCTGTCTTTTTGGCACTATTACAGGAGTAAAATTACTATTACGATCTCGTGGTACATCAATCTCAATTTTACCTTGTTGAGTTATTAATTTTTTTGAACTTATACCATTACGAGCATTGTCACTATTACTATGTTGATTTTTTTCATATCCTAAATAATTTTGCATCTCAGAATTCAACATTTTTTCAACTAAACGTTTTGTTAATTCTTTATATAAACCCCCTTCTTTAAAAACTGTTGTTAAATCTTCAGTATTTTCTAATAATAAATCTACTGCTTTTGATATTGGATCATTATTATTAAAGTTATCTTTTTTAGCCATCTGTAACTCACTCTTTCTAGTCATTTAATTATATTTACTAGAATTAATTAAACATAGTTATTTTTGTAAGTTACACAGATTACTAAACATTACCTTAATTTTAATTAAACTCATTCTTTTAACTTTTTTTCTTTTTAATATTTTATAAAATATAGTCTATAAAATATTTTTATGAATAGTATTTTTTACATTAGATTGATTATCAATTATTACCCATTCATCTTCTTTGTTTATTTCTGATTTAGCATCATTTAACATATCATATTGTTCTTCAACATTTATTTCTGATTTAGCATCATTTAGCATATCATATTGTTCTTCAACATTTATTTCTGATTTAGCATCATTTAGCATATCATATTGTTCTTCAACATTTATTTCTGATTTAGCATCATTTAGCATATCATATTGTTCTTCAACATTTTTGCTATTGTTATTATCTAAAATTATTTGATTAATTTTAGTTGCATCATCTAATATCATTTTATATTCATATTTACTTATATTACTTGATTGATTTGTTAGATTATTTGAGTTTAATGTAGTTTTCTTTTCATCATTTTTTTGTATTACTTTTATATTTAATTCTTGTTTTTTATTTTTGTAAAAATTTCATGAATAGTAACCAATTCCACCAGCAAGACATACTAGTCCCACTGTAAGAGGATTATTTGGAAGTATTGATTGTAATAAATTAGAAAGTATTTCAGAATTAATTTCGCTCTCATTTGTGTTTAAAAATTTCATTTTTATGTTCCTTTCAAATCAAAATAAAAACCTATTTATTTACAAAAATAAATAGAATAAAAACTTATATTAAATTTTTACTAAATAAATATAGCATAATTTATATATTAATTGTTAATAAGTTATTTAAAATTTTTATAAAAAAGCATATATCCAAAAAAATATTGACTTTCGCGTTAAAGTTATATATATTACAAAATAGTATTTGAATAAAGCTAATAAATTATATATAGAGGAAGATATAAGATGCCATCAAAATTAGTAATCATGGAATCTCCAGTTAAAAGTAAAGCAGTACAATCATATTTAGGTAATGATTATTTAGTGTTATCTTCGGATGGACACATTCGTAATTTAGCAATTAAAGGTCAATATGGTTTGGGAATTGATTTAGAAACTTTTGAACCAATTTACAAAATTGATCGCAAAAAAATGCCAAAGGTAAAAGAATTAAAAAGTAAATTAAAAAGTATTACTCATGTTTATCTAGCAACCGATCATGATCGTGAAGGAGAAGCAATTGCTTATCATTTAGATCAAGTATTAGCAACAAGTAATATATCATCACGAATAACTTTTAATGAAATTACTAAAGATGCAATTTTAACAGCATTTAAATCTCCACATAGTATTGATTTACCATTAGTTCGTAGTCAAGAAGCAAGAAGAATGGTTGATCGTATCATTGGTTTTCGCTTAAGTAATCTATTACAAAAGAAGATCGGTTCACGTAGTGCAGGGAGAGTACAATCAGTAGCATTAAAATTAATAGCAACAAGAGAATGTGAAATTATTAATTTTATTAGTAAAGAATTTTGAACAATTAATAGTACTTATCAAAAAAAAATAATATTAAATTGTGAAAAATATAAAGAAGAACTGTTAGTTATTAATAATGAACAAGAAGCAGTTGCTATTAAAAATGCATTAAGTGATAGTTATCAAGTAATTTCTGTTACTGAACAAAATCGTAAGCGTAATTCATTAAATCCATTTACTACTAGTAGTTTATTACAAGCAGCATCAACACAATTAAATTTTAGTACTGCTAAAACAACGCTTATTGCTCAGCAATTGTATGAAGGAATTGATTTTAATGGAACACTTACTGGATTTATTAGTTATCCTCGTACTGATTCAATACGTTTAAATGATAAATTTATTGAAAATGCCAAAACATTAATTGTTAATGAATATGGTGAACAATATCTTGGACAGAAGAAAGAACAGACTAATAAAAAAAATGTGCAAGATGCTCATGAAGCAATCAGACCAACTGATTTAACAATGAATAATAAACGTGCTATTGATTTTTTAAATAAAGATCAATTAAAACTTTATAATTTAATTTATTTTCGTGCCCTTAGTTCATTAATGGCACCAGCACAATTAATTAGTACTACTGTTTTATTTAAAAATAATGATTATCAATTTCGTTTAACAGGACAACAAATCAAGTTTAAAGGATTTTTAATGCTTGATGTAGAAAGTCTTGAAAATGAAGAACTTTTAGTTTTACCAAAATTTGAAAAAAATCAAATTATTAAAGTTGAGTCAGTAAATTTACAGCAACACTTTACTAAACCAAAACCAAGATACACAGAAGCTAAATTAATTAAAACATTAGAAGAACTAGGAATTGGTCGACCATCGACTTATAATCCAATTATGAACACTATTAAAGAACGCGGTTATGTTATTATTGAAAATAAGTCTTTTAAAGCTACTGAGAAAGGTCTTTTAACTAATGATAAACTTCAAGAGTTTTTTTATGATATTATTAATGAGACATATACTTCACAAGTTGAAACTCAATTAGATCAAATTGCTCATGGTAATTTTGATATGCATCAAGTGGTAAAAGACTTTTGAGTTAAGTTTGAACCAAGGATTGATGATGCTTTTGATAAAATGACTGAGTTTAAAATTAAACCGGTTTTATTAGATCAAGATTGTCCACTTTGTGGTGCCCCACTTGTGCAAAGAACAGGAAGATATGGTAAATTTAACGGTTGTTCAGCATTTCCAAAATGTCGATATATTCAAAAACAATTAGAAAAAAATAAACCTTGTTTAGTATGTACAGATGGTTGAATGGTTGTTAAATCTTCAAAACAAAATCGAAAATTTTTAGGGTGTACTAATTATCCAAATTGTAAACATGTTGAAAAGTATCAAGAAGTTACTTCTGATAAAGAAGTAAAGTAGGTGAAACGCATGTTAAAAGATTATATATTATTAATAGATAAACCTTCATTTATGACATCACAAGATTGTCTTGTTATTATTAAAAAACGTTTGAAATTAAATAAAATTGGTCATACAGGTACGTTAGATCCTTTAGCAACAGGACTAATGGTAGTACTTGTGAATGAAGCAACCAAAATTAGTGATTTTATTTTAAAAAGTGATAAAGTTTACATTGCAAAAATGCAACTATTTTTAAAAACCGACACCGGCGATATTACTGGTAAAATTATTGAATCAAAACCACATCTTGATTTAAAAGAATCAGAAATTGTTAAAGCACTTGAATTTTATAATAATCGTCAATATGAGCAAATAATTCCTGCTTATGCTGCAGTTAAAATTAATGGTAAAAAACTTTATGAATATGCTCGTGAGAATATTCTTGTTGAATTACCAAAACGTAAGGTTTATATTAAATCTTTAAAATTAATTAGTTTTAATAATGATTTAGTTACTTTTGAAGTAGTATGTTCAAAAGGAACTTATGTTCGAGCTTTGATTACTGACATTGCTAGAATTTTACATACATCAGCAACTTTAACTTATTTGAGAAGAATTCATCAATCGGGTTTTGATTTAAGTAATGCCCTAAATTTAGATGTTATTAATGAAGAAACAGTTATTAAAAATCATATTAGTATTTATGATGGTGTTAAAAATATTATGCCAGCGATTGTTGTTGATAATAGTAAAAGTGTTATTGATGGTAAACCTTTAGTTATTGATAGCACTAATGAGCCATATGTTTTAGTTGTTAATTCTGAACATTTGCCATTAGCTATTTATCGTAATCAAAAAAATAATTTATACGTAAGCCAACGAGGTTTTAAATGTAATGAAGATATTAAAATTGAAAAATCTAAATATTCAAAATCAAAAATTGATGTCTAAACCAATTATTGCTTGTTGAGGTTTTTTTGATGGTATTCATCAAGGTCATCAAGCCCTATTTAAACAATTATTAGTTAATTCAACAATAAATAATTATCAAACATGTATTATTAGTTTTGATAGAAAACCACAAAGTGTAATTAGTAATAAAAATAATGAGGTTTTATTAAGTAATGAAGATAAAATTAAAACAATTGCTAAATACAATTTTGATTATTATTGGGAAATTAAGTTTAGTAAAGAAATAGCAACACTTTCACCAGAGCAATTTATTTCATGATTATTGGCAAATAATGTTAAAGCAGTAGTTGTTAATCCAAATATTAGGTTTGGTTATCAAGGGCAAGGTAATATTAAAACATTACAACAATCTTCATTACAAGTTTATCTTTGTAATGATATTATTGTTAATAATAACAAAGTTTCTTCAACTTATATTAAACAACTTTTACAAAATAAAGATATTAGTAGTGCTAATCTTTGTTTACAACAAGAGCCATATACAATTAGTGGTAAAGTAGTTCATGGTATTAAAGAGGCTAGAACGATTAATTTTCCAACTGCTAATTTATCGTTATTAACAAACTATGCATTACCAGGTCTTGCTACTTATATTACGCTTACTGAAGTAGATAATAAATGTTATCAAAGTATGACAGTAATTATGTTACGTAATAATAAGCCGTTAGTTGAAACTTACTTATTAAACTTTAATCAAGATTTATATGGAAAAATCATTAAACTTAGATTTTTAGATTTTCTTCGTGATAATTTAAAGTTTACTAATTTAGATGATTTAAAAAAACAAGTGGATAAAGATTTAATAGAAACAATTAAATATTTTGCTAATTCTAGTAGTAAATTATTAAAGCCATAATAATTGTGATATTCTTTATATTTACAATAATTATTAACATTATAAATACTATTTATTAAAAACTATTTCCAATAAAATTTAATTTTATTGTATATGCTAATAAAAAATAAAAAAGAAAAAAGGGAGTAAATAAATAATGAAATATTGAGTAAAAGAATTTATAAATCAAATAAAAGATAATAATGAAATTTGCGCAAACTGTGATTATAAAGAAAATTTACAAAAAAATATTACTTCAAATGATAATTGTCAAATTTTAAATGATGAAAGAATGCCATTGTTACAAGAACACGCTTCAAATAATAAATGTATAGTTATTGAAATAGAATCAAACATTTCAGCTGTTAATAATATAGTAGAAATAAATTTACAAGGAAAACAAATTGAACAAAAAAAAACAGACTACTAATAAATTACCTAATTATGGTTCAATTTGTTAAGAAGTTAAAACTACATAATCAGGCTTAAAATGATGAATTATTTAAATAACTTATTTTAATAGATTAGTTAATTTACTTTCACTAATTTCTTTATATATGTTTAAATTAGTTTGTTCGTATAAATAACAAGCTCAATAATATCAAATTAAATTTTGATAATTCATTCATTTTTAGCAATAATTATTTGTTCATTATTTAAATTAAAACAATTAAATCAAGTATTAATTTCGGTTTCAGAAGTTAAACTTTCAGAAGCAAAAGAGGCAATATCAAATAATTCGTCGTTTCAACAAGCAAAATCTCAATCAATTAAATATCAACAATTATTTTTTTTAACAAAATTATTTAATGTTAAATCATTATGAGATAAAACAATTGTTGTTGGTTGATAAGTAGCAATTCATTTGATTACCTCACTGGTTATTTTTTCTAAACAAGGATTACTAGTAGTTAAATTACAGTATAAATTAAGTTGTTCTAAACCTTTTCAAGTTTTAATTAATGATTTATTATCAAATTTAATATTATGTAGTTGTTTTACCAATGATGAAATTTGTTCTAATATTTGTTTATTAATTATTTGTTCGCTTAAATTAATTAAATTATGATAATATGGCATTAAGGTTAATAGTTTATTATTATTAATATTGACTTCATTAATAGGTAATGTAAATTTTTTTGATTTAATTAATTTAATAACATTAATTTGATTTGTAAAATTCAAAAAAGGTTGCAAAATATCTTTAGATTGTTTTAAAAAAAATGTTTATTTACTAAAAATAAGTCATTGGTTAAACCTTTTGTTTTTAATATCTCTAATTGATATGGTGGTTTAATAGTTTTAAATTTCAAAATGACACCTCTATTTTGCTTGTATTGTCCGTAATAAAATTATACAATTTATTAAATAAAAAATATTGAAAGTAAGTGATAGTATGTTAAAAAAAGGTTATATTCATATTTATAAAGGTGAAGGAAGAGGTAAAACCTCAATTCTTAATGGTATGGTAATTAGAACATTGGGTAATAATCTTAATGTTAGTTACTTACGTTTTTTAAAAAATCGTCCTTCTGGTGAAATTAATTTTTTAAAACAAAATACTAAACTTAAAATTGAAAGTTTTTATAAATCTTCGCAAAAATTTTTTTGAGAAATGGATGAAGAAGAAAAAAATAAATTAAAACAAGAAACTAATTATGGTCTTACTAGATTAAAACTATTAAGTCAAAGTGATAATACTGATCTTATTGTTGTTGATGAAATTTTAGGGTGTATTCAAAATAATTTGATTAAAGAACAAGACTTAATTGAAATTTTAAAAAATAAAAAATCACATATTGAAATTGCATTATCTGGTAGATATGCATCTTTTGCCTTAGAGCAATGTGCTAATTTAATTAGTGAAGTTAAATCAATTAAACATTATTTTGAAAAAGGTCAAATTGCTCGTGAAGGGATTGATTATTAATGACTGCTAAAACCTTATGGTTTGCATCTAATAATATCGGTAAAATTAATGAATTAAAGAGTATCTTACATACAAAGGGATATAATGTCAAATCAATGTTAGATCTTAATTCTCCTCTTGAAATTAATGAAACAGGTACATCATTTATTGAAAATGCAATTTTAAAAGCAACAACACTTGCAAAATTAGTGAATGGTCCTGTAATTGCTGATGATTCAGGGTTAGAAATATTAGCTTTAAATAATTTTCCTGGTATTAACTCAGCACACGATGAAAGGAAGAAATGTCCTATCATGATGCAATGTTAGACATTTTAGAACAAATGGAAGGTGAAACTAATCGTGCAGCAGTATTTATTTCTGCTATTGCTTATGTTGATTTTGATCATAAGATTACTAAAGCATTTATTGGTAAACTTGAAGGTGAAATCACTACTGAGATAAAAGGTAATGATGGTTTTGGTTACGATCAAATATTTTATGTTCCAGTAGTACATGCTACTTTAGGTGAATTGTCATTGGCAGATAAAAATAAAATTTCTCATCGTAATTCAGCAATTCAGCAATTATTAACATTTTTACAAGAACAAAATTAGATAGTTAAAATGAAAAATAAAAAGGATGGTTTAATTCTTTTTTACAGTTTTTCTTTTTTAAAGATTGAATTTTGTTTAGAAACTATTTTAAATAATAGTTTAAGTAAAATAGATAAATTAAAAAAAATTAGTAAAGATACTATGTTAATTATATCATTTTAGTAATAGTTTACTTGTTTATTTTTTAGTGATATTATTAAAAAATGAAAGAATGGTTTATATAAAAAAATAACGCAAAATGAAGTTGATTCATTACAAGAAGTAGTTGTTATTGGATTTCCTAGAACATATAATACTTTTGGGTAATGTTTAGTAATCTGTGTAACTTACAAAAATAACTATGTTTAATTAATTCTAGTAAATATAATTAAATGATTAGAAAGAGTGAGTTACAGATGGCTAAAAAAGATAACTTTAATAATAATGATCCAATATCAAAAGCAGTAGATTTATTATTAGAAAATACTGAAGATTTAACAACAGTTTTTAAAGAAGGGGGTTTATATAAAGAATTAACAAAACGTTTAGTTGAAAAAATGTTGAATTCTGAGATGCAAAATTATTTAGGATATGAAAAAAATCAACATAGTAATAGTGACAATGCTCGTAATGGTATAAGTTCAAAAAAATTAATAACTCAACAAGGTAAAATTGAGATTGATGTACCACGAGATCGTAATAGTAATTTTACTCCTGTAATAGTGCCAAAAAGACAGAGAAGATTTGATGGTTTTGATCAACAAGTTCTTTCCTTATATGCAAAAGGTATGACATTATCAGATATTAGAATGCAGTTACAAGAGTTATATCATGGTGCTGATATTAGTGAAAGTGTTATTAGTCAAATTACTGATGATGTGATTGATGATGTCAAAGCATGACAAAATAGACCATTAGAAGGCATTTATCCCATTGTTTATTTTGATTGTATAGTAGTTAAAGTACGACAAGATAAACGCATTATTAACAAATCAGTTTATATAGCTTTAGGTGTTGATTTAGAAGGTAAAAAAGATGTTTTAGGTTTATGAATTAGTGAAAATGAAGGCGCTAAATTTTGATTAGCAAATTTCACAGAAATGAAAAATCGTGGCTTAAATGATATTCTTATTGCTTGTAGTGACAACTTAACAGGCATGTCAGAAGCAATACAATCAGTTTATCCTAAAACTGAACATCAATTATGTATAGTTCATCAAATCAGAAATAGTTTAAAATATGTTTCATACAAACATCGAAAATCACTAGTTACAGATTTAAAGCCAATTTATAATGCATGTAGTGAAGAACAAGCAATGCAAGCTTTAGAATCATTTGAAAGTAAATGAAATAAACACTATCCTCAAATTGCTAAATCTTGATATAAAAATTGAGATAATTTAATGATTTTTATTAGTTATCCTCCAGAAATCAAAAGAGTGATTTATACTACAAATTCTATTGAATCTGTTAATAGTCAACTACGAAAAGTCATCAGAAATAAAAAAGTTTTTCCAAATGATATGGCAGTTTTCAAAATATTTTACTTAGCAATTGAAAATATAACAAAAAAATGAACAATACCCATTCAAAATTGAAATACAGCAATTGCTCATTTTATGATAAAATTTGAAGACAGAATTAATCTGAACTAGTACTTTGCAAAACAAAGATACACAGATTACTAAAAAGCCTCAAAATAAACATAAATTTTCACTTTAATATTTAATGGTAATGTTTGTAAATTAACACCTTCAATAATATATCCATGATCATTACATTCAAAAATAATTTTATTTTCATAAAATTCTTTAATAATACCTAAAAATATTCATCCATGACTTATTCCTCCTTTTCTATTCTTATTATTAATTAGATGAAAAAGAAAAATAAACCTTTTTATTTTTTAAAATTATGTTCAATTGAAAGCACATCATCATCATTTTCAATTGTTTCTAACAATATATCAATTAATTTAATTTGTTGTTGATCAGTAATGGTAATCAATTCATGGGGAATATTAACAATTTCATTAGTAATAAAATCATTAATATTATTTTTTTCTAATAAATTAGTTACAGCATTTAACTGTTTAGGATTAACTTCAATATCAATGATATCTTCATTTTTTTCAATATTAAAAATTTCAAAATCAATTATTAACTCCAAAATTTCTTCAACTGATAATAAACTTGAAAATTGAATTACCCCCGTTGTTTGAAATAAATATTGAACAGAATTAGTAGCAGCTAAATGACCACCCAATTTATTAAAATAACTTCGAATATTACTTGCAGTTCGATTTTTATTATCAGTTAAACAATGAATAATTATGACAATATTACTTGGTCCATATCCTTCATAAGTGACTGCTTCATAATTAGTTGTTTCATTTTTATTACTAGCTTTATTAATAGCACGATTAATATTATCCTTTGGCAAATTTATACGTCGTGCTTTTTCTAACATTAATTTCAATCGCGGATTATTTTCAACATTTGCACCACCTAATTTAACAGCAACATAAATTTCTCTTGATAATTTTTGAAAAATTTTACCACGTTTGTTATCTTGGGCATCTTTACGATGTTTAATATTTGCATATTGTGAATGTCCAGCCATATTCTCATTCCTTTATTTTTTTCTTGTTCATTTCGGAGCTTGCGGTACAGGTATTCTTTTGTGTGCACTATTCTGATGCATAAATTCAATTTTATTAATTACTCATGATGGTATTAATGATTTATTTCCTAGTAAATATTGATCTAATTGTTCATACTTAAATTGCATTTCCATTTCATCAGTTTGTCCATCTCATAAACCAGCAGTTGGCTTACGAATAATGATCTCTTCACTAACTTTTAATATCTTTGCTGCAGCAAAAACATCTTTTTTTAACAAATGAATAATTGGTAATAAATCAACACCACCATCACCATATTTAGTAAAATAACCAATGTGTCATTCATCACTATTATCTGTTCCTACAACTAAATAATTATGATTTTGTGCATATGCATAAAGAGTATTCATTCTTAATCTAGCTTTTAAATTGCCTAAAATTAATTTTGATTTTTCTATATTAATTTCAGTTTCTAATGTTTTTTTAAAACTTAAAAAAACATTATTTAAATTAACTACTTTGGCATTTAATTTATGAATATTAACTAAATTATTTGCATATTCTAAATCAATATCTGGTGAAAAACAAGGCATAATTAATGCTAAATGATCATTAGGAAAAGCTTTTTTAATCAATAATGCTACTACTGCTGAGTCAACACCACCACTTAAACCAACAATTAAACCTTTGGCATTTGCTTTTTTTACTTCACTTTGTAAAAATTTAATAATTTCATCTAAATATTGTTCTAAATTCATAATTATTCACTCTCTTTTATTTCTTCAGACATTTTAAAAATATTGTTATAATGTCCAGCAATTTTATTATGGGTTTTATCTAAAGTTTCAATGGCTTTATTAGTTGTATCAAAACCAGCCTTAACTTTTTCTCATCTATCAACCCAACGATCAAAATCATCTTTGAATAAACGTAATTTTTTTGCCATTTTTTCTAAATTTTTATTAAAATCAATGTCTTTACGATTTTTATCAACTGTAAATAAAACAGCAGATAAAGTAGTAGGAGAGGTAATTCAAACACGTTTCTTAAAAGCATATTCAACAATATCATCAGCAAATTGTGCGTAAATAAAAGCAAATATTTCTTCAGAAGGAATAAACATTACTGCGCTAGAAATCTTATTTTTAATATTAATATATTTTCCAACTTCATCAATTCGTTTACGAATATCATTACGAAAATCTTTTAAATAATTTTCTTTAACTTTAATATCTTCACTTACTAAATACCTTTGATAGTTATCAATTGAAAACTTTGAATCAATAGCAATTCCTTCTTTTTCAGAATCTGTTTTTACATAGGCATCAACAACTTTGCCATCAATTGTTTTATATTGTCGTTCTCATAATTTTTGATTTGAACCCAACATATTAGTCAAAATTTTTTCTAAAACAAATTCACCAACATTACCACGTTTTTTAGTATTAATAAAAACTTCTTGTAAACTTTGAATATTATCATTAATTTTTCCTAAAACAGTTGATGATTCTTGTAACTTTGCTAAATCTTTAATAACATCTACTACTTGTCTTTGAATGACATCAGCATTGCGTTTATAATCATCTTCTTTTTTATCTAAATTTTTTTGAAAATTATCAATATTACTCATTAAATTAATTAATTTTTCGGTTTTATCACGATCCGAACCATTTCATGATGTTTTAAAATCATTTAATTGTTCTTTTAAAGTTTCTACTTGCATTTTTAAAAAGTCTTGTGCAATTGGGTCACTAGTAACATTCTGACTTTTTTTAATTTGCATATAAATTATTAAGCCACCAATACTACTAATAATTAAAATAACTACCAATAAACTAATTACTATTTCCATTTCCTATTTTCCTTTGCCCTTTTTTATTCTTCTTCTCAAATCATATCATAATTAAAAATCTTAACATGATCACCTTTTTTTATTCCTTGCTTTCTTAATTCATCATAAATTCCTAAATCTTGTAATTTAATTTTAAATAATAAAATATTATGATAATTATTTAAAGGATTTTTTTGATATATTACTTCAACGGTTTTACCAGAAATAGTTCATTGATTATTTGCAAATTTAGTAATAATAACTTGTGGAACTTCTTCTTTATTAGTATATTCATAAAGAATATGTTCTTCATTATTTTCATTATTATTAACTTGATGCAGTTGTTCTTTTTCAACAGCTTTAGCAATATCTTTAATTAATATATCCAAACTAATATGTTTCATAGCAGAAATTGCAATTATTGGTAATTTAATTTGTTCTTTTAATTTCTCTAAATTAGTTTGTGCATCTGGTAAATCAATTTTATTTGCAACAATTAAATGCGGTTTTTTTGTCAAATCTTTATTATAACTTTCTAATTCACTCATAATTAATTGATAATTTAAAAAATGATCTTGAGTCTTATCACTAATATCAATCATATGTACTAAAACTTGACAACGTTCAATATGACGCAAAAACTGTAAACCTAGTCCTTTTCCTAAACTAGCTCCTGCTATTAATCCAGGCAAATCCGCCAGAACAAAATTATTATTTTTATCAACTCTAACAACACCTAAATGTGGATTAAGAGTAGTAAAAGGATAATCAGCAACTGTTGGAGTTGAAGCAGAAATAGCTCCTAATAATGTTGATTTACCGGCGTTAGGCAACCCAACTAATCCGGCATTGGCCAATAATTTCAACTCACAAATTATTTCAAAATGTTGTCCAGGCATTCCTTTTTCACATATTTTAGGTACTCGATTTATTGCCGAAGCAAAACGAGCATTTCCTCGTCCACCAAGACCACCGGCAGCAATTATTATTTCTTGTTTATCTTTAAAAATATCACCAAAAATATTTTGAGTTTTGTTATCTCTAATAATAGTACCTAATGGAACTTTTACATAAGTATTGGTTCCTTTACGTCCATGCATATTTTTGGGTGCACCATTTTTACCATCTTCAGCAGTTATCTCTTTATTTTTACGTAAGTCTAATAGAGTATTCATACCTGAATCACCAATAAAGATAATATTACCGCCTCTTCCTCCATCTCCACCAGATGGACCACCTTTGGCTACATAAAGTTCACGACGAAAAGCAACAACACCATCACCGCCTTTGCCTGCAGTAACTTTTAATTTTGTTACATCTATAAAACGCATTTCTTACTCCTTTTTTATATTAATAAAAACTCTTATTATATAGTGTTAACATTTTTGTGTAAAATACTATTTTATTTTTCATATAATTTTAGTATACAGATATTATTGTTAAAAAAATAATAATTTACTATATCTAGTTAATATTTTTTGTAAACTATTTTTGCTTTATGAAAATTAAAAAAATGTTTTTTTAATTTATAAGAAAAAATAAATGAAAATTTAATTAAAAATATTTTAATAAATCTCAATTATTAAAAATAAATATTTATATTTAAAAAGGGGTACTTTAAAAATGATAAATGATAAAGATAAAAATATAGTAAAAAAATCTGATATTGATAGTTGATGAGGTATTACCACTAGCAATAAATGTGATAAAAAAATTGAGAAATTAAATAAAAAATTACAAGAAACATGTAATAAATTAGACGAAATAAGCAATCTTTATACAAAATCAGTAAAAGAAAACAAAAATTTTGAATATAAAGTTAAAGAACTAAAAGAAGAATTAAAAAAAATTCAAGATAAAAATACAAAATTAGAAACAAACTTAAAAGAAGCAACAGAAAGTATTGAACATTTACAAGAAATAATCCAAGATTACATGGATAATAAAGAAAAACTAGAAACAGAACTTAAAAATTATAAGGATAATAATCAAAATTTAGAAGAAGAACTAAAAGAAATTCAAGATAAAAATACAAAATTAGAAACAAACTTAAAAGAAGCAACAGAAAGTATTGAACATTTACAAGAAATAATCCAAGATTACATGGATAATAAAGAAAAACTAGAAGAAGAACTAAAAGAAATTCAAGATAATAAGGTAATGTTTAGTAATCTATTGTTAGGAAAAAATATTAAAGCAATAAATTCTATTTTTATTATATGCTAAATTGTAAAGGTAAGTGCAACTAAATTATTTTTCTATCCAAATATTCGATTGGTGAAAGATAATTTAATATTTTTCTCGGTCTTTGATTTAAAGACAATATAAATTTATGAACTCATTTTGGTAATGTTTAGTAATCTGTGTAACTTACAAAAATAACTATGTTTAATTAATTCTAGTAAATATAATTAAATGACTAGAAAGAGTGAGTTACAGATGGCTAAAAAAGATAACTTTAATAATAATGATCCAATATCAAAAGCAGTAGATTTATTATTAGAAAATACTGAAGATTTAACAACAGTTTTTAAAGAAGGGGGTTTATATAAAGAATTAACAAAACGTTTAGTTGAAAAAATGTTGAATTCTGAGATGCAAAATTATTTAGGATATGAAAAAAATCAACATAGTAATAGTGACAATGCTCGTAATGGTATAAGTTCAAAAAAATTAATAACTCAACAAGGTAAAATTGAGATTGATGTACCACGAGATCGTAATAGTAATTTTACTCCTGTAATAGTGCCAAAAAGACAGAGAAGATTTGATGGTTTTGATCAACAAGTTCTTTCCTTATATGCAAAAGGTATGACATTATCAGATATTAGAATGCAGTTACAAGAGTTATATCATGGTGCTGATATTAGTGAAAGTGTTATTAGTCAAATTACTGATGATGTGATTGATGATGTCAAAGCATGACAAAATAGACCATTAGAAGGCATTTATCCCATTGTTTATTTTGATTGTATAGTAGTTAAAGTACGACAAGATAAACGCATTATTAACAAATCAGTTTATATAGCTTTAGGTGTTGATTTAGAAGGTAAAAAAGATGTTTTAGGTTTATGAATTAGTGAAAATGAAGGCGCTAAATTTTGATTAGCAAATTTCACAGAAATGAAAAATCGTGGCTTAAATGATATTCTTATTGCTTGTAGTGACAACTTAACAGGCATGTCAGAAGCAATACAATCAGTTTATCCTAAAACTGAACATCAATTATGTATAGTTCATCAAATCAGAAATAGTTTAAAATATGTTTCATACAAACATCGAAAATCACTAGTTACAGATTTAAAGCCAATTTATAATGCATGTAGTGAAGAACAAGCAATGCAAGCTTTAGAATCATTTGAAAGTAAATGAAATAAACACTATCCTCAAATTGCTAAATCTTGATATAAAAATTGAGATAATTTAATGATTTTTATTAGTTATCCTCCAGAAATCAAAAGAGTGATTTATACTACAAATTCTATTGAATCTGTTAATAGTCAATTACGAAAAGTCATCAGAAATAAAAAAGTTTTTCCAAATGATATGGCAGTTTTCAAAATATTTTACTTAGCAATTGAAAATATAACAAAAAAATGAACAATACCCATTCAAAATTGAAATACAGCAATTGCTCATTTTATGATAAAACTTGAAGATAGAATTAATCTGAACTAGTACTTTGCAAAACAAAGATACACAGATTACTAAAAAGCCTCAAATATTTTACTTAGCAATTGAAAATATAACAAAAAAATGAACAATGCCCATTCAAAATTGAAATACAGCAATTGCTCATTTTATGATAAAATTTGAAGACAGAATTAATCTGAACTAGTACTTTGCAAAATAAAGAAACACAGATTACTAAAAAGCCTCCGATTTTCTTTAGATTTTCGTTTTTTACCTTTTCTTCTTAAATTTTTACTAGTAACTTTATCAAGCATTCCAAAATAAATTCAAGTATAAATTGTTTTAAAACTAATAACTCACTCTTTATGAAAATTTTTAATTCTGCCATAAATTTGTTCAGGTGATCAACCTAATAGTAATTTTTGTTGTACATATTTTACTAAATTCTTATTTTTAAACTTATGAAAACTAATATTTGATTGTTTTCGATTTTCAGCTTTATTTTGTGCAATTAATGAAAAATAATGATTATTATCTTTATTTCTATTAATTTCTCGAATAATAGTACTAATACTTCGATTAAGATTTTTAGCTATTTCACTAATTTTAAATTTAAATTTCAATTGATTCTCAATATAAATCCTTTCATCTATGCCAAGATGTTTATAACTCATATAAAAACTCCTTACTTTTTTCTAAACTAAATTTAGCATTATGAAATTTTTATATGAGAATTTTTTGCAATTTTATTTACTTGCACTTACAAGTATAATTCAGCATTAATAATTTAAAATATTCTTACTTATAATATCAACTATCTGCTTAGCAACTTCCACTTTTGAACCAATTAAATTATAATTATTATTTTTAAAATAAAAATTAATTTCTGTTTCATTTTTACCCATAACACTAATATTATTAATACAAATACCATCACAATTTTTAATTTTCATTTTTTCGATACCAAGATTTTTATCATTAAATTCTTGAGCAGCAAAACCAATTAAAACTTGTTTTGTTTTCTGCTTACCTAAAAATGCCAATACATCAATATTAGCAATCAGTGATAAAGATAAATTTTCGTTTTTATTTTTAATTATTTTATTAGGAATATATTTACTTACTTTATAATCATTTAAAGCAGCACCACATATTACAATATCAGCATTATCAAAGTTTTCTTTCATTGCTAAGAACATTTTTTCATTAGTATTTGCTTCAATAATAGTTAGGTTTTTTTGCGATTTAATTTCAAAATCACAATCACCTGCAACTAATACTACTTTAGCGTTAGTTTTAAGAAAAGCATCTACTAATGCTTTACCCATTTTTCCTGAAGAATTATTAGTAATATAACGAATTGGATCAATATAAGTTCTAGTACGACCAATATTAATTAAAATTTTTTTATTAGATAAATCAATACTTTTTTTAAAAAAATCTTTAATTATTGTTAATGCATTATCTGGACTTTTAACCCGTCCATCACCAATCATCTTACAGGCTAACATTCCTGAATCTGGAGGAATAATAGTAATATTTTCAAAATTAGATAATTCTAATAAATTTTTTTGAAAACTTTGATTGTGATACATATTATGATTCATTGCTGGAAATAATATCTTTTTTGCTTTGGAAGCTAAAAATACTGATAATGCTAAACTATCAGCAATTGCTAAATTTGCTTTACTAATAAAACTCATAGTAGCAGGATAAACAACAATTAAATTTGTTTTAATTGCTAAATTAGTGTGAGTAATTAAATCTCCTTTAACATATGATTCTTGTTCAAACATTTCAGAATAATAAGAAAATGTTTTATCTTCTAGAAAATGTAAAGAACTTTTAGTACAAATAATATCAACTAAAAATTCTTTTTTTAATTGTTTTAATAAAATTAAGGCTTTGTTTGCTGCAATACTACCAGTAATTATTAAAGTAATATGTTTCATTATTTTCTCCTATCATATCATTAAACATAAAATAAACAAACAAAACCTATCTTCAAAATATGATAGCATTGAAAATAGGTTTTTATTATTAAAAATTTATTTTTACTTTTTATCAAGTATAACTGAAACTCGTGTTTTATTTTTTTTAAAAATAGTATACTTAACAATTCCTGATTTTAAAGCAAATAAGGTATCATCACCACCACGTCCTACATTTTCACCAGGGTGAATTTTAGTTCCACGTTGACGATAAATAATTGTTCCCTCTTTTAAACTTTGTCCATCACCAATTTTAGCACCTAAACGTTTAGAATGTGAATCACGACCATTACGAGTTGAACCCACTCCTTTTTTTGAAGCAAATAATTGTAAATTTAATTTATAAAACATAATTACACCTCCTTTATGTTAATATATTTTGGATATTGTTCTTTAATAGTTTTTAATTGTCAAAGCATTGTTTTTAAAATTATTTGACTATTATTAGTGAAACTAGCAACTTTAAGTTTAACTAATCCAGCAGTATTATTAATTACTTGAACTTGATTATTATCAAGTTCATGAAGTGCATTTAATGTACCAATAACAATGGCTGAAATCCCTGCACAAACAATATCATTTCCAATTTTTGAAAAATTAGCATGACCAGTAATTATAACTTCTACAATGTTACTATTTTGGTAATTATAAGTAACTTTAACCATAATTTGATATTACCTTAAATTATTTTTTATTATTTTCATCATCTTCTTTAACAACTTTAACAGTCATATTTTTATGATCAAAAATAGTTTTTAAATTACCTTCACTAACAACAGTTTTAGTGTTATCTGATTCTGTAATATTATCCTTAACAACTGATTTAGTTTTAACAACTTTTTCTTTTGTAAGTTCTTTTTTTACTTTACTAACTACTGATTTTGGCTCTTTAATAATAGGAGTTACTACTTCAGAAATTACTTCTTTTTTTACTTCATCTTTAATTACTGGTTTTGATTGTTCTGCCTTCTTATCAACAAGACTTTTACCAGCAAGTAAAATATCAGTAATTAATACCTTTGTATATGGCTGACGGTGTCCATACATTGTTTTTGAATTTTTCTTAGGTTTATATTTAAACACTCGAATCTTTTTTGATTTATCTTGTTTAATAATCTCACCATGAACTTCAGCACCTTTTAGGAAAGGTTTACCGAATTGTTGATCAATCAACAATATTTTGTCAAAAATAATTTTATCTTTAGCTTTGCCAACAAGTTTTTCAACAAAAATTTCTTGACCATAGGAAACATTAATTTGTTTTCCTCCTGTTTGAATAACTACAAACATTTTTCTTATTACCTCCAGTTTAGACTCGCCTTATAGGTGGAATAAATCACTTGTTAACCTAAAGTAGAGCGGTTGAAACTGCATAAACAGTCTTAAATATTATAAAGTATTTTTTATTAAAAGCAATACAAAATTTAGAATTATACACATAATTTAAATATAAAAATTACTAAAAAAAGAAAATGCTGAATTATACTTGTAAGTGCAAGTAAATAAAATTGCAAAAAATTCTCATATAAAAATTTCATAATGCTAAATTTAGTTTAGAAAAAAGTAAGGAGTTTTTATATGAGTTATAAACATCTTGGCATAGATGAAAGGATTTATATTGAGAATCAATTTAAATTTAAATTTAAAATTAGTGAAATAGCTAAAAATCTTAATCGAAGTATTAGTACTATTATTCGAGAAATTAATAGAAATAAAGATAATAATCATTATTTTTCATTAATTGCACAAAATAAAGCTGAAAATCGAAAACAATCACATATTAGTTTTCATAAGTTTAAAAATAAGAATTTAGTAAAATATGTACAACAAAAATTACTATTAGGTTGATCACCTGAACAAATTTATGGCAGAATTAAAAATTTTCATAAAGAGTGAGTTATTAGTTTTAAAACAATTTATACTTGAATTTATTTTGGAATGCTTGATAAAGTTACTAGTAAAAATTTAAGAAGAAAAGGTAAAAAACGAAAATCTAAAGAAAATCGTGGCAAGTTTAATGGTAAATCAATTAAAGAACGAGATATAAATGTTAATGATCGTATAACACTTGGTCATTGAGAAGGAGATACTATAGTATCATCAAGAGGCAAAAGCAAATCATGTTTAATAACTTTAGTTGAAAGAGTATCACGATTTACTTTAGCAATATTAGTTAAAAACAGAACTACTAAAGTTATTAATAAAAATGTCAGTTATTATTTATCAATTCTTCCTAAAAACATTGTTAAAACTATTACTTTTGATCGTGGCAAAGAATTTTCAAATTGACAACAACTTGAAAAAAATTTAGATGTAAAAATTTATTTTGCCAATCCATATTCACCTTGACAAAGAGGTACTAATGAAAATACTAATGGTTTAATTAGAGAAAAATTTCCTAAAAAATTTATTTTTTCAAAAACTAATAAAAATGAAGTTCATAAATTTATATTGTCTTTAAATCAAAGACCGAGAAAAATATTAAATTATCTTTCACCAATCGAATATTTGGATAGAAAAATAATTTAGTTGCACTTACCTTTACAATTTAGCATAATTAATATTAATGCTTCTTCTGAAAAAATTGTTGATGCTATTAATGAAACAAAATATACAAAAAAAAGTTAATTTTCAAAGTTCAGTAATGGAATTAAATGATTCAATTAATGAATTTATTAAAAATTCTTTTAAAAATAATTTATTTTCATTAAACAAAATTACTAATAATAAAGAAATTGATTTAAAAGAT
This sequence comes from Spiroplasma endosymbiont of Lasioglossum malachurum, assembly GCF_964020065.1. Taxonomy (NCBI): domain Bacteria; kingdom Bacillati; phylum Mycoplasmatota; class Mollicutes; order Entomoplasmatales; family Spiroplasmataceae; genus Spiroplasma; species Spiroplasma endosymbiont of Lasioglossum malachurum. The sequence goes on along the minus strand of NZ_OZ026534.1, from coordinate 473,237 downwards.
GAAGACTTCACAGTTAGTGGTTCTATTGATGCAAAAATTAATTATAATTATGATTCATTTAAAAATTTAACTACTAATCTAACAATTATCATAGGTGAAGGTCAAATTTCTAATAAATATAAATTAAATGATGGAAAAATAAATAAATTTCTTCAAATCTCAGATAGTATAATATTTGCTGCAACAGAGAACGGAAATATTTGAGAGATTGATTTTACTAATAATACAAAAATCAATAAATATCAATTAAATGAAGAACGTATAAATAGTTTAATTAAAGCATCAAATGGTAAAGTATATGTTGGTACAATAACAAATACAATTTGAGAAATTGATTTAGAAACTGAAACTGCAGAAAAGAAATTCATTGGATTTGGTGATAAGTATGATTCTAAAACTTTAATTGAAGGTTCAAAAGATAAGTTATATGTTGGTACTGGTATTGGTAATGTTTATGAATTAGATATTAATACTAGTAATACTAAAAAATATCATTTTGACGATTGAGGTGATGTAAATGCTCTAGTTAAAATTACAGAAAATAAAATATACGCTGGCACTAGTGAAGGAAAATTATGAGAAATTGATTTAGAAACTAAAACCCATAAATTAAAATATGATTTTAAAAATAAAAGTAATATTATTTTTGATATTAAAGCACTATCTGATACTGAATTAATATTAGCAACAGAAGACAAAATTTATCAGTATGATTTAATCAAAAATGAAATAACAGAAAAAATTAATTTGAAAGATGGTAAAATTTTTTCTTTATCAATAGAAGATTTAAATAACAAAATATATGCTACCACTGATAATAATAATGTTTATGAACATGATTCAAGCTTTAGTCAAGTAAAAAACAAATATGAATTAAATGCTTCAGTATATTCATCATTAATAGTTGATAAAAAACTATTTGCTGGAACAATTACAAATGTATGAGAATTAGATATTGAATAATTTTTATACAGTAAATAAAAAACATATATTTAAAAAGGTGTGTAACATATATTACGCGCCTTTTTTTCGTTTTATTTTTTTAGATTTATATCACTTATTATAACTTAATATATGATTTTTTTTGTTTTTTTCTTAATACTAATAATAAAATAATACTCGTTAAAAAAATACCAATAACAGCACCAGCGATTGAAATAATAAAACGTATTAAAATTTGTTGAGGAGTTAAAAAGTATCCTGACAAATAAAATAATGATAAAACAAAAGCAAATGGAATACTATATGTAAATTGATCTAATTGATGTAATTTTAACTTATATGTAATAAAGGTTATAATAAAAGTAAATATGATTAAACTTAAACTAGAAAGTACCATTATTCAAAAAGGTAATTTAAAAGTAAAAGTAAAATCAGTACTAGTAGTAAAAAAAAGAATAATTTCTGGAATTAATACTTGTATTATTAAATAGCCAACACTTATCAAAAACTTAGTTCTTGGAAATGTATTTTCACTATTATTTTCAAAATTAACTTCTTGGTTTTTATTTTCCATACTTATCCTCTTCTATAATATAATTCTTTACAATTTTAACATGCTTTTATCAATAATTAAATAAGATTTATATTTATTAAATAACACTTATTTTAATACAAAAATTTAAAATGCTAAATTGCTAAATTGTAAAGGTAAGTGCAACTAAATTATTTTTCTATCCAAATATTCGATTGGTGAAAGATAATTTAATATTTTTCTCGGTCTTTGATTTAAAGACAATATAAATTTATGAACTTCATTTTTATTAGTTTTTGAAAAAATAAATTTTTTAGGAAATTTTTCTCTAATTAAACCATTAGTATTTTCATTAGTACCTCTTTGTCAAGGTGAATATGGATTGGCAAAATAAATTTTTACATCTAAATTTTTTTCAAGTTGTTGTCAATTTGAAAATTCTTTGCCACGATCAAAAGTAATAGTTTTAACAATGTTTTTAGGAAGAATTGATAAATAATAACTGACATTTTTATTAATAACTTTAGTAGTTCTGTTTTTAACTAATATTGCTAAAGTAAATCGTGATACTCTTTCAACTAAAGTTATTAAACATGATTTGCTTTTGCCTCTTGATGATACTATAGTATCTCCTTCTCAATGACCAAGTGTTATACGATCATTAACATTTATATCTCGTTCTTTAATTGATTTACCATTAAACTTGCCACGATTTTCTTTAGATTTTCGTTTTTTACCTTTTCTTCTTAAATTTTTACTAGTAACTTTATCAAGCATTCCAAAATAAATTCAAGTATAAATTGTTTTAAAACTAATAACTCACTCTTTATGAAAATTTTTAATTCTGCCATAAATTTGTTCAGGTGATCAACCTAATAGTAATTTTTGTTGTACATATTTTACTAAATTCTTATTTTTAAACTTATGAAAACTAATATGTGATTGTTTTCGATTTTCAGCTTTATTTTGTGCAATTAATGAAAAATAATGATTATTATCTTTATTTCTATTAATTTCTCGAATAATAGTACTAATACTTCGATTAAGATTTTTAGCTATTTCACTAATTTTAAATTTAAATTTCAATTGATTCTCAATATAAATCCTTTCATCTATGCCAAGATGTTTATAACTCATATAAAAACTCCTTACTTTTTTCTAAACTAAATTTAGCATTATGAAATTTTTATATGAGAATTTTTTGCAATTTTATTTACTTGCACTTACAAGTATAATTCAGCATTTTCTTTCTTCTTAATATTGCTATAACTACTGGAATAGCAATAATAACTAATAAAAAAGTACTACCAATAATTATAATATTTCAATTATTAATTAAAGTTGTCGTTTTTAGTTTTATTTCTGGTAAGGCAAAAGGGTTATTTTTATTTTTTTCATCATGTTTAACATTAGCATATAAATGAGTAATTAAATCGTGCTCATAAAACAATAATCAATAACGTAATTGACCTGGATTTAGTACATCAATTGCACAATCTATATTAGTGGTTTCTTGTAAATACTGATTAAAATCAATACCAGATTGACTATTAGCAAAATTAGTAAAACCAGAAAACTTAGTTGATAAAGGATTAATATTATAAATATTTAAATATTGTCTTGAAGAACTATCAACTTTATCATTTACTATTCTTTGTAATAAATAAATAGTATGATCTTCAGATTGATATGTTTTTAATGGTTGATTTGAAATAGGTGTTACCTTTTCTTCTTGTGGAACAAGATTATCATCAACACGCTGATATATTCATTTATCTTCACTAACATTAGCAGTAATAACAGCTTCTGATTTAATTTGACTAAAAGCAATCATTTGTAAATTACTATTTTTTTCATCATTAATAAAATATTGATGAATTAATGAAGAATTAACTTCTTTTTCATTAATAACTTGAATGTCTGGCATAGAACTATTAATAGTAAGTGTTTCTTGTCTTAAAACAGTACTACCATCACTATCGTTTCATTTAACATTATATATAGTGGGCTTATTTTTACTATAATCTTGGTTTAAAATAGCATAGTCAAAAGTTTTATTACTATTAGTTTTAACATTTTTTTCATTTCTCTGTTTTCATTATTAATAGAAATTTCTAATCCTGATTTTTTAAAAGGAGGATGCACATAAAAAACAAATATTTCATTACTAAAACTATCCTTAGTATTTGCAAATGGTCCAATTGGAAATATTTTAGCACGCGTTTCAAAATTAGATTTTTGAAAATTAGTACTTGGTTGTAAATTATATGGAACTTCCATTAAAGTATTAATGTCACTTGCTTCATATATTGTTGCAAAAAGTCCTGCATCAATACTTTCTTTAATTGTTTGATGATATTGTAAAATTAAATTATTACTTTTTTCATTAAAAGTATGACCAAAAGCACTCGCAGTAAGAAAACCTTGTGCATTTTTAAAATAACTACTATTATCATTAATAATACTTTTTAATTGACTATAACCTTGATCATTAATAATATCATTGGTTTCAATATTACTATGTGTTCAATCATTATTAATAATTTGATCATAACTATCAAAATTAACATTTAATGGTGTACTTTTAACATTATTATATAAATATTGTGAATCATTATTTCAAGATTTAATACTATTAACTAAGTTACGATTTAATGACTTAACAGTAATATGAAAGCCGCTAACTTTACTATTACTAGTTTGATGATTTTTATTATTAAAACTAATACTTAATACTGAGGTTACTAATAAACTGCTAGCACTAAGTAATAAAATTAATTTTTGTTTAAATTGTTTCATAATATTTCCTTATAAATTTAATATTTAAAAATTATTAAATTACTATTATTTATTTTTATCTAGCAATTATGTAATTAGTATATCAATTCTTTTAAAAATATGATATATATTATTTACACGAGAAATATATATTTAAGATCTAAAATACCTACAAGATCTATCACAAATATTAATATTATATTAAGTTTCTTTAATTGAAAATACTTATCCCTAATTCAATTAAATATAAAATTAGCAGTTACTACTTGAAACTGCTAATTTTATTTGTTAGTATATTAATATAATTAGCAATCAAGTAATTATAGTGCTAAAAAGAGGAGTGACATTATGCAATTAAATGAAATCCCTAACTATAGTAATGATCCTAAAATTCTTGATAAATTTGCTCGTAATCTAATTGTACAAGCTAAAACAGGAAAAATGGATCCTATTATTGGACGTAATGAAGATATTCGTAAAGTAGAAGAAATACTCTCACGAAAAACTAAAAACAACCCCGTCTTAATCGGTTTACCTGGTATTGGTAAGACTGCTATTATTGAAGGTTTAGCCCAACGTATTGTTCGTGGTGATGTTCCTAGTAACTTAAAAGATAAAATTATTTATGAACTAGATATGGGAGCACTAATTGCTGGCGCTAAATTCCAAGGTGAGTTTGAAGAACGATTAAAAGCGGTTATTAACCAAATTAAAAATTCTAATGGAAAAATTATTTTATTTATTGATGAACTACATTTAATTGTTGGTGCTGGTAGAACACAAGGTTCAATGGATGCTTCTAATTTACTAAAACCAATGTTAGCACGTGGTGAACTACGTTGTATTGGTGCCACAACACTTGACGAATATCGTCAATACATTGAAAAAGATGCAGCCCTTGAACGAAGATTTCGTAAGATGATTATTAAAGAACCAACAACAGAAGATACAACTGCTATCTTACGTGGTTTAAAAGAACGTTTTGAAGCTTATCATGGTGTAAAAATTCATGATAGTGCATTAAGAGAAGCTGTGTATCTATCTAATAAATATATTAATGATCGTTACTTACCTGATAAAGCAATTGACTTAATTGATGAAGCTTGTGCTAGTATTAAAACTGAAATTGCTTCGGTTCCTAGTGATTTAGATGATATAAGAAGAAAAGTCTTACAATTAAAAATTGAACAAGCAGCCTTAAGCAAAGAAAAAGATGAAAACTCGCAAACAAGACTAATTGAAGTCGATAAACAATTAAAAACTAAAAAAAATACTTTACAACAATTAGAAGATAAATGAATCAAAGAAAAGTCAGCATTAGACCATATTACTAGTTTAAAAAATAAATTAGAAAATGCTAAATCAGAATTAGAATTGTATCAATTATCAGGTAATTTTACAAAAGCTGGTGAACTACAATATAGTATTATTCCCAACTTAGAAAAAGAACTTAAAGATAGTGAAAATATAAAAAAAGATAATCCTTTACTACGCGAAGATGTTACTAGTGAAGATATTGCAAAAGTTGTTGCAAAATGAACTGGCATTCCTGTTACTCGTTTATTAGCAACTGAAAAAGAAAAATTATTAAAATTACCCTTAACTTTAAATACGAGAATTAAAGGTCAAAGTAATGCCCTACAGTTGGTAAGCGATGCTTTAATTAGAGCTCGTGCTGGCATTAAAGATCCCAATCGCCCAATTGGTTCATTTATTTTCTTGGGTCCAACCGGTGTTGGAAAAACTGAAGTTGCTAGAACCTTAGCTGATATTTTATTTGATAGCGAAAAAAATATGGTTCGTATTGATATGTCAGAATTTATGGAAAAACACGCAGTTAGCAAATTACTAGGTTCACCTCCTGGCTATGTTGGTTATGAAAACGGTGGACAATTAACCGAAAAAGTAAGAAGAAATCCTTATAGTATCATTCTTTTTGATGAAATCGAAAAAGCCCATCCTGAAGTATTAAATATTTTATTACAAATTCTTGATGAAGGTAGAATTACAGACAGTCATGGTCTCTTAATTGACTTTAAAAACACAATAATTATTATGACTTCAAATCTTGGTTCACAAGAACTATTAAGTGGTAAAGATAACAGCAAAGAGCAAGCATTAAATATCTTAAAAAAATCATTTCGACCAGAATTTATTAATCGAATTGATGAAATTGTTATCTTCAATCCATTAAGTAAAAAAGTAATAACAGAAATTATTATTAAAGAATTAGATACTTTATTATTGCGATTAAGACAAGAAAAAAATTTACAATTATCTTATGAATCAGAAGTAGTTAATAAAATACTAAAAGATGCTTATGATGAAGAATATGGCGCACGACCGATTAAACGCTATATTCAACACTATATTGAAACTATTATCGCACAAGCTATTATTAAAGAAGAACTAATACCCCATAAACGAATGGTAATTACTATCAATAAAGACAATATGTTTATTCTCAGTAAAAAAATAAAATTCAATTAAGTCTTGATATTATTACACTCTCAATTATAATTATATAAGTATTGGCATTCAATGTTAATGAATGCTAAAAAAGGTGGTGAACAATGTTAAGTAACAGACAATCACAAATTTTAAAAATCATTGTTGAAAAATATATTAAAACAGGATTACCAATTGGTAGCAAAACTATTTTAGAAAATAATAACAATATTAATTTTTCTAGTGCTACTATTCGTAATGAATGTGTTGAATTAGAAACATTAGGATTATTAGAAAAAGCACATAGCTCTAGTGGTCGTATTCCTTCAACAAAAGGTTATCGCTATTATGTTGATAATTTAATGAATATGGGTGAACATCAAGAACTAGAAATCTTGAAGAAAAAAATAGCAGAAGTATTTAATAACCGTAACTTAGTAATTACCGAAGTATTAAATAAAACTAGTAGTATTTTAAGTGAAATGACTAATTTGATTAGTATTGTTACTGGTCCTAATATTAATGAAGATACTTTAAAAAAAATTGAATTAATACCGATTAGTAATGATAATGCTTTAACAATTTGTATTACTAGTAATGGTCATGTTCAAAACAAAATGTTTAATATTCAAGAAACATCATTAACCGATTTATCAATTGCCATTGATATTTTTAACACCAGATTAATTGGCACTAAAATTAGTGAAATTAGTGAGAAAGTAAATTTATTAAAACCAATCCTTGAACAACAAGTACAAAAATCAGAATATATTATTCAAGGATTTGTTAACACTTTAATTAATTTCTCACGACCACTATCAACAACACACGGTGTTCAATATATGTTAGAAAATCCTGAATTTAATGATATTAATAAGGTTAAAACAATTATTAAATTCATTGAATCACAATCACCATGAATGTATTTTGATGAATTAAATAATAATCAACTACAAATTAAAATTGGTGAAGAACTGGGTAATGAAAATAACGATATGGCAATGATTACTACTACTTTTAAAGTTCATGATGGTGAACAAGGACAAATTGTAATTGTTGGACCTAAACGTTTAGAATATGAAAAACTAACTGAAATTCTAAATTGGATTAATCAAACATTGATTAAAAACTTTAAATAGAAATGAGATGATAAAATGACAAAAGCTAAAAAAGATAACATTGATAAAATATCAGCAACAGAAACTAAAGATACAACTATTTCAACTCCTGTTACTGAAACACCAGTAAGTGTCGAAGAAGAAAAAATATCATTAAATAAAGAAATCGAATTAGAAACAAAAATTAAAGAATTAACAATAGAACTTAATAAAATTAATTCACAACAAAAGCAATTAATGCTAGCTACTAGATTAAATACCATTAAAGAATTAGAAATTCAAAATAAAGAACACATTAAATATGCTAACCAAAAAATTATTAAAGATTTAGTTCATACTTTATTAAATTTCCAACGAGCACTAAACTTTAAAACTGATAATGCAGCTGTTCAAAATTTCCTAGTTGGTTTTAAATTTATCTATGAAGAATTAATTAAAGCACTTGGTAAAGAAGGTTTAAAAGAAATTACTGCTAAAGTTGGAGATCAATTTAATTCTCACCAACATGAGGCAGTAGAAATTATTAATGATAATACAAACAATGCTTATCAAAATGTAAAAAATAATACTATTGTTGAAGTTATAGCTAATGGTTATGAATTACATAATCGTGTCATTAGCACTACTAAAGTTAAAGTTTTTCAAACTAAAGAAGAAAAAACAGAAACAAAGAAAAATTAAGGAGTGAAAATATTATGTCTACAAATAAAACAACAAATAAAGAAATCATTTTAGGAATCGATCTAGGAACAACTAATTCATGTGTTGCCGTAATGGAAGGTGATAAGCCAAAAGTTATTGAAAATGCCGAAGGTGGAAGAACAACACCATCAGTTGTTGCTTACAAAGATGGTCAAATTATGGTTGGTGAAGTTGCTAAACGTCAAGCTATTACTGATCCAGATAATACTGTTAGTTCAATTAAAAGAATTATGGGAACTAAAGAAACAGTTAAAGCCGCTACTAAAACACGTAAACCAGAAGAAGTATCTGCAGAAATTTTACGCACTATTAAAACTTTTGCTGAATCAAAATTAGGTAAAAAAATATCAAAAGCAGTTATTACTGTTCCTGCTTACTTTAACAATGAACAACGTGAATCTACTAAAAATGCAGGAATTATTGCAGGATTAAAAGTAGAAAGAATTATTAACGAACCAACTGCTGCTGCCATCGCTTATGGTTTAGACAAACAAGATAAAGATCACAAAATTTTAGTATTTGACTTAGGTGGTGGAACATTTGACGTTTCAGTTCTAGAATTAGCAGGTGGAACATTTGAAGTATTATCAACTAGTGGTGATAACAAACTTGGTGGTGACGACTTTGATGCCTTAATTGTTCAACATTTAGTTAGTGAATTCAAAAAAAGTAATGGTGTTGACTTATCAAAAGATAAAATGGCAATGCAACGTTTAAAAGATGCTGCTGAAAAAGCAAAAAAAGACTTATCAGGAGTAGTACAAGCTGATATTTCATTACCATTTATTTCAATGAATGCCTCAGGTCCATTACATTTAAATGAAAAATTAACACGTGCCAAATTTAATGAACTAACAAAATCACTAGTTGAAAGAACTATTGCTCCTGTTCGTGATGCCTTAAAAGAAGCTAAATTAAGCAAAAATGAAATTGATGAAGTTATTTTAGTTGGTGGTTCAACAAGAATCCCAGCTGTGCAAGAAGTTATTAAAAATGAAATTGGTAAAGAACCACATCGTGGTGTTAACCCTGATGAAGTAGTAGCTTTAGGTGCTGCTATTCAAGGAGGAGTATTATCGGGTGATGTTACTGACGTTTTACTATTAGATGTAACTCCTTTATCATTAGGTATTGAAACTTTAGGAGGAGTAATGACGCCATTAATCTCTCGTAATACTACTGTTCCTACTAAAAAGTCACAAGTTTTTTCAACTGCTGAAGATAATCAACCCGCTGTTGATATTAGTGTTTTACAAGGAGAACGTCCACTAGCCAAAGATAATCATTCACTGGGTCGTTTCCAATTAAGTGGTATCGAACCAGCACCAAGAGGTGTTCCACAAATTGAAGTTACTTTTGATATCGATGTTAATGGTATTGTATCTGTTAGTGCTAAAGATCTAAAAACTAATAAAGAACAAAAAATTACTATTAGCAATAGTGGTACTTTAAGTAAAGACGAAATTGAAAAAATGGTACAAGATGCTGAAAAGAATCGTGAAAACGATGAAAAACATAAAGAAGAAATTGAATTATCTAATCAAGCACAAGCCTATATTTATGATATTGATAAAATGACTGCTGAAGTTACTAAATCAGCAAAAGAAGGCGAAGCAGAAAATCCACAAATTGCTGAAATGAAAAAACTACGTAATGACTTACAAAAATCACTAGATGAAAAAAAATATGATGATTTAAAAGAAAAACTAGAACAATTAAAACAAGCATTTGCTGCTGCACAACAATTTATGAACCAACAAAAACAAGAACCAACAGATCATATTAAAAAAGATGATAATAAAAGTGATGATGTTATTGATGTTGACGCAACAACTAAATAAAATAATTAGAGGTGGACAAAATGGCAAGTAAAAAACGTGATTATTATGAAATTCTAGGAGTTTCACGTAATGCTACTCCAGATGAAATTAAGAAAGCGTTTCGTACGCTTGCAAAAAAATATCATCCCGATTCACCAAGTGGTGGTGATGAAGCTCGATTTAAAGAAATAAGTGAAGCTTATCAAGTTTTATCTGATACTAATGAAAGAGCAAAATATGATCAATTTGGTCATGATATGCCCGGAGTTGGTAGTTCTTCTGGTTTCGGTGGCTTTGGTGGTTTCGGTGACTTTAGTTCGGCATTTGGTGACTTATTTGGTGACTTATTTGGTGGTAATAGAAGACAACAACAACGCTATAATGGTAAAACACCAGGTGATAATATCCTAACAAAAGTTGAAATTAGTTATCGTGATGTATTCTTTGGCAAAAAAATGACCATTAGTATTAACATTGATGTTGCTTGTAAGGATTGTAAAGAAACTGGTGCTAGAACTCCTAATGATATTAGTACATGTGATAAATGTAAAGGTAAAGGAGTTCTTGAATATGTTCAACAATCACCATTAGGTATGTTTAGACATCAAGGTGTTTGCAACCAATGTCAAGGACTTGGTAAAATTATTCGTCAAAAATGTTTAAAATGCAAAGGACATCGCTATTATATTGAAAATCAAAAATTAGAATTTGATATTCCTCACAGTATTTTTGATGGTCAACAAATTAGAATTAAAGGTAAAGGTAAAATTGGTCATAATGGTGGTACTCAAGGCGATTTATTTGTTGGTATTAATATTAAGCGACACGCTTTCTTAGATCGTCAAGGTAGTGATATGTATATTAAATTACCAGTATCTTACTTAGATATTATTTTGGGAAATATTATTATGATTCCTACCTTTGAAGGAATAATTAAACATAAATTACCATTAGGACTACAATACGGTGACAAAATTACTTTAAAAAATCAGGGATTCTATTACCCTAATAGTAGTAAACGTGGTGACTTACATGTTATTCTTGATATACAAATGCCTAATAAAGTTACTAAAACAGAGCAAGAAAAATTATGAAATATTAATAACGAAACTAAATTTGATCCAAATGAAGATTTTGTTAATAGTGCAATAAAAAGAATTTAATAAATTAATATATAAAAAATAAGAACATATGTTCTTATTTTTTATATATTAATTTTTTCACTTTATTAATTGGAACTTTTTTACCGATATAACACATTACACAACTAGTTTCATTTAAATATTTGTAATAATCTTCATTAGAGTGAAACCTTTGTCATTGTTTTACTTCTCATATTGGTATGTCGGTAATATTAATTACTACAACATTAAAATACAACGGACTTAATAATCATAATAAATGAAATAAATAATTTATATCACTATTAATATTTTTAAATAATAAATCACAAATAAACAATGCTGTCATCATATATCAAAACCCAATTTCTGCTAAATAATTAGGGTGACGACAATCTTTTCATAAACCATAATTAATAAAAAATAAATCATGTTTTTTCTTTAAGGAAAATCTAAACTTTTGTCAATTTGCAATTGTCTCAATAACTAAAAATAAAATAGCAAGCATAATAAAAATAAGTAAGTAATTATTAAATGTACTATTAAAATAAACAATATCAAGACTTAATGCAAAAACCGTAGGAATACTAATCATAAAAACTGAAATTCCTTGTAAAATTGAAAAAATACTAAATTTTCAAAAATTAATAATAATTTTATCAAAACGATATTCAACCTTATGTTTAATAATTTTTAATAATAAAAAACTACCTAATCTTAGAGCTCAAATATTATAAAGAACAAACAACGAAATTTGGACAGGACTAAAATTTTGCTTTCACGCAACGATGATCACACTTAAACAAATAAAACTTAAACAATAAATAATATCAGTTAAAATAGCAGTTTTAAAAATAAAAGCTATCATAAAGAAAATAAAATTAATAGTTAATGATATTAAAAATATTCAAAGTATAATATAAAAATCCATAATAAATACCCCTCTAAATTATATTAAATGGTAATGTTTAGTAATCTGTGTAACTTACAAAAATAACTATGTTTAATTAATTCTAGTAAATATAATTAAATGATTAGAAAGAGTGAGTTACAGATGGCTAAAAAAGATAACTTTAATAATAATGATCCAATATCAAAAGCAGTAGATTTATTATTAGAAAATACTGAAGATTTAACAACAGTTTTTAAAGAAGGGGGTTTATATAAAGAATTAACAAAACGTTTAGTTGAAAAAATGTTGAATTCTGAGATGCAAAATTATTTAGGATATGAAAAAAATCAACATAGTAATAGTGACAATGCTCGTAATGGTATAAGTTCAAAAAAATTAATAACTCAACAAGGTAAAATTGAGATTGATGTACCACGAGATCGTAATAGTAATTTTACTCCTGTAATAGTGCCAAAAAGACAGAAAAGATTTGATGGTTTTGATCAACAAGTTCTTTCCTTATATGCAAAAGGTATGACATTATCAGATATTAGAATGCAGTTACAAGAGTTATATCATGGTGCTGATATTAGTGAAAGTGTTATTAGTCAAAAATTACTGATGATGTGATTGATGATGTCAAAGCATGACAAAATAGACCATTAGAAGGCATTTATCCCATTGTTTATTTTGATTGTATAGTAGTTAAAGTACGACAAGATAAACGCATTATTAACAAATCAGTTTATATAGCTTTAGGTGTTGATTTAGAAGGTAAAAAAGATGTTTTAGGTTTATGAATTAGTGAAAATGAAGGCGCTAAATTTTGATTAGCAAATTTCACAGAAATGAAAAATCGTGGCTTAAATGATATTCTTATTGCTTGTAGTGACAACTTAACAGGCATGTCAGAAGCAATACAATCAGTTTATCCTAAAACTGAACATCAATTATGTATAGTTCATCAAATCAGAAATAGTTTAAAATATGTTTCATACAAACATCGAAAATCACTAGTTACAGATTTAAAGCCAATTTATAATACATGTAGTGAAGAACAAGCAATGCAAGCTTTAGAATCATTTGAAAATAAATGAAATAAACACTATCCTCAAATTGCTAAATCTTGATATAAAAATTGAGATAATTTAATGATTTTTATTAGTTATCCTCCAGAAATCAAAAGAGTGATTTATACTACAAATGCCATTGAATCTGTTAATAGTCAATTACGAAAAGTCATCAGAAATAAAAAAGTTTTTCCAAATGATATGGCAGTTTTCAAAATATTTTACTTAGCAATTGAAAATATAACAAAAAAATGAACAATGCCCATTCAAAATTGAAATACAGCAATTGCTCATTTTATGATAAAATTTGAAGATAGAATTAATCTGAACTAGTACTTTGCAAAACAAAGAAACACAGATTACTAAAAAGCCTCTATTAAATATATTTCAATTATAACAACTAATGAAATAAGTTTAATAACTTAGATTTAAATTTTAATTTTGTACAAAAATATATTTAAAATATATATTTTAAATATATAATTTAATTATAAACTTACATAATATAAGTTTATAATTAACTTTAGTTTTAAAGTAATTGAATTTTTAATTGCTAAATTGTAAAGGTAAGTGCAACTAAATTATTTTTCTATCCAAATATTCGATTGGTGAAAGATAATTTAATATTTTTCTCGGTCTTTGATTTAAAGACAATATAAATTTATGAACTTCATTTTTATTAGTTTTTGAAAAAATAAATTTTTTAGGAAATTTTTCTCTAATTAAACCATTAGTATTTTCATTAGTACCTCTTTGTCAAGGTGAATATGGATTGGCAAAATAAATTTTTACATCTAAATTTTTTTCAAGTTGTTGTCAATTTGAAAATTCTTTGCCACGATCAAAAGTAATAGTTTTAACAATGTTTTTAGGAAGAATTGATAAATAATAACTGACATTTTTATTAATAACTTTAGTAGTTCTGTTTTTAACTAATATTGCTAAAGTAAATCGTGATACTCTTTCAACTAAAGTTATTAAACATGATTTGCTTTTGCCTCTTGATGATACTATAGTATCTCCTTCTCAATGATCAAGTGTTATACGATCATTAACATTTATATCTCGTTCTTTAATTGATTTACCATTAAACTTGCCACGATTTTCTTTAGATTTTCGTTTTTTACCTTTTCTTCTTAAATTTTTACTAGTAACTTTATCAAGCATTCCAAAATAAATTCAAGTATAAATTGTTTTAAAACTAATAACTCACTCTTTATGAAAATTTTTAATAGTACTAATACTTCGATTAAGATTTTTAGCTATTTCACTAATTTTAAATTTAAATTTCAATTGATTCTCAATATAAATCCTTTCATCTATGCCAAGATGTTTATAACTCATATAAAAACTCCTTACTTTTTTCTAAACTAAATTTAGCATTATGAAATTTTTATATGAGAATTTTTTGCAATTTTATTTACTTGCACTTACAAGTATAATTCAGCAATTTTAAAAAAATAAAGGGGAATTAAAATTATGCCATCAATAACTGAAATAGTTAATATATATTACACACAAGATTTATTAAAAGAAAGAGAAAAAAATAAAAATATTAAAAAAGAAAAAGTAAATGACAAATTAGATGTTAATAAAATAAATGCTAATGATACACAAAATAAACAAAATTCAACAAACAAAGATAATAGTTATTGTAGTATTTCATAATTTGTTATTAATACAAATATACAAAAATAGTTAATTGCATTTATTTTTAAAAACACTAAAATGTAGTTAACTTCTTAAATTTAAGAAGTTATTGGAAAAAATAAAAAGGGGGTTTTCATAATGAAAACATTATTAACAGCAGTAAGTCTTTTAACATTTGCAACAACCACAGGAAATTTAGCAAGTTTCTTAAACTCAACTATACAAAAAAATAATATTACAACTAACTATATTCAAAATAAAACTCAACAAGACACAATTTATATTGACAAAGATGGCAAACAAATAACAACTAGTGAAAAAGACTTATCAAAGATAAATAGTAAAGAAATTATTCAAATTGGATTTTATAAAAATATATTAGGAGAAATTCAAGTTGTTAGAATGCCAAGAACAATTGAAAAAGTACCTGACAAATTACCACAAGAAATCACATCTTTAAAAAATATGTTTACAGGTGCAACCTCATTCAATCAAGACCTTTCAACATGAGATACTTCCAATATAACAAATATGAATTTTACATTTAATGGAGCCACTTCATTTAATAGTAATATTACTAATTGAAATGTTTCTAATGTAAAAAGTACTTTTGTTATGTTTGCAAATGCAACTTCATTCAATCAAGACCTTTCAACATGAAATGTATCTAATATAAACCGTTTTAGTCTTATGTTTTATGGTGCAACCTCATTCAATCAAAACATTTCAAATTGAATTACTTCTAATGCAGTATATATGAATTTTATGTTTTATGGTGCTAAAAAATTTAACCAAGACCTTTCAAAATGAAATGTAAATAAAGTAAGAGAACATAGTAACTTTGCAAATTATTCAGGAATTACTAATCCTAATAAATTACCAAAATTTAAAAATAATATTATAACAATATATTAATTAATATATTACTAATTTTTCTTGCCTTGTATATTAATACTTAAAGTGTTAAAATTAAGATGGATAGAAAATATTTCCAAGTTTTGGATTAATATTATCATTCCTAAAATTTATAGAAACTATTATTAATCCAAAATATCCTTTTAATTTATCACGTATATATAAAGAAGGTGTTTAAAATGAAAAATTTAATTACTGCCCTAAGTGTTTTAACACTTGGTACAACTGTAGGAAATTTAAGTAGTAACTTAAAGACTAATCAAAAAACAGAAGCTGTTAATACTATTTTAAACCAAGATATAAAAAAAGTAAGTAATGTTGATTTATCTAATATTACTGCTGAAAATAACGTTTGAAAATATTTAACAAAAAATAACGTAGCAACATATGCAGGCGGCGAAAACTATTATCAATATTATTTGGTAATGTTTAGTAATCTGTATAACTTACAAAAATAACTATGTTTAATTAATTCTAGTAAATATAATTAAATGACTAGAAAGAGTGAGTTACAGATGGCTAAAAAAGATAACTTTAATGCTGAATTATACTTTTAAGTGCAAGTAAATAAAATTGCAAAAAATTCTCATATAAAAATTTCATAATGCTAAATTTAGTTTAGAAAAAAGTAAGGAGTTTTTATATGAGTTATAAACATCTTGGCATAGATGAAAGGATTTATATTTAGAATCAATTGAAATTTAAATTTAAAATTAGTGAAATAGCTAAAAATCTTAATCGAAGTATTAGTACTATTATTCGAGAAATTAATAGAAATAAAGATAATAATCATTATTTTTCATTAATTGCACAAAATAAAGCTGAAAATCGAAAACAATCACATATTAGTTTTCATAAGTTTAAAAATAAGAATTTAGTAAAATATGTACAATAAAAATTACTATTAGGTTGATCACCTGAACAAATTTATGGCAGAATTAAAAATTTTCATAAAGAGTGAGTTATTAGTTTTAAAACAATTTATATTTGAATTTATTTTGGAATGCTTGATAAAGTTACTAGTAAAAATTTAAGAAGAAAAGGTAAAAAACGAAAATCTAAAGAAAATCGTGGCAAGTTTAATGGTAAATCAATTAAAGAACGAGATATAAATGTTAATGATCGTATAACACTTGGTCATTGAGAAGGAGATACTATAGTATCATCAAGAGGCAAAAGCAAATCATGTTTAATAACTTTAGTTGAAAGAGTATCATGATTTACTTTAGCAATATTAGTTAAAAACAGAACTACTAAAGTTATTAATAAAAATGTCAGTTATTATTTATCAATTCTTCCTAAAAACATTGTTAAAACTATTACTTTTGATCGTGGCAAAGAATTTTCAAATTGACAACAACTTGAAAAAAATTTAGATGTAAAAATTTATTTTGCCAATCCATATTCACCTTGACAAAGAGGTACTAATAAAAATACTAATGGTTTAATTAGAGAAAAATTTCCTAAAAAATTTATTTTTTCAAAAACTAATAAAAATGAAGTTCATAAATTTATATTGTCTTTAAATCAAAGACCGAGAAAAATATTAAATTATCTTTCACCAATCGAATATTTGGATAGAAAAATAATTTAGTTGCACTTATCTTTACAATTTAGCAAATAATATAATATATTTATATTAGAAATATAGTTATTAACTAAATTCAATCATATACTAGTTATAATTACTTATTTATTTTATCTAAAACACCATTAATGTATTTATAAGCATCATTTGGACAATAAGCTTTAGTTATAATAATAGCTTCATTAATAATAATTTTTTTATCTGTTTTAGTATGGACAATTTCATACACTGCTAAAATTAAAATTGCTTGTTCAATTGGTTTTAAATTTTCAAAATCTCATCCTTGTTTTAAATTATTATTGATTAAATCCATTAAATCATATTCATAATCAATTATTTTATTTAATATCTCACATTGTTCAGTAATTAAACTCTTACCTTCTTCTTCAAAAAGAAATTGTTTAAACGATTGTTGTGATTGGCCTTCAAGGAAATATTGATATAATACTTCCATCATGCCAATTCTTTTATGATGCTGGGTTATCTTCTTTTGTTCTTGCATTGTTGATTTCTACTTCCTTAGTTTGAGCAATAAATATTATATGAATATTTAATAAAAATAAATTTAAAGCTGATTCAATACGTCTTAAAATTAAATTATTAATTTTATTTTTTAAATTTACTAAATTTTCATTTGGATTAACAATTAATTTTATTCGCACAACAATATTATTATTAATAGCAGTAATATCATTTGTTTCTAACATTAGAACTTCAACATCTTCTAATGTTAATTGATAGTTATCATTAATTAATAACATATAAATAAATTTTTTAATAATTAATGAAGATAATTTTAATGTTCCAACTTTACTTTCTTCAATAAGTATTTCCATAATATTCACCTTTCTTAAGCGCGAGTTTTGTATTTCCCTTCATCTGTACTTACTACAATTTTATCACCATTATTAATAAACATTGGTACTTGTAATTGTAAACCAGTTTCTAAAATAGCTGTTTTTGTTGTATTAGAAACACTATTTCCCTTTACTCCTGGTGGAGCATCAACAACCGCTAATACTACCGAAGGAGGTAAATCAATACCTAATATTTCTAAATTTTTATAAACCCTTAATGATACTTCATTACCAGGAACTAAAAATTTTTTTTCTCATGATAAGCGTGATTGATCAATCCTAATTTCATTATAATCTTCATTATCCATAAAAACTGAATACATACCATCATCATAACTATAAATTGCTGGTCGTTTATCAATAATAGCTGGATAAACTGTATCACCACCAGTAAAAGTAATACTAATAATAGCTTGTGTTCTTAAATTTTTTGCTTTTACTTTCACATGCGCTTGTCCACGTCCACTTTTAGAATGTGCTGATTCAATAACTATTAAAATATCAGTTTTATTATGTAAAAAAGTAATTCCTGGTTTAAAATCATTAACGTTAATCATTTTTATTTTTTCTCCTTTCAAATATCAATTTCACGAGATGATTTTGTTAAAATTTGATAACCATCTTTGGTAACTAAAATATCATCTTCAATTCTAACACCACCTAAATTAGGAATATAAATACCTGGTTCAACAGTAATAACCATTCCCGGAACTAAAATAGTAGATTCATTTTTAATAACTCAAGGTGATTCATGAATTTCAATACCAAGTCCATGACCAGTACCATGAGTAAAATATTGTTCATAACCCTTTTCTTTAATATATTCTCTACAAATCTTATCAATTTCACCAATAGCTATACCCGGCTTTACAGCCTTAATTCCTGCCATTTGTGCTGACTTAACTATTTCATGAATTTCAATTAATTTTGGATTAACTTTACCAATCGCAAAAGTTCTAGTCATATCTGAACAAAAACCTTCATATACACAACCAAAGTCACAAGTAATTAACTCATTATTGCCAATTTTTTTATTACTAGCTTTACCATGAGGCATTGCTCCTCTTTCTCCAGAAGCAACAATAGTATCAAATGATGCTTTTGTTGCACCATTTTTAACAAATGAACGTAATATTATATCTTCAACATCTTTTTCACTAACACCAGGTCGGATAAAGTTTAAAACTTCATTAAAAGCCAAATCACCAATAGCACAAGCTTTTGCAATTCGTGCAATTTCGATTTCATCTTTAATCATTCTTAGTGAACTAACATAAATTGGAACAAATTCAATATCTTTAATTTCTTGCTTTCAACTTTCTAATTGAGCAATAGTAATATATTCTGCTTCAAAACCAATTTTTTTAATTTTTTGTGATTTTAATAAATCTTTCAATGAAGAAAAAATATTACTAAATTGAATGCATTTAACATTTTTGGCATTTTCTTTTCCCTCAGTAATATATCTTCCATCTAATAATAAATTTGCATCATTTTTGCTAATCAATAAATAACCTAACGATGAAATAAAATCACTATATCAAAAGCGATTTTCGGGAGAATAAAATAACATAGCATCTATTTTATTTTTGGTTAATATTGTTTCAATAATTTCTTTTTTATTTAAATTTTTCATTTTAAATTCAATCCTTTTAATAAATCATTAATTAATAACTAAGTATATTGTACTGCAAATTAAAGAAAAGAAATAAGTAAAACTTATTTCTTTTCTTTATGTAGTGTATGTTGATTACAACGAGAACAATGTTTTTTTGTTTCTAATTTTTCAGGCTTAGTTTTTTTATTACGATCAGCAATATAATTTTCTTCTTTGCAAACTTCACATCTTAAAGTTAATCCATCACGCATTGTGCGCCTCCTTAATAATAATTGAGTTATATACAATACAATATTATTGCATAATTAAATAGTTAGTTCAATTAAATAAAGGAATTATTTTTAAACTTCCTTATATGAAAAAATGTTACTAATATAAAAAATATCAGTAACTAGGTAATTATTTAAATAATATTATTTAAAACACTTGATATCAATATAAGTCATCAGTTTTATACTGTGTAAAAATACTAACTGTTTTATTATATCTATTAATTTCGCCATTCATTCCATCAAGAATACTTTTAGTATTAATTTCTAAATTCTCAATTTTGTTTATATTTGCATCAATATTAAGAACATAATTTGTATTATTTAATGTTTTAATGAAAAAATTAGTTGAAGATTTAGCCTTATTTTCTTGATTATTTAATAATTTTATTTCACTTATTTCATTAGTTAAATTTATTGTTTTTAATACAACTAATTCATTTTCAGAATTAAGATTTCTCTCAATTATTCTAACTGTCATTTTTTGTTGTCGATCAAATAAAAGTAATAATTGACTATTAATATTCAATAAATCATAATCATCAGAAATTTCAAAATTATATTTTCCTTTAATAACTTGACCTGATGAATCAATAATTTGAATATTTTTACTATCTTCTTTTAAAATATATGTTTTACTATTTAATCTAATAATATCAATTTCATAAAGATCTAATTCAGAATATGTATTACTTACATAATCATAAATTAATACTTGATTATTATCATCTTTAATTACTCAAACTTCCCTATTAGTTTTAAAAAAATATTTTGCTGTTCACGATAATTTATTAATAGTAAAATCGGAATTACTTATTAAAAGACTATAGTCTCCATTATCTGACTTAATAATAACTTCATCATCACGAATATAGTTAATTTCTTTTATTGTATGAAATAAAGAAACAAATTTTAATGGCATTAATTTTTGATCTTTTACTTCTCCAAGAGTAAGTATAGTGTGATTTAAAATTTTTGTTTCAATTAAAAATTTTGTATTACTAATTGCTGTTACCTTGCCATAAAGATTAAATTCTTTAAATATTTCTTTTTAATGAAGTTAAAACACCATTAGAAGTTAATAAATACAGGTTTTTGGTAGATTTTTCTGTTAAAATTCCGTAATTTCCTCCTTGACCATTAGTGAATTCAGTGAATCTTACATGATCAGGATTAGAAATTTCTTGAAACTTCTTATCTTTATCTAAAAATCATAATTGATTTCCATTAATCACTAAACCAAGATTATTATTAAAAAAATAAAATTTACCTTTTCTATTCAAATTAATTAAAGAAATATCATCTTTATTTTGTTGAAGATTACATTTTAAATCTTGTAACTGATTAGCATTCGTACCACCCATATTATTAGTATTTAAAATACTACTTAAACTGCTAACAGTTGTTGCAAGTGTTAAAACACTTAATCTTTTTAATAATGCTTTCATGATGAAAACCCCCTTTTTCCCCATTAACTTCTTAAATTTAAGAAGTTAATTACATTTTAATTTTCAAAAAAAATAAATGCAATAAAAAATTAATATTAAAGTATTCTAATCTATTTTCTAAAAAATATTTTTTATCAAAACCATTCTCCTTTTTAAAATCTTTAATTTGACAAATTTTAAAATATGCTTATCAAATAACTTCTATTTACAATTAATTTATTTTCATAAAATTAATAAATCCATTACTTAAAACTAAAGTAATGTATTAATTTTTATATTAGCTGAATTATACTTGTAAGTGCAAGTAAATAAAATTGCAAAAAATTCTCATATAAAAATTTCATAATGCTAAATTTAGTTTAGAAAAAAGTAAGGAGTTTTTATATGAGTTATAAACATCTTGGCATAGATGAAAGGATTTATATTGAGAATCAATTGAAATTTAAATTTAAAATTAGTGAAATAGCTAAAAATCTTAATCGAAGTATTAGTACTATTATTCGAGAAATTAATAGAAATAAAGATAATAATCATTATTTTTCATTAATTGCACAAAATAAAGCTGAAAATCGAAAACAATCACATATTAGTTTTCATAAGTTTAAAAATAAGAATTTAGTAAAATATGTACAACAAAAATTACTATTAGGTTGATCACCTGAACAAATTTATGGCAGAATTAAAAATTTTCATAAAGAGTGAGTTATTAGTTTTAAAACAATTTATACTTGAATTTATTTTGGAATGCTTGATAAAGTTACTAGTAAAAATTTAAGAAGAAAAAGTAAAAAACGAAAATCTAAAGAAAATCGTGGCAAGTTTAATGGTAAATCAATTAAAGAACGAGATATAAATGTTAATGATCGTATAACACTTGGTCATTGAGAAGGAGATACTATAGTATCATCAAGAGGCAAAAGCAAATCATGTTTAATAACTTTAGTTGAAAGAGTATCACGATTTACTTTAGCAATATTAGTTAAAAACAGAACTACTAAAGTTATTAATAAAAATGTCAGTTATTATTTATCAATTCTTCCTAAAAACATTGTTAAAACTATTACTTTTGATCGTGGCAAAGAATTTTCAAATTGACAACAACTTGAAAAAAATTTAAATGTAAAAATTTATTTTGCCAATCCATATTCACCTTGACAAAGAGGTACTAATGAAAATACTAATGGTTTAATTAGAGAAAAATTTCCTAAAAAATTTATTTTTTCAAAAACTAATAAAAATGAAGTTCATAAATTTATATTGTCTTTAAATCAAAGACCGAGAAAAATACTAAATTATCTTTCACCAATCGAATATTTGGATAGAAAAATAATTTAGTTGCACTTACCTTTACAATTTAGCATTAAACTAATAATATATTTATAATGTTATTTTTGGTAATTCTTTTCTAAAGATTAAATAATACATACCAGGTAATAAAATACCACCACCAATAAAATTACCAAATAAGGTTGGAAGTTGTACTTGATAACCAAATTGTAAAAAGTCATTAAATCCACTATGAATTCCATAAATATTAAACAAAGGTCCTAATCCTCAAACATAAGAATTTGCTACAACGTGAGAAAAACCAGATAAGGCAAAAACCATAATTACTAATCCTATTAATAAAAATTTAGCAGTAGATGAACGAGTGGCATGAGAAATATAAACACTTCCTGCTACTAAAAAATTACATAATATACCACTAAAAAAGGCTTTTCATCAAGACATTACTAATTTATGATTAAAAATACTAATAGCATTATCCAAAAAAGCTTGATTATCAAAAAATCCTGCTCATCATGTAAATAATGAAAGAATAAAACAACCTATAAAATTACCAATTAATACTACTAGTAAGTTAATTAACATTCTTGTTAACTTAACTTGTTTTTTTATTAATGGCATAAATATCATGGAATTAGAAGTAAAA
This sequence comes from Spiroplasma endosymbiont of Lasioglossum malachurum, assembly GCF_964020065.1. Lineage (NCBI taxonomy): Bacteria > Bacillati > Mycoplasmatota > Mollicutes > Entomoplasmatales > Spiroplasmataceae > Spiroplasma > Spiroplasma endosymbiont of Lasioglossum malachurum. The sequence goes on along the minus strand of NZ_OZ026534.1, from coordinate 449,536 downwards.
AGTTCACCACCCATAAAGACAATCATAGTAATTGCTAAAGTAAAAATAAAACTAAATGTTAAATTTTTAATACCATTATCACTTAATCCTCTACTACCAAAAATAGCCGCAATATAAGCAATACCAACAAAAAGTCCGGCCGCAATACCCATTAAAAAAGTTTTTAATAACGGACTTTGTGCTTTCTTTAATGCATACTTATAAACAGCAATATAAGTTTCAATACTTGTTAATGTTTCTTCATTATTCATATTTTCTACACTTGTATTCACGAATAAACTACTCCTATCTTTTATTTAATAGCAACAAAAGCTGTTTCTAAAGTTTCTTTAATAATTGCACAAGATTTATCAAATGCCGTTTGCTCTTCTTTCGTTAATGGTAACTGAACTACTCTTTTTCAACCTTTTTCGTAAAGTATTGTTGGTACACCAATATAAAAACCTTGCTGTCCATATTCTCCTTGTAAATAAGCACCCGCTACTAAAACGTGATTTTGTCCTTCAAGGATATTTCTTACTAATAATGCCAATGCTGCACCAATACCATAAAAAGTTGCGCGTTTTAATTTAATAATTTTATAAGCTCTTTGTGCTACTTCTTTTCTTAATTCTTCTAAATCTTTTTCTTTAATTCTACCTTCAGTAATTTGTTGATAAATAGTTTTATTACCTACCGAAACCGAACTTCAAGGAATCATTGAAGAATCACCATGTTCACCAATTACATAAGCAGCAACTGACTTTGGATTAACTGCAATTTTTTCTCCAATTAAATATTGTAAACGTAAGGTATCTAAAATTGTACCAGAACCTAATACTTGATGATAATCAAATTGTGTAATTTTTTGATAAACAGTTGTCATTATATCAACAGGATTAGATGCAATAATAGTAACACCTTTAAATCCTGATTTTTTAATTTCTAAAGCAATGCTCTTCATAATTTTGGCATTATCTGCTACCATATTTAATCTTGTTTCACCATCTTTTTGTGGTCTTCCAGCAGTAATAACAATAATATCAGCATCTTTACAATCACTGTAATTTCCAGCCTTAATTGAAATAAAAGGATGATCTAAAGCTGCTTGACAATCAGCAAAATCAATCGCATTACCTTCAGCTATTCCTTCAAAAGCATCAATTAATACATATTCTTGGGCTAAACCTTGATTAATGGCACTGTAAATAAAACTACTACCAACAGCTCCACATCCAACAAGGACAATTTTTCGTTTTGCCATATTTACCTCCATATTTTTTGCATTTCATGTAACAGTACTTTATCCTCGGCACTATTTTAATAACTTACTTTTTAAAATAAAAGTTACAATGATATGTAATATTTTTATTATGCTTTTTATATAAGAATGTTAAAAAAATAAAAATCTAATTAACAAGGACAAAAATTTATTACATTTTTATCTTACCACTATTTGCTAAATTATACTTGTAAGTGCAAATAAATAAAATTGCAAAAAATTCTCATATAAAAATTTCATAATGCTAAATTTAGTTTAGAAAAAAGTAAGGAGTTTTTATATGAGTTATAAACATCTTGGCATAGATGAAAGGATTTATATTAAGAATCAATTGAAATTTAAATTTAAAATTATTGAAATAGCTAAAAATCTTAATCGAAGTATTAGTACTATTATTCGAGAAATTAATAGAAATAAAGATAATAATCATTATTTTTCATTAATTGCACAAAATAAAGCTGAAAATCGAAAACAATCACATATTAGTTTTCATAAGTTTAAAAATAAGAATTTAGTAAAATATGTACAACAAAAATTACTATTAGGTTGATCACCTGAACAAATTTATGGCAGAATTAAAAATTTTCATAAAGAGTGAGTTATTAGTTTTAAAACAATTTATACTTGAATTTATTTTGGAATGCTTGATAAAGTTACTAGTAAAAATTTAAGAAGAAAAGGTAAAAAACGAAAATCTAAAGAAAATCGTGGCAAGTTTAATGGTAAATCAATTAAAGAACGAGATATAAATGTTAATGATCGTATAACACTTGGTCATTGAGAAGGAGATACTATAGTATCATCAAGAGGCAAAAGCAAATCATGTTTAATAACTTTAGTTGAAAGAGTATCACGATTTACTTTAGCAATATTAGTTAAAAACAAAACTACTAAAGTTATTAATAAAAATGTCAGTTATTATTTATCAATTCTTCCTAAAAACATTGTTAAAACTATTACTTTTGATCGTGGCAAAGAATTTTCAAATTGACAACAACTTGAAAAAAATTTAAATGTAAAAATTTATTTTGCCAATCCATATTCACCTTGACAAAGAGGTACTAATGAAAATACTAATGGTTTAATTAGAGAAAAATTTCCTAAAAAATTTATTTTTTCAAAAACTAATAAAAATGAAGTTCATAAATTTATATTGTCTTTAAATCAAAGACCGAGAAAAATATTAAATTATCTTTCACCAATCGAATATTTGGATAGAAAAATAATTTAGTTGCACTTACCTTTACAATTTAGCCTTATTTTTTTATTAAAATAAGTTTTATTTTTTCTTTTAAATTTTTGTTTTTCAATTAATAACAATCCCTTTTGGTCTAGTAAAAGCAAGTAACGAAGGACGAATACCTTGTACGCCAAGACCTGAATCCTTAACACCAACAAAAGAAAAGTGATCGGGACCACGTTGTGACTGATCATTAATATTAACACTTCCAACTTCTAATAATTTACCAATACTCATTGCACTATTAATATTAGTAGTAAAAACAGAAGCTTGTAAACCATATTGTGAATCATTTGTAATATTAATTGCTTCTTTTACTTCATCAAAAATAATAATCGGCAACAATGGTGCAAAAGGTTCTTCTCATGCTAAATTCATTTTTGTTGTTACGTCAGTAATAATAGTTGGTCACATTAAATTTTCTTTAAATTTATTACCAATTAAACAATTGGCTCCTTTATCTAAAGCATCTTTAATTAATTTTTTAGCATTATCAACTGTTGGTTGATCAATAACAGGAGTAATATCACAATCATCTGTGGGCAAACCAACAGTTAATTTTTCAACTTTTTCTTTTAAAATTGGAATTAATTTGCTACTAATTGTTCTTTGTACTAACACTCTCTTAATAGCAGTACATCGTTGTCCTGAATAACTAAATGCACCTTTAATGATTTTGGTTGCTGTATCTTCAAGATCAGCATCATTAAGCACTATTGCTGGATCTTTACCTCCTAATTCTAAAATCAAATCAGCTTTTAAAGATTTCTGTGAAATACGATTACCAACAACAGCACTACCAGTAAAAGAAATAACATTAATTGCTTCATTTTCAACTAAACTATCACCAATTTCACTACCTTTACCACTTATAGCATTAAAAACACCATTAGGAATGTTAGCTTCTTTGGCTAATTTAGCTAAGTGTAATCCCACCAATGATCCTTGTGTTGCAGGTTTAAAAACAACACTATTACCGGTCACAAGTGCTGGAAATATTTTAGAGACTGATAAATTTATCGGATAATTAAAAGGGGAAATAGCAAGAACAATTCCTTTTGGTACGTATTCAAAAATAGCTAATTTGTTCATACTTCCTCAACTATCACCTGTATAAGATTCAGGATGAAGACGTAATGCTTCTTGTAAAGTATATTCAATATATTCAACTGTTCTATCAATTTCACTGCAAGCCGCTTTTGTGCCTTTAGCAATTTCATTGGTCATTAATTCAGCAAGTATTAATTTATCGCGAATAATTAATTGTTTTCAAGAATTTAAAAAAGAAATTCTTTTTAAAATAGGCATTTGTTCTCAATTTTTTTGAGCAAATTTTGCAAATTCATATACTTTTTTAATTTCAACTTTAGTTAAGGCAGGAACTTGGCCTGCTATTTTATTAGTAGTGGGGTTAATAACTGATATTCAATTACCATTTTCATACAACTCACCATTAATTAGAGATTGATATTTAATAATATTATTTGTCATCTATACTTCCTCCTTAAATCACTACTATAATAATAGTAGCATTGATATAAGTCCTATCCTATTCACTCTTAACTAAAATTATTATTTAAATTTATATTATGAAAATCAAAAAAACTAATTCTTTAAAAAAGTTCATAATTTTCAATAAAAAAGTTTATTTTAAATACCATTGTTGCTTTCTTTTGTATTAAAATTTTCTGATATTGATGATATATCAGCATCAATAACATCAGTTTTTAAATCAATCACTAAATTATTACCACCAGCAATAATATCATCAGCAACTACTTTGCCAGTTCCTTCATTTACCTTGCTAAGATTAATGTCACTTGCTTTAATCACTAATCATTTTTCTTTTTTCGTTAATATATTAATAAAAGATGTTGCTGGTGATAAGAAGGTTTTAATAATACTAATACTTTTACTTTTAGGAACTTTTATTACTTTATTACCTTTTGTTGTTCGTGAAGTTTGTTCAATAGTATTGAATAACATTCGTTTAATTGTTCCAACTGATGTTAACATTGCATAAATATCATTACTATTACCACAAGCCATTCCTACCACTTCATCTTCTTCAGAATTAATTTTCAAAGCTTTAACACCTGTTGCAGTTTTAGTTAATAATGGAACTTTCGTTTCTAAATATTTTAAAGTCATACCCTTGCGAGTACTAATAACAATAAAATCATGACCGGTAGTACTATTAACACTAATAACACTATCGTTCTCTTTTAACTTAACATATTTGGCGGTTTTATTAAATCTAGTAGTTGCTAACTCTAAAAGTGGCATTCTTTTAATTAAACCATATCTAGTAGCGACTACTATATTTACATTTGGCTGTTCAAAACTATTAACTTGCGCAACACTAATAATTTTTTCATTTCCTTCAAGTTTACATAACGTATTAACATGAATACCATTATCTTTTCATTTATTTTCTTCTAATTTAAAAATTGGTATTAAAAAATAATTACCTTTATTTGTAAAAAATAATAAATTATTAAAATTATTGAACATTGCTCCACCAATAATAACATCATTTGGCTTACGTCCAAAATCTTGATAATCAAGATTTTGTAAAAATACTTTACTACTTATTACCTTAATTCAACCATCATAACTAATACTAACAAATACATTTTCTTGTCGCAATGTTGCTTTTTCATCAATTGTAATTTCAGAAATTTCACCTTGAATTTGTGATTTTCTTAATCCAGAAAAATGAGAATTAATTTGTTCTAACTCAGTAATAATAACTTGACGTAGTGAATTTTCATTATTAAGAATTTCTTGTAAAACAATAATTTTACTTTCAATATCTGCTTTTTCTAAAACTAATGATTGAATATCAGTAGCAGTTAAACGATATAAACGCAATTGTACAATTGCTTCTGCTTGAATATCAGTAAAATTAAAAGCTGATATTAAATTTAATTTTGCTTGCATACGGTCAGTTGATGTTCTAATAATTTTAATTACTTTATCAACTTCACTTAATGCAATAACTAAACCATTAACAATCTCTAATCTTCGTTCTAATTGTGCTAAGTCATATTGTGAACGCTTAGTAACAACATCAATTTGATGATTAATATAAAAATCTAACATATTAATTAAACTCATTTGTACTGGTTTTTTGTTAGCGATTGCTACTAAATTAAAGTTATAATAAATTTGTAAATTGGTATTTTTAAATAAATAATTTAAAATTTCTTGCGGTTTACTATCTTCTACTAAATCAATAACTATTCGTAAACCAAAACGATCCGTTTCATCACGTACTTCTTTAATACCATGAATTTTTGCTAATGTTTTAACATCATCAATTTTTTTAATCAAATCTTGTTTAATAACTTCAAATGGAATTTCGGTAATAATTATTTGTGGAATTTCACCTTCATTATTAATATGAGTTTTAGCACGAATTGCAATTCGCCCTTTACCAGAACGATAAGCTTCTTTAATACCTTTAATACCTTGAATAATTCCTCCGGTTGGAAAGTCAGGACCCTTAATAACACGCATTAATTCGCTTAAATTACATTGTGGATTATTTATTCTCATGACAATTGCATTAATTACTTCTTGTAAATTATGAGGTGGAATATTAGTTGCCATTCCAACAGCAATTCCAGAAGCACCATTTACTAATAAATTTGGAAAATAGGCAGGTAAAACTGTTGGTTCTGTTTCTGATTCATCAAAATTTTTAATTAAACTAACAGTATTTTTCTTAATATCCTTCAATAATAATTCTGAAATTAATGATAAACGCGCTTCTGTATATCGCATCGCAGCAGGATTATCACCATCAATTGAACCTTTATTACCATGCATTTGTACTAATGGTCATGCTACCTTTCACTCTTGTGCCATTCTACACATAGCAGCATAAACCGCTGTATCACCATGAGGATGATATTTACCAATTACTTCTCCAACAACACGAGCTGCTTTTTTATATGCTTTATCATTGGTTAAACCCAAATCATTCATAGCATGCAAAATTCGACGTTGAACTGGTTTCAAACCATCACGGATATCGGGCAATGCTCGTTCTAAAATAATATATTTGGCATATCGACCAAAACGTTCTGCAACAATATCATCAATAGGATAAGATAAAATTTGTTCATTATTTTGTTGAATCTCTTCTTTACTATTCATAACTTATAAACTCCTTTTTCTTAATAATCACTAGCTTCAAAAGAAATATTTTCTTCAATTCATTTTCGTCTTTTTTCTGGTTTATCACCCATTAATATTTGAATTTCTGTTTCTGCTGATAGAGCATCCTCAATAGTAATTTTAATTAATTGACGGACATTTGGATCCATAGTTGTTTCTCATAATTGTTCAGCATTCATTTCTCCTAAACCTTTATAACGTTGCAGGTCATATTTACCTTTAATTGTTTCAACTTTATCTTTTAATTCTAACTCATTTCAAACATATACATGTTTCTCTTGCTCTTCTTCTTTAAAAGAAATTTTAAATAAAGGCGGTAATGCAATATAAATATTACCCGAAGTAATTAAATCTCACATATAACGATAGAAAAAAGTTAGTAATAAAATTTGAATATGGGCACCATCAGTATCGGCATCAGTCATAATAATGACTTTATTATAATTACAATTTTCAATACTAAATTCGTTACCAACACCAGCACCAATCGCATTAATAATCATACTAATTTCCTCATTATTAAAAAGATCAATTACTTTAGTTTTTTCGGCATTAATTACTTTTCCTTTTAACGGTAATATCGCTTGGAACTTACGATCACGACCTGACTTGGCACTGCCACCAGCGGAATCTCCTTCCACTAAAAATAATTCATTAATGTTAGGATTTTTACTTTGTGCAGGCACCAATTTACCTACTAAAAATTTTTGCGTATCTTTACTTTTATTACGCAATGATTCGCGTTCTTTTCTTAAAGCATTACGAATATCACGAGCCTTAATGGTTTTATCAATAATTTTTTTAGCAACATCACTATTTTCGTGAAGTCAAAATGAAAATCTTTCATTAACAATATTATCAACAACAATTCTTGCTTCGGGCGTTCCTAATTTACCTTTTGTTTGACCTTCATATTGAATTAAATTTTCAGGAATACGCAACGAAACAATAGCAACCAAACCTTCTCGCAAATCATTACCTTCTAAATTTTTATCTTTTGCTTTTAATAATTCTTGTTTTCTTGCATATTCATTAATAGCTTTCGTTAAACCACTTTTAAAACCAACTAAATGACTTCCACCATCAACAGTTTTAACATTATTAGCAAACCCTACTAACGTTTCACTATAATCTTCAGTATATTGTAATACAATTTCAACGTCAATATTATTTTGTTTACCTTTTAAACTAACAATTGGTGATAAATTTTTTTTATCTTTATTTAAATATTGCATGAAAGCAACTAAGCCATTTTCATAATGAAAAGTTTCTTCAGTACCTGTCCTCTTATCAATTAATTGAATACTTAAATCATTAATTAAAAAAGCACTTTCACGTAAATGTTGTTCAAATAAATGAACATTTCAATCACAACCTAGAAAAACACGATGAAAATCTGGTAAAAATTGTACCCTAGTTCCTGTTTTATAAGTGCTACCAATCATTTTTAAACTTTGATCAATCTTACCACCATTTTTAAATTTAATTTCATGAATTTTTTTATCACGATGAATAGTAACAATCATTCAATTACTTAAAGCATTTACTACTGAAGCACCAACACCATGTAAACCACCCGAGGTTTTATAACTATTAGTGTCAAATTTTCCACCAGCATGTAAAACCGTATAAATAACTTCGGGAGTACTTTTTTTTGAAGCATGCATACCAGTTGGAACACCACGACCATTGTCTTCAACAGTAACTGACTTATCAAAATTAATAGTAACAACAATACTAGTACAAAAGCCAGCTAATGCTTCATCAATACCATTATCAACAATTTCTCAAACTAGATGATGAAGACCACGATTATCAGTAGAACCAATATACATTCCAGGTCTTTTTCTAACTGCTTCTAGACCTTCTAAAATTTGAATTGATGATTCATTATAAACACTGCTTTTTGGTTTATTTGCCATGAAAAAAACTCCTTACTACAATTTATTTCATTTTCATTTTATCATATATTTATTTATTTAAAGATAATGTCGATAAAAGAACTAAATCAATTTTATAATTTAAAGTTAAAGGTTTCTATACAAAATTTAATATAATACATTTAAAATAAATATTTATCTAATAATTTTTAATGATGCTGAATTATACTTGTAAGTGCAAGTAAATAAAATTGCAAAAAATTCTCATATAAAAATTTCATAATGCTAAATTTAGTTTAGAAAAAAGTAAGGAGTTTTTATATGAGTTATAAACATCTTGGCATAGATGAAAGGATTTATATTGAGAATCAATTGAAATTTAAATTTAAAATTAGTGAAATAGCTAAAAATCTTAATCGAAGTATTAGTACTATTATTCGAGAAATTAATAGAAATAAAGATAATAATCATTATTTTTCATTAATTGCACAAAATAAAGCTGAAAATCGAAAACAATCACATATTAGTTTTCATAAGTTTAAAAATAAGAATTTAGTAAAATATGTACAACAAAAATTACTATTAGGTTGATCACCTGAACAAATTTATGGCAGAATTAAAAATTTTCATAAACAATGAGTTATTAGTTTTAAAACAATTTATACTTAAATTTATTTTGGAATGCTTGATAAAGTTACTAGTAAAAATTTAAGAAGAAAAGGTAAAAAACGAAAATCTAAAGAAAATCGTGGCAAGTTTAATGGTAAATCAATTAAAGAATGAGATATAAATGTTAATGATCGTATAACACTTGGTCATTGAGAAGGAGATACTATAGTATCATCACGAGGTAAAAGCAAATCATGTTTAATAACTTTAGTTGAAAGAGTATCACGATTTACTTTAGCAATATTAGTTAAAAACAGAACTACTAAAGTTATTAATAAAAATGTCAGTTATTATTTATCAATTCTTCTTAAAAACATTGTTAAAACTATTACTTTTGATCGTGGTAAAGAATTTTCAAATTGACAACAACTTGAAAAAAATTTAGATGTAAAAATTTATTTTGCCAATCCATATTTACCTTGACAAAGAGGTACTAATGAAAATACTAATGGTTTAATTAGAGAAAAATTTCCTAAAAAATTTATTTTTTCAAAAACTAATAAAAATGAAGTTCATAAATTTATATTGTCTTTAAATCAAAGACCGAGAAAAATATTAAATTATCTTTCACCAATCGAATATTTGGATAGAAAAATAATTTAGTTGCACTTACCTTTACAATTTAGCATAATAAAGATATTTATAATTTTATTTATAATCTTCCATTTAATATTAGTGACAAGAACTATTCATTAAACTATATTTTTGATAATAATAATTTAATTGAAATTTATTATAATAAATTTAAAAATGATAATATTACACAAAATGTAAATTTTAATTATACTACTAATTATAATGGAACAGATTCTACAAATGTTTATAATAGTGAGCAAAAAAATATATTTTCAAATTGAACTGACTATGCTAAATCTTGGGATGATTTTACTACTTTATTTCCTAGTATCAGCTTTGATAATAATTCTTTTATTTCTGCTAGTGATTCAAGTCAAAGTACTCAAAAACATAATATTAAAATTAGCACAAAAGATATAACAGAAGCGATTGATAATTCTGCTAAAATTCAAAATAATTTTTCTGTAAGTGGTTTTATGTGACATGCATATATTAATTCATCTGTTTTTATTTGACATGATTCTTCTGGTATTTACATTAAATTTTGAATTGGTGAAGATTCATTTTTTTATAATGATAGTCTTATTTTTTCTATAGTATTAGATAAAGCTACTTTTAATAATTCAATGAATAGTTAGTTTATATTAAAAGAATGCAAATTTGAAAAATATTTATTTAAGTATAAAAGATATTGAATTAAAAATGCTGGACAATTACCAGCATTTTTAAAGTTATATTTGATAATAAACTATATTAAAAAATTAAACTATTATTTATTCAAACTCTGATTTAGGAAATACATATTTATCGATAGCTTTTGCAACACCACCACAAGTATTTTTACTAGTAACATCATATGCTATTTCTTTTAAATTAGGATGAGCATTTTGCATTGCAATACCATATTTAGCCCATTTTATTAATTTATAATCATTCATACCATCACCACAAGCTAGTACTTGGTCAGGAGTAATATTTCATTTTTTGCATAAAAATTGTACAGCAGCAGCTTTATTAACACCAATTGGATTAATTTCGATAACACTATGAGAAGAAGTAGCAAGTTCTAAATCTTTTATAGTATTTAATTGTTCTAAAATTGTATTAACTTGTTTTTTCTTTTTACAAAATAATAAAATTTTATACATACCCTCATCGGTATTCTCATCAATTTGTTTAGTTGGTAGGTTATTAAAATTTTCCATAATTTTAACTTTTAGTGATCTGCGATTAATTAAGCCTGTTTTATTATCGGTACTATATCCTCACATTGCTAAATTATTTTTATTAGCAAATTTAACTATTTTTTGTATTTGTTCTTTTGTTAATGATTTTTCATACAATATATCTAATCTATTATCATTAGTAATATCAAGGATGTTACCACCATTATAACAAATAATATGACCGGTTTTTTCATGCATTAAACATGATTTTGCAATATCAATGGTTGAACTTGGTGCTCTTCCTGTTGCAATAATAACTTTAATATTTTTTTGATATGCTTTTTGAATTGCAATTAGATTTTTAGGATGAATTTTTCATCTACTTTTCAATAAAGTTCCATCTAAATCAAGAACAATTAATTTAATAGCCATTATAAATACCTTATTTTCCTATTTCTTCGATAATATTAGTCATATCTTTTTCAGAAACTAAACCAAAAGTTTTTTTAACTTCTTTTCCTTCTTTATTAAAATAAATTAATGTTGGAATTGATTGGATTTCATAATCTTTTGCTAGTTCTTTAGCTTTGTCAACATCAACTTTAATAAAATTAATATTTTTGTGTTTTTCGTCATTAGCAACATTTTCAAATCTTGGCCCTAACATTTTACAAGGACCACATCATTCTGCTGAAAAATCAATTACTGTTATTTTTTTTGATTGTAAAAGTTGCTCAACTTCTTTTATAGAATTAATATGTTGTATTTTGCTTTCATTATGCATGTGTTCATTACCTTTTCTTTTAATTTATTTTATAGTTTAATTCTATCATTAGTTTTAATTTTTAAAACATTAAACGATAAAATAATTTTTTTAATTTTAGTTATTACTATATAAAAATTTATAATTTTTTTAGAATAAATTCATAAGAAAATTGTAAATTATTTTTTTTAAAATTAAAGAAATATCTTTTCAATTTTAGAATATATCTGTTATAATTTGAAGTATATAGGTTAGGACTAAACAATTTGAGAAGGGGAAAAATAAATTATTAGTACATTTTACAAAACTGTTTAATAAATAAATGTAAATGAATTTTAAAAGGTGTAGAGTTAATATTTATTTATGGTATTTCAAAAAAATAGTTTGGTAGAGAGTTATTTTTTAATTTTTAATATTATTTATTTTTCCACAAAAACAAAAATTGTAAAAACCTATGTGTTAAAGTATGTTTATATTAAGTTTTTAAGAGCAGGTTATTTGGGTTACTATAATTTATGCATCCTTTTAGAAGGAGAGTAAAAAAAATGTCTGTTTTTAATAGACTTGCATGTGTTTTTAAGCCACCTGCAAAAAAAGAAATTTTTAGTGAAGACTTAAAGCAAATTAATAAAAAATTTATTATTTTACGTAATCAAGTTTTTAGTTTTAGCATTTTATCATATATTCTTTACTACTTTACTCGTCAAGCGTATACAGTAGCGGGTTCTGCTTTAGAAAGCAATGGTAGCATAACTAAAATGGAGTATGCTTTAATGGGAACAATTTTTGCTGTTGTTTATGGTGGTGCTAAATTTATTGTTGGAAATGTTGCTGACCGTAGTTCAGGAAGAGTAATCATGATTTTTGGATTATTTGTTTCTTCTATTTTAAATATTATTATGGGTGGTGTAGTTGCTTTTGCTGGAACTAAAATTAGTGTTGGCCCATTTGTAATGATGTTGAGTTTGATTGCGATGTTAGCTGTTTTCCAAGGCATGGGCTGACCAGCTACAGCTAGACTATTTTCTCATTGATTTACTGATAAAGAACGTTCGGGACGTATTGGAATTTGAAACTCAGGACAAAATATTGGTGCTGCTTTATTACCGGTTGTTGTTATTTCTTTAGTAACATTACTTGATCCGGGTGGAACAATTTATGGTTTATATTTTTGAATTCCTAGTATTTTTGCTTTAGCTATGATTCCATTATGTTTATGAGGATTGCGTGATCGCCCCGAAGCAGAAGGGTTACCTACTGTTGAAAAATGAAAAGGTGTTCTAGAACATAAAGAAGAAAGAGTAGAACTTAATTGAAAAGAAATTTTTGTAAAATATATTTTAAAAAATAAATTTTTATGAATATTAGCATTTGCTAATATTTGAGTATATGTTGTACGACAAGGACTGGCAGGATGAACATTAATTTTAATGAAAGATATTCATGGCTTAGATTTAAAACACAGTAAATGATTTGCTGCCTGTTTTGAATTATCTGGTTTATTTGGTGGTATTTCTGCAGCATATTTTGCTAAGTGATTTTTTAATAATCGTAAAGCACCATTAATGATATTTGGATTATTAATTGCACTTTGTGGACTAGTTTTATTGCAAGTTGCTCCTCGTGGTAATATGCCTATGCTTATTACTGCTTTAATGATTGCTGGTTTTGGTATTTATATGCCACAAGCGATGATTGGTGCTACTGCTATTGAACTAACAAATAAGAAAGCAGCTGCTACTGCTTCAGGATTTACAGGATTATCTGGTTATTTTCTTGGTGATGCTCTTTTTTCAAAAGTAGTAATTGCTGGTATTGGTAATGAAAACTGAGATTATGTATTTTATTACTTTTATGGTTGTATTGCTGCTGCTATTATTTCATTAGCTTTACTATGAACAAAAAATCAAGATAATAAAATATTATAAAAATATTATTAGATTAGCACCATAATAAGGGTGCTAATTTTTTTTATTTAGCTGAATTATACTTGTAAGTGCAAGTAAATAAAATTGCAAAAAATTCTCATATAAAAATTTCATAATGCTAAATTTAGTTTAGAAAAAAGTAAGGAGTTTTTATATGAGTTATAAACATCTTGGCATAGATGAAAGGATTTATATTGAGAATCAATTGAAATTTAAATTTAAAATTAGTGAAATAGCTAAAAATCTTAATCGAAGTATTAGTACTATTATTCGAGAAATTAATAGAAATAAAGATAATAATCATTATTTTTCATTAATTGCACAAAATAAAGCTGAAAATCGAAAACAATCACATATTAGTTTTCATAAGTTTAAAAATAAGAATTTAGTAAAATATGTACAACAAAAATTACTATTAGGTTGATCACCTGAACAAATTTATGGCAGAATTAAAAATTTTCATAAAGAGTGAGTTATTAGTTTTAAAACAATTTATACTTGAATTTATTTTGGAATGCTTGATAAAGTTACTAGTAAAAATTTAAGAAGAAAAGGTAAAAAACGAAAATCTAAAGAAAATCGTGGCAAGTTTAATGGTAAATCAATTAAAGAACGAGATATAAATGTTAATGATCGTATAACACTTGGTCATTGAGAAGGAGATACTATAGTATCATCAAGAGGCAAAAGCAAATCATGTTTAATAACTTTAGTTGAAAGAGTATCACGATTTACTTTAGCAATATTAGTTAAAAACAGAACTACTAAAGTTATTAATAAAAATGTCAGTTATTATTTATCAATTCTTCCTAAAAACATTGTTAAAACTATTACTTTTGATCGTGGCAAAGAATTTTCAAATTGACAACAACTTGAAAAAAATTTAAATGTAAAAATTTATTTTGCCAATCCATATTCACCTTGACAAAGAGGTACTAATGAAAATACTAATGGTTTAATTAGAGAAAAATTTCCTAAAAAATTTATTTTTTCAAAAACTAATAAAAATGAAGTTCATAAATTTATATTGTCTTTAAATCAAAGACCGAGAAAAATATTAAATTATCTTTCACCAATCGAATATTTGGATAGAAAAATAATTTAGTTGCACTTACCTTTACAATTTAGCATATTTAATTGTTCTAAAATTGTATTAACTTGTTTTTTCTTTTTACAAAATAATAAAATTTTATACATACCCTCATCGGTATTCTCATCAATTTGTTTAGTTGGTAGGTTATTAAAATTTTCCATAATTTTAACTTTTAGTGATCTGCGATTAATTAAGCCTGTTTTATTATCGGTACTATATCCTCACATTGCTAAATTATTTTTATTAGCAAATTTAACTATTGTTTGTATTTGTTCTTTTGTTAATGATTTTTCATACAATATATCTAATCTATTATCATTAGTAATATCAAGGATGTTACCACCATTATAACAAATAATATGACCGGTTTTTTCATGCATTAAACATGATTTTGCAATATCAATGGTTGAACTTGGTGCTCTTCCTGTTGCAATAATAACTTTAATATTTTTTTGATATGCTTTTTGAATTGCAATTAGATTTTTAGGATGAATTTTTCATCTACTTTTCAATAAAGTTCCATCTAAATCAAGAACAATTAATTTAATAGCCATTATAAATACCTTATTTTCCTATTTCTTCGATAATATTAGTCATATCTTTTTCAGAAACTAAACCAAAAGTTTTTTTAACTTCTTTTCCTTCTTTATTAAAATAAATTAATGTTGGAATTGATTGGATTTCATAATCTTTTGCTAGTTCTTTAGCTTTGTCAACATCAACTTTAATAAAATTAATATTTTTGTGTTTTTCGTCATTAGCAACATTTTCAAATCTTGGCCCTAACATTTTACAAGGACCACATCATTCTGCTGAAAAATCAATTACTGTTATTTTTTTTGATTGTAAAAGTTGCTCAACTTCTTTTATAGAATTAATATGTTGTATTTTGCTTTCATTATGCATGTGTTCATTACCTTTTCTTTTAATTTATTTTATGGTTTAATTCTATCATTAGTTTTAATTTTTAAAACATTAAACGATAAAATAATTTTTTTAATTTTAGTTATTACTATATAAAAATTTATAATTTTTTTAGAATAAATTCATAAGAAAATTGTAAATTATTTTTTTTAAAATTAAAGAAATATCTTTTCAATTTTAGAATATATCTGTTATAATCTGAAGTATATAGGTTAGGACTAAACAATTTGAGAAGGGGAAAAATAAATTATTAGTACATTTTACAAAACTGTTTAATAAATAAATGTAAATGAATTTTAAAAGGTGTAGAGTTAATATTTATTTATGGTATTTCAAAAAAATAGTTTGGTAGAGAGTTATTTTTTAATTTTTAATATTATTTATTTTTCCACAAAAACAAAAATTGTAAAAACCTATGTGTTAAAGTATGTTTATATTAAGTTTTTAAGAGCAGGTTATTTGGGTTACTATAATTTATGCATCCTTTTAGAAGGAGAGTAAAAAAAATGTCTGTTTTTAATAGACTTGCATGTGTTTTTAAGCCACCTGCAAAAAAAGAAATTTTTAGTGAAGACTTAAAGCAAATTAATAAAAAATTTATTATTTTACGTAATCAAGTTTTTAGTTTTAGCATTTTATCATATATTCTTTACTACTTTACTCGTCAAGCGTATACAGTAGCGGGTTCTGCTTTAGAAAGCAATGGTAGCATAACTAAAATGGAGTATGCTTTAATGGGAACAATTTTTGCCGTTGTTTATGGTGGTGCTAAATTTATTGTTGGAAATGTTGCTGACCGTAGTTCAGGAAGAGTAATCATGATTTTTGGATTATTTGTTTCTTCTATTTTAAATATTATTATGGGTGGTGTAGTTGCTTTTGCTGGAACTAAAATTAGTGTTGGCCCATTTGTAATGATGTTGAGTTTGATTGCGATGTTAGCTGTTTTCCAAGGCATGGGCTGACCAGCTACAGCTAGACTATTTTCTCATTGATTTACTGATAAAGAACGTTCGGGACGTATTGGAATTTGAAACTCAGGACAAAATATTGGTGCTGCTTTATTACCGGTTGTTGTTATTTCTTTAGTAACATTACTTGATCCGGGTGGAACAATTTATGGTTTATATTTTTGAATTCCTAGTATTTTTGCTTTAGCTATGATTCCATTATGTTTATGAGGATTGCGTGATCGCCCCGAAGCAGAAGGGTTACCTACTGTTGAAAAATGAAAAGGTGTTCTAGAGCATAAAGAAGAAAGAGTAGAACTTAATTGAAAAGAAATTTTTGTAAAATATATTTTAAAAAATAAATTTTTATGAATATTAGCATTTGCTAATATTTGAGTATATGTTGTACGACAAGGACTGGCAGGATGAACATTAATTTTAATGAAAGATATTCATGGCTTAGATTTAAAACACAGTAAATGATTTGCTGCCTGTTTTGAATTATCTGGTTTATTTGGTGGTATTTCTGCAGCATATTTTGCTAAGTGATTTTTTAATAATCGTAAAGCACCATTAATGATATTTGGATTATTAATTGCACTTTGTGGACTAGTTTTATTGCAAGTTGCTCCTCGTGGTAATATGCCTATGCTTATTACTGCTTTAATGATTGCTGGTTTTGGTATTTATATGCCACAAGCGATGATTGGTGCTACTGCTATTGAACTAACAAATAAGAAAGCAGCTGCTACTGCTTCAGGATTTACAGGATTATCTGGTTATTTTCTTGGTGATGCTCTTTTTTCAAAAGTAGTAATTGCTGGTATTGGTAATGAAAACTGAGATTATGTATTTTATTACTTTTATGGTTGTATTGCTGCTGCTATTATTTCATTAGCTTTACTATGAACAAAAAATCAAGATAATAAAATATTATAAAAATATTATTAGATTAGCACCATAATAAGGGTGCTAATTTTTTTTATTTAGCTGAATTATACTTGTAAGTGCAAGTAAATAAAATTGCAAAAAATTCTCATATAAAAATTTCATAATGCTAAATTTAGTTTAGAAAAAAGTAAGGAGTTTTTATATGAGTTATAAACATCTTGGCATAGATGAAAGGATTTATATTGAGAATCAATTGAAATTTAAATTTAAAATTAGTGAAATAGCTAAAAATCTTAATCGAAGTATTAGTACTATTATTCGAGAAATTAATAGAAATAAAGATAATAATCATTATTTTTCATTAATTGCACAAAATAAAGCTGAAAATCGAAAACAATCACATATTAGTTTTCATAAGTTTAAAAATAAGAATTTAGTAAAATATGTACAACAAAAATTACTATTAGGTTGATCACCTGAACAAATTTATGGCAGAATTAAAAATTTTCATAAAGAGTGAGTTATTAGTTTTAAAACAATTTATACTTGAATTTATTTTAGAATGCTTGATAAAGTTACTAGTAAAAATTTAAGAAGAAAAGGTAAAAAACGAAAATCTAAAGAAAATCGTGGCAAGTTTAATGGTAAATCAATTAAAGAACGAGATATAAATGTTAATGATCGTATAACACTTGGTCATTGAGAAGGAGATACTATAGTATCATCAAGAGGCAAAAGCAAATCATGTTTAATAACTTTAGTTGAAAGAGTATCACGATTTACTTTAGCAATATTAGTTAAAAACAGAACTACTAAAGTTATTAATAAAAATGTCAGTTATTATTTATCAATTCTTCCTAAAAACATTGTTAAAACTATTACTTTTGATCGTGGCAAAGAATTTTCAAATTGACAACAACTTGAAAAAAATTTAGATGTAAAAATTTATTTTGCCAATCCATATTCACCTTGACAAAGAGGTACTAATGAAAATACTAATGGTTTAATTAGAGAAAAATTTCCTAAAAAATTTATTTTTTCAAAAACTAATAAAAATGAAGTTCATAAATTTATATTGTCTTTAAATCAAAGACCGAGAAAAATATTAAATTATCTTTCACCAATCGAATATTTGGATAGAAAAATAATTTAGTTGCACTTACCTTTACAATTTAGCTTTAAAATGATATTTTAATAATAAAATTAATAAAATTTTATTTATTTTCAAAGTTACGGTGTTATAATAAATTTAATTAAGTATCACAATTGTTTTGTGTTTGCTTTTATAATTTTTTATGTTAAGATTTGTTTGTTATTAAAATATATAAAATTTGGTTTTTAAAAACCTAGATTGTAGAGTTTTATGTATGGATATTCAACAAGATTTTTATGTTAAAAAGATTTTTTATGCTTGTTATGTTAAAAATGTTGTTTTACCTGTTTCTTTTTTAAATAATATTGGAAATAAGAAAGGTAAATCTTATGTTGGTAATAAACAAAAGTTAAGAAATAATACTGTTCGTACTAAGAATAATTTAATTCAAAAAGCATTACATAATTTTTATGATAGTAAAATGTTGAGTTTTGTTACTTTAACTTATAAAGATAATATATAAGATATTAAAAAAGCAAAAAAAGATATTCGTTTATTTTTTCTTAAATTAAAGAAGTGATGAAATGACCCTAAGCGTTTTGAACATTTAGGAGAATTAAAATATTTTTATGTTTATGAATATCAATCTCGTGGTGCTATTCATTTTCATATAATTTTTAATAGAAAGATATATAAAAGTATGTTAGCAGAATGATGAACTCATGGTTTTAATGATTTAAAAGTAGTTAAAAAAGGCACAAATGAATTTGTTATTAAATATTTAGGAAAATATGTTACAAAAGCAATAGATGATGTTAAATCTATAAATCAGACAGATGTAGGTGTTAGGGCATATGCTTTTAGTCGTAATTGTAAAAATCCTATTATAGTTCGTGGCATTAAAAAAATGACAATTGCAGATATAATTAAAGAAAGTTTTAGTGCAACAAATGTATTTTATTTTAAAACACAAAGAGATAGTAACGGTAATACTGTTATGATTGGTGGTATTGTTGAAAGTACTGTTGTAAATGATTACTTTAAGGATTATGATGATTATGAAAAATAGAGTATCTACAGTTAACTGTGTAAATTATAATCCTTTTAATCTTTAAAAAAATCGTAAGTATTACTTACGATTTCTATTTTGTTTACGTTCATTTTCAGTCAAGAATTTTTTACGCATATGAATATTTTGTGGTGTTACTTCAACTAATTCATCGCTAGCAATAAATTCTAAAGATTCTTCTAAACTAAAAATAGTTGGTGGTGTTAATCTAACAGCTTCATCATTACCTGAACTTCTAGTATTTGTTAATTGTTTTGCTTTGCAAGGATTAACATCTAAATCTTTATCACGATTACTTAAACCAATAATCATTCCTTCATAAACTTTAGTTTGTGGTTTAACAAATAAAGTACCACGTTCTTCTAAAGAATTTAAAGCATAAGGTAATGTTGTCCCTGTAATCATACTTACTAGAACGCCATTTCTATTATTATTAATTTTGCCTTTTAATGGTTCATATGTAAGGAAACTACGAACCATAATACCAGTTCCACGAGTAATATTAACGTATTGACGACCAAATCCAATTAATCCTCTTGTTGGAATATGAAAAATAATTTTATCACGAACATTATCAGAATCCATATTAGTCATAATACCTTTTCTTAGATTTAAATTATTAATAACAGTACTACTATATTCAGTAGGATGATTTAAAATAATTTCTTCGACTGGTTCAGTGGTGTGTCCTTTTTCATCTTTTTTAAATACTACTTCCGGTTTAGAAATACCTAATTCAAAGCCTTCGCGACGCATATTTTCAATTAAAACAGATAAATGTAATTCACCACGACCAAAAACTTTAAAACCATCAGCATTACTTCCAGATAATTGTTCTATTTTTAAACCAACATTAGTTTCTAATTCTCTTGTTAAACGTTCTTTAATTTTATTACTAGTTACTAGTTTACCTTCAGTTCCAGAAAATGGTGAATTATTAACAAGGAAATTCATTGACATTGTTGGAGCCTGTATTGTAATTGGTTCCATTGGCACAACATTATCTTTATCACAAATAGTATTACCAATTGTTATATTTTCAATACCCGCTATGCAAACAATATCACCAGCAACAGCGTTTTTAACAGCTACTCGTTTTAATCCTTGATAAACAAATAAATATTTTACTTTAGCTTTTCTTTTTAAATCATAATCATCAACAACAATTATTTCTTGTCCTTCAGAAATAGTACCTTGAAATAATCTACCAATTCCAATTCTGCCAATAAAACTATCATAATCTAATGAACTAATTTGCATTTGTAAAGGCTCATTATATTTTACTAATTTAGAAATTTTAGCATGTTTAATAATTGTTTCAAATAATGGTTCTAAATTTTCACTTGGTTGATTTAATTCATATTGGGCAATACCTTGTTTAGTAATTCCATAAAGTGTTGGAAAGTCTAACTGTTCATCATTAGCATTTAATTCCATAAAAAGTTCTAATACTTCATCTTTTACTTCTTCAATTCTTTGGTCTTTTTTATCAATTTTGTTAATCATTAAAATTGGATTTAAGTTATGTTCTAGTGCTTTTTGCAATACAAAACGAGTTTGTGGCATTGGTCCCTCAACACTATCAACTAGTAAAATAACACAGTCTACTGTTTTCATAATTCTTTCAACTTCAGAGGAAAAGTCAGCATGACCAGGTGTATCAATAATATTAATTTTTGTATTACCATGCATGATTGAACAATTTTTAGAATAAATAGTAATTCCTCGTTGACGTTCTTGATCATTACTATCCATTATTTGTTCAACAATAACTTGGTTTTGATGAAAAATATTTGATTGCTTTAATAAAGCATCAACTAATGTTGACTTTCCAACATCGACGTGTGCTATCACTGCAATATTAATAATTTTTTGTTCAGCAGAAACTTTTTCTTGTTCAGACATTTTTCATTCTCCGTTATTCTTAAATTTTGACATTTTATAAATTATACGCAATATTTTTAAATTTAGCAATCATTAAATTATCTCAATTTTTATATCAAGATTTAGCAATTTGAGGATAGTGTTTATTTCATTTACTTTCAAATGATTCTAAAGCTTGCATTGCTTGTTCTTCACTACATGCATTATAAATTGGCTTTAAATCTGTAACTAGTGATTTTCGATGTTTGTATGAAACATATTTTAAACTATTTCTGATTTGATGAACTATACATAATTGATGTTCAGTTTTAGGATAAACTGATTGTATTGCTTCTGACATGCCTGTTAAGTTGTCACTACAAGCAATAAGAATATCATTTAAGCCACGATTTTTCATTTCTGTGAAATTTGCTAATCAAAATTTAGCGCCTTCATTTTCACTAATTCATAAACCTAAAACATCTTTTTTACCTTCTAAATCAACACCTAAAGCTATATAAACTGATTTGTTAATAATGCGTTTATCTTGTCGTACTTTAACTACTATACAATCAAAATAAACAATGGGATAAATGCCTTCTAATGGTCTATTTTGTCATGCTTTGACATCATCAATCACATCATCAGTAATTTGACTAATAACACTTTCACTAATATCAGCACCATGATATAACTCTTGTAACTGCATTCTAATATCTGATAATGTCATACCTTTTGCATATAAGGAAAGAACTTGTTGATCAAAACCATCAAATCTTCTCTGTCTTTTTGGCACTATTACAGGAGTAAAATTACTATTACGATCTCGTGGTACATCAATCTCAATTTTACCTTGTTGAGTTATTAATTTTTTTGAACTTATACCATTACGAGCATTGTCACTATTACTATGTTGATTTTTTTCATATCCTAAATAATTTTGCATCTCAGAATTCAACATTTTTTTCAACTAAACGTTTTGTTAATTCTTTATATAAACCCCCTTCTTTAAAAACTGTTGTTAAATCTTCAGTATTTTCTAATAATAAATCTACTGCTTTTGATATTGGATCATTATTATTAAAGTTATCTTTTTTAGCCATCTGTAACTCACTCTTTCTAGTCATTTAATTATATTTACTAGAATTAATTAAACATAGTTATTTTTGTAAGTTACACAGATTACTAAACATTACCGTTATTATTTATCAATTCTTCCTAAAAACATTGTTAAAACTATTACTTTTGATCGTGGCAAAGAATTTTCAAATTGACAACAACTTGAAAAAAATTTAGATGTAAAAATTTATTTTGCCAATCCATATTCACCTTGACAAAGAGGTACTAATGAAAATACTAATGGTTTAATTAGAGAAAAATTTCCTAAAAAATTTATTTTTTCAAAAACTAATAAAAATGAAGTTCATAAATTTATATTGTCTTTAAATCAAAGATCGAGAAAAATATTAAATTATCTTTCACCAATCGAATATTTGGATAGAAAAATAATTTAGTTGCACTTACCTTTACAATTTAGCATAAAACTATATTTTTATTTATTATTTTTTAAAAAATAATAAATAAAAACTGATAAAATCAAATTATAAAGTTATTTTAGATATTTCGGAGGCAAAAATAATGGCAAATAAAATATTAGTAATTCGTTCTTCTATGATTAAAAAAGAACTATCTTATTCTGAAAGTTTAGTATCTCGTTTTGTTAAATATTATCGTGAATTTCATCCAGAAGATTCAATAATTGAATTAGATTTAAATCAAATACCAATGGCAAGTATTACTATTACGCAAAAAAACTTTACTTCATATTTTAATGAAAAAGATTCTGATTATTATATTAATCAACTAAAAAATGTTAATAAAGTTATATATACAACACCAATGACAAATTTTAATGTTACTAGCATGACAAAAAATTATTTAGATCACATCTTAGTTGCTGGTAAAACTTTTGATTATAAATATACCAAACAAGGTGAAGCTAGAGGATTATTACCACATTTAAAAGTTCAAATTTTGGCGACACAAGGAGCACCATATGGCTGATATTTATGAGGTAATCATGCAACTTATTTAAAAGGGACATGAGAATTTGTAGGTGCTAAAGTAGTAGAACCAATTCTTATTTGTGGTACTAAGGTTCAAGAACTTCATCAAAATGATGCTAATTTACTTATTGGTTCTAAAATATTAGCAAAAGGTGGAGGTTTGTCAGCATTAGGGCCAGAAAAAACGATGGATAAATTTGAACAGTATATTAAAGAAGCAGCAAAAAAGTTTTAACTTTAAAAAATATAATTTTTGTGAATTTGTCTTCAAAAAGTAGTAAAGTAAAATTGACTTCTTAAATAAAGTCAAAATAAAATAGAAGGATGGAAAAATGAAAAAAATATTAACAGCATTAAGTGTTTTAACATTTGCATCAACTATAGGAAGTTTAACTGTAACTGTCTTAAACACAAGTTCACAAAAAAATGATGTTTTAAATGCTGAATTATACTTGTAAGTGCAAGTAAATAAAATTGCAAAAAATTCTCATATAAAAATTTCATAATGCTAAATTTAGTTTAGAAAAAAGTAAGGAGTTTTTATATGAGTTATAAATATCTTGGCATAGATGAAAGGATTTATATTGAGAATCAATTGAAATTTAAATTTAAAATTAGTGAAATAGCTAAAAATCTTAATCGAAGTATTAGTACTATTATTCGAGAAATTAATAGAAATAAAGATAATAATCATTATTTTTCATTAATTGCACAAAATAAAGCTGAAAATCGAAAACAATCACATATTAGTTTTCATAAGTTTAAAAATAAGAATTTAGTAAAATATGTACAACAAAAATTACTATTAGGTTGATCACCTGAACAAATTTATGGCAGAATTAAAAATTTTCATAAAGAGTAAGTTATTAGTTTTAAAACAATTTATACTTGAATTTATTTTGGAATACTTGATAAAGTTACTAGTAAAAATTTAAGAAGAAAAGGTAAAAAACGAAAATCTAAAGAAAATCGTGGCAAGTTTAATGGTAAATCAATTAAAGAACGAGATATAAATGTTAATGATTGTATAACACTTGGTCATTGAGAAGGAGATACTATAGTATCATCAAGAGGCAAAAGCAAATCATGTTTAATAACTTTAGTTGAAAGAGTATCAGGATTTACTTTAGCAATATTAGTTAAAAACAGAACTACTAAAGTTATTAATAAAAATGTCAGTTATTATTTATCAATTCTTCCTAAAAACATTGTTAAAACTATTATTTTTGATCGTGGTAAAGAATTTTCAAATTGACAACAACTTGAAAAAAATTTAGATGTAAAAATTTATTTTGCCAATCCATATTCACCTTGACAAAGAGGTACTAATGAAAATACTAATGGTTTAATTAGAAAAAAATTTCCTAAAAAATTTATTTTTTCAAAAACTAATAAAAATGAAGTTCATAAATTTATATTGTCTTTAAATCAAAGACCGAGAAAAATACTAAATTATCTTTCACCAATCGAATATTTGGATAGAAAAATAATTTAGTTGCACTTACCTTTACAATTTAGCTTACTTGCACTTACAAGTATAATTCAGCATTTAATTTAAATGAAATTTTTATATGAGAATTTTTTAAAAATGATTAATAAAGCATATACATTGCCGTAATCAAGAAAAAAATAAAAAAACTTTATTAGTTATTGCAAATTATACTTTTCTTCAATATAATAATTAAGGTTTAGTAAATGCCCGGTTAGCTCAGCGGCAGAGCATTCGACTGTTAATCGAAGTGTCATAGGTTCAAATCCTATACTGGGCGCCATTATTCTAAACTCTTGTTTTCTACGGCTCGTTGGTGAATTGGTAAACACATAGGATTTTCATTCCTACATTACGGGTTCGATCCCCGTACGAGTCACCATTAATTAATATTTAGACTGCAAGTATTATAATTACTTGTTTTTTATTCCCCTAGATGTCTCGTTAGCTCAATTGGCAGAGCATCAGACTCTTAATCTGAGGGTTGTAGGTTCGAGGCCTATACGGGACACCAAAATGCGGAATTGGCGAAACTGGCAGACGCACCAGATTTAGGCTCTGGCGCCGAAAGGCATGAGGGTTCAAGTCCCTTGTTCCGCACCATACATTATTTTATTAACCTTTATGTTTTTCATTAAAGGTTTTTTTCTTTTTTGAAATTTTTATTATATAAAAATTAAAATAAAATATTATATTTTAAACATAATATTTTATTTTAATTTAAGAAATTTTATTCTATGGAAATATATAGTATTTTATTATTTTATCTTTATAATATTAATAAAATAATAGAAAAAAGAAAGCAGGAAATGATTGATGGTAAAAATAATTTTTACTGATGTAGATGGTACTTTATTTGATAGTGGCAGTGCCTTAAGTGAAATTAATCTTAATGCTTGTTTAAAAGCTCAAAAAAATAATATTAAAGTTGTAATTAATACAGGTAGATATGGTGAAAATGCTATTCGTGTTGGTAAAATGATTAATGCTGAAAAATATGATGGTTATATTATTGGTAATGATGGCGCTGAAATTTGATCATATACTAAACATAAATGAATTTATTTACAACAATTAAATTCAGAAACAACAATTAAACTTTATGAATGATTAACCAAATATAATAAACAAATGATTTTACATTTTAATAGTATTGATACTTTGTATGTTAACCATGCGGCTAATAGTTGAAGTACATGAGTTGAAAATCTGCAAATTAAAATTATTAAGTTAACTAATAGTACTGATATTAAAATGCCAATTTCAAAAGTAATGGTTATTTTAGAAAAATATTGAAAGGCTAATGAAATTACAAAATTCATTAATAATTTTGAAACTAACTTTCCGGATTTAACAATTGTTCAATATCATACAAATGTTTTTTCAATTGGTAATAAAAACATTAATAAAGGTTCAGCACTACAATGATTATGTAATCATTTAAATATTGACACTAAAGATGCATTAACGATTGGTGATGGATTTAATGATTTACCAATGTTTGAAGTATCTGGTCATCCAATAGTAATGGAAAATGCTAATATTGCTTTAAAACCATATGGTAAAACTATTGCTCCAAATAATGATGAACATGGAGTTGGATATATTATTAATAATTATGTTTTTAAAAAATAAAAACTTAATATTTTTAAAAATATACTCTTATAGTTTATTAACACACTAATAATTAAAATATATTATAATAATAAATTAAGTATCGTTTTTCTTTTGCTAAATTGTAAAGGTAAGTGCAACTAAATTATTTTTCTATCCAAATATTCGATTGGTGAAAGATAATTTAATATTTTTCTCGGTCTTTGATTTAAAGACAATATAAATTTATGAACTTCATTTTTATTAGTTTTTGAAAAAATAAATTTTTTAGGAAATTTTTCTCTAATTAAACCATTAGTATTTTCATTAGTACCTCTTTGTCAAGGTGAATATGGATTGGCAAAATAAATTTTTACATCTAAATTTTTTTCAAGTTGTTGTCAATTTGAAAATTCTTTGCCACGATCAAAAATAATAGTTTTAACAATGTTTTTAGGAAGAATTGATAAATAATAACTGACATTTTTATTAATAACTTTAGTAGTTCTGTTTTTAACTAATATTGCTAAAGTAAATCCTGATACTCTTTCAACTAAAGTTATTAAACATGATTTGATTTTGCCTCTTGATGATACTATAGTATCTCCTTCTCAATGACCAAGTGTTATACGATCATTAACATTTATATCTCGTTCTTTAATTGATTTACCATTAAACTTGCCACGATTTTCTTTAGATTTTCGTTTTTTACCTTTTCTTCTTAAATTTTTACTAGTAACTTTATCAAGCATTCCAAAATAAATTCAAGTATAAATTGTTTTAAAACTAATAACTTACTCTTTATGAAAATTTTTAATTCTGCCATAAATTTGTTCAGGTGATCAACCTAATAGTAATTTTTGTTGTACATATTTTACTAAATTCTTATTTTTAAACTTATGAAAACTAATATGTGATTGTTTTCGATTTTCAGCTTTATTTTGTGCAATTAATGAAAAATAATGATTATTATCTTTATTTCTATTAATTTCTCGAATAATAGTACTAATACTTCGATTAAGATTTTTAGCTATTTCACTAATTTTAAATTTAAATTTCAATTGATTCTCAATATAAATCCTTTCATCTATGCCAAGATGTTTATAACTCATATAAAAACTCCTTACTTTTTTCTAAACTAAATTTAGCATTATGAAATTTTTATATGAGAATTTTTTGCAATTTTATTTACTTGCACTTACAAGTATAATTCAGCAATATTGATATTCAGCCAGTTTTTATATCGGGTACTGTAAAGCAAAGTTATAGAAATATTAAAGGAAGTTCAAAATTTGTTGGAAAGCAAATTGCTAAACAACATGAAAGAAAACGTTTAAGAAATAAGTCTAAGGGTGTTGAAAATAAAAAAGGGAAGTTTGTAGGTGCTTAATTTATGAGTGATTTTGTTAATAGTATATTGCATTTAATTTTTATATTTTCTAGTAATGATATTAGTATATTTTTAAATCAACCAAATATTACTGATGAAGTTTATATTTTATTTAATTTGACTTTTTGGTTGGTATTAGGTGTATTTTTTAATTTTATTTATCGTAGTATTAAATTTGTTTTTAGGTCATTATTTGGGTAGGTGTTAATTATGAGTGTTTGAGATATTTACAATAAAATACATCAATGTATAGTTGATTATTGAACTATGTTTATAGGTAGTCCAGTTGATGATTTTACTACTATTTTATGAAATTTAGTGGTTTATGGAACTCAGTTTTTTATTGGATTTATTATATTTTATGGTTCATGGTGAATTTTAAAATGTTTATTTGGTAAATAATTATGTGATTTAAGTTTGTTAAATTATTTTTTGTTGTAAATAGTACTGTTCAAGCACCAACTAGTTTAATTGTTTTTAATGCACCTAGTGAAAGTAATTACACTATAACTAGCGATATGGTTAAACCCATTAAAATCATTATATTTAATGATTGAGCAACTATTCCATGAAACTCTGCTTATTTTGATGTTGGCCAACCAGATTTAAAATTAGTTTCTGCTGTTGTACATAAAACTACTGATACTCCTTATTCAATTCAATTTCATTCTGATGTGGTAGGTAATTTTGATAGACGAGTTAGTGATTTGTCTACAAATTATGATTTTACAGAGCAAGATTTAAACCAGTTATCTCTTATTTTATTTAATCATAATTATATACAAACTGGTAAGTTTAATGAGTTAGTTTTTTGAAATTATAATGTTTCTAATAATTTAAGTTTTAAGTTGACTTTTGAAATTACAAAACCTTTGAGTTTTTATATACAAGGTTTTATGTTTTATATTTCTGCTGAATATTTTAGTTATTTTTTTTCTATTTATACATTTTCATTTTTAGATTATGAGGGTAATATTCGTTATAATTTTAAAGGTGTATTAAATGATAAAGATAGTGTTTATAATTTAGGAAAATATAATTTTGTTACTATGCCGGTTCGTGTTCCAAATTTAAAGCATTTAACAATTGATTTTGATTTATCTTCGTTAACTAATCGTGACGGTTTGCATGTTAAATTTGGTCAGATGAATATTTTTTCTTCCAAAGATATTGTTCCAGTACCACCAAATAGTCCTTTTAACCCTGAGTATGAACGTGTTAGTTGATATGATGTTTTTGGTCATCTGCGTAATGCTTTTAGATGAATACTTTATGGTGTTGTTGGTAAAGTTTTACCAGTTGAACCATTAAGACAATTTCTTTTTACAACAGATAGTTTATTACGACATATTTTTTCAGATACGATTAGTACTGCTTTAAATGTTGATATTGTTAGTGGAATAGAAAATATTATACCTTTATGGTTATTTATTAGAGCAATTAGTTTAATTATAGGTTAGGAGTTTATTATGGAAAATAAAAGATTGTTTTGATGTGAAATTTTGATTACAGTTGTTGTTTGTTTTTTAATATCATTAGTTACTGCATTATTTTTTAATTTTGATGTAGATAAATTAAAATTATTTTATGAAAATTCTGGTTTTGATGTTCAATTTTTATTGTTTATTTTTAATTTTATTTTTTCTTTTGTTTTTGGTTCATATTTTATGAAATTTTGTTTTTGAATTAAAAGTAAGTTTAAAAATAAAAATAAGGTGGTTAAATAATGCCATGATATGGTTACGTGTTATTGGTTATAGGTTTGATTATGATTATTTATCCAATTCTTATAACTATTCGTAATGTTAAAATTTTAAAACGTGTAGGTAGTTATATTATTTCAGCGCCACCACGCACTGGTAAATCTGCTCTTGCTTGTTGTTTAGCACAAACTCATAAAAAACGAGTAGTTAGTCCTTTTCCTATTAAATTAAAAAATGGTTATTCTTATTTGGTTAATTATAATGATGTTTTTACTTTTAATCAGTTAGCAAGTAATTATGCTTTTGAGGAACAAGATTTAATAATTTTAGATGAATTAGCATTAAAAATAAATTCTAATGATTTAGGAGTACAGTTTAAAAATCAACAAGAAAGTTTAGGACAATTTTGTAAGTTAATAGGTCACATGTTTAATGGTACAATGTATTTGAATGAACAACACCCTAATAGAATACCAGTACAAGCAAGAGAAAAAGTAGAGTATGTTGTGCAAGTTAAAAGAATGCGTTTTTTGGGCTTTGTTGTTATATTTAATCTTAATTTATATACTAATATTGAGGATTATAATAAAGTAGTGTTTTCACGACGTAGAACAAAGAAAATGATTAAAAAAGGCATAATGCCTCCAAGTTATAGCGGTGAAGCAATGGCTATGACTTTATTTTTTCCTAGACATTGGTTGAAAAGGTATAATTCTAGGGCTTTACATTATGTGCATGAACTTAAAAGTGAATTATCACCTAAGAAATACCTTAAAGAAGCAAGTAGTATCGATATGACTTATAGTGATATTAAATTTGCTGGTTTGGATAAATTGAATAATATTTTAAAGAAAAAAGATAAACTTAAAAATAAAGATAAATAAAAATGATTATAGTCCCAGTGAACCTACTGGGACTATAATTTGGGTGAGCCACGTAGTGGCGAGGGACGAAGTCCCTATATACTTGAAGAAAAGTGAAAGGAGAAGGAAAATATGGCAGCAAAAAAAACCTACTGTTTTTAATATTTTTATGAAAACTACATTGTCAAAAGTTAAAGCAGAACACCCAGAATTAAAACATACTGAGGCTTTTGGAAAAGCAGCAGCATTATGAGCTAATGCTGAAGAAAATCCTAAAAACAAATAGATAAACAGATAATTCCTTAAAAGAGTCAGATTTTAAATCTGACTCTTTTAAATATAAAAAAATATTGAAATTTTAAAAAAACACTAAAATTGCTATACAAATCAACAATGATAAAGTATAATCAAAATACTTACCTAGTAGGGTTATAGAGAAAGGTAACTTTTTTTATATTTTTGATAAACTTCATTTATTTTGACTTGTAGATGGTTTATCAATATCTTCTAAATTAATTGTTTCTCAATCATTATTTTCTCTTTCTTTTACTAATAGAGAAAGTTTGTTCTTATAATCATCAATTATCAGTTGATTAATTCTAATCAACTTTTCATCAGGGTTTGGTTCAACATTATTTTTTTCTTCTATAATACGTATCATTTCCTGTAAAATAGATATCTTTTGATCAAGCTCTGCTCTTTTTTCTTCATTTTGTCTAGCCATTTAAATTTCCCCTTTCAAAAAAATAAAGTACTTTTTTATTTATTATTAATTTATATATTATCTAATATTTATATTTTCTTCATTTAAAAATTAATGAATTTCCAACAACAGTTATATCAGAAAGAGCCATCGCAATTGCAGCCAACGGTGGAATAATAAATCCGGCAGCAGCTAATGGAATAATGATAATATTATAACTAAATGCTCAAATAAAATTCATTCAAATATTATTTTTAGTTTTTTTAGTTAAAACAATAGCCTTATAAATAATACTAATATCATTATCAAGAATAGTAATATCACCAATTTTTTTAGCAATATCACTACCAGAGCCCATTGCAATTGCTAAATCAGATTGTTCTAAGGCAATAACATCATTAATACCATCACCAACAAACGCTACTTTTTTCCCTTTTGCTTGTAAATCAGCAACAATTTGTGATTTACCTTGTGGTGTAACATTAGCAAAGTATGTTTCTATCCCAACGCGATTAGCAATAGCAAGTGTTTGTGATTCATTATCACCACTAATTAAAATAACCTCAATTCCCTGTTTTTTAACTTTTTCAATTGTTAATAATGCATTTGTTTGTAATTCATCTTCTAAAATAAAAATATTAGTAACAACTTTATTAATTGCCAATGCCAATACTTTCTGGCTAGGAGTAACTGTTTCAAAATTAAATGTTTTTAGAAATGGACTAAATGGCATTTTTGCTTTTTGTAAATTTTCAAGTGATGAAATTTGTAATTCTTCAGTTTGATATTTTGCTTTAATACCAAAACCAATTTGTTCTTTAACTTCGGTAATTGTCAATGATTGTCCAACATTATTAGTATTAGCATATAAAGAAAAAGCTAAAGCCAAAGGATGTGTTGAATGTTTTTCCATAGCAATTGCCTTATTAACATGTTTTTCTTGACCATAAATTTTAGTAATAACCAAATTACCAGTAGTTAATGTTCCTGTTTTATCAAAACAAATGGTATCAATCTTAGTAATTTTTTCAAAAGCACTAGCCTTATTATAAATAATTCCTATTTTTGCTGCTTTATTAATTCCAACAGCAACTGCTAATGGTGTTGCAATCCCTAATGCACAAGGACAAGCAATTATTAAAGTTGCAATTGCAATTTCTAATGATTCTTGCACACCATTACCTACTGCAAAATAACGAATAAGAAAAACTAAAATGACAATTAAAATAACAGTTGGTGTAAATCACCCAGAAATTTTATCAGCCAATTTTTGTAATTTTGGTTTCTGAGATTGTGCATCTTCAACTGCCTTAATAATACTTGCTAATACTGTGTCTTTACCAATTTTAGTTGCTTTCATTCTAAAACTATCACCAACATTATTAGTTCCACCAATTAAATTTTGGTTAACTTGTTTCGTAATAACTTGCGATTCACCAGTTAACATTGATTCATTAATAAATGCTTCTTCACTAATTAATTGACCATCAGTAGGAATATTTTCACCTTTTCGAATAATTAAAATATCATTTAATTGTACATCTTCAATATTAATAAAAGTTTCTGTTTTGGTATTATAATCATATTTTAAGATTGATTTTGGCTTTAATGACATTAAACTTTCTAAGCCACTAGTAGCCCTTTTCTGTGCAACAGCACTAATTAAATCACCAAGTAAAACAATCATAATAATTGAAGCACTAACTTCAAAATATAAGTGTTCGGTTTTATTAATTATCATTAAATAAATAGAAAAAATAAATGCCGTTGTTGTTCCTAGTGCTACTAAAGTATGCATACCGGGTCATTTTTGTTTAATTAATTCTCGATAAATACCAATATAAAATTTACGACCAAAATAAAATTGAATTGGAAGTGCTAGTGCAAGTTGGACATAAGGATTACGTAAACTATCAAAAAATGAAGTATTTGGTATCATAATTAATAATAATGGTAGTAACAATATTCAACCAATAATAAGTTCAATTAAATCACGTAATTTAACATTATGTTGATGATTATGATGTTGTTCTGACATATGAGATTGATGTTGTTCACTACTATGACTATGACTACTATGATCATCTGTAATATCTTTCATATCAACTTGGTGACTCGTTTTTATATCTTTAATCTCAGTTTCAAACTTACAAATTTCATATCCTAAATGATGCATTGCTTTTTTAATTTTTTTTTCATTTCAAAACTTAGGATCATAACTAAATTGTGCTTTTTTAGTAGCAAAATTGATACTAACAGTAATACCATCTTCTTTGATAAAATGTCTTTCGATGACACTAGCACAAGAGGTACATGAAACATCTGACAGTACTGCTCTACTAATAACAAAATTATCATTTATATCACTTGTATTATTCATATTAACTTCATCTCCTCAAATTTTAATCTTTTAATCTTTTTTATTATTTTTTAACACACAATATATATAAAAATAAATTATACACATTTTAATGTTAAAAAATATTAAAAAAACTAAATCCCCAATCATGTTATTGGGGATTTATTACCTTAAAAAGTAATATACTTATATTATAACATAGACTATCTTAAATCTAAAAATTAATTATAAACTGGCCATTTTCTTTGATTCTATTTTTACTTCAATTTGTGAATCTATATTATTTATAGCGGTTTTTTATCTGCAAACTTATCATTGTCAACTTCAATTTGTCTTCTTCGTTTTTCATCAAATTTTTTTGCTGCATCTATGCCAAAAGTAATAGCACCAACAGCAGCACCAACAGGAATACAAACAGGTAATATTACAGCATTGGCAATCCCACCAACAGCACCAGCACTAGCAGCAGCAGTTATTATATCAGTTTTTAATTGTTCTTCAGAACGGTCACTAACAACACTAACACCACCCGCAACAGTAGCAGTAACTAAAGCGCTTATTTGAGCAATAGGATTAATATACAAAGCACCACTAGCAGCAGCAACAGCACCTTTAGTCACTTTTATAATTTTTGCGGTTGTTCGATGTTTTGTTTTAAATTTTTTTCATTTTGTAGGTTTTTGTTCTACATTTTCTTCTGATTTTGCTTCAAGATTTTGTAAAATTTCATTTTTTATAGGCATTTCTTTTAATCTTCCTTTCAAATAAAAACTCATTTATTTTTATCAAAATAATGAGTGCTAAATTGTAAAGGTAAGTGCAACTAAATTATTTTTCTATCCAAATATTTGATTGGTGAAAGATAATTTAATATTTTTCTCGGTCTTTGATTTAAAGACAATATAAATTTATGAACTTCATTTTTATTAGTTTTTGAAAAAATAAATTTTTTAGGAAATTTTTTTCTAATTAAACCATTAGTATTTTCATTAGTACCTCTTTGTCAAGGTGAATATGGATTGGCAAAATAAATTTTTACATCTAAATTTTTTTCAAGTTGTTGTCAATTTGAAAATTCTTTGCCACGATCAAAAGTAATAGTTTTAACAATGTTTTTAGGAAGAATTGATAAATAATAACTGACATTTTTATTAATAACTTTAGTAGTTCTGTTTTTAACTAATATTGCTAAAGTAAATCGTGATACTCTTTCAACTAAAATTATTAAACATGATTTGCTTTTACCTCTTGATGATACTATAGTATCTCCTTCTCAATGACCAAGTGTTATACGATCATTAACATTTATATCTCGTTCTTTAATTGATTTACCATTAAACTTGCCACGATTTTCTTTAGATTTTCGTTTTTTACCTTTTCTTCTTAAATTTTTACTAGTAACTTTATCAAGCATTCCAAAATAAATTCAAGTATAAATTGTTTTAAAACTAATAACTCACTCTTTATGAAAATTTTTAATTCTGCCATAAATTTGTTCAGGTGATCAACCTAATAGTAATTTTTGTTGTACATATTTTACTAAATTCTTATTTTTAAACTTATGAAAACTAATATGTGATTGTTTTCGATTTTCAGCTTTATTTTGTGCAATTAATGAAAAATAATGATTATTATCTTTATTTCTATTAATTTCTCGAATAATAGTACTAATACTTCGATTAAGATTTTTAGCTATTTCACTAATTTTAAATTTAAATTTCAATTGATTCTCAATATAAATCCTTTCATCTATGCCAAGATGTTTATAACTCATATAAAAACTCCTTACTTTTTTCTAAACTAAATTTAGCATTATGAAATTTTTATATGAGAATTTTTTGCAATTTTATTTACTTGCACTTACAAGTATAATTCAGCATATAAATAAAAAATAGATAAGAATATATACATATTAAACAACTTTTATCTTTTTTATAGCAACAAATATTATACTATTAAGTTTCTACTTCAACTTCATCAGTATTAACATCATCTGTTAATTTACTAATTACTAAATCAATTCCTTGTTTACTAATACTAGAAAATAAAATAATAGGAGTATTAGTGCTAAGTTTTAAAGTTGATAATATTATTTTTTTATTTTTTACTAATTGACTATTTTTCACTTTATCAACTTTAGTAGCAATTAAATGAATTTTTAAATGATAATGTTGTAAATATTCCAACATATCAATATCATCTTTACTGGGTGCATGTCTTAAATCTAATAATAAAAAAACTGCTTTTAAATTTTTTCGTGACTGAAAATATTCATCCATCATTGTCGCAAATTGGATTTTTTTTTCATTTGATACTTTAGCAAAACCATAGCCAGGAACATCAACAAAGCGACAAATATTATTATTAATTGTAAAAAAATTTAGCATTTGTGTTTTACCAGGTGTTTGTGAAACTCTAGCTAACTTACCATTATTACAAATTGTATTTAAAAATGTTGATTTACCAACATTACTGCGACCAACAAAACAAAATTCAGGAATTTCATCCTGCGGCCATTGTTCTTCTTTAATAGCACTAGTTAAAAATTGTGCTTGCTTAATTCGTTCCATTTTTTACCTCTTATTCAAAAATATATTATAGTCAATAGTTAAAATTTAAACTAATTATTATTTATTATTTTAATTTTTATTAATATTAATAAAATTAGTAAAATGAATATTATCTAATGGTCATATACCAAAACCAAAAAATAATGCAGCCAAAATGATACCACCAACAATAATACAAATAGCAAGTCATTTTATAATTTTAAATAATAACATAAAACTAATAATAGCAATAGCTATTATAATAATACCAACTATTACAAATGTATTCATGTTTACCTCCTATTATTTTAATTATTAAAGTAACACGTAACATTAATTAATAATAACATAAAATAAATTTGAATATTTTATAGTAATCATCTTTTTCCTAAAATTATATAAATTAAAAAAAGTTATCTTTTTAAAGAGAAACATGTTAAAATGTCAAAGGATATAAGGAGAGTGATATCATGACTGACAGCGATTCCATTTATAATAATAAAAACAATACTAATTTAAAAATTAGTAATTTTAAAAGTGTACTTTTAAATAAAGATTCAGTCAAATATTCTCCTAGTATTTTTACTAAAAAAATATTTTTTTACCGTGTTAATAAATTTCTAAATCCTTATTTAAAAGTCTTAAAATAAGAAAAATAAGGAGGTAAAGAAATTATGAAGATTTTTTTAAACAAAATTTATTTTAAATTACAATTTAGTTTTAAAAAACCATTAGTTTACACAAATGGTGATTATATTAAACAAATTGCACAATTTAACCAAAAACAATTACTAAAAAATTTAGATTTACATAATTTTGGTCTTAAAACAGACCAAATTGAAATAAGAAGAAAAAAATATGGAGGCTTTTTAGTAATCTGTGTTTCTTTGTTTTACAAAGTACTAGTTCAGATTAATTCTGTCTTCAAATTTTATCATAAAATGAGCAATTGCTGTATTTCAATTTTGAATGGGCATTGTTCATTTTTTTGTTATATTTTCAATTGCTAAGTAAAATATTTTGAAAACTGCCATATCATTTGGAAAAACTTTTTTATTTCTGATGACTTTTCGTAATTGACTATTAACAGATTCAATAGAATTTGTAGTATAAATCACTCTTTTGATTTCTGGAGGATAACTAATAAAAATCATTAAATTATCTCAATTTTTATATCAAGATTTAGCAATTTGAGGATAGTGTTTATTTCATTTACTTTCAAATGATTCTAAAGCTTGCATTGCTTGTTCTTCACTACATGCATTATAAATTGGCTTTAAATCTGTAACTAGTGATTTTCGATGTTTGTATGAAACATATTTTAAACTATTTCTGATTTGATGAACTATACATAATTGATGTTCAGTTTTAGGATAAACTGATTGTATTGCTTCTGACATGCCTGTTAAGTTGTCACTACAAGCAATAAGAATATCATTTAAGCCACGATTTTTCATTTCTGTGAAATTTGCTAATCAAAATTTAGCGCCTTCATTTTCACTAATTCATAAACCTAAAACATCTTTTTTACCTTCTAAATCAACACCTAAAGCTATATAAACTGATTTGTTAATAATGCGTTTATCTTGTCGTACTTTAACTACTATACAATCAAAATAAACAATGGGATAAATGCCTTCTAATGGTCTATTTTGTCATGCTTTGACATCATCAATCACATCATCAGTAATTTGACTAATAACACTTTCACTAATATCAGCACCATGATATAACTCTTGTAACTGCATTCTAATATCTGATAATGTCATACCTTTTGCATATAAGGAAAGAACTTGTTGATCAAAACCATCAAATCTTCTCTGTCTTTTTGGCACTATTACAGGAGTAAAATTACTATTACGATCTCGTGGTACATCAATCTCAATTTTACCTTGTTGAGTTATTAATTTTTTTGAACTTATACCATTACGAGCATTGTCACTATTACTATGTTGATTTTTTTCATATCCTAAATAATTTTGCATCTCAGAATTCAAGATTTTTTCAACTAAACGTTTTGTTAATTCTTTATATAAACCCCCTTCTTTAAAAACTGTTGTTAAATCTTCAGTATTTTCTAATAATAAATCTACTGCTTTTGATATTGGATCATTATTATTAAAGTTATCTTTTTTAGCCATCTGTAACTCACTCTTTCTAGTCATTTAATTATATTTACTAGAGCTGAATTATACTTGTAAGTGCAAGTAAATAAAATTGCAAAAAATTCTCATATAAAAATTTCATAATGCTAAATTTAGTTTAGAAAAAAGTAAGGAGTTTTTATATGAGTTATAAACATCTTGGCATAGATGAGAGAATTTATATTGAGAATCAATTGAAATTTAAATTTAAAATTAGTGAAATAGCTAAAAATCTTAATCGAAGTATTAGTACTATTATTCGAGAAATTAATAGAAATAAAGATAATAATCATTATTTT
Organism: Spiroplasma endosymbiont of Lasioglossum malachurum; assembly: GCF_964020065.1. Classification (NCBI taxonomy): domain Bacteria; kingdom Bacillati; phylum Mycoplasmatota; class Mollicutes; order Entomoplasmatales; family Spiroplasmataceae; genus Spiroplasma; species Spiroplasma endosymbiont of Lasioglossum malachurum. Next base: position 410,827 of record NZ_OZ026534.1, on the reverse strand, counting down.
TCATTAATTGCACAAAATAAAGCTGAAAATCGAAAACAATCACATATTAGTTTTCATAAGTTTAAAAATAAGAATTTAGTAAAATATGTACAACAAAAATTACTATTAGGTTGATCACCTGAACAAATTTATGGCAGAATTAAAAATTTTCATAAAGAGTGAGTTATTAGTTTTAAAACAATTTATACTTGAATTTATTTTGGAATGCTTGATAAAGTTACTAGTAAAAATTTAAGAAGAAAAGGTAAAAAACGAAAATCTAAAGAAAATCGTGGCAAGTTTAATGGTAAATCAATTAAAGAACGAGATATAAATGTTAATGATCGTATAACACTTGGTCATTGAGAAGGAGATACTATAGTATCATCAAGAGGCAAAAGCAAATTATGTTTAATAACTTTAGTTGAAAGAGTATCACGATTTACTTTAGCAATATTAGTTAAAAACAGAACTACTAAAGTTATTAATAAAAATGTCAGTTATTATTTATCAATTCTTCCTAAAAACATTGTTAAAACTATTACTTTTGATCGTGGCAAAGAATTTTCAAATTGACAACAACTTGAAAAAAATTTAGATGTAAAAATTTATTTTGCCAATCCATATTCACCTTGACAAAGAGGTACTAATGAAAATACTAATGGTTTAATTAGAGAAAAATTTCCTAAAAAATTTATTTTTTCAAAAACTAATAAAAATGAAGTTCATAAAGGTAATAAGATAAATTTAGAAACATAGTTTTAATGAATGTAATAGTTGCTTATTATTTCACAATTTGCAATAGCATCCCAAAAATTATTATTTTTTATTTTTATTTTTAAACCAATAATTAAAAATGTTAATGACAAAATTATAGATACAAAAATTGGGACTATAATTGTAGAAAAGATAACAGCAATTTTTAACTGTAATAAAGAATAACTATAATAATTATGGATAATATATTCATTTCCAAAATTTTTGAGAGAAATAGTATTATTAGTTAATATGTAATATCAACTATATTTACTTCATAAAGTAAAACCATTATATTCATATATTAAAGGTTTTATATTTTTAAATAAATGGTTATTTTTAATAGTTACTACTTCTTTTCCATGAAATAAATCTAATAATAATAGTCCAATAATCATAATTAAAATAGTTAAAACGAATAGTAATACAGTTATTAACTGTAATTTTTTGAGTTTCATTTTTAAAATCTCCTTAACTTTATTTCATAAGTTTAGCATTTAATAAAATTTAATATAAGTATTTTAGTTGTAATATATTTTAAAAAATAGTAATATAAATTTACAATTTCATAAAAATCCAAATTATTTCTTATCTAAATTTATAATAAGACTATATAGATTTAATTTATTCCAGATTTTTGACAATCTCCCTATTTTTTTATAAAGTTAAAAAGAGAACCTAAGGGTTCTCTAAAAAATAATTAATTAATTCTGTTGCTCTTACTTCACGAATAACAGTAATATGAATATCGCCTGGTATTGTAATCATTTGTTCTAATTTTTGTTTTAAGTTTCTTGCTAATATATGAGCATCAAAATCATTAATAACTTTAGGATCCACAATAACTCTAATTTGTCTTCCAGCCTGAACAGCATATGCTTTTTCTACGCCTTTAACAGATTTACACAAATCTTCAATTTCTTTAATTCTAGTTATAAATTCTTCTAATGAATTATTTCTTGAACCAGGTCTAGCTGCTGATAATGTATCAGCAGCTGAAACTAAAGAAGAATAAACATTATCTTTTGCAACATCACCATGATGAGAATGAATAGCATTAATAATAATATCACTTTCACCATATTTTTTTGCTAAAATCACACCATTATAAACATGTGAACCTTCTAATTCATAATCAGCAGCTTTACCAATATCATGTAATAAACCAGCACGTTTTGCAATATTAACATCTAAACCCAATTCAGCTGCCATTGCTCCTGCAAGTTTGGCAACTTCAAAGGAATGTAATAAAACATTTTGACCATAACTTGTACGATATTTTAATCTTCCAATATAAGATACTAACTCTGGTTCAAAACCAGTTAATTTTAACTCATCAATAATTTTTTTACCATCAACTTTAAAACCTTCATTTAATTCCTGCTCATGAAATCTCAAGATTTCTTCAATTCTAATTGGATGAATTCTTCCATCTTTAACTAAATCTTCTAAAGCTCTAGTTGCAATTTCTCTTCTGATCGGATTAAATGAAGAAATTTGAATTGTTTCTGGCGTATCATCAATGATAATATCTACACCTGCTGTTAACTCAAAAGATTTAATATTTCTACCCTCTTTACCAATAATTCTGCCTTTCATTTCTTCATTAGGTAACTTAACATATGATACTGACTTATCAACAATAAAATTACTTGCATAACGTTCTATTGCTTCACTAACAATATTATTGGCTAACTCTTTAGATTGAAGTTTAATATTATATTCATGATTTTTAATAATTTTATTAAATTCTAATGATAATTTTTCTTTTAATTTACTAAACAATTCATCTTTTGCTTCATTTCGACTCATACCAGAAATTTTTTCTAATTCCATAATAATTTGATCAATTTTTTGATGATATTCTAATTTAACATTTTTTACAATTTCACGTTGATGATAAAGATTTTGTGTTTGTGTTTCAATTATTTCTTCACGTTCACTTAATTTGCGTTCTCTTTTATTTAAAAGTTTCTCATATTCTAAATTTTGTTCTTTACGATATTCAATCTCTAAATACAAATCTTTTTTCATTTTACTTATTTCAATTTTTGCATCGGCTCTTGAGGATTGAATTAATTTTTGAGATTCTTTTTCTCTCTTTAAAATATTAGTAAAACTTTGTTGTTCTTTAATTTTTAAATAAATTTTTCTAATTAGAAATCCAGCAATTATCCCTACTATCATTGCTAGAAAAATTGATATACCTACTCACATTCCAAACTGTTGACTACTTATATTTGATAATATAGCTAACATATTTTTTTCCATTTATATTTTTCTCCTTGCTGTAAAACACCTACAAGAAAAAGAATCCTTACACTCAAAAACTTAAATAAAATTAAAATTTTATATTTTTCTTCTTTAATATCTACACACAAATAAGTAGGATAATAATCCTACATTAATTTTAGCATGTTTTTTTTAAAACTTGATTCGTTCCTTAATTTGTTCTAAAAGAAAAGTATTTGTTTCTAAACTTTCTTTTGCTTTTATTTTTCCTTGTCCTAATTTTACATCTTCATAAGTGTATCAGCCACCAGATTTATTAATAACTTCTTTCTCAACAGCAATTGTAATGATTTCACTAATTTTTGAAAATCCTTCTTCAAAACAAAAATCAAGACTTGCTGTTTTAAATGGTGGTGCTACTTTATTTTTTACAACTTTTATTTTTATTTTATGACCAATTATTTGATTACTTTTGATTAATTGTTCACCTTTACGTACTTCTAGTCTAATTGTACTATAAAAACGTAATGCTTTTCCTCCGGGTGTTATTTCAGGATTACCATATATAATACCAACTTTTTCTCGAATTTGATTAATAAATAAAACAATACAATTAGTTTTTGCGATACTTCCACTAATTTTTCGTAATGCTTTAGACATTAATCGCGCTTGAGCACCAATTGTTTGATCATTCATATCACCATCAAGTTCAATTTGTGGAACTAATGCTGCTACTGAATCAACAACAATCATATCTAAAGCTTCTGATTTAACAAGAATATCTAGTATTTCTAATGCTTGTTCTCCTGAATCTGGTTGTGTAATTAATAAACGACTAATATCAACACCTAATTTTTGACTATACTGACGATCTAATGCATGTTCAGCATCTATAAATGCTATTCTACCATTTTGTTTTTGAACTTCTGCTAAAGCCATTAATGCTAATGTAGTTTTACCTGCCGATTCTGGTCCATAAACTTCAATAATACGACCTTTTGGAAAACCTTTAACACCTAAAATATCATCTAATAATATACTTCCTGAACTAATAACTTCAATATCGCCAATACTACTATCACTTAGTAACATAATAGCACCTTTGCCAAATTCTTTTTCAATTTGCTTAATGGCCTTTTCTAATAATTGCTCTTTTTCTTTAATGTTTATTTCCATAAAATCATCCTACAAAATATTAATAACTCTGTAAGATAATTCCTTTTTAAAATTTAAAAACTTAATAAAATTTTTTTTAAAATAACTACTGCTTTTGCTACTATAGTTGATCTAATTTCGTTTCTATTACCTGAAATATTTAACACTTCACATCAAACATTATCATTGATAACAATACCTACATATACTAAACCAACCGGTTTATTTTCTAGAGCATTAGGTCCTGCATTTCCAGTAAAACTAATAGCAATATTTGTTTTTAAAATTTTTTGTGTATTTAAAGCCATTTCTATAGCACATTGTTTACTTATTACACCATATTTTTCAATGGTTGTTTTTTTAATTTTAACAATATTGATTTTTGATTCATTAGTATACGTTATAAAACCACCACTAAAATATTTAGAAGCACCAGCAATACTAGTAATCTCTTGAGCAAAAAGTCCACCAGTAATACTTTCACAACAACTAATTCTAAAATTAAATTTATCTAATAAAACTAAAAGTTCAGTCATTTTTAAATCTTCAATCAAATAATTTACAATACAAAAAAAAGAATAAAAAAATCATAAGCCACGTTCTGTTCTTGCTTCTTGCAAGTGCTAACCATTTATCTACTATTGTAAACAATAGTTCGGTTTATTATTCATTTCTAATAAACCAATGCCCCTACCTAAATTTGGGTTTCTCGCTTGTGGGGTTTATCTCGTTCCAGCTTTTAAGTTTCCTTAAAACTCGTCTCTATGACACTTTTATAGACTAGAACCTTATTTAATAAAAAACTTAGGTTTTTGTCAGCCGTCAGAATTACTGCTTAGAGTTATTCTTTTCTCTAACACAAACATTACTTTCATCACAGAAAGTGCGAGCGTGGACTTTCCTCTACATACTAATGCAGCGATTAGCTCATTTTTTATTCTTTTAGAAAAAAATTATAACATATTTATTCTTCATGTACAATACTTTCTAATTTGCTTAACCTCGTAATAATATCAACATTTTCTACACCTTTTTCTTCTAATTTTTGTTTTTCTTGTTTTAAAACTAAAATTTGTGTTTTTAAAACATCAATTTCTTTAAGTAACTTGTAATTATTATTTTCTAAAATTGCATTTTGCTTTTTTAGTTTATTTACAAATTCTTCTAGTATTTCATAATTAGTAGCTACTAAATCAAGAAATAAATCTACTTCTTTAGAATCATAGCCTTTATAATCAACAGTAAATTCTTTATCTATAATATCCTTTTTACAAATATTCATACTTATACCTCCTTTAATTAAAAGGAAAACTATTCCAAAGTTAGTAATATTCTATATGTAAGGGGGAATTAAAATAATGTTTTATGCTAACCGTGGAATGTTTCTTGAAACTATAATTAATTATACTATTGAAATTATAAATAATGAAAAACAAGCACTAATTTTTAAACAAAATCCATCAATTTTATATCAAAACGCTGAATTATACTTGTAAGTGCAAGTAAATAAAATTGCAAAAAATTCTCATATAAAAATTTCATAATGCTAAATTTAGTTTAGAAAAAAGTAAGAAGTTTTTATATGAGTTATAAACATCTTGGCATAGATGAAAGGATTTATATTGAGAATCAATTGAAATTTAAATTTAAAATTAGTGAAATAGTTAAAAATCTTAATCGAAGTATTAGTACTATTATTCGAGAAATTAATAGAAATAAAGATAATAATCATTATTTTTCATTAATTGTACAAAATAAAGCTGAAAATCGAAAACAATCACATATTAGTTTTCATAAGTTTAAAAATAAGAATTTAGTAAAATATGTACAACAAAAATTACTATTAGGTTGATCACCTGAACAAATTTATGGCAGAATTAAAAATTTTCATAAAGAGTGAGTTATTAGTTTTAAAACAATTTATACTTGAATTTATTTTGGAATGCTTGATAAAGTTACTAGTAAAAATTTAAGAAGAAAAGGTAAAAAACGAAAATCTAAAGAAAATCGTGGCAAGTTTAATGGTAAATCAATTAAAGAACGAGATATAAATGTTAATGATCGTATAACACTTGGTCATTGAGAAGGAGATACTATAGTATCATCAAGAGGCAAAAGCAAATCATGTTTAATAACTTTAGTTGAAAGAGTATCACGATTTACTTTAGCAATATTAGTTAAAAACAGAACTACTAAAGTTATTAATAAAAATGTCAGTTATTATTTATCAATTCTTCCTAAAAACATTGTTAAAACTATTACTTTTGATCGTGGCAAAGAATTTTCAAATTGACAACAACTTGAAAAAAATTTAGATGTAAAAATTTATTTTGCCAATCCATATTCACCTTGACAAAGAGGTACTAATGAAAATACTAATGGTTTAATTAGAGAAAAATTTCCTAAAAAATTTATTTTTTCAAAAACTAATAAAAATGAAGTTCATAAATTTATATTGTCTTTAAATCAAAGACCGAGAAAAATATTAAATTATCTTTCACCAATCGAATATTTGGATAGAAAAATAATTTAGTTGCACTTACCTTTACAATTTAGCTCTCTTCAAAAAATAAATCAATAATATTAGTCGCTAAGGCAATTGTGACGTCAGACTTTTGCGCCACTATCTTAATAATTTCTGTCTTTGTTTTAGAATTACTTTTTGCCATAAAAATTTCGGTAATGTTTAGTAATCTGTGTAACTTACAAAAATAACTATGTTTAATTAATTCTAGTAAATATAATTAAATGACTAGAAAGAGTGAGTTACAGATGGCTAAAAAAGATAACTTTAATAATAATGATCCAATATCAAAAGCAGTAGATTTATTATTAGAAAATACTGAAGATTTAACAACAGTTTTTAAAGAAGGGGGTTTATATAAAGAATTAACAAAACGTTTAGTTGAAAAAATGTTGAATTCTGAGATGCAAAATTATTTAGGATATGAAAAAAATCAACATAGTAATAGTGACAATGCTCGTAATGGTATAAGTTCAAAAAAATTAATAACTCAACAAGGTAAAATTGAGATTGATGTACCACGAGATCGTAATAGTAATTTTACTCCTGTAATAGTGCCAAAAAGACAGAGAAGATTTGATGGTTTTGATCAACAAGTTCTTTCCTTATATGCAAAAGGTATGACATTATCAGATATTAGAATGCAGTTACAAGAGTTATATCATGGTGCTGATATTAGTGAAAGTGTTATTAGTCCAAATTACTGATGATGTGATTGATGATGTCAAAGCATGACAAAATAGACCATTAGAAGGCATTTATCCCATTATTTATTTTGATTGTATAGTAGTTAAAGTACGACAAGATAAACGCATTATTAACAAATCAGTTTATATAGCTTTAGGTGTTGATTTAGAAGGTAAAAAAGATGTTTTAGGTTTATGAATTAGTGAAAATGAAGGCGCTAAATTTTGATTAGCAAATTTCACAGAAATGAAAAATCGTGGCTTAAATGATATTCTTATTGCTTGTAGTGACAACTTAACAGGCATGTCAGAAGCAATACAATCAGTTTATCCTAAAACTGAACATCAATTATGTATAGTTCATCAAATCAGAAATAGTTTAAAATATGTTTCATACAAACATCGAAAATCACTAGTTACAGATTTAAAGCCAATTTATAATGCATGTAGTGAAGAACAAGCAATGCAAGCTTTAGAATCATTTGAAAGTAAATGAAATAAACACTATCCTCAAATTGCTAAATCTTGATATAAAAATTGAGATAATTTAATGATTTTTATTAGTTATCCTCCAGAAATCAAAAGAGTGATTTATACTACAAATGCCATTGAATCTGTTAATAGTCAATTACGAAAAGTCATCAGAAATAAAAAAGTTTTTCCAAATGATATGGCAGTTTTCAAAATATTTTATTTAGCAATTGAAAATATAACAAAAAAATGAACAATGCCCATTCAAAATTGAAATATAGCAATTGCTCATTTTATGATAAAATTTGAAGACAGAATTAATCTGAATTAGTACTTTGCAAAACAAAGATACACAGATTACTAAAAAGCCTCAAAATTTCCTCCTAATGTTTTAAGAATTATAATTATAATGTCTATTATAGATATTATTATAACTACGTTATCTTTAAACCAATTTAAAAATGTTACTAGTCTGTAATCAAATTATATAGTAACATTTTATAAAGTGAACCATAAAATGTATTTTTTTTCTAAAAAAATGATAAAATTATTTGAATAATATTTTTTTTACACTTATAAAGGTTAAAAAATAAAAATAAAATTTAATTTTCAATACTGATAATAAAATATTAAATAAATATTTAATTAAAATTAAAATGAAAAATAATTATTAAAAAAATGAAAAGAAAAACATGTAAAATATATTTATAGTTGTTCAAGTTTTAATAATTAATGATGCTAATTTTATATTACTAATTAATTATTTAATACCACGTAAATAACTTAAAAATAACGCTACATTTTACTAATATATTCAATGATGCAAAAACATAATAATTTTAGAAAGAGTGATAAACTATGAAAAATATTATCCATACGCCTAATGCTCCTGCTGCTATTGGGCCATATAGTCAAGCAATAATTGCAGGTGACTTTTTATATATTTCTGGACAATTACCAATTAATAGTAAAACAGGTGAATTTATTGGCACTGACATTTCTTCACAAACTAAGCAAAGTTTATTAAATATTAAAGCAATTTGTGAAGCTGCTAATATTACTTTAAATAATATTGTAAAAGTTAATATTTTCTTAAAAGACTTAAATCACTTTGTTGAAATGAATAAAGTTTATGAAGAAATATTTGGTACACACGCTCCAGCAAGAGCAGCAGTTCAAGTTGCTAGAATTCCCAAAGATGCATTAATTGAAATTGAAGCAATTGCTTATTTAAAATAATTTTTCTAATTTTATTTTTTTATTGCATATCTAAATTTTTAACTATAAAATTAAGTCAAGATTTATTTAGAAAAAGTACTTTAAAATTTAAAAAGTTTTATTCATGCTAAATTGTAAAGGTAAGTGCAACTAAATTATTTTTCTATCCAAATATTCGATTGGTGAAAGATAATTTAATATTTTTCTCGGTCTTTGATTTAAAGACAATATAAATTTATGAACTTCATTTTTATTAGTTTTTGAAAAAATAAATTTTTTAGGAAATTTTTCTCTAATTAAACCATTAGTATTTTCATTAGTACCTCTTTGTCAAGGTGAATATGGATTGGCAAAATAAATTTTTACATCTAAATTTTTTTCAAGTTGTTGTCAATTTGAAAATTCTTTGCCACGATCAAAAGTAATAGTTTTAACAATGTTTTTAGGAAGAATTGATAAATAATAACTGACATTTTTATTAATAACTTTAGTAGTTCTGTTTTTAACTAATATTGCTAAAGTAAATCGTGATACTCTTTCAACTAAAGTTATTAAACATGATTTGCTTTTGCCTCTTGATGATACTATAGTATCTCCTTCTCAATGACCAAGTGTTATACGATCATTAACATTTATATCTCATTCTTTAATTGATTTACCATTAAACTTGCCACGATTTTCTTTAGATTTTCGTTTTTTACCTTTTCTTCTTAAATTTTTACTAGTAACTTTATCAAGCATTCCAAAATAAATTCAAGTATAAATTGTTTTAAAACTAATAACTCACTCTTTATGAAAATTTTTAATTCTGCCATAAATTTGTTCAGGTGATCAACCTAATAGTAATTTTTGTTGTACATATTTTACTAAATTCTTATTTTTAAACTTATGAAAACTAATATGTGATTGTTTTCGATTTTCAGCTTTATTTTGTGCAATTAATGAAAAATAATGATTATTATCTTTATTTCTATTAATTTCTCGAATAATAGTACTAATACTTCGATTAAGATTTTTAGCTATTTCAATAATTTTAAATTTAAATTTCAATTGATTCTCAATATAAATCCTTTCATCTATGCCAAGATGTTTATAACTCATATAAAAACTCCTTACTTTTTTCTAAACTAAATTTAGAATTATGAAATTTTTATATGAGAATTTTTTGCAATTTTATTTACTTGCACTTACAAGTATAATTCAGCATATTATTTTTCAAATTTTTTTGTTATGATAAAAAATTTCTAATATAATTTAAATTTTTAAATTGATTAAAATTAAAAATTTGTATAGTATTTTAATTATTATTTTTATATTTTCATTTCTAAAAATTTATCTTTACATTTAATTAAAAATAGTGTACTATATTTAAGTTGTTGATTAATTCGCAATTTTCTTTTAAGATATGATTGATAAAAAAATATCAAAAAGTTGTTAATGATGTCAAAGAAATAAATAATATCATGAAATTATTTGACAACTTTTAATTTTAGAAAAATTAGATGAATTAATACTTTAAAATGTAAGTAAGTATATTATATATAAATAATAAATAAAACTAATCCTTTTTTAAAAAAATCCTCTTTTAGAGGTTATTTTTCAGGTTATAATTATCATTTTTTCTAAATTTATTCAAAATTTATTCTTAAGGAGAAATATATGAGTTTTACAGAACTAAATTTAAAACAAGAATTAACTGCTGCTATTGCTAAATGAGGTTATACTACCCCAACACCAATTCAAAAGAAGACAATTCCAGTTTCTTTACAAAAAAAAGATATTATTGGAAAAAGTCATACCGGAACCGGAAAAACTGCTGCTTTTGTCTTACCTATATTACATAATTTAGATATAAAATTATATCGTAATCAAGCCATTATTGTTTGTCCAACTAGAGAATTGGCAATCCAAGTTGCTAAACAAGTAAAAAAATATGCTTATTTTTTAAATGGTGTTAATGTTGCTTTATTATGTGGTGGTGTTAATATTAGAAATCAATTATATGATTTAAGAACTAGTAATATAGTTGTTGGAACACCAGGAAGAATTACTGATCATATTAATCGTGGTAGTTTAAGATTAAATTCAATTAAAACATTAGTTTTAGATGAAGCAGATGAAATGTTAAAAATGGGATTTAAAAAAGATATTGATTTCTTATTTGAAAATTCACCACAAAATATTCAAACTGTCCTTTTTTCAGCAACAATGTCAAAACCAGTTTTAAAAATTGCTGATGATTATCAAAATAATCCAGTTAGTATTACTGTTGAAGATGAAAGTCAAAAATTACAACAAGCAAATATTAAACAATATTATTTTGATTGTCGTAATATAACAAAAGAAACTGCATTAGTTACTTTATATCAAAAATTACAACCACAATTAAGTATTGTTTTTTCAAATACAAAAGCTTTTACTAACAAAATTGCACAATTATTAGAACAAAATAATATTAAATGTGCTGTTATTAACGGTGATAAAAGTCAAAGAGAACGTATGGAAGCAATGAGACAATTTAAAAATGGTAAGGTTAAAGTATTAATTGCTACTGATGTTGTTGCTAGAGGAATTGACATTAATGGCATTGATTATGTTTTTAATTATGATATTCCACGTGAATATGAATACTATACTCATCGTATTGGTAGAACAGCTCGTGCTGGAGCACAAGGAACTGCTATTACTTTAGTAAGTAATAGAGTTCAATATAATGAAATTCAAGAAATTCAATATTATCAAAATCATGAAATTACTTTACTAGATACTACAGGTTGAGATTTGCCTAAAAATGTTGTTAAAGTACCAACTAAATTAAATTTTTCATCTCATAATAATAGAAATGATTTTAAACGTAATGTTGATAATAATTCAAAATGAAAAAGAAAACCAAAATAGAGGCTTTTTAGTAATCTGTGTTTCTTTGTTTTGCAAAATACTAGTTCAGATTAATTCTGTCTTCAAATTTTATCATAAAATGAGCAATTGCTGTATTTCAATTTTGAATGGGCATTGTTCATTTTTTTGTTATATTTTCAATTGCTAAGTAAAATATTTTGAAAACTGCCATATCATTTGGAAAAACTTTTTTATTTCTGATGACTTTTCGTAATTGACTATTAACAGATTCAATAGAATTTGTAGTATAAATCACTCTTTTGATTTCTGGAGGATAACTAATAAAAATCATTAAATTATCTCAATTTTTATATCAAGATTTAGCAATTTGAGGATAGTGTTTATTTCATTTACTTTCAAATGATTCTAAAGCTTGCATTGCTTGTTCTTCACTACATGCATTATAAATTGGTTTTAAATCTGTAACTAGTGATTTTCGATGTTTGTATGAAACATATTTTAAACTATTTCTGATTTGATGAACTATATATAATTGATGTTCAGTTTTAGGATAAACTGATTGTATTGCTTCTGACATGCCTGTTAAGTTGTCACTACAAGCAATAAGAATATCATTTAAGCCACGATTTTTCATTTCTGTGAAATTTGCTAATCAAAATTTAGCGCCTTCATTTTCACTAATTCATAAACCTAAAACATCTTTTTTATCTTCTAAATCAACACCTAAAGCTATATAAACTGATTTGTTAATAATGCGTTTATCTTGTCGTACTTTAACTACTATACAATCAAAATAAACAATGGGATAAATGCCTTCTAATGGTCTATTTTGTCATGCTTTGACATCATCAATCACATCATCAGTAATTTGACTAATAACACTTTCACTAATATCAGCACCATGATATAACTCTTGTAACTGCATTCTAATATCTGATAATGTCATACCTTTTGCATATAAGGAAAGAACTTGTTGATCAAAACCATCAAATCTTCTCTGTCTTTTTGGCACTATTACAGGAGTAAAATTACTATTACGATCTTGTGGTACATCAATCTCAATTTTACCTTGTTGAGTTATTAATTTTTTTGAACTTATACCATTACGAGCATTGTCACTATTACTATGTTGATTTTTTTCATATCCTAAATAATTTTGCATCTCAGAATTCAACATTTTTTCAACTAAACGTTTTGTTAATTCTTTATATAAACCCCCTTCTTTAAAAACTGTTGTTAAATCTTCAGTATTTTCTAATAATAAATCTACTGCTTTTGATATTGGATCATTATTATTAAAGTTATCTTTTTTAGCCATCTGTAACTCACTCTTTCTAGTCATTTAATTATATTTACTAGAATTAATTAAACATAGTTATTTTTGTAAGTCACACAGATTACTAAACATTACCCCAAAATATTAAAATTAATCATTTTTATAAAAAAATCACTTAATAATTAAGTGATTTTTTCTTTAAATATTAATTTTATAAAGTTTTTTTATTTTCATTTTTTTTCTTATTTTCGATTTCTTGTTGTTGTCTTTCTTTTTCAGCTTTTTCGGATTCTTTTTTTAATTTATTAGCTGCAATTTTTTCTTTTATTCTTGCTATTTCTTTTTCTCTTTTATTTTTTTCATCCATAAAAATCCCTTTCTCACTACTTTTTTGGTATATTTATTCTTATATATCTAAAATAACCAAAATAAGTGTACATTTTTTAGAAAAAAAATAAATATAAAATATTAAAAAAGTCACTCTTTTTAAAAGAGTGACTAAAAATTAAATTTAAATAGTGCTTTTAATTGAATGGCATTGGATGGTATATTACTGTACTTGTTGATGGTTGGTTATTTATATCATTTGCAAATTCATATGGATTGTCAATAGGAAATTCTTCTATTGATGTTTCGTCATCAGTTTCTTTTTCATTTGATGATTTTTCTGATTCTATTTGTTGTGATAAAACTTCTTCAATACCAGAATCTTCAAATTCTTCTTCCTGATATTTTTTAAACAATTCATCAAAAGTTGTGAATTTCCCATTGTTTTCTAATTTTTCTAAATGTTTTTCAAGAAAAACTGCTTCTTTTTTAGTAAATCCACAACAACTAGTTAATATTGCTGTTATTTTTTTTATAGTTATTGGTTGATTAAATACATCTTTATAAAAATCAGAAATAGCAAAAGCAATCATATCAATTGCTGTTACACCAATTGAAAATCCTAATGTTGTTCATCTAACAAATTTTTCATATAATAATTTTGTGGCTTTTTGAAATCCATATTCAGTAACTAATGCAGCTTCTGTTTTAACAGCATTAACAGTACAAGTGACTGATAAAAATAAAGGGATTGCCATTAATATTTTTTTATATCTAGTTTGTTTTTCAACTCATTTTGAAAGTTTTTCAGGACAAAGATTAGTTGGAATTCCTAAGTTTGTTAAACCCGATTTAAAAATATTATTAATTGGTCTCATAACAAAATAACGACTTATATTTGCTGCTAAAGCACCTGTAGTAAAAATGTCTTTCGTGATTCAATCATGTAAATTAAAATCTTCTTTAGAAGTATTTTCTGATGAACCAGTTAGAATAATATGACTACCTGCCCATGTTAGTGTTTCTAAAGTTAAATTAACTAAAAGATTACGTCCTCAATTAGTTACTAATGCTATTGGTTTATTATTTTGTTGTTCCATAGTTTTAATTGTTTTATTTGCTAAAGATATTACTTGTTTAATTTCAATATCATTATTAGCATTATTATTTTCTGTTTGTGAATTAATAATTAGTTTTTTAATTCGTTCAATTTCTTTTTTAAAATTTGGATGATATTCAAATTCTGTTTCTACACAATTTTCAATTTGATTAAATTTCTGTATTAAATCATTAAGTATGGAAATATTTGAAAAATATTTCATTAATTTTTGATGGTCTTCTTCAAATAAAAGTGTTTCAAATATTTCTTTATATTTTTCAAAGTCACTGGTATTAAATTGATTGATTTCAATGGGATTTGTTTTGTTTTTTTTATTAAAAAAAACATCTCGTGATCAACTTGAAGCTGCTGAAGTGAAAAATGTGCCAAGTGCAGTATCAAGTAATACCATAACATAATTTTGTCAATTTCAAAATATAGCATCAATATAATCTTGGGATGTGTGTTCTTTACCATCAATGGGAAAATTAGAAACTACTCTTTGTAAATTTTTACCAGTAAGTCCAATATAAATTTCTAATAATCCTAAAAATTTATATGCAATATTTCTTATTATTCCTGGTTTTGTTTGATCAATAAAATTTTGTATTATTGTTAAATATTTATATAATTTTAATAAAACATTTAAATCTCTATTATTAGAATTTTCTTTAAATAATTTTAATTGTTCATTAAGTGAGTTGGTATTTGTTATAAATTTATTAAGATTATTAATAGTTTTTATAGTAATACCTTCTAAGAATTGATCTTCGGGTGATAATCTTCTTTCTTTTTTTTGAAAAGTTTTTAAATCTAAATTATCATCAATATATTCATCAACATCATTATATTCTTTTTTATATATTTCTATTGTATTTCTATTAAAGTTTATTTTTAATAATTCTAAAATCACTATAATTACTGTTCCATTTTTTTCAACAAATGTTAGTTTTTGTCAGTATTGATTGTTATTAATGGTAATAGTGCTTTCATTAAAAAAAGTTAAACTATCAAAGTTATTTTTAATTTGGGTTTCATATTTTCAATTTCCATTATCATCGAGTTTTTTTTGTGTTGTTCCTCCATAACGACTACTACAATTTATTCAATTATTTTCTTCACTATCTTCTATTTCGATGATTGTACTTGAACTATTAAGACTTTCAGTACTACTTGAATTACTATTATTTATAGAAGATTGTTGCTGGGTAATTCCATAATTAGTATGTTTATTTTTTTTTAATAAAGGTTTTTTTTCTTCTTTTGGCATTTTATTTTCTCCTTTAAGTATAAAAGTCCTATTTTGTTTTTATAAACAAAATAGGACTTAAAAATATATTTAAACATATATCTGATTTGGATTATATCATTTATTTAATAGTTTTTAAATAAAAAATATCTTTTTATATATTGTTAATAAAAATTAAGTTTTTTATTTGCTAAATTGTAAAGGTAAGTGCAACTAAATTATTTTTCTATCCAAATATTCGATTGGTGAAAGATAATTTAGTATTTTTCTCGGTCTTTGATTTAAAGACAATATAAATTTATGAACTTCATTTTTATTAGTTTTTGAAAAAATAAATTTTTTAGGAAATTTTTCTCTAATTAAACCATTAGTATTTTCATTAGTACCTCTTTGTCAAGGTGAATATGGATTGGCAAAATAAATTTTTACATCTAAATTTTTTTCAAGTTGTTGTCAATTTGAAAATTCTTTGCCACGATCAAAAGTAATAGTTTTAACAATGTTTTTAGGAAGAATTGATAAATAATAACTGACATTTTTATTAATAACTTTAGTAGTTCTGTTTTTAACTAATATTGCTAAAGTAAATCGTGATACTCTTTCAACTAAAGTTATTAAACATGATTTGCTTTTTCCTCTTGATGATACTATAGTATCTCCTTCTCAATGACCAAGTGTTATACGATCATTAACATTTATATCTCGTTCTTTAATTGATTTACCATTAAACTTGCCACGATTTTCTTTAGATTTTCGTTTTTTACCTTTTCTTCTTAAATTTTTACTAGTAACTTTATCAAGCATTCCAAAATAAATTCAAGTATAAATTGTTTTAAAACTAATAACTCACTCTTTATGAAAATTTTTAATTCTGCCATAAATTTGTTCAGGTGATCAACCTAATAGTAATTTTTGTTGTACATATTTTACTAAATTCTTATTTTTAAACTTATGAAAACTAATATGTGATTGTTTTCGATTTTCAGCTTTATTTTGTGCAATTAATGAAAAATAATGATTATTATCTTTATTTCTATTAATTTCTCGAATAATAGTACTAATACTTCGATTAAGATTTTTAGCTATTTCAATAATTTTAAATTTAAATTTCAATTGATTCTCAATATAAATCCTTTCATCTATGCCAAGATGTTTATAACTCATATAAAAACTCCTTACTTTTTTCTAAACTAAATTTAGCATTATGAAATTTTTATATGAGAATTTTTTGCAATTTTATTTACTTGCACTTACAAGTATAATTCAGCATTTATTTAAAAAATTCAGTAAATGATTTTTTGCTATGACGTTCAAGAAATTTATTAAATTCAATTGTTTTTTCATTTTTAATTTTTTCTAAAAATATATTAACTTCTTTTCCAGTACCTAATGGAATTGTATTAGTGTCAATACCTTTTATTTTTTTAATTTCTTCTAAAAATAAATAACGACTAATAATAGTACTACAAGCGATAGCTAAATACTTACTTTCTGCATTAGTAACAAATTGAACTTTATCTTTAATAATTTTATTACGATTATCTTTCATATTTTCAATGTATTTGTAATATGTATCTTCATTAATATATTGATCAATAACTATAGTATCATATTGAATTCTATGTTGTAACATACGAACTAATGCTTGATTTTCTCCTCAGGTTTTAATAATATTGGGGCTATAACCCGCATCAATTCATTGATTATATTTACGATTGTTAATGATTACTGACTCAAAAATAATTGTTTTCATAATATCTTGTGCTAATTCAATAAATTTACTTTGTGATAAGTCTTTATAATCGCGAATGTTAAGTAAACGTAATTTTTCTAAATTACCCGAACCAATATAAGAACTAATAATAACAAGTGGACCAAAAAAATTATTAATACCAAATTCAGCATTGCCAATGACTGGTGATTGATTTTCATCAAGTTGATTTCAAATTCTACGATATTCTGCAATAATATCCTCTTTAGTACCTTTAAAAATAACTTTTTCTTGATAAATTTCAATTGTTATATTATGATATTGAAATAATTCATAACTACTATTTTTATTATCAACTTTATAGTTTTGGTAGTGTTCTTTAATTAATGATTTTTGTTTTTGATTTAAGTAAAATGTCATTAATATACCACCATCTTTTCAAAATTTATTTGATTTATTGAAATTAATATCAAACTTTCTTTCATATTAATTATATAATAAAAACAAGGATTTTAGGGTTTTAACCTTTTATTTTATATAAGGAGTTAACAATGCGTAGTGTAGGTATAGATATTATTGAAGTAAATCGAATAGAAAATATTGAAGAATTTGCTAAAAGAATTTTAAGTAAGAAAGAAATTATACTTTTTAATCAATATTCTTTACAACGTCAACAGGAATTTTTGGCAGGAAGATGAGCATTAAAAGAAGCAATTTTTAAGGCATTACCACAAGAAAAGTTAACATTTAAAAATATTGATATTAGTTATAATCAATATAATCAACCAATAACTATCATTAAGAATTATCAATTACTTTTATCTTTATCACATAATGAAACTAATGCAATTGCAATTGTAATTGTTATTTAATAAAAAGAAAGTAAGGTGTTTTATTAAAATGTATATGATTGATTTAATCTCTAAAAAGAAATTAGGACAAAGTTTAAATAAAGAAGAACTAAAATTTTTAACAGAAGGTATTGTCAATGAAACAATACCAGACTATCAAATTAGTGCTTGAGCAATGGCTGTTTATTTTCAGGGAATGACTAATGATGAATTAGTAGAATATACAAAAGCCGTTATTAATAGTGGTGAAACCATGGATTTATCACAAATTACTGGTTTTAGTATTGATAAACATTCAACTGGTGGTGTTGGTGATAAAACTAGTTTAGTATTT
This sequence comes from Spiroplasma endosymbiont of Lasioglossum malachurum, assembly GCF_964020065.1. Lineage (NCBI taxonomy): Bacteria > Bacillati > Mycoplasmatota > Mollicutes > Entomoplasmatales > Spiroplasmataceae > Spiroplasma > Spiroplasma endosymbiont of Lasioglossum malachurum. The sequence goes on along the minus strand of NZ_OZ026534.1, from coordinate 392,100 downwards.
GGTCCATTAGCTGCTGCTTTTGGATTAAAGGTTGCAAAAATTTCTGGAAGAGGATTGGGTATTACTGGTGGTACTATTGATAAACTGGAAATAATTCCAAATTTTAAATGTGATTTGGAAATATCAGATTTTATTAAAGTTGTTAATAAAGTTGGTATGAGTATTATTAGTCAAACTAGTAATTTAGTGCCTGCTGATAAAAAATTATATGCATTACGTGATGTTTCAGGAACAGTTGATTCATTGCCATTAATTGCTGCTAGTGTTATGTCTAAAAAAATAGCAATGGGTGCTGATTTAATTTTACTAGACATTAAATGTGGAAAAGGTGCCTTTGTTCAGGATATAGTAACTGCAAGAAAGTTAGCAAAATTAATGGTACATATTGGTAAAGCTTTTAATAAAAAAATTTATGCTATTATTAGTGATATGAATAAGCCTTTAGGACAAACAATTGGTAATGCATTAGAATTACAAGAAGTTATTTTAAGTTTAAAAAATAAAGGACCAGAAGATTTGAAAATTCTTGTTAGTAATTTAGTAGCTTTAGCCTTATTGGGAGCTAAAAACGTAAAAACCTTAAAAGAGGGTATTGATAAAGTTAATGCTATGTTTACTAGTGAAAAACCACTACAAATTTTTTATGATTTTGTTAAAAGTCAAGGTGGAGATACTAAATATCTTGATAATATTGATAAATTACCACCAGCTAAATATATTATTAAAGTTAAGGCACAATTATCGGGCTATTTATATGTTACTAATAATTATGCTTTAGGTGAATTATCAGTAATATTAGGAGCAGGAAGAACTACTAAAACTGATATCATTGATCCAGTGGCAGGAATTTATTTAAAACAAATTCATGGTCAAAAAGTTGAAAAAAATAGTGTAATTATGGAACTCCATACTAATAAAGATCAACATTTTCATCAACAATTTTTAGATTTGGCAATTTCTACATTTCAGATTACTAATAAAAAATACGATATTAAACCAATAATTTTAGAAATAATAATGTAATTTAGTTTAAAATTGTTTATAATGTTACAGTATTTTAAAAAATATTAATTAAATGAAATGATAAGGAGCGTTTTTGTGAAATCTTTATTAAAATTACTGGGCACACTTGCTTTAGCAACAACACCAGTTGTAACAGTTGTTGCTTGTGGTAGTGAAAATAATCAAATGACTCCAAGGGATATTCTTAATTTTGCTGCCTCTTTTGTTACTGATAGTAGTGTGCAAATTAAGGCTGATCTTAATTTATCAGATGATACCAATATAGGAGAAATAAAAGGTAAAATTTTTAGCGAATTAGATACTTCTGTGCAAACAGCTATTGGTAACTTTTTCTCTAGTAAACTTAAAGAAAGTACCAATGAACATCCAACAAATTGATATCACCCTGATGCACATATCAAAATTATGGACTATGTTCCAAAAAAAGATAATGATAATGATGAAAAAGACAAACCTAAGTTTGTTTTACCAACTGGTAGTGAATTAGTCAATGGTCATTTATGAGTAAAAGCGGAAATCTCTTATTTAAATTTACCATCAGTTACTAAAGATATTAAAATTACAATTAATAATGATACAAGTCATACTAGTGATCAAAAAAAAGCTGATGCAATTAGAGACTTTATTAAAGAAGAAATTACTAAAGGTAATCTAAATATTAATGTTGAAAATTTACCAATAACTGGAGAAATTAAAGGTGCAGAAAAAGAAGAAAAAGAAGAAATTGCTAGAACTCAGTTATCATATATTAAACAAAATTTAAATGTTGCCATTAAAGATAAAGTTCAATATTCTGGTTTAAGTTTAAGTTTTGAATTTTCAGGTGATTTTTCAAATGTTCCTAAATCAACTTTATTTAAAATGACAGAACCAACGGTGACCAATAATGATGATAAATCAATTGTATTTAATGGTAATATTAGTAATATTACTATTGATTTCTTAGTTGGTAATGATGGTAATTCTACTTTTAATACTGGTGATATTGAAAGTACTACTGCTATTAAGATTAACCAAACTTTTGTTGATGCAACAACACAAATTTCAAAAATATTTTCTGACTGAACAGTTGATACAGTAAAGGAATTACCAAAAGCTTCAGATAAGTATTCAGATTATGACAAAGATGGAAAAATAAAAGAACAAGTTATAACAAATGGTTATTTTGCTAATATTAATAAAATTTATAGTATTCTTGTTCCTAAATGAAATAATGTAATAACTATTACTAATCCTGAAAGTAGATTTAATCTTAATCCTAATGAAAAAAATGGTTATTTTAATTTAAACTTTAAATTAGAATATGATCTAAGTAAAGTCTTTCCAGATATAAAGACAACTTCAAAATTTGAAATATCTGCTGAAAATATTCATATTACGTTACGTGAAGTTAAATAATAATATTTAAAAATATAATAACTTTTAAAACTTATTTTAATCATTAAAAAATTAAAAATAAGTTTTTTTTATTTATTAAAGATTAATCAAGTACTATTAAATTAAGTTATAATTAATATTAATAAGTATAAAATGATATTGAGGGAACGAGAATAATGTTACAACCAGTAATTACAATTGAATCTTTTCAAGGACCAATGGATTTGCTTTTGCATTTAATTAAAGAAAAAAATATTGATATTTTAGATTTAAATCTAAATGATGTTACTAACCAATATGTTCATTTTATTAATGAAGAATTAATTAAAAACATTGATTTAGTAAGTGAATATTTACCGATTGCTGCTTATTTATTAGAATTGCAATCAAAACAATTATTACCAAAACAAGAACTAGTAATAGATAGTGCTTATGAAAATGAAGTTAATCGTCAAAAATTAATTGCTCGTTTATTAGAATATAAAAAATTTAAAGAAATAAGTAATTATTTTAAAGAACAGGCTGTATATAGAACCCAATTATTAACAAAAGCACCTAGTGATTTAAAAACATATTTAGTTGATGAAATTACACCAATTTTGGTAAAAAATAATGTTAATAAACTAACACAAGCAATGTTAAACTTATTTAATAGACTACAAAATGAAAATAAATTACCAGTTAATTTAGCATTAAACTTAATTTCAACTAAAGATCGAGCTAAAGAAATTAAACAGTTACTGAAAAAAAATCCCAAGCAACATTTTACTTTAGAACAATTATTTTTTACTAAAACATTAACTTTACATTATTTTATTATTACTTTTATTGCAATTTTAGATCTTGCAAATCATCAAATGTTACATATTATACAAACTAATACTTTTACTGAAATTACAGTAATTTATCGAGGTGAGAAAAATGAATAATAGCAATTGAAAAACAAACGAAAGATTAGCAGTTTTACAAGGTTTATTATTTATTGCTGGCAATGAAGGTCTTGATTTATTAACACTTGCTGAATATTTAGAATTAACAAAAAAACCAAAAACTGTTGAAAATTTAATTGCATCTTTACAAATGAAATTAAATGATGATGATACCAGTGGTTTAAGTTTAATTAAAGTTGGTAATATTTATAAATTAACAACAAAACCTATTCATTATAATCGCTATCAAATATTAAAACAACAACCTTTAATACGTTTATCACAAGCAGCTTTAGAAACACTAGCTATTATTGCTTATAATCATCCAGTTACTAAACCACAAATTGAAGATATTCGTGGTGTAAATTGTGATTCTATTATTTTTAAACTAAAAAGTTTAAATTTAATTACCGAGATTGGTCGTAGTGAATTACCGGGAAAACCAATTTTATATGATTTAACTGATGAATTTATGGATCATTTTAATATCGAATCTTTAACTCAATTGCCAACTTTGCCTCAATTTAATAACCAAAATGATGAACAAGAAATCTACAACTTTACTAATGAATAATGATTTAGAACGCTTGCAAAAAGTTATTGCTAATTCTGGAGTATGTTCACTAATTGGGAGCGTACCGATGTTGTCAATAATATTCAAATTTGTCTTAAAATTATAAAGTTAGACGAGAATAATTTTGACTTCAATATGCAATTGTATGTTAATCTTAACACTTCAAAAATATTAGTCAACAATAATACTTACTTTTATAACTCAAAAATTCTTATTAAAGTAAACTTTAATAAGTTTTGTTTTATTTTTAGTTATTTTTGAATTTAAGTTTTAATTTATAATAACTGGATGGCAGTATTTATTTGATAGCATTTAAAATTAACCATTTTTGTATACATATCAATGTTATAGGTTCTATCACCAATCATATGTTTTAAAATTTGTTTAATATTAGTTTCAGTAAAGCAACCAATATTTTCAACTAGTGCTTGGTTTAATACACCATCTTTTGCATTAATAAAATAACCAACTTTTAATTTTTTATATTGCAAAGTTAATGATTGTAAAAAATCAATTAATTCATAATATTGACCTTTTTCAAATAAAGTTATTGCATTTTGATAGTGTAATTTAGCAATTTTATTTTTTCTTCTTCCGGCCATTATTCCAAGAAATAAAACATGAAAAGCATGGAATTTATCTAAAATAAATTTAGCATTTAAAATTGTAGCAGTTTTTCTAATTCATTTTGCACTATCTCCACAAACTACTAAATTTGCTTGGTCAAAGTTTTCAAAAAATAAATTACCATATTTTTCAATTAATTTTGCAGTTTTTTCTGCACCAATTTCTGTTTTTGATACTCTTATTTTACAAACTGCTCTTTTATTAATTAATTTTCCATTTTTCTTTTTACCAGTACAAAATACTATTAATCTCATAGAACATTTTTTACAATTTTTAGTATTGTGTTTTTCATTAAACTTAAATTTTCGATGTCCATCATCAATATTTATATATAATGTTTGATTTGGTTGTAATACAATTTTAGGAATATTAACTTTTGGTAATTCAAATTTTTGATATGTTCTGCAAACTGTACTATTACTTATTAAACCTTCAATAAAAGTATCACAAACATCACGATACTTTTTATCATCAGCAAAATATTTTAAAATTTGTTTAATGACATTAGGTGCAAGTTTACTATATTTTTTAACTCCAAGATAATTATCTAACAATGAAACAAATTCCTTTTTTTGTGTTTTTGAGTTATAATGTGTACAAATACGTCGTTTATAATTTAATAAACCCTTTTTTGCTTTTAATTTTCTTTTTCTAAATCTATATGATTTATATTCAGATTTATCACATATACTTCATAAATAATCATCTATTTTTGCAAATAATTCTTCTGTTTGTTGTAAATTTAATTCATCTTGATTAAAATCGTGTTTGTCTCAATCAAAATGATTAGTGAATGGTAGTATAAACATTTTTAATTTTCCTTTCTAAATTTTTGTTTGTTAATAATTTAAGTTTAATTTTTTTTAAAAATAAGGAGTAAATATGGCTTTTATTAGTAGTTATGGACAATTAAATAAAAAATATAATCTTAATTTTAGTGATAATAATTATGGTTTTAGTTGAGATATTTTTAAAGAATTTGTTGGTGATGAATGAGCAGAATATTTTACTACTAATTATTTTTATCGTTTTATTCCAACTGCACGGGGAACAAGAAAAACTTGAAATTGTTTAGCATTTGATTTATTTATATGCTGTAATTTTAGTGATAGCAGTGTTCAAGAAGTAAGAAGATATGAAAATACTCATAGTGAAACTACTATTGGGGCATTGATGAATGTTTGTCAAGTTTTACTAGATAAATATGATATTAATTTATTACCTAATAATCCACATGGTATTAAATGAAAAATTACTTGGCTATGCTAATGGTAATAAGATTTTTGGAAAAGAAGCAGGTGGCTCAAGTTTTTTAGGTTCAAGAACAGATGAAATAATAATGGCTGAAGAAAAAGAAACATTAACTGAAAAGCAATTAACATATCGATATGAAAGATTACAAAATTCTATGTTTAGAAGTAATCGTATTAAAGTATCAAATGAACCAATTAAAGAATGAAGTTGAACATTTATTGATAAAAATATATATAGTTCTAACTTTGGACAAAAGATTACTCGTTATTTTTATAAAAGTTTTTTCATTACTTTTACATGTAATCCTTATGATAAATACCATCCATTTTATTTAAAGTATTGCACGCCATTTTTACCATTAAATGATAAAGTGATGGAAAATCTTAAAAAAGTTGGTAAAGTTTATTATGAAAATAAAGATATGTTTAGTGGTTTAGGTTTATTTGTTTTAAGATTTACTATTCAACCATTTTGAAATAAATTACCAGATATTCAAAAAAGAACATTATTAGAAATGAAAAAAAGTAATCCTGATGAATTTAATACTGTTTTTTATGGTTTTGAATTTTTAGATAGTGATGCAACAATTTTTCCATTTCAAAAAACAGTAAAATATTGACAACCATATGATTTAAAACAATTTTATAATCAAGAAAAAGATATGTATAAATTTGATTTTTATTCAGTTGGTGTTGATTGAGCAACTGGACATAAAGACCATACTTTATTTATGATAGTTGGTTTTAAAGAATATAATAATACTGGTTATTATGATGCTTATATTATTTGTGAATTAGTTGTTACACCAAATGATTTTATTAATGAAAATGAAAAAATTAATGCTTATGTTAATGAAATTTTAGGATTAATTGATAATTTTGAAAATTTTGAACAAGCAATTTATTTTTATGATGATAAAGCAAGAACAGCAATGGATTGATTAAATCAAAAATTAATTGATGAACACAATACTATTTTAATAACACAAACTGCTATTAAACATGCTTCAAATTTAAATCAAGAAGCCGGATTAACTAATAGAGTAGTTTGAATGAGAAATATTATGAGTTATGGAAACTTTTATGCAAATAAAGATGATTTATCAAAAACAACTCAATGTTTAGAAGAATTACGTTATGATGAAACAAAAACTAACATTCCTGACAAAAATATGTATCAAGACCCATATGATGCATTATTTTATGCACTATATCCATATAAAAATGTCATTCGTGGTAAAAATAATGCTACTGTGAAAAAAAGTATCTTCACATTTGCTATATAATAAACAATTTTAATACAATTAATAGTATAGGTATCACAAAATAAACACTTTTAATTTAGGCATTATTTTGAGTTTAAAAGCATACTTATAAAAATAATAAAAAATCAGTACAATTTAGAAGTAAAATCAAGGAAAAAAGGAGTAATTTAATATGAAAACATGAATAAAAACAAATTTAAGTAAAATAACATTAGCATTAGCACTAACTGGTGCTACAACCGGAACAATAGGATTAATCATGGGGGGGTGCTTACCCATGAAAATAAAAAATTTAATTATTATCTAAAACCAAATCATGAAGTTGTTTTTGGTGATACTACAATTTGAACAGATTATTTTGATAGTAGTGGAACCAAAAAAATGAATTTATATTTTTCAAATATTCCAAAACAACCAAATCATGATGTAAAATGAGATAGTATATATATTCATGGGGTAATGTTTAGTAATCTGTGTAACTTACAAAAATAACTATGTTTAATTAATTCTAGTAAATATAATTAAATGACTAGAAAGAGTGAGTTACAGATGGCTAAAAAAGATAACTTTAATAATAATGATCCAATATCAAAATCAGTAGATTTATTATTAGAAAATACTGAAGATTTAACAACAGTTTTTAAAGAAGGGGGTTTATATAAAGAATTAACAAAACGTTTAGTTGAAAAAATGTTGAATTCTGAGATGCAAAATTATTTAGGATATGAAAAAAATCAACATAGTAATAGTGACAATGCTCGTAATGGTATAAGTTCAAAAAAATTAATAACTCAACAAGGTAAAATTGAGATTGATGTACCACGAGATCGTAATAGTAATTTTACTCCTGTAATAGTGCCAAAAAGACAGAGAAGATTTGATGGTTTTGATCAACAAGTTCTTTCCTTATATGCAAAAGGTATGACATTATCAGATATTAGAATGCAGTTACAAGAGTTATATCATGGTGCTGATATTAGTGAAAGTGTTATTAGTCAAATTACTGATGATGTGATTGATGATGTCAAAGCATGACAAAATAGACCATTAGAAGACATTTATCCCATTGTTTATTTTGATTGTATAGTAGTTAAAGTACGACAAGATAAACGCATTATTAACAAATCAGTTTATATAGCTTTAGGTGTTGATTTAGAAGGTAAAAAAGATGTTTTAGGTTTATGAATTAGTGAAAATGAAGGCGCTAAATTTTGATTAGCAAATTTCACAGAAATGAAAAATCGTGGCTTAAATGATATTCTTATTGCTTGTAGTGACAACTTAACAGACATGTCAGAAGCAATACAATCAGTTTATCCTAAAACTGAACATCAATTATGTATAGTTCATCAAATCAGAAATAGTTTAAAATATGTTTCATACAAACATCGAAAATCACTAGTTACAGATTTAAAGCCAATTTATAATGCATGTAGTGAAGAACAAGCAATGCAAGCTTTAGAATCATTTGAAAGTAAATGAAATAAACACTATCCTCAAATTGCTAAATCTTGATATAAAAATTGAGATAATTTAATGATTTTTATTAGTTATCCTCCAGAAATCAAAAGAGTGATTTATACTACAAATTCTATTGAATCTGTTAATAGTCAATTACGAAAAGTCATCAGAAATAAAAAAGTTTTTCCAAATGATATGGCAGTTTTCAAAATATTTTACTTAGCAATTGAAAATATATCAAAAAAATGAACAATGCCCATTCAAAATTGAAATACAGCAATTGCTCATTTTATGATAAAATTTGAAGACAGAATTAATCTGAACTAGTACTTTGCAAAACAAAGAAACACAGATTACTAAAAAGCCTCATTCATGGCTATTTTAATAATTAAATTTCTAAATTTATATAAGAAATATTTTCATTATATTTATCAAATAAATTAATATTTTTTAAGTCTATTTCTTGTTTGTCGGTTATTAAAATTAAATTATAATTTCCAGCACCAAATACTCCACTAACTTCAATCCGATTTAAGTTATTAATCGGGTTTTCAATTTGTAGTTCAAATTCACTATTATTATCAATTTGTAATATTTCTTTATAAAATTCCAATTTAGAAAATAATTGAGATTTATTTGAGCCATATAAATTTAAAGCATCTCTAATTTTACCTTTATCAATAATTACTTTTGTAAAGTATTTTCCATATTCACCATTTCCTAATGTTCAATCTGCTGGAATTAATGAAGGTATATTATTACTTTCTAATTCGTTTGTAATAGATAATCAATTAAATTGATTATCATCAAGTTTAAATAACTCATTTTGACTAATATCATTATTTTTTAATTTAATATTACTAATATCAGTAAAATCAAAATATTCAGATTTTAATACTATTTTTACATCTTTAAATTCTCAAACTTTATCAGGTGTAGAATGTATAGGATTTGATTTTAATTCAAAATAATAAGGTAATAATAATTTATTATCATCATTTAAACCATTATTAATAGACATTGTTGAGTAAATATTTTTTGATAACATTGTAATTATTTGTTTTAATATTTTAACTTGTGGTAAGTTTGTGTAGTTAGGATAATCTAATTCTCATTGTTTAAATAAATTAGTAATAACTTCATTTGGTTTTTGACTTTCAAATTTTGCTCTTAATTTTGCGATATCTTTTGATAAATCATTTGGGTCAAACCCATCAAAATTTCTATTATAAGTATATGTGTAACTTAACATGTCTAATAATAGTTGTTGTAAACTATCAATTGGTGGTTTATCATTTATTTCTAGTTCAACATCATGAAATTTATTAGTTGTAGAAATAAATAAATTATAGTTACCTGCTAAAAATCATGACTCTAATTTTGCATCTTTTAATTCTAGTTCATCAGATAATGGTCATACTTTTGAATTTTTAGTAACATCATAACCAATTTTAGCATTAGTTACTCTTGCATTATTAATAATTTCTTTTTTTGTTTCAGTTCCACCACCAATAGCAATTAAATCTAAAACTGATTTTTCTTGTCCTATAAATTGTTTTGCTAAATTTCATGGTAAGATTTGTTCACTAAATCATTGTTGTAATATTCTAACTTTTGGTTGAGTTTCAATAGGCATTGATAATAGTGGAAATGCTATCTTATCTTTCACAAATAACTTTTGGGTATACTTCCATATTGTCAACTTCACCAAGTACTTTTATATTGCCAAAAATCATGCTTCTAGGGGCTTTAATTTTTAAACCAATTACTTTGGTATCTTTATCTAATGGTTTTTGTAATTTAATAATGATTGGATAACCATCTCTTGTTTTAAAATCTTTAATTTTTATAATAGTTATACTTTTAGTACTTCTTGTTTTTGGATTTTGATAAGGTTGTGAATAATTATTAATGATATACAAATTATCAATATTATTTTCAGTTAATGGTTCATTAATACTAACTGCATATAACTTAAATTGATTTAATAAATTTATTTCTTGAAATATTAAATTTTTAATATCAGTCATACTATATTCAATTGTATTATCATTAATATTTGTACTTGCTCTTTGATTTAATTGCATAGTAAAGTCTGATGTTTCAACAGCAGTAGCTTTTAATACTTTATCAATATCAATAAAACCAATTTTAATAGTATTTGCTGAAAATCTTAAACTATTATTTTCATTATTTTTAAATAAGCGTTCAATTTCATAAATATATAAAGTTCTTTTTTTAAATTCATCGTATGCTCTATTAATATCTGGGTCACTAGTAGCGCGCATCATATTAGTAAAGTCATAAGGAATATTATCAATTAAATAATCATTTTCTACTTCTGCTTGATTAAGTTTAGTTTGTTTCTGTTTCTGAGGAAACTTCGTTTGTGGTTTGTTGTTGTTTTCCATTGTTATCTCCTATTAATTGGTTATTTTCGGGGTTAAATAATTTTAATTTAACTGTTAAATTATTAATTTTTTGTTCATCATTAATGTTAAATGTTTTACTATTTAATAAATCTTTATCCATACGTACTAATATTTGAATAAATTTAAGAATATCAATATTAAATTGTCATAATTTTTGTTCAATGTAATTAATAGTTGAAATATTTACTGCTGTACTTTCTGGAACTGATTGTTGTGCAGATTTTTTTTGATTTGGTATATGAATACCACAACGTTTAAATATTTCATTAACATTTCAATCGTATATATCAGTTAAATTCTTACCTTTAAAATTACTATTTGTCATATTGATATTTTCGTTTTGTTCATTATTATCTCCGCCACTTTTAAATATGTAGTTTTTAGTAACTAATGTTCTTACTGCTTCTTCTAATGTTGATTGAACATTACCATAAGTTTGATTAAAAATAAATTTAGGTGAGTTTAAAATAGTATCTAAAACAATTTGTTCATAAATAACATCTAATGCTTTAATTTTATCCATTACTTTATTACAATCTGCTAACTCATTTGCTTTATTTCGCATAATTGATATTGGTATATAATTAATATTTAATTTTTGTTCTTGTAATAGATTAGGATTATTAATAAATGATTTAAAATCTAATGGAAATTGTTTTTTATTATCACTAATACTATAAATTGAGCGATTAATTGTTACTTGTTCATTATTTAATGTATAAATTTCAAATAATCTTACAGTTTGTGCATTTTGTTGATAACTATCATAAAAAATAGTACATTGAGTTAATTTACCACCAATATCATAAACTCTTTGTTGTATATCTACTACTTGAAAATATAAATCATCATTAGCAATATAAATTAAATAACCACTAATTCCTAATTTGCTTAATTTAAAAATAGAATTTCAATTTTTTCTATAAAATTCTTGTTGAATTAAGTATTTTTTAATAGTTTCATTATTAATATCTAATGGAGCATTATATAAATTAGCATTATTTTCTGCTACAAAATCAGTGAAATAAGTTTCATGATTAAAATCATTAAAACCAAAATAATTTAAAATTGAAGCATGAGTACTTTTATTTTTATTATTTAAAAATTTTACTTTTTCATTTTGATTATCACTAATATTACTTTTATCTTTTCTAAAAAATTTACCTAACATAATATTCACCACCTTTCTTAAAATATTTGATTAATTTTTAATATGATTTTTACAATGATAAATATAATTAAACCTGCTGTTGCTGATGATAAAATTACTCCTATTAAACCTAAAATAATTTTTATAATTTTAAAAAACATAATATTATTCCTGTAATTCTTCTAATTTTCATACATTACCTTTTAAATTACCTTTTCCAGTATAAATAGTAATCCATTTTGCATGTTGAACTGATAAAATTATTATATTAGTACTATCATTAAAGGTTTGTATTTGTACACCAGCAATTTTTTTATTAGTTATAATAAATTCTTGAATAGTATAAACTGAATTATATATACTTCAAGAATAATAAACTCTATAATGTTTATTTTCTTGAAAATCATAAGTAATTTGTCAATTATCTCATTTATTTTTCTCTCTTGTTCCTACATCTTTTCAATTTGAACTACTTGGACTTGGTGTTGGAGGAATATCTTTTAATTCAATATCTCAATTATTTTCTTCTATTTCATTAGTTTCTAAACTTTTTGAATTAATTTTTATAGGTTTATTTATATTAATTACACTTGGTGAAGTAATATCTAATGTATTACTTTTAATTCTATAAATTTTATTATTTGTCTTAGGCTTATATATTTTAGTTCCTAGTTTATTTCCATCTAGATTAGTTACTATTCAAGAATTACCATCAAAATATGATAGTATTAATTCATCATTTTCGGGTTGGACACTTAAATGAGCTTTAATTTCATTAGTAGAATTTGAATAATAACCTGCTGAATCAATAGCTACATTATGGGCTGTTGGTACTGCACCATAAAAGAAAAATACTCCTTTATGTCCTTGACTGTTTGACATATTAGGTGACCAAAAAATTTGATAATATGTATTTCTTGTTAAAATCATTGATTTTTGTTCTTCTCATTGTGGATTATTTAAAAAATCTTGTGGTGTTACTAAATAAGAACTTACAGATATTACATTATCTTCTGTAAGATTAATGCCATGACCAGTACTTAATTTATTTTGTTTAGTATTAGTTAAAGCTGTAATATTTTTTTGTTGTTTAGCAGAAAAATCACAAGTTGGAGCATGTGTATAATCACCAATTTGTGGATTATTTTGTAATGCTTCTGGTGGTAATGTTCCAATTTCATCAGGTCAATCTAAAATCATTGTTTCAGTTTCTTTATCGTAATCTGTTGCAACATAACCTTTATTAATAAATTTACTAACAGAACCTCTATATATTTCATTTTCATTATCATCAACTAAATCATCATATAATTTAATTTGTTTTAATAATGTAAATTCTTTTTGTTGTTCAATTAATTCATCAACTTGATTTCTAGTATAAAATGCTTTTAAGTCAATTTTTTCAACATCTATTTCATCATCATTATAACTTGAAAATATTTGTTTTAATTCAGTTAATCTTGCTCATATTTTCATTCTACTAGGTGCTAAATCTCAAACATTAATCGTAGGAGTACTATTTGCACTAAATTGACTACCATTATTAAATTGAATAGTAGCATCAACATTAAATTCAATTGGTGTACGATTAAATACTCAATGTTCAACCATAACATAAACCATATCTCTTAATGTTTCTTTAATTAATTCATCTTTAAAACTATCAAAGGGAAATTTAGATAAAATAAAATCAAGATAAGCATTAATATCATTTTGAGCACGAATAGCAAAAGTTTTAAATCAATCATTAACATTAGGTCATGTTTGTATATATTGCTGTGGTGTTTCTGTAATTTTTCCAGTTAATGGATATCAGTTATTATAATTTTCTAGACTGACACCAGTTCAAAGTTTATTAATCATAATTTATCATTCCTTAAAAAATGCTTGTTTATAATGATGAGTATGTTTTTTTGTTTTTTTATGTGTTATATGTTCAATTTCTTTTTGTATTTTATTTTTGCCTTTTTTTAATTTTTTCTTACTTTTTGCTATAACTTGACTATATGCAAATTTTTCTAAATGATGTAATAATCCCGTACCAAATAAAGTATTTACTGAAAATTTTAAACCAACATTTTTAAATGATTTGTTAATATTTTCAATAGGATTATTAATAACATTTACTACTTTATGATAAGTTCTAATAGTTCTAAATATTTCTCTATAAACTTTAAAACTATCTCTAATTACTTGTTGAATAACTGGTGGAGCAAATACTATTGCTTTTAATCATTTATTTTGATTAACTCCATAACCAATGTATCAACCACTATATCAACGATATCAATGGAATGGATGTAGTTGAGTAACAAAAGTTTTTGCTTTAAGAATACTATCAACAACTGTAATTGGTTTATATTTAGGATTGCGATGATAAATAGTAATTGCACATTTATCTAATGATAAAGGTTGAATTTTACAACCCATAAATACTGGGGAATTTAATGGAATTAATTGTGCATGTTTAATTGCTTTTTTCTCTGCACTAGTAAATAAATCAGTTGCTTTTTCTTTTAATTTATTAATTTTTTCAAATGCTTGTTTTTCTAACTTTTCAAATTTTTCTTGTAATTTATATATACTTTCTCGTAATTTTTCAAAATATGGAGTATCTTTTCAAAATTTATTTAAACCTTTTTTTAAATAAAATCTAATATCAAAATATTTAAAACTTTGATTTGCTTTTAAAACAAGTTGATGAATAACATTATTTTTAAAATTAAATTTAATAGAATTAGCACGAATTTTTTGTAAATCTAAAATTAAAGTTTTTCCATATCTATTTTCTGTGTGTATTGTATGAACTAAATTTAATCAATCATGTTGGTTCATAGATAATACTTTTTTTAAATCAGTATTATATTTTTTTAAAAAATTATTTGCTTTTTCAATATCTTTGATTTTAAATTTAGGAGTTAATTGTGAACTTAATTTTATTAATGTATTTTGTAATAATAAGTAATCTTTTAACTCCTGTGCTTCTAATTTTTGAAAATTATTTTTATATTGTCTTTCAGCAATATAACCTAAATCTCGTAATACTGTTTCACGATTAGGAGTAAAACTATAATTCATTAAATAACGTTTATTACCAATAATTTTATCTGTTAAAATTTCTTTTCCACCTACTTGACTAATAATTTCTTGTAAGTTTTTTACTTCTTTAATACCAACTTGTTCTAATGTTTTAGTTTCTTGTGCTAATTTAATAAATTTAGTTGTACGATAACCACGACTAATTTTATTCAGTCCAGCAAATGCAGGTAGTATATTAAAGAAAGTATTTAATTTTGTTACATTTCCTTTCAAATAATCATAAACTTGATTAATAGTAAAATCAGTTGTAGCATAAATACCAAAATTAATAGTACTTGCAATAAAATCACTTGCACCTAATCCAAGGGCTACACTTTCACTTAATCCACCAGTAAAAGGAGCAAGTGCTACTGCTATAACTTGTACACCAATCATTTCTAAAATTTCTCATCAAAAACTTTTATTTTCTTGTTGTTTACTTGTTCTAGTATGTTTTGGTTTATTTATGTTTAAAAGTATTGCTGTACTAGTTGTACCAATTGGCATGATATTAATTTCCTTTATTTAAGAGTTATTTTAATTGGATTTGTTGAACCTTTATAATTTAAATCATTAACATTTGAAGAAATAACTATGTATAAGTCACCTGCTTTTTGTTTTTGATTACTTACATTAGTTTTACCTTGTGCATCACTAAAATATTTAATAGTTGGATTTGTTAAATTTGGATTTAATGATTTAAGTTCATTAGTACTTTTGATTTCTGTATTTAATTCATTATTATTGTTATTAACATTTGCAGTAATATTAGTTGTTAAAGTTGTAATCTTAGTTTTTAAATCAGTTTTTTCTGTTTTAATAACTCCACATAACATTCAACGTGATGTTTTTTCATTATTAGAAATATATGGGATTGCTTCTCCAACAACTTCACCAGCAACTTTATATGCTCTTCCTGCTTTATCATCTTTAATAAAATCTACATAAATAACTGTATTTTCTATCATGTATCTTTTCATTGCTCTTGGTGTTGCTAAAATAAAGGTCATTAATTGTTGTTCATTTTTATCATTAGTAAAAATCATATAGTCATCAAGAACGATTTCACATAATACGCCTTTTACATATAAATTATTTCCATTTAAACGTAATTGTTGTGCCAACTGATTATCGGTAATTAAACCTTTATTATCTGCTAAATAAACTAAACTATCATAAAGACCATTAGTAATAAAAAATTTACTATTTGCAATGTTTCTAAATTGAAACAAAGTATTTCAAGCAGATAACATTGATTTTAAATAGCCTACTGGTCTTGTATCTTCAATATCGATTTTAGTAACAAATTTTGCAATTGCTTGTGTATCATCAATTGCTAATTTATCTGCTAAATCATTTGCAACTTCATATTGCATACTATCTAATAAATTTTGTCCATTATTTGCTTTTAAATCTACATCTGCAATAATTTCTCCTGCAAGATATTTTTTAGTTATTTTTTTACTAATTTTATCTGTATCAACATATGGTAATTCATATCTTTTACTTTTATCATCCCAAGCAATAATTTTTACTTCCGGTTTTTTTGGTTTTTTAACAATAAACTCAATATTTACTGAGTCAACAATTTCAGTAGGAAAAAAGTTTGCCCATGGACTATTTGAAATTTTAAAAAACTCTATAAATTCTGGTGCTTCTACTAATCTCTCTGTATTGTCTAAATTTTGATTAAATGGTACTGACATTTTATTTCTTCCTTTCGTTTATAAATAATTTTTCTTTTTATAATTAATTAAAAAATTTTCTTTATCATTTGTTTTATTATTATTAATAATTATTTGTTTATTGCCACCTGTATTAATTATTTCTTTAAATACTGGTTGTTCTTTAACCATTTTTTTAATAGTTTCTTCAATTTTTGAATTTTCTAAATTATTAGTTTTAAATTTTAAATAATCATAAAATTCAGTTTTAACTTGATATTTTTTAAATATATTAATCATTTCTTTTTCTTTAATTTCTTGATTAAGTTTATTTAACTTATTTTCTGCTTCATTAACTTTATTTTCTATTTCTTGTTGAGCATTATTTTCAGTTAAAGATTCAGTTGTTTGTTGAACATTATTTTCATTTTCTAACATTTAACATTCTCCTAATCTTATCCCAATAATCAATCTTTAACTAATTGTGGCATTTCACTTATTAGTTTTTTATAATCATTAACAGCATTTTCTAATGTATTGATATCAGAAAATTTAAAACAATTATCAATATGTAAATCAAAATCTCTATCAATACTGATATCTTGTTTTCTATATTTTTCATTAAATTCAATTTTTGTCATATTATTTTTCTCCTTTATTAATTTTTTCGTTTAATTTTGCTAATTTTTTTTGATGTTTTATAATTTTGTTATTTGCTCTAACATGTTTTGGAGTTGTGATAAATCTTTTTAATAAAACAATAATTTCTCTGCAAATTAATATTCCAATACTTGTTCCAATAATTATTAATTCATGTAAAAATTCTTTCATGTGAATATTTTCCTTTCAACTATTTATTTTTAATTTTTAATTATTCATCAAATTGACCACCATTAATTCTTTCAATCATCGATTTTGAATTACTTATAATGCTTACTAATAAGGCAATTTCTTTATTTAATTGTTCCATTCTCTCTTTATATGTATGAATTTCATTATTATAATATTCAAGTATTTTTTCTTTATTCATAAATTATTCACCTCCTTTATAAACTCATGTGATTATAATCTCAATTTAATGAAGCATTATCATGATTTAATGGTACTTCGCTCATATTATGACTACCATAATATTGACTTGCAGTTTCACTATTAATAGTAAATCTATTATCATTAATTAGTCTTGCAGTTTCATTATTAAATGGTGTTTCTTGCATTTCTTGAATATGATTTGTAGTTTCCATAGGTAGTAAATTATGAATAATTTCACTTGCACCAGCAATTATGGTAGGTACTGCATAAGCATTATTAAAATCATTATTTATACCCATAGCAACACCACTTGATATTAAACATCCACCAGTAGCCATATTACAAATCTTTCTTATTGTTTCAAATTTATTAGGTATTAACTCAGTTAATCCACTAATAAGATTTGAAATACCATAAGCATTTAAACTAATATATGTATCTCAATCCATTAATAACTGATTTTCTTGTTTATTTAATAGTAATCATGGCGGACCTTCTGTTGTAGTTGTGATTGGAGCTGGTGTTGTTGGAATAATAGGATTAATATTATTTTCAGTTCATTTACTATAATTTGCTAATCCAATTGTTCCTAAACCTAGTAATATTTTTTTACTACTATTAATTAATTTAGTTTTAGTATTTGGTCTTTGATTTAAATTTCAAATATCTAAACCTAATTTTTTACCAAATAATAAACTATTAATTGAACCTAATACTGGATTTGCAATTACTTGACCATAATAAGCACTTGTACCAATCATTGCACAAATTGGACTTATTCCAGTTCTAATTAATTTAGTTAAAGTATAATTTGATTGTGTATTTTCTATACTTGGCATTTTATTCTCCTTTAATTTCTAATTTTTTAACTGTTACTTTAATTCAATCTTGATAAACATCATTATCACCAACTATTAATGCAACATTACTTTCTGGGTCAGAAACAATTATGTGTTTTGATTTAACATTTGGATATTGTCTTAAAATAATTGCTCTAATATCATTACTTGTATGAATTGCTTTTGGAAATGGTGATAATATTTCAATTTCATCTTTATTTTCAAACAAAGTAGGTAATATTATCATTAATTATTCTCCTTATTTTTAATTTGATTAGCAATTTCACTTAATATTTTCAATACTTTATATTCATTTTTTAATTCTTTAATAATAAATATTAAAAATATTATTAGTGTTATACTTGTTATTAATATTGGTGCTATTAATAAAATTTTTCATAATATCATTTTTTACTCTTTTCATTTTTTAAATCATTTAACATTGATTGAACAAAATGCACGATTTTAGGAATGTTTAAAGTGTTAAAGATTTGACCAGTTACAATAATTTCATCGTTTTTGTTTAATAAAATACATCGTCTATAAAATTTTGGGTTATTAAAAATTAAAGTAACATAATTTAATCCATTTCATTGACCACGAACACTATAATATAATTCCTTATTACCTTTTTCGTAATATTTTGCTTCAATAGTGTTACTCAGTTTTACTTTTAATTTGATATAATTTTCTTTATCTTTCATTTTTATAATTTCCTTAAATAATTATCAAAAATCAATATTTTCTTATGATTTTTTAAATAATATTGAATATGCTTATAAGCATCTTGTTCATGTTTTGTTAATTTTATATTTCCTTTATAATTTGTTATTTTATTTTTATTTTTTGGGTGGTTTTCTAGATAATCTCAGTTGAAAACATTTTGTACTAATACCATTAATGCACCAATAATTTTAGGAGTTGCTAATGGATTAGTTAATAATTGTTTTGAACTTAAAAAGAAATTTTCTACAATAACTAGCTGAATTATACTTGTAAGTGCAAGTAAATAAAATTGCAAAAAATTCTCATATAAAAATTTCATAATGCTAAATTTAGTTTAGAAAAAAGTAAGGAGTTTTTATATGAGTTATAAACATCTTGGCATAGATGAAAGGATTTATATTGAGAATCAATTGAAATTTAAATTTAAAATTAGTGAAATAGCTAAAAATCTTAATCGAAGTATTAGTACTATTATTTGAGAAATTAATAGAAATAAAGATAATAATCATTATTTTTCATTAATTGCACAAAATAAAGCTGAAAATCGAAAACAATCACATATTAGTTTTCATAAGTTTAAAAATAAGAATTTAGTAAAATATGTACAACAAAAATTACTATTAGGTTGATCACCTGAACAAATTTATGGCAGAATTAAAAATTTTCATAAGGAGTGAGTTATTAGTTTTAAAACAATTTATACTTGAATTTATTTTGGAATGCTTGATAAAGTTACTAGTAAAAATTTAAGAAGAAAAGGTAAAAAACGAAAATCTAAAGAAAATCGTGGCAAGTTTAATGGTAAATCAATTAAAGAACGAGATATAAATGTTAATGATCGTATAACACTTGGTCATTGAGAAGGAGATATTATAGTATCATCAAGAGGCAAAAGCAAATCATGTTTAATAACTTTAGTTGAAAGAGTATCACGATTTACTTTAGCAATATTAGTTAAAAACAGAACTACTAAAGTTATTAATAAAAATGTCAGTTATTATTTATCAATTCTTCCTAAAAACATTGTTAAAACTATTACTTTTGATCGTGGCAAAGAATTTTCAAATTGACAACAACTTAAAAAAAATTTAGATGTAAAAATTTATTTTGCCAATCCATATTCACCTTGACAAAGAGGTACTAATGAAAATACTAATGGTTTAATTAGAGAAAAATTTCCTAAAAAATTTATTTTTTCAAAAACTAATAAAAATGAAGTTCATAAATTTATATTGTCTTTAAATCAAAGACCGAGAAAAATATTAAATTATCTTTCACCAATCGAATATTTGGATAGAAAAATAATTTAGTTGCACTTACCTTTACAATTTAGCATCATCAGTATTAAAGAATAAATAATCTAATTTATGTTGTTTACATGTTCAACAAAAATACTTTTTCATAATAGTTCTTTCTAATATATTCTGTTGCTTGTAGCATAAAGAATATATATTTTTATTTTTATATTATTAATACTATTCGTTTTATTCATTCCAGAAATTCTGGGCTCAAAAATAAATTGTGAAATTTTAAAAAACATTGAGGCATTCGATTCAATATTTATTTAATTTGTGTTTAACAAATTAATACTTTAATTGAACCGGCACCGCTCATTTTTTTTTACAAGTTTGAAATTTATTTTCTCGCCCAAAAAATTTTTCAAAAAAAATAAAAAATAAAACCAACACTTGCTCACTGGGGAGTGGCAAGGTTGGTTAAATAAAGAATAGAATTAATACAATAGGTCCCTACAACAGGTCTATATACACTAGTTTCCAATTCGCTCCCACCCCAAGAATTACCATTAATGGTTAGTATATTTTATTAGGTATCACTCCACTTTTTATTTATACATGCAAGTCCACATGTTCTAGCTACTATTTTTAACAACTGTGTTGTAGTTCACTTTTTTAGTTCCCTAACACGTGTTGATAATAGCGTTAAAGAGGGTTATTAATTATTAACTTTCTCCTACTTGGTCACTGCGTGTAGTAGATATTTAAAGGATGTTAATAATAAAAATTTTAAAATTTTACAATTACAAAAAAAGACAAGATTTTTATTCTCGTCTTTTGTCATTTATTTTTAATTTAAGGGTTTAAAAAAGAAAGGAGCTATTTTTAAAACTTTTTAGTTATTGACATCTTCAACATGCTCCCAAGGAGGGAGCGTACCGATGTTGTCAATAATATTCAAATTTGTCTTAAAATTATAAAGTTAGACGAGAATAATTTTGACTTCAATATGCAATTGTATGTTAATCTTAACACTTCAAAAATATTAGTCAACAATAATACTTACTTTTATAACTCAAAAATTCTTATTAAAGTAAACTTTAATAAGTTTTGTTTTATTTTTAGTTATTTTTGAATTTAAGTTTTAATTTATAATAACTGGATGGCAGTATTTATTTGATAGCATTTAAAATTAACCATTTTTGTATACATATCAATGTTATAGGTTCTATCACCAATCATATGTTTTAAAATTTGTTTAATATTAGTTTCAGTAAAGCAACCAATATTTTCAACTAGTGCTTGGTTTAATACACCATCTTTTGCATTAATAAAATAACCAACTTTTAATTTTTTATATTGCAAAGTTAATGATTGTAAAAAATCAATTAATTCATAATATTGACCTTTTTCAAATAAAGTTATTGCATTTTGATAGTGTAATTTAGCAATTTTATTTTTTCTTCTTCCGGCCATTATTCCAAGAAATAAAACATGAAAAGCATGGAATTTATCTAAAATAAATTTAGCATTTAAAATTGTAGCAGTTTTTCTAATTCATTTTGCACTATCTCCACAAACTACTAAATTTGCTTGGTCAAAGTTTTCAAAAAATAAATTACCATATTTTTCAATTAATTTTGCAGTTTTTTCTGCACCAATTTCTGTTTTTGATACTCTTATTTTACAAACTGCTCTTTTATTAATTAATTTTCCATTTTTCTTTTTACCAGTACAAAATACTATTAATCTCATAGAACATTTTTTACAATTTTTAGTATTGTGTTTTTCATTAAACTTAAATTTTCGATGTCCATCATCAATATTTATATATAATGTTTGATTTGGTTGTAATACAATTTTAGGAATATTAACTTTTGGTAATTCAAATTTTTGATATGTTCTGCAAACTGTACTATTACTTATTAAACCTTCAATAAAAGTATCACAAACATCACGATACTTTTTATCATCAGCAAAATATTTTAAAATTTGTTTAATGACATTAGGTGCAAGTTTACTATATTTTTTAACTCCAAGATAATTATCTAACAATGAAACAAATTCCTTTTTTTGTGTTTTTGAGTTATAATGTGTACAAATACGTCGTTTATAATTTAATAAACCCTTTTTTGCTTTTAATTTTCTTTTTCTAAATCTATATGATTTATATTCAGATTTATCACATATACTTCATAAATAATCATCTATTTTTGCAAATAATTCTTCTGTTTGTTGTAAATTTAATTCATCTTGATTAAAATCGTGTTTGTCTCAATCAAAATGATTAGTGAATGGTAGTATAAACATTTTTAATTTTCCTTTCTAAATTTTTGTTTGTTAATAA
Organism: Spiroplasma endosymbiont of Lasioglossum malachurum; assembly: GCF_964020065.1. Lineage (NCBI taxonomy): Bacteria > Bacillati > Mycoplasmatota > Mollicutes > Entomoplasmatales > Spiroplasmataceae > Spiroplasma > Spiroplasma endosymbiont of Lasioglossum malachurum. Next base: position 369,088 of record NZ_OZ026534.1, on the reverse strand, counting down.
TTTAAGTTTAATTTTTTTTAAAAATAAGGAGTAAATATGGCTTTTATTAGTAGTTATGGACAATTAAATAAAAAATATAATCTTAATTTTAGTGATAATAATTATGGTTTTAGTTGAGATATTTTTAAAGAATTTGTTGGTGATGAATGAGCAGAATATTTTACTACTAATTATTTTTATCGTTTTATTCCAACTGCACGGGGAACAAGAAAAACTTGAAATTGTTTAGCATTTGATTTATTTATATGCTGTAATTTTAGTGATAGCAGTGTTCAAGAAGTAAGAAGATATGAAAATACTCATAGTGAAACTACTATTGGGGCATTGATGAATGTTTGTCAAGTTTTACTAGATAAATATGATATTAATTTATTACCTAATAATCCACATGGTATTAAATGAAAAATTACTTGGCTATGCTAATGGTAATAAGATTTTTGGAAAAGAAGCAGGTGGCTCAAGTTTTTTAGGTTCAAGAACAGATGAAATAATAATGGCTGAAGAAAAAGAAACATTAACTGAAAAGCAATTAACATATCGATATGAAAGATTACAAAATTCTATGTTTAGAAGTAATCGTATTAAAGTATCAAATGAACCAATTAAAGAATGAAGTTGAACATTTATTGATAAAAATATATATAGTTCTAACTTTGGACAAAAGATTACTCGTTATTTTTATAAAAGTTTTTTCATTACTTTTACATGTAATCCTTATGATAAATACCATCCATTTTATTTAAAGTATTGCACGCCATTTTTACCATTAAATGATAAAGTGATGGAAAATCTTAAAAAAGTTGGTAAAGTTTATTATGAAAATAAAGATATGTTTAGTGGTTTAGGTTTATTTGTTTTAAGATTTACTATTCAACCATTTTGAAATAAATTACCAGATATTCAAAAAAGAACATTATTAGAAATGAAAAAAAGTAATCCTGATGAATTTAATACTGTTTTTTATGGTTTTGAATTTTTAGATAGTGATGCAACAATTTTTCCATTTCAAAAAACAGTAAAATATTGACAACCATATGATTTAAAACAATTTTATAATCAAGAAAAAGATATGTATAAATTTGATTTTTATTCAGTTGGTGTTGATTGAGCAACTGGACATAAAGACCATACTTTATTTATGATAGTTGGTTTTAAAGAATATAATAATACTGGTTATTATGATGCTTATATTATTTGTGAATTAGTTGTTACACCAAATGATTTTATTAATGAAAATGAAAAAATTAATGCTTATGTTAATGAAATTTTAGGATTAATTGATAATTTTGAAAATTTTGAACAAGCAATTTATTTTTATGATGATAAAGCAAGAACAGCAATGGATTGATTAAATCAAAAATTAATTGATGAACACAATACTATTTTAATAACACAAACTGCTATTAAACATGCTTCAAATTTAAATCAAGAAGCCGGATTAACTAATAGAGTAGTTTGAATGAGAAATATTATGAGTTATGGAAACTTTTATGCAAATAAAGATGATTTATCAAAAACAACTCAATGTTTAGAAGAATTACGTTATGATGAAACAAAAACTAACATTCCTGACAAAAATATGTATCAAGACCCATATGATGCATTATTTTATGCACTATATCCATATAAAAATGTCATTCGTGGTAAAAATAATGCTACTGTGAAAAAAAGTATCTTCACATTTGCTATATAATAAACAATTTTAATACAATTAATAGTATAGGTATCACAAAATAAACACTTTTAATTTAGGCATTATTTTGAGTTTAAAAGCATACTTATAAAAATAATAAAAAATCAGTACAATTTAGAAGTAAAATCAAGGAAAAAAGGAGTAATTTAATATGAAAACATGAATAAAAACAAATTTAAGTAAAATAACATTAGCATTAGCACTAACTGGTGCTACAACCGGAACAATAGGATTAATCATGGGGGGGTGCTTACCCATGAAAATAAAAAATTTAATTATTATCTAAAACCAAATCATGAAGTTGTTTTTGGTGATACTACAATTTGAACAGATTATTTTGATAGTAGTGGAACCAAAAAAATGAATTTATATTTTTCAAATATTCCAAAACAACCAAATCATGATGTAAAATGAGATAGTATATATATTCATGGGGTAATGTTTAGTAATCTGTGTAACTTACAAAAATAACTATGTTTAATTAATTCTAGTAAATATAATTAAATGACTAGAAAGAGTGAGTTACAGATGGCTAAAAAAGATAACTTTAATAATAATGATCCAATATCAAAATCAGTAGATTTATTATTAGAAAATACTGAAGATTTAACAACAGTTTTTAAAGAAGGGGGTTTATATAAAGAATTAACAAAACGTTTAGTTGAAAAAATGTTGAATTCTGAGATGCAAAATTATTTAGGATATGAAAAAAATCAACATAGTAATAGTGACAATGCTCGTAATGGTATAAGTTCAAAAAAATTAATAACTCAACAAGGTAAAATTGAGATTGATGTACCACGAGATCGTAATAGTAATTTTACTCCTGTAATAGTGCCAAAAAGACAGAGAAGATTTGATGGTTTTGATCAACAAGTTCTTTCCTTATATGCAAAAGGTATGACATTATCAGATATTAGAATGCAGTTACAAGAGTTATATCATGGTGCTGATATTAGTGAAAGTGTTATTAGTCAAATTACTGATGATGTGATTGATGATGTCAAAGCATGACAAAATAGACCATTAGAAGACATTTATCCCATTGTTTATTTTGATTGTATAGTAGTTAAAGTACGACAAGATAAACGCATTATTAACAAATCAGTTTATATAGCTTTAGGTGTTGATTTAGAAGGTAAAAAAGATGTTTTAGGTTTATGAATTAGTGAAAATGAAGGCGCTAAATTTTGATTAGCAAATTTCACAGAAATGAAAAATCGTGGCTTAAATGATATTCTTATTGCTTGTAGTGACAACTTAACAGACATGTCAGAAGCAATACAATCAGTTTATCCTAAAACTGAACATCAATTATGTATAGTTCATCAAATCAGAAATAGTTTAAAATATGTTTCATACAAACATCGAAAATCACTAGTTACAGATTTAAAGCCAATTTATAATGCATGTAGTGAAGAACAAGCAATGCAAGCTTTAGAATCATTTGAAAGTAAATGAAATAAACACTATCCTCAAATTGCTAAATCTTGATATAAAAATTGAGATAATTTAATGATTTTTATTAGTTATCCTCCAGAAATCAAAAGAGTGATTTATACTACAAATTCTATTGAATCTGTTAATAGTCAATTACGAAAAGTCATCAGAAATAAAAAAGTTTTTCCAAATGATATGGCAGTTTTCAAAATATTTTACTTAGCAATTGAAAATATATCAAAAAAATGAACAATGCCCATTCAAAATTGAAATACAGCAATTGCTCATTTTATGATAAAATTTGAAGACAGAATTAATCTGAACTAGTACTTTGCAAAACAAAGAAACACAGATTACTAAAAAGCCTCATTCATGGCTATTTTAATAATTAAATTTCTAAATTTATATAAGAAATATTTTCATTATATTTATCAAATAAATTAATATTTTTTAAGTCTATTTCTTGTTTGTCGGTTATTAAAATTAAATTATAATTTCCAGCACCAAATACTCCACTAACTTCAATCCGATTTAAGTTATTAATCGGGTTTTCAATTTGTAGTTCAAATTCACTATTATTATCAATTTGTAATATTTCTTTATAAAATTCCAATTTAGAAAATAATTGAGATTTATTTGAGCCATATAAATTTAAAGCATCTCTAATTTTACCTTTATCAATAATTACTTTTGTAAAGTATTTTCCATATTCACCATTTCCTAATGTTCAATCTGCTGGAATTAATGAAGGTATATTATTACTTTCTAATTCGTTTGTAATAGATAATCAATTAAATTGATTATCATCAAGTTTAAATAACTCATTTTGACTAATATCATTATTTTTTAATTTAATATTACTAATATCAGTAAAATCAAAATATTCAGATTTTAATACTATTTTTACATCTTTAAATTCTCAAACTTTATCAGGTGTAGAATGTATAGGATTTGATTTTAATTCAAAATAATAAGGTAATAATAATTTATTATCATCATTTAAACCATTATTAATAGACATTGTTGAGTAAATATTTTTTGATAACATTGTAATTATTTGTTTTAATATTTTAACTTGTGGTAAGTTTGTGTAGTTAGGATAATCTAATTCTCATTGTTTAAATAAATTAGTAATAACTTCATTTGGTTTTTGACTTTCAAATTTTGCTCTTAATTTTGCGATATCTTTTGATAAATCATTTGGGTCAAACCCATCAAAATTTCTATTATAAGTATATGTGTAACTTAACATGTCTAATAATAGTTGTTGTAAACTATCAATTGGTGGTTTATCATTTATTTCTAGTTCAACATCATGAAATTTATTAGTTGTAGAAATAAATAAATTATAGTTACCTGCTAAAAATCATGACTCTAATTTTGCATCTTTTAATTCTAGTTCATCAGATAATGGTCATACTTTTGAATTTTTAGTAACATCATAACCAATTTTAGCATTAGTTACTCTTGCATTATTAATAATTTCTTTTTTTGTTTCAGTTCCACCACCAATAGCAATTAAATCTAAAACTGATTTTTCTTGTCCTATAAATTGTTTTGCTAAATTTCATGGTAAGATTTGTTCACTAAATCATTGTTGTAATATTCTAACTTTTGGTTGAGTTTCAATAGGCATTGATAATAGTGGAAATGCTATCTTATCTTTCACAAATAACTTTTGGGTATACTTCCATATTGTCAACTTCACCAAGTACTTTTATATTGCCAAAAATCATGCTTCTAGGGGCTTTAATTTTTAAACCAATTACTTTGGTATCTTTATCTAATGGTTTTTGTAATTTAATAATGATTGGATAACCATCTCTTGTTTTAAAATCTTTAATTTTTATAATAGTTATACTTTTAGTACTTCTTGTTTTTGGATTTTGATAAGGTTGTGAATAATTATTAATGATATACAAATTATCAATATTATTTTCAGTTAATGGTTCATTAATACTAACTGCATATAACTTAAATTGATTTAATAAATTTATTTCTTGAAATATTAAATTTTTAATATCAGTCATACTATATTCAATTGTATTATCATTAATATTTGTACTTGCTCTTTGATTTAATTGCATAGTAAAGTCTGATGTTTCAACAGCAGTAGCTTTTAATACTTTATCAATATCAATAAAACCAATTTTAATAGTATTTGCTGAAAATCTTAAACTATTATTTTCATTATTTTTAAATAAGCGTTCAATTTCATAAATATATAAAGTTCTTTTTTTAAATTCATCGTATGCTCTATTAATATCTGGGTCACTAGTAGCGCGCATCATATTAGTAAAGTCATAAGGAATATTATCAATTAAATAATCATTTTCTACTTCTGCTTGATTAAGTTTAGTTTGTTTCTGTTTCTGAGGAAACTTCGTTTGTGGTTTGTTGTTGTTTTCCATTGTTATCTCCTATTAATTGGTTATTTTCGGGGTTAAATAATTTTAATTTAACTGTTAAATTATTAATTTTTTGTTCATCATTAATGTTAAATGTTTTACTATTTAATAAATCTTTATCCATACGTACTAATATTTGAATAAATTTAAGAATATCAATATTAAATTGTCATAATTTTTGTTCAATGTAATTAATAGTTGAAATATTTACTGCTGTACTTTCTGGAACTGATTGTTGTGCAGATTTTTTTTGATTTGGTATATGAATACCACAACGTTTAAATATTTCATTAACATTTCAATCGTATATATCAGTTAAATTCTTACCTTTAAAATTACTATTTGTCATATTGATATTTTCGTTTTGTTCATTATTATCTCCGCCACTTTTAAATATGTAGTTTTTAGTAACTAATGTTCTTACTGCTTCTTCTAATGTTGATTGAACATTACCATAAGTTTGATTAAAAATAAATTTAGGTGAGTTTAAAATAGTATCTAAAACAATTTGTTCATAAATAACATCTAATGCTTTAATTTTATCCATTACTTTATTACAATCTGCTAACTCATTTGCTTTATTTCGCATAATTGATATTGGTATATAATTAATATTTAATTTTTGTTCTTGTAATAGATTAGGATTATTAATAAATGATTTAAAATCTAATGGAAATTGTTTTTTATTATCACTAATACTATAAATTGAGCGATTAATTGTTACTTGTTCATTATTTAATGTATAAATTTCAAATAATCTTACAGTTTGTGCATTTTGTTGATAACTATCATAAAAAATAGTACATTGAGTTAATTTACCACCAATATCATAAACTCTTTGTTGTATATCTACTACTTGAAAATATAAATCATCATTAGCAATATAAATTAAATAACCACTAATTCCTAATTTGCTTAATTTAAAAATAGAATTTCAATTTTTTCTATAAAATTCTTGTTGAATTAAGTATTTTTTAATAGTTTCATTATTAATATCTAATGGAGCATTATATAAATTAGCATTATTTTCTGCTACAAAATCAGTGAAATAAGTTTCATGATTAAAATCATTAAAACCAAAATAATTTAAAATTGAAGCATGAGTACTTTTATTTTTATTATTTAAAAATTTTACTTTTTCATTTTGATTATCACTAATATTACTTTTATCTTTTCTAAAAAATTTACCTAACATAATATTCACCACCTTTCTTAAAATATTTGATTAATTTTTAATATGATTTTTACAATGATAAATATAATTAAACCTGCTGTTGCTGATGATAAAATTACTCCTATTAAACCTAAAATAATTTTTATAATTTTAAAAAACATAATATTATTCCTGTAATTCTTCTAATTTTCATACATTACCTTTTAAATTACCTTTTCCAGTATAAATAGTAATCCATTTTGCATGTTGAACTGATAAAATTATTATATTAGTACTATCATTAAAGGTTTGTATTTGTACACCAGCAATTTTTTTATTAGTTATAATAAATTCTTGAATAGTATAAACTGAATTATATATACTTCAAGAATAATAAACTCTATAATGTTTATTTTCTTGAAAATCATAAGTAATTTGTCAATTATCTCATTTATTTTTCTCTCTTGTTCCTACATCTTTTCAATTTGAACTACTTGGACTTGGTGTTGGAGGAATATCTTTTAATTCAATATCTCAATTATTTTCTTCTATTTCATTAGTTTCTAAACTTTTTGAATTAATTTTTATAGGTTTATTTATATTAATTACACTTGGTGAAGTAATATCTAATGTATTACTTTTAATTCTATAAATTTTATTATTTGTCTTAGGCTTATATATTTTAGTTCCTAGTTTATTTCCATCTAGATTAGTTACTATTCAAGAATTACCATCAAAATATGATAGTATTAATTCATCATTTTCGGGTTGGACACTTAAATGAGCTTTAATTTCATTAGTAGAATTTGAATAATAACCTGCTGAATCAATAGCTACATTATGGGCTGTTGGTACTGCACCATAAAAGAAAAATACTCCTTTATGTCCTTGACTGTTTGACATATTAGGTGACCAAAAAATTTGATAATATGTATTTCTTGTTAAAATCATTGATTTTTGTTCTTCTCATTGTGGATTATTTAAAAAATCTTGTGGTGTTACTAAATAAGAACTTACAGATATTACATTATCTTCTGTAAGATTAATGCCATGACCAGTACTTAATTTATTTTGTTTAGTATTAGTTAAAGCTGTAATATTTTTTTGTTGTTTAGCAGAAAAATCACAAGTTGGAGCATGTGTATAATCACCAATTTGTGGATTATTTTGTAATGCTTCTGGTGGTAATGTTCCAATTTCATCAGGTCAATCTAAAATCATTGTTTCAGTTTCTTTATCGTAATCTGTTGCAACATAACCTTTATTAATAAATTTACTAACAGAACCTCTATATATTTCATTTTCATTATCATCAACTAAATCATCATATAATTTAATTTGTTTTAATAATGTAAATTCTTTTTGTTGTTCAATTAATTCATCAACTTGATTTCTAGTATAAAATGCTTTTAAGTCAATTTTTTCAACATCTATTTCATCATCATTATAACTTGAAAATATTTGTTTTAATTCAGTTAATCTTGCTCATATTTTCATTCTACTAGGTGCTAAATCTCAAACATTAATCGTAGGAGTACTATTTGCACTAAATTGACTACCATTATTAAATTGAATAGTAGCATCAACATTAAATTCAATTGGTGTACGATTAAATACTCAATGTTCAACCATAACATAAACCATATCTCTTAATGTTTCTTTAATTAATTCATCTTTAAAACTATCAAAGGGAAATTTAGATAAAATAAAATCAAGATAAGCATTAATATCATTTTGAGCACGAATAGCAAAAGTTTTAAATCAATCATTAACATTAGGTCATGTTTGTATATATTGCTGTGGTGTTTCTGTAATTTTTCCAGTTAATGGATATCAGTTATTATAATTTTCTAGACTGACACCAGTTCAAAGTTTATTAATCATAATTTATCATTCCTTAAAAAATGCTTGTTTATAATGATGAGTATGTTTTTTTGTTTTTTTATGTGTTATATGTTCAATTTCTTTTTGTATTTTATTTTTGCCTTTTTTTAATTTTTTCTTACTTTTTGCTATAACTTGACTATATGCAAATTTTTCTAAATGATGTAATAATCCCGTACCAAATAAAGTATTTACTGAAAATTTTAAACCAACATTTTTAAATGATTTGTTAATATTTTCAATAGGATTATTAATAACATTTACTACTTTATGATAAGTTCTAATAGTTCTAAATATTTCTCTATAAACTTTAAAACTATCTCTAATTACTTGTTGAATAACTGGTGGAGCAAATACTATTGCTTTTAATCATTTATTTTGATTAACTCCATAACCAATGTATCAACCACTATATCAACGATATCAATGGAATGGATGTAGTTGAGTAACAAAAGTTTTTGCTTTAAGAATACTATCAACAACTGTAATTGGTTTATATTTAGGATTGCGATGATAAATAGTAATTGCACATTTATCTAATGATAAAGGTTGAATTTTACAACCCATAAATACTGGGGAATTTAATGGAATTAATTGTGCATGTTTAATTGCTTTTTTCTCTGCACTAGTAAATAAATCAGTTGCTTTTTCTTTTAATTTATTAATTTTTTCAAATGCTTGTTTTTCTAACTTTTCAAATTTTTCTTGTAATTTATATATACTTTCTCGTAATTTTTCAAAATATGGAGTATCTTTTCAAAATTTATTTAAACCTTTTTTTAAATAAAATCTAATATCAAAATATTTAAAACTTTGATTTGCTTTTAAAACAAGTTGATGAATAACATTATTTTTAAAATTAAATTTAATAGAATTAGCACGAATTTTTTGTAAATCTAAAATTAAAGTTTTTCCATATCTATTTTCTGTGTGTATTGTATGAACTAAATTTAATCAATCATGTTGGTTCATAGATAATACTTTTTTTAAATCAGTATTATATTTTTTTAAAAAATTATTTGCTTTTTCAATATCTTTGATTTTAAATTTAGGAGTTAATTGTGAACTTAATTTTATTAATGTATTTTGTAATAATAAGTAATCTTTTAACTCCTGTGCTTCTAATTTTTGAAAATTATTTTTATATTGTCTTTCAGCAATATAACCTAAATCTCGTAATACTGTTTCACGATTAGGAGTAAAACTATAATTCATTAAATAACGTTTATTACCAATAATTTTATCTGTTAAAATTTCTTTTCCACCTACTTGACTAATAATTTCTTGTAAGTTTTTTACTTCTTTAATACCAACTTGTTCTAATGTTTTAGTTTCTTGTGCTAATTTAATAAATTTAGTTGTACGATAACCACGACTAATTTTATTCAGTCCAGCAAATGCAGGTAGTATATTAAAGAAAGTATTTAATTTTGTTACATTTCCTTTCAAATAATCATAAACTTGATTAATAGTAAAATCAGTTGTAGCATAAATACCAAAATTAATAGTACTTGCAATAAAATCACTTGCACCTAATCCAAGGGCTACACTTTCACTTAATCCACCAGTAAAAGGAGCAAGTGCTACTGCTATAACTTGTACACCAATCATTTCTAAAATTTCTCATCAAAAACTTTTATTTTCTTGTTGTTTACTTGTTCTAGTATGTTTTGGTTTATTTATGTTTAAAAGTATTGCTGTACTAGTTGTACCAATTGGCATGATATTAATTTCCTTTATTTAAGAGTTATTTTAATTGGATTTGTTGAACCTTTATAATTTAAATCATTAACATTTGAAGAAATAACTATGTATAAGTCACCTGCTTTTTGTTTTTGATTACTTACATTAGTTTTACCTTGTGCATCACTAAAATATTTAATAGTTGGATTTGTTAAATTTGGATTTAATGATTTAAGTTCATTAGTACTTTTGATTTCTGTATTTAATTCATTATTATTGTTATTAACATTTGCAGTAATATTAGTTGTTAAAGTTGTAATCTTAGTTTTTAAATCAGTTTTTTCTGTTTTAATAACTCCACATAACATTCAACGTGATGTTTTTTCATTATTAGAAATATATGGGATTGCTTCTCCAACAACTTCACCAGCAACTTTATATGCTCTTCCTGCTTTATCATCTTTAATAAAATCTACATAAATAACTGTATTTTCTATCATGTATCTTTTCATTGCTCTTGGTGTTGCTAAAATAAAGGTCATTAATTGTTGTTCATTTTTATCATTAGTAAAAATCATATAGTCATCAAGAACGATTTCACATAATACGCCTTTTACATATAAATTATTTCCATTTAAACGTAATTGTTGTGCCAACTGATTATCGGTAATTAAACCTTTATTATCTGCTAAATAAACTAAACTATCATAAAGACCATTAGTAATAAAAAATTTACTATTTGCAATGTTTCTAAATTGAAACAAAGTATTTCAAGCAGATAACATTGATTTTAAATAGCCTACTGGTCTTGTATCTTCAATATCGATTTTAGTAACAAATTTTGCAATTGCTTGTGTATCATCAATTGCTAATTTATCTGCTAAATCATTTGCAACTTCATATTGCATACTATCTAATAAATTTTGTCCATTATTTGCTTTTAAATCTACATCTGCAATAATTTCTCCTGCAAGATATTTTTTAGTTATTTTTTTACTAATTTTATCTGTATCAACATATGGTAATTCATATCTTTTACTTTTATCATCCCAAGCAATAATTTTTACTTCCGGTTTTTTTGGTTTTTTAACAATAAACTCAATATTTACTGAGTCAACAATTTCAGTAGGAAAAAAGTTTGCCCATGGACTATTTGAAATTTTAAAAAACTCTATAAATTCTGGTGCTTCTACTAATCTCTCTGTATTGTCTAAATTTTGATTAAATGGTACTGACATTTTATTTCTTCCTTTCGTTTATAAATAATTTTTCTTTTTATAATTAATTAAAAAATTTTCTTTATCATTTGTTTTATTATTATTAATAATTATTTGTTTATTGCCACCTGTATTAATTATTTCTTTAAATACTGGTTGTTCTTTAACCATTTTTTTAATAGTTTCTTCAATTTTTGAATTTTCTAAATTATTAGTTTTAAATTTTAAATAATCATAAAATTCAGTTTTAACTTGATATTTTTTAAATATATTAATCATTTCTTTTTCTTTAATTTCTTGATTAAGTTTATTTAACTTATTTTCTGCTTCATTAACTTTATTTTCTATTTCTTGTTGAGCATTATTTTCAGTTAAAGATTCAGTTGTTTGTTGAACATTATTTTCATTTTCTAACATTTAACATTCTCCTAATCTTATCCCAATAATCAATCTTTAACTAATTGTGGCATTTCACTTATTAGTTTTTTATAATCATTAACAGCATTTTCTAATGTATTGATATCAGAAAATTTAAAACAATTATCAATATGTAAATCAAAATCTCTATCAATACTGATATCTTGTTTTCTATATTTTTCATTAAATTCAATTTTTGTCATATTATTTTTCTCCTTTATTAATTTTTTCGTTTAATTTTGCTAATTTTTTTTGATGTTTTATAATTTTGTTATTTGCTCTAACATGTTTTGGAGTTGTGATAAATCTTTTTAATAAAACAATAATTTCTCTGCAAATTAATATTCCAATACTTGTTCCAATAATTATTAATTCATGTAAAAATTCTTTCATGTGAATATTTTCCTTTCAACTATTTATTTTTAATTTTTAATTATTCATCAAATTGACCACCATTAATTCTTTCAATCATCGATTTTGAATTACTTATAATGCTTACTAATAAGGCAATTTCTTTATTTAATTGTTCCATTCTCTCTTTATATGTATGAATTTCATTATTATAATATTCAAGTATTTTTTCTTTATTCATAAATTATTCACCTCCTTTATAAACTCATGTGATTATAATCTCAATTTAATGAAGCATTATCATGATTTAATGGTACTTCGCTCATATTATGACTACCATAATATTGACTTGCAGTTTCACTATTAATAGTAAATCTATTATCATTAATTAGTCTTGCAGTTTCATTATTAAATGGTGTTTCTTGCATTTCTTGAATATGATTTGTAGTTTCCATAGGTAGTAAATTATGAATAATTTCACTTGCACCAGCAATTATGGTAGGTACTGCATAAGCATTATTAAAATCATTATTTATACCCATAGCAACACCACTTGATATTAAACATCCACCAGTAGCCATATTACAAATCTTTCTTATTGTTTCAAATTTATTAGGTATTAACTCAGTTAATCCACTAATAAGATTTGAAATACCATAAGCATTTAAACTAATATATGTATCTCAATCCATTAATAACTGATTTTCTTGTTTATTTAATAGTAATCATGGCGGACCTTCTGTTGTAGTTGTGATTGGAGCTGGTGTTGTTGGAATAATAGGATTAATATTATTTTCAGTTCATTTACTATAATTTGCTAATCCAATTGTTCCTAAACCTAGTAATATTTTTTTACTACTATTAATTAATTTAGTTTTAGTATTTGGTCTTTGATTTAAATTTCAAATATCTAAACCTAATTTTTTACCAAATAATAAACTATTAATTGAACCTAATACTGGATTTGCAATTACTTGACCATAATAAGCACTTGTACCAATCATTGCACAAATTGGACTTATTCCAGTTCTAATTAATTTAGTTAAAGTATAATTTGATTGTGTATTTTCTATACTTGGCATTTTATTCTCCTTTAATTTCTAATTTTTTAACTGTTACTTTAATTCAATCTTGATAAACATCATTATCACCAACTATTAATGCAACATTACTTTCTGGGTCAGAAACAATTATGTGTTTTGATTTAACATTTGGATATTGTCTTAAAATAATTGCTCTAATATCATTACTTGTATGAATTGCTTTTGGAAATGGTGATAATATTTCAATTTCATCTTTATTTTCAAACAAAGTAGGTAATATTATCATTAATTATTCTCCTTATTTTTAATTTGATTAGCAATTTCACTTAATATTTTCAATACTTTATATTCATTTTTTAATTCTTTAATAATAAATATTAAAAATATTATTAGTGTTATACTTGTTATTAATATTGGTGCTATTAATAAAATTTTTCATAATATCATTTTTTACTCTTTTCATTTTTTAAATCATTTAACATTGATTGAACAAAATGCACGATTTTAGGAATGTTTAAAGTGTTAAAGATTTGACCAGTTACAATAATTTCATCGTTTTTGTTTAATAAAATACATCGTCTATAAAATTTTGGGTTATTAAAAATTAAAGTAACATAATTTAATCCATTTCATTGACCACGAACACTATAATATAATTCCTTATTACCTTTTTCGTAATATTTTGCTTCAATAGTGTTACTCAGTTTTACTTTTAATTTGATATAATTTTCTTTATCTTTCATTTTTATAATTTCCTTAAATAATTATCAAAAATCAATATTTTCTTATGATTTTTTAAATAATATTGAATATGCTTATAAGCATCTTGTTCATGTTTTGTTAATTTTATATTTCCTTTATAATTTGTTATTTTATTTTTATTTTTTGGGTGGTTTTCTAGATAATCTCAGTTGAAAACATTTTGTACTAATACCATTAATGCACCAATAATTTTAGGAGTTGCTAATGGATTAGTTAATAATTGTTTTGAACTTAAAAAGAAATTTTCTACAATAACTAGCTGAATTATACTTGTAAGTGCAAGTAAATAAAATTGCAAAAAATTCTCATATAAAAATTTCATAATGCTAAATTTAGTTTAGAAAAAAGTAAGGAGTTTTTATATGAGTTATAAACATCTTGGCATAGATGAAAGGATTTATATTGAGAATCAATTGAAATTTAAATTTAAAATTAGTGAAATAGCTAAAAATCTTAATCGAAGTATTAGTACTATTATTTGAGAAATTAATAGAAATAAAGATAATAATCATTATTTTTCATTAATTGCACAAAATAAAGCTGAAAATCGAAAACAATCACATATTAGTTTTCATAAGTTTAAAAATAAGAATTTAGTAAAATATGTACAACAAAAATTACTATTAGGTTGATCACCTGAACAAATTTATGGCAGAATTAAAAATTTTCATAAGGAGTGAGTTATTAGTTTTAAAACAATTTATACTTGAATTTATTTTGGAATGCTTGATAAAGTTACTAGTAAAAATTTAAGAAGAAAAGGTAAAAAACGAAAATCTAAAGAAAATCGTGGCAAGTTTAATGGTAAATCAATTAAAGAACGAGATATAAATGTTAATGATCGTATAACACTTGGTCATTGAGAAGGAGATATTATAGTATCATCAAGAGGCAAAAGCAAATCATGTTTAATAACTTTAGTTGAAAGAGTATCACGATTTACTTTAGCAATATTAGTTAAAAACAGAACTACTAAAGTTATTAATAAAAATGTCAGTTATTATTTATCAATTCTTCCTAAAAACATTGTTAAAACTATTACTTTTGATCGTGGCAAAGAATTTTCAAATTGACAACAACTTAAAAAAAATTTAGATGTAAAAATTTATTTTGCCAATCCATATTCACCTTGACAAAGAGGTACTAATGAAAATACTAATGGTTTAATTAGAGAAAAATTTCCTAAAAAATTTATTTTTTCAAAAACTAATAAAAATGAAGTTCATAAATTTATATTGTCTTTAAATCAAAGACCGAGAAAAATATTAAATTATCTTTCACCAATCGAATATTTGGATAGAAAAATAATTTAGTTGCACTTACCTTTACAATTTAGCATCATCAGTATTAAAGAATAAATAATCTAATTTATGTTGTTTACATGTTCAACAAAAATACTTTTTCATAATAGTTCTTTCTAATATATTCTGTTGCTTGTAGCATAAAGAATATATATTTTTATTTTTATATTATTAATACTATTCGTTTTATTCATTCCAGAAATTCTGGGCTCAAAAATAAATTGTGAAATTTTAAAAAACATTGAGGCATTCGATTCAATATTTATTTAATTTGTGTTTAACAAATTAATACTTTAATTGAACCGGCACCGCTCATTTTTTTTTACAAGTTTGAAATTTATTTTCTCGCCCAAAAAATTTTTCAAAAAAAATAAAAAATAAAACCAACACTTGCTCACTGGGGAGTGGCAAGGTTGGTTAAATAAAGAATAGAATTAATACAATAGGTCCCTACAACAGGTCTATATACACTAGTTTCCAATTCGCTCCCACCCCAAGAATTACCATTAATGGTTAGTATATTTTATTAGGTATCACTCCACTTTTTATTTATACATGCAAGTCCACATGTTCTAGCTACTATTTTTAACAACTGTGTTGTAGTTCACTTTTTTAGTTCCCTAACACGTGTTGATAATAGCGTTAAAGAGGGTTATTAATTATTAACTTTCTCCTACTTGGTCACTGCGTGTAGTAGATATTTAAAGGATGTTAATAATAAAAATTTTAAAATTTTACAATTACAAAAAAAGACAAGATTTTTATTCTCGTCTTTTGTCATTTATTTTTAATTTAAGGGTTTAAAAAAGAAAGGAGCTATTTTTAAAACTTTTTAGTTATTGACATCTTCAACATGCTCCCAAGGAGAACTTGTTGATCAAAACCATCAAATCTTCTCTGTCTTTTTGGCACTATTACAGGAGTAAAATTACTATTACGATCTCGTGGTACATCAATCTCAATTTTACCTTGTTGAGTTATTAATTTTTTTGAACTTATACCATTACGAGCATTGTCACTATTACTATATTGATTTTTTTCATATCCTAAATAATTTTGCATCTCAGAATTCAACATTTTTTCAACTAAACATTTTGTTAATTCTTTATATAAACCCCCTTCTTTAAAAACTGTTGTTAAATCTTCAGTATTTTCTAATAATAAATCTACTGCTTTTGATATTGGATCATTATTATTAAAGTTATCTTTTTTAGCCATCTATAACTCACTCTTTCTAGTCATTTAATTATATTTACTAGAATTAATTAAACATAGTTATTTTTGTAAGTTATACAGATTACTAAACATTACCTTTATTTTCATCAAAAACCAACTTATGAATAATTTTTTGGGTTTGTATCAAAACCAATAAAAACCTTTTTTATTCACTTACTTAATATTAGTAATATTGGACCAAAAACTGCTTTAAGATTACTAAATCAACTATCACTTGATAGTATTAAGTTGGCTATAAGCAAACAAGATTATAAGATATTGCAACAGTGTAAAGGTATAACTCATAAAATTGCTAATAATATTATTAATTATTTTAGTAATCATATTAAACTAGTAAGTAATTTAAGAACTAGTCAAAATGAAAAATCAGATTTAGTATTTGATACATTATTAAAATTAGGTTTTAGTTCAATAGTAATTAATAATTTTTTATTAAGAAATATTAATTGAGATTTGGAAGTTGAAGAAATTATTGCATTAGCTATTAAGGAAATAAAATATGGGTATTAGTAGTTTTAATAATTTTGTTGGACAAAATAATGTTATTGAACGTATTCTAATTTTAATCAAAGGTAGTAAAATTCAAAATATTGCTTTAAGTCATATTTTATTAATTGGTCCTCCTGGTATTGGAAAAACAACTATTGCACGATTAATAGCAGAAGAATTGCAAGTAAATTTTCATAGTTTAGAAGGAACAAGCATTAATAAAACTAGCGATATTATTAGTATTTTAGCAAATATCAAACAATCTGATATAGTTTTTATTGATGAAATTCATGTTGTTAACTATGAAATATTAGAAGTATTATATTCTGCATTAGAAGGTAATTTTATTAATATTATGATTGGTAAAGATTATAATAATAAATTTGTTAAAATTAATTTACCCTCTTTTACATTTATTGGTGCTACTAATAAAGTAGGAATCTTAACTAAAGCGTTGATAAGTCGTATTCCTAATATTTTACAATTATCTGATTATAATTATCAGGATATTAAAAGTATTATTTCACAAGTTTCTTTAAGTTTAAATTGAAAATTAGAAAATAATATAATAAATATTATTGCTAATCATTGTCGTAATATTCCGCGACTCATTATTAACATCATTAAACAATTGTATAATTATTGTGTTGTTATGAATGTAGATTTAAATGAAACTAATATTTTGCAAATTTTATTTTTTTTGCAAATTTATCCTTTAGGTTTAAATAGTTTACAATTGGCATATTTAGCATTGTTTAATAATGTAAATTTAGATAAAAGTTTGAGTATTGAAACTATTTGTCAACTTTTGAATGAAGAAAGAAAAAATCTTGAAATTCATTATGAACCTTGACTTATTCATTGTGGTTTAATTACTAAGACAACTAAGGGTCGTAAAATAACAATTATTGGTAAAGAGTATATTAATAATAATATAATTTTATTTAGAAAATAATTATTTTTGATATTACTGTAAAACAATTGTTATTTATAACGAATGTTGGTATTCTTATATAGTGCTTAAATAATATACAATCTATGTTTATACAAATAAAATGATTTAGGAGTGAAGAAATATGAACACTTCTTCTAGGACAAGAAAAACTAAAAATTTTGGATTTTTTTTAAGGATTTTTAGTTTAATAATTATTGTTTCTGCAATAATAATTTCAGTAGTGTTTAGTGCTAAATATGTTGAAAATAATAGTAAATTAAGTATTGAGTTTGCTGGTGGTTATCAAACACAAGTTCAATATGAGGGTAAAAGTAAACAAAAAGATGTTATTAATTTATTAAAAGATAGAGTTGACCCTTTAGGTACTAGTAACGTTTATATTGAAAGCATTACTAGCAATAATAATAAGTATAATTTAGCGTTGAGTAAAGATGCGGGAGTTGATATTTCTACTTTTGTTCACAGTGTATCACGACGTGGTTATTCTTATATTGTTGATAAAGATGGTAATGACTTATTAGCAACCGAAAAGAAAGATGACAAAGCTACTACTTGAACAAAAAGAGATAAAAGATTATTAACTAGTGATGTTTTTTCTGCTATTAAAGCTGTTAATAATTCTGTTACTCATCGCCCAGAACTTGTTTTTGATGTTAAAAATGATTCAGTTTTAAAAAAACTTACTTCTGCCAAAGAAAATACATTTTATATTTATTCAGATATTGGTCAGTTATTAGATTATATTCGAAGTAGTATGGAGGGTATTCGCTCCCTTGCTTTTATAATTGATAATCTTAAAAATGATACTGATGGTAAGATTAAAGCATCATTAACATCATTATTAGATAATAATACACCAGGTCTTGGTAAAGGTACTGATATTTTAGCTAGAGCTAAAGCACAAGACCCTACTTTAGCACGACTATTAAATCCTAATCAAAATGGTCAATTTGGTATTAATTGAATTTATTCTGATAATTTAGGTTCAGTTCATAGTCTTTCTGTTGATACTAATGATGAAAAAAATACATATGATCCTGCTAATCGCTTTGATCCTTTTGCTTCTCCTATTGTTGGTTCACCTATGAATGCATGATTGCCTTATATTAAAGATTTATTACGTTTACCAGATGTTTCAGATATTTTACATGAAGATGTTATTGATTATCGTTATATTCCATATTGAGTTGGTGAAGTTAAAGTAACTAACAATAGTATTTCAATTAATTCAGATACTTTTAATCTTGAAACAGTTGAACAAATGAAAAGTGTTTTAACATCAGGATTGTCAAAAAATAATTTTACTATGTTATCTTATGCTAATGTTAGTCCAACGCTAGGTGCAACATCTTTAAAAATTGCAGTTGTTATTATTATATTAGTTACCTTTGTTCTTATGACTATTGTTCTGTTTTATTATCGTATGTTAGGAGTTATTGTTCTAATTATAATATCATTATTTTTATTATTTACTATTGTTAGTTTTGTTTTCATTAATGGCATAATTGCTCCTGAAAGCGTAATTGCTTTAATTATTGGTTTTGCACTATTATTAGATACGATTATTAATTTGTTGGAACGTTTTAAAAATGAATATATGCAAGGTAAAACTTTGATTAGTGCTTTTAAATCAGCAAATAAGAAAACATTATCTTCTTCATTAGATTGTAGCGCTATTATTTTAATTGTTAATTTAACTATTTTCTGATTTGGAACTCGTGCTATCAAAGGTTTTATTATTATGACTTCTATTGCTACTTTTGGTGTAATTATTTTTGGAATTATCTTATTAAGATTAATGTTATGAACATTATTACGAAATAACTGGTTAGAAAATAAACCTCAACTTTTAGGAACTAATAATATTAGTAGAAAAAGCACTATAGTTTTAAATAATTCAATAGATACAAATAATATTAAAAGTAGTGATAAAAAAATAAAAAAACAATTAATTTCAGAAAAATGTCAGCTTCAAATTAATTTTAAAAATAAAGTTAAAGAATTAATTAAAAAATTTAAAGTTGATAAACAGCAATTAAAAAAAGAACATAGTAAATCAAGATCAGTTTATAAGTCAAAAGTAAAAGATTTAAAATTAAATCTTTCACAAGAAATTAATAAATTGAAACAAGAATTAATTAATGCATTAAAACCGTTAAAAATTCAAATAGTTAAAGCAAAAGACAAAAAAATATTAGTTATTAATTTTAAAAATGTTTTTTCAAAACTTAAAATAAGTAACTGAAATTATTTTCATAAATTAACAAAATGAATTCTTTCAGGCTCTGCTGTTATTGTTCTTGCTTCAGGTATTACTTATGGTGTAATTGGTTCAAATTTTGGTTCTGGTTTTGATCAACAAACTGATTTTGTTGGAATGGGTACAATTACTCAAGATCCAAGTGATCCTAGTTACAATATTATTAAAGAAGCAGAATTAGCAAAAGATTTTATTAGTAAAGAAATTCAAAATAATAGTCAATTTAGTAAATATTTTAAAAATATTAATTTTTCCTTAATTGCTGGTGGTGAAGGAAAATCATATCAGTTTAAAATTATTGTTCAAACAACAGTAAATTCTCAAAGTATGCAGCAAAGGTTTAAGAATTTTTTAGGGGAGATTACTAGAAATTGAAAACAAGAATCTATTTTACAATGAGGAGAAATTGATCTAGTTGTTGCTAAGTCAGGTGTAGATTTATTAGTTAATATGATTATTTCAATTGCTTTATCTTTTATTGTTATTTTAATTTATATTATTATTAGATTTCAATTAACTTATGTTATTCCTTTAATTTTAGCTATTATTTTTAGTTTACTAATGACACTTGCTATTATTAGTATTTTCCAAATTGTAATTTCTACTTCAATTGTTGGAATATTATTGGAAGTAATGATTTTAACAATAATTAGTATTATGTCAATTTTTGATAATATTCGTGAAATTAAGATTAATAATAATCAAACACAAGTTATTAGCACAGAAGAAATAATTGAAATTTCAAATAAAAGTGTTCAAAAGGCTTTACCAAGAACATTAGTTATTAATGGTGTAGTATTAATAACATCAGTAATTGTTATGTTTATTATTCCTAGTTTCTGAATAGTTAGTTTATCATTATTAATAGGTTGTATAGTAAGTTTAGTATCATCTTACTTTATTGCTCCTTTTATTTGAATTTATTTTGAGAAATGAAGAGTTTATAGATATAAAAAACGTATTAATAAAATTAAAAAACATTTCATTGGTGCAGATGAATATGTTATTAAAGGTATTAATGAATAGGTGGTTGCAATGACAAAAGAATCATTAAAAAAAATTATTATTAATATTCCTGATTTTCCAATTA
Source organism: Spiroplasma endosymbiont of Lasioglossum malachurum (assembly GCF_964020065.1). Classification (NCBI taxonomy): domain Bacteria; kingdom Bacillati; phylum Mycoplasmatota; class Mollicutes; order Entomoplasmatales; family Spiroplasmataceae; genus Spiroplasma; species Spiroplasma endosymbiont of Lasioglossum malachurum. The sequence goes on along the minus strand of NZ_OZ026534.1, from coordinate 347,706 downwards.
AAGGTATCCAATTTAAAGATATTAACCCAATATTAAGTAATCCAGAAGCATTTCAAAGTGTTGTTAATATTTTTGTAGATTTTATTAAAAAATGTGGAGCAACAGCAATTTTAGCACCTGAAGCAAGAGGATTTATTTTTGGTGCTGCTATAGCATATAAGTTGGGTATCAAATTAGTTCTTGCACGCAAAAAAGGTAAATTACCAGGTAAAACCTATAAAGTAACTTATGATTTAGAGTACGGTACTGCTATATTAGAAATGCAGCAAAATGTACTTTCAACAAAAGATAAAGTAGTAATAATTGATGATTTGATTGCAACTTCGGGAACAATTAATGCTTGTCTTAATTTAATAAAACAAAGTAATGCTCAATCAGTTGGCATTGCTACTTTAATTTCGCTTTCTGAATTTGCTAATAAACATCATTTTGATAATATTCCGCTGTTAGAAATAATTCAGTTTTAATAAGTAGTAAATAATGAATAATTTAACTTGTAAAGATTTTAACCAATTATTAGCGGAAGCAAAAACATTTATCAAAGATCCTAAGCAAATTACAAAAATTAAAGTAGCTTATGAATATGCATTATTAAAACATAAAGATCAATATCGAAAGAATGGTGATCCTTATGTTTATCATGTTTTATCAACAGCATATAATTTAGTATTATGACATTTAGATGTCTCTTCAATACAAGCAGGATTTTTACATGATATTTTAGAAGATACACCAACAACTTTTGATGAGTTAGTAGCAGAATTTGGTTTGGAAGTTGCTAATTTAGTTTTAACTGTAACTAAAGTTAGTCATTTTGCAAAAGAAAAAAGAAATGAAATTAAAGCTAATTATTTACGTAAATTATATTTAAGTTTAGCTCATGATATTCGTGTCATTATTATTAAAATGGCAGATCGTTTACATAATATTAGAACTATTAATTTTTTAAATCCCGAAAAACAAATAATTATTGCTAAAGAAACTTTAGAAGTTTATGCTTCTATTGCTCATCGTCTAGGTATTCGTAAATTACAATCAGAACTAGAAGATCGTTCTTTTGCAATATTACATCCTAAAGAGTATAAAAAAATTGATAATCTTATTAATTTGGATCGTGAAAAACGTGAAAAATTAGTTAATGAAATTATTAAAGAATTAACTAAAACATTATCACAACATAAAAATTTAATTTTTAAAATTTATGGTCGTAGTAAACACTTATATTCTATTTATCGTAAAATGTATTATTTTGGAAAAGATTTTGATGATATACATGATATTTTAGCAATTAGAGTTGTTACTAATTCTATTGATAGTTGTTATGCCATTTTGGGTTATATTCATCAAAGTTTTACTCCTGTTCCGGGTAGATTTAAAGATTATATTGCAACACCAAAAAATAATATGTATCAATCATTACATACATCTGTTGTTTTTGATAATGAAATTTATGAATTACAAATTAGAACTGAAGAAATGGAAGATTTTGCTGAAGCAGGTGCAGCTTCGCATTGAAGATATAAAGAAGGGGAAAATAAAAATCCTAAGAAACGTCAAGCAGAAATTGATGAAAAATTAAATATTTTTCAAGAAATATTAAATTTAAATGACTTAAATCCAAATGTTGATGAAAACATATTAGCAGATAATATTGCCAAAGATAATAATTTAGAAAAAGAAATTCGACAAGATATTTTTAGTGATTTAATTTATGTATTAACTCCAAATGGTAATGTTATAACATTACCATTTGGTTCAACTGTTTTAGATTTTGCTTTTAAAGTTCATACTGAAATTGGTGAAACAACAGTAGGTGCAAGAATAAATGGTATTTATTCTCCTATTAATACTGTTTTAAAATCAGGTGATATTGTTGAAATTAAAACTGCTAAAACTGCACGCCCTTCTCGTGATTGATTAAATATTGTTAAGACCAATTTTGCTCAACATAAAATAAAAAAATATTTAAATAATCAGCAAGAAAAATTTAATCAAGAAAATAAAATTAAAGATACAGAAAACAAAGAGAAAATAAAAAAAACAAAGGAAAAAATAGAAGAATATATTATTGAAAATCACATTCGTTGAAAAATTGCAAAACGTAATGTTATTATATCAAGAATTAGATCATTAAAATATAAAACGTATGAAGATTTTTGCTTAGATGTTGCTAATGGAACTTATACAATTGAACAGGCGGTTACTACTATTTTATATAGTGATTCAGTAACATTTCAAGAATTAAAAACTAAACAACAAACAACAATGAATTTAAGTAGTAATAATGAAATTATTATTGAAAATGCCCCCAATACTAAAACATCATTGGCTCATTGTTGCTTACCTATCCCTGATGAACCAATTGCGGGTTATATTACTAAAGGGCAAGGTATTAAAGTTCATCGTTTAATTTGTCCTAATGTTAGTTTGCCAGAGCGTAAAGAACGTATTATTGATACTAAGTGAAATTTATTAGCAACCAGTCATCATCTTTATAATTCAAAAATTCAAATTCAATATTTAGATCGACCAGCATTGATGACTGATGTTTTAAATATTTTGGGCTATTTAAAGGCACAAATTCAAAGTATTGATGCTAATAATAAGCTTAAGGAAAATCATGGAAGTTTAAAAATTTTAATTAAAGTTTCTAATATTGAACGTTTACATCAAATTATTTCATCAATTAAAAAAATTCCTGATATTATTGCAATAAACAGAATAATTATGTAATATTTTAGTATAATATTTTCAGCATTTAAAAGTAAATTTAGGGTAAACATTAAGAGACAGTGTGGTTGGTGCAAACATTGGTTAACTAATTTTATGACATTAAATTGCTTGTATTATTAATTAATTAAATATGATAAATTATAATTAAGTGCATTTACTTTGTAAATGAATTAGGATGGTACCGCGTTAAGAAACGTTTCTAAAATAAAGGAACGTTTTTTTAGAAGATTTATTTTTTATTAAAAGGAGTAAAAAAAGTATGCAATTTCAAAAAGCAAGAGGAACACGTGATATGTATAATGAAGAGGTTATTATATATCGTAATATTATTAAATCTTTAACACAGTGTGCAATTAAATATAATTATCAAGAATTTATTACTCCTATTTTTGAAAATGCTCAACTATTTTTACGAGCCATGGGAGATACAACTGATATTATTCAGAAAGAAATTTATCAATTTAATGATAAAAATGATAGATTATTAGCTCTTCGTCCTGAAGGAACAGCGGGTATTGTTCGTGCTATAATTGAAAATAAATTATATAAATCTAAGCAAACGTTAAAGTATTTTTATTATGGTTCAATGTTTCGATATGAAAGACCTCAAAAAGGGCGTCAACGTCAATTTAATCAATTTGGTATCGAAACTGTTGGTGTTAAACATCCTTTAGTTGATGTTGAAGTAATGATGATGGCCCTAGAAATGATAAAAAGTTTTTCAATACCAAATTTAACTTTAAATATTAATTATTTTGGATCTAATGAAACAAAAAATAAATACCAAATAGCACTTAAAGAACAATTATTAAATCAAAGTAAGCAATTGTGTGAAAATTGTCAAATTAGAGTTAAAGTATCGCCACTAAGAGTTCTTGATTGTAAAATTTGTACTAAATTAAATTTAGAAATACCATATTTAAATGATTTTTTAACTAATGAAGAAAAAACATATTTTACAACCATTATTAATAGTTTAAAAAATAATAAAGTTAATTTTATTATTGATGAGCATTTAGTTCGTGGTTTAGATTATTATAATGGTATTATTTTTGAAATAACTACTATTGATTCACGAATTGGTGAAAGTCAAAATACTTTACTTGGTGGTGGTAGATATGATAATTTATTTAATGAATTGGGCTCACCATTAAAAATACCTGCTATTGGTTTTGCAATTGGTATTGAAAGATTAATGTTATTATTGGTAGAAAATAAAAATATTAATAAACCACCAATTATTGATTTACAAATTATTGCTTTAAGCGAATTAGGATTAATAATAGCTTCCGATTTATTATTACAATTACGTAAAGAAAATTATCATATTGATATGGAATATAATTTATATCAAGATAAAAATAAGTCACAGATTATTGATCGTAGTTTAGCCAAAAATATACTATTTTTAAAAGAAAAAAATCAGGTTAGTTTTTATTCTTTTGTTAAAAAAGAAATGATAAAATTAATTTTTGATACTGAACAGCAATTGTTTAGTAAGGTTAAAAATCTATTATTAGAGGAGAATGAAGAATATGGAAAAACTCTTTAGAACTCATACATGTGGTAATTTAACGCAGGGTGATATTACAAAAGAAATTATTATTAGTGGTTGAGTTAAAGATATTCGTATTAATAAATTTGGTATTTTTATTGATTTACGTGATATGTATGGAACAACACAAGTCATTGTTAAACCAGATAACGGATATTATCAAGAAATAAAAAATGTTAAAGTTGAATCTGTTTTAAAAGTAATTGGAACAGTTGTCTTACGAAAAAATAAAGATGCAAAAACTGCTAATGATATGATTGAAGTAGTAGCAAAAGATATTGAAATATTAAGCAATTCTATTAATTTACCATTTGTTATTAAAAATGATAATACGCTTGCTAGTGAAGAATTACGTTTACAATATCGCTATTTAGATTTAAGAAGACCAGCAATGAATTATAATATTAAATTTAAACACCAAGTTCTTAGTTGCTTACGAACATTTTTAAATCAAAATAATTTTTTAGAAATTGATACTCCTTGCTTAACAAAATCAACACCAGAAGGTGCTCGTGATTTTTTAGTTCCTGCTCGTATTCAAAAAAAACATTTTTATGCTTTACCACAATCACCACAAATTTATAAGCAATTATTAATGATATCAGGTATTGACAAATATTATCAAATTGCTAAATGTTTTCGTGATGAAGATTTTCGTGCTGATAGACAACCCGAATTTCAACAATTAGACTTAGAAATGGCATTTACTACTAGTAAAGAAATTAAATTAATAGTAGAAAATATGATAATAAGTCTTTTTAATACTTTAAAAATTGGTAATATTCCCTCAACATTTTCATCGATTACCTATGATCAAGCAATGAATTTATATGGTAGTGATAAACCTGATTTGCGTTGTACATGTAAGTTAATAAATATTAATATTAACAATAATAGTGATGGATTTATTTATAAGGGTTTTATAGTTAATGATAAAATGAATGAAACAACTATAAAAAAAATAACAGAAATTAGCAATCAGCATGGAGGAAAAACATTAATAATTTATGACTTAATTAAGAAAAAAATTATTCATAATAATTCTAAAGTAAAGTTTGATGATTTAGTTTTAGCAGAAGAAATATCAAAAATAAAATATAATAATAATTTTTTAATTTTCGTATATGAACAACAAGATGTTGCTAATAAAGTTATGGGTGCTATTAGAAGTTTTTATATTAATGATTTGTCAAAACAAATTAATCATAAAGATTTTATGAATAATATTGAAAACTTTGAATTTATTTGAATTATTGATTGACCAATGTTTGAACAGGAAGAAAATAAATGACAAGCTTGTCATCATCCTTTTACAAGTCCAAAAAATCCTGAAAAATTATTAGATATAAAAAATAAAGATTTAGGAACTTTAACTGCAGATGCTTATGATTTGGTTTTAAATGGTTTTGAAATTGCTGGTGGGAGCATTAGAATTCATGATTATAAATTACAAAAAAAGATTTTTGAATTATTAGATTTAAGTAAAACAGAAATTGAAAATAAATTTGGTTATTTCTTATCAGCTTTTAATTACGGAGTTCCTCCACATGGTGGTATTGCTTTTGGCATTGATCGTTTATTAATGATTTTAATTAAGAATGAATCAATTCGTGATACTATTGCTTTTCCTAAAAATAATCGTGGTATTTGTTTATTAACAAATAGTCCTAGTGAAATTTCATCTGATCAGTTATCAATATTAAATTTGGAATTTAAGAAGTAAAATTTTAATTTTAAAGTGATTAGAAGTTTAATAAAATTAGAAAATATAAATGCTGAATTATACTTGTAAGTGCAAGTAAATAAAATTGCAAAAAATTCTCATATAAAAATTTCATAATGCTAAATTTAGTTTAGAAAAAAGTAAGGAGTTTTTATATAAGTTATAAACATCTTGGCATAGATGAAAGGATTTATATTGAGAATCAATTGAAATTTAAATTTAAAATTATTGAAATAGCTAAAAATCTTAATCGAAGTATTAGTACTATTATTCGAGAAATTAATAGAAATAAAGATAATAATGGTAATGTTTAGTAATCTGTGTAACTTACAAAAATAACTATTTTTAATTAATTCTAGTAAATATAATTAAATGACTAGAAAGAGTGAGTTACAGATGGCTAAAAAAGATAACTTTAATAATAATGATCCAATATCAAAAGCAGTAGATTTATTATTAGAAAATACTGAAGATTTAACAACAGTTTTTAAAGAAGGGGGTTTATATAAAGAATTAACAAAACGTTTAGTTGAAAAAATGTTGAATTCTGAGATGCAAAATTATTTAGGATATGAAAAAAATCAACATAGTAATAGTGACAATGCTCGTAATGGTATAAGTTCAAAAAAATTAATAACTCAACAAGGTAAAATTGAGATTGATGTACCACGAGATCGTAATAGTAATTTTACTCCTGTAATAGTGCCAAAAAGACAGAGAAGATTTGATGGTTTTGATCAACAAGTTCTTTCCTTATATGCAAAAGGTATGACATTATCAGATATTAGAATGCAGTTACAAGAGTTATATCATGGTGCTGATATTAGTGAAAGTGTTATTAGTCAAATTACTGATGATGTGATTGATGATGTCAAAGCATGACAAAATAGACCATTAGAAGGCATTTATCCCATTGTTTATTTTGATTGTATAGTAGTTAAAGTACGACAAGATAAACGCATTATTAACAAATCAGTTTATATAGCTTTAGGTGTTGATTTAGAAGGTAAAAAAGATGTTTTTGGTTTATGAATTAGTGAAAATGAAGGCGCTAAATTTTGATTAGCAAATTTCACAGAAATGAAAAATCGTGGCTTAAATGATATTCTTATTGCTTGTAGTGACAACTTAACAGGCATGTCAGAAGCAATACAATCAGTTTATCCTAAAACTGAACATCAATTATGTATAGTTCATCAAATCAGAAATAGTTTAAAATATGTTTCATACAAACATCGAAAATCACTAGTTACAGATTTAAAGCCAATTTATAATGCATGTAGTGAAGAACAAGCAATGCAAGCTTTAGAATCATTTGAAAATAAATGAAATAAACACTATCCTCAAATTGCTAAATCTTGATATAAAAATTGAGATAATTTAATGATTTTTATTAGTTATTCTCCAGAAATCAAAAGAGTGATTTATACTACAAATGCCATTGAATCTGTTAATAGTCAATTACGAAAAGTCATCAGAAATAAAAAAGTTTTTCCAAATGATATGGCAGTTTTCAAAATATTTTACTTAGTAATTGAAAATATAACAAAAAAATGAACAATGCCCATTCAAAATTGAAATACAGCAATTGCTCATTTTATGATAAAATTTGAAGATAGAATTAATCTGAACTAGTACTTTGCAAAACAAAGAAACACAGATTACTAAAAAGCCTCATTTATCAATTCTTCCTAAAAACATTGTTAAAACTATTACTTTTGATCGTGGCAAAGAATTTTCAAATTGACAACAACTTGAAAAAAATTTAGATGTAAAAATTTATTTTGCCAATCCATATTCACCTTGACAAAGAGGTACTAATGAAAATACTAATGGTTTAATTAGAGAAAAATTTCCTAAAAAATTTATTTTTTCAAAAATTAATAAAAATGAAGTTCATAAATTTATATTGTCTTTAAATCAAAGACCGAAAAAAATATTAAATTATCTTTCACCAATCGAATATTTGGATAGAAAAATAATTTAGTTGCACTTACCTTTACAATTTAGCATTAATAATGAGGCTTTTTAATAATCTGTGTATCTTTGTTTTGCAAAGTACTAGTTCAGATTAATTCTATCTTCAAATTTTATCATAAAATGAGCAATTGCTGTATTTCAATTTTGAATGGGCATTGTTCATTTTTTTGTTATATTTTCAATTACTAAGTAAAATATTTTGAAAACTGCCATATCATTTGGAAAAACTTTTTTATTTCTGATGACTTTTCATAATTGACTATTAACAGATTCAATGGCATTTGTAGTATAAATCACTCTTTTGATTTCTGGAGGATAACTAATAAAAATCATTAAATTATCTCAATTTTTATATCAAGATTTAGCAATTTGAGGATAGTGTTTATTTCATTTATTTTCAAATGATTCTAAAGCTTGCATTGCTTGTTCTTCACTACATGTATTATAAATTGGCTTTAAATCTGTAACTAGTGATTTTCGATGTTTGTATGAAACATATTTTAAACTATTTCTGATTTGATGAACTATACATAATTGATGTTCAGTTTTAGGATAAACTGATTGTATTGCTTCTGACATGCCTGTTAAGTTGTCACTACAAGCAATAAGAATATCATTTAAGCCACGATTTTTCATTTCTGTGAAATTTGCTAATCAAAATTTAGCGCCTTCATTTTCACTAATTCATAAACCTAAAACATCTTTTTTACCTTCTAAATCAACACCTAAAGCTATATAAACTGATTTGTTAATAATGCGTTTATCTTGTCGTACTTTAACTACTATACAATCAAAATAAACAATGGGATAAATGCCTTCTAATGGTCTATTTTGTCATGCTTTGACATCATCAATCACATCATCAGTAATTTGACTAATAACACTTTCACTAATATCAGCACCATGATATAACTCTTGTAACTGCATTCTAATATCTGATAATGTCATACATTTTGCATATAAGGAAAGAACTTGTTGATCAAAACCATCAAATCTTCTCTGTCTTTTTGGCACTATTACAGGAGTAAAATTACTATTACGATCTCGTGGTACATCAATCTCAATTTTACCTTGTTGAGTTATTAATTTTTTTGAACTTATACCATTACGAGCATTGTCACTATTACTATGTTGATTTTTTTCATATCCTAAATAATTTTGCATCTCAGAATTCAACTTTTTTTCAACTAAACGTTTTGTTAATTCTTTATATAAACCCCCTTCTTTAAAAACTGTTGTTAAATCTTCAGTATTTTCTAATAATAAATCTACTGCTTTTGATATTGGATCATTATTATTAAAGTTATCTTTTTTAGCCATCTGTAACTCACTCTTTCTAGTCATTTAATTATATTTACTAGAATTAATTAAACATAGTTATTTTTGTAAGTTACATAGATTACTAAACATTACCTTAATAATTCATTATTTATTTGTTCAATTAATCATTTCATATCATTCATTAATGCATAACAATCACTATCTCAAGTATCATCATATAAATCTAACATTTTAGGTTCATTATTTGAATTTTCTATTTTAGATTTAGATAATCATTGAATTAAACTATATTGTCTTTTAGTTTCTGGACAATTATTTCAATCATAACTTAATATATTTTTAATTAATCCAGTAGTAGTAAAATCAATTCTATCTTTTAAATACATTATTGATTTATCTACTGGTTCAAAATTTAATCAATTCATATTTCTTTTATTTTTTTCTACATTTAAAACATCAATAAATGCTTGACCACCATTACCATAATCAACATAACAAGTAAAACCTTTAAACATAGCAAAATATTTTTGTGCTTCAATTAAATAATAATCAATAATACTATTTGCTAATTCATAAGTATTTTTAAAATGCATTGCTGGTTGACCATTAATATTAGCATTACTATGATAAAATTCACTTACTTTATGCGCTCTTCTTCCATTATGATTTTCACCAATAAATCATAATGAAGCAGCAGTTGGATGACCACTACTACTAGTAGCCATACCAATATCTAAACCACCAGTTATTTTAGAAACTTGAAAATCTAATTTAGTATTTACTTTATCTAAATATCTTGCAAATATAGCATCTTGTAAAACACTAGGTACACCATAATATCAACTTTGTGCTTTAATCGGGTCTAATTCTTTTAATTCTTCTAAATCATTAATTTTATCTTGTTTTAAATTATGTTCATTTAATTTTCAATTTGAATAATGAAATAATTTAAACATTTGATTTTCTTCTATTGATTTTATTTGTTCATTATTAGATTTCATAATTTCTAAATTAAAAGGTACACGTTCATTCATATAAGTAATAAAATATTGATAAATATTATCTGGATTACAACTTCTTATTTTAATAGTTTTTTTTAGCATTACCTAATGCAAAAGTAATTGCTTGAAATTCTGCTTGACTAAATTCATTTGCTTCTTCACATCATTCAATTGCTAAATCAAAACCTTTTATTTCACTACGAGAAAGCCCTTTAAGTGGTATTCTATCATTACTATTACTATATACACCCATAATCTAATAAATGATTTACTACCTTTAAAACGAAAATCTGCTTGTTTATTTGGATATTTTAAATTAAAATCTTTATAATCAAAACCAATATTAATTAATGCTTCATCAATTTCTTTAGTTAATTCATTAATATCTTTATTTAATTTTCTAAAACAATATATAGCAATTGATTTATTAACTTTAATTGAAATAGCAATTAATATTGCTAATTCTTCTGCAATACTATATGTTTTACTTGAATAACGACTTCCACTTAAATTATATTCACTATGAGTAAAATCACTTTTATTTAATAATCAATAACTAATTTCATGTAAATAAGTAAATTCTTTATTCATAATATTATTCCTGTAATTCTTCTAATTTTCAAAGATTACCATATGAATTATTATCTCATCCAAATTTATCAGGATTTCCTTTTTCTAATTTTAATAATTTATTATCTAAACTTGCAATAACTACAACAGCAGAAACTTTGCCATTATATGAATATACAAATTCTTGTGACATAAATGTATGTTCTGATGATGGTGTACAATTTGTTGGAGAAATATTGTATCAAATTTTATATTTTGTATCAGGTAAACAATTATAAGTAATTCAATCTTTATTATCACTACAAAAAACATCTGCTACTTTTTTTCATTGTGGAATATTTTGACTTGATTGTTTTTTATTAATTTCATTAATAGCACCAGCAACAGTTTTATCAGTAGTTTCTAAATTAGGAATTTCAGTACCAATAGTATTTATAGAAAAAGCATATTTGAATTGGTCTTTATCCATTTTATTGTGTAATTTTTTATCTACTTCTTCTTTTTTATAATAATCAGTTAAATCAGTTTTCCCGCAAGTAGCACTAATTTTATTATTTTCATCAATTTTAATATTTTCACCAGCAGTTAATTTATCTTGTTTTTTATCAACATATTCTTTAGTTGTAGCATCACTTAAAAATGTAGGAGTACCAACATCAATAATTCTTTTACCATTAACATCAATACCTTTATCATCTTTTGGAACAATAAAATTAGGATTATCTTTATCAACTTCTCATAATGATTCACCAATACCACCAGTAGCACTAATAACTTTCTTTTCTTGACCTTTTTTACCATCAACTAATTTCATAGTATCATTACTAAAATATTTAGTAAATAATTCAATTGTTGTTAAATTATTAAATGATTTTATACCATTTGTATCAATATCAACTACTGAACCCATAATATTTTTTGGATGACTAATAGTAATTTTAGTTCTATTATCACTACTTTTAATATTATTAGATTGTAAATAAATTTCTCATGGATTTTGTTCACCACCAGTACCCATAATTTTTTTAAATCAATTTTGTTTAGGTGAAACATCAAGATTAAAACCTTTCATAGTTGGATATTCATTTATTTCTTTTAAATAATTAAATACTTGTGAAACAATATAATAAGGGTCTTCTGGATTATTTTGTAAATAAGTAATACCACCTTGACCAATACTTGCTTGACCACGTGCATATTCAACACCTTTACTTAATAAAAAATTAACATAATGAGTAGTTGCAGTTTGAATATTATCTGTAAATTTTGTTGGATTTATTTCTGGTCATTTTTTTGAAATGCTAAATTGTAAAGGTAAGTGCAACTAAATTATTTTTCTATCCAAATATTCGATTGGTGAAAGATAATTTAATATTTTTCTCGCTCTTTGATTTAAAGACAATATAAATTTATGAACTTCATTTTTATTAGTTTTTGAAAAAATAAATTTTTTAGGAAATTTTTCTCTAATTAAACCATTAGTATTTTCATTAGTACCTCTTTGTCAAGGTGAATATGGATTGGCAAAATAAATTTTTACATCTAAATTTTTTTCAAGTTGTTGTCAATTTGAAAATTCTTTGCCACGATCAAAAGTAATAGTTTTAACAATGTTTTTAGGAAGAATTGATAAATAATAACTGACATTTTTATTAATAACTTTAGTAGTTCTGTTTTTAACTAATATTGCTAAAGTAAATCGTGATACTCTTTCAACTAAAGTTATTAAAAATGATTTGCTTTTGCCTCTTGATGATACTATAGTATCTCCTTCTCAATGACCAAGTGTTATACGATCATTAACATTTATATCTCGTTCTTTAATTGATTTACCATTAAACTTGCCACGATTTTCTTTAGATTTTCGTTTTTTACCTTTTCTTCTTAAATTTTTACTAGTAACTTTATCAAGCATTCCAAAATAAATTCAAGTATAAATTGTTTTAAAACTAATAACTCACTCTTTATGAAAATTTTTAATTCTGCCATAAATTTGTTCAGGTGATCAACCTAATAGTAATTTTTGTTGTACATATTTTACTAAATTCTTATTTTTAAACTTATGAAAACTAATATGTGATTGTTTTTGATTTTCAGCTTTATTTTGTGCAATTAATGAAAAATAATGATTATTATCTTTATTTCTATTAATTTCTCGAATAATAGTACTAATACTTCGATTAAGATTTTTAGCTATTTCAATAATTTTAAATTTAAATTTCAATTGATTCTCAATATAAATCCTTTCATCTATGCCAAGATGTTTATAACTCATATAAAAACTCCTTACTTTTTTCTAAACTAAATTTAGCATTATGAAATTTTTATATGAGAATTTTTTGCAATTTTATTTACTTGCACTTACAAGTATAATTCAGCAAATACTGAAAAATTTTAAAAATGATATTATTACAAATAAAAAATTACAAAACGAAATAAAAACAGCAAAAGATTTTGCTGATAATATTATTGAAATAAATAAGGTTTTTGATATAAAGACAAACCCAGAAAATATAAAAAGTTGTTATATTTAAAAAATAAATTATTCTTTTATTTTAACTCTTTTGACTCAATTTCATCAATGTTGTTACTTCTTCTTCTGTCAAATAACGATATTCACCCATTGCTAAATCTTTTAAAGTAATATTAGCAACTTGTAAACGCTTTAAAGTAATTACTCTACTTCCTACTGCTTTAATCATACGTTTAACTTGTTGATTTTGTCCTTCATGAATAGTGAGATGTAGTAAAGTATTTTCTTTTTTTATATTTTTATAAATTATTTATGATGTGATTGATGATGTCAAAGCATGACAAAATAGACCATTAGAAGGCATTTATCCCATTGTTTATTTTGATTGTATAGTAGTTAAAGTACGACAAGATAAACGCATTATTAACAAATCAGTTTATATAGCTTTAGGTGTTGATTTAGAAGGTAAAAAAGATGTTTTAGGTTTATGAATTAGTGAAAATGAAGGCGCTAAATTTTGATTAGCAAATTTCACAGAAATGAAAAATCATGGCTTAAATGATATTCTTATTGCTTGTAGTGATAACTTAACAGGCATGTCAGAAGCAATACAATCAGTTTATCCTAAAACTGAACATTAATTATGTATAGTTCATCAAATCAGAAATAGTTTAAAATATGTTTCATACAAACATCGAAAATCACTAGTTACAGATTTAAAGCCAATTTATAATGCATGTAGTGAAGAACAAGCAATGCAAGCTTTAGAATCATTTGAAAGTAAATGAAATAAACACTATCCTCAAATTGCTAAATCTTGATATAAAAATTGAGATAATTTAATGATTTTTATTAGTTATCCTCCAGAAATCAAAAGAGTGATTTATACTACAAATTCTATTGAATCTGTTAATAGTCAATTACGAAAAGTTATCAGAAATAAAAAAGTTTTTCCAAATGATATGGCAGTTTTCAAAATATTTTATTTAGCAATTGAAAATATAACAAAAAAATGAACAATGCCCATTCAAAATTGAAATACAGCAATTGCTCATTTTATGATAAAATTTGAAGACAGAATTAATCTGAACTAGTACTTTGCAAAACAAAGAAACACAGATTACTAAAAAGCCTCTATTTTTATTCATTTGAAGAATTATTATTTTTGATATTTTTTAATATTTCTTCAATGTTTTTAACTCTAGTGTTGGTATTATCATATTTAAAACGTAATTCTGGAACTTTATATTTATTACTTGTTTTGGTAAGTGCGCTTCGACAAAAACCTTTCGCTTTTTCTAAAGCATTACTAATAGTTTTAATATCTAAATTATCTAAGTAAACTGTTCAATAAATGGTAGCATAACTGTTATCTTTTGTTATTTTTACATTAGTAATAGTGATATCTTTGAAAAGAATATTTTTTGATTCTTTTTTTAATATATTAGTAATTTCTTTTTTTAAGAAACTTTCTTGTTGTTCAAATTTAATGATAGACATCCTATTTTGTCTCCACTTCTTCTACTAAATATGATTCAATAATATCATTTTCTTTTAAGTCATTAAAATTTTTAATAGTAATACCGCATTGAGTTTCTTTTTTAGCAATTTTTAAATCATTTTTTTCATGTTTTAAACCACTGATTTCACCGTTATAAATAACAACATCATCACGAATGATATGAACTTTGCTATTACGTTGAATGAAACCATTAATGACAACACAACCAGCAATTGTTCCTACTTTTGAAAAATGAAAAGTTTTAATAACTCGTGCTTGACCAAGAATTTTATCTTCATAAGTTGGTTCTAATAAACCTTTAGCAGCCAATTCTAATTCTTCAGTTATTTTATAAATGATATTATGTAATCTAATTTCAACACCGGCATTGTTAGCAGCTTCACGAATAACATGATTGGGACGAACATTGAAACCATAAATAATACTTCCTGAAGTTTGAGCAAGTTTAATATCTGATTCACTAATACCACCAATAGTTGCTCTAATAAACTTAACAGTAATATCATTAACATTAATTTTATTTACTGCTTGAACGATTGCTTGCACTGAACCTTGAGTATCTGCTCGTAAAATAACATTAATTTGTTTTAATTCACCTGTAGCAACATCTTGTGTTAAATTACCTAAACTAATTTGTCGATTATTTCTAATTTTATTTGTTTCTTCTGTTTGTCGTACCAGTGCTACTTTTCTTGCTAATTTATCATCATTAAAAACAATAAAAGATTCACCAGGAGTAGGGGCTGTTTCAAATCCTAAAACTTGAACAGGCATTGAAGGTCCAGCTTTAGTAATTATTTTACCAGTATCATTAATAAGGCGTTTAATTTTTCCTTTAACACTACCAGCAACTACAATATCAGTAACTTTTAGTGTTCCACCTTGTATTAATAAAGTACAAATTGAACCAACATTTTTATCATGATGAGATTCGATAACAGTTCCATTAGCAAATCGATTTGGATTAGCATTTAGTTCTTTTAATTCAGCAATTACTAATATGGCTTCTAATAATTCATCAATTCCTTGATTTTTTAAAGCACTACCATAAACAAAAATAGTATCGCCACCTCATTCTTCACTAGTTAAATCACAATTAGCTAGTTCATTCATAATGCGATCAGTATTAACATTTCGTTTATCCATTTTATTAACAAAAACAATAATTGAAACACCAGCTACTTTTGCATGGTCAATTGCTTCACGAGTTTGTGGCATCACACCATCATCACCAGCAACTACTAGAACAACAATATCAGTAATTTTAGAACCACGTGAACGCATTTCAGTAAATGCTTCATGACCTGGGGTATCAATAAAAGTAATTAATTTATTATTAGTTTTAATTTGATAAGCACCAATATGTTGAGTAATACCACCGTGTTCTTGATTAGTAACTTTAGAATTACGGATAGTATCTAATAGTGTTGTTTTTCCATGATCAACATGGCCCATAATTGTAACAACAGGTGGTCGAGTTACTAAATTTTTTTTATCATCTTCTAGATTAATATTTTCTAATAAGTTTTCATATGTTACCACTTTAGCTTTTTCAAAATCAATATTTCATTCCAAACAAAGTTCAAGCATTAATTCTTGAGTTAATATTTGATTTTGATTAAATAGTTTGCCTTGTTTCATGAAGTATTTAATAATGTCAGTTACTGGATGATGCAATGCTTTAGCAAATTCTGAAATAGTTAAAGGTTCGTTATATAAAAATACTCCTTTTTCATTAATTTGAGATGTTTTTTGTTTTAGTTGTTGATTAATATTTTGTGTTTGTTGAGATATTCGTTTTTTTGCCATTTGCATACCGCCTTTCGCTTGGGAAAATTAATCTCAATTTTTTTTAATTTCATTAATTAATTGTTCATAAAATTCATTTGGAATTTTTGTTTTTAATGCTCGTTCTAATGCCTTATTTTTAATAAGCAAAGGTATTAATTCAAGTTTAGGTTGGATGTAGGCACCTCGACCATTTTGTTTGCCAGTTTTATCAATGAATAATTGTCCTTCTTTATTAATAACAATTCTAATTAATTCACGTTTAGGTAAAATAGTATTTGTAACTATACATTTACGCATTGGTATTTTTTTACGTTGAATTAAAGGTATTTTATTCATAACGACCTACTTTATTGTTTATTGATTTTTATTTTTTCATTGTGTTTTTTTTAATAATTCAGATATAAACTTTTCATATTCACTTTCTTTAATATTACCATTTCAAGTAAATTTAATATTATTTTCATTTGCTTGTTCTAATGAAGTAATATTAATATTTCAGTGAGTTACACCGGCAACTAATTTAGCAGCCATACCATTTTTACCAATAGCTAATGATAATTGTTCAGTAGGAACAATAATATTTGCTTGTTTTTCTTCTTCATTAATATCAATTGAAATAACTTTAGCTGGTGTTAAAGCGTTAATTATATATTCTTTTATATTAGGATTTCAGGCAATAATGTCAATTTTTTCGCCACTTAATTCTTGCGTAATTAATTTTGTTCTTTCGCCTTTTGGACCAATACATGCACCAATACCATCAATGCTTGGATCATGACTAACAATTGCAACCTTAGCTCTAATTCCAGGAATACGAGCAATATCTTTAACTTCGATTACACCTTGTGCTATTTCAGGAACTTCTAATTCTAGTAAACAACGTAAAAAATTAACGTGAGTTCTTGATGCTAAAATTTGACCATAGTTTTTATTTTTAATAATATCTTCAACATAAAATTTGATGTAAGTATTATTAGCGATTGGTTTATTTTTTGGTAAGATCTCACTAGGGATTTGATTTTGTTTTGGTAAGAAAGCATAGGCTCTACCAATTTTAATTAACATATAAGTTTCTTCAACGCTTTCAATAGTACCAATTAATATGTGATCTTTTTTATCAATAAATTCATCATAAATTGATGTTTTTTCTGCTTCACGAATTGATTGTTTCACTACTTGAATAGCTTTAAAAATTGATAAACGAGAGAATTGATCACTAGGAATTATTTGCGTATATGTATCACCAATTGTTAAGCCGGGATTCTTTGTTTTAATAGTTGAAAGTGCAATTTCTAATTCAGGATCTTCAACTTTTGGAACAACAATTAAATCCTTTAAAATTTTAATAGTACCTTTATTTTGATCAATTTCAATTCTGATATTTGTACTATCATCACGATGACTTTGATATTCATATGCTTTTTTTAGTCCTTCTTTTAAAGCTTCAATGATATCTTCTTTTGCTATTTGTTTTTCTTCAGCAATTTCATTTATGGCATTTAAAATGATTTGACTAATTTCTTTGTCCACTTTTTCTCCTCCTTGTTTTTTATAAACATTGTTGTTTATTATTTAATAGTATTTGAAATAGATTTATTTCAAAATGAAAATATACTTAAATAAAAAAATAAAATATATTACACTAGAAATAATAAAGACAGCTGGTAGCTGTCTTGCTATAATTCTAATTCATTGTTCATTATACAATATTATTAATTTGAAAACAATAGAAATTTATTAAATGATAGAGTTTTATTATCGTAGATTATATTGTATAAATATCTTTCATTATATTAATGGTAATTTTCAAGTTTTAAACTGATTAAATATAATTATTTATATAGTAGTAATTGTTTTTGTTCTATTATCATTGAAAGATATAACATTCATTTTAAAGTTTCTATTTTTTAAAATCAATGGGAACTAAATTGCTTTTCAATACTAATTTGTTCTTATATTGATATTAATCTCCTATATATTCTGCTTATCAAAGATTAGACATTTTTTTAAAATATTTTCAAACATTAGTAAAAATGTTAAGATTTATTTATTAAATTTTATTAAATGCTGAATTATACTTGTAAGTGCAAGTATAATTCAGCAAATGAAGTTCATAAATTTATATTGTCTTTAAATCAAAGACCGAGAAAAATATTAAATTATCTTTCACCAATCGAATATTTGGATAGAAAAATAATTTAGTTGCACTTACCTTTACAATTTAGCTTTATTTTCTGTTCTTAATTTTTAAATATAAAAAAACCTGAAAAATTTTCAGGTCTTTTTACATTATATTACTCAATAATCTTGGAAGTACTGTAGAGTATATATAAAAAATAATAAGAATGTTCAATTAATGAACAAATTAATCCTAACATTTTTGAAATTATTTTCTTAAAAAAAGCAAAATAACACTTAATAATGAAAAATATTATAAAAAGAGCACCAAATAAAAAAGAATGTATAATTAAGAGCAGAAAATAGTTTATATTTTTCAGAAAAATTATCTAAGGGGGAAAAACAATATGAGAAACATGAAAACATTACTACGA
Source organism: Spiroplasma endosymbiont of Lasioglossum malachurum (assembly GCF_964020065.1). Taxonomy (NCBI): domain Bacteria; kingdom Bacillati; phylum Mycoplasmatota; class Mollicutes; order Entomoplasmatales; family Spiroplasmataceae; genus Spiroplasma; species Spiroplasma endosymbiont of Lasioglossum malachurum. The sequence continues at coordinate 328,525 of NZ_OZ026534.1, read as the reverse complement.
CTAATGGGTGCTGCTGCTTTAACAACAGTTGCAGCAAGTTCAGTTGTTGCATGTGGAACTCAAACAAAAGCGCCAGCATTGAATGGCAAATATGCAACATTACTAGGATGATATAGTGATGAAAATACAAGTTTAATTAATCAAGAATTAAAGAAGGATGATACTGCTGGTAAAGAAAGTTATTCAATTGCTGTTAGTGCTGCTGATAATACAAAAATTACAGCAACTAAATTTAACGAAAAATTATTAAAAGCAGGTACTGGTACTGATTCTGATAAAAGTCAAGCAGTAAGTGATGCTGCTGCAGCCTTTTTAAAAGATTTAGGATTTACACCTGATAGCAAGAAGTTTTATTCAGCTGATGATGTTAAAAAGATTACTGCTTTATCTGCAAAAGTTGAAAGTACTGAAGCAGGTAAAATTGAAGCTGCTGATACAACTGATTTTAAAGTTGAAGCTGGTACTTGTCAAATTAATATTATGGATAAGGCAACTGGAGATGATGCCAAATCTGTAAAAAAATATACTATTAACACTCTTAAGAAAGATGCATTAAATATTTCAACTGAAGTTATTGGTACTGATAAACTTATAACAGATAAAGATAGTTTAGAATTAACTGATGCGCAAGGATTTAAACGAACAAAACCTGTTTCTAGTTTTAAATTAAAAATAAAAAATGCAGTTAAACAAAAGCAATTTGATTCTTTAGTTAAATTATTAAAAATAAATGTTACTACAAAGTTTTTTGATAATGCTTCTGCAGGAACAGAAGTAACAGGAAATTTTCCAAATTCAAAAGTTTATTTACAAATAAGTTTTGTTAGTGTAGTACTTTCAAGTAGAATTGATTGCGATATTGCTCCTGCTTAATCATTAAATATTTTAAAAGATTGCAATTGCAATCTTTTTTAATTTATATTCTTTTTTATCACTTAAAAAATTTTATTAATTTATTAAAATTGCTAAATTGTAAAGGTAAGTGCAACTAAATTATTTTTCTATCCAAATATTCGATTGGTGAAAGATAATTTAATATTTTTCTCGGTCTTTGATTTAAAGACAATATAAATTTATGAACTTCATTTTTATTAGTTTTTGAAAAAATAAATTTTTTAGGAAATTTTTCTCTAATTAAACCATTAGTATTTTCATTAGTATCTCTTTGTCAAGGTGAATATGGATTGGCAAAATAAATTTTTACATTTAAATTTTTTTCAAGTTGTTGTCAATTTGAAAATTCTTTGCCACGATCAAAAGTAATAGTTTTAACAATGTTTTTAGGAAGAATTGATAAATAATAACTGACATTTTTATTAATAACTTTAGTAGTTCTGTTTTTAACTAATATTGCTAAAGTAAATCGTGATATTCTTTCAACTAAAGTTATTAAACATGATTTGCTTTTGCCTCTTGATGATACTATAGTATCTCCTTCTCAATGACCAAGTGTTATACGATCATTAATATTTATATATCGTTCTTTAATTGATTTACCATTAAACTTGCCACGATTTTCTTTAGATTTTCGTTTTTTACCTTTTCTTCTTAAATTTTTACTAGTAACTTTATCAAGCATTCCAAAATAAATTCAAGTATAAATTGTTTTAAAACTAATAACTCACTCTTTATGAAAATTTTTAATTCTGCCATAAATTTGTTCAGGTGATCAACCTAATAGTAATTTTTGTTGTACATATTTTACTAAATTCTTATTTTTAAACTTATGAAAACTAATATGTGATTGTTTTCGATTTTCAGCTTTATTTTGTGCAATTAATGAAAAATAATGATTATTATCTTTATTTCTATTAATTTCTCGAATAATAGTACTAATACTTCGATTAAGATTTTTAGCTATTTCACTAATTTTAAATTTAAATTTCAATTGATTCTCAATATAAATCCTTTCATCTATGCCAAGATGTTTATAACTCATATAAAAACTCCTTACTTTTTTCTAAACTAAATTTAGCATTATGAAATTTTTATATGAGAATTTTTTGCAATTTTATTTACTTGCACTTACAAGTATAATTCAGCAATTATAAAAATAGTTTCAATTTAAGAATAATAATAAATAGCAGAAAATAATTTATATTTTTTAGAAAATTATCTAAAAGGGGAGAAAACATTATATGAAAAATATAAAAACATTATTACGATTAATGGCTGCTACTGCTTTAACTACAACTGCAGCAAGTTCAATTGTTGCCTGTGACTTTGAAACAAAAGCACCAATATTAAATGGTAAATATGCAAAATTATTAGGATGATATAGTGATGAAAATACAAGTTTAATTAATCAAGAATTAAAGAAGGATGATACTACTGGTAAAGAGAAGTATTCAATTAAGGCTGATGACACAAAAATTATAATGACTAATTTTAAAAACAGTTTATTAAACGCAAACGAAATTAGAAATCCAAATCAAGCAAAAGATGCTGATGCTGCAGCATTTTTGAAAGAATTAGGAATTACAAGTGGTAGTGAAAATGAAGAATATTCACCTGATGATGTTAAAAAAATTACTACCTTATCTGCAAAAGTTACAAGTACTGAAGCAGGTAAAACTGAAGAAAATAATACAGGAACTGATTTTAAAGTTCTTGTTGGTACTTGTAAAATTGATATTATAAGTAAAGATGATGATAGTGTATTAAAATCTTATACTATCAATACTGCTAAAAATGATGGGTTATACATTTCAAAAATAGTTATTACTGAACTTATTAGTGATAAAAATGGTTTAAAATTAACTGCTGCGCAAAGATTTAAACAAGGTGAATCTGTTACTGATTTTAAATTAGTAATAAAATCAGAAAGTAAACAAAAACAATTTGATTCTCTAGTTCAACTATTAAATACAAATGTTAGTACCCAGTTTCATGCTAGAGTTGCTGATGGTCCATTAGTAACAGGAAATTTTAGAAATTTAAAAGTTTATTTAGCAATATATTTTGGTGATGTTCATCTTTTACCTAGAATAGACTGTGGTATACCATCAATTGTTTAAATCATTAAATATTTTAAAAAATATAATGACAGTTGTTGTTAATTATCATATTTTTTTGTTACTATTAATATAAATGAAAATTATTAATAATTAGACATTTGAAATCGATAGTAATTAAAGTGATAACATTGATAAGTTAAAAAACTAAACTTTAAATGAGGACACAATTGTATATTTCAATTTTATTAAGTGATATTATTAATTATAAAAATTAAAGAAGGAGAAAAAAATGTTAAAAGCAGGAAGTATATTAATATTTATTGTTTTTATTTTAGAATCAATATTTATAATTCCTTTATTATGAACAATACCCGGTTTTATTTTATACAAAAAAGTAAGTAAAGGTGAAGCGACTACTGATCAAAAAATTGCTTTAGCAATATTAGGAATTATCTTTGGTGCTGCATTAGGTATTATTGGTGGTATTTTTATATTAGTTGATTTAAACAATGATGAAAATAAAATCCAAAGATATTAATAAAAAAACATCATTAATTAATGATGTTTTTTATTTTTTTAAATAGTTTTCCATTGGTTTTAATAAAAATTATTATATAATTTTTATAGTTTGATTTAAAAACAACTTAAAATTATTAACTAGGAGGAAAACAAATATGGAAGTTATTATTTTAGAAGCCACAAATCTGATGAATGAAATAATTTTACGTTATAAAAATGAAATTAACAAAATTCGCACCGGAAGAGCTAATCCTAATATCTTAGAAGGAATTAATGTTAGATGTTATGGTGGTGTTGATAGTTTAAGTAATATTGCCCAAGTTAAAGTAGCAGAAGCACATCAATTATTAATTAAACCATATGATCGTAGTTTAATTAAAGACATTACAGAAGCTGTTACAAAAGCTGATTTGAAATTACAAATTAAAAGCGAAGCAGAGAATATACGTTTAATTTTCCCACAATTAACAGAAGACGTTCGTAAAACTTTAGTTAAAGATTTGAGTAAAAAAACTGAAGAATATAAAGTTAAAATCCGTAATTGTCGACGTGATGCTGTTCAAAATCTGAAAAAAATAAAATTACCAGAAGATCAAGAAAAGCATGCAGAAACTAGAATTCAAGATTTAACTGATAGTAAAATTAAAGAACTTGTATTAATAGAAAACAATAAAAAAGCCGATTTAATGAAAATTTAGCAATAAAGCAATAAATAGTTAGGGGTTAAATATTGTGAAAAAAAAGATAATAAATAAAGAAAATATAAAATCTAAAGTTTCTTTTTTTGCAAAACTTAGTATTTTTTTTAGAACCTATCGAAATCGTATTCTTACAAGCTTTATGTTAATTGCTTGTGGTGTATTATGAATGTTTATTGGGGCAGTTTATTTAGAACCAATTTTTGGTAATAAACCACAGTGATCAGCGTATATATTTATGATAATTAATACTTTAATTTTTATTGGTTGTTTATGAGAAATTATTAATTTAAAAAAAGAATCAAATTGATCAATTGTACTTAAAATTTCTATAATTTTAACAGGAATCATACTTTTATGAGTTCCGCTTGGTAAAGAAACTTTTGGTCCATATATTTATAATCATTATTGATTTGAAACTTGAATGACTTTATTAATTTTATTACTTTTCATTTGTATGTTTATTTTAATTGCTTGACGAAGTAAAAATTTTCAATTAAGTGATGTTATTTTTATTTTTACTTGAATTATTTATTTAGTGTTTGTTGTTAAAGCTGTTAATTTTTTAATGTTATCAGAAATTAAACTTTCAAAACTAGGATGACCAACATTATTGTTTTTATTCATTATTGTTATGTCTAATGATGTTGGTGCTTTTATTGGTGGTATAATTTATGGTAAAACAAAAATGGCACCAAGTGTATCACCAAATAAAACTTGAGAAGGTGCTATTACTGGTTTAATAACAGCAATTATTTTAAGTATGATAACAGTAACTGTTTTTTTAGAAACAAGTAATTATAATCCCTTACCTTTTTTAGAAGTTAATAGTAAAGCACCAATCTATATTGCTTATTTTGCTACTAGTTTTATTCTTTCAATTGCTAGTCAAATGGGTGATTTATTATTTTCTTATTTGAAACGTAATTATCATGTTAAGGATTTTTCAAATATTCTACCTGGACATGGAGGATTATTAGATCGTTTAGATTCATTTTCAACAGTAGTTATTTTTGGTTTTCTAATTACTCTAGCAGCTATTGCTTAATATATAAAATTTAAGGATGAAGTTATGTATATATTTTTAGCCATTTTAATTGGTTTATTTACAATATTATTTTTAATTACCTTGCATGAATTTGCTCATTTTATAATTGCTAAATTATCAGGAGCATATGTATATGAATTTGCTATTGGTATGGGACCAAAACTTTTGCAGTGAGGTAAAAAAGAAACACGTTATACTTTAAGACTATTACCATTGGGTGGTTATGTTTCTATTGCTTCAGAAATTGCTGATGCTCCTAAAGGACGAGAAGATGAAGTAATTGATAGTAAACGAATTATGGAAAACTTGCAACGTGGTAAAAAAGCAGCTTTCATTAGTGCAGGTGCACTAATGAATTTATTATTAGCTTTTATTTTATTAATGATTGGATATGGAATTTATCCACATAAATATGATCCTAACTTGCCACCAATCTATGCAACAACAGGACCATTATATGAAGCTGTTCAAAAATATAATAAAGATAATCCAAGTTTACCAATTTTAGATACTGATGCTATTACTGGTATTTATAATACTGGTGATATTGAATCTAAACAATCAATTAAATCATATTATGATTTACAAACATGATTAAGTAAATATAATAAAAAGACTACTAATGGTACAGTTATTGCTGACTACAAAATTACTTTTGATAGTAAAGATGATAAAACTGTTACTTTTAAACCTGTAGAACAAAAAGGAGTATTATTCATTGGTGTTAGTCAAGGTAGTTATTATTTAAATGCAGGGCAAGTTATTAGTAATGGTATCATTGATACTTTTAAAGATAGTTACAGTCTTTTACAAGCATTAGGACAATTAGTTACTTTTCATTGACAAAATTTATCAGGACCTGTTGGTATTGTTAAATCAACTAATAGTTTTTTAAATCCTGATTTATCATCAACACAAGCAACAAGTACATATTTTCGTTGAGCAGCATTATTATCATCTAATTTATTTTTATTAAATATGTTACTAATTCCGCCATTGGATGGTTATAAATTTGTTGAAAATGCAGTTGAAGCGGTAACAAGAAAAAAATTAAATGAAAAATATAAAATTATTGTCAGTATTGCTGGAGCTATATTATTTTTAGTTATCTTTATTGCTATTACTATTAAAGATATATTTTTTTAATCTTTACTTTATAATAAAATCCTATTATAAATAGGATAATAAATTTGAATGAAAAAGTTTTGAGCAATTTTCTTAATTATTTATATTTTAAAAAAATAAAATAGTAACTATTTTAAGTGAACAATATTGTTCACTTTTTATTTTGAAATAAAATCTATAAGTATAAAAACTAAAATTTATATCGATTATTTGCTCCTAAGAGAATTATTTTTTCTTCAACAAATTTCTGAATAGCTATCATTGCATTTTCTATTAAGGTATTAATATTAGATAAATTAGAGTTAGTTTGCAAACTTTTTTTTAGACTTTCAACATAAATCTTTCTTAAATCACTGCTAATATTAACTTTAGTAATACCAGCTTTAATTGCTAGAGTTAATTGTTCATTATTAATAGTAACATTATCATGTAATACTAAAAAAATTTCAGGCATTTTAATAGCAATTTCTTTAATTAGAGAAATTTTTAAATCTTGTCTATTATCTTGATGATGACTATTGATAGCAGTAAATACAAGACCATTAATATTAGTTTTATTTCTAAATAATATTGCTTGTTCAATTAAATTAATATCATTAGTAATATCTCCTTTTGTATTATTGTAAAAAATCTCTGATTCAACAATAATACCCAAAGGAGCAGCAAAATGAACAATATCTTTAGTTTTTTCAATATTTTCTTTAATTGGATAGTTACTGTAATTTAACATAACTGAACTAAAATCAGATGTAATTTTAGTTTTAATAAAGTGTGGATCAAGACAGTGGTCTAGTTGTAAAAAAATTGGTACTTTTGCACGATTAATAACATTGTTAGTAATAGCAAGTATATATTTTAAATCAATACAATTAATAGTGTTAGGTGTTATCATTAAACATATTGGTGCTTTTTGTTTTTCGGCTGCATTAGTAATTGCAATTAACATTTCTAAATTATCAAAGTTAAAACTTGGGATTGCGTATTTGTTAATTTGTGCATATTTTAACATTGTTTTCAAGTTAATTTTCAATTACAATCACCTAACTTTTCTTTTTTATTTAATTATATCAATAATATTTATCATGTAAGGAATATAAGATATATTTTAAATTTTTACTTTTTTCTTTTCTTTTTAATTTTGCTTTTCTTTTTTTTATTAAGTTGACGTAATATTTTTTGATAAAAATCATATAAACGATGTTCAGAAGTTTGATAACGTTTGAACATTAAGTTATTAATTCAAATATAAAAATATTGTAAACTGAAAACTAAACCAAAAACAAAAACAACGGCACTAGCAGCGATTAATCATCCATATTCACCATTTGAATAATCAAAGAAAAAATATGGATATCATGTATCTCTTGGTGGATGACCAGTTTCTATAAAATCTAAATAACGTAAATGACCTCTAATTAGAATAACAATACAATAAATTGCTGGATAAATAACAATTAATCATAAATATATTTTATGTTGTTGTTTCATATTAATATATTGATGACCTGATGTAACAATAAAGCTAGTAATCATAATTATTGGCATTAATAAGTGTAAAATTAATGTTGCAATTCAATTATAAGCACTGTATTGTTTTGGATCTTGCTCAGCAGTGAAAATACCTATTCAAAATACTAACATCGTAATAGTAATATAAACAGTTACTGCTAATCGAGTTTGAAAACTTGGTTTAGTACCACGAAAATAAGAATCAAATAAATAAACACAAAAATAAATAACAACCATATAATTACTCTCAGTAGTAAAAAAAGCATAGTAGTTACTTACTCGTTCACCATATCCTAAATCTTCAAATTTTTCCATTGGATAATATATTGCACTAATTAAATCAATAATTAAAAATAAAATTATCATTATTAATGCAGATAAACGTATATAAAAGTTGGCTTTGTTACTTAATTTATACATAATAATCCCACATCTTTTCTTTTTTTTTGTATTATAATTCTAACATTAATTGTGTATTTTCTTCTAAATGTTCTAATACTCCTAAGTCATTTAATAGTTGATAATTAGTTTTAGTAATATTAGTTCGTAGTTGTAAATCATTTTTTGAAGTAATTGCTTGTTCACTCCTTGCTTTAACAATTGAATTAGCCACAATTTCACCCAATCCATCTAAAGTAATAAAAGGTGGTAAAATTTGTTTTTCACCATTTATTACTTTAACTTGAAAAAGTTTAGCATCAGAATGTTCTAAACTAATATTGCTAAATTTAATATTTCTAGCATTCATTTCTAATGCTACTTCTAATAATGGGATTAAATCTTTTTCTTTAGTAGTAACTGTATTTTTTTGACCATCATTTTTTCTTAATCTGTTATTAATATCTTTTAATTTATTAGTAATAGCACCAATGCCTTGTAACATAGTTTTAATATCAAAAATTTCACATCTTGTTGTAAAATAAGTAGCATAATATTCATGCGGATAATAAACTTTAAATCAAGCTACTCTTCATGCCATTAATACATAAGCAGTAGCGTGTGCTTTAGGAAACATATATTTAATTTTTTTGCAAGATTTAATGTATCAATTAGGAACTTTCTTTTCTTGCATTAACTTTTCATATTCTTGTTTAATGCCTTTTCCTTTACGGACATCTTCCATAATGTTAAAGGCAATTTTTGCTGGTAACCCTTGATATACTAAATAAGTCATAATATCATCACGACAACCAATTACATCTTTTAGTTTTAAACCTTGTTGTGAAATTAATTCATCAGCATTATTTAATCAAACATCAGTACCATGTGATAAACCAGATATTTGTACTAATTCAGAAAATGAAGTAGGTAATGTATCACTTAACATTTTACGAACAAAACCAGTACCAAATTCAGGGATACCAATTGCTCCTGTTTTTTCGCCAAGTAAATCATCACTAGTAATATTTAAGGCACTTAAATTAGAAAATAATGATAAAACTTTTTCATCTTGATTAGGAATAGTTTTTGGATCAATACCAGTTAAATTTTCTAACATTTTTAATGCTGTTGGATCAACGTGACCTAGAATATCTAATTTTAATAAATTATCATGAATAGCATTAAAATCAAAGTGGGTAGTTTTTCATGTAGAACTAGTATCATCAGCTGGAAAATTAATTGGTGTAAAATCGTTAATATTATATTCTTTTGGTACAACAATAATACCACCAGGATGTTGACCAGTTGTTCTTTTAATACCAACACATCCTTGACTTAGTAACTCTAGTTTTGCTGCACGCATATCTGATTGACCAATTTTTTCTGCATAAGCTTTAACATAACCATAAGCTGTTTTATTGGCAATTGTTGAAATTGTTCCAGCACGAAAAACATTTTCTTCACCAAACATTTCTTTAGTAAAATCATGAGCTTTATTTTGATATTCACCAGAAAAGTTTAAATCAATATCAGGTGTTTTATCACCATCAAATCCTAAGAATGTTTCAAAAGGAATATCATGACCATCAGTAATTAAATCAATATTGCATTGTGAACATATTTTTTTTGGTAAATCATAACCACACTTATAAGAACCATTACTAATAAATTCACTAGTTTTACATTGTGGACATAAATAGTGTGGTTGTAGTGGGTTAACCTCAGTAATGTTAGCAAAAGTAGCTACTAAAGATGAACCAACTGAGCCACGACTACCAACAAGATAACCATCTTGTAAAGATTTTTCTACTAATTTGTGTGCAATTCAATAAACAACAGCAAAACCATGAGTAATAATTGCATCTAATTCGCGAGTTAAACGTTTTTCTACATATGTTGGTAATGGATTACCGTAACGATTTCATGCTTGTTCATAACAAAGATTACGTAATTTAGTATCAACATTAACAATACTTGGTGTAAATAAGCCATCTTTAATTGGTTTAACCATTTCAAATTGTTTTGCTAATTGCAAAGGATTATTAATAACAATATCATTAATTAAATTAGGGTCATCTAAAAAGTTAAATTCTGATAACATTTGATTAGTAGTTCTTAAATGTTGATCGGGATATGATGTAACTTTACCTTTACGATCAAATAATGGGTGTAACAAACCACCAATTGCTTTACTATTAATAATAACATCACGATACATTTTTTCATGGGGATGTAAATAGTGGGCATCGCTAGTAGCAATTACTAATTTATTTAATTTAAGAGCATTATTAATAATTTTTTTAATAGTATCATGTAATTGTTCTTTAGTAATATTTCCTAACTGTATTAAGTGTTTATAAACAGCAGGTGGTTGGATTTCAATAAAATCAAATCATTTCATTATTTTAATTAGTTCTTCTTCACTTTTATTTAATGCTGTTTCAAAAACAGCACCATTTATACAACTACTACCAATTAATAATTCTTTTCTATTTTCATTAATTGCTTCTGATATGATTTTTGGTGTTTTATAAAAATACTTTGTATGAGATAGTGAAACTAATTGATATAAATCTTTTAATCCTAATTGATTTTTTGCAAAAATAGTAATATGTTCACCATGAAGTTTAAAATTAATTTGTTCATTAATTAAGTTATTAATTTCTTGTAAATTAATACAATTAAATTCTGTTTTTAATTGTTGTAACATTTTTAAAAATACTTGTGCTAATACATTAGCATCATAATCAGCACGGTGGGCAATTTCATCATCATATTTAATGCCATAAGTACGACAAATAGTACCTAATCGATAATATTTTAGTTGTGGTAGAATTGCTCTAGATAATTGCAAAGTATCAATGACAGGATTATTTAAAGGCATGAAACCCAATTGTTTCATTGCTGCTTGTAAAAAACCAAAGTCAAAGTTAGCATTATGAGCAACTATTGTTTTATTGCCAATTATTTCAATAATTGTTGGCAATATTTGTTGTAATGTTTGTTTATCTTTTAACATAACATTGGTAATACTAGTAAGTTCAGTAATATGTTCAGGTACGGGATTATTTGGTTTAATTAAAATTGTATCTTGTTTTAAAATCATATTATCTTTAACAATTGTATAACCAAATTCAATAATTTCGTGGTAATTGGTTGATAAACCAGTTGTTTCTAAGTCAAGAACAATGTATTCTAAATCTAATAATGATGTATTAATATTATTTTTAGTAATACTAATATTATTGGGGATTAAATCCATTTCAACACCATACATTACTTTTAAGTTTGGATGTTTTTTAGCGGCATTAGCAATATCTGGGTATGCTTGTACATTTAAGTGATCAGTAAAACCAATTGCTTGGTGTCCTCATTTAGCTACTTGATTAATATAATCACTTGCTGAAGTAATACCATCCATAGCACTCATTTTAGTATGAGTATGAAATTCAATTCTTTTAGTTTTAGCATCATCATTATTGTTAGTATTTTTATTATTTAAATCAATAATTAAATCATCAATTCATAGTACTTGTTCTTTACTATAATTATCATAACGACTATTAGCATTAATTTTTATTCAATCATCAACTTTAATATTATCAAATTTTTCATCTGGTTGATCGCTATTAATAAATGCTTTGCAAGTAATTGCATCACTATAATCAGTAATTGAAAATGAATAAAATCATTTTTGAGTTTTAGTTAAAAATTTATTAATTTTAAAAACTTTACCACTAATAATAATATTGGGTTCATCGCCAATGATATCTTTAATGCTATGAGTTGGGTCTGTTATTTCTAAATTAACTTTTGCTTTTTTGCGATAAGTAGTTGTATTAAAATTTTTACTTATATTATTGTTAGGAATTTTAGTTTTTAAATTGTTAGTAATTTTGCTAATTTCTGCTTTAGATTCATTTTCATAACTAATAAATGGTTGCTCTGCTTTATTTATTTTAGTTTTTAATTGAATTTTTTTAAAACCATATTGTTGAAAGTAGTTAATAAATTGTAAAAATTCATTAGTTATTAATTTTTCTTCAATACTATTATGAATGGTAATGGTAATAATATTATTTTTATAATTAATTGCTGAGTCGGGTAAAGAATAATAAATGCTAGCTAATAGTTGCAATTTATGAGTTTTAATATAATGAAAATATGTTAATACAGTTGATTCATCAGCAGTAAGGGAAACATTAAAATCGACACTAATATTCGAAACAGGTAATTTTTCAAAATGTTGTTCAAAACTTTTTAAAGTAGTAGTTGTTAGAAAATTAGGTAAGTTGATGGTAATTATTACTTGTTGATTATGATGAAAATATTGTACTTTTTTAATAGTAGCATGATTAAATTCATTATTAACATCATTAAAATCCATTTCATGGAAAAGTTTTTGTAAATCTTGATTCATATATTTTTCCCTCTCTTAATACTAAATAATTGACAATAATAACTATATTTTAATTAAAATATATTAAATCATTATTCTAATGTTTAATCAAATTTCATATTTTAATTATAACTTAGCTAAATTGTAAAGGTAAGTGCAACTAAATTATTTTTCTATCCAAATATTCGATTGGTGAAAGATAATTTAATATTTTTCTCGGTCTTTGATTTAAAGACAATATAAATTTATGAACTTCATTTTTATTAGTTTTTGAAAAAATAAATTTTTTAGGAAATTTTTCTCTAATTAAACCATTAGTATTTTCATTAGTACCTCTTTGTCAAGGTGAATATGGATTGGCAAAATAAATTTTTACATTTAAATTTTTTTCAAGTTGTTGTCAATTTGAAAATTCTTTGCCACGATCAAAAGTAATAGTTTTAACAATGTTTTTAGGAAGAATTGATAAATAATAACTGACATTTTTATTAATAACTTTAGTAGTTCTGTTTTTAACTAATATTGCTAAAGTAAATCGTGATACTCTTTCAACTAAAGTTATTAAACATGATTTGCTTTTGCCTCTTGATGATACTATAGTATCTCCTTCTCAATAACCAAGTGTTATACGATCATTAACATTTATATCTCGTTCTTTAATTGATTTACCATTAAACTTGCCACGATTTTCTTTAGATTTTCGTTTTTTACCTTTTCTTCTTAAATTTTTACTAGTAACTTTATCAAGCATTCCAAAATAAATTCAAGTATAAATTGTTTTAAAACTAATAACTCACTCTTTATGAAAATTTTTAATTCTGCCATAAATTTGTTCAGGTGATCAACCTAATAGTAATTTTTGTTGTACATATTTTACTAAATTCTTATTTTTAAACTTATGAAAACTAATATGTGATTGTTTTCGATTTTCAGATTTATTTTGTGCAATTAATGAAAAATAATGATTATTATCTTTATTTCTATTAATTTCTCGAATAATAGTACTAATACTTCGATTAAGATTTTTAGCTATTTCACTAATTTTAAATTTAAATTTCAATTGATTCTCAATATAAATCCTTTCATCTATGCCAAGATGTTTATAACTCATATAAAAACTCCTTACTTTTTTCTAAACTAAATTTAGCATTATGAAATTTTTATATGAGAATTTTTTGCAATTTTATTTACTTGCACTTACAAGTATAATTCAGCATTATTAATTTAATTATTTAAGTTATTAAAATTATTTTTCATAATTTCAATATTAATGATTATATTACTTTCATTTATTTAATATAGGGTTATAATACAAGAAGTAATAAATAAAGACTAGAGTTTAGCTCATATTTAAGAATTGTAATTCTTAATATGGGTGTTTTTATATTAATTTTATTACTTTAAATTATTTTTTAGAAAGGATGAAAAATATGGATTCATCACCAGCAAGAAGTTATTCTTCTACAGAACAATTATTACCAAATGATTTAATATCAACTAATAATAGAAATAGGGTAGTACCTACTATAAGAGATGTGTTACTTACTCTTGGTAATTGAATGGTAACTGGGGGTAACTATTTATTATATCAAGATGGAGTATTATCACTAGCACCAGCATTATTTTTTATGTTGGAAGGAGGAATTAATTCAAAAATTTCGTTAACTAATTTAATATTAAGATATTGAAATATTAATAATGTAAGGATTAATAATTTATTAACAGGAGTGAGTTTTGCAACAGCACCATTATTACCACTAGCAGTAGCTTGACTTAACTGACCAACACCCAATCCAGATACATTACCTGTTACATATGCTTTTATTACAGCAGCAGCAGCTTCAAGTTTAAATCATATAGTGACAATTAGTAAAAAAATATCAGAATGTTGTGCACCTAATAATGAAGAAAATGCAATAAATCAACAACATAATATATGACAAAAAATAGGTAATACAGCTGCAAGTTTATTAGCACCAATAACTATTGCTAGTGCAATTACTGGTGTTAGTCTTTTTGCATATCATGAATTAAGTAATCCAAATAATAATGATGATGACCAACCATTTTATAAGAAAAGATCAACGGCTTTTTGAAACACAATAGCTGGTCTTGCAATAGTTGGTACTGGTTTATTAGTAAATACTGGAATGAAATTATATGAAAATTGATGTGCGGATGTTAATGATTTTGATGAGGAAGATAATTATGAAAATATTTCTAGCAGTACATCTTCACCATCATCATCAAGTTCTGAAGATAGTGATGATAATAATCCATTATTAAATAAACCTTTTAATCCAGAAAAAATTAATAATGGAGAGGAAACACAATCAGTCATGTCAACTTCTCATGTTGTTGAAATAGCTGATCCTAAACCATTTAATACAGCAGCATTAAATTCTGAAGAACGTTTGCCTGTTAAACAACAATCTTCAGAACGTCGATTATCAGTTTAATAATATTTAATATTATAAAAATAAAAAGGTATTCTTTTAAGAATACCTTTTTATACTAATAATTTAATATTAGTGGTGCCCAGAGCGGGACTCGAACCCGCATGATTTCTCGGTAGATTTTGAGTCTACTGCGTCTGCCATTTCGCCATCTGGGCAAAATATAGTTTACTTGCTTATAAAAAATGAGGAATACTTCCTCGTCATTAATAAATATATAAAATGGTGCCCAGAGCGAGACTCGAACTCGCACAACCTGTAAAAGTCATCGGATCTTAAGCCCGACGTGTCTGCCATTTCACCACCTGGGCATCAAATGGTGTCCCCGGCAAGGATCGAACTTGCGACACCTCGGTTAAAAGCCGAGTGCTCTACCGCTGAGCTACGAGGACAAATTAATAAAATATATGGCTGAGGTGGTTGGATTTGAACCAACGCATGACGGCGTCAAAGGCCGTTGCCTTACCGCTTGGCTACACCCCAATAAGTAATATGGTGGAGGGGGAGGGAGTCGAACCCCCGAACTCGAAGAGATCTGGTTTACAGCCAGGTGCAGTTGGCCACTTTGCTACCCCTCCATAAATAATAATGGTGCTGATGACAGGAATCGAACCTGCAACCTACGGTTTACAAAACCGTTGCTCTGCCGGATTGAGCCACATCAGCAGGTAAATGGTGGAGTATGACGGACTTGAACCGCCGACCTATTGCTTGTAAGGCAATTGCTCTCCCAGCTGAGCTAATACTCCTTATTTATTGTTTTATTAGAATTATTTATTCTTAAAAAACCTTAATCATTATAATAGATATTTTTCACATTTACAATTATTTTTTAAAGATAATGTAAAATTATTTTATTTTTAATTATTTTTTAAAAGAAAAGTTAAAAGAAAAAATCAAAAAAAATAATTTTATGTTAAATATTACTATTTTATACCTATTTTCAGTTTTATATATTTTAAATATAATATTTTTTTAAAGTTTGCTAAAATTTTTTTGAGCCATATTTATATTAAAAGAAAGGGAAAATTTATGCAAAAAATTTGAAAAAAATTATCAAAGTTAGATAAAATTAGCATTTACGTATTTATAACTATGTTAATAGTAATGATTTTAGGATTAATTTTAATTGGAACAGTATCTTGAACAGTTAGACCTCTAGGAGCTAAAGCAGCTGAAAGTCATGATGGGTTTTGAATTTTAAGAAATTCTCATCCTTGAACTATTGGAGATTTTATTAAGGGTAGTATAACTAATTTTGGTGTTACTATATCATTAACTGATTTTTTTGATAAATTAAAAATTGCAGTTGCTGCATTAGGTGGAACTGCAACTTTAACAGGTACAGCAGCACAGTTACAAATAGGAGTAATCTTAGCGGTTATTGCTACTCCAATCTTATTTTTTACAAGTCTTATTATTTTTGGATACAGTTGTTATTTAAAAGTAGTAAAAAAATAAAAATAGCGATTTATTAATTTTAAAAAATTCTTATTTTTCACATTAAAGTAAGAATTTTTTTATTTATTTTATAGCAGTAATATAACAATGATATAATTAAAAAAAATAGGTGATAATAATGATAACTAAAAATTGATGAAAAAAATTACCTCTTGATGAAAAAATAATTACTATTTTATTTTTTTCTGGTTTTATATTTTTGTTATTAGGGTTAATTATGTTATTAAGTATTAAAATAGAAAACATTTTTAATGGATTTAATTTTATTTATATAAATGGTGTAATTGATAGTTTAATCTATCAAAGTAGTCAGGGAATAACAGTAGATATTTTCTTTTTAAAAGTAGGAATTATTTTTACTATTTTCTTAATGCCAATTTGTTCTGGCTGTAGTATAATTTGATTTATTATTAAACGATTAATTTTTAAAAAATAGAGGTGAATAATGAAAAATAATGATTCATTTATTGAAATTATAAATAAAACTTTGGATAAAACAGTTAATTTAAATTTTAAAACTTTAAAAGGTCATAATATTATATTTATTGTTGATATGGTTAATGGCTTTGCTAAAAAAGGAAATTTATTTTCACCCAATATTAATTCAATTATTAAACCAATTAAAATTTATTAGCAAAAGTAAATACTAATGAAACTAAAGTTATTGCTTTTAATGATGCTCATAATGAATGCTGAATTATACTTGTAAGTGCAAGTAAATAAAATTGCAAAAAATTCTCATATAAAAATTTCATAATGCTAAATTTAGTTTAGAAAAAAGTAAGGAGTTTTTATATGAGTTATAAACATCTTGGCATAGATGAAAGGATTTATATTGAGAATCAATTGAAATTTAAATTTAAAATTAGTGAAATAGCTAAAAATCTTAATCGAAGTATTAGTACTATTATTCGAGAAATTAATAGAAATAAAGATAATAATCATTATTTTTCATTAATTACACAAAATAAAGCTGAAAATCGAAAACAATCACATATTAGTTTTCATAAGTTTAAAAATAAGAATTTAGTAAAATATGTACAACAAAAATTACTATTAGGTTGATCACCTGAACAAATTTATGGCAGAATTAAAAATTTTCATAAAGAGTGAGTTATTAGTTTTAAAACAATTTATACTTGAATTTATTTTGGAATGCTTGATAAAGTTACTAGTAAAAATTTAAGAAGAAAAGGTAAAAAACGAAAATCTAAAGAAAATCGTGGCAAGTTTAATGGTAAATCAATTAAAGAACGAGATATAAATGTTAATGATCGTATAACACTTGGTCATTGAGAAGGAGATACTATAGTATCATCAAGAGGCAAAAGCAAATCATGTTTAATAACTTTAGTTGAAAGAGTATCACGATTTACTTTAGCAATATTAGTTAAAAACAGAACTACTAAAGTTATTAATAAAAATGTCAGTTATTATTTATCAATTCTTCCTAAAAACATTGTTAAAACTATTACTTTTGATCGTGGCAAAGAATTTTCAAATTGACAACAACTTGAAAAAAATTTAGATGTAAAAATTTATTTTGCCAATCCATATTCACCTTGACAAAGAGGTACTAATGAAAATACTAATGGTTTAATTAGAGAAAAATTTCCTAAAAAATTTATTTTTTCAAAAACTAATAAAAATGAAGTTCATAAATTTATATTGTCTTTAAATCAAAGACCGAGAAAAATACTAAATTATCTTTCACCAATCGAATATTTGGATAAAAAAATAATTTAGTTGCACTTACCTTTACAATTTAGCAAATTATATAAAAACCATTCTGAAAAGAATGGTTTTTATATAACTATATTTTAATGTTTTATTAAATTTATTATTAGGAAATTATTTTTTACCTAATAATGTAAACATTTTCTTTTTGTATACTTCAACACCAGGTTGGTTAAATGGGTCAACACCTAATAATTTTGCACTAACAGCACAAGCCTTCATAAAGAAATAACTAGCATAACCAAACATTTTGCCATCCATTGTATCCAATTCTAATAAAATATTTGGTGTTTTTCCTACTATTTCATCACTATGAGCTTCAATAGTTCCTTGTAAGGCAATATTATTAATTTCATGTAAAGAATGTTTTGTTAAATAGTTTAATTGATCATTGTTTTCTTTATCAAGTGGAATTTTGATATCTTCATTAGGTTTTTTGATTTTTATTACTGTTTCAAAAAACATTTTTGAACCTTCTTGAATAAATTGGCCCATTGAATGTAAATCAGTTGAAAAAACAACACTAGCTGGTAATAATCCTTTGCCATCCTTACCTTCTGACTCACCAAATAATTGTTTTCATCATTCACATAACATTTGCATTTGTAATTCATAGCTTACTAAAATTTCAACTGCTTTATTATTAGTTTTATGTAAATGATAGCGAGAAACTGCATATAAATAGGCATCATTAACATCAATTTTATCACTTTTACATTCTTTTGCTGCTAATTGCGCACCAGCAATAATTTCTTCACAGTTAATTCCTGCTACCATCATCGGAAAAATACCAACAGGAGTTAAAACAGAGTATCTACCACCGATATTATCGGGAATAACAAAGCTTTCATATCCTTCTTCTTTTGCCAAATCATGGAGTACTCCTCTTGTTTTATCAGTAGTAGCGATAATTCTGTTATTAACAATATTCTTATTTTTTTTTTGTTTAATTAATAGTTCTTTTAACAAACGAAAGGCTATTGCTGGTTCAGTAGTAGTTCCTGATTTAGAAATAACATTAATGGCAAATTCTTTATCTTTTAAAGATGATAAAACTTGGTGAACATAAGTTGAACTCATGGTATTACCCATATAAATTACTTTAACAGGAGCGGTATTATTAAATAAACCTTGCACCATATCAATTCCTGCTCTAGCACCTAAGTATGATCCACCAATACCAATTACTACTAAAACTTGTATTTCTTTTTGTAGTTTCAATGCTAGAGTTTTCATTCGTTTTCAAGAGTCTTGAAAAGTAATGTCTTTTTGGTATGCAAATGGAAAATCAATTCATCCTAATCAACCATCTTTATTTTTAGCATTACTTTCCAGTTCAGCGTTAATCACCGTTACTTTTTCTTGATATAAAGTTGATAATTCTTTCATATCTAAATTAGTAAACTTTAAATTAGTTTTTATCACTATTCTATAACCTCCTTATAGTATTTAAAATTAAAATATTAATTCGTAATAATACTATTTAATATTTATAATAAAAATATAGTTGTAAAAATTTTAGATTGCAAGAAAAAAATAAAAAATATTGCCATTAAATAGCAATATTTTTTATTATTTGGAAGAAAAATAGTATTTTAATTATTTTCTTCTTTTTTAAATCAATTATCAACACTTTCTCTTATTGGTGCAAATCCTTTACCATTTTCTTCAATTGAAGAATTATTCTTTGCAACTAATCCTTGTTCTTTTGTACTTAAACTTAATTGTTGTTTAGTATGATCAATACCTGTTATTTCTGCTTTAACTGATGTACCAATTGTAAAATAATCACTAACATTTTTAACAAATTTAGGGGTAATACGACTAATGTGAATTAAACCAGAAAATCCATTTGGACACTTACAAAAAACTCCAAATTCCTTTATTCCAGTTGGAGTTACGGTAATAATGTCACCAACTTGAAATTGTTGAACATTTGATTCATTTTCTTCATTTTTAATAATTGTACTCATAATAAGTTAATTCCTCTTTCTTTTGTATAATTTAATAATACATAAAAATATTATAACATTATATTTAATCTTGAAGTTAAAATTAATATTATTAATTTTATGAATTTTTAAACATTAGAATGAGAAATTATTAATTGATTTTAAATTTAAAGATTATTAAAATATTAAATTTGTTAGCAATTTCTTTATTTTTAAAGAAATGAATGTTACTTGTAACAATATTACTAATTTTTTTTTAATATTTTTTTTTATTTTATACTTAAAATGGTAAGTTAATATAGATATTTTATTTTATAAATATTATTAAAAATATTAGGATTTATTATAATAATCCTGATTTTTCAAGTAATTCTTCTAGAAAAGTTCCCTTGATTTTTTTTAATGCACCTCTACGGAAAATTTTTAAGATGAGAGGAACTTGTATATCATTATTTTTTTTCTTATCTCATAAAATATGAGTTGAATTCAATAGTACTCTAATATCATATGCTGAAGCAAAAACTTCTGGTATTCCTCTATCAACCTTTAATAATTTATAGACAGCTTCCATAGCAGTTCTCACTGAATATTCGGTTGTAAAAACTGTATCATCTTCAGTTTCACTAAAATTACCAATAAACGCTAAATTTTTTGAACCTTCCGGAACTACTAAAGGACGATCACCAATTTCTCTTGGCATAAAGTATGAAGTAATAAATGGCATATAAACTGGTACCACATTACATGAGTTTTTAGCAAGTTAAAGATTTCTTCTTCAGGAACACCAATATGATATAATCACTCTTGAGCTATTTCCATGATTAAGTATCGTTTTTGTTTTATATTTATTTTTATAATTTTTTATGTTAAGATTTGTTTGTTATTAAAATGTATAAAATTGGTTTTTTTAAAACCTAAAATAGTTAAGTTTTATATATGGATTTTCAACAAGATTTTTATGTTAAAAAGATTTTTTATGCTTGTTATGTTAAAAATGTTGTTTTACCTATTTCTTTTTTAAATAATATTGGAAATAAAAAAGGTAAATGTTATGTTGGTAATAAACAAAAATTAAGAAATAATACTGTTCGTACTAAAACTAATTTAATTCAAAAAGCATTACATAATTTTTATGATAGTAAAATGTTGAGTTTTATTACTTTAACTTATAAAGATAATATACAAGATATTAAAAAAGCAAAAAAAGATATTCGTTTATTTTTTCTTAAATTAAAGAAATGGTGAAATGACCCTAAACGTTTTGAACATTTAGGAGAATTAAAGTATTTTTATGTTTATGAATATCAATCTCGTGGTGCTATTCATTTTCATATAATTTTTAATAGAAAGATACATAAAAGTATGCTAGCAGAATGATGAACTCACGGTTTTAATGATTTAAAAGTAGTTAAAAAAGGTACAAATGAATTTGTTATTAAATATTTAGGAAAGTATGTTACAAAAGCAATAGATGATGTTAAATCTATAAATCAAACAGATGTAAGTGTAAAGGCTTATGCTTTTAGTCGTAATTGTAAAAATCCTATTGTAGTTCGTGGTATTAAAAAAATTACAATCCAAGATATAATTAAAGCAAGTTTTAAAGCAACAAATGTATTTTATTTTAAAACTCAAAGAGATAGTAACGGTAATACTGTTATGATTGGTGGTATTATTGAAAGTACTGTTGTAAATGATTATTTTAAAGAATATGAAGATTATGAACGTTATGTATATTTAAGTGCTTTATCGCATAAGTATTATTTATGGACTAGTGAAATAGGTTATTTAATTCAAAGAGATAAAGATGTTTTGACTTGGGTAGATAAAGTTTTTGGCAATAAAGTTGAAAAAATAGATTTTAAGAAAAAAGTTTTACATTAGAAAAAAAACTAGTTTTTCTATATTTTTACTTGTATATATATATATATATATATATAATGTTTATTGAACATTAGTAATTACGACTATTCTTACTAGTGTTCATTTTTTTATTTTTTGTTGAAATTTTATATTTTTATGATATATTATTAATAAGTATAGGTTTTACCCTACTATGCTTAACTTATTAAATTAAATTTTAATGAATAGTCGAGGTTAAGTTTTTTTATGTTTAAAGTTCAATTAGTTAATATTGAAAAAGGGCATATTATACCCGATAAAAATAATAAAGGTCAAACATTAAAGTTTGATGTTTTGAAGTTTGTAGAAATAAATAAACAAACAAGCGTGCCAACTGGTCAAACACGTGATAAATGATATAATCCAGAATTTGCTAGTGATTTTAATAATTGTTTATCTAGTGTTGATTTAAAAGTTGGTAATTTTTATTCACTTGAACTTGATTTAAGCGGTAATATTAAAAAACTTTCTAATTGAAAATAGTTATTTATTAAAAGGGTAATTTTAAATAATTATTTTATGTTAGGAGTTAAGTTTAAATTATGGCTAAAAATAATAATTGTTCATGTGAACAAGCATTTCATTTAGCAATTTATATATGTAAACTTTGCGACCAAGTTATTTGTCCAAAAAGAGTTTTACAAAACTTATATACTAGAAAATATTATTGTCCAAATTGTATATTAGATATTGCTTTAAATAAATCAATGAGACAACAAGAAAGTAAGTTAAATTATGAGACATAAATGTAGTGATTGGACTTATGAAAGAGTATATGGTTGTGAAATGTGTTACAGAGTTGCTAATGAAATGGAACGAATAAGAAAAGAGAATAAAAGAAAAAAGTAAAAATTAAATAAGGAGTTTTATTTATGCCTAATGAGTTAGAACAAACTAGTAATTATACTTTAACTAAAATTTTAAGAACTGGATTAAGTCCTTTAAGTGCTATGGTTGGAGTTAGTGCCTATTATGGTCAATATTTAAAAGACCCAATTTTAGGTTCTATTAATTCTTTGTTATTTAGTAAAAAGTTAGGAATTGATATATGGAATATTAATCAAAGACCAACTATTAGAAATAAAGTTATTAATAGTTATAAAAAAATATTTTTAGGTTTAGGAACAATTGGTTTAATTAATTATGTTAAGTTTGTTCAGTATGTAGATAAGTCAGTTTCTTTATTAAGAGATGAACCATGTTTTTGACCAGCTTGCCCTACTGAACCCCCAAGACCAACGTATCCACCATTTACAACTGTTAAACCGATAATTGATGTGCCTTTTGTAGATTGAGATACTTATATATCTTTAAATAGTTTTGGTATAGCGAATATTATTAGTGGTTTAACTGAATTAATACCTAATAAATTTCAAAATATAAGAAAAATAGCAAATATGGGAACTGGCGGTTGTTTGATTTCAACTGGTGTTGCTATGGGTATTAATAATAATTTTAATAATTATTTTGCTATTCCTACGATTATTGCAGGAGCAAGTGAGATTATAAATACTTTATTATTACCATTTGGAAGTACACATAATAATACAGAATTACAAGAAGTATTTACTGATGAAAGAGCAAGAATAATTAATAACAGTATTAATGATTATCAAAGTACAGATGACGGTATGGTTGAAGTTGATTTAAACGATGATAGTATGTCTGAGATTAATTTAGATAGAGCAAGTTTAAATTGGGATTATTCTTATGCTTATACATTAGGTGGTGTTTAAAATGAAAAAAGATAAATGAAAAAATATGCCAAGACAAAAGTTACATAAGAAAAAATCAAAAAGAAATTTTGAACAAAGATTAAGTGAAAATATGAGTTTTGATAATTTTTTAGGAGGTAAAAAATAATGATTAAATGAATAGTTGTGATATTGGCTGTGCTTGGTACTGCTTGGGCTTTTAAGGGTACTATTAAAAAGATAATTTGAAAATTTAAACATAAAAAGCATAACGTAATTGACCCAGATTGTTGGTATTGTAAAGAACAAAAACGGAAAGAAAGAGCAAGAAAAGAATTAGAGGAGGGAGGTGATTAGAATGCCCGCAGGTTTAACCGCACTATTAAATATGATTGGAGGTATTGGCCAAAAATTATTAGAATCTTTTAGTTATGTATTTGATTGAGTATTTGCTGGGACTCAATTATGACAAATTGACCGGTATTAATTCCAATATTTATGATGGTCTTAGTATTTATTAAAGAATTCATAGGACATATTATTCGTGGATTTAGATAGAAAGAATTAAAATTATTTTTAGGAGGTAATAGTTATGATTAAATTATTTTTTGCGATAATTTTTGTTTTTCCTTTATTGGGTAAACTTTTACCTTCTTTAAAAAATATTGTGCAAAATATTTTACAAAGTTATATTACTGATTTTTCTGGTTTACATAATTTATCTTTGGTTATTAAAAGTTTTATTTTTGGTGATAGTTCACAACAAATAGTTTCTATGCCAGCATCATTGTTAGCAATTATTTTAGTGCTTTTTACTTTTTCATTAATTTTAAAATTGCTAAATTGTAAAGGTAAGTGCAACTAAATTATTTTTCTATCCAAATATTCGATTGGTGAAAGATAATTTAATATTTTTCTCGGTCTTTGATTTAAAGACAATATAAATTTATGAACTTCATTTTTATTAGTTTTTGAAAAAATAAATTTTTTAGGAAATTTTTCTCTAATTAAACCATTAGTATTTTCATTAGTACCTCTTTGTCAAGGTGAATATGGATTGGCAAAATAAATTTTTACATCTAAATTTTTTTCAAGTTGTTGTCAATTTGAAAATTATTTGCCACGATCAAAAGTAATAGTTTTAACAATGTTTTTAGGAAGAATTGATAAATAATAACTGACATTTTTATTAATAACTTTAGTAGTTCTGTTTTTAACTAATATTGCTAAAGTAAATCGTGATACTCTTTCAACTAAAGTTATTAAACATGATTTGCTTTTGCCTCTTGATGATACTATAGTATCTCCTTCTCAATGACCAAGTGTTATACGATCATTAAAATTTATATCTCGTTCTTTAATTGATTTACCATTAAACTTGCCACGATTTTCTTTAGATTTTCGTTTTTTACCTTTTCTTCTTAAATTTTTACTAGTAACTTTATCTAGTAACTTTATCAAGCATTCCAAAATAAATTCAAGTATAAATTGTTTTAAAACTAATAACTCACTCTTTATGAAAATTTTTAATTCTGCCATAAATTTGTTCAGGTGATCAACCTAATAGTAATTTTTGTTTTACATATTTTACTAAATTCTTATTTTTAAACTTATGAAAACTAATATGTGATTGTTTTCGATTTTCAGCTTTATTTTGTGCAATTAATGAAAAATAATGATTATTATCTTTATTTCTATTAATTTCTCGAATAATAGTACTAATACTTCGATTAAGATTTTTAGCTATTTCACTAATTTTAAATTTAAATTTCAATTGATTCTCAATATAAATCCTTTCATCTATGCCAAGATGTTTATAACTCATATAAAAACTCCTTACTTTTTTCTAAACTAAATTTAGCATTATGAAATTTTTATATGAGAATTTTTTGCAATTTTATTTACTTGCACTTACAAGTATAATTCAGCATTTTTCTTCTATTTATACATTTTCATTTTTAGATTATGAAGGTAATATTCGTTATAATTTTAAAGGTGTATTAAATGATAAAGATAGTGTTTACAATTTAGGAAAATATAATTTTGTTACTATGCCGGTTCGTATTCCAAATTTAAAGCATTTAACAATTGATTTTGATTTATCTTCGTTAACTAATCGTGACGGTTTGCATGTTAAGTTTAGGCAGATGAACATTTTTTCTTCCAAAGATATTGTACCAGTACCACCAAATAGTCCTTTTAACCCTGATTATGAACGTGTTAGTTGATATGATGTTTTTGGTCATTTGCGTAATGCTTTTAGATGAGTACTTTATGGTGTTGTTGGTAAAGTTTTACCAGTTGAACCATTAAGACAATTTCTTTTTACAACAGATAGTTTATTACGACATATTTTTTCAGATACGATTAGTACTGCTTTAAATGTTGATATTGTTAGTGGAATAGAAAATATTATACCTTTATGATTATTTGTTAGAGCAATTAGTTTAATTATAGGTTAGGAGTTGTGAAATAATGCCTTGATATGGTTACGTGTTATTGGTTATAGGTTTGATTATGATTATTTATCCAATTCTTATAACTATTCGTAATGTTAAAATTTTAAAACGAGTTGGTAGTTATATTATTTCAGCGCCACCACGTACTGGTAAATCTGCTCTTGCTTGTTGTTTAGCACAAACTCATAAAAACGAGTAGTTAGTCCTTTTCCTATTAAATTAAAAAATGGTTATTCTTATTTGGTTAATTATAATGATGTTTTTACTTTTAATCAGTTAGCAAGTAATTATGCTTTTGAAGAAGAAGATTTAATAATTTTAGATGAATTAGCATTAAAGATAAATTCTAATGATTTAGGAGTACAGTTTAAAAATCAACAAGAAAGTTTAGGACAATTTTGTAAGTTAATAGGTCATATGTTTAATGGTACTATGTATTTGATTGAACAACATCCTAATAGAATACCAGTACAAGCAAGAGAAAAAGTAGAGTATGTTGTGTAAGTTAAAAGAATGCGTTTTTTGGGCTTTGTTGTTATATTTAATCTTAATTTATATACTAATATTGATGATTATAATAAAGTAGTGTTTTCACGACGTAGAACAAAGAAAATGATTAAAAAAGGCATTATGCCTCCAAGTTATAGTGGTGAAGCAATGGCTATGACTTTATTTTTTCCTAGACACTGGTTAAAAAGGTATAATTCACGTGCTTTACATTATGTGCATAAACTTAAAAGTGAATTGTCACCTAAAAAATACCTTAAAGAAGCAAGTAGTATTGATATGACTTATACTGATATTAAGTCTGCTGGTTTAGATAAATTAGATAATATTTTAAAGAAAAAAGATAAACCTAAAAATAAAGATAAATAAAAATAGTTATAGTCGCAGTGAACCTACTGCGACTATAATTTGGGTGAGCCACGTAGTGGCGAGGGATGTAGTCCCTATATACTTGAGCTATTTTCATGCCAGAACATTCAGTAATACTTTTTTTAATATAATCTCCTTCCTTATTTGAAAGTAATCTATAGATTCAAACAACTAATTGATCATCTGATTGGCTTTTAAAGTGTGGTTGACGATTTAAGGTATAACTTAAAATTCAACTTGAATCGATAGCAGTAACAATTCCACCAGTTACAACTTTTTTAGCATATGGATCTCTTTTACTGATTTTTTCAATATAAGGTGCCATTTTTTTATCTAGAGTTGTTAATGTTGCTGAGATAAATCAACTTTCTTTTGGTAAATTTGCATAAAATTTCTCTGGTTTTCCAAAATCTTTACTTTGCTTTGCCAAATTTTCTCATAATTCTCAACTTCCACCTAATTGGAGTTGTTCACTAATTGGTGCTGGAGTATTATGATCACCATATGTTGTACTTTCAGTAATACTGCCATTAGTTACAAAAACAAAATCATTTTCTTTTAATATTATTTGTTGTTCTTTATTCTTTTTTTGAAAAATGATTTTTTTTGCAATTTTTTCTTTATTTTCATTTTCTGAAATTATAATATTTTTTACTATTGTTTCATAGTGAAAAACAACACCTTGTTCTTCTAAGTGAGAAATTAATGGTAAAACAAGTGATTCGTATTGATTGTATTTTGTAAATTTAAGTGCTGATAAATCTGGTAATCCACCAAGGTGATGAATGAATCTCATAATATATCTTCTCATTTCCATAGCACTATGTCATTTTTCAAAAGCAAACATTGATGATCAATATCATCAAAAATTTGATTTAAAAAAATCTTCTGGAAATACTTCTTCGATTGTTTTATTATTTAGATTTACTTTTTTTGTTAAAAATAATTCAATTATTTTTTTACAAGCCTCTTCATTCAAAGTAAACTTACCATCATCTTCTGTTCTTTTCCCTTGTTGATGAATAAGTCGACACTTAGAATAATTTGGATCTTCTTTATTTAATCAGTAAAATTCATCTAAAACTGAAGCCCCTTCAATTTCTAAAGATGGAATAGAGCGAAATAAATCTCATAGACATTCAAAATGGTTTTCCATTTCTCGTCCACCACGACTAATGAAACCCTTATCTGGATTTAAAATCCCATCTAAACTACCACCAGCAATACTTAATTCTTCAAAAATATGGATATTTTCTGGATTCATTTTTGCATCTCTGATTAAAAATGTAGCAGCGGCTAAAGAAGCTAATCCTGCTCCTACTAAAAATGCTTTTTTATCTTCTATTTCTTGTGCTGGTTTAGGTTGTGCAAATGCTTCATAATTTCCATTGCTTTTATACATATAATTTGTACCTCCTATTTGTTATTTTTTATTTTTTTGTTAATCATTTAAATTTTGTTTAATTTTATTAGTAATAAAATGAGCTAACTGCATACCAATTACTTTTGATGGTATTTCAGTTGGATGAACAGTATCGACAAAAAAGTAGTTATTAACTGTATCTAAAGTTACCCCCGGATTTAATTTGGATTGTAAAATTCCATCTTTTAAAAATGATTCATAAAAACTAATATCACTAGCTCCTTCTTTAATATCCATTCCTCTTTTATCTAAATCATTTAATGTTTGTTTAACAACTGATGAAAGTTCAAAATCATTAATTTGTTTTGGGTAATCTTCTTTTAAAGTTTTTATCATTGCTTTTCATTGTGAATGAAAATATTTAAAAGCTGCTGCTGCTTTTGTCTCTAGGATAGGATCATTATTATAAGCAGGAGTTTCACTAATATCCGGAACATCAGTAACAACAATATTCGCTACATGATTTTTAAGTAGTCGCATTAGTGATATTTTTTCATTAAGGATTGCAAAATCTAAATAAAGTTTTCATGTTAAGAAAGGAGAAGTTGTATCTTGCATTACTGCCAAAAGATCATTAGCCCCCATTACATATAGTACTCAATCATGATCATTAATATTTTTATGTTGTGAAAGTAGAGAAGTAACTTGTGCTTGTGCTGAAAATTTACTAACAAAAAATCCACCTGGATAAATACTATATCCTAATCTAGCAGCACCAACAGCATAATTTTCGCCAATTTGTTGATAAGTTTTGCCAACAAATGGTATTTTTTGAAATTTCCATGCTGGTGTTAAAGGTTTATGAAAATAATTTGCTACAACACTAACTGCATTTGGACCATTACAAAACTGATTATTATGATAAGGTTCTTCCATTTTAATTTCTTGAATTTTTGGAAGAATTTTATTACCTTTAAAATTGTGTTCCAGCTCCAACAAGTGCACCATTATCTGATAAACTATCACCAATAACGTATAAATTATCAACTTGTTCTATAGCTTGTTCTTCTTTATTTAAATAACAATGCTTTGAATTAATAGTTAATAATGATAATGAACTTAAAAGTGTAGCACATGTTAAGTTATATCAACGCATGTTTATTTGCCTCCTATGTATTTTTTCATTATTTTTTTAGAAATATTTATTTTTTAGTATTAAGATTTACTAAAAATATCATTTTTATTATTTATTTTTGGATTCATTTTGATAAAAAATATAAAATAATTTTAATTGATTCAGTTTTTATAAAATTCAAGTGTGTATAAACTAAACTAATGATTAGTTTTAATCTTTTTAAAATAATTATTCTAAGTAAATCTTAATTTAAGTCTATAATTAAAAAAATGAATATACAATAAAAATAAAAAAAGATAATTTGATTAATTAAACTATCTTTTATTTATTGATTAGTGTATTTAATTTTTAGATTAAAATATTAATTAGTAAAAATATAGTCTAATGGTATATCTCAATTATCGTGATTAATTATATAAGGAATTTTTTGAATAGCAAAACCAAGTCCTATTTTACTAAAGTTAAATTTATTTTTAGATAAATAATGATCGTAAAAACCTTTACCATAACCAATACGATAATAATCTTTATCAAAGGCAATCAATGGTACTAACATACAATCAATTTGACTTCCTATAACTTTTTGGCAATTTAAACTTGGTTGTCCAATTTTAAAATCATTATCAAATACGATATCGTTTCAACTATTAATAAAGTAAAATTCCAAATGCTCACCATTCATTCTTGGTAAACAAACTTGTTTTAGATTTTTTCATAATAATTCAATAATTTCTTTAGTTTCTACTTCATATGGTAAGGAATTATAAAGAGCAAATACATTATTTTGTTTAAAATAATGTGATTCATTAAATTTATTGAAAATAATTTTATTTCACTTTTGATAATTATTTTTAGAAACATTTTTTAATTTTTTTAAATAAATGGTTCTTAAACTAATTTTATCCTTAATTTCCATTTCCATTTTTTTCACATTCTTTCTCAATTATTTTATTAATACCATTAATACCAATAAGGGCACATTTAATTCGATTACGTTGTCTTGGTACATTTTTAAAAGCAATCATATTTTCAATTATTTTATCATTAAATTGCTTTTCTGATAACATTGCTTGATAATTAATAATAATTTCTTTTATTTGTGATATTGTTTTACCTTCAATTAAAATACAAAAAAGATCGGTTGCTGCAGTTGAAATAGCACACCCAATTCCAGTAAAGTGTGCGCTATTAATAACTTTATTTTTAATAGAAATTTCAACATGAAAATTATCAACACATGATTCATTATTTTGATGATATGTCAAACTATTTGGTAAATTTTTAAAACCTTTATTTTTTGGATTACTATAGTGTTCAACAATTAGTTTGCGATAATAGTCTTGATTGTTATTAAAAGAATTCATTTAAAAAATCTCCTCCTTCATTAATCCCTTTTTTTAAAGCTATTACTAATAAGTCAATATCTTTTTTGCAATTGTATATGTAAAAACTAAGACGAATTGTTACTTCAGCGTTAATTATATTAGGTAATAATTTAGCACAATAAGTTCCACTGCGTACGCATATATTTTGTGTTCCTAAAAAATTAGCAACATCTTGTGCAAATACTTTTTTAATATTAAATATTATGTTACTACTATTGCCATCAATATTATAAATTTCAATGTTATTTCCTAACTGCGCTGTTAATTGTTCAATTGCGTATTTTTTTAGTAAAATTTCATGATTTCTAATATTTTCAATACCAATGTTTAATAAATACTTAATAGCTGCACCTAGCCCAAATACACCCGCAATATTTTGTGTTGCACCCTCAAAACGATAAGGACTATCTAATAAGTTAAATTTACCATTTTCATAAATATCACCATTCATACCTCCACCCAATATTAGTGGATCTAGCATATTTAATCATTCGTTTTTTCCTCAAAAGACACCGATTCCAGTTGGACCAAAAACTTTATGACCAGAAAATCCAAAAAAATCAATATTTCAATTTTTAACATCGGTTTTTATATGTCCTATTGATTGTGCACCATCTATTATTACTAAAATATTTTTAAAAATTCAATTATCACTTTTAACATTTTTTTTACCGTATTCTTTAATAAAATTAGTTAATGTTTCAGTATCATTTTTTATTGCTAAAGAATTATTAATATTTGCAAAAGCAACTATTCTAGTTTTAGGTGTTAAAACTTTTTTTAAATTTTCAACAGTAATGACTCCTTGTTTATTTGTTTCAATAAATTTTATTTTAATTTTTTTAGTTTGTATCAAACGATAAAATGGTAAGAGTAATGAGCTATGTTCTAAAGTGGTTAATAAAATTTCATCATTTTCTTGTAAATATTTTTCTAAGCCAAAAGCAATTTGATTATAAGCAAAAGTTGCTGAAGGACAAAAAACTATTTCGTTTTCGTTACTATTAATAAATTTACTAATTGTTTTTCTAGTATCTTCAAATATATCATTTCCCTTAACAGCAAGTTGATAATCTTGACTATGTGGATTAATACAATATTTTTCATAATAATCCCTAACAGCATCAATAACTATTTGTGGTTTTAGTGAAGAAGCCGCTGTATCTAAATAAACTAAATCAGGATTATTTTTAAAAAAGGGAAAATCAGTTTTAAAGGTATTATCATTAATGTTTATTTTTTTATTCATATTTACTCCTATATCATTACACCAAATATAATATACTTATACTAATGATTATACACTTAATTTTGTGCTAATTTTCTTAAAATTAAAAAATGAATAAAATATTATTTGTGTACTATAAAGTAATAATATTTAAAAAAATTAATATTTTAAATTTTTTAAAATAAATAATTGGTAATTAGTTATTTCAAAATTAATTAGAAAAAACTATCCCTTAAATATAAATTTTATGTTAAGATATCTTAGTAAAATAAATTAAAAAATCTTTTTTTGCTATAGATTTAATTAAAAGGAGTGAATAAAGTGCGCAATATTCTTGCCTTAGTTGCAGCTTTCACGTTATCATCAACATCAACTATGTCTATTATAGCTTGTAATAATTCAAATGAAAGAGGCACAACTAATGTTTTCGACTGAAATAGTGCTTTTATAGATACAAGTACTACGACTGACACCTTTTTTAATTACTTATTAAATAATCCCAATAGTGGATGAGGTAAAACATTATATACTGATATTAATCAATATATTAATCTTTCAATTTTAAAAAATACTCCAGAATATAAAGATGATTATCTTGCTACTTTGACAGCAGCTCAATCTGAGATAGAAAATAAAATAAAATCATTACAAGCAAAATATGGTCGTTCATGAGAAAAACAATGAAAGAAAGTATTGGGCGATGATGATGTTAATACTTACATTGATAATATTTTAAAAAAGAGTGCTTTAGGTATTATTCAACGTAGTTATGTTACTAGTAATTATAAGGATTATAAATACTACAATCAAAATGAAATTAATATTTGATTAAAGGATTTATGAGAACAAGTAAAGAGTGAAAACAATCCAAATGGTACTTATGATAGTGTACAACAATACATTAATGGTAAAACAAGTATTACTGATGCTGGTAAATATTCTAGCAAAATTTGAGTTGTTGCTAATGCCAATAGTTTAAATCCTGATCTTACTGATTTTAAACAATTAGATGATGCTGTTAAAGCTGCTAAAACATGAACTGGTGTTAATATTAGTTTCCCTGTTGTAAAAACTAGTGATGATAAGAATGATAGTAATTATGAAACAGATTCATACAATACTATTGATGGCTTATTAAGTGATAATCAATCTAAAATAGCTAAAGTAATGTTAAGAAATCAAGAATTAATTTGAACTCGTCAAATTGTTATTCCTTTTGATTCTACTGCTAAACCTTTACAAGAAAAGATTAGTGCTTCTCAGTTTTCTCAAAATAAAACTAAAATTAATGAAATTTTAAAGAATATTAGAACTAATGGTTTTGATCAAACATTCACTGAAGAAAAAGGGGCCGCTACTACTGATGTTAGTAAAACTGGTGATTTAGGATTAATGGATATTACTAAATCTTCACAAGAGAATAGTCCTTTTTATTATTACTTATATCGTTATGTAACTAGTGCTGAAGGTGTTGGTAAAAATGTTGATGGTATTCAACCATATAAATTAACACAATTTACTTCACCAACTGACAAGGAAAAGGGTTTAGATGACTTAATTCCTTATATAGACCGTGATAGTATTAAAGATAAAGGTAAAGATGGTACTAGCCAATATAATGATTTAGTTTATATGAAAGATATAAAAGGACCACAACTTCCTGATGCTGCAGTTAATAATGGACCTGGAGTTGGCATTTTTATTGATACTGGTGGTATTCATTTTATTCAAACGCCAGGTATCACATATCAACAGCAAGACAAACCTAAAAGCGATGAATCAACTTATAATATAATTAAAACATTTAAAAATCATAGAAAAGATACTTATCAGTGAAAAGACTTAGCACCGTTATCTGAGCGTCCAGGTGGATTATCTGATTCTCCTTATCTTGATTATTTACAAACTGGTTTTTTACTACAAAAATATACTCCAAATACAACTCTTACTTTTAATTTAAATGATGCATTAACAGCCTTTACTGGAGGTACTGGTAGCCTTGGTGATGCAACTTGATGAGATTATAATTTATACTTTAATAATAACTCGAGTTTAATTCATTGAAATTTACAGGATATATTTGGTTCAAGTCCTCTTGATCCAACTGATACGAAAATTAATAGCTTTGTTGAAAAAATGAAAAGTTGATTTGATAAAACTAAAGAAAATCGTTGAAACAATAGACAAGGTATTAATATTAATGCAACATTTAAGGATAATATTATAAAAACTAATAATACATGAGATGGCTTTACACAAGATGCACCAGTTGCTCGTATGGATACTAATATTGCTAATTATCTAGATGTTGTTGGGAAACGAACATTATGATGATATGATCCAAGTATCATTAGTTCTTAGACGGGAGGTATTAAAAATGAAAAAGATAAAAAAGATTTTACCATTATTAACTTCAGTTACTCTTTTATCTGGCCCTGTATTATTATTAGTTGCTTGTGATAATGAACGTGATATGAGTAATTTACCTAGTGGTAAAATTCCTGATGATTATAAAAATCGTGTATTATTTAATTTTTTAGGAGTAAATTTTAATGAAACGATTTCTGCTCAGTTTAAGAATACTTATTCACAAGGTCTTGATTTTATTTTAAAAGATGTTGAAGGAACAATTGCTCAGCAAAAATTTTATGAATTTTTTCATAAGAAACTTCATTATAGTGAAGACACAAAAAATGCAGATGGTACTACTGCAATAATGGGAGAAGCCAATAAAGCTTTTATAAAACTTAAAGATGATTTAGGATTAAGTTTATTAACTCAAAAGTACTTAAGTGGTATTAATACAGCTAATTCATTAGATAAAGTATCAGCAGCAGATAATAATGAGTTATTATTTCAAAATCAAAGTTGACATCAGGATGGTACAAGTAAATTTAATTATCAAAATGTAGATTTTTATAAAGAAAAAAATAAAGATACTGCTAAAGTTAATGATCCTGATCAAATATTTATTCCTGATAGTTTATATAAAGATTATGGTGATAAAGATGCTGCTTTTGATGAACAATTAGCTGCCATTGCTAAACATCCAGATGACAATTATAGTAATGAAATTGGTAAATTATTACCAAATGATGCTAAAAAATGAAATAGTAGTGCTGGTATTAATAAAACACAAAAAAGTCTTTCTGGTACTGATATTCCAACTTATTCAAAATATTTAAAACGTTTCCAATGATGATTACGTTTTCGTTATCAACAATATTATCAATATGAAATTTTACCAGCATTAAATCAAACTTTATTTACAATGTCTTATATTTTAGACAATATTGTTGATATTAAAGATAATGAAGCAGGTAAACCAATAATTTCAACCCAAACAAATAACCTTTACATAAGTCAATTACAAGATACTACTGGTTGACAAAAGAGTAACTATAATGTAAATTGAAACTTTACTACTGATTTAGCAAATGCGCAAAGCATTGATAAAAAATGAAATAGTAGTCCTTCTGAACCTCCAAAGTGAGAGTCAATTGTTAAAGATGATGATTCAGGAAAAGGAAAAACTTTAAATTCTGATTTTTTTACTCAATTAACAAGCGGTAATGCCTCAACTATTAGTGAAATTGATCCTAATTTTGGTGCTAATGGTTTCTTAAGTACTGCAACTAATAATCAATTGGCTGCAGGTTGAGTATCTAATGGTGGATTACATTATACTACGAATAATAATATTGCTACATTTACTTACTCTGCTCCTATTTATTTCCTAAACCTTCTACAAAATTTAGATTTTAGTTTTTTAAGTAATAAAAACGAAGGCTGAGTTCCAGAAATTAGTAATTTAATTCATTCATGAAACATTAGTGGTAATGCTAGTCTTAAGACAGATTTCTCTAAGTATATAAGAGCTGATGGTAAGGAAAGCACTATTACCGAAGAAACAAAGTGAAATATATTTTGACAAATGTTATATTCTATATCTGCTAGTGATTCTGCAACTAAAGATTCACCAGCAGCTGAAAACTTTAAAATCGCTGCCCAAAATTTATTTCCAACATATATTCCAAAAAATAATATATATGAAGAAGAGTTTTGAAATAAGGTAAAAGAGTTTTATCCATAATAATACTTAATATTTTAAGTTATACTTATAAAGTAAGTTGAGGTGAAATATATGACAAATAAAGCATGCATTTTTTGTACAATTATTAAAGATACAAATAACTTAATTTTTGAAGATACAAATACAGCAGCATTCATGGATATCAATCCCGTAACTAAAGGACACATTCTAGTAATTCCAAAGCAACATTTTGAAACTTTTATTGATACTACACCTAAAATAGTGAGCGATGTTAGTATCACAACTCATAAAATTGCTAATTTGCTAATAAAAACTATTCCCGAAATTAAAGGATTTAATATTTTAACTAATAATGGTAGCGAAGCATTTCAAGAAGTATTTCATTATCATGTTCATATTATTCCAAAATATATTCGTGAAAAAGGGTTTTTAATTAATAGGACAAAAGAAAATGTTACAATTGATGATATTAATAATCTTAAAAAAATACTAAAATTACAATTAATGTAAAACAAATATTTAAGGAGGAAAAAAATGAAAAGTCTTAAGTTATTAACTTTACCTAAAATATTAATGCTAATTGGTGCTGTATGAATTATTGTTTTTAGTTTATTGTATGCAGCGGGAGTTATAACTTATAGTTTCTATGGCTGAAATGAAAATGGAGCTACATTAGTTATAATAGGTATTATTTATATTCTAATACCATTTTCAGTTAAACCCGGATTATGATCAAGACTATGAGCATTATTTATATCATTTCTTTCAGTTATAATAGTTATTGGTTTATTTGTTGGCAAAGATGTAGATTATAAGTCAACATGAACTTATATTAATGCTTTACCACATATTATCATGGCGTTTGGCTCTATTTTATGAATATTTAATAGTAAATAAGTCATAAAATAATTATTAATAACTTAAAATATTGGATAATATATTGTCCAATATTTTTTTTATAATTTTGGTTGAAAATAGTATTAAATCAATTTTTAATAAATAATTAATAATATTTTTAGAGTTTATTTTCAACATAAATAATAAGAAAAAAATATTATAATAGTTATTATTATCAAATTTTATAAAAATTATTAATTGATGAGTGGCATAACTACCTTTTTGTTTTCATCAAAAAAGCATTTTTTATTAATGATGCTATAATTTTAAGCATTAATAAAAAAAGATAAAGGAGATTGAGATATAAAAAAAAGAAAAGTGTTACATTGTTCAAGTTGTAATAAAGAAATTAATGGTAATGATTTAGCTTCAAACTCAAAAACAGCAAGAAAAATTATGAAATGCCCAGAGTGTGCTAATCAATAATTTTTTGATTATTAATAAAATTTATACTATTATCAATAGCCCTTATCAACTAATTTTAAAAATTTTTGCTGATTGTTTTAGAAATCTAAAACAATTTTCATCTTAATTGTTAATAAAACAAATTAGAATTAAAAACAATACTAGTCTATATCTATTGATATCAAAGGCAAGAATATAAAGAACTTATTTCTGAAATCAAAATATGGAGGAGTATTATATGTCTAAAAAAAATAAAAATTCAAAAATTATTGCTGGAATAATTAGTTCTGTGGTTTTAATTAGTGGTGCAACTACTGGTATTTTATATAATTCTGAAATGGAAGAAAATATTGAAGAAGAAATTGAAATTGAAATGCTGAATTATACTTGTAAGTGCAAGTAAATAAAATTGCAAAAAATTCTCATATAAAAATTTCATAATGCTAAATTTAGTTTAGAAAAAAGTAAGGAGTTTTTATATGAGTTATAAACATCTTGGCATAGATGAAAGGATTTATATTGAGAATCAATTGAAATTTAAATTTAAAATTAGTGAAATAGCTAAAAATCTTAATCGAAGTATTAGTACTATTATTCGAGAAATTAATAGAAATAAAGATAATAATCATTATTTTTCATTAATTGCACAAAATAAAGCTGAAAATCGAAAATAATCACATATTAGTTTTCATAAATTTAAAAATAAGAATTTAGTAAAATATGTACAACAAAAATTACTATTAGGTTGATCACCTGAACAAATTTATGGCAGAATTAAAAATTTTCATAAAGAGTGAGTTATTAGTTTTAAAACAATTTATACTTGAATTTATTTTGGAATGCTTGATAAAGTTACTAATAAAAATTTAAGAAGAAAAGGTAAAAAACGAAAATCTAAAGAAAATCGTGGCAAGTTTAATGGTAAATCAATTAAAGAACGAGATATAAATGTTAATGATCGTATAACACTTGGTCATTGAGAAGGAGATACTATAGTATCATCAAGAAGCAAAAGCAAATCATGTTTAATAACTTTAGTTGAAAGAGTATCACGATTTACTTTAGCAATATTAGTTAAAAACAGAACTACTAAAGTTATTAATAAAAATGTCAGTTATTATTTATCAATTCTTCCTAAAAACATTGTTAAAACTATTACTTTTGATCGTGGCAAAGAATTTTCAAATTGACAACAACTTGAAAAAAATTTAGATGTAAAAATTTATTTTGCCAATCCATATTCACCTTGACAAAGAGGTACTAATGAAAATACTAATGGTTTAATTAGAGAAAAATTTCCTAAAAAATTTATTTTTTCAAAAACTAATAAAAATGAAGTTCATAAATTTATATTGTCTTTAAATCAAAGACCGAGAAAAATACTAAATTATCTTTCACCAATCGAATATTTGGATAGAAAAATAATTTAGTTGCACTTACCTTTACAATTTAGCAAAAGAAAAAAAACTTAGAAATAATTTTTCCTAAAGGAAAAAGAAATTTAGGTAAAATTTATATTGGACAAAACATAACTACTATAAATGATGATGAAAAAGTAAAAAAAGAAATTATAGATATTTTTAGTAATAAATATAATATAGATGTAACTAGTTTGGAAATTAAAATTGTTACTAATCAAAATGAAGCAATAATTACTTCAATAAATGAAGATATCTATATTGGAACAGTAAAGCTTAAGTATAGTCCTAATAGATCTTTTGTAACGTTAGATTATATTGTTCCTGATTTGAATATAAGAGATAAACAAGTTCCTACTTACTCTTATCAACATCATCAAGAAATTTTATTTGGAAAAAATGATATTTTAAATGATAATGAATTTAAAAATTTACCTGCTGTAAATGATTTTATTAATATTTTAAATGAACAAGTTAAATTTAAAGCAAGTGAAGAATCAAATAATGCTTTTAAAAAGTTAGAAAATAATAATGATAATTTTAAAGATTTTGAAGATTTAAAAAAACAATTTAATGATCATCATCTTTTATTTGATGGCAAAATTGATTTTGAATCATTTATTAAAACAATTAGTAATTATCATATAAATGCAAACATTGATGAATTAAAAACAGGAATATGTCGGTTTTATAATATTTTAGCTCAATTATATGGAAAAAATAATGTTTTTAAAATGTTAGAAAAAATTGAATTAGATCAAAAGTTGTGAGAACAATCTAAAAATAAATATGTCAGGAGAAGCATATTTTGGTTCTTGTAATGATAATATGTGTAATACTAAAATAATACTTGATACAGATTTTTAGAGATATAAAGTATGGAATGGAAGTTATGGTACATGAATATAGTCATATTTTGGATTCTTTAATTCGTAATAAACAAAATAATAATTTTGATGCAAGAAAATATATGATTTCATCATTAGCAAACGGAACTAAGATTAATAACAAATCTTATCAAAAACTTTTAAGTTATGGTATTGTTAGAAGTTGATATGGAAGAACATCATATATTGATTTATTTCCAGAAGCTTTTGGTCGTTGAATAATGACTCCTGAATAAAATCGTGATCTTGGATGAGAAAAATTAGATAAATTTTTTCGAATAGATTTACTTAAATTATTATAATAACAAAAAATATATCTTTATAATCATAATAAGGACAAAATAAACTTTGTCCTTATTATTAATTTTGTTTATTAATTAAAAATTGTAAATAAAGTTATTAATTGTTCATTATGTTATGAAAATTAATATTGTTTAATGCAATGTTAACATATGTCATACGACCAAATGAAGAATTTAAAAAACAATACCATTGAAAGTAAATATTATTATTATAATGTCAAAGATCTAAG
The DNA here is from genome assembly GCF_964020065.1 of Spiroplasma endosymbiont of Lasioglossum malachurum. NCBI lineage: Bacteria > Bacillati > Mycoplasmatota > Mollicutes > Entomoplasmatales > Spiroplasmataceae > Spiroplasma > Spiroplasma endosymbiont of Lasioglossum malachurum. The sequence continues at coordinate 288,048 of NZ_OZ026534.1, read as the reverse complement.
TTAAGAGCAATTTCTGTTCCTCATCCTCCACCATCTTTAGTATTAATATAAGCAATAAAAAGAACATTAGCATTACCAGGGTTTTTATATTGTTCAATTTTTGCAGTATTAGTTGCTAGTGTTGGACTACTTTCAATTCCTGTTAAAGTTGATACTTTGAAATATGAATTAATAAAAGAAAAAGTTGGATACATATTAGTGAAGGTATTTCAGTCTCTCGCGTAATTGCTTCACTTAAGAATATTATAAACATTAGAATTATCAGTAGCGATTGATGTTCCATTTTGTCAATCTGAAAAAGAATAATTTATTTTATCATTAATAATATTATTAGTGTTTTTTTAATTATTATAATAAATAGCCACTAGATTATTACTTTTATCATTGGAAAAATATTATTATTATGATAATATTCTACAAAAGAATATAAAGTTTTTTAATCCTCTTATTTTAATTTTAAAATAAATGGGTTTTTTATTTTTAGAAAGGAAGAAAAAATAATGGCAGCTGAAACTTATATTAGAAAATTAAAATTATCGCCAACATTTGCATTCACAACACAACAAATCCGTTCATTGACAAAAGAGCAAAGAGAAGCGATTGATAAAAAACAAACACCAGTATTTACAATGGAACAAATGAGAACATTTACACTTGAACAAATGGAACAACTTGCAATTGATCCAGATCTTATTGCTGAAGCCATGAGATTATCAGAAGAAGAACAAGTGGAACTGGCAAAAAAATTATCGTTAGAAAAAGAAAAACAATCTGACATAATAGTAAAAGAATTTAAAGAAACATCAATGCCCTCATCACAAACATTTAAAGTAGAGACAGAAATAAAATTAGTTACTGAAGAGGAAATACTAAAACAAGGAGTAAGACCCAAAGGAAGTAAGATTATTCAACCTCAAATTCAACGTACAAATAATAGTCATCAAGAAAAGGTAATAATTTCCGAACCAACCATTTCACCATCTCTTTATGAAAGTAGTTTAGATTTACAAGCAACCAATGAAGATGATGAATTTGGTTTTGTAGTTGTTGATGAACCTTATAAAACATTACAATCAGAAGAAGTATCTGAGAAAGAAAGAGAAGATATTGATAGAGCGATTACATTAGAGGCTTTATCATTAAAAAGACAGGAAAGAAATAATAAAGCAATTGGTTTATATTTAGAAGAACAAGAAGAACTTGAAAAATCAGTACCATTATTCCTTACAATCAGAAGAAGTATCTGAGAAAGAAAGAGAAGATATTGATAGAGCGATTGCATTGTCATTGCAAGACCAATTTAATGTAGAACAAGAGCAAAAAGATATTGATAGAGCGATTACATTAGAGGCTTTATCATTAAAAAGACAGGAAAGAAATAATAAAGCAATTGGTTTATATTTAGAAGAACAAGAAGAACTTGAAAAATCAGCAAAAACACAATCAAATTTAATGCAAGTAATCAAAAAATCTGAAATAGAAGAAATTAAAGTTTTAGAACAACAAAAAATAAATAAAATTTTAAATTTCTTAATTAAATTAGTAACTTTTGGAAAAATTAATAAAAATAAGAAAATTGAAATAGAAATTAGTCAAAAATGAAAAAAATATCAGAATCATGTAGTAAAAAACCAAAAACAAATCCAACATTATTTTCAAAATCATCTGGAAAAGATTTTAATAAACAACAAGTAAACAATGAATCAGCAAACCTACCATTAATAAACTTAAATAAACCAAGAACATCACAAATGTAAAATATTAAGAAAAGAGTTATCTTATTTAAGATGAAATATTATTTTTTTTATCTTGGGGTGATCTTTTCTTGGTAATGTTTAGTAATCTGTGTAACTTACAAAAATAACTATGTTTAATTAATTCTAGTAAATATAATTAAATGACTAGAAAGAGTGAGTTACAGATGGCTAAAAAAGATAACTTTAATAATAATGATCCAATATCAAAAGCAGTAGATTTATTATTAGAAAATACTGAAGATTTAACAACAGTTTTTAAAGAAGGGGGTTTATATAAAGAATTAACAAAACGTTTAGTTGAAAAAATGTTGAATTCTGAGATGCAAAATTATTTAGGATATGAAAAAAATCAACATAGTAATAGTGACAATGCTCGTAATGGTATAAGTTCAAAAAAATTAATAACTCAACAAGGTAAAATTGAGATTGATGTACCACGAGATCGTAATAGTAATTTTACTCCTGTAATAGTGCCAAAAAGACAGAGAAGATTTGATGGTTTTGATCAACAAGTTCTTTCCTTATATGCAAAAGGTATGACATTATCAGATATTAGAATGCAGTTACAAGAGTTATATCATGGTGCTGATATTAGTGAAAGTGTTATTAGTCAAATTACTGATGATGTGATTGATGATGTCAAAGCATGACAAAATAGACCATTAGAAGGCATTTATCCCATTGTTTATTTTGATTGTATAGTAGTTAAAGTACGACAAGATAAACGCATTATTAACAAATCAGTTTATATAGCTTTAGGTGTTGATTTAGAAGGTAAAAAAGATGTTTTAGGTTTATGAATTAGTGAAAATGAAGGCGCTAAATTTTGATTAGCAAATTTCACAGAAATGAAAAATCGTGGCTTAAATGATATTCTTATTGCTTGTAGTGACAACTTAACAGGCATGTCAGAAGCAATACAATCAGTTTATCCTAAAACTGAACATCAATTATGTATAGTTCATCAAATCAGAAATAGTTTAAAATATGTTTCATACAAACATCGAAAATCACTAGTTACAGATTTAAAGCCAATTTATAATGCATGTAGTGAAGAACAAGCAATGCAAGCTTTAGAATCATTTGAAAGTAAATGAAATAAACACTATCCTCAAATTGCTAAATCTTGATATAAAAATTGAGATAATTTAATGATTTTTATTAGTTATCCTCCAGAAATCAAAAGAGTGATTTATACTACAAATTCTATTGAATCTGTTAATAGTCAATTACGAAAAGTCATCAGAAATAAAAAAGTTTTTCCAAATGATATGGCAGTTTTTAAAATATTTTACTTAGCAATTGAAAATATAACAAAAAAATGAACAATGCCCATTCAAAATTGAAATACAGCAATTGCTCATTTTATGATAAAATTTGAAGACAGAATTAATCTGAACTAGTACTTTGTAAAACAAAGAAACACAGATTACTAAAAAGCCTCCTTTTCTTTTTTAATTTGTTCAAAGATTCAATTTAGTTAAAATAAAATTATATTTTTTGTCATTATTATTTATACTTTTTTAATTATTTTTAAAAAATTACCTATTTTATTAAGAATATTGTTAATATTATATTAAATAATAACTATTAAAAATTTAAGGAGAAATTATGGAAAATAAAATTAATTTAGATAAATTAACTATTAATTCAATTCGTATGTTAGGAGTACAAGCAGTTAATGCTGCTAAAAGTGGCCATCCTGGTATTGTTTTAGGTGCTTCACCAATGACTTTTTCTTTATTCAAAAATCATTTATCTTTTAATCCAAAAAATCCAAAATGATTTAATCGTGATCGATTTGTTTTATCAGCAGGTCATGGTAGTGCTTTATTATATTCAATATTACATCATGCTGGTTATAAATATACAATCAATGATATAAAACAATTCCGTCAATTAAATAGTAATACACCTGGTCATCCCGAATATCATTTAGACTATGGAGTAGAGACGGCTACTGGACCATTAGGTCAGGGTATCGCTAATGCTGTTGGAATGGCGCTTACTGAGAGTTTTCTTAGTGCTAAATATAATCAAAAAGATCTTAATATTATTGATCATTATACATATGCAATTTGTGGTGATGGTGATTTACAAGAAGGTATTGCACAAGAAGCACTTAGTTTTGCTGGACATTTTAAATTAAATAAACTAATTATTTTATATGATTCAAATGATGTTCAATTAGATTCATCTGTTAAATTAGTATATTCAGAAAATTTAAAAATGCGTCTTCAAGCATTAGAGTGAAATTATTTAAAAGTTGAAGATGGTGAAGATGATAAACTTATTTCTGAAGCTATTAAAAAGGCAAAAGTTAGTGATAAACCAACTTTAATTGAAATTAAAACTATAATTGGTTATGGGGCTAGTAAACAAGGAACACCGAGTGTTCATGGCTCTCCTTTAATGGAAGATATTAAAACAGTTGCTAAAAATTTAAACTGAGAATATCCTGAATTTACTGTTCCAAAAGAAGTAAGTACTTACTTCACACAAACAGCACTTAATCATGGTTCTAAAATAGAATTAGTTTGAAATCAAAAAGTTGAAAAATATGCAAAATTATATCCAAATTTGTATAAAGAAATTAAATCAGCATTGAAAAATGAAATTTTTAATGAAGATTATCAATTAAATAAAATTGATTGAACTTCAATTATTGGGGTAAATCCACAAGCAACAAGAGTAGACTCTGGTAATATTTTAAAACTTTTATCAGCTCATTGTCCAACATTAATTGGTGGTAGTGCTGATTTAGCTGGCTCAACTAAAGCATTAGTAACAGACAAAGACTTTCTACCTCTTGACCATTCAGGAAGACATATTCATTATGGAGTAAGAGAATTTGCAATGGGTGCTATTGTTAACGGTATGACGTCACATCAAGGCACAATTCCTTTTGGTTCTACTTTTCTTGTGTTTAGTGATTATCTAAAGCCTGCATTACGATTAGCAGCTTTAATGTCAATTCCATCTTTGTTTATTTTTAGTCATGATAGTATCGCAGTTGGCGAAGATGGTCCTACCCATGAACCAGTTGAACAACTAACAATGTTAAGAACTATTCCTAATTTTAATGTAATTCGCCCTGCTGATACAAAAGAAACAATTGGTGCATATTTAATGGCATTATCTAATAAAACTAACCCTAGTGCTATTATTATTACTAGACAAAATTTACCACAACTTGCAAATAGTAATATTGAGGCAGTTCAAAAAGGTGCTTATATTATTAGTAAAGAGAATAGTAGTAAAGCTTTAGATTTAATTATTATTGCTACCGGTAGTGAAGTTTCATTAGCTATTGCTAGTCAAGAACAACTATGAAACGATCAAAAACTTAATGTTCGTGTAGTTTCAATGCCTTCTACTTTTATTTTTGATAAACAAGATAAAACATATCAAAATAGAATTTTACCTAATGATATTATAAAAGTTGCTATTGAAATGGGTTCTAAAGATAGTTGATATAAATATGTTGCAGGTAATGGCTTTGTTATTGGCGTAAGTACTTTTGGTATTTCTGCTCCTGATAAGGTAGTACTAGAAAAATATGGCTTTACATCAAATCAAGTGTGTGATAAAATTAATAAGTTTTTAAACAGTAAGTAAGGAGAAATTAATAATGATGGTTTGGTGAGCAGTATTTATCATTGGCATTGCTAGTGCGTTAATTGGTGGATTAGTTGGTTTTATTGTTACTAAGAAGATTTTCGAAAAACAATTACAGAAAAATCCTCCTATTAATGAAAATATGATTCGTGCAATGTATTTACAAATGGGGCGTAAACCTACTGAATCTCAAATTAAATCAGTAATGCAAGCAATGAAACGTCAACAAAGTACTACTAAAAAACGATAATTTTTATTAAATATAAATTGTAAAATAGTTACCATAATGGTAACTATTTTTATTCATTATATTTTGATAAATTTAATGTTTTATATATCCACTTGTTGATGGCTTATTTTTTGGATAATTTTCTTCTTTTAATTCTTGTTTAATTTTTTTCTGTCATTTTTTTTCTTTTTCTTGATTAATATTTAATTTATTAATGTTACATTTAAATATTTTCTTTATTTTTTGTTCAATTTTTAAAATCCTTTTCTTATCAATTTTTAATCCAATTAATATTAAATTTTCTTTTATATTTTTTACTGAATTATTTGTATTTAAATGTATTAATATATTATCTTTAATATCATGAAATAATGAGTTATTTGAAAATTCTGGTCTGTATTTAATAATTTCTACTTTTGCCTTATTTGTAATATATTCTTCATATTCTTGATAAAATATGTTTTCTAATATATTTTTTATGTTTGCTAAATTGTAAAGGTAAGTGCAACTAAATTATTTTTCTATCCAAATATTCGATTGGTGAAAGATAATTTAATATTTTTCTCGGTCTTTGATTTAAAGACAATATAAATTTATGAACTTCATTTTTATTAGTTTTTGAAAAAATAAATTTTTTAGGAAATTTTTCTCTAATTAAACCATTAGTATTTTCATTAGTACCTCTTTGTCAAGGTGAATATGGATTGGCAAAATAAATTTTTACATTTAAATTTTTTTCAAGTTGTTGTCAATTTGAAAATTCTTTGCCACGATCAAAAGTAATAGTTTTAACAATGTTTTTAGGAAGAATTGATAAATAATAACTGACATTTTTATTAATAACTTTAGTAGTTCTGTTTTTAACTAATATTGCTAAAGTAAATCGTGATACTCTTTCAACTAAAGTTATTAAACATGATTTGCTTTTGCCTCTTGATGATACTATAGTATCTCCTTCTCAATGACCAAGTGTTATACGATCATTAACATTTATATCTCGTTCTTTAATTGATTTACCATTAAACTTGCCACGATTTTCTTTAGATTTTCGTTTTTTACCTTTTCTTCTTAAATTTTTACTAGTAACTTTATCAAGCATTCCAAAATAAATTCAAGTATAAATTGTTTTAAAACTAATAACTCACTCTTTATGAAAATTTTTAATTCTGCCATAAATTTGTTCAGGTGATCAACCTAATAGTAATTTTTGTTGTACATATTTTACTAAATTCTTATTTTTAAACTTATGAAAACTAATATGTGATTGTTTTCGATTTTCAGCTTTATTTTGTGCAATTAATGAAAAATAATGATTATTATCTTTATTTCTATTAATTTCTCGAATAATAGTACTAATACTTCGATTAAGATTTTTAGCTATTTCACTAATTTTAAATTTAAATTTCAATTGATTCTCAATATAAATCCTTTCATCTATGCCAAGATGTTTATAACTCATATAAAAACTCCTTACTTTTTTCTAAACTAAATTTAGCATTATGAAATTTTTATATGAGAATTTTTTGCAATTTTATTTACTTGCACTTACAAGTATAATTCAGCGTTTTTATCATAAAATAAACTATTATTAATAATGATTGTCAAAGCCGTATCACCATTTTGATTTATGAAATGAATATTTGCATTATTTATTAGTAAAGTATTAACTATTTGTGCTAGTCCATTTTTAGCAGCTAAATGCAAGGCTGTATCACCATTTTGGTTTGCATGGTTGATATTAGCGCCATTTTCTATTAAAATTTTAATGGAATCTATAAGTTGATAATAGTGACTTGCTATTATTAAAGGACTATCACTATTTTCGTTTGTATAATTTATATTAGTATTTTTTTCTATTAAAATATTGATCTTTTTTTTATTTCAGAACTAATTTTTTCTTCTTTAATTATATAATCCCAATAATTAAAATATGTAATATTTTGATATGAAGTGACAGAATTTAAAATAACTGATATTATTTTTTCACCATTAATATCTTTATCATTCATTATTTTGTTCCTCCTTTTTGAAATCAAAAACCCATTTATTTTAGTAAAAAATAAATGGGTTAGAAACATATAATAATTAATAACTATATTATAACACTTTTAGTATTAATTTTATTATTGTTTAAATCATTTGTAAATCTATTTCTATGTTTAATATTATTTAGATGTATATAAAAAAATCAGTATTAATAAGTAAATACTGATTTAATATTAGTTATCTTTTAGTGATAGTGCTGTTAATAATTTATTGTATGTAGTAACATCTTGTTTTTTAAAGTATTTTAAGAAACGTTTTCTGCTTGCTACCATTTTTAACAAACTTCGTTTTGCAGTAATATCTTTTTTTTGTACTTGTAGATGGGCTGTTAATTCTAAAATTCTTTTTGTTAAGTTAATAATTTGAACTGCAAAAGAACCAGTATCCTTGGCATTTAAGCGAAATTTTTTAATCAATTCATCTTGTTTAATTTGTTCCATATTTGACAACTCTCCTTTAAATATAATTCGGCTTAAGCAAAGCTAATATCGGAGAGAATATTAACAATGTTAAGTCAACACGCTTATAATAGTACATTAATTTTAAACATAAAACAAGTATTTTTTTAAAAAATATTTTTATTGAGTTTGTATAAAGAGATGATTTTTTATTTTTTTTCTTCATTTGCTTTTTTATTTTTTTTATCAAAAATAGTCACTTTACGTTCAGTATGATTAAGAATTCTTTTACAATTATCTCAATGACGAATAATAATTAATATTCAAATTAGAGCCATAGTTATATTAACAATATAGTATTGAGTGTCTTGTTGGGAAAGAAAAGAATGCAGTGGTATATTCGGTATTCATGATAAGATAAAAGCAAGTATCATCATTAACATTGAAGATAAAGATGACATTCTACTTAAATATAAAATAAATCATCAACTAGCAATTGTGATAACGCAATAAATAGGATTAGTCATTAATAGTACTCCTAATGAAGATGCAGCTCCTTTACCACCACGAAAACCATAAAATAGTGGTCAACAGTGACCAATAATTGCAGCAAGACCAGTTGGATAAATATATGCTTGTTTAAACATTGTTTCATAATTAGGATTAGTAATATCAATAAAGGTTAAACCGTATGCAATTAAAATAGGAATAGCGGACTTAAAACCATCAATAATTAAAATAATAGCTCCCCATTTACCACCCATAACTCGTGTTGAATTAGTAGCACCAGCATTTTTAGAGTAATAATCTCTAACATCGGTTTTAAATTTTAATTTACTAATAATAATTGAAGGTGAGATTGAGCCAATTAAATAACCAATGATAATAAAAATAAAAGTTCCTAATAGATTAATATGTGCCATTTTTTTCTCCATTCTTGTGCAAGTATTATGTTAATAAAAATTTTATTTTTTGGAAGTTAAATTGTTCTTTTTATCTTTATTATTATAATATAAATTATAAATTATTAATGTTAATAATATGATATTAATAACTGTACCAAAGGCATTTGCTGCTAGTAAGGGAATGTTTTTAATTAAACTAGCATAAATTATGAATGAAGTTAAGCCTATTTGATATATGCTATAAGAAATTAACGATAAACCTTTTGTGTTTTTAGTTTTAATTAGTTTAATAGTTTGTGGTAAAAAGGCAACTGAAATAAAAAAGGTACCTATATATCCAATAATATCAATTGCAATATTAGACATTTTTTTCCTCCTTATTTTTTTGTTTAATTAAATTGTTAACAATAATCCCAATTATTATGAAATTTAATGTAGCAGTAATAGTTTGACAAGTAATCATGGGAATATCATTACGAAGTATGCCAAATATTAAAAAAGTAAGACCCCCCAGTTGATAGATACTATATGAAAAAATAGAAAGACCTGAAGTATTTCTTGTTTTAATTAGTTTAATAATTTGTGGTAAGAATGCCAAAGGAATACAAATGGCTGCAAGATACCCCAATATTTCTATAAAAATGTTCATTTTTTCTCCTTTTAATTAATTTAATTTATCATAATAATTATAATAAAATATTGTGAAAATAGTTATTTATTTTATTTTAAATAATAAAAAATGTGTTTTGCTAAACATATCATTAATTTATTTTTCTTCTTCTTTAATGAAACATTTTTTACATAAAGATTTTCCTTCTTTTATATCAAGAATGTCAAAAGGTTCAAACATCATTCCGCAATCAAAACATTTTACAGTTTTTGTTAAAGATTCATCATCAGTTTTTTTGTTTTTTTATTGAATCATTTCATTATATCCTTCCTTTCTAAATATATTAAATAAGTGTGTCATTAACACACTTATTTAATATATTTATTTAGCACAATCTTTACACAAACATTTACCATCTGCTGCTTTAGTACATTCAGATGAATTTTTCATTTTCCCACAACCATCACATTTTTTTTGATCTTTTGCTTCTCCAGTTTTATCCTTTTTTTTAAATGGTCACATGTATATAACTTCCTTTCCTCATATCATAATTACTCTACTCAATTATAACAAATTTTATTATTTTCTATAGTATTAACTATTTTTAAAACTTTTTTTGTTAAATTTTGATTAATTATTTTTTTCTATTTTAAGAATATTATTTTTGATTTCTTCAATTTCTTCAATATCAGTTATTCTATTAAATAAGTGAAAAAGCATATAGTTTAATTCTTTTGGTTTATGAAAGTGTTTTTTAAAAAATATTATTGTTTCATCAATAGTTGCCATTAGCGTTACTGCTTGTTTGGTATTAATGCTATTATTTTGTAATGGTATACGAACAAGTGTTGGCAATTGACTAACAAACATGTAGTCTTCTAAAGATTTTTCTTTTTGTGTATAATAGAAAATTTGAAAAGCACTAATTTTAGCAGCAATTGTTTTAATAGCATTTTTTACTGTTGTAACTTGTGAATTAAGCATATTTTTGATTAATAAGGTAATGAAGATGGTAATTGTTCCAATTGGTAAAATAATTGATAAAATTAAGTCTAAGTTAACATTAAACTTTTGAGCAAATATTGATTTTAATAAAGTATAACCATTTTGAAATAAAATAACAGATAAAAATAAAGCAAAGTTTGGTGTTTTTCATCATTTATGCATAATTAATATTTCTGTTTTAATTTTTAAAATATATCAAAAGAAATAAGAAGTTAATACCAAGATAATACCATAAATTAATACAATGATAGTTGTTAGAAAATTGAAAAAACTAAAAACAATAGCTAAATTAACTGTAAAATCTAGATACATTTTAATATCATAAATTGGATAATCATTTGCAAATTGAGTTGTTAAACCATATTTTCTTTGAAATGCTCGACGACGATAAAGTTTAATAATGATAATAATATAAAAAAGTAAAGCGATTAAAGCGATTAAAATTGTAATAAAGATATATGAATAAGCAGTATTAATGCTATTTAAACGTTGTGTTCATGCGCTTCCTCAGTCACTTATTGGTGAATCATCATGTTTAGTAAAAATAAATGACATTAATGAAAAATCAATTAATGGATAATAAATATCCATTAATTTTTTATAGAAAGGAGTTTTGTCACTTTCTTGTTTTGTATTAGCAATTTGTTCTAGTAGTTCTTTAACATTATTTTCTTTATCAATTCTTGTTCTTTTATTTAAAAATAAGACTAATGCAGTAATTAGTAATGTAATAAATATTATTCAAAAAAATAATAAAACAAAATATTGCCCTCCCAAAAAATTATGCGGTCGTAATTTTTTAAATTGAATTTTTTGTCCTTCCAAAATTTATTCCCCCCCAAAAAAAATATTTTTTAAAATCGCTTACTTAAATTGTAGCACTAATTAAAAATTAATTATATAATTAATTTAAAATATTATTTATATTTAAGGAGAAAACTATGAAAATTGAAATAGTTAATAATATTGAAATGTTAGAACAAACATTTTTGATTAGAAAAAAAGTTTTTGTTAATGAACAAAAGGTTCCTTTTGAAGAAGAAATTGATCAATTTGAAGATGTATCGATTCACTTTTTAGTTTTTGATGATAATAATAAACCAATAACTACTAGTAGAATGCGAAAAGTTGAAGATATTGTAAAAATTGAAAGAGTGTGTATATTACAAAAATATCGTAAATTAGGTATTGGTAAAAAATTAATGGAATTTATGGAAAAAGTTGCAATTAAAAATCAATTTAAAGTTATATCTCTTCATGCCCAAATTCAAGCACTAAATTTTTATAAAAATTTGGGTTATAAAGTTTGTTCTGAAATATTTTTGGACGCTGGAATTAAACATTGTAAAATGGAAAAAAATATATAATGAAGGTAAATTTTAAAGAATAATATTTTAAATACATTGTTTTTTTAAAAACAATGAAAGGAAAAGAATATGTTTGAGTGAGTTAGAGAAATATTTGGAATAAATATAAATATTAATAACAAAGAAGCAAAAATGATAGATGCTATTAAAAATAAAAAGTTAGATTTAGTTAATAAAATATTAAAATATGATATTAATATTGATTATATTGATAGAACTGGTTATACGCCTTTAATGTGAGCAGCTGAAAAAGGTTATCTAAAAATAGTTAATGTTTTATTAGCACATAATGCTAATATTAATTACATATCTGTAAATGGTAATACTGCTTTAATCTTAGCTGCTAAAAAAAATTATACAAAAATAGTTAATCTGTTATTAGAACATAATGCTAATTTTAGTTGTGAGGAACAATTTGGTAATACTGCTTTAATTTTAAGTGCTGAAAATGGAAATTTGGAAATAGTTAAAAATTTATTAACACATAATGTTAATGTTAATCATGAAAATCGATATGGCGAAACTGCTTTGTTAGTGGCTGCTAAAAATGGATATACAGAAATAGTTAATGATTTACTAGCAAATGGCGCTAATATTAATCATGTCTCTATAAATGGTAATACTGCTTTAATCTTAGCTGCTAAAAAAAATTATACAAAAATAGTTAATCTGTTATTAGAACATAATGCTAATTTTAGTTGTGAGGAACAATTTGGTAATACTGCTTTAATTTTAAGTGCTGAAAATGGAAATTTGGAAATAGTTAAAAATTTATTAACACATAATGTTAATGTTAATCATGAAAATCGATATGGCGAAACTGCTTTGTTAGTGGCTGCTAAAAATGGATATACAGAAATAGTTAATGATTTACTAGCAAATGGCGCTAATATTAATCATGTCTCTATAAATGGTAATACTGCTTTAATATTAGCAATTAAATCTAATTATTTAGATATAGCTAATGCCTTATTAACAAATTATCCTAATGTTAATAGAAAAAATATGTTTGGTTATACGCCTTTAATGTGAACTGCGAGGAATGGTCATTTAGAAATAGTCAGAACTTTATTAGAATTGGGAGCTAATGTTAATTGTATAAATGAAAATGGTGATACGCCTTTAATGTGAACTGCGAGGAATGGTCATTTAGAAGTAGTTAATTTGTTATTAAATAAAGGTGCAAATGTTTACTCTATAACAAAAATTTGTGGTTATACTGCTTTAATTGCTGCTGCTGGTAAAGGTCATTTAGAAATAGTTAAAACCTTAATCAAAAATGGAAATAATGTTAATCATGTAACTATCAATGGTTTGAGTGCCTTAATGTGAGCAGCTGAAAAAGGTCATTTAGAAGTAGTCAAAACTTTAATCAAAAATGGCGCTAATGTTAATCATGAAAATATAATTGAAGAAACCGCTTTAATTGTTGCTGCTAAAAATGGACATTTGGATATAGTTAAAACTTTATTAATAAATAGTGCAAATGTTAATTGTATAAATGAAAAAGGTTGCAATGCTTTAATGTGAGCTGCTAAAAATGGACATTTGGATATAGTTAAAACTTTATTAGCACATAATGCTAATATTGATGTTGTAGACGTAAATGGCAATACTGCTTTATTATTTGCAACCAAATATAATCATTGACAGATAAAAAAGATAATCATGCAAGTAAATAGTTTAAAAAGAGAAAACTTATTAAATGTTAAAAAAATGATAAATAAAATGAATATTATTTTTAATAAAAATAAAGAAAGAATTTATTCAAAAAAAATAGAAAGAAAATGTATTAAAATATTGCAAAATTATGAAGATTATATTAATAAAAAAACCAAAAATATTGATGGACAACTAAATCTTTTTTTTAAAAGCTGAATTATACTTGTAAGTGCAAGTAAATAAAATTGCAAAAAATTCTCATATAAAAATTTCATAATGCTAAATTTAGTTTAGAAAAAAGTAAGGAGTTTTTATATGAGTTATAAACATCTTGGCATAGATGAAAGGATTTATATTAAGAATCAATTGAAATTTAAATTTAAAATTATTGAAATAGCTAAAAATCTTAATCGAAGTATTAGTACTATTATTCGAGAAATTAATAGAAATAAAGATAATAATCATTATTTTTCATTAATTGCACAAAATAAAGCTGAAAATCGAAAACAATCACATATTAGTTTTCATAAGTTTAAAAATAAGAATTTAGTAAAATATGTACAATAAAAATTACTATTAGGTTGATCACCTGAACAAATTTATGGCAGAATTAAAAATTTTCATAAACAATGAGTTATTAGTTTTAAAACAATTTATACTTGAATTTATTTTGGAATGCTTGATAAAGTTACTAGTAAAAATTTAAGAAGAAAAGGTAAAAAACGAAAATCTAAAGAAAATCGTGGCAAGTTTAATGGTAAATCAATTAAAGAACGAGATATAAATGTTAATGATCGTATAACACTTGGTCATTGAGAAGGAGATACTATAGTATCATCAAGAGGCAAAAGCAAATCATGTTTAATAACTTTAGTTGAAAGAGTATCACGATTTACTTTAGCAATATTAGTTAAAAACAGAACTACTAAAGTTATTAATAAAAATGTCAGTTATTATTTATCAATTCTTCCTAAAAACATTGTTAAAACTATTACTTTTGATCGTGGCAAAGAATTTTCAAATTGACAACAACTTGAAAAAAATTTAGATGTAAAAATTTATTTTGCCAATCCATATTCACCTTGACAAAGAGGTACTAATGAAAATACTAATGGTTTAATTAGAGAAAAATTTCCTAAAAAATTTATTTTTTCAAAAACTAATAAAAATGAAGTTCATAAATTTATATTGTCTTTAAATCAAAGACCGAGAAAAATATTAAATTATCTTTCACCAATCGAATATTTGGATAGAAAAATAATTTAGTTGCACTTACCTTTACAATTTAGCAAAAAAGAATTTATTAATAGTCTAAAATTTGAAGAGGAAAATTATTCATTATTGCATATAGCAGTATTAAATGATTGACAAAAATTAGTAACTTATTTAGTAACAAAATGATCAGTTGATATTGATTATAAAGATAGTTCGGGGAATTCAGCATGAAATCATGCTTGTATGTTACTAAAAAAAGAAAATGCTTTAGCAATTAAATCAAAAGTTCAAATAAATGAAGAAGATAGAATATTTTTAGAAAAAAATATTGATTTATTATCAAGAAAAAAATCTTGTTTTATTAAACCTTTAGATAAAAAAGATAAAAATGCTAATAAAAATAGATTTAACATTATAAATTATTATTATGATGTTAATAAAGTTGCTATTGATGCTTTTGATTATTTTAAAAATAACATAAATTTAATTGAAGATGATAATAATTTTTTAACAATTAATAATAAACAAACTTTACAAATATAAAGGTAATTTTCATTTAATTATACAGATTAAATTTATACAATTAATTAAGTAAACACTCAAATCATAATAAAATAATAATTAATGTAATATAACAAAAATTGTATATAATAGGTATAGTAAAAAAGATTTAAAGATTAAGGAGAAAAATATGAATATTATAAAATCGGTATTAAGATTAATGTCAGCAGTTACTTTAACTACAGTTAGCACAAGCTCAGTTATTGCATGTGATAATCAAGATTTCGAAGAAAATTTATTAAATGCAAAAGTTTCACAAGGTTTAAAATTGACTAATGCTACTGGTGAAGGATTATTAATGCCTACTATTAATATTGATGAAAATGATAAATCACAAGTAACCTGAAAAATCAATCCAACTAATATTAAGGTAATAAATTTGATTAAAAATGATAAAAAAGCTAAAGATGAAGAAAGTTTTCAATTTTTAAAAAATGCCTTAAATATTAAAATTGATAGTGGCACAAAATTAGAAGATGCTATTTTTAATGAAACAGAATTAAATAATGTAACTACTATTATTTCAAATATTAATGTTGATTTAAATCCAATAACAGACAAAAATGATTTTTACATTGTAAAAGGTTCATATAATATAATGTTTACAAATGGTGTTACAAAAACTGATAAATATAAAGTAGTTATAAAAACAAGTCCAAACGGAGTAGTTGGTCATGATATTTTTCCAATTAAAAAAACAGATTTTAATAGTAATTTTCAAATTGAATTTAAAGTAGGTCAATCAGTAAGTAAATTTCAAATTAAGAGTGATTTGACTTCAATGTTAGATAATTCTAAAGATAATGTTAAAACAATCTTTGGAATCCAAAAATTATTAAATAAAGGATCACTAAAATTATTAGTAACAAAAAATGATAAATCAATAGGTAATTTTATGGCCAATGATAAAATTACAGTTAGATTTAAAATCGGTGAAGTTATGATTCTTGTAGGAGAAGAATTAATAGTTAACCCTTAATAATAACATCATATTCAATGCTAATTATGTTTAATAAAATATATCAAAAAAAATAAAAAATAGTTTTTAAAACTATTTTTTATTTAATATAACAGGAATAATTAAAGGGTTTCTTCTTTTCTTTTTAAATATATAAGGTGCTAATGTTGATTTGATAGCATTTTTTATTGTAGCAAAAGTAGGTCTTTCGCTTTTTAATACTTCATTAATAGCTTTTGTTAGTAATGATATTGCTTCAGATACTAAAGGTGCTGCATCACGAACATAGAAAGAACCGCGAGAAATAAACGTTGGTGGTGCTAATAATTTATTATTTTGTGAATCAATAGAAACAACAATTGCAATTAAACCATCTTTAGAAAGAATTTGTCTATCACGGATTACTGCAGCAGTTGTTACTCCTGACATATCTTTACCACCATCAACATAAATAGGATCAGCAGCAATGCGTTTATCGCTTAAAGAACATTTACCATTATCCATAATAATTGGATCACCGTTAGAACAAATAAATATATTTTCTTCAGGGATTCCAATTGATACAGCTGTTTCTTTATGAACTTTTAACATTCGATAATCACCATGCATTGGCATAAAGTATGATGGTTTAATTAAATTTAACATTAATTTTTGTTCTTCTTGTGAAGCATGACCAGAAGTATGCAATCAATTTAATGGTGAATTTTCTTCAACAATCGCACTAAATCGTGTTAATTTATTAACTACTCTTTCAACGTCAGCACGGTTACCGGGAATTGCTGATGAAGAGAATATTATTGTATCACCGGGTATAATTTTTATTTGACGATGTTCGCGATTAGCAATTCTTGATAATGCTGCCATTGGTTCACCTTGGGAACCCGTACAAATAATAACAATTTGATTATTATCATATTTTTTAGCTTCTTCTGCTTTAATAAATGAACTATCACGAACTTTTAAATGTCCCATTTGACGAATAACATTAACTATTCTTTCTAAACTTCTTCCAACAACAATAACTTTTCTATTATGTTTTGTTGCAACTTCAATAATTTGTTGTAAACGGTGTACATTAGAAGCAAAAGTAGAAATTAAAATTCTGCCCTTCGCTTTAGCAAATATTTCACTAATTCTTTTAACAACAAGCATTTCTGTCATTGTATAACCGGGTACTTCAGCATTCGTTGAATCTGCTAAAAATAATGTTACTCCTTTTTGACCCATTTGTGCCATTTTATCAATATCTGCTTTATGACCTAAAGGTGTTCAATCGAATTTATAATCACCTGTTGTTACAACAGTTCCATTTGAATTTTCTACGCAAATTCCATATGCATCAGGAATTGAATGATTAACAGCAAAAAAACTAATAATAAATCTGTTAGTTTTAATTTTACTATTACCATCAACAATATTTATTTTTATTTTTGATTTTATTCCTTTGTCCTTAATTTTATGACGAATTAAAGCTGCTGCTAAGTTAGGAGCATAAATAGCTGGAATATCACTAATTTCTTTTAATAAGTATGGTATACCACCAATATGATCTTCATGACCATGAGTAATAAATATTCCTTTAATTTTATGTTTATTTTCTTTTAAGTAACTATAATCAGGAATTACTGCTTCAATTCCTGGCATAGAAGCATCAGCAAATTTTACTCCAGCATCAATAATAATAATTTCATTATCTTGTTCAATTACATAAGTATTTTTTCCAACTTCTTCTAGCCCACCAAGCGCAAAGATTTTCGTGACGAACTTTTTAACTGGCATAGTATTTTTTGTCGGTGTATCACTCATATTTTTTCTCCTTCATTCATTTTAAAATTATAAGGAAATAACATAAAACATAACATAAAAAAATGTAATGAATTTAATCATGTTTTTACTTATTACTTATTTGGTATATTATATTTAACTATAATAAAACAATTTAAAAACTTAAGTTTATCATTCTACTTTATATCATAATCCATTTATCATCATTAAGTCAAGGATTATCCTTATTAATGTGATGATAAAAGAGTTTTCCTTCTAAATGGTCTTGCTCATGTTGAAAAACAATTGCTTCATAACCTCTAACAGTTAAAGTTACTTTTTTCTTTTTTAAATAGTCATAACCTGTAACGTTGATTTTATAACTACGTGGAACTAAACCTTCATGAGGGTGATTAGTTACACTTAAACAACCTTCACCTTTTTTTAAATAAGCTATTTGTTCGCTTTTACCAATGATTTTTGGATTTATTAATGCATGTTCATAGTAAATAATCTTTTCATTTTTATCAGGAATTGGTAATAAAATATAATACATTTTTATATTTTCTCCAATTTGTGGTGCAGCAATACCAATAGCTTCGGTTAAAATGTTGTTAGCATTAAATTCTTTATCTTGTGATGCTTTTACTCAATCAATCATACGTTTCATAATATTTTCATCTTTAGGTGTTAAGGGTAAAATAACATCAGCACAAGGTTTTAATAAACTAGGTTTTGTATCTTCAGTAATTCAAGATGCTGATGGTACTTCGTTTTGTAATTTTTTTAACATTGCAGATCCTTTCATCAGTTTGTAATAAATAATAAATTAAACTAATTTGCTTTTATCAAATTTAATGATAAAGTTATTATAAACTAAATTTTGGAGAAAACATGAAAATTATTGCTGGAAAATTAAAAGGAAAAAAAATAATTACTTTAGATAGTTTATCAACACGGCCAACATTAAATCGAATTAAAGAAAATATTTTTAATATTATGTTAAATTATTGTAGTTTTGAAGATAAAATTGTTGTTGATTTATTTGCTGGAAGTGGTAATTTAATTCTTGAAAGTTTATCATGAGGGGCAAAATTTGCTTTTGCAAATGATATTAATAAAGCTGCTTGTAATATTATTAATCAAAATTGTTTTGCTTGTAATTTACAAGAACAAGTTAAATTAAGTAATTTGGATTATCAAATTTTTAGTAAAACACTAGTACAACAGTGTGATATTGTTTTTATTGATCCACCGTTTGCAAATATTACTTGTCAACAGTGAATTATTGATTTCTTTTATAAAAATAATTTACTTGCTAATAATGCTTTAATTGTTTTAGAAACAAATGTACCACTTGAAAATTTACAATTAAATTTCCATTTTAAAGTAGTATCTAATAAAAAATACGGTAAAATATATATTAAAATAATTCAATTTTATGAAAAGTAGAAAGTAGAATGTAAATGGCACAAAAAAAAGGAAAATTAATTATTCTTTCTGGACCAAGTGGTGTTGGTAAGGGTGCAATTATTGCTAAATTATTTGCTGATAAATCATTAAATTTAGCATATTCAGTTTCGATGACAACAAGAAAACCACGTAATAAAGAACAAGATGGCATTAATTATTTTTTTGTTGATGTATCAACTTTTTTAAATCATGTTAAAGGTAATGATTTTTTAGAATATACAAATTTTATTGGTAATTACTATGGTACTAGTAAGAGTTATGTTTTAAATTTGCAAAATCAAGGTTATAACGTTATTTTGGAAATTGAGGTTGATGGTGCTAGTCAAGTTTTAAAAAATTATGAACATCGCAATGATATTATGAGTATTTTTATTATGCCTCCTTCTTATCAAGAATTAGAACAAAGAATTCGTATGCGTGCTAGTGAGTCAGAAGCAATTATTGAGAAAAGGTTAAATAAAGCAAAAGAAGAATTTAAAGTTCAACATGAATATGATTATATTGTTATTAACGATGACTTAGATATTGCTGTTAAAGAAATAACAGATATTATTAAAAATAATATTAATTAGTTTTTGATTTGATAGTTTAGAATTAAATATTAAAAACATTTAACGATGTTAATTTGTATAAAAATATAATAGTATAGAAAACTATAATGCTAAATTGTAAAGGTAAGTGCAACTAAATTATTTTTCTATCCAAATATTCGATTGGTGAAAGATAATTTAATATTTTTCTCGGTCTTTGATTTAAAGACAATATAAATTTATGAACTTCATTTTTATTAGTTTTTGAAAAAATAAATTTTTTAGGAAATTTTTCTCTAATTAAACCATTAGTATTTTCATTAGTACCTCTTTGTCAAGGTGAATATGGATTGGCAAAATAAATTTTTACATTTAAATTTTTTTCAAGTTGTTGTCAATTTGAAAATTCTTTGCCACGATCAAAAGTAATAGTTTTAACAATGTTTTTAGGAAGAATTGATAAATAATAACTGACATTTTTATTAATAACTTTAGTAGTTCTGTTTTTAACTAATATTGCTAAAGTAAATCGTGATACTCTTTCAACTAAAGTTATTAAACATGATTTGCTTTTGCCTCTTGATGATACTATAGTATCTCCTTCTCAATGACCAAGTGTTATACGATCATTAACATTTATATCTCGTTCTTTAATTGATTTACCATTAAACTTGCCACGATTTTCTTTAGATTTTCGTTTTTTACCTTTTCTTCTTAAATTTTTACTAGTAACTTTATCAAACATTCCAAAATAAATTCAAGTATAAATTGTTTTAAAACTAATAACTCACTCTTTATGAAAATTTTTAATTCTGCCATAAATTTGTTCAGGTGATCAACCTAATAGTAATTTTTGTTGTACATATTTTACTAAATTCTTATTTTTAAACTTATGAAAACTAATATGTGATTGTTTTCAATTTTCAGCTTTATTTTGTGCAATTAATGAAAAATAATGATTATTATCTTTATTTCTATTAATTTCTCGAATAATAGTACTAATACTTCGATTAAGATTTTTAGCTATTTCACTAATTTTAAATTTAAATTTCAATTGATTCTCAATATAAATCCTTTCATCTATGCCAAGATGTTTATAACTCATATAAAAACTCCTTACTTTTTTCTAAACTAAATTTAGCATTATGAAATTTTTATATGAGAATTTTTTGCAATTTTATTTACTTGCACTTACAAGTATAATTCAGCATATAAACCCCCTTCTTTAAAAACTGTTGTTAAATCTTCAGTATTTTCTAATAATAAATCTACTGCTTTTGATATTGGATCATTATTATTAAAGTTATCTTTTTTAGCCATCTGTAACTCACTCTTTCTAATCATTTAATTATATTTACTAGAATTAATTAAACATAGTTATTTTTGTAAGTTACACAGATTACTAAACATTACCTTTGCCTCTTGATGATACTATAGTATCTCCTTCTCAATGACCAAGTGTTATACGATCATTAACATTTATATCTCGTTCTTTAATTGATTTACCATTAAACTTGCCACAATTTTCTTTAGATTTTGGTTTTTTACCTTTTCTTCTTAAATTTTTACTAGTAACTTTATCAAGCATTCCAAAATAAATTCAAGTATAAATTGTTTTAAAACTAATAACTCACTCTTTATGAAAATTTTTAATTCTGCCATAAATTTGTTCAGGTGATCAACCTAATAGTAATTTTTGTTGTACATATTTTACTAAATTCTTATTTTTAAACTTATGAAAACTAATATGTGATTGTTTTCGATTTTCAGCTTTATTTTGTGCAATTAATGAAAAATAATGATTATTATCTTTATTTCTATTAATTTCTCGAATAATAGTACTAATACTTCGATTAAGATTTTTAGCTATTTCAATAATTTTAAATTTAAATTTCAATTGATTCTCAATATAAATCCTTTCATCTATGCCAAGATGTTTATAACTCATATAAAAACTCCTTACTTTTTTCTAAACTAAATTTAGCATTATGAAATTTTTATATGAGAATTTTTTGCAATTTTATTTACTTGCACTTACAAGTATAATTCAGCAAATAAATTTAAAAGGAGTATTTTGTAAATTATGATAAGTTGTTATACTAATAATATCAAAAATAATTTTTTTACTTTATAATTAAAGTAATGAAATCAAAAAATAAAGGAATGGTGGTATTTAATATGAGTGTATTACCGTTAAATATTATTTCGACTGTAATTTCAGCAGATATTGGAACAGTTATTGCTGAAATAGCGGTTTTATTTGGAATAACCATTTCTTTATTAATGACAATTCTTATTTTAATAGTTATGAATACCTTTATTCGTGGTAAAAAAGTTTGATGAACAACAAGAAATAAATCTCATATGAAACTACTAGCAACTTCAGAAAAAAGAATGTTAGCAAGTGTTTTAGCAGAAGCAGTGATTAAATTAGCAGAAGAAAAAATTGGAGCACTGATTACTATTGAAAGGAATGTTTCATTAAATGAATATACTGATTTGGGAGTAAAAATTGATAGTGAAGTAACTTCACAACTATTACAATCTATTTTTATTAAAGGTTCACCATTGCATGATGGTGCAGTTATTATTCGTTTAGGTCGTATTGAATGTGCCTCTACTTATTTTCCACTAACTAATAAAAAAATATCTAGTCAATTTGGTTCACGTCATCGTGCTGCTATTGGAATATCAGAGCAAACCGATGCAGTATCAGTTATTGTTAGTGAAACTAATGGTTCTGTTTCAATAGCTCGTAGTGGTAAGTTTTTACAAGTTGAAAACTTAAATAATCTTGTTCGTACACTATATGATGAATTAGCTTCAACTAAAGAAATGGTTCAACAAGTATAATAATGAAAAGTTTGTTATTAGTAGATATTGGTAATACATTAATTAAGATTGCTATGATTAATGATAGTGAAATTATTGAACAATGAGCAGTAATAGAAACCAAAAGTAAAACTGCAATTGTTCAATTGAAAAAAGCATTTAAATTAAATAAAAAATTACATTTTGAAGAAGCTGTTATTAGTTGTGTTGTTCCAAATTTTTTAATAATAATAGAAAAATTAATTGTTTTTACATATAATTTAAAATCGTTAATTGTTGATTTTAATTTACTAAGTTCTTTACCTTTAAAACTTAATTTAGAAAATCGTCAATTAGGTAGTGATTTGATAGCATTATCATATGCTGCTTATACTAAGTATCACAATGCGATAGTTGTTAGTTTGGGAACTGCTACTACCTATAGTGTTGTTGTTAATGATGTTTTGGTTGGTGTTATTATTGGACCTGGATTTAGTACAAGTAAAGATGCATTAATTGATAATGCTGCTTTACTTGTTGATTTTGAAATGCAACATTATCAATCAATGTTAGGTAAAAATACTAATCATGCTTTATCAATTGGTTATGGTTATGGTTTTAGTGCAATGATTAATAGTATAGTTGCTAGAATTCAAAATGAAACAAATATTAGTTTACCTGTAATTTTAACAGGAGGTAGTGTACCAATTTTAAAATCTTATTTTGATTTTTCATATATTTATGAACCACAAATGTTATTTTTAGGTTTAGTTGATATTATTAAATATTTTAGAAGTAATAATAAAATAAAAGATTAATATCTTTTAATATATTTAAAATATAAGGAAAGGAGAATAAAACTATGTTGATGTTAATAAAAATTTATAAATTAACTAGTGCACAAATTATTATAATAACTATTATTAGTTTATTAATTTTTACTATTATCGTTTTAACAAGTTTATTAGTAATTTTTAGTTCATATAAAAATAAACAATTTATGGTTTATAAAAATTTGCAATATATTCAAAATATTAATATTAAAGAAAGATTAAATCGTATTAATCAAATGGTACAAGCAAATGAACAATATAGTTCTATTTTAGGGATTTGAATTAGTCGTTATAATCTTTTTTTAAAAAAAGATTTAAATAAGGTTTTTAAAAAATATATTCAAATTTTAAAATTACAAAATAATAAAGAATTATGAAAAAGATATAAATTAATGTATAGAATGCATAATAAAAGTAATAATTTAAAAAATCAATTGCAGTTATTAACAATTGAAATAGATTATTTTATTAGTATTGATCAATTATTACGAGAATATCAATTATTTTTTAAACAAAATTTTAATTATTTACAAGATCAAATGATCAAGATTAATTTACAAAATGATCTTAATCGAGAACAATTAGATGAAGTTATTAAAATAATTAATGATATGTTTAAAGAATTAGAAACAAATATTAATGCTATTAATGTTAGTCAAATTATTACTATTTTAAGTGAGATTGCGATTGCTGTTGTAACATTGGCAGAAATTTTAGATAATTTACCAACACTTGGTTATATTATAACATATGAAATTAAACAAAAAATGGCGGCCTTAAAAAATAAATATCAAATGATAAAAATAAATAATACTTTACTTTTACAATACGAACAATTAGTAGCAAACGTTGATGAAAAGTTAAGTTTTATTAATAAACAAATTAATAATTTACAATACAAAAAAGCTAAGGTTAACACTCAAGAAATATTAAAATTAATTGCCACTTTTAGTAATAAAATTGATAAAGAACAAATATTTTATAATATTTTTAAACAAAATTATGAAAAATTTTTAGTTATGAGTTTTAATTTTAATGAAATATTTGAAACTATTAAAAATGAAATTGCTCTTTCAAATAAAATTAATTCTAAAATGATAGAAAATAGCAAAATAACTAACTTAGAAACTATTATTAATAAACAACTTGCTACTGTTAATGATTTTGATAATTTATTAATCATAGAACATCAAAAATCAATAAAAAATACTAGTTATGAAACATTAGTGATGTTATTAGCGGCGTTATTTGAAAATAGTATTGTTGTTTTTAATAGTTTAAAAGAGTATAATAAATTGTTGAATGAACAAAATAAAGCAAAAATTAAATTTAAAACTTATGTTGATAAAATCAATTCAATGATGTTACAAATTGATAATATTTTAAATAATATTAATTTTTATTATTTAAATGAAATTTATAAAGAAAAGTTTAGTGATTTACAATATTTAATAAATGATACTATTTTAAATTTTAAAAATGGAAATTATGATAATTCTTCTTTTAGTAAATTTAATGATTTACAAAATAAAATTTTTCATCTTTATACTGAATTAAAAATGGAAATTACTATTCATAAATTATCACATTTAACTCTTGTTTATGCTAATCGTCATCGTTCAATTAATCAGCAACTTAATAGTAAATTTAATGAAATTGAAAATAATATCACTAATAATCATAATCAAAAAGCATTAACATTATTATTGGAATTAATGGAATAAATTTTAAAAAAGAGGAAATTTAAATGGTACCAATTATTATTATTCGTTATGGTGAATTAACAACTAAAAGTAAAAATCGGATTGATTTTATTAAACAATTAAAAATAAATATTAAGTATGCTCTTAGTGATTATAAACAAATAAATATTATTCATTTTCATGATCGGATGGAACTAACTAATTTATCTCTTGACGTAATGAATGATGTTATTAATATTTTGGTGAAAATATTTGGTATTAGTTCATTATCACCTGCTTTTAGAATTGCTAAAAATATGGAAATATTATCAGAAAAAGTAATATCATTAATTTTAAGTCAAGATCTAACAAATTTTAAAACATTTAAACTTTTTGTTAGTCGTAGTGATAAGAGTTTTTCATTAAATTCAGAACAAATAGTTAAAATTATAGCTTCTATAATTTTAAAAAAAACAGATTTAAAAGTTAATGTTACTAATCCTGATTTAAAAATAAATATCAAAGTTAATAAGGATGATATTTATTTATTTGCAAATAAAATTATTGGTGCTGGTGGATTTCCAGTAGGTAGTTCAGGGAAAGTGTTATTATTATTGAGCGGTGGTATTGATTCCCCTGTAGCAGCATATAAATTAATGAAACGAGGATTACAAGTTCAATATTTACATTTTGCTATTCCACCTTTTACTTTACCAACAGCATTAAAAAAAGTAGAAACTTTAGTTCAAATTTTAGCACCTTATAATGCTGGTAGTAAAAATTTATATATTTGCAATTTTACTAACTTGCAAAATGAATTAAGTCATATTAAGAAAGAAAGTTATCGTATTACTTTAATGCGTAGAATGTTTATTAGAATTGCTAGTTTATTTGCAGAAAAATATAAAATTCAAGCATTAGCAACCGGTGAAGCGATTAGTCAGGTTGCTTCACAAACATTAGCAAGTATTAATGCTATTAATATTGTTAGCAATTTACCAATTTTGCGTAGTTTAATTGCCGAAGATAAAGTTGATATTATTAATCTTGCTAAAAAAATTGGTACTTATGAAACATCAATTTTACCATTCGCTGATTGTTGTTCATTATTTGTTCCCAAAAACCCTGTTACACAACCAAAGATTAAAGAATGTGAACTTTTAGAAAATGATTTAAAGCAAATAATTGATTGAGAACAAATTTTAATAAATAGTTTTAAAGATATTGAAAAAATATAAATAAATTTATTAATAATTTAATAGTTTTAATAAATTACAGTTTATTTACTTTAAATATAAAAAAAGAGGTTTTTTAACAATCTGTGTATCTTTGTTTTGCAAAGTACTAGTTCAGATTAATTCTGTCTTCAAATTTTATCATAAAATGAGCAATTGCTGTATTTCAATTTTGAATGGGCATTGTTCATTTTTTTGTTATATTTTCAATTGCTAAGTAAAATATTTTGAAAACTGCCATATCATTTGGAAAAACTTTTTTATTTCTGATGACTTTTCGTAATTGACTATTAACAGATTCAATAGAATTTGTAGTATAAATCACTCTTTTGATTTCTGGAGGATAACTAATAAAAATCATTAAATTATCTCAATTTTTATATCAAGATTTAGCAATTTGAGGATAGTGTTTATTTCATTTACTTTCAAATGATTCTAAAGCCTGCATTGCTTGTTCTTCACTACATGCATTATAAATTGGCTTTAAATCTGTAACTAGTGATTTTCGATGTTTGTATGAAACATATTTTAAACTATTTCTGATTTGATGAACTATACATAATTGATGTTCAGTTTTAGGATAAACTGATTGTATTGCTTCTGACATGCCTGTTAAGTTGTCACTACAAGCAATAAGAATATCATTTAAGCCACGATTTTTCATTTCTGTGAAATTTGCTAATCAAAATTTAGTGCCTTCATTTTCACTAATTCATAAACCTAAAACATCTTTTTTACCTTCTAAATCAACACCTAAAGCTATATAAACTGATTTGTTAATAATGCGTTTATCTTGTCATACTTTAACTACTATACAATCAAAATAAACAATGGGATAAATGCCTTCTAATGGTCTATTTTGTCATGCTTTGACATCATCAATCACATCATCAGTAATTTGACTAATAACACTTTCACTAATATCAGCACCATGATATAACTCTTGTAACTGCATTCTAATATCTGATAATGTCATACCTTTTGCATATAAGGAAAGAACTTGTTGATCAAAACCATCAAATCTTCTCTGTCTTTTTGGCACTATTACAGGAGTAAAATTACTATTACGATCTCGTGGTACATCAATCTCAATTTTACCTTGTTGAGTTATTAATTTTTTTGAACTTATACCATTACGAGCATTGTCACTATTACTATGTTGATTTTTTTCATATCCTAAATAATTTTGCATCTCAGAATTCAACATTTTTTCAACTAAACGTTTTGTTAATTCTTTATATAAACCCCCTTCTTTAAAAACTGTTGTTAAATCTTCAGTATTTTCTAATAATAAATCTACTGCTTTTGATATTGGATCATTATTATTAAAGTTATCTTTTTTAGCCATCTGTAACTCACTCTTTCTAGTCATTTAATTATATTTACTAGAATTAATTAAACATAGTTATTTTTGTAAGTTACACAGATTACTAAACATTACCTAAAAAAAGAGTGAAGTTTCACTCTTTTTGTTATTTTTTAATAGTAAACTATAAAATATTACAATAAGTATTTTGATTACTTGTTGAAGGTTGATTTTGTAAATCAATTGCATTTATTTCATTTACTAATAATTTTGTTTTTTCAATTCTTTTATTGATTTCATTTATTTTTTTCTTATCAATTTCTAATTGAGCAAGTTTTAAATTTATTTGTAATTTTTGATATGGATTTGGTTCTCTAAAGTCAATATTGGTTGTTATTTTTTGTACTTCATTTGCTAATTCTTGAAGAGATTTAACTTCAAAATTATTTTTATTGGTTGTAACATTAAGAATAGTAGGTAATCCAAATTTATATCGTTGCTTTATTTCTTGTTCATAAATTTCATAGGCTAATCTTTCAACTATTTTTGGGTGTTTGTTTTTAGCAGCTATTGTTAAAGCTGTATCACCATTTTCAATGGTATCTAGTAAAAGATTAGCATAGTTATAATAACCATTTGTTTTTAAATATTTGGCTATAATTATTTGTCCATTAATATTATTTAATATTCAAGGATCAGGTCTATTTTTAACTACATGATAAATATTAACACCATTATCTATTAAGATGTTAACTACATCTAAATGACCATTTTGCGCTGCTCATATTAAAGCGGTTATATCATCGCATATATAATTAACATTGCCACTATTTTTAATTATTTTTTTAATTACTTGTAGATCACCGATTTTAGCAGCTTTTATTAAATTAATATTTTGAATATCCATTTTTTTCTCCTTATTTGATTAAAAATAACAAACTCACTTACTTTAAAATGAAGTAATAAGTTGAAAACTTGTATTAAGTTTATGCAGATTTTAACATATTATTGGTTTTAATATGTAAAAAAATATATTAAAATTTTTCCCAAATTATTAATTATTAATTATTGAAAAAAATAATGTTTATTTTTTCTTTTTTAATATAAATTTTAGAAATAAAATTTATTTTTTTATTTTATTTCTAAAAAAGTTGATTTTAAGTGTTTTAAATAGTTTTGTATTAAAAACAATAACTTAAGAATAACCTAGCAAGATAAAATGATGTTAAAATTAACTTGTAATATAAGTCATTCAAGAATTGTAAGGGATAGTATGAAATATATAGTTAATTTAAATGTTCGTTCTAATTATTCATTTCTTTCATCAACTATTAAAATAAGTGATTATATTGAATTTGCTAAAAAAAATAATTTAAAAGTTCTATCTTTAGTAGATAAAAATATAATGTATGGTGCTTATGAATTTTGTAATTTATGTATAGAGAATGATATTAAACCATTAATTGGTTTAAATTGTGTTTGAGAAAGTGCTACTGATAAAGTTGAATTAACTATTATGGCAACTTCATATGCTGGTTATCAAAGATTAATAGAGCTTTCTACTATTATTAGTACTAATAATAATATTGTTACTACTAATGATGTAAAAAAATATCTTAATCAAACACGTGAAGTTTTAGTTATTATTCATGCTAATAATAAAAATATTAGATATATTAAAAATAATTATGATATTTTAAATTCAACAGGTCATGAATTAGTTTATTTTGGTTTAGTACCTAGTGATATGGATAATATTACTTTATTAAAATCGATTACATCTAATATTATTCCAATTGATTTGGTTTTATATTTAGATGAAAAACAACATCGTACTTATCAAATTTTACAAGCTATTAAAGAACAAAAAACATTAAAATCAGAAGATTTATCAAAAAGTAATGAGTTTTTATATAAAACTAAACAAGATTTAATGCAACATTATCCAAATGAAATTATTGAAAATATTGAAAAGGTTATTTGATTATGTAATTTAAAATTTCCTAAAAATAAGCCAAATAGTGCAGAATTAAGTTTACCAAAATTTACTTGCCCTAATAATCTTACTAGTAATTTATATTTGCAAGAATTATGTAAGCAGGGATTAGAAGCGCATTTTCAAAGTCGTGAAATTCCTGAAACATACGTTAAAAGAGTTTTATATGAATTACAAGTAATTAATGAAATGGGTTTTGCTGATTATTTTTTAATTGTTAATGATTATGTTAAATTTGCAAAAAGTAAGAATATAATGGTTGGACCAGGTAGAGGAAGTGTTGCTGGTAGTTTAGTGGCATATGTTTTAGGAATTACTGGTGTTGATCCTATTGCTTATAATTTAATTTTTGAAAGATTTTTAAATCCAGAACGAATATCATTACCAGACATTGATATCGATTTTGAAGATACAAGAAGAGATGAAGTTATTAATTATATTCATCAAAAATATGGCAAAGAATATGTTGCATATATTGTTACTTTTCAAACAATTGCTAGTAAAATGGCAATTCGTGATTTGGGAAGAGTTTTTCAAGTTAATATTGAAGATATTAATGAAATGACAAAATTAATACCAATTCAATATAATTTTGAAATAGATATGGCTATTAAACAATCACCAAAATTAGCATGATATGCAAATAAGTATCCTTTATTGTTTATTTTAACCAAAGAAATTCTTGGTTTTCCACGACAAACTAGTACTCATGCAGCAGGAATCGTTATTACAAGAGCACCGTTAGTTACTGCTATTCCATTACAATTAGGATTTCAAGGTATTTATCAAACGCAATTTCCAATGCAAACCCTAGAAACTCTTGGTTTGATAAAAATGGATATTTTAGGATTACGTAATTTAACTATTTTGCAAAATATTTTACAACAAGTAAGTAAACATTATTTTTTAAATTTAAAATTATCTCAAATTCCTTTAAATGATGAAAAAAGTTTTAACATTATTAAAAATGGTGATACAACCGGTATTTTTCAATTGGAATCTTCAGGAATGCGTCAAATTTTAATTAAAATGAAAGTTGATAACTTAGAAGATATTATTGCTAGTTCTTCTTTATTTCGTCCTGGACCACAAGAGTACATTCAAGATTATATTAATCGTAAATTAGGAAAACAAAAAGTTACGTATATTCATGAAGATTTAAAACCTTATTTAGCATCAACTTATGGCATTATTATTTATCAAGAACAAATATTATTAATTTTACAGAAAGTTGCTGGTTATTCATTAGGAAAAGCTGATTTAATTCGTCGTGCAATTAGTAAAAAAGATACTATAGTTATGAAAGAACAAGCAAACTCATTTATTAAAAGTGCTGTTAATAGAGGTTATTCACTAAGAGTTGTTAAGAAAATATGAGAAGATATTGAAAAATTTGCTGGTTATGGATTTAATCGATCTCATGCTGTCGCTTATTCATTAATTAGTTATTATTTAGTTTATTTAAAAGCAAATTATCCATTGGCATTTATGGTGTCGTTATTAAGTAGCGTTATTGGTAATGATCAAAAAATGTTACAATATTTGAATGAATGTCAAAAATATCAAATTAAAGTTTTACCACCATCAATTCAATTTTCTGACATTGATTTTTTAATTGATGGTGCTAAAAAAGCTATTCGTTATAGTTTACAAGCAATTAAGCAAATGAGTCAAGGTAGTTGTAGTAATCTTATTAAAGAACGTACTAGTAATGGATTTTTTCAAGATTTTTTTAACTTTTGTGCTCGAGCAATATTTATTGGTTTGAATCGTAAAAACATTGAACATTTAATTGCTGCTGGTGCTTTAGATGATATTCAATCAAATCGAACAATGTTATTATTAAACTTGGATGCTGCATTAGAATATGCCAATATGGTGCAGGTAAAAAATGAAACTAGTGGCGAATTATCATTAAATTTTAATTTAATTGCTAAACCAATTATGTTACAAAGAGAAGATGATTGAAATAATAATAGTATTAATGAACATCGTGCATTAGGACTTTATTTAAAATATAATCCTAAATTACTATGAAAAGAGCAATTAGATCCTCATAATAAAGCTATTGATTTAGCATATATTAATAATTATGTTGATCAACATGTTAGAGTATATGGAGTTATCAATAATATTAGAGTAATTAAAACTAAAACTAAAAAATTAATGGCTTTTTTTGAAATGCAAAATGATAGTAATGTTATTGAAGTAACGGTTTTTGAAAAGTTATATCAAATATACCAAGAATATTTACAAGTTAATAAAGTAATTTTAATGGAAGGAAAGGTAGAAATTTATAATGATAATATTCAGTTAATTTTATCAAGAGTAATTAAAAATTTATAGTAAGCATAGATAAAATTATATGCTTACTATATTAAATAATAAATATAATTAATAGTTTTTAAATTTCTTACTTTAATTTCTAATAATAAATAAAAAATTAATGAACATAGTAATTATTAATAATTTCACAATTTTCAATAGCATCTCAAAAGTTATTATCTACTTTTTTTATTTGCTGAATTATACTTGTAAGTGCAAGTAAATAAAATTGCAAAAAATTCTCATATAAAAATTTCATAATGCTAAATTTAGTTTAGAAAAAAGTAAGGAGTTTTTATATGAGTTATAAACATCTTGGCATAGATGAAAGGATTTATATTGAGAATCAATTGAAATTTAAATTTAAAATTATTGAAATAGCTAAAAATCTTAATCGAAGTATTAGTACTATTATTCGAGAAATTAATAGAAATAAAGATAATAATCATTATTTTTCATTAATTGCACAAAATAAAGCTGAAAATCAAAAACAATCACATATTAGTTTTCATAAGTTTAAAAATAAGAATTTAGTAAAATATGTACAACAAAAATTACTATTAGGTTGATCACCTGAACAAATTTATGGCAGAATTAAAAATTTTCATAAAGAGTGAGTTATTAGTTTTAAAACAATTTATACTTGAATTTATTTTGGAATGCTTGATAAAGTTACTAGTAAAAATTTAAGAAGAAAAGGTAAAAAACGAAAATCTAAAGAAAATTGTGGCAAGTTTAATGATAAATCAATTAAAGAACGAGATATAAATGTTAATGATCGTATAACACTTGGTCATTGAGAAGGAGATACTATAGTATCATCAAGAGGCAAAAGCAAATCATGTTTAATAACTTTAGTTGAAAGAGTATCACGATTTACTTTAGCAATATTAGTTAAAAACAGAACTACTAAAGTTATTAATAAAAATGTCAGTTATTATTTATCAATTCTTCCTAAAAATATTGTTAAAACTATTACTTTTGATCGTGGCAAAGAATTTTCAAATTGACAACAACTTGAAAAAAATTTAGATGTAAAAATTTATTTTGCCAATCCATATTCACCTTGACAAAGAGGTACTAATGAAAATACTAATGGTTTAATTAGAGAAAAATTTCCTAAAAAATTTATTTTTTCAAAAACTAATAAAAATGAAGTTCATAAATTTATATTGTCTTTAAATCAAAGACCGAGAAAAATATTAAATTATCTTTCACCAATCGAATATTTGGATAGAAAAATAATTTAGTTGCACTTACCTTTACAATTTAGCAATTTAAATAATGAACTTGGTTTAGTAACACATGAAAATGGAAATACAGTAATTGAAGTTTTAAATATTGATAGTATAGAAAAAAAATATGAAATAAAAAATAGTGTTTATGAACAAATAATGCAAATACAGAAATTTAATATTTTATCTTTTTTAAATGAAAATAAAATTGATTATTTAAGTTGATAATCTTCTTGTTAACTTAAAAAACAATAAAAAACAATTTAAAAATGCATCTTAAAGATGCATTTTATTGTTATTTTAAAAATTAAAGCTTAAAGCAATTATTAAATAATTGCTTTAATTTTAGTAGCAATAATATCAATAGCTACAGTATTATGAAAATCAAAAGGAATAATAATATCAGCATAACGTTTAGTTGGTTCAACAAAAGCATCATGCATAGGTTTAACAGTTAATGCATATTGTTGTAAAACACTGTCAAGAGTACGATTTCTAAAACTAACATCTCGTTTAATTCTTCTTAGTAGTCTAGTATCACTATTAGTATCAACAAAAATTTTGATAGTAGATAATTCACGAGGTTTTTTAATAATCTGTGTATCTTTGTTTTGCAAAGTACTAGTTCAGATTAATTCTATCTTTAAATTTTATCATAAAATGAGCAATTGCTGTATTTCAATTTTGAATGGGCATTGTTCATTTTTTTGTTATATTTTCAATTGCTAAATAAAATATTTTGAAAACTGCCATATCATTTGGAAAAACTTTTTTATTTCTGATGACTTTTCGTAATTGACTATTAACAGATTCAATAGAATTTGTAGTATAAATCACTCTTTTGATTTCTGGAGGATAACTAATAAAAATCATTAAATTATCTCAATTTTTATATCAAGATTTAACAATTTGAGGATAGTGTTTATTTCATTTACTTTCAAATAATTCTAAAGCTTGCATTGCTTGTTCTTCACTACATGCATTATAAATTGGCTTTAAATCTGTAACTAGTGATTTTCGATGTTTGTATGAAACATATTTTAAACTATTTCTGATTTGATGAACTATACATAATTGATGTTCAGTTTTAGGATAAACTGATTGTATTGCTTCTGACATGCCTGTTAAGTTGTCACTACAAGCAATAAGAATATCATTTAAGCCACGATTTTTCATTTCTGTGAAATTTGCTAATCAAAATTTAGCGCCTTCATTTTCACTAATTCATAAACCTAAAACATCTTTTTTACCTTCTAAATCAACACCTAAAGCTATATAAACTGATTTGTTAATAATGCGTTTATCTTGTCGTACTTTAACTACTATACAATCAAAATAAACAATGGGATAAATGCCTTCTAATGGTCTATTTTGTCATGCTTTGACATCATCAATCACATCATCAGTAATTTGACTAATAACACTTTCACTAATATCAGCACCATGATATAACTCTTGTAACTGCATTCTAATATCTGATAATGTCATACCTTTTGCATATAAGGAAAGAACTTGTTGATCAAAACCATCAAATCTTCTCTGTCTTTTTGGCACTATTACAGGAGTAAAATTACTATTACGATCTCGTGGTACATCAATCTCAATTTTACCTTGTTGAGTTATTAATTTTTTTGAACTTATACCATTACGAGCATTGTCACTATTACTATGTTGATTTTTTTCATATCCTAAATAATTTTGCATCTCAGAATTCAACATTTTTTCAACTAAACGTTTTGTTAATTCTTTATATAAACCCCCTTCTTTAAAAACTGTTGTTAAATCTTCAGTATTTTCTAATAATAAATCTACTGCTTTTGATATTGGATCATTATTATTAAAGTTATCTTTTTTAGCCATCTGTAACTCACTCTTTCTAGTCATTTAATTATATTTACTAGAATTAATTAAACATAGTTATTTTTGTAAGTTACACAGATTACTAAACATTACCTAATTCACGAATAATAGGATTTTCTAAAGCAAAAATACCATCCAGAATGATAACATCACCCGGACCAATAATCTCAGTGTTTTTACTGCGACTATTGATTTTAAAATCATAAATAGGCTCTTCAATAGCATTGCCAAGTAATAATTGTTCTAAATTAGTTTTTTTTCTTTCTTCAACTTTTAAGTTACTAAGGTCATGATAATAATTATCCATTTGTACAAAAATGACATTTTTTTTATTACAAGCTTCAGTAATTTTTTCTGCTACTGTTATTTTTCCTGAAGCACTGCCGCCAGCGATAGCGATTAAATTAATTTTTTTATATTTCACATTTATCTCCTAAAATTTAAGATTGAGTTATTTTATCAAAGTATGATTGTAAAATAATAGCAGCAGCCAATTGATCTTTAACTTGTTTTCTTTTATTTGAAGAAACATTAGATTTAATTAATATTTGCTGCGAAGAATAGGTAGTTCTTCTTTCATCTTGTAAAACAATATTTAGTTTATCATTATTTTGTGTTAATTTAAATTTATCAATAAAATTTAAAACAATTTTTGCTCTGAGGCTGACTGTGCTATCCATGTTTAAAGGGTAACCAAAAACAAGAATATCAGCATCATATTCTTTAATAGCATTTTGGAGTTGGATAATAGCATTATTAAAATCATGCTCTGGGAAACGAATAGTTTTTCAAGAAAAAGCAATTTTTCCTTCACCACGAGCAAGCCCTAATGTTTTACTACCTAAATCAATGCCTAAATATTTCATAATTTTATTATACTTAATATTTTTTTTAATTTTAATAATATATTAATTTGCTGAATTATACTTGTAAGTGCAAGTAAATAAAATTGCAAAAAATTCTCATATAAAAATTTCATAATGCTAAATTTAGTTTAGAAAAAAGTAAGGAGTTTTTATATGAGTTATAAACATCTTGGCATAGATGAAAGGATTTATATTGAGAATCAATTGAAATTTAAATTTAAAATTAGTGAAATAGCTAAAAATCTTAATCGAAGTATTAGTACTATTATTCGAGAAATTAATAGAAATAAAGATAATAATCATTATTTTTCATTAATTGCACAAAATAAAGCTGAAAATCGAAAACAATCACATATTAGTTTTCATAAGTTTAAAAATAAGAATTTAGTAAAATATGTACAACAAAAATTACTATTAGGTTGATCACCTGAACAAATTTATGGCAGAATTAAAAATTTTCATAAAGAGTGAGTTATTAGTTTTAAAACAATTTATACTTGAATTTATTTTGGAATGCTTGATAAAGTTACTAGTAAAAATTTAAGAAGAAAAGGTAAAAAACGAAAATCTAAAGAAAATCGTGCCAAGTTTAATGGTAAATCAATTAAAGAACGAGATATAAATGTTAATGATCGTATAACACTTGGTCATTGAGAAGGAGATACTATAGTATCATCAAGAGGCAAAAGCAAATCATGTTTAATAACTTTAGTTGAAAGAGTATCACGATTTACTTTAGCAATATTAGTTAAAAACAGAACTACTAAAGTTATTAATAAAAATGTCAGTTATTATTTATCAATTCTTCCTAAAAACATTGTTAAAACTATTACTTTTGATCGTGGCAAAGAATTTTTAAATTGACAACAACTTGAAAAAAATTTAGATGTAAAAATTTATTTTGCCAATCCATATTCACCTTGACAAAGAGGTACTAATGAAAATACTAATGGTTTAATTAGAGAAAAATTTCCTAAAAAATTTATTTTTTCAAAAACTAATAAAAATGAAGTTCATAAATTTATATTATCTTTAAATCAAAGACCGAGAAAAATATTAAATTATCTTTCACCAATCGAATATTTGGATAGAAAAATAATTTAGTTGCACTTACCTTTACAATTTAGCTTAAAAAAATTATTGTTATAATGCTTCTTTTTTATGTATTTTATACTGATTTGTGTAGTTTAATAATTTTTTGAGTTGTTCATTAGTTGCAGTTGAAAGTGAAAGTATTGAAATAAAATATAAGTATTTGTTTTCTATTAAATCTTTTCTAACTTTATCAATTTGTTTTCAAAAATCTTCGATTTCTTCTTTGCTTAAATTTTCATCATTAATGATGAAATTACCATTAGTGTCTATTTTTGTTAGTGATCTACTAGCAATTAAGATTGGTCTGATTTTTAAATTCATAATTTTTAAAATTACATCTGTTACTAAGTTATTGTTATCGGAAGTTAATAATAATTGTTTACTTTCATCAAAAGTATTTTTAATACTTTTAATTGCTTCAGAAACTCTTCCTTCGGATTTATTTACTAATATTGAACTTGTCAAAATTATAAAAAAATTTCAGGCAATTTTTGTTGGTTTTTTATTAATTCCACTTTCTGATTTTAGAAATTTTTTAAATAAATTTATATCAACATCTCTAATAAATATTTCTTTAAAATATTTTCTTAGTTTTATTTTTAATTCTTTTTTCGTTCCTATGATTTGACTAAAATCATTTGAAGAAAGTATTCTTTTAACTTTGTTTTTTTGTTTATAATTTAATAAAAATTTTATTAGTAAAAACATTAAAAGTAATATAAAAGAAATAAGTAAGCTAGAACCAGAAATAACACCTATTCAACTAAATACTTCATTTTGACTCAATTTAATTTTCCTTTCAAATAACATGAAATATGATATTGATATTTAATCTTAATTATACATAGACATAATAAAAAATAAATATTTATTAAGTGTATTTTACAAATTTTTGAATATGTGAAAGGGTCACCCCTAAGTTGCAAAAAACAATGTTTTAAGTTAGTAAGGAGACTCTTTTTATGACAACAAAAAACAATGTTTTAAGTTAGTAAGGAGACTCTTTTTATGACAAGATATAGTAAGGAACTAAAATTAAAAATAATAGAACAATATTTTGCTGGTAAATATGCCACAACATTAAGCAAAGAAAATAAAGTTAGTAGAAAGATAATTTATATTTGATTTATAGCACCTAATTTACTAAAACAATCTGATGATAGCATTAGTTTTAGTGTTAATAAACCATTAGAAAAAATTGCTTTAGATATTAGTGAATTTAAAATTAATAATCAAAAATTATATTTATGAGCATTTGTTGATTTTTATTCACGAAAAATAGTACATCACCACTGATTTAAAAATCAAGAAAAATCACATCTTATAAAATCTTTAAAAAAAGCTAAATTGTAAAGGTAAGTGCAACTAAATTATTTTTCTATCCAAATATTCGATTGGTGAAAGATAATTTAATATTTTTCTCGGTCTTTGATTTAAAGACAATATAAATTTATGAACTTCATTTTTATTAGTTTTTGAAAAAATAAATTTTTTAGGAAATTTTTCTCTAATTAAACCATTAGTATTTTCATTAGTACCTCTTTGTCAAGGTGAATATGGATTGGCAAAATAAATTTTTACATCTAAATTTTTTTCAAGTTGTTGTCAATTTGAAAATTCTTTGCCACGATCAAAAGTAATAGTTTTAACAATGTTTTTAGGAAGAATTGATAAATAATAACTGACATTTTTATTAATAACTTTAGTAGTTCTGTTTTTAACTAATATTGCTAAAGTAAATCGTGATACTCTTTCAACTAAAGTTATTAAACATGATTTGCTTTTGCCTCTTGATGATACTATAGTATCTCCTTCTCA
This sequence comes from Spiroplasma endosymbiont of Lasioglossum malachurum, assembly GCF_964020065.1. NCBI lineage: Bacteria > Bacillati > Mycoplasmatota > Mollicutes > Entomoplasmatales > Spiroplasmataceae > Spiroplasma > Spiroplasma endosymbiont of Lasioglossum malachurum. The sequence continues at coordinate 248,888 of NZ_OZ026534.1, read as the reverse complement.
ATGACCAAGTGTTATACGATCATTAACATTTATATCTCGTTCTTTAATTGATTTACCATTAAACTTGCCACGATTTTCTTTAGATTTTCGTTTTTTACCTTTTCTTCTTAAATTTTTACTAGTAACTTTATCAAGCATTCCAAAATAAATTAAAGTATAAATTGTTTTAAAACTAATAACTCACTCTTTATGAAAATTTTTAATTCTGCCATAAATTTGTTCAGGTGATCAACCTAATAGTAATTTTTGTTGTACATATTTTACTAAATTCTTATTTTTAAACTTATGAAAACTAATATGTGATTGTTTTCGATTTTCAGCTTTATTTTGTGCAATTAATGAAAAATAATGATTATTATCTTTATTTCTATTAATTTCTCGAATAATAGTACTAATACTTCGATTAAGATTTTTAGCTATTTCACTAATTTTAAATTTAAATTTCAATTGATTCTCAATATAAATCCTTTCATCTATGCCAAGATGTTTATAACTCATATAAAAACTCCTTACTTTTTTCTAAACTAAATTTAGCATTATGAAATTTTTATATGAGAATTTTTTGCAATTTTATTTACTTGCACTTACAAGTATAATTCAGCATTTTCAAATACCATGATTCATATGTAATAAAAATACATTTATATTTTTGAATTTTTGTCTTTTAAAATAAACAACTTTTAAAATTTTAAATACAGTTTCAACAATTGCATTTTGATATGAAGCATAGCCATCTGTCATGCTTAATTGAATATTATTTTTTAGCATAATTTCAATAATCATGAGTTCTAAACTGTATTCCGCGATCAGTATAAACGATTGTATTATGCAAATTATATTTATTAGACATGTTTGCTGAATTATACTTGTAAGTGCAAGTAAATAAAATTGCAAAAAATTCTCATATAAAAATTTCATAATGCTAAATTTAGTTTAGAAAAAAGTAAGGAGTTTTTATATGAGTTATAAACATCTTGGCATAGATGAAAGGATTTATATTGAGAATCAATTGAAATTTAAATTTAAAATTAGTGAAATAGCTAAAAATCTTAATCGAAGTATTAGTACTATTATTCGAGAAATTAATAGAAATAAAGATAATAATCATTATTTTTCATTAATTGCACAAAATAAAGCTGAAAATCGAAAACAATCACATATTAGTTTTCATAAGTTTAAAAATAAGAATTTAGTAAAATATGTACAACAAAAATTACTATTAGGTTGATCACCTGAACAAATTTATGGCAGAATTAAAAATTTTCATAAAGAGTGAGTTATTAGTTTTAAAACAATTTATACTTTAATTTATTTTGGAATGCTTGATAAAGTTACTAGTAAAAATTTAAGAAGAAAAGGTAAAAAACGAAAATCTAAAGAAAATCGTGGCAAGTTTAATGGTAAATCAATTAAAGAACGAGATATAAATGTTAATGATCGTATAACACTTGGTCATTGAGAAGGAGATACTATAGTATCATCAAGAGGCAAAAGCAAATCATGTTTAATAACTTTAGTTGAAAGAGTATCACGATTTACTTTAGCAATATTAGTTAAAAACAGAACTACTAAAGTTATTAATAAAAATGTCAGTTATTATTTATCAATTCTTCCTAAAAACATTGTTAAAACTATTACTTTTGATCGTGGCAAAGAATTTTCAAATTGACAACAACTTGAAAAAAATTTAGATGTAAAAATTTATTTTGCCAATCCATATTCACCTTGACAAAGAGGTACTAATGAAAATACTAATGGTTTAATTAGAGAAAAATTTCCTAAAAAATTTATTTTTTCAAAAACTAATAAAAATGAAGTTCATAAATTTATATTGTCTTTAAATCAAAGACCGAGAAAAATATTAAATTATCTTTCACCAATCGAATATTTGGATAGAAAAATAATTTAGTTGCACTTACCTTTACAATTTAGCAAGATAAAAACTATGAAAGAGGCTTTTTAGTAATCTGTGTTTCTTTGTTTTACAAAGTACTAGTTCAGATTAATTCTGTCTTCAAATTTTATCATAAAATGAGCAATTGCTGTATTTCAATTTTGAATGGGCATTGTTCATTTTTTTGTTATATTTTCAATTGCTAAATAAAATATTTTGAAAACTGCCATATCATTTGGAAAAACTTTTTTATTTCTGATGACTTTTCGTAATTGACTATTAACAGATTCAATAGAATTTGTAGTATAAATCACTCTTTTGATTTCTGGAGGATAACTAATAAAAATCATTAAATTATCTCAATTTTTATATCAAGATTTAGCAATTTGAGGATAGTGTTTATTTCATTTACTTTCAAATGATTCTAAAGCCTGCATTGCTTGTTCTTCACTACATGCATTATAAATTGGCTTTAAATCTGTAACTAGTGATTTTCAATGTTTGTATGAAACATATTTTAAACTATTTCTGATTTGATGAACTATACATAATTGATGTTCAGTTTTAGGATAAACTGATTGTATTGCTTCTGACATGCCTGTTAAGTTGTCACTACAAGCAATAAGAATATCATTTAAGCCACGATTTTTCATTTCTGTGAAATTTGCTAATCAAAATTTAGCGCCTTCATTTTCACTAATTCATAAACCTAAAACATCTTTTTTACCTTCTAAATCAACACCTAAAGCTATATAAACTGATTTGTTAATAATGCGTTTATCTTGTCGTACTTTAACTACTATACAATCAAAATAAACAATGGGATAAATGCCTTCTAATGGTCTATTTTGTCATGCTTTGACATCATCAATCACATCATCAGTAATTTGTGACTAATAACACTTTCACTAATATCAGCACCATGATATAACTCTTGTAACTGCATTCTAATATCTGATAATGTCATACCTTTTGCATATAAGGAAAGAACTTGTTGATCAAAACCATCAAATCTTCTCTGTCTTTTTGGCACTATTACAGGAGTAAAATTACTATTACGATCTCGTGGTACATCAATCTCAATTTTACCTTGTTGAGTTATTAATTTTTTTGAACTTATACCATTACGAGCATTGTCACTATTACTATGTTGATTTTTTTCATATCCTAAATAATTTTGCATCTCAGAATTCAACATTTTTTCAACTAAACGTTTTGTTAATTCTTTATATAAACCCCCTTCTTTAAAAACTGTTGTTAAATCTTCAGTATTTTCTAATAATAAATCTACTGCTTTTGATATTGGATCATTATTATTAAAGTTATCTTTTTTAGCCATCTGTAACTCACTCTTTCTAATCATTTAATTATATTTACTAGAATTAATTAAACATAGTTATTTTTGTAAGTTACACAGATTACTAAACATTACCTTATGAAATTAAACCACCAATTGCTTTCACACTAGGTGGATCAATTGGTGTTATTTGTGCTTACTTAAGTGTATTCTTATTATTACAAAATGGTCTTGGCTTAAATAAAGAACAATTTATTAATATCCTACTATGATTAATTATCGTAATAATTTGATATACATCTTCTTCACTAATAATTACATCAGTAAAAAATTTACGTAATTATAAAAAACAAAAATCACATCAGAAATTAATTATTGACTCTTAAACATAATAAAAGGTTGTTAGTTAACAACCTTTTATTATTACTACTTAAATTTTATTATTGCTAAAATCATCAATTCCTTTTTTAATAATATTAAATACTTGCTTTGATAATACATCAGTAGATAATTTAATAAATTCACTTGGTTCAATTGCCTTATGAAAAATAAGATGAATATCTTTTTTGCCTTTATATTTTCGATCAAAAATTTGATAAGAATTAATAATAGTAACAGGAATAATTGGTACATAAGATTGATATGCCATATTAAAAGCACCTGCTTTAAATTCTTGCATTTCTTGTTGATGACTTCTTGTTCCTTCTGGAAAAATCATCATTGTACGCGGAATTCTAATTAATTCCTTTGCTTCTTGAAAAGTCGTAATGGCTGTGCGTGGATTATTACGATCAATAAATAAAACATCAATTAAAAAAATAAATCTTCGTGCGAAATGGCTTTTTTTTAATTCTTCTTTTGCAATAAAACCTAAAGGTGCATATAAACTATAATCATTTACTGATAATACTAATAATGGATCAAAATTTGATTGATGATTGGCAACCATTACACAACCTTTTCTTTTTGGTCAATTTTTAATGTTATGAACGGTTAATTTAATATTATATAATCATTTAATATAACGCACACGTTTTTTCAATCAAATATATCGTTTTGCTTCAGAAACTAAACTTGGGTCTTTTAATACCTTTCTTGTCATTGAACCTGATTTACTATAAGTTTGTAATAAATAAGGTCAAGTTAAAATTGCTTTTCAAATGTTCATTATTATTATTTTTCCTTTCTTTGATACACATTCGCTACAAATTCTGCAAATTCTGTTGTTTTGATTAATTTAAAATCAGAAAAATTACTAACAGGAAATAAAAGATCACCATTATATAAATTTTTAATGACTGAAACATATAAATAATCAGCATAATCTCATGCCTGCTTATAAATTTCAGCACCACCAATAATACAAATATCTCTTTTTTTATTACCTTGATATTGTTTTAAATATGAAATAATATCATTTGTGAAAGTAATATTATTATCATTTAGAAATTGTTGATAACGTTCTTGATGATTAGTAACAACTATATTGTAACGATTTTTTAGTGGTTTGCCAATACTTTCAAAAGTTTTTGAACCCATTAATACATTTTTATTTAAAGTAATGCTCTGAAAATATTGCATTTCTTCTTTAATTTTTCAGGGCAATTTATTATTAAAACCAATTACCTTTTCTTTGGTCATTGCTCAAACTAAAATTACCATTATACTGCAACCTGACCTCTAATCAACGGATATGGATCATATTGTTCTAATTTAAAATCTTCAAATTTAAAATTAAATAAATTAGTAATATTTTTATTAATAACTAAAATTGGCAATGATTTTGGTTTTCTACTTAATTGTTCATTAATTTGTAAAAAATGATTACTATAAATATGAGCATCACCTAAAGTATGAATAAATTCTCCTAACTGATAGCCACATATTTGTGCTAACATTATTGTTAATAATGCATAAGAAGCAATATTAAAAGGAACTCCTAAAAAAATATCTGCACTACGTTGATATAATTGACAAGATAATTTTTTATCATCAGAAACGTAAAATTGAATTAAAGTATGACATGGTGGTAGTGCCATATTCTTAATTTCTGCAGGATTTCATGCTGATAAAATGTGTCTTCGTGAAAAAGGATTGTTTTTTAAATTTTCTATTAACTCCTGCAATTGATCAACACCATTAAAATTACGTCATTGTCTACCATAAACAGGTCCTAAATCACCAAATTCAAGAGCAAATTGATGATCAGTTTTAATTTTTTCAACAAATTCTTCTAAAGTTTCATTTTGATATTTTTTACTTTCCATAAATTTCTTATAAGGTCACTCATTTCAAATTCTAACATTATTTTTAACTAAATATTCAATATTAGTATCACCAGCAATAAATCATAATAACTCATGAACAATAGAAGCAAAATGAACTTTTTTTGTAGTTAATATGGGAAAACCTTTTTGTAAATCAAAACGCATTTGATAACCAAAAATAGAAACAGTACCAGTGCCTGTTCTATCAGCTTTTTTATATCCTTTTTCTAAAACATATTGACATAAATCTAAATATTGTTTCATAATCATTACCTCTTTCATAAATCAAATTAAATCAATTATATTTTAACAAAAAATATTTTTTTTCTAAGTTTTAATTTTAGTTCCTTACTATATCTTGTCATAAAAAAAGTCTCCTTACTAAATGCTAAATTGTAAAGGTAAGTGCAACTAAATTATTTTTCTATCCAAATATTCGATTGGTGAAAGATAATTTAATATTTTTCTCGGTCTTTGATTTAAAGACAATATAAATTTATGAACTTCATTTTTATTAGTTTTTGAAAAAATAAATTTTTTAGGAAATTTTTTTCTAATTAAACCATTAGTATTTTCATTAGTACCTCTTTGTCAAGGTGAATATGGATTGGCAAAATAAATTTTTACATCTAAATTTTTTTCAAGTTGTTGTCAATTTGAAAATTCTTTGCCACGATCAAAAGTAATAGTTTTAACAATGTTTTTAGGAAGAATTGATAAATAATAACTGACATTTTTATTAATAACTTTAGTAGTTCTGTTTTTAACTAATATTGCTAAAGTAAATCGTGATACTCTTTCAACTAAAGTTATTAAACATGATTTGCTTTTGCCTCTTGATGATACTATAGTATCTCCTTCTCAATGACCAAGTGTTATACGATCATTAACATTTATATCTCGTTCTTTAATTGATTTACCATTAAACTTGCCACGATTTTCTTTAGATTTTCGTTTTTTACCTTTTCTTCTTAAATTTTTACTAGTAACTTTATCAAGCATTCCAAAATAAATTCAAGTATAAATTGTTTTAAAACTAATAACTCACTCTTTATGAAAATTTTTAATTCTGCCATAAATTTGTTCAGGTGATCAACCTAATAGTAATTTTTGTTTTACATATTTTACTAAATTCTTATTTTTAAACTTATGAAAACTAATATGTGATTGTTTTCGATTTTCAGCTTTATTTTGTGCAATTAATGAAAAATAATGATTATTATCTTTATTTCTATTAATTTCTCGAATAATAGTACTAATACTTCGATTAAGATTTTTAGCTATTTCACTAATTTTAAATTTAAATTTCAATTGATTCTCAATATAAATCCTTTCATCTATGCCAAGATGTTTATAACTCATATAAAAACTCCTTACTTTTTTCTAAACTAAATTTAGCATTATGAAATTTTTATATGAGAATTTTTTGCAATTTTATTTACTTGCACTTACAAGTATAATTCAGCATATTTTTTCAAAATTAATAAAAACATTACACAACTCAGCAATTTTTTCTTTTCACTCTACCGATAAAAACTGTTCTAAATTTTCTTCTTGTATAATTTGTTTTCAAAAATTAATCGCATTATTGGGAAGTTTTAATTCAGGAAAAAAGTAATCAAAATTAATTCGTGCTTGTTCTTGTTTAAATTTTATAATTTCAAAATATTGTTCTGGAAATGATTCTTTAACTATATTTTTTAATTCAATAATTAAGTTATGTTCTTCATTAAAAATTTGCTTTTCTTTTTCAATTCATTGTCATGAATTTTTTAAACTTTCTAATAAAAATTCATCAAATACTAAAAACTTTTTATTATTATAAAGAAAAACTAACTCTTGATAAAGATGATGAATAATATTTAAAAAGCAAAATAATGAATCTGCTTTAATTAAACTATTAAAAAATATAGTAAGGTCATCACTATTAATTGTTTTTATTAATTGTTTGCAATATTTTTTTTCTATTTTTGCACTTGTAATCTTAGAAGTTATTTCTTTTCTAAAATCCTTAATATTTTTTTGCTTTTTATTATCAGAACCTATTTCTTGACTTTCTGTAGGCACTTTTTTACATCCTTTCAAATAAAAAACCCATTTATTTTATTAAAAATAAAACAATGGGCTTGAAAAACATATTTTTTTAAATTTTTTATTTTAAATTTTCATTAAAATAAGCAAAGGAACAATTCTAAAATAAATTAATTATAATTTATTTGAAAAAGTTAATTAACAATTTCTAAAATCTCTTGTTAATTACCTATAATAATGCATATAGTTTATCTCAAATATTTGAGATAACTATTGCTAAATAATAGCATGTATAAAATGTATTGCAAATAATATACAAAAATCATACTTTATATTACATTAATTTTATTAATTAAAATGATAAATAAAATCATATTCAATTAACTTTAACACTTTTATTATGAAATAAATTTTATTTTGTAAATAAAATATTTTATAATAAAAATACTATTTATATATAGAATAGGGGTTACATAAATCCACTATTATAAATAGTACTACTTAAAGGGGGAGAAAATTATGAGCAAATTATTAACATCAACACCAAAAAAAGATGGTTTTTTTGCCCCAATTGAATCAATAGAACATAAAGGCACATGAATGATTTGACCGCTTATGAAAGATAATTGACAAAAAGAATGTCAACCAGCACGAACTGTTTTTGCAAAAATAGCCAACTCAATCAATAAACATGAACCAGTAAAAATTTTTATTAATAAAAGTAATTGAAATGAAGCTCGCAAACTATTAGAACCAACTATCAAATTAATCGATATTAAATATCAAGATAGTTGAGCGCGTGATATGGGACCAATTTATTTAATAAATAAAAAAGGACAACGAAGAGCTGTTCATTTTCACTTCACTGCATGAGGCATGAAAAATGAACCAAATATTAATCCACCCAGTTGAAATTGAAATTATGAAATTGATAATAAAGTTGGAATTGAAATGACTAAAAATAGTAACATTGATTATTATCAAGCACCAATTGTATTAGAAGGCGGAAGCATTCATCAAGATGGTGAAGGAACAATTTATACTACAGAAGAATGTTTATTAAACCCTAATCGAAATCCTGATTTAACAAAAGAAGAGATTGAAGAACATTTAAAACAATATTTAAATGCACAAAAAATAATATGAATTCCTCGTGGTGTTTATAATGATGAAACAAGTGGTCATGTTGATAATCTACTACATATCATTACACCTGGTCATGTTGTTTTAACATGAACTGATGATAAAAATGATCCTCAATATGAACGTAGTTTAGAAGCTTTAATGTTTCTTAAAAATAGCACAGATACTAAAGGACGAAAAATAAAAGTAACTAAATTACATCAACCAGCACCATTATTTATAACTAAGTCAGAGACAGAAAATCATGAAAAAAGTCCGGTAATGTTTAGTAATCTGTGTAACTTACAAAAATAACTATGTTTAATTAATTCTAGTAAATATAATTAAATGATTAGAAAGAGTGAGTTACAGATGGCTAAAAAAGATAACTTTAATAATAATGATCCAATATCAAAAGCAGTAGATTTATTATTAGAAAATACTGAAGATTTAACAACAGTTTTTAAAGAAGGGGGTTTATATAAAGAATTAACAAAACGTTTAGTTGAAAAAATGTTGAATTCTGAGATGCAAAATTATTTAGGATATGAAAAAAATCAACATAGTAATAGTGACAATGCTCGTAATGGTATAAGTTCAAAAAAATTAATAACTCAACAAGGTAAAATTGAGATTGATGTACCACGAGATCGTAATAGTAATTTTACTCCTGTAATAGTGCCAAAAAGACAGAGAAGATTTGATGAGGCTTTTTAGTAATCTGTGTTTCTTTCTTTTGCAAAGTACTAGTTCAGATTAATTCTGTCTTCAAATTTTATCATAAAATGAGCAATTGCTGTATTTCAATTTTGAATGGGCATTGTTCATTTTTTTGTTATATTTTCAATTGCTAAGTAAAATATTTTGAAAACTGCCATATCATTTGGAAAAACTTTTTTATTTCTGATGACTTTTCGTAATTGACTATTAACAGATTCAATAGAATTTGTAGTATAAATCACTCTTTTAATTTCTGGAGGATAACTAATAAAAATCATTAAATTATCTCAATTTTTATATCAAGATTTAGCAATTTGAGGATAGTGTTTATTTCATTTACTTTCAAATGATTCTAAAGCTTGCATTGCTTGTTCTTCACTACATGCATTATAAATTGGCTTTAAATCTGTAACTAGTGATTTTCGATGTTTATATGAAACATATTTTAAACTATTTCTGATTTGATGAACTATACATAATTGATGTTCAGTTTTAGGATAAACTGATTGTATTGCTTCTGACATGCTTGTTAAGTTGTCACTACAAGCAATAAGAATATCATTTAAGCCACGATTTTTCATTTCTGTGAAATTTGCTAATCAAAATTTAGCGCCTTCATTTTCACTAATTCATAAACCTAAAACATCTTTTTTACCTTCTAAATCAACACCTAAAGCTATATAAACTGATTTGTTAATAATGCGTTTATCTTGTCGTACTTTAACTACTATACAATCAAAATAAACAATGGGATAAATGCCTTCTAATGGTCTATTTTGTCATGCTTTGACATCATCAATCACATCATCAGTAATTTGACTAATAACACTTTCACTAATATCAGCACCATGATATAACTCTTGTAACTGCATTCTAATATCTGATAATGTCATACCTTTTGCATATAAGGAAAGAACTTGTTGATCAAAACCATCAAATCTTCTCTGTCTTTTTGGCACTATTATAGGAGTAAAATTACTATTACGATCTCGTGGTACATCAATCTCAATTTTACCTTGTTGAGTTATTAATTTTTTTGAACTTATACCATTACGAGCATTGTCACTATTACTATGTTGATTTTTTTCATATCCTAAATAATTTTGCATCTCAGAATTCAACATTTTTTCAACTAAACGTTTTGTTAATTCTTTATATAAACCCCCTTCTTTAAAAACTGTTGTTAAATCTTCAGTATTTTCTAATAATAAATCTACTGCTTTTGATATTGGATCATTATTATTAAAGTTATCTTTTTAGCCATCTGTAACTCACTCTTTCTAGTCATTTAATTATATTTACTAGAATTAATTAAACATAGTTATTTTTGTAAGTTACACAGATTACTAAACATTACCAAATGGTTTAACATTTGATTTAACTTCATCATAAATTGGATCGGTATTTATTTTTTCATAAATAGGTTGTTCTTCTACTTTTTTTGTAATATTTGATGGTTTAATTTCATTAGTTTCTTCGGTCGTTACTTTCATATTATTTTCACTTGTTTTATTTCTTGGTGGTAATTGTGGAGGAATATTATTACCAACTGAACTCAATGAAGTTGTTTCATCTTTTATATTTTCATAAATAAATTTTTCAAAAATAGTTTTTTCTTTTATTTCTTCATAAATATGATCATCTTGATTAAAATATAAAGGATTATCAATTGAACTATTTTGATAATTTAAAAACATTTTAATAGTCTTAAATAAAAAAATATTGTCTTCTTTTAGTTTTTTCATCTCTTCTTCTATATCAAGAATTTCTTTTCTTAATTTTTGTAATTCTTTATTTTTCTTTTTAAAGTACTTTTTAAGATACTTATTATAAAATTTTCTTATAAACTTTAACATTTTCTTTCTCCTTTTTATAAAAAAATAAAAAAATTTTAAAACAACCATGCTTTTTTTATTTTTTTATTATTTCTTAATTTCTTTTTTAATTCCAAAATGATTTTATTAGTTCTGGTGTTATTACTATTTTTATATATTTACTTAAACTTATTTTTAAAATTCTTTCAAAAAATAAAAATTTCTTATAATAAAGGTATGTCAAAATTTTTAATGTCCGTATTTATTTAGTTATTTAAAATTTAATTATTATAAAAGTTTAATTATAACTAAAAATAAAAAAATCATTACTTCTACCATCCTCTAAAATCACACCAGTAACTATAATAATTGTATATTAAATACAATAAAAATAAAACTATAAATATGAATTTATTTGCTAAAATATAATAAAATTTTTTTAACATTTTTTAAACAAAATTTATTAAAATAAAATCTATTATTAAAAAGGGATTTTTATATTATCCATGTGGTTCAAATGTCGGATGAGGTACATTTTCTACTTTAGAATTAATAATATTTTTATTTCAAGGAATTACTTTATAAAATACATAAGCACAAATAAAATCAGCTGATTTACTTAAACACGAAATCATAATTACCATTTTAATACTTAAGTCAGTTCACTGCAATAAAGCAAAAGTAATAAAAATATCAATAAATCAAATTAAAAATAGATCAGCAATACTAATAATTAAAGTATAGCCACCAGCATAAAGAAAACTAAATAATGGTTGCATTATATTAATGAAAAAATAAGTTACTGCTGAAAAAGCCATATATCAAACTGCAAGTTTCATAGCATTATTAGATAAATTTGGAAATAATACTTTTGGAACTCAAAAAGCACTACCCAAAATAATTAAAGCAATAACAGTTGAAATAGCAAAACTCAATTTTAATATCTTGTTAGCATTTTCTTTAGCCAGTACTAGTTCTCCTGAACCTAACTTGCTACCAACAGCATATCCAACTAAAGCATTATATCCCCTAAAAGTAGAATAAAAAATAGCAACAACACTACCAACAATTTGCACAGCGGCAACAACTTCAGTATCACAAAAATGAGAATATAAAGCTGTTAACATTACTACTGAAACACCAAATAATACTTGACTAGCAAATAAAGGAATAAAAGTAATAATATATTTTTTATGTAAATCTTTTGTAAATTTAAAAATATTTCAATTAGGAGCATAAATTGGTTTTTTATAAATTAAATAACCTAACAATATAAAACATTCTACTGCTCTTGAAATAATTAAACTTATTGCTAATCCTTCAATACCTAATTGTGGTTCCCCACTATATGGTAATGATAAAATACAAACTAAAAATGTATTTAAGAGTAATGAGCAAATAGAAGTTATCAATGGTGTTTTAACATTACCACATGTATTCATAGTAATTGACATAATAAAAGCAAAACCTAACAATGGGTAATTTCAAGCAATTAATTTACTATATTCTTCAGCAATACCAATAGCATTTTCATGAGAATTATCTTCAGCACCAAGAATTACTCCCATAATTTGTTTGCTAAATAATTCTAATATTACAACAAAAAATATTGAAAAAATTAAAGTATAAAATAATTTTATATTAGTAGTTTCTTGAATTTTCTTCTTATCTTTAATACCTAAATATTGAGCAGTAAAAATATTACCGGTAGCAACGATAGCAAAAAAGATATATCAAACCATATCATAAATATTACTTGATGATGCAACTCCAGCAATAGCATCATCATTTCCAAATTGACCAACCACAAAATTATTCATTAAGTTTATTAATGTTTCAATTAAAGATTGTGCACAAATTGGAATCATAAATAATAATGCCATTTTATAAAAGTTTAAATTATCTTTGTTTAATGTTTTCATATTATCTCACCCAATTTAAAAATTAATATAATAAAAAAATATATTAATGTTATTATTTAATATTTTGTTATATTTTTAACGAATAATTGCTTGAAATTTTTTCTTTAATATTTCTTGAATAATACTTATTTGTCCACTTACTTTTGTTTCATCTAATTGTTCTTCTTGACTATTAAATTTCAAATTAAAAGTTAATGAGTGTTGATTTTGTGATTTTAATTTTTCATCATTATAAAAATCTTCCAAAGATATTTGTTCTAAAAAATCAATATTTGCAAATATTATAGCATTTTTTACATCAGAAAATTGAATATCGCTATTAACAATAATTGATATATCACGACTTAAAGCATTAAATTTTGATCAAAGCTTAAATTTAGAAACTACTTTTTGTTGTTCTTCTATGATTTTAACTAACTTACTACAATTAATTTCTGCTAAGAATATTTTTTCAACATTCATTATTTTTTCAGTTTGTGGATGCAGTGCGCCAATAGTAGCAATATGTTCTTGCTCATAAAAAATATCTGCGCTTAAATACGGATGCATTAAAGAATTATTATTTGTTTTATAAACAATAGAGTTAAATAAATTTGGCATAACTTTTGCTAAAAAACCATCTAAAAAACCTTTAATAAAATAATACGTACTATTAGTAATTCTATTAGTATTAATTTTTGGTCAAAAATTATCCATAATCATAAAAGCTAAATGATGATTATCATCAGTTTCATCACCTGTATAAATAGTTTCATCAGTAAAAATTTTTAATTGTGTTTCTTTACGTGCATAATTATATTGACAAATTCTTAATAAACTATCTGTCAAACTAAAACGCATAACTTCTCTTGTTAATGTCAAAGGTGCTTCTAATTTTACAGGTATTTTATATTTAAAAAAATTAAAATCATTTAATCTCTGCATACTTGTTAAACTATATGTTTTTACTTGATTAAAACCATAACTTGTTAAATGTTGTCTTCACTTCATCATTAAATTTTCCATTGCCGTTGGTGACTTAAATGATACATTAAATTGTGGTTTAATAACTGGTAATTTATCATATCCAAATACTCTGGCAACTTCTTCACTAAAATCATTAGCATTATTTAAATCACTACGATGATTAGGAACTGTTACTTTTAAAATTTCTTGATTTTTTGCATCAATTTCAATTTGACAACCAATAATAGTCAAATAATTAATTATTTCATTAACCCCAAAATTTGTACCTAAAATTTTATTAATAAAATTAAAATTAAAATTGATCACTTTTGTTTTAACTTGATAAGGAACATCATTACTAAAACCAGTAATTTCATATTTAACTTGTAATTGTCCTAAAATAAACAAATAACGTTGTAAAGCAATTAAATAATAATCAGGAACAACTGGTCTTGTTAAACGTTCTAATAATGTATTAATAAGAGCACCATGTCGCTTTGCTTGTTTACTCATTAAGGTAACATCAGGATTAATTGAAAATATAAAAACTTCTTTGGAACTTGGTTTAACTTCATATTCAATATTATGACTAACTCCTAAAACACTAAAAGCCAAATATTTATCATGTAATAAAATATCACCCTCTTTAATTTGCAAATTACCTTCTGGGTATGATTTAGGTGAAATATTTAAAGATGGTTTTTTTAAAACATCGGCACTAAAAGTAATTAAGGGTTGACCCAATTCTAACATTACTAAATGAATAATATCTTCTGATAAAGTTTTGGGTACAATATTTGCAAGTTGTAGTGTTCTTCTAATTCAAATTGGTGTTATTACAGATTTATCATCAAATTCAATCTTTAATGTTGCTAAAGCTTGAATTTTACCATTAAGAACACTAACTTGACTTTTATTATCAAATTTTCCTATACTACTAACTTCCATGTTTTTTAAAGGAATTTTAAAATAACCGCTTAATTCTCTAGCAATACTATAAATCCCCAAACAATCACTACGATTTACTGTTAAATCAATAAAAAAAATTGTATCATCTAAATTTAAATATTGTAATGGATTAATATTACCAACCATTGCATCATCTGGTAAATGAATAATACCACTTAATTCTTCTTTATTCTGAACAATACCACTTAATCCTAATTCTGTTAATGAACAAAGCATTCCTGAAGAAACAACGTCTTGAATTGTTCTTTCAACAATAGTAAGACCATTACCTAAAGTACTTCCTATCCTTGCTACAATAACTTTAATACCAATAACTACATTTGCTGCACCACAAACTATAGTTAACATTTCAGTGCCTACTGTTACTTCACAAATATTTAATTTATTTGATTTAAGATGTTTAGTAATTTTAGTAATTTGACCAACAACTAAGTTTGTATTACTGAACATTAAATTTTTTACTTGATCAACCTCAAAACCCAAACTATTTAAAACATCAACGATTTCATAATCTTTAATGCTATTAATATTCAATCACTGCGAAATGATTTTACGTGAAACTATCATTTTATTTTATACTCCTTTTAATTTTTAAAATTGTTTTAAGAATCGAAAATCATTATTATAAAATAATCTGATATCGTCAATGCCATATTTAATCATAGTAATTCTTTCAATGCCTACACCAAAGGCAAAACCTGCTGTTGTTTCATCTAAACCAGCAGCAATAAAAACATTTGGATGAATCATACCAGCACCTAAAACTTCAATTCAACCAGTATACTTACATAATGAACAACCTTCTGTATTACATTTTGGGCAACTTACATCTACTTCAACTGAAGGCTCCGTAAATGGGAAATAACTAGGACGTAATCTTGTTTTAGTTTCCATACCAAAAAATTGCTGACAAAAATAATTTAATGTTCATTTTAAATTTGCAAAAGTAATATTAGATCCAACTAAAAACCCATCAACTTGCATAAATTGGTGAGAATGAGTAACATCATCATCATCTTTTCGATAAACATTTCCTAAACTAATAATAGCCGTGGTTTCTTTTGAATTTTTATCTTGCTCGCTAAGAATGCGTGCAGTCATATTTGTAGCGTGTGTTCTTAATAATCAACGATTAAGTTTGTCATTATTATTTTCAAGATAAAAAGTATCTTGCATATCTCTTGCTGGATGATCAAATGGTAAATTTAAGCGATTAAAATTATATTCTTCATTTTCTACTTCATTACCACTAATGATTTGATAACCCAAATTTTTAAAAATTTCAGATATTTCGGTAACAGTTTTTAATAAAGGATTGGTGTGACCAATATTAAAATCAATACCCGGTAGTGTTAAATCAATTTCTGAAGATTTAAGACGCTCATTAATGTTATCTTTCTCAATTTCATTAAATTTTTTTATTATATATTCATTAATTTCTTTTTTTAATTTATTAGCTGCTTGACCAATTTCAATTCTAAAATTATGAGGAAACTTTTCTAAAGATTTTAATATATTATTAATATCCGAATTTTTACCTAAATATTGTGATTTTAAAACTTGCAATTTATGTAAATCAGCAACTTCATCAATATTATTAAATGCTTGCTGTCTAATAATTTCTAATCTTTTTTTTAAATCGTTAACCGCTAACATTCTATTCCTCCATTAATTTATTAATATGTATAATTAAATTTTTATAATTCAAAATAAGTATAATTTATTTTAATATATTACTAGTAAATAAGCAATACGTTACTATTGCTACACTTGTTGCTAAATTTAATGATTCAACATTAAAAGAAGTTGGAATAAAAATATTACTATTAATTTTATCTTTATACTTTTTATTAATACCTTGTCCTTCATTGCCAAATAAAAAAGCATTCTTTTGCTTAAAGGTAATTTCAGATAAATTAGTACTATTATCTTCATGTAGAAATGTACCATAAATCATATAATTTGCATTTTTTACTTTTAATAAAAATTGATCAAAATTTTCATAATACACATTAGTATAAAAAATAGCTCCTTGACTTGCACTAATTACTTTGTGATTATATAAATCAATGCTTTCATTTGATAAATATACTTCAGAAATATTAAAAGCAGTAACACTGCGTAAAATATTTCCTAAATTACCTGGATCTTGAATTGTATCAATTAGAATAATATGAGAAGAATAAAAATAATTTAAAGCTTTAACAATATTACAAACGCCAATTATTGGTTGTGGTGTTTTTTGTTGTGAAATTTTTTTAATAATCATACTATTTACAACAATAACTTCAATATTATTACAAGTTTTTAATAAATTTGCATATTTGTCTAAATACTTCTCATCAACATATACTGCAAGTAATCTTTTTTTTAATAATGCAATACTAATTAAATGTTCTCCTTCAATTAAAAACTTTTTTTAACATTGCGATGTTTTCTTTCATGTAATAAAACTAATTCTTGAATTATTGGATTTTTAAGTGAGGTTATTTGTTTCATCCATAACTCCTTGTTTTAATATTTTTTGACAATCTTGAAAATCTGGACAATATTGAGCAACAAAATTTCAAAATGTTTTTTTATGATGAGCATGAATTATATGCGTTAACTCATGAATTATAACATAATCAATTACAGCATAATCAAAATGAATTAATTTATAATTAAGTGTAATGATTTTAGTATTTGGTTGACAAACACCTCATTTATTTAACATCGAACGAATTTTTAGTACTGAAAACTCAATATTGATAATTTCTGATCAATATTGTAAGCGACTCATAAAAATATTTTTTGACTCTTCTTTTAAAAATTTTTGAATTTTAATTAATATTTGCTTATCATCTTGAATATTTGTGCATACTACCAAATTATTAAATTCAAAATAAATAATGGTTTTTTTTGAATGATACTTAGTAATTAATTTATATTTTTTACTTAAAAAATAAAGATAACTGTCATTATTATTAATAACAATATTAGGTTTTAATATAGTTTTCTTTTTTAAAATTTTAGGTAAACTTTTTAAAATGAAATCTTCAATTAATTTTTCTTGCATAAAAAATGGAGCACTAATAATAATTTGATCATTGCGCACTTTTAAATACATATGTTTTTGTTGTTTATATGTAATAATGTACTCTCATTTTGTATTATTATAATTGAAAATTTTAACATTAGTCATTTTAATCTCCTAAATAAAACGATCACTTATTTCCATTAATAATTTTGTGATTGTCGTAAATGATTTATTTCATTTTTATAAATATAACAAGAAATAATCTCTTCACTATTAAAATTACATTTTTTACCAATTGTAAAATAAATATTTAATAATTCAAAAAAATCATTACTTGATTTTGATTTAAAAAGAGTTGTAACAAAAGCAAATAAATCAATGAATGCAAGATTAAGATCTTGATAATTTGTTTTTTCTGAAAAACTAAAATTTTGAAAATCAATATTAAGGCTATTACCGATACTAAGAATAAAATGAAGACTATCAATATATTCTTCAAGCATTACTGATTTTTCACTACTTGATTTTGAACTTCAATATTTAAAACATCTTTGTTCATTTGCAAATTCACCTAATTCAACTAAAAGTGCTAAAAATCTAGAATTTAATGTTTTAATATCGCTAACACCACGATTAATAATTATTTTTTTATCTAACTCATTTTGAAGTTGGATAATTGTTAAAAATTGTTTTGAATTTAACATAATTAACTCACTTTCTTTTTTTAATTATTAATTAAGATTTCATTATTTTTTTATCTTTTAAATTTAATTTTTTATAAAATTTTGTAATTAATGATTTTTTATCTTTATAAATAGGATTAATTTTTGTTCCTTTTTCTAAATAAAAAGGAGATAAAGTTTTTATAATAAAAATATATGTTAAAACTAGTAATGAAATACCAACAACAGACATAAATGTAAAACGTAAAATTGGTAACCACACTGAAGTGTCTAATACTTTTTTACCAAAACTTGCTGTATAACCAGCATTACCAATAAATAAGTAATTAGTACCAAAAGAAGTATTAAAAATAAAAACACCACTACCAAATAAAGTTAAATATAATATACTTTTTTTGATATATATTTTGTCATATTCAATATGACCATATAAATATAAAAGTAAATAAGAAAAAAGAATAATAATATGAATAAAATAATAATTTCAATAAAGAAAATGCTGTGGACCAAAAACTCATTTTGTTTTATCTGGTAATAAAAATGCCAAAATAACAGGACCAATTAAAGGAAAAGTAATATTAAATAAACTTTTATTAGGAATAATTAATAGTATACCACTAGTAATATTTAATACCGAACATAATTGAAAAGGAAAATAATCATACCATTGATAATTATCACCATTCAATCCATGAACAATATAAAAACTAATATATAAAAGTATTTGAAAAATACCTAAACTACATTTAAAACTATAGCACTTACTTAAATTAGCATAAAACCTTTTAAAAATAAATAAACTAATTATCAAGAATAATGATATAGATAAGCCAATTCAATAATACATACCAAATAAAGGATTAATAACTGCTTGTGGATTACCATCAAAAAATCCAAGAAAAACAAATTGCATAATGGCCCCCTCTTTTTTTAAATTTCTTTCTTATTTTTATACTAAGAAGCGAATTTATTTTTTAATTTTACCATTAAATATATTATAAAATAAAGTTTGTGATAAAAAAATATTCTTTGAAATTTATATAAAATTATGCAATTAATTATTTTGCTAAAGCAGATTTTGATGCCAAAACTAATTTTTCAAATTCTTCTGGTTGAATAATTGATAACTCAGACAATATTTTACGATTAAGATTAATATTAGCTTTATTTAAGCCATCAATAAAACGTGAATATGATAAATCATAATTACGAACAGCTGCATTAATTCTTTGAATTCATAACTTGCGAAACTCACGTTTACAATTTTTACGATCACGATAAGCATATGCTAATGAGTTCATTACTTGTTCATTTGCTGTACGATATAAACTATGTTTTGCTCCATAATATCCTTTTGCTGCTTTTAGTATTTTTTTACGACGATGATTAGTTGTATAACCACCTTTAACTCTAGCCATTTATTTTGTCACCTTCCTAAATTAAATCTTTTAAACGCTTATAGTCAGAAGCAGATACTTCACTTCACCCACGTAATTGACGTTTTTGTTTTGTTGTTTTATTTTGAGCTAAGTGAGAAACAAAAGCACCACTACGCATTCATTTACCACTTCCTGTTACTTTAATTCTTTTTTTTAAAGCTTTTTTTGCTTTCATTTTTGGCATATTTTACCTCCTATTGTTAATTTTCTTGATTTTTCTTTTTTGGAAAAAGATAAATAGTTTGTATATTTTTTTCTTTTTTATCAAAGTTTTTATCATAAATATAAATATCTTCTAATTCTTTATAAAATTTTGTAATTACTTCAAATCCTGCTTCAGGATTATGTAATTCACGACCACGATATTTTAATGTAACTTTTACTTTGTTACCATTACTTAGAAATTTACGAGCCTTATTTGCCTTTGTTTTAATGTCATTGTTATTGATAACAACACTTAGTCGAATTTCTTTTTCTTCAACAATTGTTAATTTTTGTGCTTTTTTAACTTCTTTTTCCTTTTTTTGTTGTTCAAAACGATATGTATCAAATTTAAACATTTTACAAACAGGTGGTTTAGCATTTGGTGATATACATAATAGGTCATATCCTAAATCTTCTGCTTTTTTTAAAGCATCATTTTTTTTCATTAAACCATAATTAGTACCATCATTACCAATTAATAAAAATTCATAAAAGGGAATATTACTATTTCATAAATTATCATTATTTTTAAAAGCCATACATACCTCCTTTAATTTGCATAAATAAAAGTGTGCTAAAACGCACACTCACCACTACAAAACTTTATTTTAAAAATAAAAATTTAAAGCATTGAACCTATAACAACTTAGCTATCAGGTGAGCGTAAAAACTACTTTCTTTATGTCAAGTATTATTATATTAGATTTTTAATAAATTACAAGATTTTTTTAATATGTTAATACATAAATTTAAATAAAAATAAAAAAACTTACTATATAATTAGGCAGCAAGTCTTTTATTTTTATTAATTTTAATACTAATTACTTATATATAACCTATCTTTTATGAAAATTTTTAGCTGTATATAAGATTCCTTGCGATCCAGCAGCATAAATTGAACCATCTGGACCAACTGCTAAAGCAAAAATATGATCATCAGTATTTTTTATTCCAGATAATTCACAACATAAATCTGTACCTTCTATTTTTTATATACTTTATTGGAGTCAATACCAACAAATAAATTATTATCTCAATGACTAAACGTTTAATCTCGTGGTTTGGATTTGTTTCTAAGATTACCTCATATATTCCATTCTTTATCTTATAAAGACGACCATTTCAAGAACCAGCAAAAACAGTATTATCCTTGTCAACTACTAAACTATCAATTTGATGTCCATCGTTTATTTGTTGAAATATTCCAAAAGTTTGACTTATTTTATCGGTTTTATAAATTATTCCACGATCATCATCACCAGCATAAATTGAACCATCTGGATCAACTGCTAAACTTCTAATATGATCACCATTTGTTCCTTGCATTAAACTAGTCTTCCATTTTTGCTGATTTTGAATACACCAGTATCACTACCAACATAAACGGTTTCAGTATTTTTATCAAATATTAAAGCTCAAATTCAGTTTTTTGGTCCTGGTATTATAATTTTTTCAAAACTACGTACACCATCGCTCTTATAAACAAAGCCATTATCACTACCAACATAAACATTATCTTCATTATCAATTACTAAGGCTCTAACTGCCCAATATCCTTCTAATCCTGCCATTAAAATTTCTAATCCTGTTGGAGTAATCTTATAAACCTTATCTTCTTGTGCTCTAAAAATATTACCTTGTGAATCAACACCTAAAGCATAAATGTTTCCATTTGTTAATTTTTGAGAAACAAAATTAGTAATACTATAATACAAATTAACTGTTCCTATATAATCACCTTTGCCAATAATTGTAGCAATACTAGTATCTTGTCTTTTAATATCAAAATCATTAATAGTTAATGATTTAATTGCATGATTTGCTTCAATAATACCTATTAGTAAACTCATTTTAGATGGTGCTAAATCCTTACCACTATTAATAAGTCCTAAATTATTATTTACTATTATATCTGCTAAGTTAATTGCACTATGTTTATTTTCTAAACGTTTTTTATTTTGCATATAATTAGTTGTAATATTAGTTTTTTGCTCAATTCTGTTTAATAAATTAGTTAAATTTCCTGTGGTTGTTGCAAGTGTTAAAACACTTAATGTTTTTATTATTTTTTTCATAAAGACCCCCTTTTTGATACTAATAATAGTTTTTTATACTATACAATATATATTAAATCTTTTAAAATAAAAAAACAAATCTTTTAATTTTCCAATTTTGTAATCTAATAAAATCGATATTTAGGTTAATCAAATAATTAGTTACACTATCTAATAGCCAATATCTTAAAATCTAATGTATCTCAATCAGTACCATTCACAATAAGTGTAATTGAATGAATTCCTGGGTAATGTTTCCTTGTACTTATATCTGCAAAACAATGTTTTTTTGCGTAAAATTTCTTCATATTTTCCTTTAAATATATCTCTGATATTTGGAATATTTTACGATTCCGTTTACCACTTGCTTTCACATAATCAATACCATATTCTAATCGTACCTTGATTGCTTTTTTTGTCTCAATCTTAAAAGAAAAAGTCATATTTTCTCCAATAGAAACAAATTCAGTACCTAAAGCAAAATCAATCACATTTACACAATCAATATTGGTAAAACCAAAGATTTTCATTACCTCCATATTGCCTTTTTTCAAAAGGGTCCTACAACCGTGCTTTACAATCCAATCAGTCTGATTGTTTTTACCATATCATTCCTTTGCAATTTTTGTAACCAAGTCAGGATCTGTTTTAGAAATATCATTTAGATTATTTGCTACACTTTTACGAACATAAAAAGAGGGATCGGCTTTTAATTGTTCTAAAATTTTAAGGATTGGATATGGATTTTTTTTGAAATTTGTTAATACTTGTCCTCATGGTAATTGGGGACGACAACCTTCACTAGCAAGTCGTCGCACATGCTCATTATCATGCTTAGATCAAACAAGCATTTGCTGCATCATACGCTTTTCATGTTTTATAATAAATTGTCTCACTGCAAATTCAGAAGATGAAAATTGTGTATACCTTTCTAATGCAGCTATTGACAAATCCCAATGATGTTCATTTTGTCCATAGATTTCAACAAAATTTGGAAAAAACATTAGTGAAAAATCATTAAATCCTACAGGATAAAGATCAATGATCTTATCAATGATAGCAAGTACCTGTTCATAACTGGTTGGTAAATATCTTCCTAAATTAATAGCAATTTTCCTCATACGGGCTTTCAATTCTAACTTATCTCATGTTTCATCTATAATGTCATTGATAAAATCATCAATTTTAAATAAAGGGTATATGGTTCTAATAGTTACAGCCAGATCTTGGAGTAACTGATAATTATACCTATTTTTTAATAATTTTGGCATACTATTTTCCTTTTAATTTTTATTAAAAAAAATTATTAATAATATTTTATCATTGTTTTTCCTTCTTTTTTATACATAAAAAACCAATGAAAAAATAATTAATATCAATTTCCTTTACATTAATATTTGTTACATTTCTTATGATAAAGCATCAAGATTATTTTTAATTTAATATTATTTTAATATCAATAATAAAGGTAATGTTTAAAAATAATATATTTTATAGTTAAAATGTTAAAATTATTATTATTAATATTTTTAGTTTAAAGGAGAATAATATGCAAACAAAACGTTTAATTAAAAGTTTAATTAATAATTTTTTATTTATTATTAATGCTATTTTATGAATTTTTAATATTAGATCTGTTGGTGAAATCGTCACCGGAATTAATGTTGGATCAAATCGTAAAGAAAAACTAATCTATGGACTTTGCAGTTTACTACAATATATAACTTATATATTATTAATTGAATTTATTATTACTATTTATTGATGAATAAAAAATGATTTATCAATAGCAGAGCGTATAAGTGGTTTAAAACAATCATAAATTAAAAATAAATTTTTTTACTTATTTTAATGTAAAAATTAAAAAAATCTTAATTTTTACATTAAAATTAACAATAAAAAAAATTTGGCATTGTGCTATTTTCCCATTGCTGGTATTTTCGCCGCTGGAGTGCTTAACTGCTGTGTTCGAGATGGGAACAGGTGTGACCACTCCGCCATGGACACCAAATAGTTTAGCAATTGCTCCCTAAAAACTAGAAACAGACATCTTTAAATTTGATTACTTTTGATTTGCAATAGAGAATATATTCTTCAATAAATCCTCGATCTATTAGTATCAGTAAGCTGAACATATCACTATGCTTACACACCTGACCTATCAACCTTGTAGTATTCAAGGGATCTTACTTCTTTCGAATGAGAAATCTCATCTTGGAACTGACTTCGCGCTTAGATGCTTTCAGCGCTTATTCATGCCCTACATAGCTACCCAGCTGTGCCACTGGCGTGACAACTGGTGCACCAGAGGTAGGTCCATTCCGGTCCTCTCGTACTAGGAACAGCTTTCCTCAAATTTCTTGCGCCCACGACAGATAGGGACCAAACTGTCTCACGACGTTCTGAACCCAGCTCGCGTACCGCTTTAATGGGCGAACAGCCCAACCCTTGGAAGCGACTACACCTCCAGGATGCGATGAGCCGACATCGAGGTGCCAAACCTCCCCGTCTATATGAACTATTGGGAGAGATTAGCCTGTTATCCCCGGGGTAACTTTTATCCGTTGAGCGACGGCCTTTCCACACAGCACCGCCGGATCACTAAGCCCAACTTTCGTTCCTGCTCGACTTGTATGTCTCGCAGTCAAGCACCCTTTTACCTTTGCGCTCTACATATGATTTCCATTCATATTGAGGGTACCTTTGGGCGCCTCCGTTACTTTTTAGGAGGCGACCGCCCCAGTCAAACTACCCACCAGACACTGTCCTTAGACCAGATTATGGTCTCAAGTTAGAATTTCAATATAGCAAGGGTGGTATCCCAATGGTGACTCCATGCCTACTAGCGTCTGCATATCAACGTCTCCCACCTATGCTGTACAAACTACACCAAAATTCAATATCAAGTTGTAGTAAAGCTCCACGGGGTCTTTCCGTCTAATCGCGGGTAACCTGCATCTTCACAGGTACTAAGATTTCACCGAGTCTATAGCCGAGACAGCGTCCGGATCGTTACGCCTTTCGTGCGGGTCAGAACTTACCTGACAAGGAATTTCGCTACCTTAGGACCGTTATAGTTACGGCCGCCGTTCACTGGGGCTTCAGTTCAAAGCTTCGCTTACGCTAACAAATCTCTTTAACCTTCCAGCACTGGGCAGGCGTCACCCCCTATACATCGTCTTACGACTTAGCAGAGAGCTGTGTTTTTGCTAAACAGTCGCCCGGACCTCTTCACTGCGACTCATATTGCTATGAGCTCCCCTTCTCGCTAACTTACGGGGTTATTTTGCAGAGTTCCTTAGCTATAGTTATCTCGCTTGCCTTAGGATATTCTCCTTGACCACGTGTGTCCGTTCTCGGTACAGGCACCATGGTGATGTCTTTAGAAACTTTTCTTGGAAGTATGGCATCAAATGCTTCGTTACTAAGCGAACCGTTCACTCCCCATCGTACTTCAAGGTTAACGCTGTGCGGATTTGCCTACACAACCCTCTTTGTACTTAGCCCAGCACTACCAACCACTGGGACATTTTAGCTTTCTCCGTCATTCCATCAGTCACCATGGTGGTACAGGAATATCAACCTGTTATCCATCGACTACGCCTTTCGGCCTCGCCTTAGGTCCTGACTAACCCTGGGTGGACGAACCTAGCCCAGGAAACCTTGGTCAATCGGCATGAAGGATTCTCACCTTCAATCGTTACTCACGCCGGCATTCTCACTTCTAAACGCTCCACTAGTCCTTCCGGTCTAACTTCGTCGCAGATTAGAACGCTCCCCTACCGCCCACAATATATGTAAACATATATATAGACCCATAGCTTCGGTACAATGCTTAGCCCCGGTACATTTTCCGCGCAGAATCATTCGACTAGTGAGCTGTTACGCACTCTTTAAAGGATGGCTGCTTCTAAGCCAACCTCCTAGCTGTCTGAACAATTCCACATCGTTTTCCACTTAGCATTGATTTGGGGACCTTAGCTGATGATCTGGGCTGTTTCCCTCACGTCCATGGACCTTATCACCCATAGACTGACTGCCAGATATGTAACAATGGCATTCGCAGTTTAATTGCATTCAGTACCCCGAGGTGGGGCCATCATACATTCAGAGCTTTACCTCCATTGCACTAATTCTGACGCTAGTCCTAAAATTATATCGGGGAGAACCAGCTATCTCCAGGTTCGATTGGAATTTCACCGCTAGCCACAAGTCATCCACGGTCTTTTCAACGAACGTTGGTTCGGTCCTCCATTAACTGTTACATTAACTTCAACCTGCTCATGGCTAGATCACCTGGTTTCGGGTCTACGACCACATACTAAACGCCCTATTCAGGCTCGCTTTCACTTCGGCTCCGTCTTTTCAACTTAACCTTGCATGTAATCGTAACTCGCCGGCTCATTCTACAAAAGGCACGCCGTCACCCATTAACGGGCTCCGACTTGTTGTAAGCATATGGTTTCAGAAACTATTTCACTCCCCTCTCGGGGTACTTTTCACCTTTCCCTCACGGTACTGGTTCACTATCGGTAATTGGTTAGTATTTAGCCTTACGCAGTGGTCTGCGCAAATTCCGACAAGGTTCCACGTGCCTCGCCGTACTCAGGATACTGTCAAGAGATTTATACATTTCGCATACTGGGCTTTCACCATCTATGGCGTTGCTTCCCAAAAACTTCTGCTATATATAAATTTTGTAACTCTTCATAGGTCGAACCTAATAGACAGTCCTATAACCCCAGTCTGACGACTGGTTTAGGCTGCTCCCTTTTCGCTCGCCGCTACTAAGGGAATCGCATTCGCTTTCTTTTCCTCTAGGTACTAAAATGTTTCAATTCTCTAGGTATCACTCTGCACAACTATGAATTCATTGTACAGTACTATCTGATTAAAGATAGTGGGTTTCCCCATTCGGACATCTCCGGATCAAAGCTTATTTCCAGCTCCCCGAAGCTTATCGCAGGTAATCGCGTCCTTCATCGTCTTCCAATTCCAAGGCATCCACCATACGCTCTTAATAATTTATTTTTAGAATATCCTATTGCAAGATAAAAATTATCTTATTTTTTTTAAAAGATATCTATTATCCAGTTTTTAAAGAACAATTGCTCAGAGAAAACAATCCCTGAAAACTAAACAGAACAAAAGAAGTAATCCAATAAATCATCCATCTAATTTTTCTTGTTGTCTTGGTTTCTTATTAGAAACTAAACTCCATAGAAAGGAGGTGATCCATCCCCACCTTCCGGTAGGGATACCTTGTTACGACTTAACCCCAATCATCAACCCTGCCTTTGGCAGCTCCCTCCTTACGGTTAGGACACCGACTTCTGGCATTGCCAACTCTCGTGGTTTGACGGGCGGTGTGTACAAGACCCGAGAACGTATTCACCGCGACACTGCTGATTCGCGATTACTAGCGATTCCGACTTCATGAAGTCGAGTTGCAGACTTCAATCCGGACTGAGACTGACTTTTTGAGATTTGCTTGACCTCGCGGTTTAGCGACTCTTTGTATCAGCCATTGTAGCACGTGTGTAGCCCAGGTCATAAGGGGCATGATGATTTGACGTCGTCCCCACCTTCCTCTAGCTTACACTAACAGTCTCCTTAGAGTCCCCAACTTAATGCTGGCAACTAAGGACAAGGGTTGCGTTCGTTGCTGAACTTAACCAAACATCTCACGACACGAACTGACGACAACCATGCACCACCTGTATCCTTGTTAACCTCTACTATATCTCTATAGCTTCGCAAGGTATGTCAAGACCTGGTAAGGTTCTTCGCGTTGCTTCGAATTAAACCACATGCTCCACCGCTTGTGCGGGTCCCCGTCAATTCCTTTGAGTTTCACTCTTGCGAGCATACTACTCAGGCGGAGTACTTAATGCGTTAGCTACAGCACTGCCTCATGGCAACACTTAGTACTCATCGTTTACGGCGTGGACTACTAGGGTATCTAATCCTATTTGCTCCCCACGCTTTCGTGCCACAACGTCAGTAATAGGCCAGTTAGCCGCCTTCGCCACTGGTGTTCCTTCATATATCTACGCATTCCACCGCTACACATGAAATTCCACTAACCTCTCCTATACTCTAGTAATGTAGTTTCCAAGGCGGTTAGGGGTTGAGCCCCTAAATTTAACCTCAGACTTGCAAAACCGTCTACGCACGCTTTACGCCCAATAAATCCGGATAACGCTTGCCACCTATGTATTACCGCGGCTGCTGGCACATAGTTAGCCATGGCTTTCTGGTAAGGTATGGTCGATACTAAAATCATTTCCTATTCTAGCACTTCTTCCCTTACAACAGACCTTTACAATCCGAAGACCTTCATCAGTCACGCGGCATTGCTCCATCAGGCTTTCGCCCATTGTGAAAAATTCCCTACTGCTGCCTTCCGTAGAAGTTTGGGCCGTGTCTCAGTCCCAATGTGGCCGTTCATCCTCTCAGATCGGCTACGCATCGTTACCTTGGTAAGCCATTACCTTACCAACTAGTTAATGCACCGCATCCCCATCAATTAGCGAAGCAAATGCTCCTTTCATTATTTATCATTGCAAATAAATAACATATGCGGTATTAGCTGTCGTTTCCAACAGTTATTCCCCACTAAATGGTAGGTTAGATACGTGTTACTCACCCGTTCGCCACTAAAGTATTGCTACTTTCGTTCGACTTGCATGTATTAGGCATGCCGCCAGCGTTAATCCTGAGCCAGGATCAAACTCTCAATAAAATTGTTTTTGTTAAAAGATGATGTCTGACTTATTTAATTTTTAATAAAAAATTGACGGATTAATTCTTGTTCTATTTAGTTTTCAAAGATCGTTTTTTCTAGTTTGTAACCCATTTATTTTCGGGCACAATAAGTATCTTACAGAAAACAAAACCCAATGTCAATGAAAATAATACTAAAAATATAAATATTTTTTTTGTATAAAAAAATGGTTTAAATTTTACTAATATACTTAGTAAAATTAAATTGCTTAATTAACTAAAAAAAACCATTTAAGAATTAGAACCTTAAATGGTTTTTTAATTTTTATAATTATATTTTATTATCAACTTGTTTTGTTAATAATTTTAAAAATTCTGATAAAGTAACAATTTTACTTTCTTTTTGACCATACTGACGATAACTTAAATTATTATTTTCTATTTCCTTATCACCAATAATAATTTGATAAGGAATTTTTTGAGTTTGTGTTTCAACAATACGTTTGCCAATAGTTCCACTGCTAATAATTTCAGTTCGTAAATTATGTTGTTTACAAGTTTGCAATAATTTATTAGCATATTCTAAGGTTTTTTCTTTTTCATTTATTGGTAAAATTGCAATTTGCCTTGGTGCTAATCATAGTGGAAAAACACCTTTATTTTGTTCTAATAATGTGGCAATAAAACGTTCATATGTACCAATTAATCCTCGATGAACAATAACTGGATTTATTTCATTATTATTTTCATCAATATAAGTTAAATTAAACTTTTTCGGTAATAAGAAATCGAATTGAATAGTAGATAATGTAATTTCATGACCTAATGCTGTTTTAATTTGAACATCAAATTTTGGTCCATAAAAAGCAGCCTCACCAATCATTGGTTTATACTCTAATTGTAATTCATCTAATACTTCACGTAATGCTGTTTCTGCTTGATTTCACATTTTATCATCATTAAAATATTTTTCTTTATCAGCAGGATCTCGTAAAGATAATGATAAATAATCAATTTTAATATTTAAAGTTTTTAAAACCTCAGCAATTAACTGATAACAACGTTTAAACTCTGTTTTCATTTGATCAAATCTAACAAAAATATGAGAATCGGTTAATTCCATACTTCTTACTCGTTCTAAACCAGTTAAAGCCCCACTTGCTTCATAACGATATAATAAAGCATGTTCACTTAAACGCAAAGGCAAATCTTTATAACTACGAAGAGCACTTTTATAAATCATACAGTGATGAGGACAAGTCATTGGTCTTAATACCAATTGTTCTTCTTCTTTTTTAATTGGAGTAAACATATTTTCACGATAATGATCTCAATGACCACTTTTTTTATATAATTCAACAGAACCTAAAACTGGTGTCGCTACTTCTTGATAATCTCACATAAATTCTTGTTTTCTCAAATATTCCTGCAAAACTTTTTTAATAACCATACCATTTGGTAAAAATATAGGTAATCCTTTACCACAATCATCATTAAAAGTAAAAATACTTAATTCTTTACCTAGTTTACGATGATCACGATTTTTTTGTTCTTCAAGTTCATTAAGTTTATCTACTAATTTTACTTTTGAATAATCACAAATTCCAGAAATGCGCTGTAATTGTTTATTTTTATCATTTCCTAATCAATATGCACCAGTAATACTTAATAATTTAAAATCTTTTATTGATGAAGAATTATTAATAGCAACACCCGATGCTACTACTAAAGTTTTATTATCAACTAAATAAGAGCATTTTAATCCATTAACATGATTTAATTTAATATATTCTAAAGCAAAAGGATTGTCTTTATGAGTTTTTAAAGATTCTTCTTTAGTTTGACAAACTCTTTTAATTTCAATATTTTTTATTAAAATTTCACGTATTTTCTCTTCAATTTTAATTAATTCATCATTAGAAAGTCGTTTTTCATAATCAAAATCTAAATAAAAACCATTATCATTAGTATTAGCAATCGTAATTAACGCTTGTGGATACATTAATTTAATAGTATGAGCTAAAATCATAGCACATCCATAATTTAAAATAGTTCATCCTAAAGCATCATCTTTTTTAATAAACTTGATTTCAGCATCTTCTTTAATTTCTCAATATAAATCTTTTAATTGTCCATTCAGAGTAAAAGCAATAATTGAAGAATCTATATTTTCATTTTCCTGTTTTAATAATTGATAACCAGTAATTGGATTTTCAATATTATAAATCATCGTTTTGCCATTTAATTTAATTACATTAATTTTCATGTTTTACCTAATTCCTTTTCTAATTTACCTCAGTAGTACTAGGTTATTTAACAATAAAAGTTGTAAAAGGATTAGTATTATTATTAATATCTACTACTAATACTTTTGATTTAGTAGGGATTATATAAGTGTTACTAATGCTTTTAACTAATTGCGAAGAATTACTTAATTCTACTGGAATTCCTTCAGTTGCTAAAAAAGTATAAATTCCAAAATTTATTGCAAATTTATTATAATCAATAACATTATTAACAATAGGAATTATATAAACTGGCAAATGAGCATTAGCAATAGTTCTAATATAATTATTATCTTGACTATTAGTAATTAAATATTGTGGTTTTTCTTCAATAATTTTTTTAATAGTTTTAGCAACTAATTGATCTTTTGTATGCAATAAATCAGTAGCAATTTTAATCTGTTCTTGATGACTTTCAGCATCAACAAGAATTTTACTCATTGTTGCAATTGATAACACAGGATAGTTACCATTAGCAGATTCACCCGATAACATTGTACATGTTGCTCCCCAATCCATAGCAACCCAAACATCAGTAACTTCAGCACGTGTTGGATGAGGGTTATCTATCATTGAATCTAGCATTTGCGTAGCAACAATTATCGGTTTGTTAACAGTACGACATTTTTTAATTCATTCATGTTCTAAAAAAGGAACTTTTTCAAAAGGAATTTCAACTCCTAAATCACCACGAGCAACCATAATAGCATCTGATTCTTTTAAAATTTCATCAAAATTATTAACTGCTAATTGTGATTCAATTTTAGCAATGATTTGAATATGTTTACCATCATTATCATCTAAAACTTTGCGGATTTCTTTAATATCAGCTGCTGAACAAACAAATGATGCAGCAACATAATCTACTTTTTGCTGACAACCAAAAATTAAATCTGCTCTATCTTTTTCAGAAATAAAAGGTAAAGATAATTTAACATTTGGAATATTAATAGCACGACGATCTTTAATAGTATGTGTATTTAAAGCTTGACAAATAACAGTATGGTCTTTAACCGCTGTAACCTTTAATGTTAATTTACCATCATCTACTAGTAAATTATCATTAACTTTAATATCCTTTGCTAAATTACCATAATTTACAGAAAACTTATCCGCAGTACCAATAATCTCTTTATTATCAATTATCGTAATAATTTCATTTTTTTTGATTTCTACACTACCCTTTGTAAAGGTATGTGTTCTAACTTCCGGACCTCTAGTATCTAACATAATAGCAACTGGTACATTTAATTGTTTAGATACTTCTCTAATCATTAAAACCCTTGCTAAATGTTCATCATGAGTACCATGAGAAAAATTTAAACGCCCACAAATTGAGCCATTTTCTATTAGTTGTTTAATAACATCAGCAGAATTTGAAGCAGGTCCTAAAGTAGTTACACATTTAGTTCTTTTTATAATTGATATCAAATTATTCACCTCTTTTTATTAAGTATTTTTTTTAAAAATAACTCCTGACAAACGTAAAATTTTATTAGCAACGTTATTTTTATTTATTGAAGGTGTGTTTAATGCATCTTGAATTTCAATAGCTACTAATTTATTATCTTGTAATCCAATACAAATACTAGATTTATTACTATTTGCAAATCTTTCAGCAGCAAAAATACCCATCATTGTTGCTAAATAACGATCAAATGCACTTGGTGTTCCCCCACGTTGAATTTGACCCAATATTACTGCTCTTGTTTCACAATCAGTATCCTTTTCAATGATTTTAGCTATTTTATTAACATCATATTGACGTTCAGTTACTACTATTACTAATGAACGACGTTGTTTTTTAGTGTACAACTGTTTAATAATATCAATCAATGACTGTTCTCCAATTCCTAAATCTTTAGTTGCAACTAAATCACAATTTGCAGCAGCAGCACTGTGAAGAGCAAGGTCACCACAATTACGACCCATTACTTCAACAATCATAATTCTTCCGTGAGAATTAGCAGTTTGACGAATTTTATCAAGATTTTCAACAATTGTATTAAGAGTGGTATCAAAACCAATAGTAAACTCACTTGAACTAATATCATTATCAATAGTACCTGGAATACCCACACATTGAATAGCTGCTTCATTACTTAATTTTTGCAAACCATTATATGTGCCATCACCACCAATAGCAATTAAACCTTCAATTTTTTTAGATTTTAAAATTTCAATACATTTTTTACGAGTTTCTTCTTGCTCAAATTCTCTAAAACGAGCAGACCCAATGATTGTTCCCCCCATCTCAGTTCCTAAATCAATTAAATTTGCTCAATTGTTATCAATAACGTGAATGTCATTTGTCATTATTCCTTTATAACCATTTTTTATTAAAACTAATTCAAATGGTCTTTTATCAGCAGTAGCAATTTTACTATTTTCATGATTTATACCACGAAAAGTCTTATATACTGCATTAATAACATTATTCATACCTGGTGAATCACCACCAGAAGTTAAGATTCCAATTCTTCTTTTATTTAATTCTTGCATATTTAGTCATCCTCTCTTCTAATTACATTATTTTAGTGATAATTATTATAATTTGTTTAAAATTAAAAAGGATATCAGTAAATTTAACCATAAAATATGATTTTAATTAATTAATATTATAAAATACATCGTCACCTAAAAATTTAGCTTGATCTGCTAAATCGGCTTCAATTGTTAATAAACGATTATATTTTGCAACACGATCAGTTCTTGACATTGAACCTGTTTTAATTTGTCCAGTATTAAAAGCTACTGCTAAGTCAGCAATCGTTGTATCTTCAGTTTCCCCAGAACGATGAGATACTACTGCTGTTCACCCAGCTTTTTGACACATTTCAATAGCCTCCATAGTTTCAGTTAATGTTCCAATTTGATTTAGTTTAATTAATACTGAATTAGCAACGTTTTTAATAATTCCTTCTTTAATAATTTTTGGATTAGTAACGAATAAATCATCACCAACAACTTGGAATTTACCTTCTGATTTTTCTAATAATAATTTAAATCCTTCTCAATCACCTTCAGCCAAACCATCTTCAATTGAAATAATTGGATATTTTTTAGTTAAATCAACTAAATAATCTACTAGTTGCGCTGAAGTTAATAATTTTTCAGTATTTTTACTTTTACCATCTTTATTGCCAAAAACATATTTACCATTTTTATAAATCTCTGATGATGCACAATCCATAGCAATTTTTATATCTTTATTTGGAGTGTAACCCGCTTTTTTAATAGCTTCAACAATTAAATCTAATGCTTCTTCAGTTGATTTTAAATTAGGAGCAAAACCACCTTCATCACCAACTGCAGTAACTAAACCCTTACCTTTTAAAATACTTTTTAAAGCATGAAAAGTTTCAGCAGCCATTTGGATTGCCTTTGAAAATGTTTTAGCACCAACTGGCATTATTAAAAATTCTTGAAAGTCAATATTATTATCAGCATGAGCACCACCATTAATTACATTTAACATTGGGACTGGCAACTGACAAGCATTAGTACCACCTAAGTATGTATATAAGGGCACATATAATTCATCAGCGGCAGCTTTAGCAACTGCTAATGATACCCCTAAAATAGCATTGGCACCTAATTTTGTTTTATTTTCTGTTCCATCTAACTTAATCATTGTTTGATCAATTAATCTTTGATTAGTAACTTCCAAACCAATAATGGCTTCGGCAATATTTTCATTAATATTTTTAATAGCTTTCATAACACCAAGTCCACCATAAACTTTAGTATCTTTGTCTCGTAGTTCTAAAGCTTCTCTAGTACCTGTTGAAGCACCTGATGGCACTAAAGCAATCCCGTATCCACCATCTTCAGTTCAACATTCAACTTGAATAGTTGGATTTCCTCTTGAGTCTATTACTTGTAGTGCTCTAATATCAATAATGCAAGACATATTTGTTAATTCCTTCTTTCTTTAATATTTTACTAATTATTATACAGAAAAAAATATTGTTTAGAATAAAAAAAGCACAAATATTTTTTATTTGTGCTTCTAAAATAATGATGATTTAATTACATTTGTTGTTGTTGTGAATGTTGAGTTGTACTACTTGGTGATGATGTATCATTAACTTTAGCAGCAGTATCACTATTTCATGGTTTTGGAGTTACTCCATCATCCTCTGGTATTAAACTTTCAGGATTATTAAGAGCAGTAATTATTACTTCCATTAATTCATCAGTTTCAATCGTTTTTTGATTAAAATTATTACTATTAGATAAATCTTTTCTGTTAATAGTTACATTTTGTTTTACTTCATCTCTATAAAAGATATAACTTATACTTTTAAAATTATCATCTTTATCAAAAGTTAAAGAAAAAATTACTTCATTTTTAGTTAAATATGATAATGCACGAATTTGTTCAGGACTAAGTTTCACTTCTGCTTTTAATGGAATTCCAAGTTCATCATTACATAAAACATAACATTTTCCATTAAAAATATTAAAATTAAAAGTTTTAATATTTTTTGAAAATAAGTTTGATTTTAAATCATGTATTGGTCTTACTGTTCTTGTTTCTGATACTCTTACTTTTGCTTTCTGATTTATGATACTAAGTTGTTCTTTATCTTCATCACTTAACTTATTAGAGCAATTTACTTTTTTATTATTTTCATCAAAATAATATGCTCTTAAAAATTTTCCATCACACTTATTAAATAAAATAACAGTATTTGCATTATTATTTTTATCTATTAAATTTTTCAAAATATCATTTTCATCTTTTTCTAATTTTAATTTTTTATCCAATGTTTGCTCATCAGTTGTTATGTTTAAATCTCATAATTCTCTACTATCATCTCATTTTAAATTAATAACATTTTTAACAATAACTGGAGATAATTTTGTAGCTGATGGTTTTGGTGATATTACCTTTTCAGCAGCAGCTCTTGCCACTTTAACTTGTGATCCATTTTCTCCACAGTGAATACCCTTTAATCCATTAGGAAATAAATTATTATTTGCAAAACTTTTTTTTAACTCTAATAAAGAAAGTGTTCCAATACATTGTAGTTGATTTTGATCAGCAATAACTACTCATTTTTCTACTAAATTATTACTTGGGTTTTTTGCAAAGTATACTTTTTGATACTTACCAGCAACTTTTATATCATTTCATATTTTTTTATTATCCCGAGAAAGTTCTTGTTCAAAAATTACATTTTCTGGATCTGATTTAGCATCTGATATTTTTATTTTACCATTTTCTATTACTAAACTATACAAACCTTCTATGCTATTATTTTGTAATGTTTCAATGATATTATTTGTAATCGATAAAGGTTCAGGTAAATCTTCTGGTAACACTTCTGGTGCAATAACTAAAAAACGCATAGCAACTCTTCTTGTTCTTCTTTAACAACAGATGCTAATCCAATATTAATTGTTGGTTCTATAGTAAATCCCAATTGTGGAGGAGTACTTAATGCTTTTAAATCATCAAATTGCTGGTCGGTTAAAGATTTAACTTTATGTCCTTGATATTTTACATTATCATATAATCATCCTAGAAGAGGTTTTTTTGTTATTTTATAGGTTTCTCAAAAAATTTCTCCATTTTCGTTAATCTTTTTATTTAAATAAAAAATATCATTATCAGTAATACTTTGAGCAGTTGTTGAGATTATAAAAGTATCATTTGGATCAGTAACATTTTTAATAAAAATTTCATTTCCTTGACGATAAATAAAATAG
This sequence comes from Spiroplasma endosymbiont of Lasioglossum malachurum, assembly GCF_964020065.1. Taxonomy (NCBI): domain Bacteria; kingdom Bacillati; phylum Mycoplasmatota; class Mollicutes; order Entomoplasmatales; family Spiroplasmataceae; genus Spiroplasma; species Spiroplasma endosymbiont of Lasioglossum malachurum. Next base: position 211,779 of record NZ_OZ026534.1, on the reverse strand, counting down.
TCTTTTTCAACATTCACTAAGTTTAAATGTTTTTTAAAATCTTCGATCATTGTACTATTTGAAGAATAATCATTAATTTTATACTGTTCCACATCTCAAACTGGGTTTGATTGTTCAAATGGATTTCGCAACTGTGGAGTATCTAATAAACTTTTAATCTTTTGATTAATTAAAACATCATTTTCTTTAAACAGTCCAGAATTTATAAAAATTTCATTAAATTTTAATAAATTTATACTTCCTAATAATCCTAATTCAGGTCTTATTTCACCTTCAGATTCATCAAATAAAATTTTATATACTTTAATTTTAGTATTGTCAGTTTTATCGTCAACGAAAACTAATTGGTCTTTTTTAAATATACTTTGATCATTTTGAATTAATGATTCATCACTAATAATATAGTATTAACTAATGAACCACTATCAACAACAAATTTTCCATCTTGATTTAAACTAACTATTTTTTTTACTTTTAATGGATTAATATTGAAAGAAGAATTCTTCAAAATATTAAGTGTATTCTTTTTTGAATATAGGTCATCCTCTACTTCAATAGCAATATCTTCAACATCACTTATTTCTGATTGATATATACTTCTCATAATGTTTGTAAATCATTTAAAATTTTCCATTAGTGGCATTTTTATATTTTCTCCTTTAATTATTACATTTATGGTGTTGGTTTAGATAAAACTGACTTAACGTTTTGTTCTACTGGTTTTGATGGTGCTTCAGTACCATTAATTTCCTTTGCAGGAAAAGAATTATTACTTTGTACTTCTTTTTTAGGTGCAACAGAATTATTTTGTGAATCTTGTGAATGTAAAGAAGAGGCTGTACTAATTACTCTTTCAAGAGTATCAATTAATTTTTCATCAATTTTTATATCTTTCCTCTTATGAGTCTGGTTATCAATAATATATGCAAACAAAATCTTTCCATTTTTATCAACTTCAATATTTATACTACCATTACGAGGACATTTTTTGGCTACAAAGTTTTTAAATTCCTTAGCATCATTTACATCTATAGGAACAATTGTTTTGTTTTTATTATCAATAAACAAATAACACGTTCCATTTTCAGCAAATGATAATTTCATAGGCTCTTCAGATCTTTTTATAAAATTAACATTAAGATCATCTAACTCTTCTTTATATTCTTCATTATTTAAATTATTGGATTCTGATTGAATTTTTAATAATAATGCCGGTAATTCTTTTTTACCTAAATATTCAAGAATAATCTTATCATTTTCTTTTTTAGTTCGATATAAATGTACTAGAGAACTATCTAATTTTTCTTTTACTATTACTAGTTGTTGTAATTGATCACTATTAATTGCTAAAGGTGGTTGTTGAATAATACTAACATTTTCATCATTAGTATTTTTTACTAAACGTCCCTTTTCATCTACATATACAAGTTCAATAATATATTCTTTTAAACTACTATCTAATTGTGTTTTTATATCATCAATCTTAACTTCCAAACTATTTAAAGTTATATTGGGTGATGATTCATCTTTTTTAGAACTTAATGATTTTTGTAGAAAGTCATTAAGTTCTCGATATTCTACTGTTTCTGATAATGGCATACTTTACCTCCATAATTTTTAATAAATGTATAGATTTCTAAAATAATATAGGAACTAAATATAATAAACCCCTTATATTTATTTAAAAAAATAAAAGGGGAAATACTATATTTAATTCATATGCCTATATTTTAATACTTTTATATTCTTAAAACAAGCACTTATCAATAAAAAGAAAAATCAATATATTTCTATTTAATAATTAAAGACTCACTGGTCATAACAGTTGGTTTAACTAAACCCAAAACGTCTAATAGCGTTGGAGCAATATTTGCTAAGCAACCACCTGATTTTAATTTTAATCCTGTTTTACAAATAATAAATGGTACTGGTTGCGATGTATGTTTTTTATTAGGATTACCCTCTTTATCAATCATGATTTCAGCATTACCATGATCAGCAGTAATCATTAAAATACCATTCACTTTTTTTATTGCTTGATACAATTTTCCAATACATTCATCAATAACATCAATCGCATCAATGGCAGCATTTAAAACACCAGTATGACCAACCATATCAGGATTAGCAAAATTTAAAACCATAACATCATATATGTTTTTAGAAATTTCACTTTCTAAACGAGTAGTAATTTCGCGAGCACTCATTTCTGGTTTTAAGTCATAAGTTGCTACTTTTGGTGAAGGAATTAAAATTCTTGTTGATAGTGGATATTCAACATCAACACCACCATCAAAAAAATAAGTTACGTGTGCATATTTTTCAGTTTCAGCAATTCGTAATTGATGATATTGATTTTTACTTAATCATTCCCCTAAAGCATCAAGCATTGATATAGGTGGAAAAATAACACCTTGTGGTTTAACACTTTTAGCATATTCCATCATTGAAATAAAAAAAGTATTTTTTAATGTTGGTATTTTCATACTAATATTAAAATCATATTTATTATTTGTTAATGCTGATGCTAATTGAATTGCACGATCAGGGCGGAAATTAGCAAAAATAATGCTATCGTTATTCCTAATATTACCATTATTAATTTCAGAATTATAAGCAGGCATAATAAATTCATCATTACGACCAGCGCTATATTCTGCATTAACATAAGCAATAGGATCAATAAATGAAGCACCTTCATGATTAACTATTACATCATATGCTATTTTTAAACGATCTCAACGTTTATCGCGATCCATAGCATAATATCTTCCTGAAATAGTAGCAAGCATACCAATGCCTAATTGTTTCATAGTTTTTAATAACTGTTCAATATAAATTTTAGAAATATCAGCTTTTGTATCACGACCATCTAAAATAGCATGAACATAAACATTCTTAAAATTTTGTTGTTTAGCAATTTCTAATAATGCTAAAATATGATTAATATGAGCATGTACTCCACCAACACTTAGTAAACCAATAATATGAATATTACTATTATTCTTTTTGGCATGATTAATTGCTGACAATATTGTTTCATTTTTAAAAAATGTTTTATCATTTATTGACTTATTAATTAATGTTAATGACTGATAAATTACTCTACCGGCACCAATTTGTAAATGTCCAACTTCAGAGTTGCCCATTTGTCCTTCTGGTAAACCAACTGCAAGGCCAGAAGCTGAAACTTCAGTATGCGGATAAGTTTTTAATAAATAATCCAAATTAGGTTTTGTTGCAGAACTAATAGCATTAGTTGAACTAGATTTTGCAATACCAAAACCATCTAAAATACATAGTAATATTGGTTGTTTTGTTTTCATAAATTTCACCTCATATTTTATTTAATAACTTGTAACTGATGTTTAAAATTATCAGATTTAAAAATAGTAATCATTTTAGTAATAAAATCAGTAATACATTGATAATGAACAGTACTCAAAATAACAATATCTTTTTTAAAGACTATTTTAATAGATTGCTTTTTAGTAATTTTAGTAATTATTGTTTTTAAATCACAAATTGATTTTAAATCTTCACTTAATAAAATAACCATACTAGGATTATCACTAATATTATTAGAAAGAAATAAAATAGTATTACTACTATTAGCTAATAAATTGTGTCCTTTAATTTCCATTAAATTATAATCTAATAAATCATTATTAAAAGAATAATGAGTAATTTTCAAATTATCAATGACTTCTGAATAATAACCATAAGCAAAAGTCTGTGATAAATTTTCTAATATATCTTGAGATACTATCCGCCATTTTGAAAATGACTTCAATAGTTCTTTATGAATTTTTTGTAATTGTCATAAATCTTGATAATTAGTAATATTAGTTATCGGTGCTATTGGTTGAATATTTTCGGGCTGATTAATTGCTCTAATTTTTTTATTAATAGCATTAATAGCAATAATGATTGGTTTTTTAGCATTAATAAAAAAGTTTTCAATTCGTTGTTTATTACCTGCTATTAATGTTATTTTTCGCTGATCTTTATTAGTTTTAATAGCAACAACTGCTATTTTTTGCAAATTAATAATTTCTTGTAATTCAACTTCATTAAATTTTTTTAAATAACTATATTCTTTTTTATTTTGCAATAAAATTAACTGTTCTAATGATAATTTTTGTTCTAATAAAGAATTAATGATAAATTCACTTTGCAATATTTGTTTTCTATTTATCTTTAAATTATTAAGAGCAACAATAAAATTTTGTTCAGTAATAGAAATAGAACTAAAATTAGAAGTTTTATAATTTAATTGTTTCATCAAACTATTTATAAATAATTTAGCACCAATTTTATTATTAACTAATGATTGATGATGACTTTCATTGATAGTTAAATACAATGGAATATCGTTAATAACGATTGGTCCACTATTAACCTTAACTAAATGAATATAAGTATTAGGAATAAGAGTATTATTAACATCAATTACTTCACCAGTAAAATATTCATTAGTAACAATACCTTTGTCACTAACAATACTATCACTACTAGGAGCAAAAATAGTTTTAGTACAAATAATAAAGCCAATTTGTTCTAATTGATTAGTGTCTTCACCATTTTTACTAAACAATGCTAAAATTTCTGACTTATTCCTAAAAGCATTGACAAAAGTGGTTGCCGGAAAGGCACGATGTTTAATTTTTTTTGTTAGTTTTGTTCACATACTTTTAATTTGTATCTTTGATAATTCCATGTTTAGTTAACTCCTTATTTTTATTAGTAATTTAAATAGAGTTAAATTAGTAAATCAAAAAAAGATTGTGATACTAATGAAGCACCTCCAACTAATGCACCATCAATGTCGGGTTCAGAAAGTATTAATTTAATATTATCGGGTTTTACTGAACCACCATACTGAATACGTACTTGTTCTGCAACATTTTTATTATATAATTCACTAATAAATTCACGAATCATTTTACAAACCGTTTGGGCTTGTTGAGCTGTTGCTGTTTTACCAGTACCAATTGCTCATATTGGCTCATAGGCAATTACTAACTTAGCAATATTTTCTGCTTTAATATTTTTTAATGCTAACTTAATTTGATTTTTAATTACTTCATTAGTTTCTTTATTTTCATATTGGTTTAAAGTTTCACCACAACATAAAATTGGTATAATATTAGCATTAAATAGTGAATGTATTTTTTTATTTATTGTTTCATCTACTTCATTAAAATACATTCTGCGTTCAGAATGACCAATAATAACATGACTAACCATCATATCTTTTAGCATCTTAATTGAAATTTCACCAGTATATGCACCTTCGGTTTCATAATGACAATTTTGAGCTGCAATAATTAAAGCAGAAGTTTTATTCATTTTTAGTAAGGGTAAATTAATAAAACTAGCTGCTATTCCATAATCATATTTAATATTTTTAGTTTTTATTAATTTATTAAATTCATTTAAAAAAAATTGAGTTTCTTCTATATTTTTATACATTTTTCAATTTCCAATAATAATCTTTTTACGTTCCATTTGTTTCTCCTTTAAGTTAATTTTTTTTTGATATAGTTGGTTTTAATAATGCTGCTGCTTCTTCATCAATAATAATTGTAACATCATCATGATTTTGTAAAAAAGTACATGGATAATTTGGAGAAACTTTACCTTCAACTAACTCTCGAATAGCTTGTGCTTTATTAGTTCCTGTAGCAATTAAAACAATCAATTTAGCTTGTAAAATAGTATGAATGCCCATCGTAACAGCTTTGGTTGGTACATCTTCAACTTTAGAAAAAAATCTTTTATTAGCTTCAATTGTTTCTTTAGTTAAATTAACAACATGTGTTTTACTACTTGCAAGAGTACCTGGTTCATTAAAAGCAATATGACCATTAGTACCTAAACCCAATATTTGTAAATCAATTGGTCCTTTTTCTTTTAATAATTTTTCATATTCTTCCACATTTTGGTCTAAATCACCAATACCTTTAGGAACATACGTATTTTTTAAATTAAGACTTTTAATATGATTAAATAATTGATGATTCATAAAATAACGATAACTTTTTACATGATCTGGAGTTAAACCAAAATATTCATCTAAATTAAATGTTACAACTTTTGATCAATCTCTTTTGTTATTTTTTGCATCTGCTATTAATAAATTATATGTTTCAATTGGACTACTTCCTGTTGCTAATCCTAAAATAGCATTTGGTTTAACTTTAATAATATCAATAATAATTTTACTTAATAATTGAGCAACCTCAGTTTTATCTTTTAAAATAATTAATTTCATAATTTAAAAACCCCTTACATTACTTATTTATTCTTGTTGATACGCAATTTTTCCTTCGCATATTGTTAAAAAAATATCATTATTCTTAGTTAATACAATAATATCTGCTAATTTACCAATAACAATATCACCCGTTTTATTTGCAATTCCTACTTGTTTAGCACTATTATAAGAGGCCATTTTAATGCAATCTTGTCAATTATTATTAGTAATTTTTAATAAATTTTTAAAACCAGCAATCATTGTTGCAATGCTGCCTGCCAATTTTCCGGTTGCTTCAACAGTAACCTTATTATTACTTTTAATGACAGGTAATGGTCCCAATAAATACTTACCATCAGGCTGTCCCTTTGCACTCATGGCATCAGTAATCATACAAATTCCATCGGCACCTTTAATTTTATATGTTATTGCTAAAATATCAATATCAACATGAATTCCATCACAAATTAACTCAGTAACTAATTGATCATAATATAATGATGCTGGAACAACACCAGGATCGCGATGATTATAGGGACTCATTGTATTATAAAGATGGGTAATATGCGTTAAACCATATTCAACAGTTTTAGTTATTTCTTTAAAAGTAGCATTACTATGACCAACACTAGGAATAATATTATTTTTAATTAATGAAGAAATAAAATTTGAATTTTTATTATTTAAATTAGGATCTATCTCAGGAGCATAAACAATAAATTTTAAATTTTTGTTACTAATTATATTTCAAGATTTTACTAAATTAAGATCAGGAATATGAAGTAATGACGGAGTATGTGCACCTTTTTGTAATTTTGAGATAAAAGGTCCTTCTAAATATGCACCAATAATTCGTGCCTTGTTACCTTTATTTTCTGTTTTCATATACTTAGCAAATACTGAAAGAATATTATCAATTTCTTTTTTACTGGCAGTAACTGTTGCATAACAAAACTTTGTTACTCCCTCTTTTGGAACTAATTTTGCAAAATTATTAATTGATTCAATGGTACCATCCATTAAACTATAGCCATAACCTCCATGTACATGTAAATCAATAAAACCAGGTATTATTGTTTGATTATGACATTCAATAACCTGAGCATCTTGAAATTCATAATTATACTTTCCTTCATTAATTTGGAAAATTAAATTATCTTTAATTACTAAAAAACCATTATTTATTATTTTCTTAATGCTAATTATTTTTGCATTATTTAAAACTAAAATTTTAGACACTAATACCCTTCTTTCTAGAATTATTAATTGTTTAAAATTGCTAATGACACTATTATACCTAAAATTTTAACTTAAACCTAAATCTAAGAAAAATAATTAAAAAAAAGGCTTAATTGCCTATATTTTAAATAATGGTGGCTCGAAGCGGATTCGAACCACTGACACTTCGCTCTTCAGGCGAATGCTCTACCAACTGAGCTACCGAGCCGTTACCTATACAATAATAGCATATAAAAGTAAAAAATAACAAGGGGTTAAAACTTATTTTTTAATTTATTTAAATATATATTTATTTTTTTACTAATTATCTTCTAATTACATATCTTCTTCAACAAGATTTTTCAGTTTTTGGCATTAAGTGATTTGAGTCTCTTCTAATTTCTTCTTTTCAATTATTATTTGATAAGCTGAATTATACTTGTAAGTGCAAGTAAATAAAATTGCAAAAAATTCTCATATAAAAATTTCATAATGCTAAATTTAGTTTAGAAAAAAGTAAGGAGTTTTTATATGAGTTATAAACATCTTGGCATAGATGAAAGGATTTATATTGAGAATCAATTGAAATTTAAATTTAAAATTAGTGAAATAGCTAAAAATCTTAATCGAAGTATTAGTACTATTATTGGAGAAATTAATAGAAATAAAGATAATAATCATTATTTTTCATTAATTGCACAAAATAAAGCTGAAAATCGAAAACAATCACATATTAGTTTTCATAAGTTTAAAAATAAGAATTTAGTAAAATATGTACAACAAAAATTACTATTAGGTTGATCATCTGAACAAATTTATGGCAGAATTAAAAATTTTCATAAAGAGTGAGTTATTAGTTTTAAAACAATTTATACTTGAATTTATTTTAGAATGCTTGATAAAGTTACTAGTAAAAATTTAAGAAGAAAAGGTAAAAAATGAAAATCTAAAGAAAATCGTCGCAAGTTTAATGGTAAATCAATTAAAGAACGAGATATAAATGTTAATGATCGTATAACACTTGGTCATTGAGAAGGAGATACTATAGTATCATCAAGAGGCAAAAGCAAATCATGTTTAATAACTTTAGTTGAAAGAGTATCACGATTTACTTTAGCAATATTAGTTAAAAACAGAACTACTAAAGTTATTAATAAAAATGTCAGTTTTTATTTATCAATTCTTCCTAAAAACATTGTTAAAACTATTACTTTTGATCGTGACAAAGAATTTTCAAATTGACAACAACTTGAAAAAAATTTAGATGTAAAAATTTATTTTGCCAATCCATATTCACCTTGACAAAGAGGTACTAATGAAAATACTAATGGTTTAATTAGAGAAAAATTTCCTAAAAAATTTATTTTTTCAAAAACTAATAAAAATGAAGTTCATAAATTTATATTGTCTTTAAATCAAAGACCGAAAAAAATATTAAATTATCTTTCACCAATCGAATATTTGGATAGAAAAATAATTTAGTTGCACTTACCTTTACAATTTAGCATAAATCAGTAGACCCATTTTCTTTAGCAATATTTGCTTGTAAAAATATATTATTACCAATAATATTTAATGATTCACTTCTTTGAAATTCATGATCACTACACACATCATTTACTAAACTTTTGACAATCTCACATAATTTTTTACAAGTATCTAATATCAATTTATATTTTTCTTTACCTTTTCATTTTTCAATTAATGATTCACAATTTTCGATAAATTTATCCTGTCATTCTTTAAACTCTTCGGAATTAATTGTCTTAGTTAAATCACCATCACAATAATAAGTTAATATTTCTTTTCAAACATTACGTCATACTTTTCTCATATTATTATGAGGAGTTTTAACTTTCAATTTTTTAATCAAAAAATCAAAATCTTGAATTTTATTTCTTCTTCAACAATTTAATAATGCAGTAATAATTGGAATTACTAATTGTTTATTATTTATTTTTTCTATTATTTCTTGTTTTTTATTTTCAAGATCTTCTAATCTAGTTATACGTTCTTTTTCTAATTCTTGTAAAACATTAAAATACTCTTGATATTCTCTTATTGCTTGTGAATATATTATTAATTTAATTATTACTTCTCATTTGTTTATAAGTTTAATATCCATTTTTATCATTCTTTCCATTAGTTCAAATATATCTCTATAACCCACTATTTAATCCGATAATTTATTTATATTTTATAAAAATTCAATATCTATAATTTTAATAATTTATTTTATTAATAACTTATGTTACAACTGTTTGTTTAGGAGAATGAAAATTAATATTCATATCAATATTAATACTTTCACCAAAACTATCACTTCACTCACTAATGCCGCTTTCAGAAACAAGACATGTATCAGAATCTAATTGAGATGATAAATCATTATCATCATTAATAACTTTAATTTCGTATTTTTTTTGAAGTTCAATATTTTTTAAAACATCTTTAAATAAAGTTACTGCAAAATTACTAATTAACTCTATTTTTAAACTATTAAATTCAAGATTTTTAATTACTTTTTCACATGTAGTAATAAATTCGACTTTTCACACTTCATATTCAGAAAATTTTAAATTTTTAGATTTGTTTTGTTCTAAATAAAATGCTAATAGTTTAGCAGATAAATCCAATTCTGCTTTTTTAAGTGTTGACTGATCTAGTGATTTAGTATAAAGATCTTTAAATTTTTTTAAAAAAAATTCTTTTTCTGCAATCTTTTCACCTAATTTAATTTCTCAATTTTTGTTACTTTTCTTTAACTGTCTACATTTTCAAATCTTATAAAATCATATGTTTTTTATTTTTTGTAGCTTCATATTGTTTTTTTCTATTTTATCTGTAATAACTTTTATTTTTAAATTAATTTCTTTTAGAACTGATTCTTGATTATCTTTTAGATTGTTATATTGTTCATTAACTAATTTATGATTGGCAAACGCTACTTGAAAACTTAATATTTCTTTACTATTAATTGTTTCATAAATAAATTTTTCCATTAAATTTTTTACTTTTATAACTTCCAATTCATGTTTGTTTTGAAAAGTTTCATCACGAAATACATCTAAAAATAAAGTTTGTACTGTATTAGTTATTATTTTAATATTTTCTAAATCAAATCCTTGTAATTCATTCATTTTTATATTAGCAAATTCAATAAATATCTTTTTTCATTGTTCATATTCATAAAAATATAATCTTTTACCATTTAAAGAATTATCATCAAAATATAAGGATAATATTTTCCAATAAATATTATGTTCAGCAAATCGTAATTTTTTTTCTGCTAAACTTCTTTTTATTTTTAAAAATTGAATATTTTTTGACAAAAATCATTTTTTTATTTTATTTTTTAAATTTAATTGTCTATTATTGTTTGAATTTATAAAAGCATTATATCTATCTAAACAACTATAATATTGTTTTAAAATTTCATTTAAATCATTAAAAGATTTATTATATTTTTTCATTTGTTCATCTTTTTTTGCTTCTTTAATAAATTGTTCTACTTTTTCTTCATTAAATAAAAAATCTAACTCTGACACTTAAATCTCTCCTTAACATATTTAATTTGTTTTTAATTAATATTGTTTGCTAATGAATTATATAAAAATAATAAAAAGCCACACTAATAAATTTAATTTATTAACAGGCTTAATTTTACAAATATATAATTTCTAATAATAATACACCAATTATAATCATTTGTAAAGGGAAAATTATTATTAAAATGCTAAATTGTAAAGGTAAGTGCAACTAAATTATTTTTCTATCCAAATATTCGATTGGTGAAAGATAATTTAATATTTTTCTCGGTCTTTGATTTAAAGACAATATAAATTTATGAACTTCATTTTTATTAGTTTTTGAAAAAATAAATTTTTTAGGAAATTTTTCTCTAATTAAACCATTAGTATTTTCATTAGTACCTCTTTGTCAAGGTGAATATGGATTGGCAAAATAAATTTTTACATTTAAATTTTTTTCAAGTTGTTGTCAATTTGAAAATTCTTTGCCACGATCAAAAGTAATAGTTTTAACAATGTTTTTAGGAAGAATTGATAAATAATAACTGACATTTTTATTAATAACTTTAGTAGTTCTGTTTTTAACTAATATTGCTAAAGTAAATCGTGATACTCTTTCAACTAAAGTTATTAAACATGATTTGCTTTTGCCTCTTGATGATACTATAGTATCTCCTTCTCAATGACCAAGTGTTATACGATCATTAACATCTATATCTCGTTCTTTAATTGATTTACCATTAAACTTGCCACGATTTTCTTTAGATTTTCGTTTTTTACCTTTTCTTCTTAAATTTTTACTAGTAACTTTATCAAGCATTCCAAAATAAATTCAAGTATAAATTGTTTTAAAACTAATAACTCACTCTTTATGAAAATTTTTAATTCTGCCATAAATTTGTTCAGGTGATCAACCTAATAGTAATTTTTGTTGTACATATTTTACTAAATTCTTATTTTTAAACTTATGAAAACTAATATGTGATTGTTTTCGATTTTCAGCTTTATTTTGTGCAATTAATGAAAAATAATGATTATTATCTTTATTTCTATTAATTTCTCGAATAATAGTACTAATACTTCGATTAAGATTTTTAGCTATTTCACTAATTTTAAATTTAAATTTCAATTGATTCTCAATATAAATCCTTTCATCTATGCCAAGATGTTTATAACTCATATAAAAACTCCTTACTTTTTTCTAAACTAAATTTAGCATTATGAAATTTTTATATGAGAATTTTTTGCAATTTTATTTACTTGCACTTACAAGTATAATTCAGCATTAAATTTTTAGTTGAAAACGATGCCGATGTTAACCATATAATTAATTATAATAAAGAAAGTACTTTAACACGAGCTGCTCAAAATAATCACTTAGATGTTATTAAATTTTTAGTAGAAAATAACGCTGATATTAATCATACAAATCAAAATGGTAAAACTGCCTTAATTCTAATTGCTGATAATAATAATATAGAGGGAGTTAAGTTTCTAATAGAAAATGGTGCTAAAATTGAATGTATAGATAATTTTTGAGAATCAATAAATAAAGTGAATCTAGAAGTGAAAGAATATTTGCAATCATGAATTTTAAACTCAAGTAAAAATGAAATAAATTCACCTAACTATAGTAATCAACCAACAACAAATATCAAAAAACAAAGTTTGCTAATGATCTAATTAAAAATCTAAAATAACTTTTATTATTTCTTACCTTTAATATTTCTAACTTCTTTTAATTGTTTTTTTAACATTTTTAATTGTAATTGTAAATCTTCATATGATGGTAAATCATCACTTTTAATTTCTTCTTTTTTGTTTTTACTATAATCATTACTTTTTTTTGATAACTGTGGAGGATTAAATCATAAATTTTTTAAGCCATATCAAAAAATAGTAAGTAAACTTAAACCAATACCTGCTCAAGGAATTGTTCATAAATCTTTAAAAGGAATAGTTTGAAAATTTCTAATATTAAAGTAATTAAAAAGTACTAATACAAAAAGTATCAATACTAAGGTTATTAATAACATGTGTATAGCAAAAACTGATCTTGAAAAAGGTTTTTTAATAAAAATTAATGGTATTAAATAAGTTAAATTAAAAATCAATAATGTTTCAAAAGTATATAAAGAAACTATACTATCACTAGTCATTAATTGTTTATAAAAACTACTAGTAATTGGTTCTTTATTAACGATTAAAGCAATAATAATAGCAATATTGTTTTTTAATGGAACACCTCAATTAAATAATGGAAAAATTGATAAACTAATTGTTACTGTTAAAACACTAATAATAACTAATGTTTTGCTTAAAATTAAATTATTTTTTTTCATATTATCCATCTCTCATTATCAGTTTACTTTTTCACTCTAATAATATTTTATCATTATTAAAGCAAAAAAATAACTATCAAAATTAAGATTAAGATTTATTTTTAGTTTTAACTAAATTTAATGCAATTTTTCGCGCAGCAAATGGATCGCGAGGATCATAATGTCAATAATTAGTAAAATATTTTTTAAAATTATTAGACAATGTTGAAGAAGCAATATTAATAGCATGAAAGCGATTAGCTTTTGCTTTTAGTTGCAACATTAAATTAATATTATTTTTAGTAATATTAGCAGATAAAAAATCAGAAACTACCAATAAGTCTGCATTATGATATGTTTTAGATTGCATAATTGTTAAAGCGTGACTAATAGCTGGATTAATATTAGTATGTCCTTTAAAACTATGACCTAAAAAATGAATTAGATTGGGAATTGATGAAACTAAATTAGATAAATCATAAGTTTCAAATTTACCAGAAAAATTGATCATATAGCATGGTCTTTTTTCTTGTAAAGCAATTTTACTAATAGCAAGCGCAATTGATTTTGCAATAATTTCTGGACTATGACTCATCGATTTAGATGTATCAATGCATAAGATAAAAGGGCCTTCACTTTCGGGAATTGGTACTTCTACAACTTCTTCAACAAGATGTTCAGTGGCAACTAAATCCATTGATTCAAACTCTGTAATTGCTAACTTTTCTTCAACAAATTTTTTATAAAAAATAGCATTTAACTCTGGAATAGCAAGATTAACTAATTCTAATGGTAATAAATGTTCTAAATCTTTACCCTCGGTAATTCCTACTATTTCTTCAGGCCATTTTCCTAATGGCTTTAATTGATATTCAATTTGTACTTTTTGATGAACCTGCTTTTCTGTTAAATCCGAAATTCCTTTTCAACGACCAAGTAGTCTAGCAATTTCAATAATAGATGGATTCTTATTTAAAATTTCACCATATTGTATAATAGTATTTAAATTAATTTTTTTAAAATCATTTAAATCTCCTTCTCAAAATCGTCCAAAAAAATTTCAAGCAAAACCAACAATATGTCTTACTTCATTAATAATTTTAATATTATTACTTCACATTGTTAAATATTTTTGACGCATTTGCATAGTTTCAAATAATTTATAATTTACAATTCTTTGAACAATTAAACTTTCTCAATGTCTTATAAAATTATCAAAAGTTAATTTACTATTAAGTTTACGATCCTTAAATTTTTCTTGAAAATAATGAAAATAATTAATCATTGGTGAATCAAGAATTTTTGCCCTAGTGTAAATTTCTTGTCAATTATTTTTTAATCTATCAATACCATTAATCATAACTCAGAAATATAATCGTAATTCTCTTTTAATGATGGGACTAATAACAATATTTTTACTTTTTTCTAAAACTTCATTTAAATAAAAATGACTAATTTGTTGATCAAATTCTGGAGCTAATCAAGCAAAATTTTTTTTAAATCAAGTAAAACTACTCAAATTTGTTTCTGATAAAGACATTTTTTTCAATTTAGTTTCTAAAATTTGTGAAACATGGGATTCAATTAATTGTTCCATAATAATCACCTATCTTAATTAATATCAGAATTATTATTATTAGTATCATTAACATTTGAAATAGTTATTGGTGAATCTTCAGTTAGTGATTCTGATGAAAGAGTCGTTTCGGTTTCTGCTTCTGGTATTTGTGAAATTTTATCAAAAAATGCCATTTCTAATAGTGATTTAAATTGTTCATCAAAAAATATAGAATCGGTTTTACTTAAACGATGATATTCTTGTTCAAAATGTACTTTTAATTCATTAATTTGTTGCTTTAAATCTTTCATTTGACTATTAATATTTCCAAATTGTGATTTACTATCAGTATTAGTTAATTCAACTTGAATTATAGAATTATTTGTAATATTTATTAATTCACTAGAATTCTTTAATTGCAACTCAAACTTCTGATTACCTTCCATTTTACTTAAACTTTTACCATAAAATAATTGAATATTATGACTCTTTTTATTACGTCGTAATAATAACTGAAAATCCTTTCTACTAATAAAACAAATTGGAAACTCATCACTATGTCATAATAAACGATAATATATGCCTTTAATTTGTTCAGAAAATGGATTGGAGTAAATAGATGGTTGATTTTGACTATCTTTAATGTTTTCGGCATTATTACTTAATGTTTCCAACTCACTTTCCAGTTCAATCTGATTTTGTTTCAATGTGTAAGTTAAATCTTCACAATATGCTTCATTGAAAAGTTTTGTATACTCTTTTTCTTGATCTTCATTATCTCAAATACAGTAAGGAATAATCAATAAATCAGGCTTATCAGTAGTTGTTCTACCATTATAATAAGCTGAAGCTTTTATTAATTTAGCAATTTTTTTTCATCTTCGATCAGAAATGTAAGCTTTACCATTAGTTGCTTCTGTTAAAATTTTACGAAAACGAGAAATAAAATTTAATGTTTCTTTGCTTAAAGTAACAGTAGTTTCCAATTCTTTTAATCACTTTTCATATTCAGAAGTTTTAATTTGTAATTCAAGTGGAACTTTTACTTCTAAACTAGTAATACTTTCTAACATATCATTAAAATTTTCTTCATTAGTTAAACCATAAACTATCATTCTAATAATAAAACGATCAAATAAAGCTTCTAAACCTTTACCACTTTCTGGTAACTCATTGGAAGCTGAAATTAATAGTTTTAATGGTACTTTGATATCAACACCACCATTACGAAAGATTTTTTCATTAATAATAGTTAGTAATGTATTTTGAATTGAAGGGCCTGCTTTTCAAATTTCATCCAAAAAAGCAATATCAACAGCAGGCAAATATTGATCAATAATTCTTACATAGTTACCTTTTAATAAATCTTTGATTGAGATTGGTCCAAAAATTTCTTCTGGAGTAGAAAAACGATTCATTAAATATTCAAAATTTCGCCCATCATGGAGCGCATATTTAATTCGTCGTGAAATTAATGATTTAGCAATTCCTGGTAATCCTAATAAAAATATTGATTCTCCTGATAATAACGCCAAAATAGCAAGTTTAAAAACAGTTTCTTTTTCATAAACATCAGCGCTAATTACTTTAATTAATTGTTCAATTCGCTTAGAAAGTAAACTATCTGTACTCATTTATATTCTCCTTTACTTATTATTTATTCGACACTTAATTCTCTTCTTACATCATCACTTTTAACAATTAATAAACAAGCAGCAATTAATCATAAAACAGTTATTAGTAAAACAATAATCATAAATATTGGAACTTCTGCAGAAACAGTTTCATTTACTAATCCATTAACCACTAACAAAATTGTACAAAATACTTCTAAAACTATAAAATAAGCAATTGCTAAAATAATATAAACAATTGATCATCCAAACATAGCACTAGCAGTGCGACCAATCGCTACTGGTAAATAAAATATAAAATTAAATCCCAGAGTTATAATTAAAAATATATAAATTATATAAGTTGGGTTCATGTTACTACCTTTATTACTCAAAATTTGATTAACCAAATTGTTAGCTAAAAAATAAGAAAAAATTAAATGAAAACAAGAAACTGTAAGTAACAAAATACGAGCAATATTTTCCATTTTTGAACTTCAATACATTCTTTTAAATTTAATACTATCACTTAATAACGGATTATAAGTAGTAAAACGTTGTTCTTCAATATCTTTAAATGATGGATTATCATTATTTGGTTTGATAATACTATTATCAACATTTGACAATGGAGTATTTTTTAAGTCATCTTTTTTTTCTTCCATATATCTAACACCCCTTATTTTTTATTTATATTATAACTTATTTTAGGTATTAAAACTTAATAATAGTATCTGATATAAATAAAAATTATAAGTGTTTAATTTTACAAAATTATCAAATTTAAATTTATTTTTTTAAAATGCTGAATTATACTTGTAAGTGCAAGTAAATAAAATTGCAAAAAATTCTCATATAAAAATTTCATAATGCTAAATTTAGTTTAGAAAAAAGTAAGCAGTTTTTATATGAGTTATAAACATCTTGGCATAGATGAAAGGATTTATATTGAGAATCAATTGAAATTTAAATTTAAAATTAGTGAAATAGCTAAAAATCTTAATCGAAGTATTAGTACTATTATTCGAGAAATTAATAGAAATAAAGATAATAATCATTATTTTTCATTAATTGCACAAAATAAAGCTGAAAATCGAAAACAATCACATATTAGTTTTCATAAGTTTAAAAATAAGAATTTAGTAAAATATGTACAACAAAAATTACTATTAGGTTGATCACCTGAACAAATTTATGGCAGAATTAAAAATTTTCATAAAGAGTGAGTTATTAGTTTTAAAACAATTTATACTTGAATTTATTTTGGAATGCTTGATAAAGTTACTAGTAAAAATTTAAGAAGAAAAGGTAAAAAACGAAAATCTAAAGAAAATTGTGGCAAGTTTAATGGTAAATCAATTAAAGAACGAGATATAAATGTTAATGATCGTATAACACTTGGTCATTGAGAAGGAGATACTATAGTATCATCAAGAAGCAAAAGCAAATCATGTTTAATAACTTTAGTTGAAAGAGTATCACGATTTACTTTAGCAATATTAGTTAAAAACAGAACTACTAAAGTTATTAATAAAAATGTCAGTTATTATTTATCAATTCTTCCTAAAAACATTGTTAAAACTATTACTTTTGATCGTGGCAAAGAATTTTCAAATTGACAACAACTTGAAAAAAATTTAGATGTAAAAATTTATTTTGCCAATCCATATTCACCTTGACAAAGAGGTACTAATGAAAATACTAATGGTTTAATTAGAGAAAAATTTCCTAAAAAATTTATTTTTTCAAAAACTAATAAAAATGAAGTTCATAAATTTATATTGTCTTTAAATCAAAGACCGAGAAAAATATTAAATTATCTTTCACCAATCGAATATTTGGATAGAAAAATAATTTAGTTGCACTTACCTTTACAATTTAGCAAAATTAAAAACAAAAAAATAATTATTTAACTTTGACCATCCAAATTTAAATAATTATTAAAAATATTTTTTAAATAAATAAGAAATTATAAATCATTATAAATCATTATATAAAATAAAACATTTTGTTGATTCACTAAAAATAATACTTAATATATTTTAAAAACAAAATACCTAATGAACATAATAACTGTTAATTATTTCACATTTTTGGATTGCATCTCAAAAATTATTATTTTTTATTTTTACTTTTAAACCAATAATTAAAAAAGTTAATGCAATAGTAAAAAATCCAAAAATTGGAGTTAAAATTATACAAAAAATAACTCCAATTTGTAATTGAACTCAATCATAATAACCATCATAATTATGAACTACTGATGAACATATATTTTCTGCAGAATGATTTAAAATATAATTTACACTCATATAATTTAATAAACTAAATCCATTTGTTATTTCTATTGTTATTTCTATAATAAGTCTTTTTTCTTTATATAATTTAAGATGTTCAAAAAAACTTTTATTAAAATTAGAAAAACCAATTAACATTAAACCAATTACCATAATTAAAATAGTTAAAATAAATAAAAATAAGGTTACTAATTTTAATTTTTTATATTTTTGCAATATCATTTATAATTTTCCTTTCAAAATAAAAACCCATTTGCTTTTATCTCAACAAACAATGGGTTAAAAACTACTATATTATTTATATTTTTTATACACAAGAATAATAACAAATTTATATTAATTTTACAATTAATAACCTATATAATTAAAACTATTTTATATAAGTAGTATGAATATTAAATTATAGTTATCAAAATTTAACCCATTTTCATAAAATCAATACTTATTTTTAAGTATTTAAATTCACTTTACTTTAAAAGTAAAATTAAAACTATGGGGCTTGGGAACATAGTCACTGCTTATCAAATCTTTTCCAATATGAAATCTAATTTTTTTAATATCATTAGTCTTAATAATATCAGTTGCCTTTAATGATAAATTATTACCATCAATATCTAAAAAAGTAAAAGCACTTAACTCATTAATTTGCACCTTTAAAGCTTTAACAAAATATCCTTTAAAAGTAGCAAGTGATTTAATAACAAAATTTCAATTAATATTTGGATCAACCGTCGAATCAGGATAATCTAATAAGAAAAAAGTAGAATTATTTTTTGCAAATTGATACATTTCTTGTCAATATTTATTTTCTAAAAAAGTTTCTAAATCACCAATATTAATATAATCATTAACATTAATATTTTCAATACTATTATTTATTGAATTTGAAAAGCCAAAATAATAACTCAATTCCTTATATTTAAAATGATTACCACTATTATCACTAGTCAATAATACATGTGGAGGACTATATTTTATTAATGATTCATCACTATCTACTGCTTCTTGTACCATACTAAAAGGAACAAAATCAATAGGATTAACTTTAAGATAATCAATAACCTCTTCAATACTTGTTGGTTTTAAATCAATGAAATCATAAACAACATTTGGATTAGAAACATATGTTATATAAAAAGGTTTTAATGGAAAATTTGAAGAATATGAATAAAGATTAACATATTCTTTGGAACTATTCACAGCATTACCAACATAATTTAATTCGGGATTATGAACTAGTTCGAAATATGGTTTAATAGTAGCTACATCATTAAAATCAATATCTGCTAAAGGAATTGTTGATATTATTGGATAAAGATGAGTATCACTAGCAAATTCTTCTTTATAATCATTAATAAATTTATTAATTTCATCTTCGATTGTTTTATAAATAACAGTATTATCAATTTTATCCGCATAATAAAAATTAGTTGGTAAATAACCATGTGTTCATTGTTCTTGCAAATAATCACTACCATTTGGAAATTTTCCTGAAACATGTTTACTAAATTTTCCTTCAAATTGATTAAACATCATAAATTTTTCATAAAATTTAGCAGTATTTTTAATTAATGCAATTACTGGTATTTTAAATTCAATAAATGAAGATTGTAACTTTAATTTTAAATCAAATTTAGTAACACCATCAGTTTTAATTAAACTCTTATCTAATTCATCATTACTATTGGGTTTATAAAAAGTGAAATCATAATTAGTAATATTAGTTGGAAAAAAACTATCTCATCAAGATTCTTTTATTAATAAATCAAAAACTTGTTTTTTTGATTCTTCTTCAAAAAATGGCAAACGTAAATTTTTATTACTACTATCAATTGGAACATCATTCATATCAACAATAATTGATTCTTCTGGAATATTTTGTTTAAAATCACCAATATTAAAAGCACTCTGCATAGCAAGAGCAATAAAAAAAGTGCTAATTGCTAAACAAATTATCATAATTAAAGAAATAGTTATTGTCAGAAAAGTTTTTTTTACTTTTACTGGTTCTACTTTACCAGTAACGTATTTAGTAATATTATTTAGTTTTCTTCAATCATCATTATCTTTCTTTTTAGCCATATATTATTCACCTAAATTTCCATTATCTAAAACTTAATTCATACATTTTAATAATACTTTTAATTAAATATTTTTTATTTTCAATAGTATTTAATCATCAATGCAAAATAGCAATTCATCATAATAAGAGTGCTATAACCGCGAAAATCAATACTGTGATTCGATAAGGACTGTCACTATAAGAAAACATAAAAAAACTAATACCAATAATTATTAAATTAACAATAGAACCAAATATTAAAAAAAATAAACAACTTAAACCAATACCTCTAATAGTTTTAGATAAAAAAACGGGTAAAATCATAATTAAAATTATAAAAGCAAATAAAACAGTAATTAACATTGCTACTACTTTTAATATTGCACTTTGAAAAACTGGTGCTGATGGTATACCAGGAAGATTAGCAACCAATTGACCAAAACCAATGCCATTAAAAAAAATCAAGCCAATTCAAAAAATTTGAATAGTTAAAATAAATATTCGCGAAAAACCATCACCAAGACTAGTAAAGTAAACTCTTGTTAAATTTAAATCTAATAATGAAGGTAAAGGAGTTTCCTTTAATTTCTTTAACTCTTTTTGACCAATAAGATTACTTGTAGTTAAAAATTGTTTATCTAATGATTTATCCATATCTTTCACCCATCCTATAAAATAATTATAATGCATTTTATTTAAAAACTATATAGTTAACTTATATCCGAATTTTAAATATATAAAATAATCAAATTATTATTTTAAAATAAATGCTGAATTATACTTGTAAGTGCAAGTAAATAAAATTGCAAAAAATTCTCATATAAAAATTTCATAATGCTAAATTTAGTTTAGAAAAAAGTAAGGAGTTTTTATATGAGTTATAAACATCTTGGCATAGATGAAAGGATTTATATTGAGAATCAATTGAAATTTAAATTTAAAATTAGTGAAATAGCTAAAAATCTTAATCGAAGTATTAGTACTATTATTCGAGAAATTAATAGAAATAAAGATAATAATCATTATTTTTCATTAATTGCACAAAATAAAGCTGAAAATCGAAAACAATCACATATTAGTTTTCATAAGTTTAAAAATAAGAATTTAGTAAAATATGTACAACAAAAATTACTATTAGGTTGATCACCTGAACAAATTTATGGCAGAATTAAAAATTTTCATAAAGAGTGAGTTATTAGTTTTAAAACAATTTATACTTGAATTTATTTTGGAATGCTTGATAAAGTTACTAGTAAAAATTTAAGAAGAAAAGGTAAAAAACGAAAATCTAAAGAAAATCGTGGCAAGTTTAATGGTAAATCAATTAAAGAACGAGATATAAATGTTAATGATCGTATAACACTTGGTCATTGAGAAGGAGATACTATAGTATCATCAAGAGGCAAAAGCAAATCATGTTTAATAACTTTAGTTGAAAGAGTATCACGATTTACTTTAGCAATATTAGTTAAAAACAGAACTACTAAAGTTATTAATAAAAATGTCAGTTATTATTTATCAATTCTTCCTAAAAACATTGTTAAAACTATTACTTTTGATCGTGGCAAAGAATTTTCAAATTGACAACAACTTGAAAAAAATTTAGATGTAAAAATTTATTTTGCCAATCCATATTCACCTTGACAAAGAGGTACTAATGAAAATACTAATGGTTTAATTAGAGAAAAATTTCCTAAAAAATTTATTTTTTCAAAAACTAATAAAAATGAAGTTCATAAATTTATATTGTCTTTAAATCAAAGACCGAGAAAAATATTAAATTATCTTTCACCAATCAAATATTTGGATAGAAAAATAATTTAGTTGCACTTACCTTTACAATTTAGCATATAAAAAATTTAATGATAATATATTTTTTAAAATTGGTTCATTGATACCATTTTCTAATGTTAATGCATTATTCACTGGTATCAATGTCTCAACATTATTGCTAATTACGATACTTGAAGATGAGTTATTAAAAATTAAAAACTATTATTTAATAATAGTTAAATTTAAATAAAATTATATTTATTATTTAAACTATACGTGTATTTTAATATTCTTAATTTACTTAATCAATCAAAAACTTTCTTCCATAATAAGTAAAATAATTATTCATTATACCAATAAAAAAAAGAGTAAGACCTTTTACTTACTCTCTAAATTAATACTGCTTATGTTTTATTTTCTAAATGGCGGTCTTGACGGGGATCGAACCCGCGATCTCCTCCGTGACAGGGAGGCGTATTAACCACTTTACCACAAGACCGTGGTTGCGGAGACTGGATTTGAACCAATGATCTTCGGATTATGAGCCCGACGGGATACCACTTCCCCACTCCGCGATGTATAAAATTTAATAATAATGGAGGAGGCTGAGGGATTCGAACCCTCGAGCACTTGCGCACTGACAGTTTTCAAGACTGTTCCCTTCAACCGGACTTGGGTAAGCCTCCGAGTATTTAAGTATGGTGGACCCTATCGGATTCGAACCAATGCTCGCCCGGTTATGAGCCGGGAGCTTTAACCAACTAAGCTAAGGGTCCTAGACTATGGTAGCGGGGATGGGACTCAAACCCATGGCCTCTCGGGTATGAACCGAACGCTCTAATCAACTGAGCTACCTCGCCAGTTTTAGTTTAAATGTTTAACCGATATATAATGGTGGACCCTATCGGGATCGAACCGACCACCTCCTGCGTGCAAGGCAGGCGCTCTACCAAATGAGCTAAGGGCCCTTATTTAATAATGGTCGGGAAGACAGGATTCGAACCTGCGACCTCTCGGTCCCAAACCGAGCGCTCTACCAAGCTGAGCCACATCCCGATGGTGCGCCTGGCAGGACTTGAACCCACAACCTTTTGATCCGTAGTCAAACGATCTATCCAATTGATCTACAGGCGCATTTAATTACTAAAATTTATAGTAACTCATTAAATCATTAAACCTAATCAATTATAACTTATTAAAAGTAATATTTACAAGTATATTTGCAAATATTATTAATATTTTGGAGGAGCCGATCGGATTCGAACCGACGATCAAAGTTTTGCAGACTTATGCCTTAAACCACTTGGCCACGGCTCCAAATATAATTAAAAAAATTTAAAGACTTTTCAATATTACCAAGACTAGTTACTATTTGCAACTTGTTTTACAATATTATTCATAAAATATGCTGAATTATACTTGTAAGTGCAAATAAATAAAATTGCAAAAAATTCTCATATAAAAATTTCATAATGCTAAATTTAGTTTAGAAAAAAGTAAGGAGTTTTTATATGAGTTATAAACATCTTGGCATAGATGAAAGGATTTATATTGAGAATCAATTGAAATTTAAATTTAAAATTAGTGAAATAGCTAAAAATCTTAATCGAAGTATTAGTACTATTATTCGAGAAATTAATAGAAATAAAGATAATAATCATTATTTTTCATTAATTGCACAAAATAAAGCTGAAAATCGAAAACAATCACATATTAATTTTCATAAATTTAAAAATAAGAATTTAGTAAAATATGTACAACAAAAATTACTATTAGGTTGATCACCTGAACAAATTTATGGCAGAATTAAAAATTTTCATAAACAATGAGTTATTAGTTTTAAAACAATTTATACTTGAATTTATTTTGGAATGCTTGATAAAGTTACTAGTAAAAATTTAAGAAGAAAAGGTAAAAAACGAAAATCTAAAGAAAATCGTGGCAAGTTTAATGGTAAATCAATTAAAGAACGAGATATAAATGTTAATGATCGTATAACACTTGGTCATTGAGAAGGAGATACTATAGTATCATCACGAGGTAAAAGCAAATCATGTTTAATAACTTTAGTTGAAAGAGTATCACGATTTACTTTAACAATATTAGTTAAAAACAGAACTACTAAAGTTATTAATAAAAATGTCAGTTATTATTTATCAATTCTTCCTAAAAACATTGTTAAAACTATTACTTTTGATCGTGGCAAAGAATTTTCAAATTGACAACAACTTGAAAAAAATTTAGATGTAAAAATTTATTTTGCCAATCCATATTCACCTTGACAAAGAGGTACTAATGAAAATACTAATGGTTTAATTAGAGAAAAATTTCCTAAAAAATTTATTTTTTCAAAAACTAATAAAAATGAAGTTCATAAATTTATATTGTCTTTAAATCAAAGACCGAGAAAAATATTAAATTATCTTTCACCAATCGAATATTTGGATAGAAAAATAATTTAGTTGCACTTACCTTTACAATTTAGCATATTTAAATATTTTTTTATTATTTATTTCACTAATTAAAATTTTATAAAGGTATTTATAATTAATTATTAAATTAAATAATAAAAAAAGCACAATTGTGCATTTAATTTATGGTGGAGATGGCGGGGATCGAACCCGCGTCCAAAAGTTAACTGACTAACTGTATCTACAGTTTAGTATAATTTAGAAAAATCACTATTTAATAATAAATTATACGAAATTATGAATAGCTAGTTAATGGAAATTCGAAAAAATTTATTAACATCATTTTTTCTAGTTTATCCTATGATACGTTACTAATAATAATAAACTTGTTATTAGTAACGGTAGTATTTACTTCTTAAGTAATTAAGCAGGTAAAACTGCTTGATTTCCTAAACCAAATCCAAAGTTGTTTAACTTTGTTGTGAATCAGTTAGGTACTACGGTTTTAGTTTGTTTTCCGGTTATGAAACCTCGTAGTATTATGGTCTACCAAACCACTGCCACAATTAGTTGTTCACTCCTGTCGAAACCAGAACATCCCCGCTAATATTATACATTATTTTCTACTATAAAGCAATTTTTGGTTTTCTTAAAAATTACTAATAATTCTTTCAAACTTTCATCATAAATTATAAAATCTAAAAATTAAAATTTGGCAATTTATCAATGCTATTACTAATTCAAGAATTAATGGCAAAATTATCATGAATTATTACTTTTGAAACATTTCATTGTGATAAATTTTGATCAAACGTTATTGCACCGGCAAACATAGAATGCATAGTTATTACATTTGAAACATCTCAACCCGAAATATCTTGATTAAATTTTCTTGCACCAGCAAACATACCATGCATATCTGTCACTTTATTTACATTTCAACTTGAAATATTTTGATCAAAAGCATGTGCATTAAAAAACATACCTCTCATAATTTTTACTTTTTCTACTCTTCAAACTGAAATATTCTGATCAAATGATGAAGCACTTTGAAACATCTGTTTTGTACTTGTTATTTCTGATGGTAACTGATCTGGCACTTTTTGAATTGTTTTTGGCATTTTAACAGCTTGAATTTCTCCAATTTTATTTTCATAAAATCCAATTTGAACAATTTCAATAGTTTTTATATCTGATAAGTCTATTTTACTAGTTGTTTGCTCTTCTCCATTACTATCAACGTAAATTGTATCTTGTTGTTGTATTATTGTATATTTATAACGATTTGATTGTCTATTTGAATTTGGTGGTTTAGGTAATAAAATCTTTGGATTAGATTGTGATTTTATTTTTTTTCTTTTTCATTTTCTTCCTCGTTTTTTGCTTCTATATCAGAAGTATACAAAATACCAGCAGTGGCTCCACCAACTAAAGTAGTACCACCAACAATTGCAGTAATAATTTTCTTTTTTTTACTTTTTTCAGACATAAAAAAACCTCTCTTAAATTCTTATTTTTTTATAATGGCATGACCATATTTTATATAATTTTATGTAGTAAAGTATTTAATATACTTAAATTTTATTTCAATTGTGATTTGTTAAAACATGATGCTTTTCTGTCACTCAATAATTTGAAGAAAATAACGTAATAAATATTAAACTAATAACAGTTAATAACGCAATAATATTACCAATATAAAACATTATTTCATTATTTAAAGTAATTAAATTATAATTAATAAAACTATCGAGTAAATCAACACTACAAGTTAAAATAGCTATACATGATGCATAAATTCCTGTGATAGGCATTAATTGTCGATAATTTCAATCTAAAACCAAACTATATATAACAAAACTGCAAATGCCAAAAGCAATATTGGATAAAATTTGTGAAATCAAAACTGCGTAAATATTAATAGTTACTAAACTAATCATAATACTTACTATATAGATTCCAAAACCAAAATATAAAGCAATATTAGCACTGAAAAAATAATATAATCATCATCCCAATAAAAAAACACCAATTACTTGTGGCAAAGTAGTAAATAAAGTTTTATAAACATGCCATCTTTGATCAATATTACTTATTTTATAATTAAAAAATTGAGAATTTATTAAATAATAAATTAAATAAATAGTTAATCCAAAGATAATTAAAATTATTATTTTTCATTGAGAAAAAGTTTTAATTTTTTTAAAACTATTTCATCATGCATACCCATATTTTTTGGATCTTCTCGCAAAAGAAAAGACATGAAAAAAGTCAAAATGAAAAAACACAAAGCAGCAATAATAAAATAACTGATTTTTGAAATTGTAATAGTTGAAATATTAAGCGTAAGCATATTAATTGGTATAATAATTAAACTTGCCAATAATCCCGGAACAATAAGTATAGTAAAAGTTAAAAAAGCATGTGATTTTACAAAATATTGTTCATTGAACATTAATTTTTCGTCCAAACAGTATAATATTTACAGAAAATTTGAATATTATTTATGATTGTGATTTTAGTGTTACTTTTACTACACTTGAAGATATATCAAATTATAAACCAAGTAATTTGCAGACCACTACAACAACAACCCCTTCACCTTCAGCAGGTGGAAGCGCTGTTTTGCCATCAACATCTGAACAATCTTTTAACATTGGAACTAGTTCTAGAAATAGAAATCAACACAGTAATCAAAGTACAGGCTCTAGAACAAATCAGAAACCAAAGTGTGATATTTTAAAAACACAAATTATTGATCAAAAATTATTAGATATTTATTACACCACATCTACAGAAAGTAAAAATAATGTAAGAAAAAAACTAACAGAAATTTATGGACAACATTTTACTGATGCTAGTTGAACACAATTTGAAAAAATTGTTGAATTGCATAAATATGGAATCGTTTTTATAACACCTAATAAAAATGAATATTTATTAAAAGGTCTAGCCACTACCACAACTATGAGTATTCCACCTGCATATAAAGTTGTTAAATGAATAAGTTCTCCACAAGCTACAACAGTAGTTGAAACAGAAGAAGCAGTGCCTTTATTAGAGGTTGGTGAAGAAGGTGCGATTGCTATTGGCGAAGAGGTTGGTGAAGAAGGTGCATCTGTTATGATTGAAGGAGGGCCTATTGGATGAGTTGTGGGTGGAGTAATTATAGTTGGTGGAATAGCATATTTAGTGTATAATTGATCGCATGCTCATAATGCTGATATCAATTCCCATAATCAATATAATAAAATAGAAAAATATTACATACCTTTAGACAATAAAACTCCACAATATACAGAATCAAGTAAAATTAAATTAGGTATTAGTAATGATATGTGAATAAAATTAGCAGAAATTTATCAAGATAATAAAGATGACTATCAACTTTTTGAAAAAAAATTTTAAGTGAAATTACTAAATTTCCACAATTGATAGGAACCTTAGCAAATAGTTTAAGTGATAGTAATTTAAAAACTTTGGTTAAAGTTATGTATAATAATTTTTCAGAAATAAACATTTTTTATATGATGACCAATCAACATGGATGAAAGATTGTAACAAATGCTGTTGGAAATTACTTAGAAATTGAACCAGAATAAAGTTAATAAATTTTCCTATAAAAGAATTATAAAACATAACATATTAGGCTTATTTCATAATTAAAATTTTAATTTTGGAATAAGTCATAATAATAATTATGAAAATTTTTTTATTTTTAGTAAAATTAAGTGTAAAATTAATAATATTATAAAGAAGTGGAAGTGACAAAATGAGTCAAAACATTATTTTTGCTTTTGAAATTATTGCCTTAATTATCGCTATATTATTAGTAATTTTAGGTTTATTACAAGGTAAAAAAAATCATAATGGACTTGGTGCTTTAAGTGGGGGTAATCAAGAATTATTTGCTAGTACTAAAGAACGTGGTTGAAGTAAGTTATTTTCTATTGCCACTTTAGTATTAGGTATATCGTTATTTACTATGGCAATAATAGTAAGAATTCTTATTAATACTATTGGAGTTATAAATTAATGATAATTATTTTATAAAAAGGCACACTAAAATGTGCCTTTTTATAAATTTTAAAAGATAGATTATAATTAATTATATAATTAGGATAAAGTTGGGATTGATTGAAATGAAGCAAGAGATTATTAATGAGTTACAAAATAGTATTACACCTTTATCAACCGTTGATTTAACAGTGAAACTTAATATTACTAATTATCATCAACAGCAAGAACTTATTGCTGATTTAGAAGAATTGAAAAATAGTGAAATTATTTTGGAAAATAAAGAACAACAATTTTATATGCTAAAAAATAATAATTTATTTATTGGTAAAATTCAAATTACTAAAAAAAGATTTGGATTTGTTAAATTATTAAATAGTGAAGAAGAATATTACGTTAATATAAAAAACATAAATAATGCGTTAAATAATGATGAAGTATTATGTAAGTTAGTAAAAATTAATAATCAGAATGATGAGGCTGTAGTATTAAAAATTATTAAACGTGATACTAATCTTCTTGTTGGTACTGTTATTGTTAATGCAGATACGAAAGTAAAAACATTATTAATTCAAAATGCAAAGTTACAACAGTATGAAGTTAATATTTTAAATCCTGATAAAGCGTTAAAAAATAATATTGTTGTTGCAAAAATTAAAAATTTTGAACAAAATATTTTTAATGTTACTATTACTAAAATATTGGGTAATATTAATGATCCTGGTGTTGATATTTTAGCTGTTATTTATGAAATTGGCATTAAAGCACAATTTGATGTTGAAACATTAGCAGCAACAGATAAGGTGCCAGTAACAGTTTTAGAATCAGATAAAATTGGTCGTATTGATTTGACTAAAGAGTTATTAGTTACAATTGATGGTAAAGATGCTAAAGATTTTGATGATGCTATTTGTGTTACTAAACTAGCTAATGGTAATTATTGTTTAATTGTAGCTATTGCTGATGTTAGTCATTATGTAACAGAAAATAGTCCTTTAGATGAAGAGGCATTTAATCGCGGTACATCTGTTTACTTAGCAGATCGTGTTATTCCTATGTTACCAACGCAGTTATCAAATGGTATTTGTTCTTTAAATGAACAAGTAGAACGTTTATGTATGGTTTGTGATATGGAAATTGATAAGAATGGTTTAACAGTAAAACATAAAATTTATCAGGCATTTATGAAATCAGCAAGAAGAATGAATTATGACGAAGTAAATGATGGATATAATGGTAAAAATCCAAATTTTATTAAAACACATCCACAAATTTGAGAAATGTTACTAAAAGCAAAAGAATTGCACCAAATTTTATGAAAGTTTAAACAAGATGCTGGAATAATTGATTTTGAAATTAATGAAGCAAAAACAATTATTAATGACAATGGAGAAGTAACTGATATTATTTTAAGAACTCGTGATATCGCTGAAAAATTAATTGAAAGTTTTATGATTAGAGCTAATGAAGTAGTTGCTAAAACTGTATTTGATATGAAATTACCTTTTATTTATCGTGTTCATGAATATCCTCGTTCTAAAAAAATGCATCAAATGGTTACAATTCTGAAATTAATGGGCATTAAACTAAATCCAAAAATCACAAATATTAGTTCAAAAGATTTACAATTATTATTAAATTCTTTAAAACAATTACCAACATTTCAAGTTTTATCAACTTTATTATTAAGAAGTATGGAAAAAGCACAGTATACTAATAAATGTATTGGCCATTTTGGACTTGCTAGTGATTATTATACACATTTTACTTCGCCAATTAGACGTTATCCTGATTTAATAGTTCATCGTTTATTGCGCCAATATATAGTTAAAAGAGAAATAAATGCTAAAATAATTGAGAAATATCAAAGTTTTACTAATTGAGCTGCTGAGCAATCTAGTAATATGGAATTAAAAGTATTAGAGTGTGAACGAGCTGTAGATCAAATGAAAAAAGCAGAATACATGATGCAATTTATTGGTCATAAATTTGAAGGTATAATTTCTAGTGTAACTGGCTTTGGATTATTTGTTGAGTTAGATAATACAATTGAGGGTTTAATTAGAATTTCAGATATGACTGATGATTATTATATTTTTAATGAAAAAGCAATGATTTTGTTTGGTGAAAGAAAACGAAAACAGTATGCTCTTGGTCAAAAGGTCAGTGTTCTTGTTAAAAGTGCAAATAAAGTTGCTAGAACTATTGATTTTATTTTAGAAGAAAATGGTCAGCAAAATAAAAACCGTGATAAAAATAATAATAATCAATCATCAAAAATGTATAAAGCAAATAATTTTAAATATAGAAAAAAGATAAAACTAAATGGTAAAGTTAAAAAAAATAAAAGTGAAAAGAAAAATGGAGTAAAAAAATGAAAATACAAGGGCAAAAAAGATTAATTCAACAAAGCAATCTTAACATTGAATGCTATTATTATAATTATTTTAAATCGCCAGGCTTAAAACAATATCCGGATTTATTATGAGTTAATGAAGATTATAACTTAATTAAGCAAGTAAATATTGAACAAGATACTGTAATAAGATTAGCAACTAATTTATTTGAAGTTGGTCAAAAATTTAATTTGTTTGAAAATTTAGATTATTTTATTATGATGCCAAAAAAACCTACTTCAGTTAGTAGTTTAGAATTAGTAATAATTGAATTAGTTAAAATTATTAAAAAAAAATTAAATTATGAGATATTATTTATTAATAATATTTTCCAAGTTGATAACTACCGTAAATTTTGAGAAAATAAATTAAAAGTTAGCGAAAGACAAATGGAAATTACTAATAAAATTCATTTATTACCTAAATATATTAAATTTTTTAATAAAAAAAACATTATTATTATTGATGATATAGTTGCCTCAGGGATTTCTATTGCTCAAACTATTTTAGAAATTATCAATAATAACAATGATTTTAAAATTAAAGCTTTGTGTTATGGTTCAGTTTATAATTGAGAAGAAATTTATAAATAGTTAAAAAAGTTTCCTAATTTTTTTCTTTTTTTCTTCTAATGAGTCTGATTCAGATATATTATAAGAATCTTCAATATTATTTATAAATGCATAATTAATTTCAGCATTAATTTGATTTTTAGCAATAAGTTTTAAAATAAAATCAGCAGTATCTGCTTCTAAAGCAAATGTGTAAATTTCAAATTCATCTTCATTAATAATTTCCGTTTTCGTAGAAATTTTTAAAATATGATTTTGTTCATCAATAATAATTTTGCAAACCTCAAGTTTTTTACCAGTTAAAATCTTATAAATAATTACTTTATCATTATTATTTTTATCAAAACCCAAATCGCCTTGATAAAATTGACTATTTTTTACTGCTGTTGGTTTAGTATTTAACTCTCCTGCCATGTCCTTAGACTCCTTTCAGTTGTTTATTAATATATAAAATTAACAAAAACCCGTAAAACAAATATAAAATCTATTTCTTGGGTCGCTATACAAAAAATATTAATTTTATGTTTAATTTTACATTAATCATTGCTAGAAAAACTATTGATTAATCTAACCTTCATTAGATTATAGCATGTTCTTAATAAAAAACAAATTTAAGTAAGTATTTCAGTATTTATGAAATTATTATTATATAATCTAATTATAAAGTTTATGAAAATAATGGTGGAAACAATGAAAATAATTGCAAAAAATAAAAAAGCGTACTTTAATTATGAATTATTAGAAAAATTAGAAGTGGGAATTGTTTTGACTGGTTCTGAAATTAAATCAATTCGTTTAGGTAATGTATCTTTACAGGATAGTTATGTAACTTTTAGTAATAATGAAGCTTATATTATTAATATGAACATTACTACTTATAAATTTACTACTAGTTATATACTTGATCCATTAAGAAAAAGAAAATTACTTTTAAATGCTCGTGAAATTAAAAAAATTCAACAAGAACAAAAGCAAAAAAACTTAACTGTTGTTCCAACAATGATATATTTAAATAGTAAAAGTAGAGCAAAGTTAGAAATAGCATTGGCTCGTGGTAAAAAAAATTATGATAAAAGAGAGACCATTAAAAATCGTGATGCAGTAAGACAAATCAAAAAATAATAATTTAATTAAGAAAGGAAAAAACTATGATAATATGATTACCTTTCTTAATAATCTTTTGTTTATTTACAAGTTTTTATTTATTTTTTCTTTTTAAGCAAAAGATAAATAAGTGGCAATGATTATTTATTAGTTATTATTTTTTTCTTTATCTTGGTATTAATAGTTTAAAAGCTATTAATAATTTTTTAGTTTTATCATTAACTAATTTAGTAACTGAAGCAATTAGTATTACAGTGATTATTTCGTTTACTGTAATTATTTTTGCTATACCAGCTACTTTTTTTACTGCAAAATTTAAAAAAAGAAAGTTGTATATTTGATGAATGCATAGTTGACTTTTGGTTACTTGCTGTTTAGTTTTAATTGTACCAAATTTTTGTTTTTTGATTTTGTTAAATATTGCGTTAGGAATGAGTACTGCATCATTGGGAGTTCATGAATTTGTGATAGCGGAATTATTAATGTAGTTGAAGTTAAAAATGGAGAGAAATCTATACCCGGCACAAAGTCGAAATGAAAAACTAAATCAGGATTTAATTCTCATAACCTTTCCATAATAGTACTCGGATCATTACGTCTAATTTGTCCTAAATTAGTATTTCTAAGTAAAGTCGATAATCTTATGCTTTGTTCATTAATAGTAAAAGTTACATTTAAATCACTATCAAAAACAATATGAGGATTATTTTGTTGAAAATCATAAACATTTTCTGATAAAATTTGAAAATTATTTATGCCTATAGGATGTCTATTTGTAAAACTAGGATAACGTAAATGCAAATCGGGATTTAAAAAATTTAATCTGGTAATGTTTAGTAATCTGTGTAACTTACAAAAATAACTATGTTTAATTAATTCTAGTAAATATAATTAAATGACTAGAAAGAGTGAGTTACAGATGGCTAAAAAAGATAACTTTAATAATAATGATCCAATATCAAAAGCAGTAGATTTATTATTAGAAAATACTGAAGATTTAACAACAGTTTTTAAAGAAGGGGGGTTTATATAAAGAATTAACAAAACGTTTAGTTGAAAAAATGTTGAATTCTGAGATGCAAAATTATTTAGGATATGAAAAAAATCAACATAGTAATAGTGACAATGCTCGTAATGGTATAAGTTCAAAAAAATTAATAACTCAACAAGGTAAAATTGAGATTGATGTACCACGAGATCGTAATAGTAATTTTACTCCTGTAATAGTGCCAAAAAGACAGAGAAGATTTGATGGTTTTGATCAACAAGTTCTTTCCTTATATGCAAAAGGTATGACATTATCAGATATTAGAATGCAGTTACAAGAGTTATATCATGGTGCTGATATTAGTGAAAGTGTTATTAGTCAAATTACTGATGATGTGATTGATGATGTCAAAGCATGACAAAATAGACCATTAGAAGGCATTTATTCCATTGTTTATTTTGATTGTATAGTAGTTAAAGTACGACAAGATAAACGCATTATTAACAAATCAGTTTATATAGCTTTAGGTGTTGATTTAGAAGGTAAAAAAGATGTTTTAGGTTTATGAATTAGTGAAAATGAAGGCGCTAAATTTTGATTAGCAAATTTCACAGAAATGAAAAATCGTAGCTTAAATGATATTCTTATTGCTTGTAGTGACAACTTAACAGGCATGTCAGAAGCAATACAATCAGTTTATCCTAAAACTGAACATCAATTATGTATAGTTCATCAAATCAGAAATAGTTTAAAATATGTTTCATACAAACATCGAAAATCACTAGTTACAGATTTAAAGCCAATTTATAATGCATGTAGTGAAGAACAAGCAATGCAAGCTTTAGAATCATTTGAAAGTAAATGAAATAAACACTATCCTCAAATTGCTAAATCTTGATATAAAAATTGAGATAATTTAATGATTTTTATTAGTTATCCTCCAGAAATCAAAAGAGTGATTTATACTACAAATTCTATTGAATCTGTTAATAGTCAATTACGAAAAGTCATCAGAAATAAAAAAGTTTTTCCAAATGATATGGCAGTTTTCAAAATATTTTACTTAGCAATTGAAAATATAACAAAAAAATGAACAATGCCCATTCAAAATTGAAATACAGCAATTGCTCATTTTATGATAAAATTTGAAGACAGAATTAATCTGAACTAGTACTTTGCAAAACAAAGATACACAGATTACTAAAAAGCCTCTTTAATCTCTCTATTATTGTTAATGGTGCATTATCTAACAATTCTCCTAACTCAGTTCTAATAAGAATACTTGATAATGTTAATCTTCGAGGTGTAAAGTTAATAGTAAAATTTAAATTTTTGGAATATTTCTTGCGGGATTTTGATCGTAAATGTTAATACCAGCATGTACTGTTGCATTAATATTTGTAATGTTTTCAAATTCAATATTTTCTAAAAAATCTTCTCTAGATAAAATTGGATGATTAATTTCTCTTAATCTTTGAATAATATGTTGTTTATCATTCGCTTCAATTTGACCAATATTAATTGTTGTCATTGCTTTTTGTAAACTTGGTGGAGTTTGTCTTTTAACTCTTTTTTTTGTAGAATTTGCTCTTTTATCTTTTTCTTCTAATTCATTTTCTGTTTCAGTTTCTATTTTAGTTAAAATACCACTTTCAGCAGGAATACCACTAGTTAATGCAGTTGATGCAATGATTGTTTGCTAAATTGTAAAGGTAAGTGTTAATTATATAACACAATTGTTTTTAGAATACATTCAGTTTTTTAAAATTAATGTTCTGATAAAAAATCTAAGAAACAAGAATCAACCACCCCAAAAACAACATATTAACTATTTTATATATCTTTCAACGATGAAAGTCCATTTTTAAGTAAAAAATATATGTTATAATTTAATAAATAAGTAAAAAATATTATAGTTAGGGTGAGAAAATTGAAAAAAAAAATTGGTATTGTTGCTGATTCCTCTTCAGGATTTTCAATTAAAGATTTAAAAGAAATGAATATTGGATTTTGTCCATTATTAATCACTTTTAGTGATGATACAACTATTATTGATGACCCTAACATTCTAGAGGATGAAGAATTCTATAATAGAATAGTTCATAAAAAACAATCTGCCAAAACTTCGCAAACACCACTTGGTCAAATGAGTATAATTTGAGAAGATGCTTTAACTAAATTTGAAAAGATTATTTTTATTCCTTTATCAAAGGGGTTATCGGGTCAATATAACACTGCTACTATGTTATCAAAAGAATCTAATTTTAAAGATAAAGTTTTTGTTTTTGATAGTAATGGTGTTTCAGTTATTAACTGACTATTAGTTAAAAAAGCATATCAAATGTCACTTAACGAAAAAAATAATGTTAATGATATTATAGAAGCACTAAAATTAATAAGAGATAACTATATAGCATTTATTTTACCTTATGATTTAAATTATTTAGTTCGTGGTGGTAGAATTTCAAAATCAGCAACAGCCTTAGCTACTATGTTAAAAATAACTCCAATTTTATCTTTTGACGGAACCATTGATAAATTTGATAAAACAAGAACATGAGATAAAGCAATTAAAAATACTCTTAAAGAAATTAATAAAAGTAAAAAAATAGAAAGCATTACTCTCTTTTACATTATTCATGCTTTTGCTGAAGCAAAAGAAATAGAAAAAATTACAAAATTTGTTAAAGATTATGGCATTAAAAACGTCAAAACTATTAATTTAGCAAACGTAATTTGTGCTCATACAGGAATTGGAACCTTCAGTTTTGTTGCTTTTAATTTAGATAAAGATAAGTTACCAAAATTATAATAATAAAAAATTCACTTTTATGAGAAACATTTAAAAGTGATTTTTAATAATGGCAGGGGTGGCAGGACTCGAACCCACAACACTCGGATCTGAAGGCCGATGTTCTACCATTGAACTACACCCCTAAAATATTTAATTTAAATAGTACATGTTTAATTTTACGCGAAAGAAGTTTTAAGTTCAATTAAAATTTCATTTTTTTTATTTTTAATTCACATTTATCACAAATTCCATGAATTTCTAACTTATAATGTGAAAAATAAAAATTATTTTTAGTTGCTAATTTTTCAAGTTTTTCTTCTTGTAATGGTGAAATTTGTTGTTTATCTTCGAAAGAGGCATGAATAATTTTATTACAAAAATTACAAATAATATGAACGGTATTTTCTGATAGTTCATAAATTATTTGTTTTCCTTCAAAAACATTAGCATGAATAATATGTTCTGTCATTAATAAATCAATAGTATTATAAATACTCATAATATTAATATTATCATTACCTTCTTTTGTTAAAAAACTAATAATATCATTAATACTAACATGTTGCTTAAGCGTTAATACTTTAATAACTGCTTTACGAACATCAGTTAAACGATAGTCTTTATCTTTCAACTTTTGGATAATATTTTCAAAATTTTTATTCATACTAATCTCCTGATAAAATATAATATTACTTTTTTTTATTTTCAATTGCTACTAATCTTTCAATTTCATTTATTAAATCTTGAACTGTTTTTGTTTGTAAATCCAGTAATTTATTATCATTAATTTTTACATTATGTTTTTCTTCTATTTTAATAACAATCATTACTAATTTAAGAGAGTCAATTTTTACATCTTTAAATTTAGTTTTGGGTGTAATTTTTTCTTTAATTTCTGGATAATCTTTTTTAATAATTTGATGAATTTCACTTAAAATATCCATAAATTCACTCCTAATTTAAATCATTTTTATTAACAGTTATACTTAGTATAACATAGAGCATTAAATTTTATTTGTTATTTTAAAATATCATTCTAAATAATCTAGTTTTAAATTAGTATTATATTCAACTCATACAGCATTATTTAAAATATTAAAATGAAAAATAAAATTATTAATTTTTCATTGTGGAAATGTTTTAATAATTAACTTTAAAAATATGTATTGAAATAAATTTTGATTAAATTGTATTTTATATATAATCTGTGACTGATTTGCTAAGATAGTACTATTTTTATCTAAAATAATTGTAATACTTTCATTTAATTTTTTAATATCAATAGCTTCTACAACTATGTCTGGATTTAAATTTTCTTTTTTATCATCTACGGTCTCTAATTCTACATCATATTCTTTTACCATTTCATTTAAATTTTTATTAGTTGAAAAATTTTTGATAATAAAAAATAACATAATACTTAATGTAATAGTGATAGTAATAATTAAAATGCTAATTTGTAACCTACGTATAAACATTTTATACCTTTATTTGACTATGAATTAAATACTTATAATCAATAAAACTAAAGTTATCACTACTATAAAATTTTAATATTTCATTGTAAGTTAAACTAAAATTAGTGGTTGCCACTCAATTTTCACTATTATTTCTTATTAATTTTTTAATAAAAATAGAATGATATGGACCACCAATAATTGGTTCACTACTTTCTTCAATAAATTTTAAATTAATATCATATTTAAAAAAGGTTTGAAAATTAAATGGAATATTTATATTAAAGTGAAAACATTCAAATCTTGGTAAATCAAATTGATTTTTTCCTATTTCATCATTCAATACTATTTTATTTACAATGCTATTATAAATAGTACTATAAAATTCTAAATAATATTCATCAATATTTTTTTTATTACGTAATAAAAAAGCTGGTATTTTATTATTTTGATAAAATTTTGATAGATTTTCATTAATATTTAATGATATATTTTGTTGTAAATCAAAATTATTATTAAATATTAATATTTTACGTAATATTGTTTCTTTATCATCATAATAATAATCTTTTACTTTTGGAAAATGTGATACTAGATAACGTTTTATTCTTATTGGCACTATATTTGCAGTATTAATATTATTACCAGAAAACTTAAAAACCTCATCTAATCTTGATTTTCCACCAACTATCATGTTCTTCATAATCTTTTTAGAAAAAATATGATAAAATCCTTTATCAGAGAAATTTGTCGTTAAAATAATGGGATTTTTAATTTCCAAATTAAAATTTGTTGTAATAAACATTTTTGGTTTAATTTGTAATTGATACTGTGGATTACTATTAAAGTAAAAACTAAGTGTTCCATAATTATGTTTATTATTAATATGACGAACTTGCTTTAAATTACTAGGTTTTTTACAATTAAAACTATAATTTAAAATGCTGAATTATACTTGTAAGTGCAAGTAAATAAAATTGCAAAAAATTCTCATATAAAAATTTCATAATGCTAAATTTAGTTTAGAAAAAAGTAAGGAGTTTTTATATGAGTTATAAACATCTTGGCATAGATGAAAGGATTTATATTGAGAATCAATTGAAATTTAAATTTAAAATTAGTGAAATAGCTAAAAATCTTAATCGAAGTATTAGTACTATTATTCGAGAAATTAATAGAAATAAAGATAATAATCATTATTTTTCATTAATTGCACAAAATAAAGCTGAAAATCGAAAACAATCACATATTAGTTTTCATAAGTTTAAAA
Source organism: Spiroplasma endosymbiont of Lasioglossum malachurum (assembly GCF_964020065.1). Lineage (NCBI taxonomy): Bacteria > Bacillati > Mycoplasmatota > Mollicutes > Entomoplasmatales > Spiroplasmataceae > Spiroplasma > Spiroplasma endosymbiont of Lasioglossum malachurum. The sequence continues at coordinate 172,139 of NZ_OZ026534.1, read as the reverse complement.
ATAAGAATTTAGTAAAATATGTACAACAAAAATTACTATTAGGTTGATCACCTGAACAAATTTATGGCAGAATTAAAAATTTTCATAAAGAGTGAGTTATTAGTTTTAAAATAATTTATACTTGAATTTATTTTGGAATGCTTGATAAAGTTACTAGTAAAAATTTAAGAAGAAAAGGTAAAAAACGAAAATCTAAAGAAAATCGTGGCAAGTTTAATGGTAAATCAATTAAAGAATGAGATATAGATGTTAATGATCGTATAACACTTGGTCATTGAGAAGGAGATACTATAGTATCATCAAGAGGCAAAAGCAAATCATGTTTAATAACTTTAGTTGAAAGAGTATCACGATTTACTTTAGCAATATTAGTTAAAAACAGAACTACTAAAGTTATTAATAATATTTATCAATTCTTCCTAAAAACATTGTTAAAACTATTACTTTTGATCGTGGTAAAGAATTTTCAAATTGACAACAACTTGAAAAAAATTTAGATGTAAAAATTTATTTTGCCAATCCATATTCACCTTGACAAAGAGGTACTAATGAAAATACTAATGGTTTAATTAGAGAAAAATTTCCTAAAAAATTTATTTTTTCAAAAATTAATAAAAATGAAGTTCATAAATTTATATTGTCTTTAAATCAAAGACCGAGAAAAATATTAAATTATCTTTCACCAATCGAATATTTGGATAGAAAAATAATTTAGTTGCACTTACCTTTACAATTTAGCAAATATTTATATTATCTTTTTTAATTGCTATTGCTGGTAAAATTATCTTATAAGTTTTCATAACCATATGTAAAAAAGAAATATCAGCATATGGACCAAGTTTATTATTTTCAAGTAATTCTAAATATGAAGAAGTAAGAAATACTCACTTAATTGATTTAGATATCACAAGTTGTCCACTTGCTTGCTTAATATTACTATAATTCAAATCATATTGAAACGTTACATCGTCAAGTAATCCTTCACTTGGTTCTTTGTTAATATCAAAATCATAACTATATGCTTCTACAATTTGAAATTCAATATAATAATAACTGCTTTTTTGCAAAGTTTGGATCGGAAAACCAACCACTGTAAATCTTGGAATTAAAAATAATTCTTTTTCATAAATGGGGCTGTTTTTTACATCACTCGTTAAATTCAGTTTTTGTTCTAAAAAACTACGCGAATTCAATAAATCAATACTATTAATATTCATTTTATATCCTTAAATTAAATATAAGTATAAAAAACGCTTAATAGTCGTTTTTTCTAATTTTTCATATTCTTTGATATGATAATATTTTTTTCATCAATTTTTATTTGATTTAACTAAGAACGTTCTAACAATATAACTATATTCATTTTTTGGTAATAATGCTAAAACTGTATCAACAATTTGCACATGTTTCTCATAATTTTTTAAATCTTTATTTATCGCTATCTTATTAGCATAGTGAACACTATCCTCTTTCAAAACATAATTTTCTTTAAAATTATTATTTGCTAATGTTAATTTTGCTTATTCATATTTAACAAAAATAGCAGCAATTAGTTGCTTATCAGCACTTATTTGTTCTTTCATTATTATCACCTCAATAATAATTTAAGAACAAATAATTATCTTTCCTCTATTTTATTTCTATTTAACTTACTAATTTTAATATGATCTTGCAAAATAAGTTCAGACACTATTAGGAGTTTGACACTTAAAACAATTACTTGATTTTTTATACGGTTCTAAAGGAATACAACGTGATGTTGTACCAGTTAAACTTTTAATTTCTTCTTCACACTTTATTTGATCACAAAAAGGTACAATAAAGAAACCTTTATGAATTTTAACTAATTTATGATATTCATTGAAATCTGTTAACTCTTTTAAACTTGTATTTAATTTTTTTTGTGAATTATTAAATAAATCTTTATTTAATTTATTTAATTGATTAATAATAGTTGTTACTAATAGTTTTTCATTATTAATTTCAACATCAATAGTATCTAAATTATGACGTAAAATTAATTTAATTACTTGGTTTTCAATTTCTTGCTCACCAATTGCAATAGTAATTGGAATACCTTTAATTTGACTTTCACTTTTCTTATAAGAAAAACTTTTATTATCTTCATTTATTAATACTCGGAAATGAGAACTTAAAATTTTAAATATTCTTTCAACAATTATTTTAACTTTATCACTTTTAGGTGATAAATTTAAAAGCATAATCTGATGCGGTGCAATTGTAGATGGCAATACTAAACCCAGATCATCGCTATGCGCCATAATTAAAGCACCAATTAATCTTGTCGATACACCTCATGATGTTTGATATCCTAATTCTTGTTTATTATCTTTATTACTAAATTTAATATTAAATACCTTTGTGAACTCTTGACCAAAATAATGACTAGTACCGGCTTGTAATGCTTGTCCATCTTGCATCATAGTTTCAATTGTATATGTCATTTTTGCCCCAGCAAAACGTTCGTGAATTGTTTTTGCACCAACAATAACTTTAATTGCTAATTGTTTTTCAACAAAATCAGCATACAACTTAATCATTTTTAATGTAAAGTTTTTTGCTTCTTCATCGTTATTATGCATTGTATGCCCTTCTTGTCATAAAAATTCACTAGTTCTTAAAAATGGTTTTGTATTTTTTTCTCATCTAACAACATTACATCATTGATTATATAATAATGGTAATTGTTTATATGAACTAATTATTTTTGAAAAATGACGACAAAATAAAACTTCTGAAGTAGGACGAATAATTAGTTCCTCTGATAATTGATTATTTCCAACTTTAGTTACAGTTGCACATTCTGGTGCAAAACCCTCAATATGATCTTTTTCAACTTGAAATGCTTTTTGACTAATTAAAAGTGGTAGCATTACATTTTCAATATTTAAAATTTTAAATCTTTGATTTAATAAATGTTGAATATTTTCTCAAATTGCATATCCGCGAGGACGAAAAATAATGGTACCGGCTGCTGAACCATTTTCTGCGCCATAATCACAAAGTTCTGCTTTCTTAATAATATCAGTATATCATTTGGCAAAATCAATCTCTCTTGCTGTAATATTTTTATTCTTTGCATTATTCATAATGATCTATTCACCTTTCGTTGATTGACTTTTATGTCACTTCCAATAATTTGGGTAATTTAAAGCATCTAGCACTTTATTTGCTTGTTCTGATTCTAATACTTTTCCTAGTAAATAGTCAACCTTTAATCCTTTTAAAATAATAATTTCAGGAACGTTAATAATACCACGAGCTAAAATATTTTTAATACCTAAAATTCTTAAATAATGCAAACAAATAATAACAACAATATATTTACTAAAACTAAAAGTAACTTGTTCTAATAAATTAGAAGTTAAAACTACATAATCAGGTTTAAAATGATTAATTAATTTAAAATTATCAATATGACGTAAATCATGAGTAAAAGAAATTTTTATTTTATTACTACGAATAGTTTTAATAATTGAATCATACTTATTCCAACTATTAATTTCACCAATATCTTGAAAATCAAAAATTAAATCACAATTTTCAAAAAGATTTTTTCTCTTATTAACAAGAGCAATTAACTTTGTTAAAATAGTTTTATCTTGTAACTCAATTAAACTAACAGGAAGAATAAGGTTTTTTTCTTGTTTTAATTTCGCAAATTTTTCAAATGTTTGAATAAATAAAGGCTCATTTACTTTTCACCACAATCCTGAATCTTGAATATTACGCATCAAAACAATAAACGAAACATAATAAGAATTTTTAACAAAATTTCATCAAGCATAGTAACAATTTGGCTCATTTGAATTATCACTTTTATATACTGGTCTAATACTAACACTTAATAATTTTTCCATTTGTTCTGATTGTAGAAGTGAATAATGATTATAATCGGGATAATTTAAAATATCATTTGTCTTCAATTTGATTTCAATTAAGTCTCTACTTTGTACTACTTCTAATTGATTCTTATCAATAATTTTATTATATAATATATAGACATTTGAAGCATCAGTTTTTACTGAAGCATAAACACATAATATTTGACTTTGAATCTGCAAATAACTACTTTTTTCTACTAAATTACGTTTAATATAACTATTTATTTTTTTTTGGAATCGATATAAATTTATTTTCTTATTTCTAGAATAAATTAAAAACTGACCATCATAATATTTACAAATAATAGTATTATCTAATCCTAAAGTTATTTTACTATAATATGAAATTAATAATTCCATTCGTTCAATATTATTAACAGTTAAAATATTTTCTAATGCTAAATAATTTTTTATTTTTATTAAAATCATATATTCAAATTGACTATTTATTTTTTTATTATATTTTTTTTGACTAAAATTATCTAAAATAGTTTGTACAAAAACTGACTTTACCACTGTTAACTCATTTTGTTGTAAAATAATTGCTTGTGAAATAGCAAAACGATTATAACGAATATTACTTTGCATTTGACCATACAAAACTTTATTATTATTATCAAAATAATCAATTGATAAATCATAAACAATAACTTTACTTCCTAATTGAAAGGAAACAGAAAAATGACACGGCTCAAATGGAACTTTATTCACTAATAAATCTTGAATAAAAATTTCAATTTTTACTTTAGTTTTACGATTCATCATTGATTTAAATACAAACAATGAAATTCGTTTTTTACGATTTAAAACTTCTAAGCGTTCAGAAAAAGTAATGATTTCATTTTTTAAATCAATTTTCAATGGAACTAAACTTAACAAATCACCATGGATAACATTATAATATTGATTATTACGATGATTTAAACGTATAAATAAAATAATTATTATTGTCATAAAAGGAATTAAAGCAATAATTACAATTGCAGATCAACGCATAATTTTACCTCCATTTAATCAGAGCCTAAAGTAATATTACCACTATTTCCTTGGAAAAGTTTTAACTTTAGTCTTTGATTATCAATATATAATTTAGCTAAACGAAACATTTTGCGATCTTTAACCAAAATTCAATCAATAGCTTCAACAGGAATTGTTTCGTATATTTGAACACGATTAGTATCAACATTTAAACCTCAATCTTTAGTAGTGCTTTGAAATAGTTTATGAATATCAACAGAAATAATAACTATTTTATTAACATCAACATTTTGCTCTGCACATCACTTTCAAAAAAAATGACGTGTTGAATTACCTAACTCTAATTCTAAATAAGTAGCATGTTCTAAATAAGTTCAAACAATATATTCTTGCTTTGGCAATAATTTAATTTGTGAAGAAGGTTTAATTCCTTGTTCTAATATTAAAGTAATATTACTAACATCAGTATAAAAAAATAAGTTAAAAATATTTTTATTTTCTAAATGTTTAATAATTTGAATAGTTGATCTTCTTCTAAAATTTAAAAAAATATTATTACGTTTTTTATTATTCGTTGAAGTAGAAGATTTATTAGATTTTTTTTGTTTTTTAAACCTATTAAAAAAAGGAGTTTTTTTTTCATTGTCTTCTGATAATTTAGAAATATCCAAATTAGGTTGATTTTCATCACTAAAATATTCTTTAATTTTTTTAATTCGTCGACTTCAACCCATAAATTATGACCACCTTATTATTAATATTTACCTAATTATACTAAATTTTTTTAAAATAATGGTGCTAAAATTCTAAGCAATAATAAAAATACACCCCGATAGGCAAAACTACGATGTAGTAGTGGATTACTAATAATTAAACTAGAATGAATAAAATCTTTTTCAAATGAAGCAGATAAATCACTATTTGTTTTACTATCATAAACAATTACTAAAGTTTGATGATCTGAATAAAGACTACGATAATCAAGATTAGTTGAACCAATAATAGTAATATCATCATCAAAAATACCAGACTTAGAATGGTTAAAAACATTATTATATTCGTAAATTTTAACACCTGACTCAATCAATGAATCATAATAAGTTCTTGACATGTCTAATGATAAAAATTTATCAGTAATTCCGGGTAATGATAATCTAACATCAACACCAGAATAAGCACTATTACGCAATGCAGTAATTAAATCGCTAGTTGGAATTAAATAAGGAGTACTAATTCAAACTCGCTTTTTAGCATTACTAATAAATTTAATAAATAAATCTTTTTGAATTGTTTCTTTAGTAATAGGTCCATCATCAATTACTTGGACAATAATATTATTTTTAATTTTTATTTCAGATTTTTCAGCACTAATATCAAGAATATTACCAGTAATAAAATGCCAATCTTGTCTAAATATTAAATCAATTGATTTAACAGCTTCCCCAACAATTCTAATTTGGGTATCTCTTCAAAAGCCATACTTTGCAGAAAGATAAATATAGTTATCTGCTAAGTTAACTCCACCAGCATAGCCAATATTCCCATCAATAATAATATCTTTACGATGATTACGAAAATTATAATTTCCTGTCATAAATGGTAATCTAACTGGTGAAAATTTATGAATAATAATTCCCATTTTTTTCATTTTTCATATTTTATATTTTGATAAACTAAAATATGAACCAACAGCATCATAAATCATATAAACTTTAACTCCCACTTCAATCCTTGCTTTTAAAACATTAATAATTACTTCTAATAGCTCCCCTTCACCAAGAATAAAATAATTAATAAAAATATAACTTTTTGCTTGTTTTAAATCTTCAATTAATTTAACAAATTTATTAGGACCATTATTTAAAATTTGAACATCAGTATTATTATAAAATGGTCGATGAGAAATTCTTGTTGTATAGTTAAATAAAGATAAAGTATCTTCACTCAAAGTTATTTTTTTTGATTCTAAAATTGAATTAGCAAAAGTTCAATCTTCTTGGGTATAAAAATAACTATTTGTTTTTAAATAAGCTTTTTGTTTTCGTCGATAACGATAAGGACGACCAAAAGTTCAATATAAAAAAATACCGATGATTGGCAAACATAAGGTAACCATAATTCATGATAGTTTTGCATCTTGCATACGATTGGTAATGAAAATAATAATACCAGTTAAAATAGTTAAAGTAATAATTATCATCAAAATAATTCATGAATATTTAATATAATTAAATATAACAAAAACTATTGTTGCAATCAAAGCAATATATAAGATTAATGATAAAAGTAAGTTTACTCGTTTACGCATGATTTCTCCTTAATATAAAGAGTTCTTTATTAAATTATATCTAATTATTAATAAATTTATTATTTAAAAGTAAAAAAAGCAATTAATGCTTTTTAAATAATGGCGGAATGGGAGAGATTCGAACTCTCGCGACAGTTTCCCGTCCTAACTGATTAGCAATCAGTCCTCTTCAGCCTCTTGAGTACCACTCCAAAGTTATAATAATTATTTTTTTTACAATTATTATTATAACTTTAATTTTAAAATTTACTATGTATTTTTTAATTTTTTTTAAAAATCCTATATTCCAAAATAAAATTTCACTATTTTTTAAATTAAATAAATAATATATTACTAAATTTGTTACAAATTTATTTTTTACTTGAAACTACTATTCAATAATCTAATTAATTTATACAACACAAACATTACATTGATAATTTTCACTATCCTCTAAAACCTCTTGACGAATACGAACATAATAAATTGATGAACAACCTTTTTTAAAGGCTCTAATATAAGCTTTATTTAAATCACGAGTTGTCGCTTTATCAGTAATAAATAAAGTTAAAGAAATTGCTTGATCAACGTGCTGTTGTGCAGCTGCTACAATATCAATAATTGGATTAGGACCTAATTCATATCCACCTTCAGTGTAATATGATAAATTATTATCATCAATCTTATAAGCAGGAACATAAACACGACCTAATTTCCCTTCTTTTCGTACCTCAACAGGAGCGACTACCGGTTGTAGACTTGGTGTACACGAAGATAAATAACTAATTGAACCAGTGGGTGCTACTGCCATTAAATGTGAATTAGCCAATCCCGTTTCTTTAATTTTTATTACTAATTCTTTTCATTGCTTCTGAGTTGGAATCATAATGTTATATTTTGTAAATAATTCTTGTATTTTTTTTGTTTCAGGAGTTCATTTATCTGACTGACATTTTATGTATTTATCAAAATATGAACCATCAGCAAATTTTGAATTTTTAAATCCACCAAAACTTCCAAATTTTAATGCTAATTTATTTGAAGCACTAAAAGCATGATAAGCCATAACATAAAAGAAAATATTAGTAAAATCAATTGCTTCTTTTGAATCATAAAAAATATGATTTGTTGCTAAAAATCCATGTAAATTCATAGCGCCTAAACCCAAAGCATGATTTTTTTTATTTCCATATGCAACTGACGGAGCACTAGAAAAATCACTACTTCTTGATACGTGGTCTAATGAATGAATTGCTTGAAAAATAACCTCACCAAATTCACTTCCACTTTCCATTACTTTTGCAATATTAATACTTCCTAAATTACAACTAATATCTTCACCAATTTCTTTAAAACTTAAATCACTATTAAATTCACTAGCTGTACTTACTTGAATAATTTCACTGCACAAATTACTCATAACAATTCTACCGGGATGAGCATTATTTTTATTTACTGTATCATCAAATAATAAATAAGGATATCCACTTTCAAAATGTAATTCAGCAATCATTTGAAATAATTTGCGAGCACTAATAAAATTTTTACTAATTTCAGGGTTTTTTAACATATTATAATACTCTTTAGTAATAGAAATATCTGTCATTGCTTTACCATAAACTTTTGCAATATCATAAGGACTAAAAAGTGCCATCTGTTCATTGTTTTTTGCTAATTCAAAAGTAATATCAGGAATAACTACTCCTAAAGACATTGACTTAATACGAATTTTTTCATCTGCATTTTCACGCTTTGAATCTAAAAATAACATAATATCTGGATGATGAACATTTAAATAAACTGCCCCAGCACCTTGTCTTTGACCTAATTGATTAGCATATGAAAATGAATCTTCAAAAATTTTCATAACTGGGATAACGCCTGTTGCTTGATTTTTAATATTTTTAATTGGAGCTCCAAATTCTCTTAAATTTGTTAAACACAAAGCAACTCCACCACCACGTTTTGATAACTGTAATGAAGTAGTAATAGCGCGAGCAATTGATTCCATGTTATCTTCAATTCGTAAAAGATAACATGAAGTGTATTCACCTCTTTGTTTTTTCCCTGCATTTAAAAATGTGGGAGTAGCTGGTTGAAATCTACCAGACATAATTTGTCTTAAAATTTTACTAGCATGTTCAATATTACCATCAGCGAAAAATAAACTATTCATAACAACTCTATCTTCATAATTTTCTAAATATTGTTTACCATTAAAACTTTTTAAAGCATAAGAATTATAAAATTTTAAAATACCCATAAAACTCGTAAACTGATAATTAAAACTGTATGCTTCATTTGTTAATCGTTCAATTTCCGTAATTGAATATTTATTAATTATTGTTTCATCATAATATTGATTTTTTACTAAATATTCTATTCTTTCTTTAACGGTTTTAAAAAGCAATAAATTTGGTTTAATATGATTTTTCATATAAGATTGTGCTGCTTGCAAATCAAATTGTGCATTATTAGTAGTTTTTGCTCTAGCATTTAAAGTAACATATTCATCACTTTCTAAAGTTCCAGATAAAGTATTTATTTCATTGGTATTTTTTTTATCTTTATCTCAAAAATCTACTAATATATTTTTTATTGTTGATACATCATTATTAGTTCCTAATAATTCAAATTGAAATAATAGTGGGACATTTAATTTTTTTGAAAGAATTGGCCCGGCAATTGCAAAAGTATCACCAAAATTAGTATTCCCCGACGCAATAACACCACGACAAAAATTACGATTTTGCTTATTATTTAAAAATTTAATTACCTGTTTAGGAACCGCCCCTTCTTTAATATCACCACCCCCACTATATGTTGGTGTTATTAACACATAATCTTTATCAACTAAAATTTCCTCTTGTAAATCGTGAGGAATTCTTGAATTTAAAACCTCTAATTTTTGAATAAAACGATGAGTATTATTTGACAAAGAAGAAAAATAAACAACATGAATTTTTCCCTCTGGCTTTAATATTTTTTGGTTTGAAACTTTTACAACATCATTATGCATTTTTTTCTCCTTTAAAATTAAAATTCTCAATCTTCATCTTGCGTTTCTACAGTAATGCCCATTACATAAGATGAACCATTACCTGAAAAGAAATCGTGATTTTCATCAGCTCGAGCTGATAATTGATTAAAAATTTCTGGTTTAATTCTTGTTTGTTCTTCGCTAAAAGGTGAATCATATCCTAAATTTTGTAAAAACTTACCAGCATTATATAAACTAAACTTAATAGCATCTTCAGCTAAATTAAATTCTTGATATAATTCTGTTAAATATTGCTTTTCTAAATCAATTAATTTAAACAATAAATCAAATACAAATTTTTTCATTTCTTCTTGTTTTTCTTTTGGTAACTTTTCAACTTTTCTTTGATATTTATAGCCACTATAATAATTATGAATAACTTTATCACGTAAAATTAATCTAATAATATCTGAAGTATTAGGTAATTTACTACGAGCAGATAAATAAAATGGTAAATAAAAACCACCATATAATAAAAAACCTGGCATTAAAGCGGCAGCTACTTTGGATTTTAAAGGCTCATCACTTGTATAATAAGGAATTAGTGCACGTGCTCTGGCTTGTAAACTTTCATTATTAATTACTCATTCATGAGCAGATTCAATCTGCTCACTAGAACATAAAGTTGAAAAAATTGTTCCGTATGATCGAGCATGAACTGCTACCATAAAAGCAAAATTTGTGTAAATAACTTGTTCATGATCAGTTAAAGAATTAGGTATTTGTGCGATATCACCAACTGTTGCCTGAATTGTATCTAATAAAGTTAAACCTGTAAATGTTCTTGTTATTAACTCTTGTCATTTTGGATTTAATGTTTTTCAAGAAGTTAAGTCATTAGAAACAGGAATTTTTTCTGGTAACCAAAAATTTTGAGTAATACGGTTTCAAACCTCTAAATCTTTTTCATCATTGATTACATTTCAATTTACAGACCGCATTTTTCCATTAAAATTTTTCATAATATATTCTAATGGTGACTGTGATTGTTGAAAATATTTGTTATCTTTTGCCATTTATTATTACCCCTCTACTTAATTACACAACTAAAAACATCCCCTATATTATATAAAGGATGTTGTCATTATTAAAAATTACTTTATTAAAATTACAAATATTAAAAAATAAAAGCAATTATTAAAAATAATCATTAATTCACACCCAGGAATATAATATTACTTAAAAAATTAGACCGGTCTACTGGCTTAGCTTCATTTTACTTGTTACCCTTCTCAAAGTTTTATCTTCAATGGTTTTGTAACGTTCATCAACATCACAGTTGCTGGGGCAGCAAAGAATTCTCATCTTTTTCCCGAACATCTAAAGTTCCTTGTTATTTAGTTGTATAAATATTCTACTACAAGAAAAACAATTTTGGTAATTTATAAATACATTACTATGTATTTTTTTAACCTCAACTATTTTAAAATTATTCTTAATTTTTTTATTATGAAAATTTTCATTTTAATATACAAAAATAATTTAATATATTTTACTATTGTTTTTTAAAGTAAAAAAACATTAATCTCTATACTTTATTTGTTAATAACTTTTTTTCAACTTTTTGTAATTGTTTAATAAAATCATTAATAGTACCGTTATTTTTAACAATAAAATCAATATCTTTATTTAAAATTAAATATTTTTTTTGTTGATTTAATAATGAAATAACTTGTAAATCATTAACATTATCACGTTCTTTTATTCGTTGGATTTTTTTATCTTCCTCAGCCTCAATTAAAAGAATTTTATCAACTAATAAATTTAAATTTGCATTAAATAATACTGCACAATCAATAACAATTAATTCTTGGTGTATTTTATTACGAATAATATCTTCTTCAACAATTTTTATCATTTTTGGTCAAATAATATTTTCTAATTTACGTAAAATATGAGGGTGTTGAAATGCTTCATACCGTAATTTTATTTTATTAATTATTTTATCATTATTAATAAAAGTATCACCGAATTCATTAATTAATGCTTTTTTTGTTTCTTTTAGTGTATAAATATGTTTAACAATTTTATCAACAAAAATAACATACGCACCTTTATTTTGAAAAAAATTTGTAGCAGTTGTCTTACCTACTCCCGCTTCACCAATAATACCAATAATCATGAGTTCACCCTTACTTATGTTCAATTTGATAACTTGCAAGAATACCAATCATTGCTGCATTATCAGTACAGTATTCTAATTTTGGAACAATTATTTTTAAATTTGGATATTTAATTTTTAAATCTAATACTGCTAATCTTAATTGCTGATTAGCACTAACTCCTCCTGCTAAAACTAAAGTTTTTGGATTATGTTTTTTTAATGCTAATTCAATTTTATTAATCAATACTTGAATAACTGTTGTTTGAAAAGAAGTTGCAAAATTATTAAATTGTAACTTACCTTTTTCTTTATTTATCAAATTAGCGCAGGCTGATTTTAAACCACTAAAACTAAAATCTAAACTATTATCATTTTTAGGTAATGGTAATTTATAAGTTGGCTTTCCCAATTTAGCACTTCGTTCAATTTCAGGACCACCCGGATATTTTAAACCTAACATTCTTGCAATTTTATCATAACATTCACCAACAGCATCATCTAATGTTTGACCAAGTATAGTGAAATTTAAATGTTCATTTGCCAACATCAACTGTGTATGACCACCACTAACTAATAAACCAAGTACTGGAAATTCTCATTCATTATTAATTAAAGAAGCATACAAATGTCCATACAAATGATTACACGGAAGCAATGGCTTTTCTAAATAAGCAGCAATAGTTTCTGCTATAATTTTACCTACGTGTAAACAACTAGCCAGACCAGGAGTATTAGTATAAGCAACAAAATCAATATCCATAATTGAAATGTTAGATTTTTCAATTGCTGTTTGTAAGACAGTAGCAATATTTTCACTATGAGCTCGTGCTGCTAATTCTGGAACAACACCACCATATTGTTGATGAAGCTTAATTTGTGAAGCAATAATATTACTTAAAACCTTTTTATCTTTAATAACAGCAACACTAGTTTCATCACAACTAGTTTCTATCGCTAAGATTATCATCAATATCCTCTTCTTTATAATAAGCAACTGCTGATTCTAAAGCTAAAATCATCATTTTTTTAAAACTAGTTTCGCGTAATGCTGCTGAAATTGATTCACCGGTAATAAAAGAATCAGAAATTGTTAATAAACAAGCCGCATTTTTTTCTAAATGTTTTGCATTAGCAAATAAGGCAAAAGATTCCATTTCTACTGCTAAGCATTTACTAATTAAAGGATTAGTTTTATAATCATTATCATTAATACGATAAAATACATCACTTGAATGAATTAAACCCGATCTTAAATTTATTTTTTCACTTACTATATACGAAGAATTTTCATTTTTTTGCTGATCAAATTCATTATCAATTTTTTGTGCCACTTTATTAATAATTTTGCTAATATTACCAACAGATTCAATTTGATTTTCATCAATATTAGCAGCATATTTAGCGAAAGTAGATTCACTATATACTTTAGTAGTATTAATAATATCATAAACTTTAACATCTTTTTGATATGAACCAGCGCTACCAACACGAATAATACAGTCAACATCATAAAATTTAAATAACTCATATGAATATATACCAATTGAAGGCATACCCATACCACTAGCAGCAATAGTAATATTATATCCTTTATATTTTCCAGTAAACATTAACATATTACGAACATTATTTACTTGTTTTCAATCTTGTAAAAAATTAGAAGCAATAAATTGAGCACGTAATGGATCACCTGGCATAATTACTACTTTTGCAATTTGATCACGAGCAGCTTTGATATGAGCTGTTGGAATTTTTTCTTTATTTTCCATATATTCTCCTTTTTTTAAATAATAATAGTTATTATAATATATTGTTAATTTAGTAACAACATTAATATTTTTAATGACTAGTTTTTTATTTTAAAAATTAAATTTAATTTTATAACTTTTCATACTAATTAAAGAAAATAATTAAAGCAAGTTTTAATGCAACAAATGTATTTTATTTTAAAACCCAAAAAGATAGTAATGGTAATACTGTTATGATTGGTGGTATTATTGAAAGTACTATTGTAAATGATTATTTTAAAGAATATGAAGATTATGAACGATATGTATATTTAAGTGCTTTATCACATAAGCACTACTTACGGACTAGTGAAATAGGTTATTTAATTCAAAGAGATAAAGATGTTTTGACTTGGGCTGATAGAGTTTTTGGTAATAAAGTTGAAAAAATAGATTTTAAGAAAAGAGTTTTACATTAAAATATTATTTTATTTATTTTGTGTTGTATATTATAATTTTATTAGGGTTAATGAGAATTAAAATGCTAAATTGTAAAGGTAAGTGCAACTAAATTATTTTTCTATCCAAATATTCGATTGGTGAAAGATAATTTAGTTGCACTTACCTTTACAATTTAGCTATTTAGTAAAAAGTTAGGAATTGATATATGAAATATTAATCAAAGACCTACTACTAGAAATAAAGTTATTAATAGTTATAAAAAGATATTTTTAGGTTTAGGAACAATTGGTTTAATTAATTATGCTAAGTTTGTTCAGTATATAGATAAGTCAGTTGCTTTATTAAGAGATGAACCTTGTTTTTGACCACCTTGCCCTACTGAACCCCCAAGACCAACATATCCACCGTTTACAACTGTTAAACCTATAATTGATATACCTTTTGTAGATTGAGATACTTATATATCTTTAAATAGTTTTGGTATAGCGAATGTTATTAGTGGTTTAACTGAGTTAATACCTAATAGATTTGAAAATATAAGAAAAATAGCAAATATGGCTACTGGTGGTTGTTTGATTTCAAGTGGTGTTGCAATGGGTATAAACAATAATTTTAATAATTATTTTGCTATTCCTACCATTATTGCCGGAGCAAGTGAGATTATAAATACTTTATTGTTGCCATTAGGAAATACACATAATAATACAGAGTTACAAGAAGTATTTACTGGTGAAAGAGCAAGATTAATTAATGGTAGTGTTAATGATTATCAAAGTACAAATGACAGTATGATTGATGTTGATTTAAATGATGATAGTATGTCGGAGATTAATTTAGATAGAGCAAGTTTAAACTGGGATTATTCTTATGCTTATACATTAGGTGGTATTTAAAATGAAAAAAGATAAATGAAAAAATATGTCAAGACAAAAGTTACACAAGAAAAAAGCAAAGAGAAATTTTGAACAAAGATTAAGTGAAAATATGAGTTTTGATAATTTTTTAGGAAGTAAAAAATAATGGTTAAATGAATAGTTGTGATATTGGCTGTGCTTGGTACTTCTTGGGCTTTTAAAGGTACTATTAAAAAATAATTTGAAAATTTAAACATAAAAAACACAATGTAATTGACCCAGATTGTTGGTATTGTAAAGAACAAAAACGTAAAGAAAGAGCAAGAAAAGAATTAGAGGAGGGAGGTGATTAGTATGCCAAAAGGATTAAGTGCTTTAATAGAAATGATTGGAGGTATTGGCCAAAAATTATTAGAATCTTTTAGTTATGTTTTTAACTGAGTATTTGCGGGTGATTCTATAATGACAAATTGACCGGTATTAATTCCAATATTTATGATGGTCTTAGTATTTATTAAAGAATTTATTGGACATATTATTCGTGGATTTAGATAGAAAAAATTAAAGTTGGTTTTTAGGAGGTAATAGTTATGATTAAATTATTTTTTGCAATAATTTTTGTTTTTCCTTTATTAGGTAAAAGTTTACCTTCTTTAAATAATATTGTGCAAAATATTTTGCAAAGTTATATTACTGATTTTTCTGGTTTACATAATTTGTCTTTGGTTATTAAAAGTTTTATTTTTGGTGATAGTTCACAACAAATAGTTTCAATGCCAGTACCATTGTTAGCAATTATTTTAGTACTTTTTACTTTTTCATTAATTTTAAAATTATTAAAAATAATATAGGAGTAATTTATTATGGGTGTTGCTTTTATTTCAAAAGTTATAGAATTATTTGGACAAATTTTTATGAAATTTTGAAATTTGCCAATGGCAGATTTAGGTTTTAATTTAGGAACTTTTGTTGTTTTTATTCTTTTAATAAAGTTTGCTATGTCAGTTTTTTTAAATATTGATATTCAGCCAGTTTCTACATCGGGTACTGTAAAGCAAAGTTATAGAAATATTAAAGGTAGTTCAAGATTTGTTGGTAAGCAAATGGCTAAACAACATGAAAGAAAACGTTTAAGAAATAAGGCTAAGGGTGTTGAAAATAAAAAAGGGAAGTTTATAGGTACTTAGTTATGAGTGATTTTGTTAATAGTATATTGCATTTTATTTTTATATTTTCTAAAAAGGATATTGGTATATTTTTAAATACAATGAATATCAATAATCATATTTATATTTTGTTTAATTTGACTTTTTGGTTAGTATTAGGTGTATTTTTTAATTTTATTTATCGTAGTATTAAATTTATTTTTAGGTCATTATTTGGGTAGGTGTTAAGTATGAGTGTTTGAGATATTTATAATAAAATACATCAATGTATTGTTGATTATTGAACTATGTTTATAGGAAGCCCAGTTGACCAATTTACTACTATTTTATGAAATTTAGTAGTTTATGGAACAGAATTTTTTATTGGATTTATTATATTTTATGGTTTATGATGAGTTTTAAGATGTTTGTTTGGTAAATAATTATGTGATTTAAGTTTGTCAAGTTATTTTTTGTTGTAAATACTTCTATTCAAGCACCAACTTCTTTGATTGTTTCAAATGTACCTAGTGAAAGTGATTATACTATAACTAAGGATATGGTTAAAGCTGTTAAATATAATGATTTTAATGATTGAGCGAGTGTTCCATGAAATTCTGCATATTTTGATGTTGGGCAACCCGATTTAAAGTTAGTTTCTGCTAATATTCATAAAACTGCTGTTACTCCTTATTCAATTCAATTTCATTCTGATGTTGTAGGTAATTTTGATAGGTGAATTAATGATTTATATACGGATTATACGTTTACAGAGCAAGATTTAGAACAATTATCTTTTATTTTATTTAATCATAATTATATACAATCAGGTAAGTTTAATGAATTAGTTTTTTGAAATAATAATGTTTCTAATAATTTAAGTTTTAAATTGACTTTTGAAATTACAAAACCTTTAAGTTTTTATATTCAAGGTTTTATGTTTTATCTTTCTGCTCAAAATTTTAGTTATTTTTCTTCTGTTTATACATTTTCATTTTTAGATTATGAAGGTAATATTCGTTATAATTTTAAAGGTGTATTAAACGATAAGGATAGTGTTTATAATTTAGGAAAATATAATTTTGTTACTATGCCAGTTCGTGTTCCAAATTTAAAACATTTAACCATTAATTTTGATTTAGCTTCACTAACTAGTGGTAACGGTTTGTATGTTAAGTTTGGTCAGATGAATATTTTTTCTGCCCAAGATATTAATCCAGTACCACCAATTAGTCCTTTTAATCCAGAGTATGAGCGAGTTAGTTGATATGATGTTTTTGGTCAATTACGTAATGTTTTTAGGTGATTACTTTATGGCGTTGTTGGTAAAGTTTTACCAGTAGAACCATTAAGACAGTTTCTTTTTACAACAGATAGTTTATTACGACATATTTTTTCAGATACTATTAGTACTGCTTTAAATGTTGATATTGTTAGTGGAATAGAAAATATTATACCTTTATGATTGTTTGTTAGAGCAATTAGTTTAATTGTAGGTTAGGAGTTTATTATGCCTTGATATGGTTATGTGTTATTAGTTATAGGTTTAATTATGATTATTTATCCAATTTGTATAACTATTTGTAATGTTAAAATTTTAAAACGAGTTGGTAGTTATATTATTTCAGCACCTCCAAGAACTGGTAAGTCTGCTCTTGCTTGTTGTTTAGCACAAACTCATAAGAAAAGAGTAATTAGTCCTTTCCCTATTAAATTAAAAAATGGTTATTCTTATTTGGTTAATTATAATGATGTTTTTACTTTTAATCAGTTAGCAAGTAATTATGCTTTTGAGGAACAAGATTTAATAATTTTAGATGAATTAGCATTAAAGATAAATTCTAATGATTTAGGAATGCAGTTTAAAAATCAACAAGAAAGTTTAGGTCAATTTTGTAAATTAATAGGTCATATGTTTAATGGTACTATGTATTTGATTGAACAACACCCTAATAGAATACCAGTACAAGCAAGAGAAAAAGTAGAGTATGTTGTGCAAGTTAAAAGAATGCGTGTTTTATTCTTTTTTTGTTGTGTTTAATATTAATTTATATACTAATATTGACGATTATAATAAAGTAGTGTTTTCACGTCGTAGAACAAAGAAAATGATGAAAAAGGTATTATGCCTCCAAGTTATAGTGGTGAAGCAATGGCTATGACCTTATTTTTTCCTAGACATTGGTTAAAAAGGTATAATTCGCGTGCTTTACATTATGTACATGAACTTAAAAGTGAACTGTCACCTAAAAAATATCTTAAAGAAGCAAGTAGTATTGATATGACTTATAGTGATATTAAATCTGCTGGTTTGGATAAATTAGATAATATTTTAAAGAAGAAAGATAAACCTAAAAATAAAGATAAATAAAAATGATTATAGTTCCAGTGAACCTACTGGAACTATAATTTGGGTGAGCCACGTAGTGGCGAGGGACGTAGTCCCTATATACTTGAACTAAATAATGTTTAGTTTATAAAAAACTCATTACTTTATTTTAAAGTAAATGAGTTTTTATTTTAAAAAGGTGGGAAACATAAATGTTTAAAAATTTAACTAAAGGAAATAAAAAAGAAATAGAAGAATGCCAAAGAAAAATGAAAAGTTCTTCTGAAAATCGGAAATATTTACAACAAAAAATATATTTTGAATGAGAAAAATTAGATCAAATAAATTGAAGAACAGAAGCAGAACGAGTAATTGAAACAAATGATAATAAGACCATTAGAACAAAAATTGCGAAAAGAAGAAAAAATATGAATAAATAATTATAAACAAATAGAAGTAATAAAAAATAGACCATATTGTCAAGAAGAGAGAAAACAACGAGAAGCATTAAAAAGTCAAGAATTTGAAAAATTAAAGCATGTACGTATGAATGAACCATCTGTTTATCATGATGGAACTTTTGGTATACTTTTTGATACAGTTTTAAAAACTGGTGAAAAGTTAAAAAGTTCATGGAATGAAACTAATAAAATCAAAATTAATGAAACACCTAGTTGTTCTCATTGAGAAAGAAGGGCAAATAGCAATCCATATAGTTCTCCATTTAAATAAATTTTTATATTTAAAAATAACTAATTTCATTAATGAAATTAGTTATTTTTTATTTCTATCATAAACTAAACACTTATTGAATTTATTTTTAAACAACTTAAATTATAATTAACTTCTTAAACTTAAGAAGTTATTAGGGAAAACAAAAAAAAGGAGATCTTAATGAAAACATTAATCAAAACATTAAGTGTTTTAACACTTGCAACAACCACAGGTAATTTAACTAGTTTATTCAAAAAATAATATTATAACTAATTATATTGAAAATAAAACACAACAAGACACAATTTATATTGATAAAAACGGAAAACAAATAACAACTAATGAAAAAAGATTTATCAAAGATAAATAGTAAAGAAATTAGTCAAATTGGATTTTTTAAAAATATATCAGGAGAAATTCAAGTTGTTAATATGCCAAGAACAATTGAAAAAATACCTAATTAATTACCACCAGAAATAACTTCTTTGAGAAAAATGTTCATAGAAGCCAAATCATTTAACCAAGATCTTTCAAAATGAAATGTAAATAAAGTAACAAGTCATGAAGAATTTGCTATTGGTTCACAAATTGATAATTCTAATAAATTACCAAAATTTAAAAACTAAAATCAAAAATTTTAATAAAAAGGTAATATCTTATTGACATTAAATAAATAAAAATATCTTTAAAACTTTAAAGATATTTTTATTAAACTCATTTATTAAACAATATTATCAATTTACAAAGATAAATCTTTTTTAATAAGAAAATAATTTCCTAATGGAAATAAACCAAGAGGTACTATTAACATTATTGGATATTGTCAAGCAAAATCTAATGCTCTAATAGAAAAAAGCGGTGCTTTTGCTACTTCTGTAACACCGGGAGCTGGTCTTATATTTGGAATATCACCAAACTTAAATGGAGAATTAAATAAAGAAGCAATTGTCATATATTTAAAATATTTAAGGTACTCAAGTCCAGGCATAGAAGAGAATAATGTCATTGTTTGAAACAAAATAAATACTGTTGAAATACATGTTGCTACTGAAAGAGAAATAACTGACTTATTAAAGTAACTAATAAAAGTTCAATTAATTGATGCTCAAAGTAAAGCCAATAATATTAAACCCAAATTATATAAAACAAGATATCCAAATTCTTGAAGCTTAAAATCTTGAAATCTAATTGGAAAAATAATT
Source organism: Spiroplasma endosymbiont of Lasioglossum malachurum (assembly GCF_964020065.1). Lineage (NCBI taxonomy): Bacteria > Bacillati > Mycoplasmatota > Mollicutes > Entomoplasmatales > Spiroplasmataceae > Spiroplasma > Spiroplasma endosymbiont of Lasioglossum malachurum. The sequence continues at coordinate 151,392 of NZ_OZ026534.1, read as the reverse complement.
AATTGAAAAACAAAAACTGAACCATATAATATTAATATTGAAAAAAGCAAAACAAAAAGTTTTGAATTTAAAATAGTTTTTCTAGACATTGGCATTGTTAATCATGAAGCTAAATAACCTTTATCAATTTCTTTAGAAACCAAAATATGATTTAAAATTAAACTAAAAGAAAAAATTAATATTAACCCCGGAATACCAAAAAAAACAAAATTAAGATAATTCATGCCACCTAATCCACCTAAACCTGATACTCCATGTTCTTCACCAATTAATGTCATAGTTGGAGCAAGATAATCTTGTGTTAAAATGGGAGCTATTAAAATACATAAAATTATAAAAAATAATATTAATGGAATTTTAATATTTTTAAATTGTGATTTAACAAATCTAAAATTAATCATTAAAATTTACCTCATCCTTATAAAATTTAATAAAATATTCTTCTAAACTAAATGGTAATTCTTTAAAATTATCAACTTTATAAAGCGATAATTCTTTTAAAAACTTATCAACATTAGTACTTAAAACATTCAGTTTAATAACTTTTGTTATATTATTTTTTTCAATAATATCTCATTTTTTATTTAAGAAATCATTATAATCTTTCACTGTTGAAAATTTAATTTCATAATTTTTCTTAGTAGAATTTTGTATTTCCTTAATTGATATTTCAGAAATTATTTTCCCTTTTTTAATAACAGCAACTTTATCACATATATTTTCAATTTCGCCAAAAATATGGGAACTCATAAATATTGTTGCACCTTCATTTTTAGAATTTCTAATTAAAGTATTAAACCTTTCTTGCATTAAAGGATCTAAACCTGAAGTTGGTTCATCTAAAACCAAAACTTTTGGTTTATGCATAAAAGCTGAAATAATCGCTACTTTTTGTTTCATACCCTTAGACATTTTTTTAATTTTTCTTTTTGCATCAAGTTCAAAATAATTAATTAATTTTTCAACATATGCCCAAGAAATATTTTTTCTAATATTAGCTACTGTCTTTAAATAAGCAATTCCTGACATATAATCAGGCAATGTTACTTCACCAGCTAAATAGCCAAGAGATTCCATAATTTTTGCCGATTCTTTTCAACAATCATAATCTAAAATCTTTGCAAAGCCAGTATCAGATTTAATAAAACCTATCATTTGTCTAATAACAGTAGTTTTTCCAGCACCATTAGGGCCAATAAAACCATAAACTTCACCTTTGTTGATTGAAAGATTAATATCAAAACAACCAATATTTGGAGAATATTCTTTAGTTAAATTTTTTAATTGAATTATATTCATATTTTCCTCCAAACTAAACTAATTCATGAAATTATTATAAACCAAAAAGAAGAAAATATAAATAATGGTATGTTTCTTTTTATAAAAGAATCTTTAATATACTATTTTCAAGTTTTATAAAAAATTATCATTTAATTTAATTAAATAATTAAACGTTTCCTAACTCACGAAAACGAAATGAAGTTTTATTTAGTTTCTTTAACTCTCGTTTATTTAAAATATAAATAATTATTCCGGCAATTAAACCAACTAAAACACAAACGATAGCAATAATTAATAAAATTTGAATTCCCTGCAATGAATAATTTCGATGACCATCAACCACATAAGAATTATTTGGCAATTTTCCAATGGCTGAAGCAACATAATTAAATCAAGCATCTGGAGTAAAAGCAATTCAAGAAATTAATGATATTGTACTAGCATAACTATTTTTTTCCATTGGTAATTCTCCAACTTGAACAAATCTTAACGTCAATAATGCTCAACCTACACAACCAATAAACATAAAAAGTAAACACATTATAACTTGAAATAAAATTTGAACTGCTTTTGATGACTGTAAAAATCAAGCATTACCTCAACCAGGGATAACTACATATAAAGAACATGCAATCATTCCAACTAATAATAAAAATATTAAACCCAAAACGTAAGACTTTCACTTATCAGCTCAACGACCAATTGGACTAGCAACTAAAAATCTTAAACCATATGAACGAATTCCACCAAGAATAGTTACTACACCAACAGTAACACCAACTTCTGTTAAAGCATCTTTCATATAATATGCAAAAGTAGACTGGAACATGTACATTCCAAAAACAAAAATACCACAAAGTCAAACTCGCAAAAATTTCATTGGTTGAAATAGTAAAATTATTTTTTCTTTTCAAATAATTTCTGTTTCTTCACGTTTTTTATTAGGAATAAATATTCAAACTAATAATGCCATTATAAGTACCATACCACAAATAAAATAAGCAAAAACTAAAAATGGTATTTTTGTAATAAAATCATTTTGACCATACTGATTTTGTAAATTTTTAGTTAAAATTGTTATTCCTGTTGCAATTCCAGCAATAAAAATTAAACCAAATAATCCCAAAACTGTGCCTTCAAGACCATAAGCAACCCCTTGTTGTTCTTTTGTTACATTCTGTGATACTAATTTTCAAAGTGGTGCTCAAAAAAGTCCGGCAATCGAAATACCCCATATTGTATAAATAATATACAATTGAATCATTCGTATATTTTTATCCATATTAAGTTGAATTATTAATGTTCATCATAAACCACATAATCCAGTTATTATAAGTGATACTATCATTATTTTTTTTGCACTAAAACGATCAGTAAGTCAACCGCCTGGAATTCTAGAAATAAGAGCAACAAAACCATAAATAGCAACAACAAAATCAAACTCATCTTGATTTAAATTAATATACTGATTAAAGTTAGGAATAATATATCGTAAATAAAGTACTCCACTAAAAACAAATAAATCAGATAAAGCTAAAATGCTAATAATCAAAATAGTTTTATTATCCAAGTTGTGCGTAAAACTTTTTCAACATTTACTTAAAAATATCTTCATTATTTATTTTTCTGCTTTCATAATAATTTAGGATTATCACTAATATAGCCAGCTACTTGATTACCATAGATTTCATTTATCTTCACAGCTTCTTCATCACTCTTAAATGTTCATATATTTAACGGTTTTTTTAATTTTTTTAACTTACTAATCATTTCAAAATCTAAAACTACGGAAATTGAAGGATGCAAATAATCAAAGTTTTTAATATACCTTTCACTAAAATCATTTTTATTTTCAAATAAATAACCTTTTTTCATAGGATATTTAATTCTTTTAACAATTTCGTTTAATAACTGGTGATTAAATGAAGAAACAATAATTTCAGCTTTACTTTTTTTTCTAATTTTTTAATTTCTGAAAAAATAACCATTAGTTGATTTGAGGTATATTTACGATTAATTTCTTCTTTAATTTCAACATTAATCATTTGATAATTTTTACTTAATTTTTCAATAAAATCATTAAATAATGGTGGAATTCATTCTTTATTATTTTTAAAAAATTCCAAATTAATAATTTCTTCATATAATAAACTACTAACCTCACTTTTATTATTAGTAATTCTTTCAAATGTATCATCATGAAAAATAATTACTTTATTATCTTTTGTTAATCGAATATCAAACTCTACTGCTTGGCAAATTTTCAAAGCATTTTGGAAATCAATGATTCGATTTTCACCTTCTGTAGAACGAAATCCACGATGTGCCACTAATAATGCCATAAAATAAACACCCCCAATATTCCTATACCTAATTATTTTACACTAGACTTGTTTTGTAATTAAAAAAGTACTTTGTGTTTCCCAAAAATTCAACTATAAAATTTTATTTTTTTAAGTTTAAGTAAAAATTAACAATTGCTAAATTGTAAAGGTAAGTGCAACTAAATTATTTTTCTATCCAAATATTCGATTGGTGAAAGATAATTTAATATTTTTCTCGGTCTTTGATTTAAAGACAATATAAATTTATGAACTTCATTTTTATTAGTTTTTGAAAAAATAAATTTTTTAGGAAATTTTTCTCTAATTAAACCATTAGTATTTTCATTAGTACCTCTTTGTCAAGGTGAATATGGATTGGCAAAATAAATTTTTACATCTAATTTTTTTTCAAGTTGTTGTCAATTTGAAAATTCTTTGCCACGATCAAAAGTAATAGTTTTAACAATGTTTTTAGGAAGAATTGATAAATAATAACTGACATTTTTATTAATAACTTTAGTAGTTCTGTTTTTAACTAATATTGCTAAAGTAAATCGTGATACTCTTTCAACTAAAGTTATTAAACATGATTTGCTTTTACCTCTTGATGATATAGTATCTCCTTCTCAATGACCAAGTGTTATACGATCATTAACATTTATATCTCGTTCTTTAATTGATTTACCATTAAACTTGCCACGATTTTCTTTAGATTTTCGTTTTTTACCTTTTCTTCTTAAATTTTTACTAGTAACTTTATCAAGCATTCCAAAATAAATTCAAGTATAAATTGTTTTAAAACTAATAACTCACTCTTTATGAAAATTTTTAATTCTGCCATAAATTTGTTCAGGTGATCAACCTAATAGTAATTTTTGTTGTACATATTTTACTAAATTCTTATTTTTAAACTTATGAAAACTAATATGTGATTGTTTTCGATTTTCAGCTTTATTTTGTGCAATTAATGAAAAATAATGATTATTATCTTTATTTCTATTAATTTCTCGAATAATAGTACTAATACTTCGATTAAGATTTTTAGCTATTTCACTAATTTTAAATTTAAATTTCAATTGATTCTCAATATAAATCCTTTCATCTATGCCAAGATGTTTATAACTCATATAAAAACTCCTTACTTTTTTCTAAACTAAATTTAGCATTATGAAATTTTTATATGAGAATTTTTTGCAATTTTATTTACTTGCACTTACAAGTATAATTCAGCATTAACAATTAAAAATAAATTTAATTAAGGAATAAGTGTCGTTACTGAATTATAATCATAAATATCACTATCTAAATTACTTACAAATAGAATACTATTATTTCATTCAAAGTTTTGTTCTGCTATTTTTTCACTAAGTAACAATTGTTCAATAGATTTATCTAATAAATTTAATTGATCTAATTCTAAATTATTTAATACATCTTTTATAACTTGTTCACCACACATATCATCAAAAATTAAATTAGATGACAAATTTTCACTACTTAGTACCGAACTTTGTTCTTCATTAGCCATATATTCAAATTTTATTTCCTCTAACAACTTATCTAATTCTGTTTCTTGTGTTTCTGAATAAAGTTGTAATTCTAAAACATCTCATGCAATATTTTTTATTTGTTCACTACACATATCATCATAATTAAAACTGCTTAAATCAAAATTTTGTTTTAAAGTAGAAACATGACTAGATTGCAATTCTATTTGTTTTTGCTTTTTTTCTTTATTGCGTTGATATCATAATTTACTATTTTTTAGTTCCAGTTCTTTATTAAGATGATAACATTTTTTTCTATATTCTTGTTGCCTTTCTTTATTGCGTCAATATCATAATTTACTATACTCTCGCTGTTTTTCTTTAATAAGCTGATATCTTTTTTTATCATATTCTCTCCTCCTTACTTTCACTTCAGGTCTTTGCTTATATTCTTGTCTTTTTTCTTTATTTTTTTGAAATAAATAAGGTACATTAATAACTATACTTTCATTATCCATATGCTTTGCTCCTCCTATAAACATAATTAATTAAATTTAATTTAAACTTTTACAACATTTTTTCTATCTATCAAAAATTATATTTATTTTTTTTGATAAATAAAACTGTATTATTGCAATTTTTTTCAAATTCTTAATAAAATAAAAAATTTTATAGTATAAAATACCCATAAAATTTTTTATTTTATTATATTTTTAATTAAATCTTAGAAAATATTACTAAAAAAGTAAAATTTAATTTCAAAATTAATTCATCATTAAAATTATTAATAACTAATTTTATCGTTTAGATTTATTGAAAGCAATACCCAATGCTTTTGGTGTTTTACTTCATTTTGATGTAAACACTAAAACTAATAAAGATGTTACAAAAGGCAATATATTCCATATATCAGAATTACTTGATATTCATTGAAGAATATTTGGTAAAAACGTAATTCTGGCACCTGTTGTTTCAACAATAGCAAATAAGGCAGCACCAATTGTAATCAATGGTACTCTTCATTGTCCAAAAATTAAAATAGCTAAAGCAATAAAACCATTTCCACTAACTGTCCCACGAAAAGTTTGACTAGCATACATTGGAAAAATACCACCAGCAATTCCTGCTAAAAAACCAGATAATAATACAGCAACATATCGTTGTTTAATAACATTAATTCCTGCAGCATCAACCGCATTGGGATTTTCACCAGTCGCAACATGATGTAATCCTCATTTAGTATATTTTAGAATAATAGCAATACTTACTAAAACTATAATTGCTAAAAATAAATATAAATTAAAAAATTCATTATTACCAATTTTTGGTAATTGATAAATATTTGTTAATGAAATAAAACCATTATTCCCTGGTAACTGAACAACAAAAACTGCAATTGCTGCTGCTAAAATATTAATTGCAACGCCAGAAATAATTTGATCAGATTTTAAAGTAACTGATGCAAAAGCATGGAAACAAGCAAATCCCATTCCCGCTAATCCAGCTACTAATAAAGCAACAATTTGTGATCAATTACCTCAATTAACACCTATATTTTTTCCAAATGAAGAAAAAGCAAGAGCACCAATTGTCATCATTCCTTCAATACCAATATTAACAACACCAGCACGTTCTGAAATTAATCCAGATAATGCACCAAGTACTAAAACAACAAAAATTAAACTAGAATGTTCAAGAATTATTTTGAGTGCTTCCATTAACTTTTTCCTCCTGTTCTTTCAGTTTTTATTTTCATAATTGCTTGTTGTTCATTTTTAAATATATCAGTAAATTTATTAATAAAAGTTGTCTTTTCAATTTCCGCTTTTTTAGTAAATTGTTTAGTTAATATATTAATATTACTATTAATTGGGATAATTTGACTTTTTAATTGCTGTTTGTCAATTTTATAATTTTTAATTAAGTCTTTAACATTATTTTTATAATTAGTTTGAAGTTGATGTTTTGCTAAAATTAATTGTTTTTTTATTTTTTTATTGTCAGTTTTAACTGTTTGATTTTTTAATAACTTTAATTCATCACTTAATTCTTGTTTCAATTTATTAATTTCTCGATAAAGATTTAATTTTAAGTCTTTTACTCTTGACTTATCTAATATTGCTTTTTGTTTTTTTAATAATACTATTTCTCGAATTAAATCTTGCTTATAGTTATAAATATTATTTTCATATTTCATTTTTTCATTAATATACATATTTAAACTTTCACCATAAATCGTTTTTATTTCTTGTTGAAAATTATTTCAATTACCAATTTTACCTTTTTTTCAAATTGCATTATATTGTTTATATATATAATGATTTAAAGCTTTATTTTCTTGGAAAAATTGTGCTCAATTAACACCAACTTTATCATTTTTATTTTTAATAACTGCTTGTAACTGTAAGTTGATATCACTATTAACTTTATTAATTTCTTGTGAAAGATTTTGTTTTAAATTTTTAACTACTGACTTATCATCTCATAGTATTTTATTATATTTTCCTTTTAATTGTTCTTTATCAATTTTATATTTTTTAATTAATTCCTTAGTTTCAATTTTATAAGTAATTTGAAGTTGACATTTTTTTAAAATTAATTGTTCTTTTAATTTTTTATCATTAGTTTTAACTAATTCATTTTTTAATGACTTTAATTGATCACTTAATTCTTGTTTCAATTTATTAATTTCTTGTGAAAGATTTTGTTTTAAATTTTTAACTTTTGACTCATAATCTGATAATGATTTATTATATTCTATCTTTAAGTGATTAATTTTATTATTTTTTTCTTTAATTAAATCTGATTTTAACTTATTATATTGTCTCTTTATTTTAAAATTTTCAATAAAATGATAGTACATCTTGGCAATAAAACTATTTGTAACTTTTCGTTTTTCTCCATCAAAGGCTATATTTAAATAACGAATTAAAAATTTAATTGGCTGTAAACGAGATAATAAAACTGCACAAGCAGCTGAATAAATAATAACACCAAAAATAATATCACCAGTTGCTGTTGGTAATGTTAATACTGAACCAATTGAATCACCACTCTTAATTAAGCCTCAAAGAAAAGCAGAACCCACAACACCTATTGGATTAATTTGACCAACTAAGGCAACAGCTATACTATCAAAACCAATAGTTGGTAAATCATCAGTTAAAAAACTAATTGAAGGATTTTTGGCAATGTAATAAATAACAGCCATTACTCCTGCTAATGCTCCTGAAATAACAAATGATGTTATGCAATAATGTTTATGATTAATACCACTATAAACCGCAGCAAATGGATTTAAACCTACTGTTCGAATTTTATAACCTAAAGTTGTTTTTTTCAATAAAAATCAAACTGTTATTATTAAAATAATAGAAATTAATAATGGTAGTATACAATTATAACCATTAATACTCATACTCATACTATCATGAATAGTTGCTGATGTTCCATGATCAGCATCATATAAATCTTTATTGATTTTAAATAGTCATTTTACTAAATATCAAATTGTTCAATTTAATAAAATAGAAGTAACAACCTCATGAACATTAAAAAAAACTTTTAATAACACTGTTACCAACGCCACCAATATCGCTGCTAATACTCCAGCAAAAAGCGCGCTAATTATAGCTAATGGTTGTGATAAGTCATAACGGACACCAATTGCGATAACAACAGCTCCTGCTGCTAACATTTGACCCGCAACTCCAATATTAAACATTCCTGAGCGGAAAGAAATAACTAGTGCTAATCCTGCTACAATATAAATTGCTCATCAAACTAAAGTATTATCTCAATTATTAGCTGGCCAACTTGTAAAAGCATATGTTAATAACAACTGAAAATAAGTAAAAGCATTTTGACCTGAACCAATTATAACAAAACAAGCAATAATTAATCCAAAAATAATTGCAAAAATTGAACCCTTAAATTTAGTAAGACTACTATTCATTTCTTTTGAACCAAGATATAAACGACTTCGTCGTTTTAAAAATCATGTTTTTTGTTTAAACATTATCTTCATTTCCTTCCATTAACATTTTTTGTCCCGCCATCATTAATCCTAATTGTTCACGAGTAACATTTTTAGGACTAACATTACCAGTAATTTTACCAGCATGTAAAACAACAATTCGATCTGCTAATGACATAACTTCTGATAATTCATAAGAAATTAATAATACTGCATTACCTTCATTTTTTTCATCAAGAATACGACTATGAATATATTCAATAGCACCAATATCCAAGCCACGTGTTGGCTGAGCAACAACTAAAATTTTATGTTTTCTTGTTAATTCTCTACCAACAACCGCTTTTTGTTGATTACCACCTGACAAACCTCTAACTAAAGCAAAACCACTTTTACTACCACGAACATCATAATTATTAATAATATTTTGTGCATAAGATTGAATAGCTTTACTGCGAATCAAACCATGCTTAGAAAAAGGATATTTGCTAATATTTTGTAAAACCATATTATCAATAACATTATAATCTAAAACAAGTCCATATTTATGACGATCTTCAGGAATATGACTTAAACCACTTTTATATAAACTTTGAATTGAACTGTGTTTCATATTCTTATTACCAAAAAAAATATCACCTTTTTCTGGCTTAATCAAACCAGTAATTGCTGAAATTAATTCAGTTTGACCATTACCTTCAATACCAGCAATAGCCACAATTTCTCGTGACTTAACTTCTAAACTAAAATCAGAAAGACCCATTATTGATTTCCTATTACCAATTTTATGAACAAATAAATTATCAATTTTTAATAATACTGGCCCTAATACAACATTACCTTGATTTCTAATATCAACTAAATCTCTACCAACCATCAAAGTAGCAATTTCTTCTTTAGTTTTACTCTTAGATTCAAAAGTTTCAATAACTTTACCTAAACGAATTACTGTAACATTATCAGCAACTTGTTTAACCTCTTCTAATTTATGACTAATAAAAATAATAGTTTTACCATCACGTCTAAGTTCTTCAATAATTGTTAATAAACTAGTAATTTCTTGTGGTGTTAAAACCGCGGTTGGTTCATCAAGTACAATAATACTAGCACCACGATAAAGAACTTTTAAAATTTCAACACGTTGTTGCATACCAACACTAGCATTCTCAATTTTTAAATTAAGTTTAATATCTAATTTATATTTTTTTGAAATTTCTAAAATTTTAGATTTAGCTTTTTTATAATTAATTCACTGTCATTTATGAACCGGCTCACTACCTAAAATAATATTTTGTAAAATAGTGAAGTTATCAACTAATTTAAAATGTTGATGTACCATTCCAATACCTAATTCGCCTGCTCTAATTGGTCCTGATATTACTACTTCTTTACCATTAATTTTAATAATACCTTTTGTTGGTTGATATAGTCCAAATAAGATTGACATTAGTGTCGATTTACCTGCACCATTCTCGCCAACCAAAGCGTGAATTTCTCCTTTTTTAATTTTAATAGAAATATTATTGTTAGCAATAATAGTATCTAAAAAAACTTTAGTAATACCTTCCATTTCAACAGCATATTGTAAGTTCTGTTTTTCAATATTTACTTGCATTTTATCACCCCTCTTAATTATTTAAATGGATCATATTCTTTTTTAATACCATTAATTCAATAATGATCTTTTAAATTGAGTACTTTTTGTCATCCAGCAGAAATTTTATCTAATCAATTAGTAGTTTCTGTCATTAATGGTGTGTAAATATCTTTATCACCATCTTTAATTGCTTTATTTGGTGCTATTCCAGTAAAATTAGGCCCACCTCTGTATGGTGCATCATCAATAAATGTTTGATCGGCAGTTGGATCAGTTGGATGCTCTGGATTCTGATCAGTTTTACCAACTGATTTTCAGAGCATAAGTTTAATTGAACTAATTAAATCTTTTTCTGCAGAAGTAATAAACCTATCTGCAGATTGTGGGTATTGAAGTTGTTGATCTGTATCAACACCAATAATTTTACCTTGACCAGATTTTTTTAATGATGATAAAGTATCTTCGGTTTGTGGTCCTGCTACCGGAAAAATAATATTAGTTTTTTGTCGAGCAAGATCATCATTAATTGCTTGTGAACCTTTTGAACCTTGAGTAAAATCACCACTAAATTGAGTACCTGAAGTTATAAATTTAATATTTGGTAATGATTCTTTAAAATCTGAATTTAAAATTTTAACTCATGATATTAATTTTTCTTCATCTTCTTTATTTTTAAATTTATTATTAAAAAACTGTATGGCTCAATAATAACCATACATATAATTAGTAACTGCTGGAATATCAAGTCCACCATAGGTTGACATTTTTAAATTATCAAGTCCACCATATTGATTAGCATGAGCAGTTAACCATATTGCCCCTGCCAATCCGGCTAAAAAGCCTGATTGTTCTGCTTTGTAAAGTAAACCAGCCAATTGTTTATTAGATTTTGGTACTTCTTTATTTGCAGTATCACCATCAATAAAAATAAATTTCACTTTATGTTTTAAAATAGTATTTTGTGCTTTAACCAAAGCATTATGATGTAAAAATCCTGAAGCAATAATTACTTTACTGTTTATGAAAACGGCTTTATTATATGATGTCATTAAATCATCAGTATTAGTTAATTGGGGATTATCTCAAGAAACCTCAACTCTTTTATTTTTATATTGAGGATCAACATAATCACTATGTGTTCAATCATTAAACTCTTGTTTAAACTTGAGGGCAGCATTATATGATGATTCATTAAAAGAAGCATCATTAATAGTATGTCCATCAGTTACAACAGTTATTCGATAAATATTTGGATCATTAAACTGACTATTGCAAGCAATGATTGGTAATATCATTATTACTGACAATGATATTGCACTAAATACAGTAAAAATTTTACGCATACTATTATATTCCTCCTACAATTATATATAAATATTTATATAAAAAAAATATAAAAAAAGAAAGCAAAAACATTGCTTTCTTAATTCAATTATTCAAAATAAAATAAAACTGTGTATAAATAAATTTTGAAAATAAATGGGTGGGAATAACTTACTATTAAAAAATACAGTATATATGTATTTAATATTAATTATTTTCTTATTTTCACAATTAACTCTAAACACTAGTTTCTCCTTTTAATGGCATAATTACCATTATATAAGATAATAAAACTTATTCTTTAAAAATTCAAGAATAATTATAAATTTTTTAAAATATATAGTAAAGTTTTATTAAAACTGTGGTTTATACTTTTCAACACTTTCATCAACATAATTTTTTCAAGCATTTTCTCACTTATCACAAGTAGAATCATTAGCTAAATCAGCAACTAATTTATTATAAGCATCAGTTACTTTTTGTGCCAAATGTCAATAATCATTACTATCAATAATTAAATTATTATAAATAGCACTAATAGAATCATTATTAGCAATTCCAAGATATTGCTGACCACCTAATGCTGGTTGTGGTATGCTACCATCAAAGTATTGTTCACCATTAATAGGTTTAATACCATCCTCATTATAATCTAAATTAAAAGAATGTCATAATCAAGTATTAACTGACTTATGAATTCCTTTTAAAGCTGATGTAATAAAAATATCTTTAGCATAACTATATTGAACACTTTGATTAACATCGACACCAATAATTTTTGCTTTGCTATTAGTAGTAGAGTTTTTAACAGCTGATACTAAATCAATTGTTTGTGCTCCTGCAACAGGCATTACAATATCATCTTTATATCCATCAATTAATTGTGAAGTTATCGCTTTTGATGATTTTGTACCGGATTCAAAACTACCTGTAAATTGTTTAGCAATTTTATCAAAATGAATATCAAATTTATTAGTTCATTTTTCAATTTTTTCCTTACCCTCTTTAATTCTAATGGCATTAGTCATTTCCAATAAATTATCATTGCTATTACGATATTTATTAAAATAATATACACCTCAATAATAACCCATCATATAACTAACAATAGTATCAGCTGGTAAACCACCAAAAGTTGACATTTTTAAACCATTATCATCATATGTTTTATGATTAGCTGCTAATCATATTGCTCCTGCTAATCCTGATAAAAACCCTGATTGTTCTGCTGAATAACTTAAACACGCTACATCAACTGGCTTTTCTAATTTAGCATCAACTAAAATAAAACGAACACCTAACTTTTTATATTGATTTTGAATAGCTGATGTTAATGCACCAAGATGATTAAACCCAACAACAATAATTGTTTTAGCACCAGCAAATGTTGCTAAATTATAATTATTTTGTAAAGTTGAAACGGTACTATCTCGTGAAATAATTCAACGCGTTTTCATTTTTTTATTTTTTCAAACTTCATTACCGGGTAAATTACTAATCATAATACGATTATCATTAAATGTTTTAGTAAACTCTTTTGAACCTTCTAATACTTGCTGATTAAAAGCTTTATCGAATAAATCACCACCATCAGTAATTATTCAAATATCACCAACACTAGGAATACTACATCCAATTAATCCTACTGATGAACTATTTATTAACAAAGTAATAATTAATAATTTTAAAAAATATTTCATAAATTTCTCCTATAAATAAAAAAATGTACTACAGTAAAAATATTAATATTTATTTACAATTTTTTTATACTTTATTTTTACCATATTTTTCATCAAAATTAATAATTCCTCTATTATATGCATCAAGAATAATTCGTGCACAATGAACAGGATTATATAAAATATTAGTTTTTAATTGTGAATTAGCCATTAACAGTTTAATAAATAGTTCAAAATCATTTTCTTTTAATACAAAATCATGCGTAAAACCTTTTATATCATTCATATCTACTAATAATGCTAAAAGAATTTTATGAATTATTCCTCATGAAGAATTTTTAGCATTACTCTCAATTCTACTAATTGTTGCTTGGTTGAACACCTACTAATTTCCCCAAATATGCTTGCGTTCAACCAAGTCTTAGACGTATACGCCTAATTTCTACTTCAATTGCCATTTTATTTCCCTCTCTAATTTTAGTTATTCTCAAACTTATTATGTTATGAAAAATTATAAAAAGATAAATTTTATTCTATATTTGCATAAAATATACTAAAATTAATATGGTGATACAAAATGGAAAATGAATTAATTAAATACTGAACAAAAAAAAGTTTTTTTTATGTTAGCATTTTGTGATTAATTGTTCAAATTATATTTATAATAATAAGTTTAATTTTAATAAATACTACTAGTGAAAAAATAATTAATATTTTATTAATAGTTGGCATAAATAGTTTAATTCTATTAATTTTGTTTGCTTTTTCTATTAATCATTATACTTATGAAACAGTTTATCAAATTAAAGTCAAAGGTAGTACTTTTCAAACTAAATTTTATCGTTATCTAATTATTCTATTTAGTTTTGGTTGATTAATTTTTTTCATTTTAAATGCATTATTTATGTTAGTTGAAACTGCCGTTTTTAAAATCAAACTTGATTATTTTAATACTTTAAACGATCATTGATGAATTTTACTTATTGTAACAATATTTAACGTTTTAATTATTAGCATACATCGACAATTAATGCATTATACATTAACAAATTTACAATTACCATGAAGTAAATACATAAATAACAAATAGTAGATTATATCTACTTTTTCTTTGCATTTCATAAATTTATAATATTTTTTGCACTAATTAAACCAAATAATGAACCACAAGCAACTAAACCACCATTTAATCCAATAAAAACAAATGATAATCCTAATACTAAAGTTATTACTCCATTGCCAAGACTGGCAATACTAACAATAATTAATAGTAATAATGTAACAACAATTGAACCAACTCCAATTACTAAACCAAGAGCTGAATTATACTTGTAAGTGCAAGTAAATAAAATTGCAAAAAATTCTCATATAAAAATTTCATAATGCTAAATTTAGTTTAGAAAAAAGTAAGGAGTTTTTATATGAGTTATAAACATCTTGGCATAGATGAAAGGATTTATATTGAGAATCAATTGAAATTTAAATTTAAAATTAGTGAAATAGCTAAAAATCTTAATCGAAGTATTAGTACTATTATTCGAGAAATTAATAGAAATAAAGATAATAATCATTATTTTTCATTAATTGCACAAAATAAAGCTGAAAATCGAAAATAATCACATATTAGTTTTCATAAGTTTAAAAATAAGAATTTAGTAAAATATGTACAACAAAAATTACTATTAGGTTGATCACCTGAACAAATTTATGGCAGAATTAAAAATTTTCATAAACAATGAGTTATTAGTTTTAAAACAATTTATACTTGAATTTATTTTGGAATGCTTGATAAAGTTACTAGTAAAAATTTAAGAAGAAAAGATAAAAAACGAAAATCTAAAGAAAATCGTGGCAAGTTTAATGGTAAATCAATTAAAGAACGAGATATAAATGTTAATGATCGTATAACACTTGGTCATTGAGAAGGAGATACTATAGTATCATCAAGAGACAAAAGCAAATCATGTTTAATAACTTTAGTTGAAAGAGTATCACGATTTACTTTAGCAATATTAGTTAAAAACAGAACTACTAAAGTTATTAATAAAAATGTCAGTTATTATTTATCAATTCTTCCTAAAAACATTGTTAAAACTATTACTTTTGATCGTGGCAAAGAATTTTCAAATTGACAACAACTTGAAAAAAATTTAGATGTAAAAATTTATTTTGCCAATCCATATTCACCTTGACAAAGAGGTACTAATGAAAATACTAATGGTTTAATTAGAAAAAAATTTCCTAAAAAATTTATTTTTTCAAAAACTAATAAAAATGAAGTTCATAAATTTATATTGTCTTTAAATCAAAGACCGAGAAAAATATTAAATTATCTTTCACCAATCGAATATTTGGATAGAAAAATAATTTAGTTGCACTTACCTTTACAATTTAGCAATAAATAATAAAAATTTTAATAACTTAATTGGTAAAGTGGGAGATGAATTTTGATTTACAAAAAATGAAAATGGAGAAATAATAGAACATTATTGAAAAGAAAATGAAAAAAATAGTTTAATTGATAGTGATCTAAAAAACCTTGGTTTTGTAAAAGAAATTAAACTAGAAGAAGGAAAAATTAGTTGAAAAGAAACTTATGTACTGGTTGGCGGTAATGATGTATATGGTAATTTTTTATGAGATTTAGAAAAAAATATGGTTCTAATTTAGATAATTGATTAAATTTACTAAAACATTATTTCAAAAAATATGAAAATATATGAAAATAATTTACAAAGTTAATATATTTGATATATATATATATATATTAATGTCAATATCGAGTGAAAATTTCCCAAAAATATTTATCAAAAAAAATAAAAAAGAAGTAAAATTTAACAAATAAAAGTTGCTTTGTTTTGAAAGTAAATATAAAAATATTTACTTTCAAAGGAGAACAAAATTATGAAATATTTTAGTCCAAGTTATTGATTTAAATTGTGAGTATTAACTGCTCCACTTTTAAATAATAAAATACAAGGTATTAATGGTAAGTCAATTGATAATTCAAATATTAAAAATTGAGTTAGAAAAAATACGACTAGTTTAGATTTAGTAAATCAACAATTAAATTTTGCAAGTAATAATCAAACAGATTTTATTATTAACAACCCAACAACAAATAGCAAAATAAATATGAATAAACATCGTCATGAAAAACACAGAAATCGATTAAAAAGAACATTAAATGGTAAAAACGAAATAAGGGGTAGTTGAGGTAAAGTAACTTGTTCATTTACACCAAAAACTTTTTAAGGAATAATAGCTGATTATCATTATTGAAAAGATAATCCTGCATGAGAACTTGGCGAAAAATTTAAAGAGGATATGATGCAACGATATAATTCTAATGATATTTCAATTACTGCAATTTTTCCATGAACATGAAAAGAAATACAACAAGTAGGTAAAACAATTTGAGATAATTTTTCAAAAATTGAAAAAGTATATACAGATAGTTCTAGAAAAGAACGTATAGAAATTGTACTTTATAAAAAACCATTTAATTGATTTAATTTTGAAATCAGTAAGAATAATAACAGAAGATGAGAAATATTATCCAAATAATCGTCTTGATAATTTAGAAAATGATTTTCCAGATTGAAATAAAGATATAAAAATTAATTTAGGAAAAATTAATCATAACGTTGATAACGAAATTAAAAGTGCCATAAAGAAAAAATATCATAATTTTAAATTATCAGAAGTTTATTTATTGGATAAATCTAATTACTCACACTTTATTGGCTATTTTGAAAAAAATAATTGTTGGTACTTTTAGTCCCTATTCTTATGGTTTGACAAAACCAACTTTTACCTATGTAACACAAGATAAATTTAATGAAATTTCAAATATTATAGCAAATGATTCAAAAGTTAAACAATGATTTGCACATATAAATGAATGAAATTCTACTTTACCACAAGCAATCAATAATTCTAAAACATTTAATCCTCAAGCATTATATAATTGAAAAAGACAAGAAAAAGAAATAATAAAAGGTTATATAAGAGATTGAAGTTATATTTCAACTTTAATTGAACATGAATTAAAGTTAGATGAATTAAACAAAAATATTCAAGGAATCAAAGCAGATTTTGAAACTTTAAAAAAACAAGTTAATGAACTTGACAATAGACTTCTAAATCTAGAAAATAAATCAAATTTAAATTGTGAAAACACATTAACTATTGTTAATGGTGCTTTAAATACTATTCCCATAATTGGTAATGTTGTTGGTGGTATTACAACAATGGCTTCTGGTGCTTGTGCTATTGGTGGTGTATAATTTTATTTTTTTATATCTTTAAAATCAATTTTAAGGCATCAAATTTGCTGCTCGACAAACGATTTAAAATTTTATATAGTTAAAATAATCTTTTATAAAAAGAATTTTATCTAATTTTAATTTGGTATTATTAGTATCCATATCTTCAAGGATGGTTTTTATTTGATATATAGGTAATGTTTAGTAATCTGTGTAACTTACAAAAATAACTATGTTTAATTAATTCTAGTAAATATAATTAAATGACTAGAAAGAGTGAGTTACAGATGGCTAAAAAAGATAACTTTAATAATAATGATCCAATATCAAAAGCAGTAGATTTATTATTAGAAAATACTGAAGATTTAACAACAGTTTTTAAAGAAGGGGGTTTATATAAAGAATTAACAAAACGTTTAGTTGAAAAAATGTTGAATTCTGAGATGCAAAATTATTTAGGATATGAAAAAAATCAACATAGTAATAGTGACAATGCTCGTAATGGTATAAGTTCAAAAAAATTAATAACTCAACAAGGTAAAATTGAGATTGATGTACCACGAGATCGTAATAGTAATTTTACTCCTGTAATAGTGCCAAAAAGACAGAGAAGATTTGATGGTTTTGATCAACAAGTTCTTTCCTTATATGCAAAAGGTATGACATTATCAGATATTAGAATGCAGTTACAAGAGTTATATCATGGTGCTGATATTAGTGAAAGTGTTATTAGTCAAATTACTGATGATGTGATTGATGATGTCAAAGCATGACAAAATAGACCATTAGAAGGCATTTATCCCATTGTTTATTTTGATTGTATAGTAGTTAAAGTACGATAAGATAAACGCATTATTAACAAATCAGTTTATATAGCTTTAGGTGTTGATTTAGAAGGTAAAAAAGATATTTTAGGTTTATGAATTAGTGAAAATGAAGGCGCTAAATTTTGATTAGCAAATTTCACAGAAATGAAAAATCGTGGCTTAAATGATATTCTTATTGCTTGTAGTGACAACTTAACAGGCATGTCAGAAGCAATACAATCAGTTTATCCTAAAACTGAACATCAATTATATATAGTTCATCAAATCAGAAATAGTTTAAAATATGTTTCATACAAACATCGAAAATCACTAGTTACAGATTTAAAACCAATTTATAATGCATGTAGTGAAGAACAAGCAATGCAAGCTTTAGAATCATTTGAAAGTAAATGAAATAAACACTATCCTCAAATTGCTAAATCTTGATATAAAAATTGAAATAATTTAATGATTTTTATTAGTTATCCTCCAGAAATCAAAAGAGTGATTTATACTACAAATTCTATTGAATCTGTTAATAGTCAATTACGAAAAGTCATCAGAAATAAAAAAGTTTTTCCAAATGATATGGCAGTTTTCAAAATATTTTACTTAGCAATTGAAAATATAACAAAAAAATGAACAATGCCCATTCAAAATTGAAATACAGCAATTGCTCATTTTATGATAAAATTTGAAGACAGAATTAATCTGAACTAGTACTTTGCAAAACAAAGAAACACAGATTACTAAAAAGCCTCGGTATATAAACCTTTTTAGTTTTTATCAACTCTTCTTTGATAATTGGTTTTGGTGCTATTTCTTTTAATTCATATATTTGATGATTATAACTAAGATATAACTCATTAATAAACGATTTAAGTACAATTACATCAGTTCTAGGTTGTATGTATTGAACTTTGCTATTTTTATAAGAAAAATACTTTTTACCATAATATGTTATAGTTGAACCACTATCCGTTTTTCTTTTAGAAAATCTTGAAAGATAAATATTTATTTCTTCTTGGTTTGGAGCTTTAATCATAGCAGATTTATTATTATCAATAGGTAAGGCAAATTGCTTATTAAAAATACTTATATATATTTTGCTAAATTGTAAAGGTAAGTGCAACTAAATTATTTTTCTATCCAAATATTCGATTGGTGAAAGATAATTTAATATTTTTCTCGGTCTTTGATTTAAAGACAATATAAATTTATGAACTTAATTTTTATTAGTTTTTGAAAAAATAAATTTTTTAGGAAATTTTTCTTTAATTAAACCATTAGTATTTTCATTAGTACCTCTTTGTCAAGGTGAATATGGATTGACAAAATAAATTTTTACATCTAAATTTTTTTCAAGTTGTTGTCAATTTGAAAATTCTTTGCCACGATCAAAAGTAATAGTTTTAACAATGTTTTTAGGAAGAATTGATAAATAATAACTGACATTTTTATTAATAACTTTAGTAGTTCTGTTTTTAACTAATATTGCTAAAGTAAATCGTGATACTCTTTCAACTAAAGTTATTAAACATGATTTGCTTTTACCTCTTGATGATACTATAGTATCTCCTTCCCAATGACCAAGTGTTATACGATCATTAACATTTATATCTCATTCTTTAATTGATTTACCATTAAACTTGCCACGATTTTCTTTAGATTTTTGTTTTTTACCTTTTCTTCTTAAATTTTTACTAGTAACTTTATCAAGCATTCCAAAATAAATTCAAGTATAAATTGTTTTAAAACTAATAACTCACTCTTTATGAAAATTTTTAATTCTGCCATAAATTTGTTCAGGTGATCAACCTAATAGTAATTTTTGTTGTACATATTTTACTAAATTCTTATTTTTAAACTTATGAAAACTAATATGTGATTATTTTCGATTTTCAGCTTTATTTTGTGCAATTAATGAAAAATAATGATTATTATCTTTATTTCTATTAATTTCTCGAATAATAGTACTAATACTTCGATTAAGATTTTTAGCTATTTCACTAATTTTAAATTTAAATTTCAATTGATTCTCAATATAAATCCTTTCATCTATGCCAAGATGTTTATAACTCATATAAAAACTCCTTACTTTTTTCTAAACTAAATTTAGCATTATGAAATTTTTATATGAGAATTTTTTGCAATTTTATTTACTTGCACTTACAAGTATAATTCAGCAATATTTGGTTTTATATAAATTTATAATCTTAATTTTGATTTCAAAATTTGTTGTTTTAATAGAAATTTTATTTCGGGATTTATGAATAAAACCAACTTTACCTTCTCTATTGAAAATTTGAATTAATTGGTTAATTCTTCTAATAGTTAGGTTAAGTTTATTCTTAGCTTGATGTTTAGATAATTTATTAATAATAATGTCATTTATAATATTAAACTTATATTTTTCTTTCATAGTCATGCTTCTTTCCATATTTATCACCAAGTATATTTAACTTTACTTTTGGGAAATTTTTGCTCGATAACTAATAGGAAATTATCACTAAATAATGACAAAGTTTAAAAGCATACTTGTAAAAATAATCAAAAATAGTACAATTTATAAGTAAAATCAAGGAAAAAGGAGAAAAAAATGAAAACATTAGAATTGGAATATAATTGAGTTTTTAATTTTTTAAAATCTGCACAAATTAATAATGGTAATGAAGAAGTAATTAAAAATAAAGTTGAACTAGCAAAAACTACAATTAATGATATGAATAATGAAATAACAAAAATTAAAAAACAACCAAAAGTTAAAAATTTTTTTATTACACTTTTTAGTTTTGGGATTATTAACAAAAACAAAAAAAATAAAAAGAAAATTTTTGAAATTAATGAAAAAATAAAAAGATTAAATAAAGAAATTAACATATGAAATTTAATTTTTAAAAAAAGACAAAAAAATACTAATATTCAAAATCTAGTAAATCATATAAATAAAACGCCAAATAATGAACAAAATCATTATTATTCAAATAATCGTACAGTTTTATAAAATTTAAAAAAGGAGTAATTTAATATGAAAACATGAATAAAAACAAATTTAAGTAAAATAACATTAGCATTAGCACTAACTGGTGCTACAACTGGAACAATAGGATTAATCATGGGGGGGTGCTTACCCATAATGTTGGTGGTGCCAAATATTATTTAAAACCAAATGGCGAAAGAATATATGGTGATACAACTATCTGATTAAATAAGTTTACTAGTAGTGATAAGTTTATATTATATTTTGGTAATAAGCCAATACATACAGGTGATATTGTCTGAGATGGTAAATATCCTAATTGATATTTTAATCAATAAATTAAATTTCTAAATTTATATATGAAGTGTTTTCGTTATATTTATCAAATAAATTAATATTAGTTAATTTTATTTCTTGCTTATTAGTTATTAAAATTAAATCATAATTGAGGCTTTTTAGTAATCTGTGTTTCTTTGTTTTACAAAGTACTAGTTCAGATTAATTCTGTCTTCAAATTTTATCATAAAATGAGCAATTGCTGTATTTCAATTTTGAATGGGCATTGTTCATTTTTTTGTTATATTTTCAATTGCTAAGTAAAATATTTTGAAAACTGCCATATCATTTGGAAAAACTTTTTTATTTCTGATGACTTTTCGTAATTGACTATTAACAGATTCAATAGAATTTGTAGTATAAATCACTCTTTTGATTTCTGGAGGATAACTAATAAAAATCATTAAATTATCTCAATTTTTATATCAAGATTTAGCAATTTGAGGATAGTGTTTATTTCATTTACTTTCAAATGATTCTAAAGCTTGCATTGCTTGTTCTTCACTACATGCATTATAAATTGGCTTTAAATCTGTAACTAGTGATTTTCGATGTTTGTATGAAACATATTTTAAACTATTTCTGATTTGATGAACTATACATAATTGATGTTCAGTTTTAGGATAAACTGATTGTATTGCTTCTGACATGCCTGTTAAGTTGTCACTACAAGCAATAAGAATATCATTTAAGCCACGATTTTTCATTTCTGTGAAATTTGCTAATCAAAATTTAGCGCCTTCATTTTCACTAATTCATAAACCTAAAACATCTTTTTTACCTTCTAAATCAACACCTAAAGCTATATAAACTGATTTGTTAATAATGCGTTTATCTTGTCGTACTTTAACTACTATACAATCAAAATAAACAATGGGATAAATGCCTTCTAATGGTCTATTTTGTCATGCTTTGACATCATCAATCACATCATCAGTAATTTGACTAATAACACTTTCACTAATATCAGCACCATGATATAACTCTTGTAACTGCATTCTAATATCTGATAATGTCATACCTTTTGCATATAAGGAAAGAACTTATTGATCAAAACCATCAAATCTTCTCTGTCTTTTTGGCACTATTACAGGAGTAAAATTACTATTACGATCTCGTGGTACATCAATCTCAATTTTACCTTGTTAAGTTATTAATTTTTTTGAACTTATACCATTACGAGCATTGTCACTATTACTATGTTGATTTTTTTCATATCCTAAATAATTTTGCATCTCAGAATTCAACATTTTTTCAACTAAACGTTTTGTTAATTCTTTATATAAACCCCCTTCTTTAAAAACTGTTGTTAAATCTTCAGTATTTTCTAATAATAAATCTACTGCTTTTGATATTGGATCATTATTATTAAAGTTATCTTTTTTAGCCATCTGTAACTCACTCTTTCTAGTCATTTAATTATATTTACTAGAATTAATTAAACATAGTTATTTTTGTAAATTACACAGATTACTAAACATTACCTCATAATTACCAGCACCAAATATCCCACTAATTTCAACTCGATTTAAGCTATTGATTGGATTTTCAATTTGTAACTCAAATTCACTATTATTATCAATATGTAATATTTCTTTATAAAATTCTAACTTAGAAAACAATTGTGATTTATTTGAACCATATAAATTTAAAGCATTTTCAATCTTAGTTTTGTTAATAACTACTCTTGTAAAGTATTTTCCATATTCAGCATTTCCTAATGTTCAATCAGTAGGAATTAATGATGGTATATTATTACTTTCTAACTCATTTGTTATGGATAATCAGTTAAATTGATTATCATCTAGTTTAAATAATTCGTTTTGGCTAATATCATTATTTTTTAATTTAATATTATTCATATCTGTAAAATCAAAATATTCAGATTTTACTATTACTTTTACATCTTTAAATTCTCAAACTTTATCGGGTGTAGAATGTATTGGATTTGATTTTAATTCAAAATAATAAGGTAATAATAACTTATAATCATCATTTAAACCTTTATTAATAGACATTGTTAAATAAATATTTTTTGATAACATTATAACTATTTGTTTTAATATTTTAACTTGTGGTAAATTTATATAATTTGGATAATCTAATTCTCATTGTTTAAATAAATTAGTAATTACATCATCTGGTTTTTGTCCTTCGAATTTTTGACGTAATTTAGCTATCTCATTTGATGGATTACCATTATTATATTCTGCACCATCAAAATTTCTATTATAACTATATGTATAAGTTAGCATATCTAATAATACTTTTTGTAAACTATCAATTGGTGGTCTATCTTTTATTTCTAATTCAACATCATGAAATTTATTAGTTGTAGAAATAAATAAATTATAGTTACTTACTAAAAATCATGACTCTAATTTTGTATCTTTTAATTCTAGTTCATCAGATAAGGGTCATACTTTTGAATTTTTAGTAACATCATAACCAATTTTAGCATTAGTTACTCTTGCATTATTAATAATTTCTTTTCTTGTTTCAGTTCCACCACCAATAGCAATTAAATCTAAAACTGATTTTTCTTGACCTATAAATTGTTTTGCTAAATTTCAAGATAATATTTGTTCACTAAATCATTGTTGTAATATTCTAACTTTTGGTTGAGTTTCAATAGGCATTGATAATAGTGGAAATGCTATCTTATCTTTAACAAATAACTTTGGGTATACTTTCATATTGTCAACTTCACCAAGTACCTTTATATTGCCGAAAAGCATGCTTCTAGAGGATTTAATCTTTAAACCAATAACTTTGGTATCTTTATCTAATGGTTTTTGTAATTTAATAATGATTGGATAACCATCTCTTGTTTTAAAATCTTTAATTTTAATAATAGTAATACTTTTAGTACTTCTTGTTTTTGGATTTTGATAAGGTTGTGAATAATTATTAATAATATATAAATTATCAATGTTATTTTCAGTTAATGGTTCATTAATAGATACTGCATATAATTTAAATTGATTTGCTAAATTGTAAAGGTAAGTGCAACTAAATTATTTTTCTATCCAAATATTCGATTGGTGAAAGATAATTTAGTATTTTTCTCGGTCTTTGATTTAAAGACAATATAAATTTATGAACTTCATTTTTGAGGTTTTTGAAAAAATAAATTTTTTAGGAAATTTTTCTCTAATTAAACCATTAGTATTTTCATTAGTACCTCTTTGTCAAGGTGAATATGGATTGGCAAAATAAATTTTTACATCTAAATTTTTTTCAAGTTGTTGTCAATTTGAAAATTCTTTACCACGATCAAAAATAATAGTTTTAACAATGTTTTTAGGAAGAATTGATAAATAATAACTGACATTTTTATTAATAACTTTAGTAGTTCTGTTTTTAACTAATATTGCTAAAGTAAATCGTGATACTCTTTCAACTAAAGTTATTAAACATGATTTGCTTTTGCCTCTTGATGATACTATAGTATCTCCTTCTCAATGACCAAGTGTTATACGATCATTAACATTTATATCTCGTTCTTTAATTGATTTACCATTAAACTTGCCACGATTTTCTTTAGATTTTCGTTTTTTACCTTTTCTTCTTAAATTTTTACTAGTAACTTTATCAAGCATTCCAAAATAAATTCAAGTATAAATTGTTTTAAAACTAATAACTCACTCTTTATGAAAATTTTTAATTCTGCCATAAATTTGTTCAGGTGATCAACCTAATAGTAATTTTTGTTGTACATATTTTACTAAATTCTTATTTTTAAACTTATGAAAACTAATATGTGATTGTTTTCGATTTTCAGCTTTATTTTGTGCAATTAATGAAAAATAATGATTATTATCTTTATTTCTATTAATTTCTCGAATAATAGTACTAATACTTCGATTAAGATTTTTAGCTATTTCACTAATTTTAAATTTAAATTTCAATTGATTCTCAATATAAATCCTTTCATCTATGCCAAGATGTTTATAACTCATATAAAAACTCCTTACTTTTTTCTAAACTAAATTTAGCATTATGAAATTTTTATATGAGAATTTTTTGCAATTTTATTTACTTGCACTTACAAGTATAATTCAGCGAAATAAAAAAATTAAAAACATATGCTATTAATTATCATAATTACAAAAAGAAAATACAATTTAATGATATAGATATTCAAAATATAAATAATAGTATTGAAGATAAAAGTAAAAAAAGTAATATAAACAGTATTATGAGAGAACATAATTATGCAAAAACATTACCTATTTTATAAAAAAATTTAATTTAGTTATAAAAAGTTTTAATATCAAAAATAGTAAGAACATATGTTCTTACTATTTTTGTAAACTTTGGTCTTCATAACTTTTTCAATAATTTAAAATTACATCATCATTAAATAAATTAATTTCATTTTTCTTAATTCCTTTTTTTAATTTATTTATATTTTGTCATAATATATTTTGTAAAGGTATTGGATACTTTCATATTCGACGATTAGTTTTAAATTCTTTCAAATCTAACAGTTTATAAGAACGATTAGGAAATACTTTAACATCTAAATCATAATCAATGTATTTAACTGTTTGCGAATCTAAAATAAAAGGACTGGCAATATTACAATAATAATGAACACCATCATTACGAATCATACAAATAATATTGTATCAATCATTTTTAAAAAATAACCAAATTGCTGGATCAACGGTTGTTCATTTACGACCATTAATTTCAGTAATTGTTACATTCTCATTTACTAAAACTAAATATTTTTCAGTATCTTCTAAAACAATTGAATTATTTCAACTACGATATAAATCGCCATTATGCTTATATGCATGAATTGAAAGTATTTGCCCTTCTTTAAGGTACATATACATTTAAACCTCAACTTTCTGCAAATCATAAAACATAATAATTATACCATTATTTATTTAGTAAATAAAAAGCGAAAATAAATTTATAATAATATTTATTTAAAAAAGAAAAAACTCCAAAAAGGAGTAGTAAAAAAACATAATTTTATTAAATGGGGCGACTGACGGGATTCGAACCCGCGAATGTCAGTTCCACAAACTGATGCGCTAGACCGCTACGCCACAGTCGCCATATTAGTTTCTATAAGTAAAACCGTTAAATATTATACAATAAATTTATGATTTTTTAATATTTTTTTTCATAAAACTACAAAAATAATCATCTAATTTTCGTATATAACAGTAATAATAAAAAACAATGTTACTATTAACAATTAGAAAACAATTTAAAATTAATAATTAATCATAATAATTGATTTAAATACTCTTAATACCTTTTCTATGTGTGTATATCCTAATACACTTTTAAGCCATATTATATTTAGAAATTAGGAAGTTTACTGATTAAAACACTAGTCATAGTAATAACTTTGTAATAGTGTTCCTATTGAAAATATTTTATTTAATAAAAATGAAAATAAAGAGAAAACTCTTGTAAAATTAACATATTTTATATCATAACAAATCAACACGATTGAAAAATTATCACAAATAATAATGGTATTTCTTTGAAATCAAACAAAAATAAATAATTATTCTAAAATAAGAAATATTACTAGTATTCTTAGTTAAATAAATAAAACTTATAAAAATATTAATTTTCTTTTTTCGAGGCTTTTTAGTAATCTGTGTTTCTTTGTTTTGCAAAGTACTAGTTCAGATTAATTCTGTCTTCAAATTTTATCATAAAATGAGCAATTGCTGTATTTCAATTTTGAATGGGCATTGTTCATTTTTTTGTTATATTTTCAATTGCTAAATAAAATATTTTGAAAACTGCCATATCATTTGGAAAAACTTTTTTATTTCTGATGACTTTTCGTAATTGACTATTAACAGATTCAATAGAATTTGTAGTATAAATCACTCTTTTGATTTCTGGAGGATAACTAATAAAAATCATTAAATTATCTCAATTTTTATATCAAGATTTAACAATTTGAGGATAGTATTTATTTCATTTACTTTCAAATGATTCTAAAGCTTGCATTGCTTGTTCTTCACTACATGCATTATAAATTGGCTTTAAATCTGTAACTAGTGATTTTCGATGTTTGTATGAAACATATTTTAAACTATTTCTGATTTGATGAACTATACATAATTGATGTTCAGTTTTAGGATAAACTGATTGTATTGCTTCTGACATGCCTGTTAAGTTGTCACTACAAGCAATAAGAATATCATTTAAGCCACGATTTTTCATTTCTGTGAAATTTGCTAATCAAAATTTAGCGCCTTCATTTTCACTAATTCATAAACCTAAAACATCTTTTTTACCTTCTAAATCAACACCTAAAGCTATATAAACTGATTTGTTAATAATGCGTTTATCTTGTCGTACTTTAACTACTATACAATCAAAATAAACAATGGGATAAATGCCTTCTAATGGTCTATTTTGTCATGCTTTGACATCATCAATCACATCATCAGTAATTTGACTAATAACACTTTCACTAATATCAGCACCATGATATAACTCTTGTAACTGCATTCTAATATCTGATAATGTCATACCTTTTGCATATAAGGAAAGAACTTGTTGATCAAAACCATCAAATCTTCTCTGTCTTTTTGGCACTATTACAGGAGTAAAATTACTATTACGATCTCGTGGTACATCAATCTCAATTTTACCTTGTTGAGTTATTAATTTTTTTGAACTTATACCATTACGAGCATTGTCACTATTACTATGTTGATTTTTTTCATATCCTAAATAATTTTGCATCTCAGAATTCAACATTTTTTCAACTAAACGTTTTGTTAATTCTTTATATAAACCCTCTTCTTTAAAAACTGTTGTTAAATCTTCAGTATTTTCTAATAATAAATCTACTGCTTTTGATATTGGATCATTATTATTAAAGTTATCTTTTTTAGCCATCTGTAACTCACTCTTTCTAGTCATTTAATTATATTTACTAGAATTAATTAAACATAGTTATTTTTGTAAGTTACACAGATTACTAAACATTACTCTTTTTTCTTTTAAAATGCTTACTTCTTTTCTATTTTTATGTCTTTTATTTTTGTGTTTTTTACTTTTTTTAATTTTTTTAATAAGTTTATTTTCTTTTTTTAATTTTTCTTCTTCAGCTCTTTTACATTCTTCTTGTAAATTTTTTGCCTTTTCTAATTTTCTTTCTTCTTCATTTTGTTTTATTCTTTCTTGGATTTCTTTTTCAATACGTTTCTGATTTTCTTCAAAATCTCTTCTTTCAAATTTTCATTCTCTAGACATACTTAATTTCTCCTCTTTTAAAAAAATAAAAAACCCATATACTTTAAAATAAGACAACGGGTTAAAAACTATATTAAGTTTATAAAATTATTATACTTAAGAAAAATATAATTACAAATATTTTCTAAATATATAAATAAAAATTTAATTATTTTTTTATATATTATTGTGAATAATAATCATCAATAAATGGAATTCTTCAAAATATTTCTGGATGATAAGTATAAGATATAAGAAATGCTAACAATCCTACACCAATAATAAAGAAAAATATATCTTTAAAATCAATATGGTATTGACGAAAACGTGTTCTTTTACCTTGCGGATCATAACCCCTTGAATCCATAGCGTATGCTAAATCTTCTGCTTTTTGAAATGAAGAAACTAATAAGGGAATAATTAATGATACTAACGATTTAACTTTTTCTTTAAAATGACCATTCTTTAAATCTACACCACGTGATGCTTGCGCTTTTAAAATTCTGCCCGCTTCATCTAATAATGTAGGAATTGAACGAAGAGCAATAGAAATAATCATTGAAATAATATGTACTGGAAATTTAATTAATTTTAGTGGTAACATTAAATCTTCTAATGCTAATGTTAAATCTAATGGTTGAGTTGTGGTTGTTAAAATTGTTGTAATTAAAATCATTAAATAAATTCTAAGAGCAATATAAATACTAACAAATATAGCTTTATACGATACTTTAATACCATGCCAACGTCAAATCATTCCAACATTAGGGCCATCAGTTAAAAAACAGTTAATTATAAATAAAATAAATGCCATAAATAAAATGGGGCGCATTAATTTTAATAACATCATAAAAGGTAATTTTGCACAAAAGAAAATTGTTATGACAGTAAAACCAATAAGAGCGTAACCTTCAAAACCAGTATGAAAAAAAAGTGAAGCAATTAAACAAATTAAAACTAGTAATTTAATTCTTGGATCTACACGATGAATGATTGAATTTAAAGGTAAATAACGACCAAAACTAACTTTCATTATTTATTACTCCTTACTTTTTATTGCTATTTTTTTTGGATAATATTTTTGACAACTGGTCAATTAATTCTGAATCACTTCTAGCAGTAATTTTTGATGTATCAAATCCTGCTGCTTCTAATTTATATAAAAAACTATAAATTTTTGGTGGCTCAATTCCGGTTTCGGTAATTAATTTTTTATCTCTAAAAATAGTAATTGGATCTGCTTTTTTATAAATCTGTGTATTATGTAATACAATAACTTCATCAGCAACCATTAGTACATGATTCATATTATGAGTTACTAAAATAATAGTTTTATTTTCTTTATGATTTAAATCATAAAATAAATTAATTAATTCTTTTTCACCATCGGGATCAAGTCCTGCTGTTGGTTCATCTAAAATTAAAGTATGACCTTGTAATGCCAAAATACCAGCAATAGCAACTCTTCGTTTTTGACCACCAGACAAATCAAATGGACTTCTTGATAAGTATGTTTCGTCTAATCCAATCAAATTAATATATTTTTTTGCTAACTCTCGTGCTTTATCTTTTTTCTCACCAAAATTAACTGGTCCAAACATAATATCTCGTTCAATAGTTTCTTCAAATAACTGATATTCGGGAAATTGAAAAACTAAGCCAATTTGTTTACGTATTTTTTTAATATCACGAATTTTTTTTTGATTAGCCTTAATAATAAAATCATTAATAGCAACTGAACCTGCCATTGGAACTAATAAACCATTAATATGTTGAATCATAGTTGATTTACCACTGCCAGTTTCACCAATAATAGCAACTATTTTTTGTTCAACAATTTCAATAGTAATATCTTTTAATGCTTGATATTGATAAGAGGTTTTTGGAGAATAAGTATAACTTACTTCTTTGAATTTAATTGACATAAGCTAGAAATCAGCTCCTCTTCACTTAATGTTTCATTAATATTAATTCCCTTATTTTTTAAACCTAACGATACTTTTAAAACAAAAGGAATATCTAAATGAATACTTTGTAAAAACTCTCATTCTTTTAATATTTCAGATGGAGTTCCATAACGAACTAATTTACCTTTATTCATAACAATAATTTTATCGGCATTAATAATTTCATCCATATCATGAGTAATAGAAATAATAGTTTTATTGCGTTGTTCTTGTAATTTTAACATAATTTCTTTAACTTCTCGTTTACCTTTTGGATCAAGCATACTAGTTGCCTCATCAAAAATAATAATATCAGGTTCTAAAGCTAAAACTGAAGCAATAGCTACACGTTGTTTTTGACCACCAGATAATCATAGTGGTTCATGATCTAAATATTTTTCCATACCCACTGCCCTAGAAACTCTGTCAATAATTGCTGGCATATCACTGGGCTCAACTAAATGATTTTCCAAGCCAAAAGCAATATCATCACGAACAGTTGAACCTATAAATTGGTTATCAGGATTTTGAAAAACAATACCTAAGTGACGACGTAATTGTTTAATGTTTTTATTAGTAATTGTTTCACCAAATAATTGAATTGTACCTTTTTGTTTGTGTAAAACACCAATAATAATTTTTGAAAGTGTTGACTTACCACTACCATTATGACCAATTATAGTAATATATTCACCATGATTAATATCAAAACTAACATTATCAACAGCGTTATTGTATTCTGGTTTATAACGAAATTCAACATTTTTTAAACTTAATGAAATTTTAGATTTACTCATATTACTTCTAACTCCATTTTAAATATTATGCTAGTAAAATTATAACAGTAATTTTATATATATATCAATTTATAATTTATAAAAATTATAAAAAAAGAAAAAAATGAACAATATCTGTTCAAAATTGAAGTTAAATTATTGTTCATTTTCTAATAAAATTTAGTTTATGCTAAATTGTAAAGGTAAGTGCAACTAAATTATTTTTCTATCCAAATATTTGATTGGTGAAAGATAATTTAATATTTTTCTCGATCTTTGATTTAAAGACAATATAAATTTATGAACTTCATTTTTATTAGTTTTTGAAAAAATAAATTTTTTAGGAAATTTTTCTCTAATTAAACCATTAGTATTTTCATTAGTACCTCTTTGTCAAGATGAATATGGATTGGCAAAATAAATTTTTACATTTAAATTTTTTTCAAGTTGTTGTCAATTTGAAAATTCTTTGCCACGATCAAAAGTAATAGTTTTAACAATGTTTTTAGGAAGAATTGATAAATAATAACTGACATTTTTATTAATAACTTTAGTAGTTCTGTTTTTAACTAATATTGCTAAAGTAAATCGTGATACTCTTTCAACTAAAGTTATTAAACATGATTTGCTTTTACCTCTTGATGATATAGTATCTCCTTCTCAATGACCAAGTGTTATACGATCATTAACATTTATATCTCGTTCTTTAATTGATTTACCATTAAACTTGCCACGATTTTCTTTAGATTTTCGTTTTTTACCTTTTCTTCTTAAATTTTTACTAGTAACTTTATCAAGCATTCCAAAATAAATTCAAGTATAAATTGTTTTAAAACTAATAACTCATTGTTTATGAAAATTTTTAATTCTGCCATAAATTTGTTCAGGTGATCAACCTAATAGTAATTTTTGTTGTACATATTTTACTAAATTCTTATTTTTAAACTTATGAAAACTAATATGTGATTGTTTTCGATTTTCAGCTTTATTTTGTGCAATTAATGAAAAATAATGATTATTATCTTTATTTCTATTAATTTCTCGAATAATAGTACTAATACTTCGATTAAGATTTTTAGCTATTTCACTAATTTTAAATTTAAATTTCAATTGATTCTCAATATAAATCCTTTCATCTATGCCAAGATGTTTATAACTCATATAAAACTCCTTACTTTTTTCTAAACTAAATTTAGCATTATGAAATTTTTATATGAGAATTTTTTGCAATTTTATTTACTTGCACTTACAAGTATAATTCAGCGAAATTCTTCATTTGTTGTTGATACAACAACAAATGTTGGATCTTCTACTTCTGATTCAGCAGTAATTAATACTTCGTAATCAGTACTTTCACTTTTATTATACAGATATAACATACCTTCTATTTCAGAAATAATAGTTTGATTTTCTTCATTAATAACATACTCTTTTGGTTTTAAACTTTGACCATCATTTAAATTTTTATAACTTCCTCATTGTCCAATAAAAATGCTAAGTAAAGATTCATCATTTTCTAATAATTTTATTGTTATTTTTGATCCTTTAACTACAAAAATTCCTGTTGGAGTAAATTTAGAATGATTAAGTACTCTTTGTTCCTTAGTAAGATTTTCTTCAACAATACCTTGTGCATTAGCAACAACCATTTTTTTCATATTTTTTCTCCTTTATTTGAGATAAATATTTAAAAATTACTATATCTAGTAAATTTCTTTACAAAAATAATTTTAATTATTGACTGATATTTTTTTGATAATTATTGTTTTATATACAAATAATCCAAATACTATCCCGATCAAATATATAAGTTTTATTTTTAATTAAAAAAACTAAAAACTCCTTACAAAAATAAGGAGTAATAATCTATAAATTTTTATAAAATAAAACTTATATATGTAATATAACATTGAAATAATAAAAATACCATAAAAAAATATTTATCAATAATTGTATTAAAAAATACAATTTTATTTAAAATTGTCAACATATAAAAAAGAGAAAACATAAAAATGCTTTACTCTTTCCAAAATTTTCTTGCTTTAATATTTTTAATTAAACAAAAGTAATTAATACCATTGGTGCATTATCACCAGTTCTATTATCTACTTTAATTAACTTTGTATATCCACCTTTACGGTCTTTATATCTTTCAGCAATATTATCAAATAATGTTGGAATAACACCATCCTTTGGATGCTCTTTAGTTGTAATTTTACGCAATTTAGCAATTGCCATTCTTCTTGAATGCAAATCACCACGTTTAGCTAACGTTACTAAAGGTTCAATAAATGTTTGTAATCTTTTTGCTCTTTTTTCTAACAAAACTAATTTTCCATGAACAATTAATTCACTTGCTAAATTACGGATTTCAGCATCTACTTTAGCATTATTTCTTCCGATATCGTTAATATATGACATTTTTTCTTATCCTCCTTCTTAGTTTTTAATAGAAAACTCTAAATTATGTTTTGATACACAATCTTCAATTTCTTTAATTGATTTTGAACCTAAATGTTTAATTTGTTTAATTTCATCTAAACTTTTAGTTACAATATCACCCAAAGTTTTATAACCATCACGTTTTAAACAATTGTATGAACGAACAGTTAAATTCAATTCTTCTAAGGCTTTGTTTAAATCATTATTTTCTTGCTCATTAGTAATTGAAATAACTTCAAAGTTTTTAACATTATCATCTAAATTAACAAAAAACTCAATATGACTCATTAAAATTTTAGCTGCCATTGCAATAGCTGATGCTGCTTTAACTGAACCATTAGTTTGTACACGAAGAATTAATTTTTCATATTCAATACCCTTTAATGTTTTAGTTACAGGTTCAATTTTATAATCAACTTTTTCAACAGGTGAAAAGTTTGAATCAATAGCAATAATGCCTGAACTATTAGCAATTTCTTTTTTATTTTCCTCAAATGAAGAATAACCACGAGATTTCTTTACCATTAATTCCATTTCAAAAAGAACATTTCTTGAAGTTGTTCGAGCAATAATTAATTCTGGATTAACTACTCTAACATCAGTTGGACAAATAATATCTCCGGCAGTAATATCTTGTTCACCAGTAATACTAATTTTTAAATTAGCAATTTTTTCGTCCTTTTGAATATCACCATCAAAAGCTAAAACTAAGTCCTTAACATTTAAAATTATTTCAGAAACATTTTCAATTACACCTTTAACTGCAGTAAATTCATGAGATACACCACTTATTCTAATTGCATATACAGAAATACCTGGTACTGAAGATAATAATGTTCTTCTTAAGGCATTAGCTAAAGTTGTTCCATAACCACGTTCTAATTGACTCACAATAAATTCACTGTAATTAATAGCACTATTTTCACTGTTTAAACTAAATTTTGGTTTTAAAAATTGTTGTTCCATGTTTTATTTTCACCTACTTTATTTTCTTGGTTTTTTTGGTGGACGACAACCATTATGAGGGATTGGTGTCACATCATTTAAATCTTTGATTTCAAAACCTACTGCTTGTAAACTACGAATTGATGGTTCTCTTCCTGGTCCTGTTCCATTAACAAAAACACTTAAAATTTTAACTCCGTGTTCCATAGCAGTTTTACCTGCAGCTTCAGCTGCTAACTGTGCTGAGTGAGGAGTTGATTTACGAGTTCCTTTGAAACCTACTGCTCCAGCACTTGATCAAGCAATAACATTACCATTAAGATCAGTAATAGTAACAATAGTATTATTAAAACTTGCTTTAATAAATGCTTTTGCTTTAATAAAATTAGGATTAACTTTAATTTTTTTCTTTACTGTTGTTTTTATATTCATTATTTTTTTCCTCCTAATTAACTTGCTTTTTTCTTGTTAGCAACCGTTTTACGTGGTCCCTTGCAAGTTCTTGCATTAGTTTTTGTTGATTGTCCTCTGGCTGGTAATCCTTTACGATGACGAATACCACGATAACATCCAATTTCCATTAATCTCTTAATGTTTAAAGACACTTCACGTCTTAGTTCACCTTCAGTTTTATATTTCTTTTCAATTAATTGACTAATTGAACTTAATTCTTTTTCTGTTAATTCATTAATTTTTTTAGTTTCTTCAATTTTTAGTTCTTTTAATATTTCTGAAGATTTGCTGCGACCAATTCCATAAATTCTTGTTAAACCAATTACTGTATGTTGATTTCCAGGAATATTTACTTGCGCAATTCTTCGACTTGCATTATTAGTATTTGATGTCATATTTATTTTTCCTCCTTAATATTTCTATCCTTGACGTTGCTTATGTTTAGGATTTTCACAAATGATTACATTACGTTTTTTACGTTTGATTGGTTGACATTTGTCACAAATTTTTTTAACTGATGCTTGTACTTTCATCATTTTCCTCCTGTTAAACTATTAGTTTTCTTTGTTTTCATCATCTTTATTTATCGGTAAATGTGTAGTAGCCATTCTGTTACGAAAAGTAATTCGTCCTTCAGTTAAATTATAAGTTGATAATTCAACTTTTACATGATCACCTTTGATAATTTTAATTTTATGTGTTTGCATACGACCAGATGGTCTTACAATAGGAGTAAAGTCATATTCATTCAACTTTACTTTAAATCTAGCATTAGGTAAGACTTCTATTACTATACCTTCACATTCAATAGTACTATCATTAGTTTTTTTTACTTTTTGAACTTTGGGTTTAACTACTTGTTTTGGTTTAGCCATTAATTACATTCCTCATTATTTTTTTGATTTTCATTAAGTATTGTTAGTACTTCACATCCATCATTAGTTACTAGGATAGTGTGTTCAAAGTGAGCAGTCTGCTGTTTATCAGCAGCAACTACTGTTCACTTATCACTTAAAACCAGAATTTTATCAGTTGTTGTTTGAACCATTGGTTCAATACAAATTGTCATTCCTGACTGCAATTTTATTCCAGTGTTGGGCTTACCAACATTAGGAATAGCTGGGTCTTCGTGGAGTTTTTTACCAATACCATGCCCAGTATATGATGTTGGTAAATAAAAGCCTTCGCTTTCTACATAAGTTTGAATGGCGTTACTAATATCACCAATTCTAACTCCTGGTGCAATAATTGCTATTGCTTTATTTAATGATTCTTTAGTCACATTAATAAGTTTTGCTTGTTCTGGTGTTGGTTTCCCACCAACACACATTGTAAAGGCAGCATCTGCATGATAACCATTAACAGCAGCACCAGCATCAATTTTCACAATATCATTCATTTTAAAAGGTTTATCATTAGGAATGCCATGAATTAATTGTTCATTAACTGAAACACAAATTGTGGCAGGAAACCCATGATAATTTAAAAAAGAAGGTACAGCATTATTTTCTTTAATAATTTGTGCTGCCACTTTATCAAGTATTTTACCCGTTATCCCAACTTTTATTATCTTTGCTAACTCTTTATGAATAAGTGCTACAACTTGACTAGCGGCTTTGATATTTTGAATTTCACTTTGACTTTTAATGCTAACCATTATTTTTATTTCCTTTTAATGATGATAAATATGATTTAATTTGTTTTTTAATATCACTATTATCTTGGTTGGCATCCACTGTTCTTAACAGTCCACGTTCTTGATAAGAATCTACCAATGGTACCGTTGCTACTTTGTAAGTTTTTAAACGATTGATAATTGTCTTTTCATCACTATCATCAATTCGCTTAATTAATTTTACCCCATCATTATCACAAATACCAGTAATCTTTGGTGGTAGGAAATTAAGATTATAAATTGCTTTACATTGAGGACAAGTAACTCTTGAAGACAAACGTTTAATAACTGTTTCTTCATTAATATCTAGATACAATACCATTGAAAGCGTTTCATTCAAACTTGTTAATATTTTGTCTAATGATGCTACTTGTGAGATTGTTCTTGGATAACCATCAAGAATAAAATTATGTTTAATATTTTTTAAAGTATTACTAATAATCTCATTTGTAATCTCATCAGGAACATATTGACCCTTATTAACATAAGTTTGAGCTTTTTTACCTACTGGTGATTGTTTTGTGATTTCATCACGAAACAAATCACCAGTTGATAAATGCATTAAATTATATTGTTCTTTCAGAAACTGTGACTGTGTCCCTTTCCCTGATCCTGGTGGACCTAAAATAATTAAATTCATCGTTACCCCCTAAGACCATAAGTGTTCTTTAACATCTTTGTTGTCCTTATAATTTAAGAATGAATGTTGAGTAATTCGTCCCTTAATTTGTTTTGTTGTATCTAATGCTACTCCAACCATAATTATTAATCCAGTTCCACCAACTGCTAATGAAGAAGGTAGATTAGTAAATTTAGAAATCAAAAATGGAGTTACTGCAACAGCAGTTAAAAAAAAGGAACCAATCGTACTTAAACGATTTAACATTCTTTTAATATAAATTTCTGTTTCCTTCCCTGGCTGAACGCCAGGAATATAAGTTCCTGATTTTTGAAAATTCTTAGCCATTTGTTCTGGATTAATTTGCACTTGTGCATATAAGAAAGTAAACATAATCGTCATTATAGCAAAAATACTAATTCCCGGCCACGACTGTAAAGATAAATAATTTCTAGCAAAATTAGCAAAACCACTATTTTGATCAACAATTTGTGCCACTGTCATTGGAGCAGTAATTAGTGCCGAAGAAAAAATAACAGGAATTACTCCGGCTGAGTTAACTTTTAAAGGTAAATAAGAACTTTTATCACCCTTTAAAGTTAAACCACTACCAGTTTGTTGAATTGGTAAGTGTCGCTCTGATTCACTAAAGAATACAACAACAAGAATAATCAGTAGGAAGGCTGCAAAATAAAGAGCAAATTTTAAAGCCCCTTGAAAAATAACACCGTTATTAGTATCTGGTCCTACTCAATACTTAAAAGTTGAAGCTAAGTTAAATGGTAAATTAGCAGCAATTCCACCAAAAATAATTAGTGAAATTCCATTACCAATACCACGATTAGTAATCTGATCAGCCATTCATAATGATAACATTGTCCCTGCTAGTAAAATAGCTGGAATTAATACATAATAGAAAACTTCTGGTCCAGCTGCTCCCGATCCCGAACTTCAATCAACACTAATAATATGTTGAGATTGTAAGCCAAAGATAGTGGCAAAACCTTGCATAATAGCAAAGGGAACAGTTAATACTCGATTCATTAACTCTAATTTTTTCTTACCTTTTTCGCCTGATTTAGCCCATCTTGTTAAAGTAGGAACAACATCAGTTGATAATAACTGCACAATAATTGATGCAGTAATGTAAGGTGAGACTCCAAGTGCAAAAACAGAAAATCTGCTAATAGCACCACCACCTAACATTGAAATTAAATTAAAGAATTCAATACCACTACTATTACTGCTACTTAAATCTTCATTCAAAGTTACTCCTGGAACTGTAATAAATGCTCCAACACGAAAGATAAATAAAATAAAAATGGTAAATAAAATTCTAATTATAACTTCTTTATACTTTTTTATTAATTCACGGGTTGTTGTGAACACTTAGATCACCTGCGCTTTTCCTCCGGCTTGTTCAATAGCAGTAATTGCTGATTTTGAAAATTTATGAGCTTTAATTGTTTTTGGTGTTGTTAATTTACCTTTACCAAGAACTTTAATACCATCTTTTTTACTTCTAATCAATTTTAATTGAAATAAAAGTTCAGGTGTTATTTCATGCTCTTTAATTAAATCAATTTG
Organism: Spiroplasma endosymbiont of Lasioglossum malachurum; assembly: GCF_964020065.1. NCBI lineage: Bacteria > Bacillati > Mycoplasmatota > Mollicutes > Entomoplasmatales > Spiroplasmataceae > Spiroplasma > Spiroplasma endosymbiont of Lasioglossum malachurum. The sequence goes on along the minus strand of NZ_OZ026534.1, from coordinate 111,662 downwards.
TTCTAAGTTAATAATACTATAATTGGTTGTAGTAAAGTTAGTAAACCCTCGTTTTGAAATACGACGGTACAGTGGTGTTTGTCCTCCTTCAAATCCGGGTCTTGTTCCACCACCGGTACGGGCATTTTGTCCTTTTGTCCCTTTACCAGCCGTTTTACCTTTTCCAGATGAAGTTCCTCTACCTAAACGTTTAATGTCTTTACGAGAACCTGGTGTTGGTTTTAAGTTATGTAATGTTGTTTCCATAATCCACCTCTAACCATTACTACGCTTAGTAGTAAGATTTTTATTTTTTATAAAATATTCTGCTGGTTTAACATTGCCAAGACCTGCAATTGTTGCTCTAGCTAAATTAATTTTATTTCTAGATCTAAATGCTTTTGAATAAATATTATGAATACCAGCTAATTCTAAAATATCACGAGCAGATCCACCAGCTTTAATTCCGATTCCTTCTTTAGCTGGTTTTAATAAAATTTCACTTCCACAATATTTACCTTTAACTTCATGAACAATAGAATTATTGTTTTTAGTTATCGTAATTGTTGTTAAATTTTTGTGAGCAGCTTCAATTGCCTTTTTAATTGCATCAGGAACTTCATTGGCTTTAGATATACCAAAACCAACTACTCCTTTACCATTACCAATAGCAACAGCAGCAGAGAAACGCAATCTTCTTCCCCCAGTTGTTACTTTGTTAATTTTTCTGATTCAAATCACTTTTTCAATAAATTCACTTGGAGTTTTTGGTTTACGTTCAAAATTTTTACGTGGTTCACGAACTTTATTTTCTTTTTTATCGTGGCTATTTCTTGGTTGTGATGAATTAGTATGTCTAATTTTATTTTCATTACTAGCAGGATTTTTTACTTCTGCTTTAACAGAAGGTTTTGCTACTGATTTTTGAACTTCAGTATTTTCTTTATCATCAATAATTGTTTTTTTATTTTCTAAACTCATACTTTTAATTCTCCTTTTTTAGAATTCTAATCCAGCACTACGCGCCGCTTCTGCGAATGCTTTCACTTTACCATGATATAAATATCCACCACGATCAAAAACCACTTTTTTAATTTTTTTCTTAATAGCTAAATTAGCAATTGTTTCTCCAAGTTTAGTAGCAACATCTATATTGCTTTTTGATGCTAAATCTTTAAATGTTAATGTTGATACACCAATAATTGTATTTGAAGCAGTATCGTCAATAATTTGAGCATAAAAACTATTATTAGATTTAAAGATATTTAAGCGTGGTCTTTCACTAGTACCCATAATTTTACTACGAATACGATAATGACGAACTTTACGAGCTTGTTGTTTATTAATCATTTTCTATTCTCCTTAAGTGCCAGTATAAGATTATTTACCTTTACCAGCAGCTTTTCCTTCCTTACGACGAATGTGTTCATTTTTATATTTAATTCCTTTACCTTTATATGGTTCTGGTTTACGGAATTTACGAATTTTGGCTGCAACTTCTCCAATTAATTGTTTATCAATACCACTAATTTGTAATACTGTTGGTTTAGGAGCAACAATGGTAATTCCTTGCGGAATTTCAAACTTAATAGGATGAGAATATCCTAATGTTAAATTTAAGATATTAGCTTGAACAGCAGCACGATATCCAACACCATTTATTTCTAATTCTTTCATGAAACCTGTTGATACACCAACTAACATTCCATTAATTAATGAATTAGTTGTTCCGTGAAGTTGTTTATTTTTTTTGTTATCATCAGGTCTTGTTGTAGTAATTGTTTTTTTCTCTTTATCAACGTTAATTTTAATAACATTTGGTAATAGTTTTTTTAAAGAACCTTTTGCTCCTGTAACAGTTAACAAGTTACTTGCATCTAGCGTTATTGAAGTATTTACTGGAATGGTAAGGATACGGTTACCAATACGTGACATATAGTTTCCTCCTTATCATACATAAGCAAGAACTTCGCCACCAAGACCAAGTTTTTTTGCTTGTTTATTTGTCATAATACCTTTTGATGTAGAAATGATTGCAATTCCATAACCATTTAACACACTTGGTAAGTCTTCACATTTTGCATACATTCTTAATCCTGGTTTAGATATTCTTTTTAAACCAAGAATTGGACTTTTACCAGTATGAACTAATAAAAGTTCTAATTTAGGTTTGCTAGGATTTTCTTTAGTAACACGATATTTTTCAATATAACCATTTTTTTGCAAGATATCAGCTATCTTAACTAGTTGTTTTGAAGAAGGTACACTAACTACTCGATGTTTACTGCTATCCGCAGCGCTAATAGCATTACGAATAACTGTTAAAATATTACTTATTGGATCTGTCATCATAATTATATACCTCCTATCATGATGCTTTTCTAATACCAGGAATTTGTCCTTGGTATACTAAACCGCGAAAACAAATACGGCATAACATAAATTTACGAATAACCGCATGAGGACGGCCACACTTTTGACAGCGTGTATATGCTTGCGTACTAAACTTTGATTTACGGGCTTGTCTTACTTTTAATGAAGTTTTTGCCATCTTATGCCACCTGCTTTCCTTGTTTTTTAAACGGTAATCCTATTTTTTTTAATAACAATAATGCTGTTGCATTATTTGATGTTGTGGTAATAATTGAGATTTCCATACCACGAACTTTATCTACTTCTTCATAATTAATTTCAGGGAAAATAATTTGTTCTTTAATACCAACAGTGTAATTACCATTTTGATCAAATGCTTTAACTGATAAACCTTGAAAATCACGAATTCTTGGTAAAGAAATTGAGATAAATTTATCAAGGAAATCATACATTTTTTCGCCACGTAATGTAACTTTACAACCAATTGGCATTCCTGCTCTTAATTTAAAGCCGGCAATTGACTTTTTTGCTTTAGTGATAATTGGTTTTTGACCAGTAATTTTTGATAATTCAGATACTGATTTATCAATGGCTTTTGGATTACTACTTGCATCTCCAACGCCAATATTAATAACAACTTTTTCAATTTTGGGTACTTGCATTATTGATGTAAAATTTAATTCTTTTTGCAATTGGGGAATAATAGTTTTATTATATTTTTCTTGTAAACGATTCATTTTTATGCTGTTACTCCTTTATTATCGTAATTCTGTTTCAGATCTTCGTGCAATACGAATTTTTTTGCCATCTTTATCAATTTTGTACCCAATTTTTGTTACTTTTTTATCTTTTTTACCATCAAAGATCATTACATTAGAAATGTGAACACTAGTTTTTACTTCCACAATTCCACCTTCTTGATCATTTTGGGTAGGTTTTTTATTTTTCTTAGCAGTAATACCTTCAATAATAACACGATTTTTTTCACGAAGTACTTGGATAATTGGTCCGGTATGACCTTTATGCTTTCCTGCAATGATTTTAATTTGGTCGCCTCTTTTTAATTTAGTATTAAGACTAATAACTGGTTTCTTTTTGCTTGCCATTTATTTCATCCTCCTAAACAATTTCTTCTGCTAAAGAAGCAATTTTATTATAACCACGCTCTTTAACTTCACGAGCCAAGACACCAAATACTCTAGTACCACGTGGCGTTTTATCTTCTTTAATAATTACTACTGCATTATCATCAAATTTTACACAAGAACCATCATTACGTTTTACACCAAATTTACTACGTACGACAACTGCTTTAACAACTTGTCCTTTTTTCATTGCACTATTAGGTGTTACTGATTTTGCTGAACAAACAACAATATCACCGATTTTAGCAAATTTTTTAGTACTACCACCCAAAACTCTAATAACCATAACTTCTTTAATACCAGTGTTGTCAGCCACATTGGCTCACGATAGATTTTGTAACATCTTTCTTATCCTCCTGGTTAATTAAGCTTTTTTATTTGTTTTAAATTCAATAATCTTTAACAAACGGAAGCGTTTTAGAGCTGAAAGTGGACGAGTTGAAATGATTTCAACCTTGTCACCAATTTTAGCTTGGTTAGTTTCATCATGGGCATGATACTTTTTAGTTGACTTAAAACTTTTATGGTACATTGGATGTCGTTTTGAAGTTTCAACAACAACAGTAATTGTTTTATCATTTTTGTCAGAACTTACAATTCCAACAAAAGTTTTACGTTGTTTGCTTGGAATAATATTTGTCATTATTCTTTGTCCTCCTTAGCTGGTGTCACAGTTTTCTTAACTGTAGGTTTTTTAGATGGTTTTTCTACTTTAGTAGTAGTAACTTTTTTAACTTCTTTGTTTGATGATTTTGCTTTAGTTGTTTTTTCAGTAACTTCTTTTTTAGCAATTTTATCTGATTCTTTAATAACTTCTGATTTAGTTATTGTTTTAACTTTAATATCTTTTTTATCATCAACTTTAGCAACTTTTTTAGTTTTTTTGCTTTCTTTATTTTCTTCTGGTAATACCATTTTATTAATATGTAATGGTTTGATTTTTTCACCATTATTAATTCTGATAGTTAATTCAGTTTTAATACGAGCAATATCCTTACGAAGATTATTTATCATATGCGGAGTTTCTAGTTTACCTAACGAACTTTGAATTCGTAAAGCAAACAATTGCGCACGAAGAGTTTCTTCATGTTGTTGTAATTCTAAAGTTGATTTATTTTTAATTACTTGCATTTCCATTTGCTTCACCCAATTCTGTTGTTAAATTTTTAGCAACCTTTACTTCTTCTGTTGGTTTTATTTCTCTAGTAACAATTTTACATTTGATTGGCAACTTGTGCATTGCAAGACGCAATGCTTCACGTGCTGTTGCTTCATTAGGATATGATACTTCAAACATAACTGTTTTTGCTTTTACTACTGAAACTCAATGATCAATTGAACCTTTTCCTGATCCCATACGTACTTCCGCTGGTTTTCTAGTAATTGGTAAATGTGGAAAGATTCTAATTCAAACTTTTCCACCACGTTTCATGTAACGTGTCATTGCTACTCTGGCTGCTTCAATTTGTCTTTCAGTAATGTAAGAACCTTCTTCAGCACGAAGTCCGTAAGTTCCAAAAGCAACTGTTTTACAACCTTTTGCAGTTCCTTCATAACTTAAACGGTGGACGCAAGAGTGTTTATATCTCTTAGGTATAGCCATCTTACTTTACCTCCTTACGTGGTTGTTGTGAGTAATTATTTCGGCGATTGTTATTATTTCTTTGATTATATTTTGAAATAATTTCAGGTTGAGTTGAGTCAGTTCCTGATAAAATTTCACCTTTATATACTCAAACTTTAATACCAATTTGACCAAAAGTTGTTTTTGCCTCAGCAGTAGCATAATCAATATTACTACGTAATGTTGCTAAAGGAACACTACTTTCTGAATAACCTTCAACACGTGCCATATCCGCTTCACCAAGTCTTCCTGAAACACGAGTTTTAATTCCCTTTGCTCCAGCACGAAGTGCTTTACGAATTGCTAATTTTTGTGTTGTACGATGTGACATACGATTGCTTATTTGTTGTGCTAATGTATTAGCAATTGTTTGCGCATCAATATCAGGATTTTTAATTTCAACAACATTAATTCTAATACCTATTTTACGATTTTTAATTGTTTTACGAACTAGTGTTGTTAATACTTCAATGTTTGAACCGCCTTGCCCTAAAACTGAACCAACACGAACACAGTGGATAAATAAGGTAATTTGTGATTTAGTTCTTTCAATTTCAATTTTAGAAACACCAGAAGTTTTTAAATGTGCAAATAGTGCTTTTCTAATTTTGTGGTCTTCTAAAATTCATTTTGCTAAATCTTCGTTACTAGTTGTATATCAACGTGATTGTCAATCTTTATTGATACCATATCTTAATCCATTTGGACTAACTTTGTGACCCATATTACTTATTTACCTCCTAATTATCGCTAACCACGATAGTGATTTTACTTGTTCTTTTTAAGATTTGATATGCTCTACCATGAGCACGGGGCATAAATCTTTTCATAGTTGGACCTTCATTTACAAATATTTCCTTAATACGTAATTTGTTGGCTTCCATTCCATAGTTATTAGCAGCATTAGCAACTGCTGAATTAATTAATTTTATAATTGGCTGTGCTGCGCGTTTTTTTTCATGAGCTAAAATTACTAGAGCTTTGGTAACAGCATTATCACGAACTAAATCGGCTACTAAACGCACTTTTCTTGGACTAATGCGTAATTTATCTAAATGAGCTTTTGCTTCCATAATTTCTATCTCCTAACGCTTTTTCTTGTCAGAACCGTGACCACCAAACTTACGTGTGGGTGCGAATTCTCCTAATTTATGACCAACCATATCTTCTGTTACATATACAGGTAAATGTGTTTTTCCATTATGTACACCGAATGTATGTCCAACAAATTGTGGGAAAATTGTTGAACGACGAGATCAAGTTTGAATAATTTTTTTTGATTTATTTTTATTTTGAGTTTCCACTTTGTTTAATAAATGACTATCAGCAAAGGGTCCATTTTTTAAAGATCTTGACATATATTACTTTCCTCCTACTTTATTGCATTTCTTCTTCGTACAATTAATTTATTTGATGCTTTTTTACTATCACGAGTTTTTAAACCTAATGCTTTTTTACCTCATGGTGTTACTGGAGCTTTTCTTCCGATTGGAGCTTTACCTTCTCCTCCACCATGTGGGTGATCATTTGGATTCATAACACTACCACGAACAGTAGGTCTAATTCCTTTTCAACGATTTCTTCCCGCTTTACCAATGTTTACTAAGTTATGATCATCATTTCCAACTGTACCAATTGTAGCTCGACAATTACTTAATACTTTTCTAACTTCACCTGATGTTAATTTTAATAATGTATACTTAGCTGTTTCATCACGACCAAGAATTTGAACACTACCACCAGCACTTCGTGCCATTTGTCCACCTTTACCTGGTTTTAATTCAACATTATGAACAACTGTTCCTTGTGGAATCTGTGATAATGGTAAACAGTTACCAACAGTAATATCAATTTTAACAGTATCACTGTTTTCACCACTTAATAACTTATCTCCTACTTTGATTCCTTTTGGTGCTAAGATATAACGCTTTTCACCATCAAGATAAGAAATAAGACAAATGTTAGCATTACGATTTGGATCGTATTCAATTGTTTTAATTGTTCCAACTACATTGTCTTTGTTACGTTTAAAATCAATAATACGGTATTTAACCTTATGACCATTACCTTGATGTTTTACTGTAATTTTACCTTGATTATTTCTACCAGCTTGTTTAACTAAATTTACTAATAAAGATTTTTCAGGGCTATTACCAATAGTTAAGTTCTGTTTGTAATCCAGAACGGTCATATTACGTCTTCCTGCAGTAGTGGGATTAATTTTTCTAATTGCCATTGTTTTTTTCTCCTTCCAATCTCATTAGCTTTGTTCTTCAGAACTAAACAAACTTAATTGTTCACCAGGAGCTAATTTAATAAGAGCTTTTTTTACTGCCGATGTTTTTCCAACAAATCTACCAACAGTTTTAGTTTTTGGTTTACTATTAATAATATTAACGTCTGCTACTTTAACTTCAAAAATCTGTTCAAAGGCTTTTTTAACGTGACTTTTATTAGCTTTACGGTTAACAGTAAATGTATAGATACCTTCAGCCATTTGTTTATAAGTTTTCTCAGTTAATACTGGTTTTACTATAACTTCACTTAAATGCATATTAAATTAAAGCCTCCTCAACGATTTTAATTGCCTCAGTAGTAAACAATACTTTTTTAGCATTTAATAAATCGTAAATATTAATACTATTAGCAGCGATTGTTGTTGTTCTAGGTAAATTACGACCTGATTTAATAACTGTTTCTTTATTGCTTATTCCTGAAACAATTAGTGTTTTATTGTTTGCTAATTCTAAAACTTTTAAAGTTTCTAACATAATTTTAGTTGAAGGTTTTTCAAAGTTTAATTCATCAATTACAACTATGTTTTTATTTTGGAATTTGGCAGCCAATGCTGATTTTATTGCCAATCTTCTTACTTTTTTTGGTAATCCAATTAAATAATTACGATCAGTATTTGGTCCAAAAACAATCCCCCCACCTTTTCATTGTGGTGAACGAATTGAGCCTTGACGCGCATTCCCTGTTCCTTTTTGTTTTCATGGTTTTCTACCACCGCCAGCAACTTCAGCACGACTTTTAACAGCGTGTGTTCCTTGACGTTTTGTAGCATTATAACTTAATAAACTATCAAACTGCGCTTGCTTGTGGGGTTCAATTCCTCAAATTTTTTCGTTTAAAGTTAATTCGCTAACTTTTGTTCCAACGTTGTTAACAACATTAATTTTCATTTTGCTATCCTCCATAATTAACTTTATTGACCATTAGTAACTTCGGTTGTAGTATTTTGATTTCTAACAACTAATGATACTGGGGTTTTGAGAATTGGTTTTTTAACTGCTTGTTTAATAACAAGAAAGCCTTGTTTTGGTCCTGGAACTGAACCTTTTACTAAAAGATAATTATTTTCTTTATCTACTTTAATAACTTCTAAGTTAGCAACACTACGTTTAACATTTCCCATTTGCCCTGGCATTGGTTGTGATTTAAACACACGGTTAGCATTAATAGAACCTGTTGAACCCATTTGACGATGTAAACCTGATCCATGACCCATTGGACCACGTGATTGATTATGACGTTTAATACGTCCTGTAAATCCTTTACCTTTAGAAGTTCCTTGGACATCAACGAATTCACCTGCTGTGAATACGTCAGCAACATTAATAAGATCTTTATGATTAAATCCGTTCATGTTACGAATTTCTTTCACGAAGCGCTTAGGTTGGCTGTCGGCTTTTTTAAAGTGTCCGATTGTTGGTTTGTTTGATAAAGTAACGCGAAGATCGAACGTTGCAAGTTGTAAACTACTATATTTGTCTTTTACATTTGTTTTAACTTGACTTACTACATTTGGTTGTACTTCGATAATTGTTACTGGAACTAGTTGTCCGTTGTTTAAGAAAACTTGTGACATTCCTAGTTTCTTACCTAAGATTCCTTTCATAATTTCCTCCTTGGAATATGTTGTAAATAATTAATATTTATCGATTTTAATAATTTTTTTTATTAATCTTTTTTGATACTTGATTTAAAGTTGATTTTTTTTCATCTTTAGATTCGATTATCAAAGAAATACTAACACTATTAGGGATAGTAAGTCCACTTAGAGCATTTAAAGATTTTGGTGATAATTGAGCACCAATAATTCTTTTGTGAGTTCTCTTTTCAAATTGTTCACGTGAATCTTTATGTTTATGCGGTGAACGAAGAATAGTGAAAATTTCTTTATGAGTTGGTAATGGAATTGGACCTACCACTTCAGCACCTTCTTTTTTTAACACATCTTTAATTTTCTGTGCTATTTGGTCAATAGCTGAGTGATCATAACTTTCTAAACGAATTTTTACTTTTTCTCCTATGATTGCCATTGGCTATATCCTCCTTAGAACGATTTTTAATAAAATAAAGAACAAAACATGTGATATAATGACAACTGATATCAGTGTATCAGCATTTATAAATAACAATCACGCCTTGTAAGTATAACATAGTGTAATGGTAAAAGGGAATAGCAAAATACAAAAAATACAAAAAAAATAATGGGTTTTTTGTTCATAATCTTTTAACTATTAATTTAGTTGTAAAAAATAAAGATTTTTATTAAAGCTGAATTATACTTGTAAGTGCAAGTAAATAAAATTGCAAAAAATTCTCATATAAAAATTTCATAATGCTAAATTTAGTTTAGAAAAAAGTAAGGAGTTTTTATATGAGTTATAAACATCTTGGCATAGATGAAAGGTTTATATTGAGAATCAATTGAAATTTAAATTTAAAATTAGTGAAATAGCTAAAAATCTTAATCGAAGTATTAGTACTATTATTCGAGAAATTAATAGAAATAAAGATAATAATCATTATTTTTCATTAATTGCACAAAATAAAGCTGAAAATCGAAAATAATCACATATTAGTTTTCATAAGTTTAAAAATAAGAATTTAGTAAAATATGTACAACAAAAATTACTATTAGGTTGATCACCTGAACAAATTTATGGCAGAATTAAAAATTTTCATAAAGAGTGAGTTATTAGTTTTAAAACAATTTATACTTGAATTTATTTTGGAATGCTTGATAAAGTTACTAGTAAAAATTTAAGAAGAAAAGGTAAAAAACGAAAATCTAAAGAAAATCGTGGCAAGTTTAATGGTAAATCAATTAAAGAACAAGATATAAATGTTAATGATCGTATAACACTTGGTCATTGAGAAGGAGATACTATAGTATCATCAAGAGGCAAAAGCAAATCATGTTTAATAACTTTAGTTGAAAGAGTATCACGATTTACTTTAGCAATATTAGTTAAAAAAAGAACTACTAAAGTTATTAATAAAAATGTCAGTTATTATTTATCAATTCTTCCTAAAAACATTGTTAAAACTATTACTTTTGATCGTGGCAAAGAATTTTCAAATTGACAACAACTTGAAAAAAATTTAAATGTAAAAATTTATTTTGCCAATCCATATTCACCTTGACAAAGAGGTACTAATGAAAATACTAATGGTTTAATTAGAGAAAAATTTCCTAAAAAATTTATTTTTTCAAAAACTAATAAAAATGAAGTTCATAAATTTATATTGTCTTTAAATCAAAGACCGAGAAAAATATTAAATTATCTTTCACCAATCGAATATTTGGATAGAAAAATAATTTAGTTGCACTTACCTTTACAATTTAGCATTAAAGTTATCTTTTTTAGCCATCTGTAACTCACTCTTTCTAGTCATTTAATTATATTTACTAGAATTAATTAAACATAGTTATTTTTGTAAGTTACACAGATTACTAAACATTACCTAATACCAAATTAAAATTAGATAAAATTCTTTTTATAAAAGATTATTTTTGTGAATACTTTTTAACTATATAAAATTTTAAATCGTTTGTCGAGCAGCAAATTTGATGCCTTAAAATTGATTTTAAAGATATAAAAAAATAAAATTATACACCACCAATAGCACAAGCACCAGAAGCCATTGTTGTAATACCACCAACAACATTACCAATTATGGGAATAGTATTTAAAGCACCATTAACAATAGTTAATGTGTTTTCACAATTTAAATTTGATTTATTTTCTAGATTTAGAAGTCTGTTGTCAAGTTCATTAACTTGTTTTTTTAAAGTTTCAAAATCTGCTTTGATTCCTTGAATATTTTTGTTTAATTCATCTAACTTTAATTCATGTTCAATTAAAGTTGAAATATAACTTCAATCTCTTATATAACCTTTTATTATTTCTTTTTCTTGTCTTTTTCAATTATATAATGCTTGAGGATTAAATGTTTTAGAATTATTGATTGCTTGTGGTAAAGTAGAATTTCATTCATTTATATGTGCAAATCATTGTTTAACTTTTGAATCATTTGCTATAATATTTGAAATTTCATTAAATTTATCTTGTGTTACATAGGTAAAAGTTGGTTTTGTCAAACCATAAGAATAGGGACTAAAAGTACCAACAATTATTTTTTTTCAAAATAGCCAATAAAGTGTGAGTAATTAGATTTATCCAATAAATAAACTTCTGATAATTTAAAATTATGATATTTTTTCTTTATGGCACTTTTAATTTCGTTATCAACGTTATGATTAATTTTTCCTAAATTAATTTTTATATCTTTATTTCAATCTGGAAAATCATTTTCTAAATTATCAAGACGATTATTTGGATAATATTTCTCATCTTCTGTTATTATTCTTACTGATTCAAAATCAAATCAATTAAATGGTTTTTCATAAAGTACAATTTCTATACGTTCTTTTCTAGAACTATCTGTATATACTTTTTCAATTTTTGAAAAATTATCTCAAATTGTTTTACCTACTTGTTGTATTTCTTTTCATGTTCATGGAAAAATTGCAGTAATTGAAATATCATTAGAATTATATCGTTGCATCATATCCTCTTTAAATTTTTCGCCAAGTTCTCATGCAGGATTATCTTTTCAATAATGATAATCAGCTATTATTCCTTCAAAAGTTTTTGGTGTGCTAAATTGTAAAGGTAAGTGCAACTAAATTATTTTTCTATCCAAATATTCGATTGGTGAAAGATAATTTAATATTTTTCTCGGTCTTTGATTTAAAGACAATATAAATTTATGAACTTCATTTTTATTAGTTTTTGAAAAAATAAATTTTTTAGGAAATTTTTCTCTAATTAAACCATTAGTATTTTCATTAGTACCTCTTTGTCAAGGTGAATATGGATTGGCAAAATAAATTTTTACATCTAAATTTTTTTCAAGTTGTTGTCAATTTGAAAATTCTTTGCCACGATCAAAAGTAATAGTTTTAACAATGTTTTTAGGAAGAATTGATAAATAATAACTGACATTTTTATTAATAACTTTAGTAGTTCTTTTTTAACTAATATTGCTAAAGTAAATCGTGATACTCTTTCAACTAAAGTTATTAAACATGATTTGCTTTTGCCTCTTGATGATACTATAGTATCTCCTTCTCAATGACCAAGTGTTATACGATCATTAACATTTATATCTCATTCTTTAATTGATTTACCATTAAACTTGCCACGATTTTCTTTAGATTTTCGTTTTTTACCTTTTCTTCTTAAATTTTTACTAGTAACTTTATCAAGCATTCCAAAATAAATTCAAGTATAAATTGTTTTAAAACTAATAACTCACTCTTTATGAAAATTTTTAATTCTGCCATAAATTTGTTCAGGTGATCAACCTAATAGTAATTTTTGTTGTACATATTTTACTAAATTCTTATTTTTAAACTTATGAAAACTAATATGTGATTATTTTCGATTTTCAGCTTTATTTTGTGCAATTAATGAAAAATAATGATTATTATCTTTATTTCTATTAATTTCTTGAATAATAGTACTAATACTTCGATTAAGATTTTTAGCTATTTCACTAATTTTAAATTTAAATTTCAATTGATTCTCAATATAAATCTTTTCATCTATGCCAAGATGTTTATAACTCATATAAAAACTCCTTACTTTTTTCTAAACTAAATTTAGCATTATGAAATTTTTATATGAGAATTTTTTGCAATTTTATTTACTTGCACTTACAAGTATAATTCAGCGTTGTAATTTTAATTAGATAAAATTTAATATTATTGTAAAATTAAAATAAACAATAGAGGAGTCATAATTATGGCAAGTAAATTTTATGCAGTAAAAAAAGGTAGAGTCATTGGAATATTTGAAAACTGGAATGAATGTGAAACACAAATTAGAGGTTATGCTGGTGCTCAGTATAAAAAATTTGCAACTAAAAAAGAAGCTCAAAATTATTTAGATGATAAAATTCAAATAAAATCTGAAAATCACTATAAATATGAAGTAATAGCATATACTGATGGTAGTTTTAAAAAAGAAATTAATCAATTTTCTTATGGACTTGTTTTCTTAAATAATGGCAAAAAAGATATATTTTATGAAAAATTTGATGATGAAAATTGAGCAAAATTAAGAAATGTTGCTGGAGAAATAATGGGTGCACAAAAGGCAATGCAGTTAGCTTTGGAAAATAATATAAAAACAATTTTAATTTGTCATGATTATGTTGGAATTAGTAAATGATGTACTGGTGAATGAAAAACTACTAAAGTAGAAACAAAGGCATATAAAGCATTTTATGATAAAATAGCAAAAGATGTTAATGTTTATTTTAAATGAGTTAAAGGTCATAGTGGTAATATATATAATGATGAAGCAGATGCTCTTGCTTGAAAAGCATTTAATTTAAAAAAAATGTCTAAACCAATAATTTAAATGTTAAAAAGGTGGTAAATAACATGATTAATAAAAAAATAATATTAGCAACTTGTTTAGGAAATATTATTGGAGGTAGTTTGTTTACTCTTTCTGATCTATATCAAAAAAGAGAACAAAATATTCTTGAATTTGATATTATTTCAGCTATAACAGTGCTTTCAGGATGTTTTACTGGTGCTCTTTTTGGTTTTATTTCAGGTCTTTTTTGTTGTTTAAATGATGAAGAAGATAATGGTGATTATAGAGAATTTTTTGAAAGTCAACAAATCATTGATAACACTCATTCTTTTCAATCTTCAAACGAATTTGCGCCTTTATTGCAAGAATATATTCTTGAAATTAATGATGAATAATTCATTCCTAATAATAATGCAGATCTTGTTTTTAATCCTCGTTTAGTTTATTAAACATAATAAAATTATTCAAAAAATTTAATACCTTGATCATTAATTATTTTATTAATATCAATTTTATTATTAAGGATGTCTCTAATTTTTAAATCGATAGTATTAGCACAATATAAATTAATAATTTCTCTAGTTTTATTATCGTTTAATTGAGTTGGAAAAAAGCGACTTTCAGCTTGCTCATTTTCGGTTGGGTTTAATTCACGATCTAGAAAAATCATAACATCACCTTTATCTAATGTGATACCAACATTAGTAGATTTAATATTACATAAAATAATTTTAACTTTTTTACTTTGAAAATCACTAATAGCTTTAAGCCTTTGTTCATGATTTACTTTACCAGTAATTAATTGATGATTTAATTTATGTTTATCTAAAATGTTACTTAAAATGTTAATTCCTTTATCACTAAAACTACTATAAATAATAATTGAATCATTTTCATTATCATGTAAGTAGTCTAGTAGTCAATTAAATTTTGCTCCTAATTCTTTCATTCCCTCATTAATAGGTGTTGAACAAATAGTTCTTAATTTCGTAAATATTTGTAAAAAAGTTATTTTAGATTTTTTATTATAAAATAATTCTTGTTTCATAGTTTCAAGAGTATCATAATAAATTGCGGTTTGTGCTTTGGGCATAGTTGCTAAATTGTAAAGGTAAGTGCAACTAAATTATTTTTCTATCCAAATATTCGATTGGTGAAAGATAATTTAATATTTTTCTCGGTCTTTGATTTAAAGACAATATAAATTTATGAACTTCATTTTTATTAATTTTTGAAAAAATAAATTTTTTAGGAAATTTTTCTTTAATTAAACCATTAGTATTTTCATTAGTACCTCTTTGTCAAGGTGAATATGGATTGGCAAAATAAATTTTTACATCTAAATTTTTTTCAAGTTGTTGTCAATTTGAAAATTCTTTGCCACGATCAAAAGTAATAGTTTTAACAATGTTTTTAGGAAGAATTGATAAATAATAACTGACATTTTTATTAATAACTTTAGTAGTTCTGTTTTTAACTAATATTGCTAAAGTAAATCGTGATACTCTTTCAACTAAAGTTATTAAACATGATTTGCTTTTACCTCTTGATGATACTATAGTATCTCCTTCCCAATGACCAAGTGTTATACGATCATTAACATTTATATCTCATTCTTTAATTGATTTACCATTAAACTTGCCACGATTTTCTTTAGATTTTCGTTTTTTACCTTTTCTTCTTAAATTTTTACTAGTAACTTTATCAAACATTCCAAAATAAATTTAAGTATAAATTGTTTTAAAACTAATAACTCACTCTTTATGAAAATTTTTAATTCTGCCATAAATTTGTTCAGGTGATCAACCTAATAGTAATTTTTGTTGTACATATTTTACTAAATTCTTATTTTTAAACTTATGAAAACTAATATGTGATTGTTTTCGATTTTCAGCTTTATTTTGTGCAATTAATGAAAAATAATGATTATTATCTTTATTTCTATTAATTTCTCGAATAATAGTACTAATACTTCGATTAAGATTTTTAGCTATTTCAATAATTTTAAATTTAAATTTCAATTGATTCTCAATATAAATCCTTTCATCTATGCCAAGATGTTTATAACTCATATAAAAACTCCTTACTTTTTTCTAAACTAAATTTAGCATTATGAAATTTTTATATGAGAATTTTTTGCAATTTTATTTACTTGCACTTACAAGTATAATTCAGCAAAATTAATATAAATTAAAAAATAATTTATTTTTATTAGTAAATATTAGATTATTAATAATTTATTTTTAAAAGAATTATAAGTTATTGAATTGTATATAGAAAATAGTATTAATGTATATATCATGTAAATTTATTATATTTATATACAATGTAAAAGAAAAACTAAATATAGTTTTCAATCTATTATTTTTTTAAGAAAATAATGATTTTTTTTTATATTAAATAAAAAAGAAAGGAAGAAGTTAGTGATAGAAACAATTAGAAAGGAATCAAAAATTTTTAAAGAAGAAATCAAAAAAATAGATAGTGTAATAAAAACAAAACAAAACAAAATAATAGTTTTAAAGATTAAAAAAAAAATTAGAAAAAGAAAGAAAAAAACATTTTGAACAAATTAAAAAAATAGACAAGATTATAAATATTAATGAACTTTATGAAATACAAAAACAAATAGAAAAAAATAGAGAAGAAATATTAAAATTAAAAAATCAATTACCAAATAAACAATTACAAACAACATATATGATAAAAAAATGAAAAGAAAACATAGTGGCATTAGATGAAGAGATATCCAAAGAAATGATACGAGAAGAGAAATTAGATAGTGAAATAAGAGTATTGGAAGTTGAAGGAACAAATATAGAACAGCAAATTGAAAATTTTAATGCTCATGATTTAAATAAAAAATTAATTTTATCAAAGTTAAAATTAAAAACAGCAAGATTAACTGTTAAGTTAGAAAGAAGAACATACAAAACAAAAAGAATATTTTGTAAAATTGCTAGAAATGAACTTGAAATAGCAAATAAATTTTTTTCAATAAAACAAGAAAATTGATGATTATGTCCAAATCTAAAATCAGAAAAAGAGGTTTTAGATGCAAGATTAAAAATAAGATTAAAATTGAAGATGGAAAATATTTGTGATTTAAATCGTAGTATGAGTAGAAGAAATTTAGATATTGCAAAAATAGATAAAAAAATTGCAAAATTAAATTTTAGTATAAATAAAAAAAATATTGAAATTAATGGTTGTCTTGCAGCAGTAAGACAAATTTATAATTCACAAAGTATAAAAACACAAATAAAAATATTATTAAAATCTCCTTTTATTTGATTGAATAAACAATTTCAAAAATATAAATATGAATTAACGTTAAATCAATATCAAGCTCAATTAGAAAAATTAGAAAAAGAAATCCAAAAATTAGAAACAGATAAAGGAGGGCGAAATTTTTCTAATAAATTTTGAGTTATTATTAGTTGTGGTCGTTTTAATAATAATAGAAGCAATGAAATTAAACAACAAAAAAAGGCAAAATTATATGAAATTAAACAAAAGATTTCTGGATTAAGAAATCAAGCAACTATGCAATCTCAACCTTCAACATCTAGACATGCTGTATCTTGAAATGAAATGGATCCTAATCGCTGTTTCAATGAAATTGGATATAACGATGATAGGGGGTTTACTTCTTCGTTTTAATATATTAAATAATTGTAATAATAAAAAAGTGAATTATTAATTCACTTTTTTATTATTATATAATGTATTTTTTCAGTTAATATTTTTAACTAAAATGTGTTATTTTTTTATATTTCATCAAAAGAGAAGTTAATGACTTTACTTTTACATAACTTGGATAGATGGTTGATTTGAATCTGGATGATCTATCGGTTCGCTTTCATTTATTAAGTTTGCATTAAATGGTTGAAAATTAAATTGTTTTATTAATTTTTTAAAACTATAATTTTGTGCTTGTTGATTAGCAAATCTTTCTATTCCTTTTATACTATTGGTTGCTATTTCTTTTGCAATTGAAATTTTTGTTCAAAATCAATCAAAATAAGAAAAAGAAAAAGAAGTAAGAGTATTTTCAAGAATTACTGTCAATAGTGTTAGTGGAAGTGCTTTTTTAATATTTTCTAAATTTATTTCTTTTTCTTCGCCATAAAGACCAGTTAATATATTTTTAAAAATTGATACAAAAAGAAGCATACTAACAGTACTACCATATTTAATAATTTTTGAAAAGTTTTGATTTTTTAAATTTTGTCATAATTTTTCAATGCAAGGTTGAGCAATTTTATCAAAAATTAATTCTTCAATTAAAATACTAGTAAAAAAGATACTTATTCTTTCTATAAAAGATATGAAGTTGAAATTTTCTTCACTAACATGTAAATATAAAAATTGATCTCAAATACTAATACCACCAATTACTAAAGAAAAAGATAAGTATTTTCATTTATTTTTTAAAGAAATAAGTTTGTAATTTAAATAAGATAAATTCATTACTATAACACCACTAATACCACTCATTAATACATCTCAAAAATTATGATAAAGATTTTCAGGTAACTTTTCTTTATGAAAATAATTTTTAGCTTCAAATAATAATACTGATCCGAAAGCAAAATTTAAAAAAATTGTATTAGGTAAAAACATATATTTTGAACTTAAAAATTTTTTAAAAAAATTAGGTTTTTCTTTATTTATTGGTAAAAAAGTAGTTAAATCCAAGTCATTTAAATTATTATTGTTTTCTCTTTCTTCTTGATTATTGTATATTTTATATTTTGTTTCAATTTTTTTATTTTCATTTAAATTTGATAATTCTAAAATAACTGCACCATCATTTAATATAATTTCTTTCATTAAATATAATTGATTATTAATATTTGCTATTTTTTCATTTAAAACATCACCTGTTATAAATTTCGTATTATATTCTCAATTACCATTAATATCTAATCTTTTTTGTGTTTTTCCACCATAACGATCATCAGTATCCCTTCAATCATTGCTAAAATTAACAATAGTATGTACTGAATCACCATCAAATAATAAATTGTTTAAATTATTATTTTCTCTTGCATTTGTTATTTGAACATCATTTAAAGTTATAATACTTTCAGTACTAGATGAATCATTATGATTTATTGATATATGTGAATTATTAATTCCATTATAATTAATATGTTCATTTACCTTTAATAAAGGTAATTTTTCTGTATTAATCATTTTTTCATCCCTTTCAAAATAAAAAAACCATTTACTTTAAAATGAAAGTAAATGGTTTAAAAAACTTATATTAATTTTTATATTTATTATAAAGAAATAAAACGTATTTTACAATATATTTTTATCTAGTATTTTAAATAAAGTTTATTTAATTTATTTTTTATTAAAAATATAATTGAATATGCTAAATTGTAAAGGTAAGTGCAACTAAATTATTTTTCTATCCAAATATTCGATTGGTGAAAGATAATTTAATATTTTTCTTGGTCTTTGATTTAAAGACAATATAAATTTATGAACTTCATTTTTATTAGTTTTTGAAAAAATAAATTTTTTAGGAAATTTTTCTCTAATTAAACCATTAGTATTTTCATTAGTACCTCTTTGTCAAGGTGAATATGGATTGGCAAAATAAATTTTTACATCTAAATTTTTTTCAAGTTGTTGTCAATTTGAAAATTCTTTGCCACGATCAAAAGTAATAGTTTTAACAATGTTTTTAGGAAGAATTGATAAATAATAACTGACATTTTTATTAATAACTTTAGTAGTTCTGTTTTTAACTAATATTGCTAAAGTAAATCGTGATACTCTTTCAACTAAAGTTATTAAAAATGATTTGCTTTTACCTCGTGATGATACTATAGTATCTCCTTCTCAATGACCAAGTGTTATACGATCATTAACATTTATATCTCGTTCTTTAATTGATTTACCATTAAACTTGCCACGATTTTCTTTAGATTTTCGTTTTTTACCTTTTCTTCTTAAATTTTTACTAGTAACTTTATCAAACATTCCAAAATAAATTCAAGTATAAATTGTTTTAAAACTAATAACTCACTCTTTATGAAAATTTTTAATTCTGCCATAAATTTGTTCAGGTGATCAACCTAATAGTAATTTTTGTTGTACATATTTTACTAAATTCTTATTTTTAAACTTATAAAAACTAATATGTGATTGTTTTCGATTTTCAGCTTTATTTTGTGCAATTAATGAAAAATAATGATTATTATCTTTATTTCTATTAATTTCTCGAATAATAGTACTAATACTTCGATTAAGATTTTTAGCTATTTCACTAATTTTAAATTTAAATTTCAATTGATTCTCAATATAAATCCTTTCATCTATGCCAAGATGTTTATAACTCATATAAAAACTCCTTACTTTTTTCTAAACTAAATTTAGCATTATGAAATTTTTATATGAGAATTTTTTGCAATTTTATTTATTTGCACTTACAAGTATAATTCAGCAAATACAAAAACAAATAGAAAAAAATAGAGAAGAAATATTAAAATTAAAAAATCAATTACCAAATAAACAATTACAAACAACATATATGATAAAAAAATGAAAAGAAAACATAGTGGCATTAGATGAAGAGATATCCAAAGAAATGATACGAGAAGAGAAATTAGATAGTGAAATAAGAGTATTGGAAGTTGAAGGAACAAATATAGAACAGCAAATTGAAAATTTTAATGCTCATGATTTAAATAAAAAATTAATTTTATCAAAGTTAAAATTAAAAACAGCAAGATTAACTGTTAAGTTAGAAAGAAGAACATACAAAACAAAAAGAATATTTTGTAAAATTGCTAGAAATGAACTTGAAATAGCAAATAAATTTTTTTCAATAAAACAAGAAAATTGATGATTATGTCCAAATCTAAAATCAGAAAAAGAGGTTTTAGATGCAAGATTAAAAATAAGATTAAAATTGAAGATGGAAAATATTTGTGATTTAAATCGTAGTATGAGTAGAAGAAATTTAGATATTGCAAAAATAGATAAAAAAATTGCAAAATTAAATTTTAGTATAAATAAAAAAAATATTGAAATTAATGGTTGTCTTGCAGCAGTAAGACAAATTTATAATTCACAAAGTATAAAAACACAAATAAAAATATTATTAAAATCTCCTTTTATTTGATTGAATAAACAATTTCAAAAATATAAATATGAATTAACTTTAAATCAATATCAAGCTCAATTAGAAAAATTAGAAAAAGAAATCCAAAAATTAGAAACAGATAAAGGAAGGCGAAATTTTTCTAATAAATTTTGAGTTATTATTAGTTGTGGTCGTTTTAATAATAATAGAAGCAATGAAATTAAACAACAAAAAAAGGCAAAATTATATGAAATTAAACAAAAGATTTCTGGATTAAGAAATCAAGCAACTATGCAATCTCAACCTTCAACATCTAGACATGCTGTATCTTGAAATGAAATGGATCCTAATCGCTGTTTCAATGAAATTGGATATAACGATGATAGGGGGTTTACTTCTTCGTTTTAATATATTAAATAATTGTAATAATAAAAAAGTGAATTAATAATTCACTTTTTTATTATTATATAATGTATTTTTTCAGTTAATATTTTTAACTAAAATGTGTTATTTTTTTATATTTCATCAAAAGAGAAGTTAATGACTTTACTTTTACATAACTTGGATAGATGGTTGATTTGAATCTGGAGGTAATGTTTAGTAATCTGTGTAACTTACAAAAATAACTATGTTTAATTAATTCTAGTAAATATAATTAAATGATTAGAAAGAGTGAGTTACAGATGGCTAAAAAAGATAACTTTAATAATAATGATCCAATATCAAAAGCAGTAGATTTATTATTAGAAAATACTGAAGATTTAACAACAGTTTTTAAAGAAGGGGGTTTATATAAAGAATTAACAAAACGTTTAGTTGAAAAAATGTTGAATTCTGAGATGCAAAATTATTTAGGATATGAAAAAAATCAACATAGTAATAGTGACAATGCTCGTAATGGTATAAGTTCAAAAAAATTAATAACTCAACAAGGTAAAATTGAGATTGATGTACCACGAGATCGTAATAGTAATTTTACTCCTGTAATAGTGCCAAAAAGACAGAGAAGATTTGATGGTTTTGATCAACAAGTTCTTTCCTTATATGCAAAAGGTATGACATTATCAGATATTAGAATGCAGTTACAAGAGTTATATCATGGTGCTGATATTAGTGAAAGTGTTATTAGTCAAATTACTGATGATGTGATTGATGATGTCAAAGCATGACAAAATAGACCATTAGAAGGCATTTATCCCATTGTTTATTTTGATTGTATAGTAGTTAAAGTACGACAAGATAAACGCATTATTAACAAATCAGTTTATATAGCTTTAGGTGTTGATTTAGAAGGTAAAAAAGATGTTTTAGGTTTATGAATTAGTGAAAATGAAGGCGCTAAATTTTGATTAGCAAATTTCACAGAAATGAAAAATCGTGGCTTAAATGATATTCTTATTGCTTGTAGTGACAACTTAACAGGCATGTCAGAAGCAATACAATCAGTTTATCCTAAAACTGAACATCAATTATGTATAGTTCATCAAATCAGAAATAGTTTAAAATATGTTTCATACAAACATCGAAAATCACTAGTTACAGATTTAAAGCCAATTTATAATGCATGTAGTGAAGAACAAGCAATGCAGGCTTTAGAATCATTTGAAAGTAAATGAAATAAACACTATCCTCAAATTGCTAAATCTTGATATAAAAATTGAGATAATTTAATGATTTTTATTAGTTATCCTCCAGAAATCAAAAGAGTGATTTATACTACAAATTCTATTGAATCTGTTAATAGTCAATTACGAAAAGTCATCAGAAATAAAAAAGTTTTTCCAAATGATATGGCAGTTTTCAAAATATTTTATTTAGCAATTGAAAATATAACAAAAAAATGAACAATGCCCATTCAAAATTGAAATACAGCAATTGCTCATTTTATGATAAAATTTGAAGACAGAATTAATCTGAACTAGTACTTTGTAAAACAAAGAAACACAGATTACTAAAAAGCCTCAATCTGGATGATCTATCGGTTCGCTTTCATTTATTAAGTTTGCATTAAATGGTTGAAAATTAAATTGTTTTATTAATTTTTTAAAACTATAATTTTATGCTTGTTGATTAGCAAATCTTTCTATTCCTTTTATACTATTGGTTGCTATTTCTTTTGCAATTGAAATTTTTGTTCAAAATCAATCAAAATAAGAAAAAGAAAAAGAAGTAAGAGTATTTTCAAGAATTACTGTCAATAGTGTTAGTGGAAGTGCTTTTTTAATATTTTCTAAATTTATTTCTTTTTCTTCGTCATAAAGACCAGTTAATATATTTTTAAAAATTGATACAAAAAGAAGCATACTAACAGTACTACCATATTTAATAATTTTTGAAAAGTTTTGATTTTTTAAATTTTGTCATAATTTTTCAATGCAAGGTTGAGCAATTTTATCAAAAATTAATTCTTCAATTAAAATACTAGTAAAAAAGATACTTATTCTTTCTATAAAAGATATGAAGTTGAAATTTTCTTCACTAACATGTAAATATAAAAATTGATCTCAAATACTAATACCACCAATTACTAAAGAAAAAGATAAGTATTTTCATTTATTTTTTAAAGAAATAAGTTTGTAATTTAAATAAGATAAATTCATTACTATAACACCACTAATACCACTCATTAATACATCTCAAAAATTATGATAAAGATTTTCAGGTAACTTTTCTTTATGAAAATAATTTTTAGCTTCAAATAATAATACTGATCCGAAAGCAAAATTTAAAAAAATTGTATTAGGTAAAAACATATATTTTGAACTTAAAAATTTTTTAAAAAAATTAGGTTTTTCTTTATTTATTGGTAAAAAAGTAGTTAAATCCAAGTTATTTAAATTATTATTGTTTTCTCTTTCTTCTTGATTATTGTATATTTTATATTTTGTTTCAATTTTTTTATTTTCATTTAAATTTGATAATTCTAAAATAACTGCACCATCATTTAATATAATTTCTTTCATTAAATATAATTGATTATTAATATTTGCTATTTTTTCATTTAAAACATCACCTGTTATAAATTTCGTATTATATTCTCAATTACCATTAATATTTAATCTTTTTTGTGTTTTTCCACCATAACGATCATCAGTATCCCTTCAATCATTGCTAAAATTAACAATAGTATGTACTGAATCACCATCAAATAATAAATTGTTTAAATTATTATTTTCTCTTGCATTTGTTATTTGAACATCATTTAAAGTTATAATACTTTCAGTACTAGATGAATCATTATGATTTATTGATATATGTAAATTATTAATTCCATTATAATTAATATGTTCATTTTCCTTTAATAAAGGTAATTTTTCTGTATTAATCATTTTTTCATCCCTTTCAAAATAAAAAAACCATTTACTTTAAAATGAAAGTAAATGGTTTAAAAAACTTATATTAATTTTTATATTTATTATAAAGAAATAAAACGTATTTTACAATATATTTTTATCTAGTATTTTAAATAAAGTTTATTTAATTTATTTTTTATTAAAAGCTAAATTGTAAAGGTAAGTGCAACTAAATTATTTTTCTATCCAAATATTCGATTGGTGAAAGATAATTTAATATTTTTCTCGGTCTTTGATTTAAAGACAATATAAATTTATGAACTTCATTTTTATTAGTTTTTGAAAAAATAAATTTTTTAGGAAATTTTTCTCTAATTAAACCATTAGTATTTTCATTAGTACCTCTTTGTCAAGGTGAATATGGATTGGCAAAATAAATTTTTACATCTAAATTTTTTTCAAGTTGTTGTCAATTTGAAAATTCTTTGCCACGATCAAAAGTAATAGTTTTAACAATGTTTTTAGGAAGAATTGATAAATAATAACTGACATTTTTATTAATAACTTTAGTAGTTCTGTTTTTAACTAATATTGCTAAAGTAAATCATGATACTCTTTCAACTAAAGTTATTAAACATGATTTGCTTTTACCTCGTGATGATACTATAGTATCTCCTTCTCAATGACCAAGTGTTATACGATCATTAACATTTATATCTCGTTCTTTAATTGATTTACCATTAAACTTGCCACGATTTTCTTTAGATTTTCGTTTTTTACCTTTTCTTCTTAAATTTTTACTAGTAACTTTATCAAGCATTCCAAAATAAATTCAAGTATAAATTGTTTTAAAACTAATAACTCACTCTTTATGAAAATTTTTAATTCTGCCATAAATTTGTTCAGGTGATCATCCTAATAGTAATTTTTGTTGTACATATTTTACTAAATTCTTATTTTTAAACTTATGAAAACTAATATGTGATTGTTTTCGATTTTCAGCTTTATTTTGTGCAATTAATGAAAAATAATGATTATTATCTTTATTTCTATTAATTTTTCGAATAATAGTACTAATACTTCGATTAAGATTTTTAGCTATTTCAATAATTTTAAATTTAAATTTCAATTGATTCTCAATATAAATCCTTTCATCTATGCCAAGATGTTTATAACTCATATAAAAACTCCTTACTTTTTTCTAAACTAAATTTAGCATTATGAAATTTTTATATGAGAATTTTTTGCAATTTTATTTACTTGCACTTACAAGTATAATTCAGCTCAAGATTTAGCAATTTGAGGATAGTGTTTATTTCATTTATTTTCAAATGATTCTAAAGCTTGCATTGCTTGTTCTTCACTACATGCATTATAAATTGGCTTTAAATCTGTAACTAGTGATTTTCGATGTTTGTATGAAACATATTTTAAACTATTTCTGATTTGATGAACTATACATAATTGATGTTCAGTTTTAGGATAAACTGATTGTATTGCTTCTGACATGCCTGTTAAGTTGTCATTACAAGCAATAAGAATATCATTTAAGCCACGATTTTTCATTTCTGTGAAATTTGCTAATCAAAATTTAGCGCCTTCATTTTCACTAATTCATAAACCTAAAACATCTTTTTTACCTTCTAAATCAACACCTAAAGCTATATAAACTGATTTGTTAATAATGCGTTTATCTTGTCGTACTTTAACTACTATACAATCAAAATAAACAATGGGATAAATGCCTTCTAATGGTCTATTTTGTCATGCTTTGACATCATCAATCACATCATCAGTAATTTGACTAATAACACTTTCACTAATATCAGCACCATGATATAACTCTTGTAACTGCATTCTAATATCTGATAATGTCATACCTTTTGCATATAAGGAAAGAACTTGTTGATCAAAACCATCAAATCTTCTCTGTCTTTTTGGCACTATTACAGGAGTAAAATTACTATTACGATCTCGTGGTACATCAATCTCAATTTTACCTTGTTGAGTTATTAATTTTTTTGAACTTATACCATTACGAGCATTGTCACTATTATTATGTTGATTTTTTTCATATCCTAAATAATTTTGCATCTCAGAATTCAACATTTTTTCAACTAAACGTTTTGTTAATTCTTTATATAAACCCCCTTCTTTAAAAACTGTTGTTAAATCTTCAGTATTTTCTAATAATAAATCTACTGCTTTTGATATTGGATCATTATTATTAAAATTATCTTTTTTAGCCATCTGTAACTCACTCTTTCTAGTCATTTAATTATATTTACTAGAATTAATTAAACATAGTTATTTTTGTAAGTTATACAGATTACTAAACATTACCATTAAAAATAATTTAATTATTAGATTCTTTAATATCATTAAACAATTATCACAGTGAATTCAATTATCATCATAGGCAGTTTGATTTGCTTCTATTTTAATAAAAAACAATTCTGGGTACCCAGAATTGTTTTTAAAGAAAAATTAAAAGTTATTAACGATCATCACCATTATTAATAGTACCTTTAACAATAACATAATCACATTTTGTTAATGCAGATAAATCTTTACCACCAGCATAAGAAATAGCAGATTGTAAATCTTCTTCCATTTCTTTATAAGTATCAGCAATTGAACCTTTATATGGAACAAGTATTTTTTTACCTTCAATATTTTTTGCTTCCGCTTTGTTAAAAATACTTGCTGATCCAAAATATTCTTTGTAAGATTGACCATTTATTGTAACAATTTTGCCAGGTGATTCATCATAACCCGCTAAAATACTTCCTGCCATAATCATAGTGGCACCAAAAGCTATTGCTTTAGCAATATCACCATTACATCTAATACCACCATCTGCAATTAATGGTTTAGTGGTGCTATTGGCAACATCTTGTAAAGCATTTAATTGTCAACCACCTGTACCAAATCCAGTTTTTAGTTTAGTAATACAAGCTTTTCCTGGACCAACACCAAATTTAATTGCATCAGCGCCTCATTTTTCTAAATCTTTAACAGCAGTTTTTGTCATAACGTTACCAGCAATAATAAAAGGTTTAGTATTTGTTTTAGCAAAAGTAGTTTTTATAAATTTAATCATTTCTTCCATAGCATTACTATGACCATGAGCAATATCAATAGTAATAAATTCCGGAATTAGATTCAGTTTGATTAATTGTTCAAGTAACTCTTTATCCTCTTTTTTAACACCAATGCTAATTGAAGCATATAACTTTTGTTCGTGCATACTTTTAATAAATTTAATTTGATCGATATTAAAACGGTGCATTACATAAAAGTAATTATTTTTAGCCAATCAAATACATAATTCTTGGTTAATGACAGCACTCATATTTGCTGGAATAATTGGAATTTTAAAAGTAAAACCATTTAGTTTAAGACTGGTATCACATTCTTTTCGTGATTTAACTATTCCTTTATTTGCAATTAGATTTATATCTTCAAAATCAAATTTCACATTCATTTTTTATTTATTCTCCTTAGTCTTTACTAATTGTAATAGTCAAAATATGTACATATTATTTTATAACGTTTTAAATAAAATGCTAAAGGACTAAAACACCATTAGTATTATATATTATTTTTTTGCAATTTAATTATCTTTATTATTAATTAAGTCTGATAATTGATTAATCATTTTCTTTAAATTAGTAATTAATGGGTTATAAACATCAATTTGTGTTAAATCAACACCCGCATCTTTTAAAATATCTAATGGATATTTGCTGCCACCGGCTTTTAAAAAGTTAAGTAAATTTTCTTTTTTGCCGTTTTTAACATCTTCATAAAGTTTATAAGAAACGGTAATTGAAGTAGCATATTTATAAACATAATAAGGTGAGTGGAAAAAATGAAGAATTCGTGGTCATGAGTATCCTTTTGCTTTTTCTTCGTATTTATCTAATAATTTTTGTCCATATTTATTAGCTGTATTTTCAAATAAATCAGCCAAAATATCGGCATTTAATGGCACTTCTTTTTCTACTAATTTATGTGCTTCTCATTCAAATTCAGCAAATTGAATTTGACGAAAAAAAGTACCAATTACAGTTTCAATATGAGTTTGTAGTAAGTAAATGCGTTCTTGATTATTTGAGGCTTTATTATATAAATAATCAAAGGCTAGATGTTCATTAACTGTTGAAGCAACTTCAGCTAAAATAATTGGATAGTCAGCATTTGGATATTTTTGATATTTTTCTGAAAATAGGGTGTGAACAGAATGACCTAATTCATGAGCTAGTGTATTAAGTGAATTAATAGTATCATCTCAATTCATTAAAATAATGGGTTCTACGCCATTACCACCCGTTGAATAAGCACCAATTCGTTTATTTATGTCTTCATAATAGTCAATTCTACCTGGTAATAATGCTAAGTTTAATTGCTCTAAATATTCATCACCTAAGATACTTAAAATTTCTTTGACTGAATTAATACCTTCTTCAACACTGAATTTTTTGGTTAGTATTGTTGTCATTTTTAAACTAGTATCGGTACTATAAAATTTTTTAAATTTAAAAAATTTACGTTTTAAATTATAAAATTCTTCTACTAAAATAGCGTGTTTCTGTCCTGTTTTTATTAAATTTTCATATAGTATTAATGGTACATCATCACTTAATAGACTATATTCTAAAGTAGTTAAATGTTTTTTATTATCTTTTTCTTTATCGTTGTTACGAATTTTTATTTCTTCAACAGCTACTTCTAAAATGCTTTCATAAACTTGTGCTAATGAATGTTTTTTATTTTTAATATCTTCATAAAATTTTTTTGAAATATCAATTCTTAATTGTTGATCTTTTACTGGATTACTATTTTCTAAAATGTCTAAATATAAAGTTTGTGTTAATTCTTGTTCTTTATTTTGATAATTAAACATTGTTTTTTGTTTATCAGCATAAACCAAACTATCATATAAACCACCAGCAGCACTTCTTGATTTGCTAACTTTGCTTAGTAAAGTTTCATCGTGCTCACTTAAAATAAATTTTTCAAATTTAAAGAAAACTTCCATATCATGTTTATATATCATTAATGAGGGGTCATTATTAATTCAGTTTTTAATAGTTTGTAAACCAATAGTTTTGATTTCTGGTTCAATTCATGCTAACTTTTCCGATAACTTACTTTGTTGAGTCGCAAATAAACTAGATAATTGTTGCAATTCTAAGTTAGTTTGATCTAAATCTCCATAATGTAAATATTGCACAACTTTAGACCCTAACATTGATATTTTTTTGCTAATTGCTAAATATTTTTTAAAGTTATCAATATTATTTAATTTTCCTTTAAAAGTTAAAAGTTGATTGGCAAATTTATCAAACTCAGGTAAAGCTTTTTTTCAAGAGTCATTATTAATAAATAAATGCTTAAAATCTCAGCAGTACTTTTTTTTATCTTTTTCATTTAATTCAGAACGCTTCATAGTTTTTGCTCCATTCTATGGTAATATTACAATACAATAATAATACAATAATATTGTTTAACTTATCTATTTTTGTTGTAATTTTCGAAAATATTAATTCAGATATATTGTAATTATTTTAATATTACCATTTAGGAGTGAAAATATGGATAAAAATATTCTACTTAATGTTAGTAGTAAACTTGAATTAAAATTAAAATTAACAGCGGTATTTGCTGATAAAGTTCCTCATGAATTGATTGCTAAAGAAAAAAATAAATTAACATTAATTTCTGAAGATAAAACTTATTACCTATATTTAGGTGATAGTAAGGGCTTAACTCGTAATGATGTTTATAATTTTTTTGTAAATTTTAGTAGTAATAATAGTCAAGATTTGGATATTGATGTCAAATCTTTTGTTACGAGTAATTTAGATGAAAGTATACTTTTACAAACTATATATGAAGCATTATGATTCGGTACTTTTAAAGAATATACTTTAAAAAGTAAAAACAATGAAGAAAAAAAAGTTAAATATAATGTTGTTTCAACAGCAAAATTCCCTAACTATACTTCACAACAACAAATCAAAATTCAAGGAGAAAGTATTAATTTAGCACGTAATTTCCAAGATATGCCACCTAATTTGTTATATCCCGAAGTTTTTGCAAAAAAAATTCAAGATGCAGCAAAAAGTATTAAAAATTTATCAGTAAAGGTTTTAGGGCAAAAAGAAATAACAGAACTAAATATGAATTTATTATTAGCAGTTAATGCTGGAAGTAATTTTGATGCTCGTGTTGTTGTTTTAGAATATAAAGGTGATCCACAGCATGCCGATGATATTTTAGGATTAGTTGGTAAAGGAATTACTTTTGATAGTGGTGGTTATTCACTAAAACCTTCTTCAGCAATGAAAGGTATGAAATTTGATATGTCGGGTGCAGCTAGTGTATGTAATGCTGCCATTGCTGCTGCTAAATTACAATTAAAAATAAACTTTGTAACTGTTGCTTGTTTAACAGAAAATAAGATTGGTAGTCATGCTACTTTAGTAGAAACAGTCTTTACTTCAATGAATGGTAAAACTGTAGAAATTAATAATACCGATGCCGAAGGAAGGTTGGTATTAGCAGATGCTATGACATATGCTTTACGTAAAGGAAAAGCAAATCGTATTATTGAATTATCAACTTTAACTGGTGCAATGCTAGTTGCATTAGGTAGTTATATGACTGGTGCTTTTGCTACTGATGATAAATTATTTAATGATTTTGATTTATCATCACAACAAACTAATGAAGAAATTTGAAGAATGCCAATTCATCAACAAAATATTTTAAATATGCGTTCATCTAAAATAGCTGATTTAAGTAATCTTTCTAAAGATCCATATGGTGGTTCATCAAATGCTGCTGCATTTTTAAAAGAATTTAGTGAAGATAAACCATTTTTACATTTAGATATTGCGGGAACTGCTTATAAAAATGATCGTGGTATGGGTGTATTAATTAAAACATTAGTTCAATATATGAAAAATTATAGTACAAGTAAATAAAGTTATAAAAAAGTTATTTAACAATATTTTTAGTTAATTGGTATTGAAATAATATTTGATTCTATTTTTTGTAGTGTTTTTAATATTGGTGGTAGTTGAGAATTATTAATTTTATTAATATTTAATCGATTACTTGTATCAATAGTATCATTTAATTTAATGCTGAATTATACTTGCACTTACAAGTATAATTCAGCAAATTGAACTATTGTTTATGAACGCCCCACCACAGCAGATGGAACTAATTATATTAAAAATTTAGTACCCATGAATAATAGTAATGCTATTACTAAAGGTAATAATTTCCCCCATTGAACAACTTCAGTCACTTATGACAGTAAAAAAAATAAAAACATATTTAAAAAGAAGTCATGAAAACATAAAGAAAAAAATCAAATAGAATAAAAAAACATATTTAAAAAACTAAGTATTAAAATACTTAGTTTTTTAAATAAAGATTGATTATCCAATTTTAGTTTTAGTTTCAACATTACTTGCTAATACTGTATCCAATACATCTTGACCACCACGGACCTGATGTTGTTCTGGATCAATGCTATGTAACATAATAATAACTTGATGAGCAACATTGATTTTCATACGATTAAATAATTTTGAAGCTTCCTCAATATAAGCTTGTAAGGGATTTAACTGCGCATAACCAAGCAAATGGATTCCTGCACGCAGTTTACTTAAAGCATCAATGTGATTAGTTCAATATTGATCAAAAGTTTGTAAAATAACACTATTTTCAATTTGTTTTATAATAACATCATTTAACTTTTCTCTTTTTTCAAGATAAAAATTATAAGATTTTTCAACAATTAAATCAATATTTTCTTCAGTACTTAATCGATTTAACTTTTCTGCTATTAAATCATTAGGCTTAATTAATTTATTTTCAATACCTTTAACTAATTCATCATAATCAATAAACTGTTCTCTACCAACAACTTTATTAAAAATATTTAGTAAATCACGTGCTACTGTTCTGTGCATATTTTTGATTAAATCTAATAAATCATCAGCAAGTAAAATATTATCACGTTGATGATATGTAGCTTCACGATGCTGAGCAATAACATTATCATAATCTAATAAGTTTTTTCGTGCATCAAAATTCATACCTTCAATTTTTTGTTGTGCTCTAGTAATTGATCTAGTTAACATTTTTGATCTAATATAGTCTTCACCTAAACTTGCAAAAGCTTTTTTTAATTTTTCACCACCAAAACGTAACATCAAATCATCTTCAATTGAAACATAAAATCGTGAAAATCCAGGATCACCTTGTCTTCCGGCTCTTCCACGTAATTGATTATCAATTCTTCGTGCTTCGTTTCTTTCGGTACCTAATACAGCAAGGCCACCAAGTTCAATAACACCCTTACCAAGTTTAATATCAGTTCCACGTCCTGCCATATTAGTTGCTAAAGTAATTGATCCTTTTTCACCAGCTCTAGCAATAATATCAGCTTCACGAGCATGATTTTTAGCATTTAAAATCTCATGCTTAATTCCTTCCAAAGTTAACATATTAGCAATTCGTTCTGATACATCAACATTAGCAGTACCAATCAAAATTGGTTGTCCTTTAGTATGTCGTTCTTTAACTTCTGCAATTAAAGATTTAAATTTAGCATTTAATGAAGCAAAAACATGATCAGGTTTATCTTCTCGAATAATTGGTTTATTAGTAGGAATCTTAATTACTCTCATATTATAAATTTTTACAAATTCTTCTTCTTCGGTTTTAGCAGTTCCTGTCATACCACTTAATTTATTATATAAACGGAAAAAGTTTTGATAAGTAATAGTAGCTACTGTTGTTGTTTCTTGTTGAATTGTAACATTTTCTTTAGCCTGTAAAGCTTGATGAAGTCCATCACTATATACTCTACCAGGCATTAATCTACCAGTAAACTGATCAACTAGCACAATTTCACCATCTTTAACAACATATTCTACATCTAATTTGAAAACATGATTAGCACGAAGTGCATTTTGAATATGATGAAATAATTCCGAGTTATCAATATCAAATAAATTTTTTAAATTAAACTGTTTTTGAGCTTTATTAACACCCGTTACTGTTAATGCAATTTGACGTGATTCTCAATCAATTTTATAATCTTCAGGTATTAAAGTTTTTGCAAAAACATCTGATGCTTGATATAAAGGAGTACGATTTTTTGAACCACCAGAAATAATTAAAGGTGTTCTTGATTCATCAATTAAAACAGAGTCCGCCTCATCAATGATAGCATAATTAAGCTGACGTTGAACTTTTTCTGGATAAACCTTAATCATATTATCACGCAAATAATCAAAGCCTAATTCCGAATTAGTTGTATATGTAACATCTTTTAAATACGCTTCACGTTTTTGATTAGTAGAATGATCACGAAGACTAACGCCAATAGTAATTCCCAAAAATTCTAAAATTGGTCGATTTAATTCAGCATCTCTTACCGCCAAATATTCATTAACAGTAATAACATGAACACCTTTACTACTTAAAGCATTTAGATAAATTGGCATCACAGCAGTTAAAGTTTTTCCTTCACCAGTTCGCATTTCAGCAACATCACCATTATGAAGAACAATACCACCAATTAATTGAACAGGATATGGATGTAATCCACTAATTCTTCGTGCTGCTTCTCTAATTGTCGCAAAAGCTTCAACTAAAATATCATCTAAAGCCTCACCTTCTGCCAATCTGGTTCTGAATTCAACTGTTTTATTTGCTAATTCTTCATCTTTAATTTTTCTCATTGTTTCATCAAGGCTAATTATTGCCTTAACTTGTTTATTAATTTTTCGTAAAATTTTACGATCTCACATAAAGTAAATCACCATTTTTTTCTTTATTATTACTTATACTTATTATTACTTGTAAAGTAATAAAATCTTTATTATTTTAACATAAAAAAACTTAGAAAACTTAGTACCCAAAAAAAATTGTATTTATATTATATTTTTTTCTTTCTCTTCGAAGTTAGAAAAAATAATTTACTATAATTATTTTAATTACTATGCTAAATTGTAAAGGTAAGTGCAACTAAATTATTTTTCTATCCAAATATTCGATTGGTGAAAGATAATTTAATATTTTTCTCGGTCTTTGATTTAAAGACAATATAAATTTATGAACTTCATTTTTATTAGTTTTTGAAAAAATAAATTTTTTAGGAAATTTTTCTCTAATTAAACTATTAGTATTTTCATTAGTACCTCTTTGTCAAGGTGAATATGGATTGGCAAAATAAATTTTTACATCTAAATTTTTTTCAAGTTGTTGTCAATTTGAAAATTCTTTGCCACGATCAAAAATAATAGTTTTAACAATGTTTTTAGGAAGAATTGATAAATAATAACTGACATTTTTATTAATAACTTTAGTAGTTCTGTTTTTAACTAATATTGCTAAAGTAAATCGTGATACTCTTTCAACTAAAGTTATTAAACATGATTTGCTTTTGCCTCTTGATGATACTATAGTATCTCCTTCTCAATGACCAAGTGTTATACGATCATTAACATTTATATCTCGTTCTTTAATTGATTTACCATTAAACTTGCCACGATTTTCTTTAGATTTTCGTTTTTTACCTTTTCTTCTTAAATTTTTACTAGTAACTTTATCAAGCATTCCAAAATAAATTCAAGTATAAATTGTTTTAAAACTAATAACTCACTCTTTATGAAAATTTTTAATTCTGCCATAAATTTGTTCAGGTGATCAACCTAATAGTAATTTTTGTTGTACATATTTTACTAAATTCTTATTTTTAAACTTATGAAAACTAATATGTGATTGTTTTCGATTTTCAGCTTTATTTTGTGCAATTAATGAAAAATAATGATTATTATCTTTATTTCTATTAATTTCTCGAATAATAGTACTAATACTTCGATTAAGATTTTTAGCTATTTCACTAATTTTAAATTTAAATTTCAATTGATTCTCAATATAAATCCTTTCATCTATGCCAAGATGTTTATAACTCATATAAAAACTCCTTACTTTTTTCTAAACTAAATTTAGCATTATGAAATTTTTATATGAGAATTTTTTGCAATTTTATTTACTTGCACTTACAAGTATAATTCAGCTTTTAGTAATAGTTTATTTTGGAGTTCAAGTTTTTAATAAATCATTTTTAATATTACCTACTTGTGGCCCATAAATTACTTGAATAGCTGTACCTTTTTTAAAGATACCAACTGCACCAGTTAATTTTAAAATATTATCATCAACTTTAGTTTCATCAAAAACTGTAACACGCAATCTTGTAGCACAATTGTCTAATAATTTAACATTACTTCGTCCACCAAGACCTTTAAAAATATTTTCTAACATATCATTATTTTTATCTTTATTAGTATCAGGTGTTAATGTTTGTTTCTTTGTCATTTCTGCTTGTAAAGTTTTATGAATAGACTCTGCACCATCAAGATAAGTAATTTCAACTTTATTGGCAATTACTTTAATATTTTTAGTTCCACTTAATCTTAATAAAGCTTTTGAATAAATATTTGCATCTTTTAAAGTTACAACTAATACTTTATCTTTAGCGTTAACATCAATAATATTTAATGTTCCACCAAGTCCAAGTAATAAATTTTCTACTTTTGTTCTACCTTTTTTTGAAGACTTATCTAAAGAACTTTCAACACTTTGTAAAGCTAAGTTGGTTGCTAATTCTCCTTCTTCACGACCTAAAGTTTTGTAATTTCTTCACTTAATAATGTAATAGAACCCAAAGAAATAAGCAGGTGCCATAATTAATCCAGTAGCAAATACTCAATAGAAGCCTGTTTCTTTACCAAGAATACTTGGTAATATTCCAAAGAAAGAAAAGTCAATAAATCCAGCAGCAAAACCTTGACCAACAACTATATTTAATAAATACGCCATCATAAAACTAATTCCTGCCATAAATGCATGGAAAACAAAACATAATGGTGCTACAAATAAGAATGAAAACAACAATGGTTCTGTAACTCCTGTTAAGAAAGAAGTTAGAGCAGCAGATCCTAAAATACCACCAACCATTTTTTTATTTTCTGGTCGTGCTAACATTCACATAGCAAGCGCTGCAAATGGATAACCATATTGCATATATGCAAATCGCCCACTCATAAACATTGTTCCTGGTGTTTGATTCATGTGTCCTACTGCATTAGAAGCAAATTGTCCAAAGAAAATATTGTACGCTCCTACAAATGTGTCAGATCCATTAGTTCACGTACCACCAATTCCAGTATATCAGAAAGGTGCATATTGAACGTGATGCAATCCTGTTGGTATTAATAAACGTTCAGTAATTCCAAAAAACATTGCAATAAATGCTCCACCAACTGTTGGATGAAAATTATCACCAGTTAACTGTCCATCAGTAAGTTGACCTGTATTCATACCAGCTGCTAAGCCATTACCAATTTCTCTAAAAGCAATTAATAACATTGGTCAAATAAAGAAAAAAGCTAATCCCATTCCTATTCCAACAAAAACAGCTAAAATTGGCACAAAACGTTCACCACCAAAAAAAGCTAATACTCTTGGCATACGAATATTGTATGAATGATTATGAACAACTGATACTAATCAACCAACAAGAATGCCACCTAAAACTGAAGTATCAAACGTAGGAAATAATCCTAAGACAGAAGAAAATAAACCAGAAGATTTACCACTTTCTGGAGTAATCTTTGCACCTTCACCTAAACCTCATGGATCAAATCCCAACATTCCTGTTTTAGGATTTCAAAAAAACATGCCACTAATAACTGAAGTCATAACAATAAAAGTAATAAATCCAGAAAGAGCAGCTACACCTTTACTAGCTTTTGCAAAACCAAAAGCAATAGAAATAGCAAAAATCAATCCTAAATTAGCAAAAACAACGTTTCCAGATGATTGCATAATTGAAAAAATATTAATAATACCAACAAGACTATCATGATTAGGTAATTGCTTTAAAGCACTAGCAACTCCACCACCAATTCCTAACAATAAGCCAGCTATTGGTAATGTGGCTATTGGTAAAACAATGGCTCTTGATAAGTTTTGCATTTTACCAAACATTTTGCCACCTAATTTATTAAAAGTTCCTTTAAAAGTAAAACTAGGATTTTTCTTATCCTCAGGAGTTGTTTGTTTACTATGAAAAAATTTACTCATTTTCTTACCTCCATTCTATATTGTTCTATACAGATAAAAATATTATATATATATATATATATATATATATATAATAGTAAAAACAACAATAAAATAAATAAAAACGATTTTTTTACTACTATAATAGTAATTTCGGAGAAATTTTATAATATATATAGGTATTATCAA
The DNA here is from genome assembly GCF_964020065.1 of Spiroplasma endosymbiont of Lasioglossum malachurum. Taxonomy (NCBI): domain Bacteria; kingdom Bacillati; phylum Mycoplasmatota; class Mollicutes; order Entomoplasmatales; family Spiroplasmataceae; genus Spiroplasma; species Spiroplasma endosymbiont of Lasioglossum malachurum. Next base: position 74,106 of record NZ_OZ026534.1, on the reverse strand, counting down.
TAACTACTATAAATTTTAATAATATATTGTAATTAAAAAAATAGTAAGTATTTTAAAACACTTACTATTTTTATTTTTTTAATTTTAAGTATTAATTTAAATTAAACCAAATATCTAAACCAATAAATTTAATAATTAACGTACCAATACAATAAGTAAAAACTAAAGTTGTTAACATATATAAAATTCATGATTCTTTTATTCTTTTATGATCAAGAAATTTATTAAAAGGAATTGCTTTTACAGCAAATCCGCTAGCAATAAAACTAAAAAGATAAATACTTATTTCAATTATTCATTTTATTAAATGTGAATCATGCATATTTATTAACCTCCACTAATCCTTTTAATACGCTCATCAAATACCTTTGTTTCTTGCTCTTTTAAAATTGATGTATATTCAACTTTATCACTAATAATACGAACCATATGTAAATCAGTTACCAAAAGTCCACCAGAAATCGTTAAATTACGAATTTTTTGTTTAATTTTAAATGACATTTTCGATATTTGAATATTAGCAATCAAAGGTGTATGCCATTCAAGAATACCAACATAGCCTTCAGTTGTTTTAACATTAACTCACTGTACTTCTCCATCGAAAAAAATACCATCAGGAGTAATAATTTTAAGATTTAATGCCATACTATCACCTTCAATTATCTCAATTTCTTTGCCTTTTCAATTGCTTGTTCAATAGTTCCTACATATAAAAAGGCTTGCTCTGGTAAATCATCACATTCACCATCTAAAATTTGTTTAAAACTATTAACAGTTTTACTAATCGGAATATAAATACCATTTAAACCCGAAAATTTTTCAGCAACATGAAATGGTTGTGAACAAAAATTACGAATTCTTCTTCCTCTAGCTACTATTTTTTTATCTTCTTCACTCAACTCATCCATTCCTAAAATACCAATGATTGGTTCTAATTCAGAAAAACGTTGAATTGTTTCAATAACTCTTTGCGCAACATCATAATGCTCCTGACCAACAATAGCAGGATCTAACATTCTTGATGAAGATTGTAAAGGATGAACAGCAGGATAAAGCCCTAAAGCAGCAATATTACGATCTAAAACAATTTTGGCATCCAAGTGAGTAAATGTTGTCGCAGGAGCTGGATCAGTTAAATCATCAGCTGGTACATATACTGCTTGTACAGATGTAATAGAACCACGTGTTGTTGATACAATACGTTCTTGTAAAGCACCCATTTCTGTCGATAATGTTGGTTGGTACCCTACTGCTGAAGGCATTCTTCCTAATAAAGCTGATACTTCACTACCAGCTTGTGTAAAACGAAATATATTATCAATAAATAATAATACATCTTGTTGTTTTTCATCACGGAAGTATTCAGCAATTGTTAAACCAGTTAATGCAACACGCATTCTAGCACCTGGTGGTTCTGACATTTGACCAAACACTAAAGCAGTTTTACTAATAACACCTGACTCTTGCATTTCATAATATAAATCATTACCCTCACGTGTTCTTTCGCCAACTCCTGAAAAGACAGAAATACCACCATGTTCTTTAGCTATGTTATTAATTAATTCTTGAATTAAAACTGTTTTACCAACTCCAGCTCCACCGAATAAACCAATTTTTCCACCTTTAGCATAAGGTGCTAATAAATCAATAACTTTAATTCCTGTTTCTAAAATTTCAGATTTTGATTGTAATTCATCAAAACTAGGAGGTGTACGATGAATAGGATATTTTAATTTAGTTTTAAGTTCTTTACCATCATCAATGACTTCACCCAATACATTAAAAAGTCTACCCAAAACTTCTTCACCAACAGGAACACTAATTGGTATTCCTAAATCAACTGCTTCAAGACCACGTAGTAATCCTTCAGTTGGACCCATTGAAATACAACGAACACTATCATCACCAATATGTTTTGCAACTTCAACAATTAATTTTTGACCATTATTATCAATACTAATAGCATTATTTAAATTAGGTAAACTATTATCATTAAAACGAATATCAATAACTGGACCTGAAATTTGAACAATTTTTCCAATATTTCGTTTAGTTGGTAATTGTTTACTAGTTTTAACACTTTCTTTGCTATTAACTACTTTTTTAGTCACTTTTGCTTTTACTTTAGCAATAACTTTAGTGTTATCTTTTTTTAAAGAATTTTTATCACTAACATTTTTTTCTTTAATTGTTATAGATTTTTTACTAGTTGCATTTTTCATTTTAGTTTACTCCTTTATTATGATGATTGGGCATCAGCGCCACCAATAATTTCTGAAATTTCTTGGGTAATAGCACCTTGACGGGCACGATTATAACTTACTAATAATTTATCTTTCATTTCTTTGGCATTATTTGAAGCATTTTCCATTGCTAATCTTCGTAATGCTTGCTCTGACACTTGTGATTCTACTAATGCACCATAAACAATGGCACCAACATATAAAGGAATAGCACTATTAATAACAGTATTAGCGTCTGGTTCAAAATCAGTTTGAATTAAATTACTTTCTTGATTAGTTTTAATAGAAACAATTGGTAATAAATCAATAATTGTTGGAATTGTTGTTACCGTATTTACATATTTTGTATATGCAATTTTAATAGCATCAGTTTCTTTATTATTAAACTTAGAAAGTAACAACAAAGATATCTCTTGCGACTCATTATATGATGATTGAATGTTAATTTCAGTATAAGATTGCATAATTTTACAATGATGATTAGTAAAGTATGAAACTCCTTTACTACCAATAACAACTATTTCATCTTGTGGTTGATATTGTTCTAGTACTAATTTATTTAAATTATTATTAAAACCACCACATAATCCTAAATTAGAATTAAAAACAACTCATATTGTTTTATTAATAACTTGATCCTTTGTTTTTAAATAAATTGAATTACTTAATTTAGGTATTAGTTGATTGAATGTATCATAAACTTCAGAATAATAAGGTTTAATCATCTCAATTCTTTTACCTACTTTTTTTAATTTAGCTGTTGATACTAGTTGCATTGCTTTAGTAATTTTATAACTAGTATTAACAGATTTAATTTTTTGTCTAATTTGTTCCATGCTTTGAGCCATGATATTTCACCTTACCTTCCTAATACATTATTTGAATGTTTTAATTAGTGTTTCCCATTCTTCAAGACTACCATATATTTTAGGATTATAGTCATTTAGCTTATTAGTCAAATTATAAACAACCTGCATAATGCCTTGACTAATGCTCACTTGTAACTCTTCACTAAATGCTTGATCTTGCTGTAACTTTAAATAACTTTTTCGTTGTTGTTTTTGAAAATAAGTTATTACTTCCTTTTTAAAAAAATCCATCATTTCTACTGGTAATCATTTAATTGCCTTATTTTTAATTGCTAATAAAATAATTGCTTGATCAATTTGATTTAATGGTTCATTTTGTTTTTGTTTTAAAATTTCAATGGCACGTTTACCATGTTCAATAACAGCTCTAGTATTTTCATCTAAATCAGAACCAAATTGTGAAAAAGCTTGTAATTCACGAAATTGTGCTAATTCTAATTTTAATGTTCCACCTGCTTGTTTTATTGCTTTAATTTGTGCTGATGAACCTACCCGTGAAACTGATAAACCTACATCAACTGCTGGACGAATTCCGGCATTAAATAATTCTGACATTAAAAAAATTTGACCATCAGTAATTGAAATAACATTAGTAGGAATATATGCAGAAATATCACCGGCTTGTGTTTCAATAATAGGTAAGGCAGTAATACTCCCACCACCATGTTTTTCATTTAATTTAGCTGCACGCTCTAATAAACGTGAATGAAGATAAAAAACATCTCCTGGATAAGCTTCTCTTCCTGGTGGTCTTCTTAATAATAAGGAAATAGCACGATAGGCCACTGCATGTTTACTCAAATCATCATAAACAATTAAGACATCTTTACCTTCTTCCATTCATTCTTCGGCAATAGTTACTCCTGTATAAGGAGCAATATATTGCAAAGGAGCAACTTCACTAGCAGTAGCAGCAACAATAGTTGTATACTCCATTGCCCCTAGTTGTGTTAATTTATCAACAATTTGAGCAACAGTTGAAGCTTTTTGACCAATAGCAACATAAACACAAAAGACATTTTTACCCTTTTGATTAATAATAGTATCAATAGCAATCGTTGTTTTTCCAGTTTGACGATCACCAATTATTAACTCTCTTTGACCTTTGCCAATCGGAATCATTGCATCAATTGATAATAATCCTGTTGCTAAAGGTTCTGATACAGATTTTCTAGTCATCACACCCAGCGCTATTCTTTCAATCGGTCTAGTTTTCGTAGTTTTAATTGGACCTTTACCATCAATCTTTTGCCCTAGTGCATTAACAACTCTTCCTAAAAGCATATTACCAACTGGTGTTTCAACAACATTACCTGTTCTACTAACAATATCTCCTTCTTTGATACCTGTGTCATCCCCCATTAAAGTAACACCAACAGCAGTTTCTTCTAAACTCAAAACCATACCATAAATATTACTTTTAGGAAAAAATACTAATTCACCATTAACAGCCTTATCTAAACCATGAATTAGCGCAATTCCATCACCGACAGTAACAACAATGCCTTCCTCATTAGCACTAATTTTTTTACCATAATTTTTAATTTGGCTTTTTATAATTTCTGAAATTTGATTAACATTTAAGGACATTTGTTTTACCTCTATTCATGACTTAATAATTCTTGTTTTAATTGATCAATTTGACCTTTAACGGAACCATCAAAAACTTGATTCCGTACTTTAACTTTAATACCGCCAATTAATGATTTATCAATCTTGTTAACGACTTTAATCTTATGTTTAATGACTTTCTCAATTTTCAATTTTATTTGATTTATTTGTTGGTTTGAAAGTTCTATTACTGAATAAATAATGCCATAGTTTACATCTTGATATTCATTACATAATTTGCGAAATTCTTTTAAAATGAAACGAACAGACTGGAAATGATGTTCATCAATCAACAAAAAGAAAAAATTTAACATATATGGTTCAATATGATTTTTAAAAGTTTCACTAATAATTTGTTTACGTGTTTCAATAGTTATATTACTACTACTAGTAATATCAATAAATTCTGGATAAGTAGTAAAAATATCAATTAATTTATTACTTTCTTCAGCAAATTGAGTAATTTTTTTTATTTCTCTTGCTAATTGAAAAAGACCATTACTTCATTGATTAGCTAATCCTTCATCTATCATTTAACTTCACCACTATTCCAAATTCTTAATAAAATCAGTAATTAATTGTTCATGTTTTTTAGCATTCATTTCAGCACCAATAATTTTTTTAGCTACTTCTAATGCTACTACTTTGATTTCTTCGTTAATCTTTGCTTCTGCCTCTTTACGAGCACGAACTAAATCACGATTTGATTGATTAGTAATACGCATACTCTCTTCTTGCGCTTTATCAATAATTTGTTTACGCTTATTGTAACCATCATTTTGTGCATTAGCAATAATTTCCTGAGCTTCAATTTTAGCAGCTTTTAATATTTGACTAGCTTCACCACGATCTTGATTAGCTAATGATTGCTTGCAAGCAGCATCATCAAGTTTTTCTTTAATTACTAAATGTCGCGAATGTAAAGCCTTACGAAACGGAGCATAAACTCATCTTCAAAGTACCATTAATAAAATTAATGTTGCAAAAATATGAGCAATAAAAACAGGAAGATTGGGAAATAATTGATTAATAATATCATCACCTGATACTAAATCATTGAAATTAAAATTCATAAAATCACCTACTTTTTAATATTTTTTAATACCTTATGCTACAAATATTAAAATCAGAGAAACAACTAATCCATAAATAGCACCTGATTCGGCAATAGCTGCACCAATAATAAATTGTGTTCTAATTTTAGATTCTACTTCAGGATTACGAGCAACCGCTTCAACAGCTTTACCAGCAGCAAAACCTTGACCAATTCCACTTCCTGCACAAGAAATAGTTGAAATTCCAGCTCCAACAAACTTTAAATTCATCAATCCATTAGGATCAGCTGCTAAATGATTAAAAAAATGAAAGACATGTGTCATTACTGTTGTTAATAATTCCATAATAAATAAATTCTCCTTTTTGTATTTTATTTTTTTTCCATAATTGAACGTTCGGTATAAATTTCTTCTTCATGATTTATTGCTTGTTGTTTACGAAGTTTTTTTGGTAATTTAATAGTAAGTTCTCCCTTATGAGAACTTCCTTCCTCCATTTGTAACTTCCAATAAACAAGAGTTAAGATGCCAAAAATTAAGGCTTGAATACTTCCAGCAAATAAATCAAAATAAATATGTAAGAATGGTCCAATTACACCAATTAATAAATTCATCTGACCAATAATTGGGATATTACTTCAAATATTAGCAGTTACCCCATAAAGCATTGCCAAAATAATACTTCCACCTAAAATATTACCAAATAAACGAAAAGATAAAGAAATCAAAGGTGCAAATTGAGTAATTAATTCTAGAGGGTTAATAATAAATTTTTTAAAAAATAAAAGTTTCTGAAATTTAATAGCAATATAATATATTCCAATAAAAGTAACTAATGCCATTGATAAAGTAACAGTATACATTGATGACTGTGGTTCAAGACCAATAATCGATAATCAATTACCAATTAAAATATAACCCATTACATATAACAAATAAACTGTCAGGTTTTTATACTTTACACCAAGAACATCAACAACAATTTTTTCAACTGATTTAATTATTAATTCAACAACTAAAACAATACCTCTTGGATCTTCATCAGGCTTCATTCGTTTTATTTTATAATAATAAATATAACTAATAACACTGATAAAGACTGTTGTTATCAAAATTGTTACCAATTGTGGCATAATTTGTAAATAATTCCAACTTTCCAATCCAGCTAAAGTTTCCATTTAAATTCCTTCTTTTAAGTTATTTTTTTGATATACACATAATGTTGCAGTAATAGTAGCAACCATTAATATTGACATTCCGGCAATTATAGTAAAAATATTAGCAAAGTTAAAGAAAATATTCAAAACTATAATTGAACCATAAATTAACATTCTTAATAAGAATCCAAAATATGCTAAGGTTTGTTTTAAATGTATTCCGCTGGTTAATCATTTTGACGATAAATATAAAAAGCATAACCCAATCATACTTCCTATAAAACCAATATTAAATCCAGCAATTAATAACCAATGGTTTGTATTAATTATAACAGTTATAATTAATCCTACATTAATTAATAATCAATAGCATAACATTGTAAAAAGTATTGAAAGAAAAAGGTTATTTCTAATTTTTTTCATTAAAATATTTATTTAGTTCCAAAAATTCGATCACCAGCATCACCCAATCCAGGTACAATATAACCATCATCATTTAATTCTTTATCCAACGCTGCTAAAAAAATCTTAACATCAGGATGATTATGATTAATTTTCTTAATAGCTACTGGTGCTCCTACAATGGAAACTAAAGTAATATTTTTAAAACCTACTTTTTTTAATTCTTTAATAGCAGCATCAGCAGTACCACCAGTAGCAAGCATTGGATCTAAGATAAATACTAATGCATCACTTATATTTTTAATATTTTTGGGATATTTAAAAAAATATTTTTGTGGTTTTAAAGTTTCTTCATCACGATAAAGACCAACATGACTAATAATTGCATTAGGTACTACATACTCAAATCCATTTGTCATCCCTAATCCTGCTCTTAAAATCGGAGAAAGAATGATTGTCTTGGTTAATGTTTTACCAATAACTTTAGTAATGGGTGTTTCAACTTCAATTTCATCAAGAGGAATATCTTTAAATACTTCATAAGCCATTAACGTTGCAATTTCGCTTAAATTCTCTTTGAAATCTTTTTTTTGAGTTAAGTGATTTCTAATTCTTGTTAATTTATCTTGTATTAAAGGATGATTAACAATAAACAGATTTTTACTACTTTCCACTAAAAACACTCCTTTATCTTTAATGCGTATATTTTCAATAATTTAAAATATATACTAATATGAAATTTTACGCCTTTTAATTTATAAATCAATAAAATAACAATAAAAATAACGAAAAAAGATAAAAGATTTATTCAAAAATTATTTTTTTAATTGTTAATAACATTCTTATAGTTCAAAATTAACTAAATAAAAATATAATTTATAAATTTTATTTTAATAACTTTGTTTTTATTTTAAAAAAATATAATCTAAAATATAAATTCAATAAATTTCTTTTATTGATATAGAAAATTATATATTTATAATAAACTATTAATAGTAATTTTTGTCTTATTTTTATCAAAAAAAATCTTATGTTAAAATTAAAAGATAAAACTTCATACAAGTTTTTAAACTATTATTTTAATTGCTAAATTGTAAAGGTAAGTGCAACTAAATTATTTTTCTATCCAAATATTCGATTGGTGAAAGATAATTTAATATTTTTCTCGGTCTTTGATTTAAAGACAATATAAATTTATGAACTTCATTTTTATTAGTTTTTGAAAAAATAAATTTTTTAGGAAATTTTTCTCTAATTAAATCATTAGTATTTTCATTAGTACCTCTTTGTCAAGGTGAATATGGATTGGCAAAATAAATTTTTACATCTAAATTTTTTTCAAGTTGTTGTCAATTTGAAAATTCTTTGCCACGATCAAAAGTAATAGTTTTAACAATGTTTTTAGGAAGAATTGATAAATAATAACTGACATTTTTATTAATAACTTTAGTAGTTCTGTTTTTAACTAATATTGCTAAAGTAAATCGTGATACTCTTTCAACTAAAGTTATTAAACATGATTTGCTTTTGCCTCTTGATGATACTATAGTATCTCCTTTCCAATGACCAAGTGTTATACGATCATTAACATTTATATCTCATTCTTTAATTGATTTACCATTAAACTTCCACGATTTTCTTTAGATTTTCGTTTTTTACCTTTTCTTCTTAAATTTTTACTAGTAACTTTATCAAGCATTCCAAAATAAATTCAAGTATAAATTGTTTTAAAACTAATAACTCACTCTTTATTAAAATTTTTAATTCTGCCATAAATTTGTTCAGGTGATCAACCTAATAGTAATTTTTGTTGTACATATTTTACTAAATTCTTATTTTTAAACTTATGAAAACTAATATGTGATTATTTTCGATTTTCAGCTTTATTTTGTGCAATTAATGAAAAATAATGATTATTATCTTTATTTCTATTAATTTCTCGAATAATAGTACTAATACTTCGATTAAGATTTTTAGCTATTTCACTAATTTTAAATTTAAATTTCAATTGATTCTCAATATAAATCCTTTCATCTATGCCAAGATGTTTATAACTCATATAAAAACTCCTTACTTTTTTCTAAACTAAATTTAGCATTATGAAATTTTTATATGAGAATTTTTTGCAATTTTATTTACTTGCACTTACAAGTATAATTCAGCAATTTTAAAATAAATAGTTTTTTTATTTTGAAAGGAGAAAAAATGAAAAAAATTCAAAAATACTTTACATATACAGGTGGAATATTAGGTGGTAGTGCAGCGCTAAGTGGCATAAGTTATTTTTATTATGATTTAATTTCAAAAAATAAGGAAGCTTTATATGATCCAGAAGCAGGAATGGCACTCTTTGGAATAATGGTTAGTATAACAGATTCAACTTTTATTGGAGCATTTTTAGGTTCTAAACTAGGATATGGAATTAGCACTTCCATTTCAAATATTTATGATAAATGTTTTCCAACAAATATTTCTGATATTAATGTTGAAAGTAATAACGAACAACAAATATCTGAAAGAACTCCATTATTAAGAAATAACGATATAACAAGTATTAATGGTGAACAATTACCAATAATTAATCAAAATCATTGTCAATTAACTTTTTCATAAACTTAATAAAAATAAATGTTGGTAATTTACTAACATTTTTTATTTATGATTAAATAACAATAAAAAAAAGTTACTGTTTAACACCCATTTTTTTCATTTCTTCATATAACCTATTATTATTTCTATTATTTCATGTACCAAATTGATGATTAAAAGAAGTAAGCAAAGGATAAGAAAACCCAAGTTCTACTAATTTTTTAATACATTTAAAATAATCTCCTTTTAATGGTAAAACAACTTCAGTAACTTTCTGTTTTCATGGTTGTTTATATTGAATACCACTATAAATATCATTTAATTCAGGAACAATAAAAGCATAAATTCCACCAACATCAACTTCCATAAAATTATGTTTATTTGGATGAGGATATTCAAAAATTTTAATATGCAAAACCAAATGTTCTAGTAAATTACAATAAACTAATCGATCAGCATATTGATATGCAAATGGTGACTTTTGAGCTCATTTGGGAGTAGATAACAAAATTGCTTTATCTTCATCAATATGATGAATATATAAACCTTCTTTTCCCCTTGTTATTCCTTGTGATTTCTTAGACATTGTTGCATCTGAAAAATAATTTTTTGAAATACATCCATATTTATTTTTTAAAAAATTACAAACATTTTCATAATTCATTGTTAATAATTTTTCTACTTCTGACATGCTTACCCCATACTATACTACTTTATTTTTATGAGCTGAATTATACTTGTAAGTGCAAGTAAATAAAATTGCAAAAAATTCTCATATAAAAATTTCATAATGCTAAATTTAGTTTAGAAAAAAGTAAGGAGTTTTTATATGAGTTATAAACATCTTGGCATAGATGAAAGGATTTATATTGAGAATCAATTGAAATTTAAATTTAAAATTAGTGAAATAGCTAAAAATTTTAATCGAAGTATTAGTACTATTATTCGAGAAATTAATAGAAATAAAGATAATAATCATTATTTTTCATTAATTGCACAAAATAAAGCTGAAAATCGAAAACAATCACATATTAGTTTTCATAAGTTTAAAAATAAGAATTTAGTAAAATATGTACAACAAAAATTACTATTAGGTTGATCACCTGAACAAATTTATGGCAGAATTAAAAATTTTCATAAAGAGTGAGTTATTAGTTTTAAAACAATTTATACTTGAATTTATTTTGGAATGCTTGATAAAGTTACTAGTAAAAATTTAAGAAGAAAAGGTAAAAAACGAAAATCTAAAGAAAATCGTGGCAAGTTTAATGGTAAATCAATTAAAGAACGAGATATAAATGTTAATGATCGTATAACACTTGGTCATTGAGAAGGAGATACTATAGTATCATCAAGAGGCAAAAGCAAATCATGTTTAATAACTTTAGTTGAAAGAGTATCACGATTTACTTTAGCAATATTAGTTAAAAACAGAACTACTAAAGTTATTAATAAAAATGTCAGTTATTATTTATCAATTCTTCCTAAAAACATTGTTAAAACTATTACTTTTGATCGTGGCAAAGAATTTTCAAATTGACAACAACTTGAAAAAAATTTAGATGTAAAAATTTATTTTGCCAATCCATATTCACCTTGACAAAGAGGTACTAATGAAAATACTAATGGTTTAATTAGAGAAAAATTTCCTAAAAAATTTATTTTTTCAAAAACTAATAAAAATGAAGTTCATAAATTTATATTGTCTTTAAATCAAAGACCGAGAAAAATATTAAATTATCTTTCACCAATCGAATATTTGGATAGAAAAATAATTTAGTTGCACTTACCTTTACAATTTAGCATGATAATAATGAAAATCAAGTTTTCTTTTTTATTACCCAAAATAATATAAATTAATCTTTAACAAAAGCTAAGACAAAACTAAAACTACCATGTAATAAAAAATGATAATCATCTTCAATAGTATTAACATTAATATGAACATCATCAAATGTTTTAATAGATTCTGATAAAGTATGACCTTCTACATTAACAATATAGTCACTATTTTGTTTTGCTGTTGCAACAATAGCATTAATTTTACTTTCAATTAATGATAAACAACGTAAAGCAATTGCTTCACCAAAAGTAGTGGTATTAATTTTAATTTTTTCTTCTTGCTTATCAATATTAAGATTACTAATGTCTTTAGCTTTTGATACTAATTTTACACAAGCATTAAAACTACCTTTTAAAAAATTACTATTATTTGAAGCAGATACATTAACAGCAAGTGATTCAAATTTATCAATTTTAGCATACATATCATTATGATTAACAATTGTTATTTTATAATCGGTTCCATTTTCTGGTTTTTTTCCTTCTGGAACTAATTTATTAATTTCAGTTTGTACTTTAGTTTTAAATTTAATTAAAGCTGTATTATAAATATCTTTATTTAATTCAACAGGAGCATTAGTAACTTCCATATTAATATTACTAATATCAACATATTTTTGATTTGCTTCATTTACCTTATCACATGCAATAAGTGATAAAGAAATAATGCTCGTTAAAAACATCGTTTTAAATACTTTTAATATTTTTCTCATAGTTTTTCACCTATTATTCTCTCGAAAAAAAACTAATCTTCTTAGTTTTAACTTTATATTTCTTAATTATTTTTGATTATTAACTTATTATTATTTTGTTTTCTTGAATATTTTTTATAACTATTTGTTCCAATAAAAATATAGTAAATTAAAATATTAATAGAACCTATTAATACTGATACTAAACCAAAATATAACAATAGGCTAACTTTAAAAGAAGAAAAAGAAAATATAATTCCTAAAGTAATTAAAAAAAAGCCAGTAAATTGAATAAACTTTCAAGTATTAAATTTAAAGTTTTTTTTTGCCATAATTTTGCTCCTAATAATATATTTTGTATAATTATATCATTTTCACAAAAAAAGCAAAATTTTTAATTATTAAATAATAATTGTTATAAACTAATAACATGAACAGCAAAACTAATTGCTTCTTCATATTTATTAAAAAGAAAAAATAAATGTTTATTTTGAAAATTAATTTCAATACCAATATATTTTTGTTTATTTTTTATATAATTATTTTTTTCTCAAAAAAATGTAATACTTTTAACATTAACTAATGGTATTATTTGTAGTTCAAAAGAATCAATAAAATAAAGATTATTTCGTGAAATTAACAAGTCTATTTGATTTAAAGGTATAAAATCTGATGATTTGATAAGATTAATGTCTTTAATTTTATAACGTAAAAATAATTTTTTGGCATCACTATATTCAGTTTTTAAAAGAATATTTTGGCCAGAAATCTTATTAAGAACTTCATACTTTCCCAAAATGACTTTGTCACTATAATAAATATCTTCTTTAATTTTTTCTATTGAAACTGGTAATTCTTTAGTATTTATTTTTTTTAATTTTAAGTATTTATATAAAGTATTTATATCTTTAGTAATTTTTAATATTTTCTTTTGTTTATTTTTTTTAATTAATAAAATTAGTGCAATTAATAAAATCAATATTGTTTTGAATGCAATAATAATTAAAATTATTCATCAATTCATAGTATTATCTCCTTTTTTAATACTGTTATCTAATTATTATCTAATAATTTTATCATTAAAACTATTAAAAATAGTTGATGGTTTATTTGTTAAAATCTCACCTGCTACTCTATACCTTAAGTTAGGCAAGTTTATATTATGATAATCGTTAATTGGTTGTTCATTACTTAAATTACAACTTGTAGCTACTAAAGGCCCTGTTAATTTAATTAATTTTTGAATAAAATGTGAAGAACTAACTCTAATTGCTATTGTCTTTTTATTTATTCAATATGATGTGTTTAAACTAGGTTGTTTTAAAACTATAACAGTAACTTTACCAGCACTAAAATTATTTATTAAAAATGACTGTAATTGATCGCTAATTATACCAATGCTTTTAGCTTGTTTTCAACTAGCAACTAAAATTGGCAGTTCTTTAGTATAATCACGTTTTTTTATTTGATAAATTTTATTAATAGCTTTGTCATCATTAAATTTACAAACAAGACCATAAATTGTATCTGTTGGTAAAGCAAGCACTTCGCCATTAGCAATGATTTGACTAATTTCTTTAATTTTATTTTGCTGTAAAGTTATCATGAAAACACCACTATAAATTTTAACTAAATTATACACCTATTATTTTAAATATAATAGTTGTTTCAAAATAATGAATAAAAAACTTATAAATGATATTTGTAATTTAAAATAAACCTTAAAATTACTAATTAAAGATTGGAAAATCATTCATTAATGGTTTAATAAACATCTTAATTTAATATAGATTAATATTTATATGCTGAATTATACTTGCACTTACAAGTATAATTCAGCATATGTTATAATGCTTGCCAAATAAATAGCATTCTTCATTTATTATTAATATCTTTAATAAATTTGTAATTATATTGTGGTAAATACTTTTTAATAAGAATAGTTAGTGCTTCTTTTTGATCAAAACCAAATTCAAATGCTAATAAAAAAGATTTTTCTAAAACTGCATGACATTGTTGAAAAATTACTTCATAAAAATATAATCCTTTATGATCAGCAAATAAAGCTAATTTTGGTTCATATTGTAAATTATGTTTTGAAAAAGTATTTGCTGTCTCATCAATATATGGTGGATTTGAAACAATAATATTAAATTTATGATTTTTAAGATTTGTAAATATATCGCTTTCAACAAAATTAATATTTTTTAGGTTAAAATTATCATTATTAATCTTAGCAATAGTTAATGCATCTTTGCTAATATCACTTGCTACTATATTTCAATTAGGTTTCTTTAACGCTAAACTAATAGCAATAGCACCACTGCCTGTCCCTAAATCTAATACTTTTAAATTATCATTATTAAAAATGTTTTGCGCATAGACAAAAACATTTTTAACTAGTTCTTCGGTTTCATTACGAGGAATTAATACTCTATTATCAACAACAAACTTATGATCAAGAAATCATTGATAACCAATAATATATTGTAAAGGATAGCCAGCAACAAATTTTTTAACTAGTTGTAAATATGATTCTAAAAAATCTATTGCTATTGTTTGACTAAGATTTGCATATAATCAAGATAAATCTTTATTAATAAACTTTAATAAAATTATCTTATTAATTTGTTCATTTTTTTTATTAATTTTTTTTGCTAATAAAAGATAATCTCTATAAGTCATTAATTTATACTCCAAAAATAAATATTTTATTGAAAATTAACAGATGAATTATTATTTCTTGAAGTTTTTTTTATTAAATTATTAACAACGAGAATTAAAACAATAATACTAAAAATAAATAAAAAACTAATTGTTAATAAACAAATAATTGGAAAAAGAATAATGTAACTACAAATACTAATAATAAAACCAAAATTATTAATATTATTACCATTAATATTTCGTAAAAATTCTAAATTTTTTCATAATAAATAATGAAAAATTAAACTAGATGCATTAGCAAATCATAATGTTAAAACTAAAAATAAAATGTGAATAATACCACTACTAAAAGTTAATGTAATAAACGTTCCTAATGCCGCATATAAAAAAATAACTGATATTAAAAACAAAATTTTTGTTCTAAAGTCTAAAATCTTAAAATCCATAATAATTTCTTCCTTTTTTACTTTAATACTATAATATTTTCATCAATATTTTCTAATTTTTCTTTTTGTTCACTACTAATTAAAGCAATAATAATTTCATCAATATTACCTTCCATAATACGATCTAACTTTAATAAAGATAATCCAATTCGATGATCGGTTACTCTATTTTGTGGATAATTGTATGTTCTAATTTTTTCTGAACGATCACCACTACCAACAGCTGTTTTTCTTAAATTACCAATTCTTCCCTGTTCTTCTTCAACTTTTTTTTCATAAAGCTTAGCTCTTAATACCCGCATTGCTTTATCTTTATTATCATGTTGACTTCGTCCGTCCTGTGAAGTTACAACAACACCTGTTGGAATATGAGTAATTCTAATTGCTGAATCGGTAGTATTAACATGTTGACCACCAGCACCACTAGAACGATAAGTATCAATTCTTAAATCAGAATTATTTATTTTAATTTCAACTTCATTAACTTCTGGCAATACAGCAACCGTTGCAATTGAAGTATGAACTCGTCCTTGTGATTCGGTTTTTGGAACTCTCTGAACACGATGTCCACCAGCTTCAAACTTTAATTTAGCAAATACATGTTTACCTTTAATCATAAAAGCAATATAACTAAATCCACCATTTATTGCTTCTTTTGCTTCAATAGTTTCAATTTTTCATCGTTGAATTTCACAATACTTACTATACATACGATATAAATCACCAGCAAAAATATTTGCTTCATCGCCACCAACAGCTCCTCTAATTTCAATAATAACATTTTTATCATCATTTATATCTTTAGGAATTAGTGTTAGTTTTAATTCATTTTCTGCTTTTTCTAATTCAATTTCATTTGCTTTAATATCTGTTTTAAGCATTTCACAAAGTTCTTGATCCTGTTCGGTTGCTAATGCCTTTTTTGCTTCAATAATTTCTTTGTTAATTTTTTCATATTTTCAATATTGTTCAATAATTGGTTCTAATCTACTATGTTCTTTTGTTAATTCAGTGTATTTATCACGAGGAATTAATTCGGGATTTTCTAATTGCTTTTCAATTTCACTATATTTTTTAGTAAGTTGCATTAACTGTTCTAATGTTTTTTCATTCATAATATCACACCTGATTTATCTATTCTGATTATTTGTTAAGACACGATGATGACTACGACATCGAGCTTCATATTGTTCTTGCGCACCAATTAAAATAATTTCATCATCATATCTAGCTTCCCGGCCATTAATAATACGTTGTGTTCTTGTTGCTGCTTTACCACATTTTACACAAACAGCATCTAATTTAGTTACAAATTCTGCTAAAGCTAATAATTCTTTAGTAACAGGAAATGGTTCACCACGAAAATCTTGATCTAAACCCGCAACAATAACTTGCTTATTTTGATTTGCTAATGTTTTAATCACTTCAATAATTGATGGTTTAAAAAATTGTACTTCATCAATTGCAACTGCTTCTATTTCTTTATCTACATGTTTTAATATTTGCATTGGATCATCAATTACTATCGCTGTGATAGATACTCCTTTATGACTTACTACTTTTTTAGCATCATAACGAATATCAACCTTGGGTTTAAAAACTAGCACTTTGCGTTTAGCATACTGTAAACGATTTATACGTCGCATAAACTCTTCGGTTTTTCCAGCAAACATACAACCAGTAATTACTTCAATTCATCCCTCATTATAACGACTATACATTTATATCCAACTCCATCTCTAATTTTAATTGTTTGTTAATTCTGGTGATTTACTAGCAATTTTTTCTAAACTATCAATCAATTTTTCAACTTCATTAATATTTTGTAAATATGCACCAGCTGCTGTCTGATGACCACCACCACCAAACTTTGCAATAGCATCATTAATTATTCATCTTGCACTACGAACACTAACTTTAATTTTACTATTCATTTGATCATAAGCAGCAATTAATCAAATTTTAATACCATCAATATTTGACATTACATTAACTTGGCTAGTTAAATCTTCTCTAGTTAAAACAACTTCGCCTTTAATATTTAATATTTTATTTTGACTAATAATTTTTGTTTGTAAGTCAGTAATTATTTTATCGTTAAATATTATATAAGCAACACCATTATCAGTAATTTTAAAATTTGATAATATATATCCTTTCAATCTTGCGATTTTTAAACTTTGAATATATAAACTTTGATATAAGTCTAATAAATTAAAATTTTGTTTAACTAAAAAACTAGCAACCTGAAAAGTTTCTTCATTAACAGAGCGATACAAAAATCTACCAGAATCGGTAACTAAACCAAGAAATAAATTTCTAGCTGCTAAAGCAGAAACTTTTAAATTCAATACTTGTGCTCATTTTGCCACTACTTGGCAAGCAGCAGAAGTCTTTTCTTCAATTAAATCAATATCACCATATTTATCAACAATTGGATGATGATCAATTTTAATTATCTTTTTTCCTTTTTCTCAAAATTGACCACTAATTCGTTCGCGATTAGCTGTATCAGTGACTATTACTAGTGCATTTTCATAATCTTCTTTTTTAACAAAAGTTGGTTGTGGAAATAATGATGCCATATGTTCATTTGTTTCGCCTGGAACAAGTACTTTTTTATTTTGAAAATTATCTTCAATAATTTTTTTTAATCCTCATTGTGAACCCAAAGCATCTCCATCAGGATTAATATGACGATGAATAATAATTGGATTACTGATTTTTATTAATTCATAAATTGCTTGTGCTTCTTTTTTAAACTTATTCATATTATATATCCTTTCTATCATGTACCAATTAATTGCTTTGTTTCATCATCAAAAACAAAAATTGAATTTTTAGTAATACTAATTCAACCAACAGTTCCCACTTCTAAATTATCATTATTATTTGTTAAAACTTCAAATTGTTCTGATTTAGTAGTTTCAACCAATAAATATGCTTTTTTATCATCAACTTTAGTAATATTTTTAATAACACCATTAATAATAATTGAATTTTTTAAAAAAGTAAATCGTGGTTTCTTTGCACTAAACAAAATGGCATTTGATTTAAAAGCAATAGTAGAAGCAGTTTTAACATCAAACTTACCTAAATTTACATTATAAAAATATAAATTATGAGCATTTCATTCTCCCTTTGCAATATTAATATGCTGTTCATTTATTTCTTTCAATAAATTTAAAGATAATGGTTTATCAGTGATTTCACTAACATTTCCTTGTTGAATAATTATTTCATTTTCAATAACAGTAACATTAGTCGCTAATAAATTAATATCAACTTGATTATTAGTTGTAAAAATAATAATTATTTTCAAAAATTTTTGTAATTTTTTAATTCAATTTGCTAATTGTTCTTTATTATCAACATTTAAAAGTTCAAATGGGTTATGCAAAATTAAAATTTTAGTAGGTACAATTAATTGTTGAATGATTTTTATTATTTGTCGCTCTACTATTGTTAATTGTGTTAAACGTAGTGACAATAAATGACTTAGTTCTAAATGTTTAAATATCATAACAATATTTTCACTAATTAAATCACGGACATCAATTAACTGTGAATATAAAGTTTGTAATTGTTGTTGATATGTTTCTTTATCTTGTAACTGTGGATTTTTTAAAATTTTATCATGATAAATTTTAATTTCATCTTTAATATTTTTTAAAAGTAAATGCATTTCATCTGGTAAAAGTTGCATTGCCACAAAATCTTGTTTCATATTAAATTTAATTCTTTGTACTTCTGCTAAGTCAATTCACTGGTCTAAAATTTGATCAATTTGACTACGAGTACATTTAATTTGTTGATATGAAACTAAATGATTAAGTTCGCTATTAAAATTTTGATTATGATTGTTACAAGTTTTTAACGTAGTTCTAATTTCACTTCTAGTAGTACTAATCTCTCTATTTAAATAATTATTTATTTCTTTAATAACAAAACTAATTTCTCGTAGTTGAAATTCTCATTTTCTTTCTTTTGGTGGATTACATCCACAAAAACATGGTCCCACTAAACTTTCCAAACTAGAAATACGATCTTGCAAAGATTGTAAAAATAATAAGTTATTATTTGCAATAATATTTTTTTCTTCGGCAGTAAATTTTTTAATTAGAATATCTGTTAATTTTTCACTTCCAGCAAAATTAAATTTCTCTTGAGCAAAGTTTTTATGAAAATGATTAATTTGATATTGATATTCTTTAATAAAATTATTACGAGTGCTTTGTGTTTCATTAATAAAATTTTTAATAATATTAATTAATTTTTCTTTAAAATAACCACTGTCTAAATTTAAACCTGTATTTTTTAAGTTTTCAATATCAGTCTTAATTTTTTGATTAATATTGCTTATTTCTTGTAAAAAGGGTTTATTAGTAATTGCTGTTCTTGCTAAGTTACGTTGAATACTAAATAATTTATTTCAACTCTGTAAATGCATACTAACATAAGCCATTTTTCGTTCAAAACCAATACTATTATAAGTAACATCAATATCATCAATTAAAATTTTACCCTCCATAATAGCAGAAAAACCTGCTAGAGCATTAATTAATTTTTCAATATTATCTTCATCATTACTAAAAATTGCCAAGCAACTAGGATATTTTCCTTCAAAACTTCAATCTTTTACGGCTTTTTCAACGGATAAATTAATAATACTAAAATTAAAGTTACTAGTTTGCTCAGTATTATATCTAATACCTTTACTTATTACCAATTTATTAAAATCAGATGATTTTTCCATAAAACCATTCCCTACCTTAAAGTTTTTTATTTCATATACTATTAAAATTATATTCTATATTTATTGGGTTGTATACATACAATATTTTAACTTAATTAATGGTAAATATGTCTGTAAATAATTTTATTTTTAAAGTGCTGAATTATACTTGTAAGTGCAAGTAAATAAAATTGCAAAAAATTCTCATATAAAAATTTCATAATGCTAAATTTAGTTTAGAAAAAAGTAAGGAGTTTTTATATGAGTTATAAATATCTTGGCATAGATGAAAGGATTTATATTGAGAATCAATTGAAATTTAAATTTAAAATTAGTGAAATAGCTAAAAATCTTAATCGAAGTATTAGTACTATTATTCGAGAAATTAATAGAAATAAAGATAATAATCATTATTTTTCATTAATTGCACAAAATAAAGCTGAAAATTGAAAACAATCACATATTAGTTTTCATAAGTTTAAAAATAAGAATTTAGTAAAATATGTACAACAAAAATTACTATTAGGTTGATCACCTGAACAAATTTATAGCAGAATTAAAAATTTTCATAAAGAGTGAGTTATTAGTTTTAAAACAATTTATACTTGAATTTATTTTGGAATGCTTGATAAAGTTACTAGTAAAAATTTAAGAAGAAAAGGTAAAAAACGAAAATCTAAAGAAAATCGTGGCAAGTTTAATGGTAAATCAATTAAAGAACGAGATATAAATGTTAATGATCGTATAACACTTGGTCATTGAGAAGGAGATACTATAGTATCATCAAGAGGCAAAAGCAAATCATGTTTAATAACTTTAGTTGAAAGAGTATCACGATTTACTTTAGCAATATTAGTTAAAAACAGAACTACTAAAGTTATTAATAAAAATGTCAGTTATTATTTATCAATTCTTCCTAAAAACATTGTTAAAACTATTATTTTTGATCGTGGCAAAGAATTTTCAAATTGACAACAACTTGAAAAAAATTTAGATGTAAAAATTTATTTTGCCAATCCATATTCACCTTGACAAAGAGGTACTAATGAAAATACTAATGGTTTAATTAGAGAAAAATTTCCTAAAAAATTTATTTTTTCAAAAACTAATAAAAATGAAGTTCATAAATTTATATTGTCTTTAAATCAAAGACCGAGAAAAATATTAAATTATCTTTCACCAATCGAATATTTGGATAGAAAAATAATTTAGTTGCACTTACCTTTACAATTTAGCAAGTATAAAAAAAAGAAACTATTATTAGTTTCTAGTTTAATTAAAATTATTTTTTAACTTGTTTAGTATCAGTTAGTTTTAGAACATCTTTTGTTGTTTCTAATACAATAGTTTTAGTATTTTGTGGTTTTGCTTTGTTTATTTCAACAGTTTTTGATTTTGTTTCAACTTGTTTGCTTGCTTTTATATTAAAGCGTTCAACTCTTCCTTTTGCTGAAACAAATGATTGTTTTCCAGTATAAAATGGATGACAACTTGAACATGTATCAACACGGATTTCTTTACCCTTAGTTGAACCACTTATAAAATTATTGCTACATGTTATACATGTTACTTTAGTTTGAAAATACTCTGGATGGATGCTTGCTTTTGCCATGGTTTCACCTCACTTATAAAATTACTATTAATAAAAAGTACTTAAAAATAATATCATTAACAATATAAAAAAGCAAATAAATATTAATGATAGATAGAGTTTTTATTTTGATAGATTATATTGTAAAAATGTGTTCTAATTCAATTAACTAGAGTAAAATCTTTAAATGATAAAATATTTTCTAAATTATTTTTATAATGTTTAAATTATTTTATAGTAATAGGTTTACTATAAGAATTATAAATCAAATTAATAATATTAACTAATTGAAAGTTAGTTAATTGATTACAACCAAAACCATTACGTTGTACCTTACTAACTACTTGTTGACAATAGCTTTCAAGTTCACTAATAGTTCATAAACAAAGAAAAAGAATGCTTTTCTTGTTTTAATAAAATTATCACTATTAATTTACTGAGATTGTAAACCTTCAATTTGTGCTTGTAATTATTTAATTATCTTCATGTTCTTTTAATTGTTCCTGGTAATACATTATTGTTTCACTAAAATTTATTGGTAAATCAGTTTTCATCATCGTAATTGAAAATCACAATATTTGAAAGTATCTTGTAAATCCTAGATTTTTAACATTTGTGTTTTTGGATTTAATAAACTTAAATTAAAACCTTTAACTTCAAATCCTGCAACATAATACTCATAGTCACTTAATAATTAAGTTTTAATAAAATGTTCTTTTACTGCATAATCATAAGGAACTAGTAAGCTAGTGTTTTGTTTTTTCTTGGTATTTTCTGAAAGCAATTAAATATTTGATTCATAATAAAATAACTTCTTAGCCTCTTAAATGTCCCATCATTGGACAAATTAAAGATGCTACTAAAAATGAACCAAAAAGAAATATTGAAATTCGAATATATCATTGGAATGGTAGAGTTAAAAAGATTGCTGTAACTAAAATAATTCATACTATTTCCAATATGAATTCAATAATTGATATATTACGAAAGAATTTTAAACGAGTTCGACAAATGGCTTTTGGGATTAAATTTTGCATATTAATCCTTCTTTTCTTAATAAGAAATAAAATAAGGTTCTATTTAACCTTATTATTTGTAATAATTAATTTATAGTTGAAAGTAAGGCGAGATAAAGTGTTAAATTTAAATAAACTTGAAGATTACATAATTGCAATTTTACTAACTTTTGAAAATAAAAAAAACTCTATTAATAATTGAAATTCTGATTATTTAATTGAAAATATTATTGTTAATCAATTTTATAAATTTTTTAATGAAATAAATTTTCAAGATACCAATACTATGAATTTAAGAAGTATTATTGACTCAGAAATTAGTGGTATAGCTCAAAATGTAAGAAATTTTAACAAAAAGTTAGGTCTTAATTATGTAGAAGAAGATTTTCTTGATCAACACTATAAAAAACTTAATTTTCAACTTTTAAATAGGGATTTAATTAAACATTTATTTAATGAATGAATAGAAATAAATGCTTTTCTAAGTAATTTAAAATCAAATAAAACAAATGTAAGAGAGTTAGAATTTGGAAACAAAAATGAACAAATAGTTAATTACGCTAATAATATGCTGAATTATACTTGTAAATGCAAGTAAATAAAATTGCAAAAAATTCTCATATAAAAATTTCATAATGCTAAATTTAGTTTAGAAAAAAGTAAGGAGTTTTTATATGAGTTATAAACATCTTGGCATAGATGAAAGGATTTATATTGAGAATCAATTGAAATTTAAATTTAAAATTAGTGAAATAGCTAAAAATCTTAATCGAAGTATTAGTACTATTATTCGAGAAATTAATAGAAATAAAGATAATAATCATTATTTTTCATTAATTGCACAAAATAAAGCTGAAAATCGAAAACAATCACATATTAGTTTTCATAAGTTTAAAAATAAGAATTTAGTAAAATATGTACAACAAAAATTACTATTAGGTTGATCACCTGAACAAATTTATGGCAGAATTAAAAATTTTCATAAAGAGTGAGTTATTAGTTTTAAAAGAATTTATACTTGAATTTATTTTGGAATGTTTGATAAAGTTACTAGTAAAAATTTAAGAAGAAAAGGTAAAAAACGAAAATTTAAAGAAAATCGTGGCAAATTTAATGGTAAATCAATTAAAGAATGAGATATAAATGTTAATGATCGTATAACACTTGGTCATTGAGAAGGAGATACTATAGTATCATCAAGAGGCAAAAGCAAATCATGTTTAATAACTTTAGTTGAAAGAGTATCACGATTTACTTTAGCAATATTAGTTAAAAACAGAACTACTAAAGTTATTAATAAAAATGTCAGTTATTATTTATCAATTCTTCCTAAAAACATTGTTAAAACTATTACTTTTGATCGTGGCAAAGAATTTTCAAATTGACAACAACTTGAAAAAAATTTAGATGTAAAAATTTATTTTGCCAATCCATATTCACCTTGACAAAGAGGTACTAATGAAAATACTAATGGTTTAATTAGAGAAAAATTTCCTAAAAAATTTATTTTTTCAAAAACTAATAAAAATGAAGTTCATAAATTTATATTGTCTTTAAATTAAAGACCGAGAAAAATATTAAATTATCTTTCACCAATCGAATATTTGGATAGAAAAATAATTTAGTTACACTTACCTTTACAATTTAGCTTTAGAAATATATTAAAGGAGAAAATAAAGATGTTAGATTTTGCTAAATATTTTGATTTACAAAGTGATGGTGAATATTTTGATTCAATCATGAAAAATATAATTAAAGAAAATAGAAAAAATGAAAATGTAATTAATATTTCAGAAGAAGAATTAATATTAAAAGAAACTAATGATTTCAAAGAATTTAAATCACTAATTGAAAAAGAAATTAAAATGTTTATTTTTAATGATGTAAAAAAAACTCTACAAGAATGAAAATTAAAAAATTTTAAAAAAATTTATGCTCTTGAAGAAAGAAGAATAAAATATAGTCGTCAAAATTATCCAGATGAAGTATTTCAAACTCACTATGCTATTTATCAAAGAATTAATCAATATTTTAACAATGATTATAATACTTTGGTAATTTCTGAAATTTTAAAAAATTTAAAAGAATTAGAAAAAATCTATAAAGAACTTAATAAATTTGATGATGTTTTTACTGATAATTGTTTTTTATTAGAAGAACTATTACCAGAATTTCAAGAAAGTATAAGCAAAAATAGTATGAATGAAATGCAAAACAGAAAAAGAAATATTAAACAATTGGCAAAAGAAAATGAGCAAGAAAATGAAGAATGAGATATAATAGAAGAAGATGAAATTAAAGAATTAAAAAGTAACAATACTAATAGAAAAATTGCTCTTTATGAATTATTAAATAAAAAACTTGATGAAAAAAAGAAACTTAAATTTAAACCTTGAAATAATACTAAACATAAACAAATTGATCAAGAAATTACAAAAATTAAAAAAGAATTACAAACTATTGAAGAACATGAAGAAAATGAAAACAATAAAGTTATTGAACAAATAATTACCGAAGTTAACCAACTACAAGTTCAACCTTCAATTAATACAGATGATGATATGAATAATTATTATGATGAACAAACAACTGTTCAAAAACAATCTTCAACTTTATAAAAAGTATTATATTAAATATAAATAAAAAATTATAATCTAGTAATAGATTATAATTTTTTATTTTTTATATTTTTTAATAATTGAAAATCATTAAAATATTTAATAACATTGACATTTTTATTTTTAATATCTATACTGTATATAAATCAAATATAGTTTATAACTCAATTACTTATTCAAAAGTAATTGAGTTATTTATATTTTAAAAAAGGAGAAAGTTAAAAATGACTATCAATGATGATTTAATAAATACAATTTATCATGAGGCAGGACATGCTTTTATAAACTTAGCAAAAGGTATTTCATTATCAGAAGAAGGAATTACTATTAAAAACAATGGCGGTGGTCATACAATGATAGAACCATCAGAAAATGTTTCATTATTATCAATGATATCTTCTAATCTTGCGGGAAAAATAGCTGAAAAAATTATGGTAGGAAAATCAATTCCTCAATCAGCCTCACATGACATACAAAATATTTTAGAATTATTAGATGAACTATCAAAAATAAATTTAAGTCATAAAATACCAAAAATTTTACTAAAACAAACACAAGAAACCGTAAATACATTAATAGAAAATTATAAGACAATACATTTAATTGCAATAATGTGTCTTGTTAAAAAAGAAAATAATAAAGAAGAAATAGAATTTATTTATAAATATAAAGAGTTGCCAAAACACATCAAATGTAAAATAGAACAAGATACAAATTTGAATAATTTTTTAAATTCAGAATTTAATGTTGAAAGTTTTAAAAAATATCAAAATTATAGTTTTGAAGACTTTTTTAAATATGAATTGTTTGAATTTAAGACATTATTAAATTTCTATCCAAATTTAAAATCTGAAGCAAATGCTTATGAAAACTTTAGTAATAAAATAATTGATTTGTGTTTGAAAAATGATTCATTGAAATTAAAAATTATTAAAGAATATACAAAAGTAGTTGAAGAAATTGTTAAAAAATCAATAACAGTAGCAGAAGATTGAAATAATGCATCTATAAATTTTACTTAAAATAGTTTCAGTAAAATATTATGAAAAGAAATACCATTTTATTCACAATGAAATAAAACAGATATAGATTTTATTAATCAAGAAAATAGCAAAGTTTCAACAAGTAAAGGTCAAAGTTCTAGTAATAAATTATAAAAAATATAAATCTTAGATACTTTAAAACTTTAGACATATTACGAAACTAATTAATTTTAAAAATTGAAAAAATATTTAATATTTTACTTCATTAATTCATTTATAGTAGTGTTTGGAGAAATTATAAGGTAGTGATGTTATTAATTTTTATCCATATATAATTTCATATATCCTTGAAATGAAATGAAATAAATTATCTTTTATACACTGAAAAAAGTTGTAAAAATATTATAATAAATAAATGACATATTTGAATATGTCACCATAAGTTTAAAAATTTTAAAGAGGTATAAAATGAAAAGAATATTAAATATTTTAAGTTGTTTAACATTTAGTGCATTAACTACTATTAACATTAACGCTTGTGACTTTTTTGATAACAATTCTCACAAATCAAAACCTTTGTATGAAAATGAAGAATGATTTAATGGCACAAGTTCTCAATATGAAGGTAATATTGTAGACAATATCAATATAATGTCTTGAAAAAAATATCATTTAGATTGACAATCATTTATTAAAAAGTATCAATTATTAAATTTTGATGATAAAGCAATTATTAAAGTTGAAATTGCCACATATAAAAACTGTATATGACATAATTTACCATTTCAAATTACAGGACCTAACTTATCAGTTAATACAGCAAAAATTAACACATCAAACAACACAAATGATGAAAAAAACAAAACTTGAAATATAGAATTTATGTATTATTATGGCAGTTGACTTACTCCGTTAGTTTTTATTCATATCTATGCTCAAGCATTTTTTTGATATAGTAATAATGGCAATATATATTTATCTATTCATTTAAAAGAAGAATCAAAAAATGCTGTAGAAGGAACACACTTTAAACTTCAAATAAATAGTGCATATTTAAGCTAAATTTATTAATTATAATAATAAAAAGGGGACAATATAACAATGAATGATGAAGATGAAAAATGTGACTTAGAAGTTAAATCAATTTTAGAAAAACAATATAAAAATGATCAAATCAAAGAGTTCTTAGTAAAACTTATAAATTCAAAAAAAGAAGAAAATAAATTTTATAGTAACTTAGAATTACTAGCGGATGTTTCACTATATTATAAAAAGATTAAAAAAACTGTTAAAATAACAAATAATACTTTGGAAATAATAAGCAAAATTTTAAAATTAAATGATACTGAAATAAATAATTTTTTAAGTTTAAGTTGAAATAAAATTCAAGAAATAACTACAGAAAAAATCATAAATATCGAAGAAATTAATGATTTATTAAATGAACCTTTTATAAATACTTCATATATTAATCAAAAAAATTTAATATAGATTTCTAATTTAATATCTTTCTAAAATACTTACATTAACCTCATAAATAACACTCAAAAGTATTATAAATACTATTTTATTTTTGAAATAATGTAAAATTATTTTATAAAAGGGGTTAAAGTTTGAAAAAGGGGTATTTTATGAAAAATTTAAAAAGTATACTATCAATTGTAGGTGTTTTAGGATTTACAGCAATAACAACAAGCAATGTCACTGCATGTATAAGTAATATAACAAGTAATTTTCAAGAAATAACAAATTGAAAAGAAAATAATGGTGAAATTCAAAGCTTAGTTAATAATAAAATACTATTTATGCAGGAACCAAAATTGGCGATGGCAAAGGTAATTTATTTAAAATACTGATGATGATACAATAACAGCACTATCTAAATGAGATAAAAACAACGGTGAAATATGTAGTCTATTAAACATTAATAATACTATTTATGTAGGAACCAAAACTGGTGATGACAAAGGTAATTTATTTAAAATTACTGATGATGATACAATAACAGCACTATCTGATTGAAAAGATACTAATGGTGAAGTTCGTGGTTTACTAAATGTCAATGGCACAATCTATGTTGGAACTAAAACAACACCTATTAATAATGCATATACAGGAAAGTTAATTAAAATTACAAAAGATGACACAATAACAATATTATCAAAATGAAATGTAAATAATGGTGAAATTTATAGTTTAACTAGTTCAACAAACGAAAGTATTTATATTGGAACCAAAACTGGTGATGGTCAAGGAGATTTATATAAAGTTAAAGAAGATGGTACAAATACACTAGTAACCAACTGAAAAGAAACTAATGGCGAAGTTTTAAGTCTAGTTAATGACAATAATACAATCTTTGTTGGAACAAGAACTACTGATGGTAAAGGAAGATTATTTAAAGTTGTCTATACAGTAGCAATTGGTATTTTTAGTTGAAGTAGCAGTGGTGGCGAAGTACATAGTTTATTAAATGTCAATGGTATTGTTTACGCTGGAACTAAAATTAGTGATAATAAAGGAAAACTATTTAAAAGTTTAAATCCAGAAGGATAATAAAAAGTAATTAATTTAATTTATTAACTGAGGCTTTTTAGTAATCTGTGTTTCTTTGTTTTACAAAGTACTAGTTCAGATTAATTCTGTCTTCAAATTTTATCATAAAATGAGCAATTGCTGTATTTCAATTTTGAATGAGCATTGTTCATTTTTTTGTTATATTTTCAATTGCTAAATAAAATATTTTGAAAACTGCCATATCATTTGGAAAAACTTTTTTATTTCTGATGACTTTTCGTAATTGACTATTAACAGATTCAATAGAATTTGTAGTATAAATCACTCTTTTGATTTCTGGAGGATAACTAATAAAAATCATTAAATTATCTCAATTTTTATATCAAGATTTAGCAATTTGAGGATAGTGTTTATTTCATTTACTTTCAAATGATTCTAAAGCCTGCATTGCTTGTTCTTCACTACATGCATTATAAATTGGCTTTAAATCTGTAACTAGTGATTTTCGATGTTTGTATGAAACATATTTTAAACTATTTCTGATTTGATGAACTATACATAATTGATGTTCAGTTTTAGGATAAACTGATTGTATTGCTTCTGACATGCCTGTTAAGTTGTCACTACAAGCAATAAGAATATCATTTAAGCCACGATTTTTCATTTCTGTGAAATTTGCTAATCAAAATTTAGCGCCTTCATTTTCACTAATTCATAAACCTAAAACATCTTTTTTACCTTCTAAATCAACACCTAAAGCTATATAAACTGATTTGTTAATAATGCGTTTATCTTGTCGTACTTTAACTACTATACAATCAAAATAAACAATGGGATAAATGCCTTCTAATGGTCTATTTTGTCATGCTTTGACATCATCAATCACATCATCAGTAATTTGACTAATAACACTTTCACTAATATCAGCACCATCATGATATAACTCTTGTAACTGCATTCTAATATCTGATAATGTCATACCTTTTGCATATAAGGAAAGAACTTATTGATCAAAACCATCAAATCTTCTCTGTCTTTTTGGCACTATTACAGGAGTAAAATTACTATTACGATCTCGTGGTACATCAATCTCAATTTTACCTTGTTGAGTTATTAATTTTTTTGAACTTATACCATTACGAGCATTGTCACTATTACTATGTTGATTTTTTTCATATCCTAAATAATTTTGCATCTCAGAATTCAACATTTTTTCAACTAAACGTTTTGTTAATTCTTTATATAAACCCCCTTCTTTAAAAACTGTTGTTAAATCTTCAGTATTTTCTAATAATAAATCTACTGCTTTTGATATTGGATCATTATTATTAAAGTTATCTTTTTTAGCCATCTGTAACTCACTCTTTCTAATCATTTAATTATATTTACTAGAATTAATTAAACATAGTTATTTTTGTAAGTTACACAGATTACTAAACATTACCTATTAACTTCTTTTTAAAAAACCTAAAATTAAATTTTAGGAGGTTTTTTATTATTTTTATCCTGTATAATTTTCAAACTTACCTCATTTTGGAATAAAAACAGTTACTACTTTTCCTGTTGGGCCGTTTCGATGTTTAGAAATAAGAATTTCAGCAAGATTACTTTCTTGTGAACTTGTTGTTTCTTCACTATTTTTTTCCTTATAATAATCATCACGATATAAAAACATAATTACATCAGCATCTTGTTCAATAGCCCCTGACTCACGTAAATCAGACATTAAAGGACGTTTTTCTTCACGTCTCTCCACCATTCTTGATAATTGTGATAAACAAACAATTGGTACTCTTAATTCTCTTGCCAAAATTTTTAAACTACGAGAAATATTTGAAACTTCTTGTTGACGTGATTCACTATCTCTACCAGTTAATAACTGTAAATAATCAATAATTACTAATTTAATGCTATTTTCACGACCTAATTTTCTTAATTTAGTTTGCAACTCTAAAACTCTTAAACCAGGTGTATCATCAATAATAATTCTTTTTTGTTTCAATTGCTCAGCAGTAGCACTAATACGATTTCAATCAGCCTGTGTAAATTTAGACTTATTACGTAAACGATTAGCATCAAAATGTCCTTGACAAGAAATCATTCTTGTAATTAATTGATCTTTTGGCATTTCTAATGAAAAAATAACAACAACATCATTTTTATTATCTTGTTCATTAGCAGCATTTAAAGCAAAATTAAGTGCTAAGGCGGTTTTACCCATTGAAGGTCTAGCTGCTAAAATAATTAAGTCACCTCGCTGAAAACCACTAGTAATCATATCCAAATTGTTAATACCTGAACTTGTACCAGTAATATTAACTGTTGATTTTTGTAGTTGTTCAATTTTTGTTACCACATCATCAATGTGTTCACTAATTGGCAACATCTCTTCATGATTACGTTCACTACTTACTTGTACAATTTGAGCTTCAGCAGCAATTAAAACTTCATTAATTGACTTTTCACTTTGTAACTCTTTACCTATATTTTTTAAAGCATTTTCTAATTGTCGTTTAGTAGTTCTTTCAATCAAAATATCAATGTGTTCTTTTAAATTAGCATCGGTAATATATTGAGCCACTAAAGAAGATAAATATTCAATTCCACCAATTTTATCCAAATTATTTTGCTTAACTAATTCTTCGGCAATAGTTGTTATATCAATACCAGAATTATTTTTATAAAGATTGGTAATTGTTTTAAAAATAATTTGATTAGAATTAATTGTAAAATCATGTGGTGCCAATAAATTTAATGCACTTTCACATGCTGGTGATGATTGAATCATCGCACTTAAAACATTAACTTCTGCATTATTTATATATTGACCATTGTTAGACATAATTATTCTCCTAAAACTTCAACCTTTAATTGTGCAATAATTGTAACATCTAATTTAATATTAATGTTAGTTATACCTAATTCATTAATAGGATTAAATTTAACAAATTTATGTTTATCAATTTTAATGTTATATTTTTGCACTAGTTGTTCACAAATTTGTTTTGAAGAAATAGCACCAGAAACTTTACCATTATTACTTTTTAATTTAAATTGTAAAGTAATTAAATCTAATTGTTCTTTAATTTTTTGTAAATCTTCTAATTCCATTTCTCGTTGTATTTTTTTATTTTCAATTACTTTTTGATTAATTTTTAATGCTTCTGTTGTAGCAATTACAGCTAATTTTCTTGGTAATAAATAATTTTTACCATAACCATCACTAACATTAACAACTTCACCTTTTTTACCATAATTTTTAACATCCGTTAAAAGGACAACTTTCATTGTAAACATCTCACTTTCTATTTTAATAATTTTAATACCTTTCAGTAGTAGCACTCTCACTTTGATATACGCCACTTTCAATTAATTTTACCAATTCATCATACAATGCTCTAATTCCCAATTTACTACTTTGGACAGCAGCAGCACTAAAGTGACCACCACCACCTAAGTTTTCACAAATAATTTGAATATTTATTTCACCGTTGCTTCGTGCTGATAAACAAGCACGTCCTTGACGATCATAAGCAATAGTAAATGATGCTTTACAATCACGTAAGTCTAACAACATTTCTGAAATTTGGGCTAAATATGAAGTATGTACTTCTAAGTTTTCATTACCAACAGCAACTAAAAATCCTTTTTTAATTTCTTGGGCGTGACTAATTAAAGCAAATTTATCAATTAGTTCATTTAAACTATTTTTCAATAATCCTTTAACTTTAGAAGGAGAAGCTCCTCAATCAGTTAATAATCCACAGGCTTCAAAAGTTCTTCTTGTTGTTCTTACTTGGAAATTATTAGTATCAATTAAAATACCTGCAAACATTATATTTCATAAAAATTCTGATTCAATATTATTAAAATCATTATAATAAATAATTTCTGTCATTGCTTCAGCTGTTGAAGAAGTTCCTGCATCAATATAAGAAGTAATGGTGCTACTAATTGATTCATCAGAAACACGATGATGATCAATAACAATAATTTTTACAGCTTTACTTAATAAATCAGGACTATCAACACGTTGTGGATTATGAGTATCAACAACAATTAATAAAGTATTTGCATGAAGAAATTTAAGTGCTTGTTTACCTGTAATAAAATTACGACTAATATAACTTTCAGGAACAAGTTCATGAAGAATTTTTAATGTTTTTTCATCAACTTCATTTTGATTAATAACATAATGAGCACTTTTATTTAAGCTTTTAGCAATTTCAATAATAGCTGTTCCTGAAGAAATACTATCAAAATCAGCAGCCGCATGTCCCATAACTAAAATGTTTTCTGCTAATTTTATTTCATTATATAATGATTGTGCAAACATTCTAATATTAATTTTAGATTCTGATTGTTTTGCTTCAATAGTACCTCCAATAAAAACTGTATTACCACCAAATTCACGAATAACTACTTGATCACCACCACGATAAACTGCTAATTCTTTACTTTCAATAGCCAAATCATATAGATCTTTACTAATAGCATTACCATAAGAGAAACCAGCAGATAACGTAATATCTGCTTTAAATTTTTTAACACCTTCTCGAATATTTTTAATAAGTGGAAAGTTATCATTTCTTGCTTTATTAAATTCATTTTGATAAAGTAAAATATTGTAACCATCTTCAATATTACCTAATAATAAACCTGAATAATTATTAGCAAAATCATTTAATTCAGTTTTAATAAATGCTTCAACACGAATTTGATTCTCAACTCTTAATTTTTGTAAAGAATTATAAAAATTATCAATACTAATTACACCAAAAACTAATTTTTCTTGCTGCAATTTATTATATAAGAAATGATATTTAGTTGTTTCTTGTAACAAAATTGTTCTAGTTTGTACTAAATAAATAGCATCATAAAGCATATCTTCAATTTTAAGTGTAATTTGAGTAATATTATTACTAATTAATTGTTCTAAATCTCTTGATAGTTTAACAATTGATTTTCCAATTAGTCTACCTAAACCTTTATCTTCTAAAAATTCACTTACTCACATAATTGATAAATCACTATCTAAAACAATCATACCAACACTACCAAAAGTTAAAGCTTGTGCATTATTTAATTTTATGATTTCAGCTGTGTTAATATAACGATGACGAATTCATAAACTAAATAGAAAAATATAAAGACAAACAATAATAAAATTACCTAAAACTAAACTTAAAATTACAGTAATAGTGACCACTTGTTCTGCTGTCTCAATATTAACAATAAAATAAGTCAAGCCAATTAAAATTTCAACTACTAATCAAACAATCATTATTAAATGATAATTTCTTAACGATTTGAACACTTTGTCACTTCCTTCTAATATTATTAATTATACTATAACACTAATATTAAAAACAGCCATTATCTTTTATGTAATATAATACTATTAAGGTCTTTTTATTTTAATTTTAAACTATTATTTAAAAGCTGAATTATACTTGTAAGTGCAAGTAAATAAAATTGCAAAAAATTCTCATATAAAAATTTCATAATGCTAAATTTAGTTTAGAAAAAAGTAAGGAGTTTTTATATGAGTTATAAACATCTTGGCATAGATGAAAGGATTTATATTGAGAATTAATTGAAATTTAAATTTAAAATTAGTGAAATAGCTAAAAATCTTAATCGAAGTATTAGTACTATTATTCGAGAAATTAATAGAAATAAAGATAATAATCATTATTTTTCATTAATTGCACAAAATAAAGCTGAAAATCGAAAACAATCACATATTAGTTTTCATAAGTTTAAAAATAAGAATTTAGTAAAATATGTACAACAAAAATTACTATTAGGTTGATCACCTGAACAAATTTATGGCAGAATTAAAAATTTTCATAAAGAGTGAGTTATTAGTTTTAAAACAATTTATACTTGAATTTATTTTGGAATGCTTGATAAAGTTACTAGTAAAAATTTAAGAAGAAAAGGTAAAAAACGAAAATCTAAAGAAAATCGTCGCAAGTTTAATGGTAAATCAATTAAAGAACGAGATATAAATGTTAATGATCGTATAACACTTGGTCATTGAGAAGGAGATACTATAGTATCATCAAGAGGCAAAAGCAAATCATGTTTAATAACTTTAGTTGAAAGAGTATCACGATTTACTTTAGCAATATTAGTTAAAAACAGAACTACTAAAGTTATTAATAAAAATGTCAGTTTTTATTTATCAATTCTTCCTAAAAACATTGTTAAAACTATTACTTTTGATCGTGGCAAAGAATTTTCAAATTGACAACAACTTGAAAAAAATTTAGATGTAAAAATTTATTTTGCCAATCCATATTCACCTTGACAAAGAGGTACTAATGAAAATACTAATGGTTTAATTAGAAAAAAATTTCCTAAAAAATTTATTTTTTCAAAAACTAATAAAAATGAAGTTCATAAATTTATATTGTCTTTAAATCAAAGACCGAGAAAAATATTAAATTATCTTTCACCAATCGAATATTTGGATAGAAAAATAATTTAGTTGCACTTACCTTTACAATTTAGCAAATATATGCAAAAATTTAAAAGAAAAAAATGAAAATTTTCAGAACCAAATCTAATAAATAAAGAAAAAACATTTACACCTAAAATATAAAAGTATCTTTTTAAAAAAATATTTTATTTTTTCATAAATTTAAATATTATCAAAAAATATAGGTTCTTAAAATTTACAATAATTTTAACGTTTCAACGTAAATATAGTTTGCAATAATACCACAAGCAACGCTAGCATTAAATGATTCTATTTTTGGACTTATTGGTATTTGAACAATATAATCTGTATGTTTTAATAACTTTGGACTTATCCCTTCACCTTCATTACCAATAATTAATGCTAAGTTGCTACTACAATCAATAGTAAAATAATCAATTGCTTTTGCTGTTTTAGCAGCAGCCAAAATTCAAAATTTATATTTTTCTTGTAAATTATTAATTGCGGAAGTTAAGTTATTAACTTGACAAATTGGAATAATACTTAGAGCACCGGCTGCAGCCTTTGCAACTGCACCGTTTATTTCAGATTGATTACGATTTAAAACAATTACACCATCAAAGTCATTACCCGCTGCAATTCTTAACATTGAACCAAAATTATGTGGATCAGAAATACGATCTAAAATTAAAATTCTTAAAAATCTAGATGTTGAACCAATATTAATTAATTCATCAAAAGAAAAATATTGATAGTCTTTAACATTAGCAGCAATATTTTGATGTTTAGTAGTACCTAATAGATTATTCATTGCTTGTAAACTAATAATTTCATAAGGAATATTTACACTTTTTAAATCTTTTTTCAATTCTTGGTACTTATCTTGAACTAAAAAAACTTTTTTAATTTTTATTAATGATGATGTTGATAATGCAGCAATAATAGGGTGATAACCATAAATATATTGTAATGCCATAATTTTGCTCCTTTAAATAATATTCAAATCTTTTAATTCTTGACGAATTTTATCAGCTTCTTGGTATTGTTTTTCCTTTTTTAGTTGTTCTCATATTTTAATTTTATTTTTAATCTTTTCAGAATAATTACCAACTTTAAAATCAAATCCTAATATTTTTAAAGCAAAGGTAAAAGTATAAAAAATTTCTTGAAATTCTTCATTAAAATTTTTTTTAATAAGTGCTTCATTTAATTTTTTAATCATATTTTCAATTAAAGTAATAGTATTAGTTGTATCAATATTATTTGATAAATTTTTAATAATTTGTTGATAATAAATTGAATGATGATTATTATTACATATTATATTGTTAATAAATATTTGATATGTTCATTGTTTTAAAACATTTTCATATTTTTTTGTTGACACTAATCCATTTTCAATTGTTTCCTTATTGAAATCAATTGGTTGTTGATGATCACGATTTAATATTAAATATCGCAATACATTCGGGTGATGTTGCTGACAAAATTCTTTAACCAAAATAAAATTATTTAAAGATTTTGACATTTTTTCATTAGCAATATTAACATGACCATTATGTCATCAAATATTTGACATTTTTTTATTATTAGCTGCAACAAATTGAGCTCGTTCATTTTCATGATGAGGAAATTTTAAATCAACACCACCACCATGTAAATCAATAGTTTGACCATTAAATAAATCCTCAACAAAACAAGCACACTCAGTATGTCAACCAGGTCTTCCTTTTCCTCACGGACTATTTCAACTAATACCTATTGTTGTTGATTTTCACAAAGCAAAATCTAGATTATTTTCTTTAGTAACTAAATTTTTAATTCTAAAATTTGGAATTAAATCTTCAATATTTTTATGTGCCAAACTTCCATAATCTTTTAACTTATTAACTTTAAAATAAACATCACCAGCCGTAACATATGCATAATCTTTAATAATTAATTTATTAATAAATTCAATAATCTTTGAAATATATTCACTTACTTTTGGTAATTTTGTAGGAAAAATAATATTTAATTTTTCTAAGTCTTCATAATATGCTAACGTATATTTTTCAGTAACTTGTTGTTCTGTTATTTTTAAATCCACAGCTTTCTTAATAATTTTATCATCAATATCAGTAATATTATGAACATAATTTATTTTATAATTTTGATGAATTAACAAACGATGTAAAACATCAAAAACAAGCACACCACGAATATTGCCAACATGAATATAGTTATAAACAGTAGGACCACATAAATACATATTAACTTGCTTTTTATTAGGGGCAAGCAGCTGCAATCTTTGTGAAAAACTATCATAAATTTTAATCATTTAATTAACCCTTCTTAATAAAGTTTAGTTTTCATATACTCTATTATACTGTAAAGAATATCAATCTGTTTGCACTTACCTTTACAATTTAGCATTAATAACTTTAGTAGTTCTGTTTTTAACTAATATTGCTAAAGTAAATCGTGATACTCTTTCAACTAAAGTTATTAAACATGATTTGCTTTTGCCTCTTGATGATACTATAGTATCTCCTTCTCAATGACCAAGTGTTATACGATCATTAACATTTATATCTCGTTCTTTAATTGATTTACCATTAAACTTGCCACAATTTTCTTTAGATTTTCGTTTTTTACCTTTTCTTCTTAAATTTTTACTAGTAACTTTATCAAGCATTCCAAAATAAATTCAAGTATAAATTGTTTTAAAACTAATAACTCACTCTTTATGAAAATTTTTAATTCTGCCATAAATTTGTTCAGGTGATCAACCTAATAGTAATTTTTGTTGTACATATTTTACTAAATTCTTATTTTTAAACTTATGAAAACTAATATGTGATTATTTTCGATTTTCAGCTTTATTTTGTGCAATTAATGAAAAATAATGATTATTATCTTTATTTCTATTAATTTCTCGAATAATAGTACTAATACTTCGATTAAGATTTTTAGCTATTTCACTAATTTTAAATTTAAATTTCAATTAATTCTCAATATAAATCCTTTCATCTATGCCAAGATGTTTATAACTCATATAAAAACTCCTTACTTTTTTCTAAACTAAATTTAGCATTATGAAATTTTTATATGAGAATTTTTTGCAATTTTATTTACTTGCACTTACAAGTATAATTCAGCAATTATTTTTTGATTTATTCTTCAGGTACTCTATTATATTGTAAAGATTGCGGATCTGTAGCGAAATAATATTTTTTAAATTGATTTTCTAAATTTAAAGTTTTCTTTAATGCAGAATAACAAGTAATAATTAAAAAAACATTAACCGTTAAATCAATAGGATATTTTATAACTCTTAATGGAAAATACATTAATCATAAAGGTGGTAATCCAGGAAATAAGATTTTTAATGCAATAGGATCAGTACCAGTAATAATTAATGAAGTAATAGCATAAGCAATTGGCAAATATCAATAAAATGTCTTTTTACTATAATAAATTTTACTAAAATTTAATACTAAATAGTAAGGTAATATACATCATAAAATACTAGTAAAAGTAAAAAATAAACATGGTGATGCACCACTAGTACTAAATAATAAACCTAAAAAATCACTGGCAATACCACTAAGAAACCCTAATATTCCACCACAAAAGAAACCTATTAAAACTAATATAAAATTACCCAATTTAATTTCAAAATATTTAGAAAATGGTAAACTTTTTAACATTAAAGCACCTGTTGTATTTAAAGAAACAGCTAATGCTAACATTATTCCACTTAAGCAAATAAATTTTATTTGCTTTATCTTTTTTTTATTATCTTTATAATCAAAAACTGTGATCAATAAAAAAGTAATTAAAATTAACAGTCCACTAATTATATTCAATAACAACACATTCATTTAATTACCACCATTTTTTATCATAATTATTTTCTTTGTTCTTAAATAATTATAAACATCTGCCAAAAAATAACAAGAACCCGTAATTAAAATTATTTTATGAGGACTACATTCAATCATTTTTTGATAATCAAAAAATTCACCAGTAATACTATTTAAATTACTATTACTACAAATAATAATATTATCTGAGACTTTTTTTAAAAAACTAATTAATTTTTGTGGATATTTATTTTTTAAACAAGAAAATATAATTTGTTGAGGAATAATTTTATTAATTTTTAGCGTTTTAATTAATGCTTTAATACCATCAATATTATGAGCAGCATCAAAATAAATAGTTTTATCATTAATTTGATATTTCTCAAATCGTAATCTAATATTAGTATCATTAATGATTTTTAAAGCTTGTTTAATATTAATTTCTAAAAATGTTTTTAAAATTACTGTTAAAACTAATTTTTTATTTTCTTGATAGTATGGTTGGTTGATTAATCTTGGAGAATATATAGGTTTATAACCTTCCATATCAATTTGCTTTTTTAATTTATTATTTAAATTACCTGAAATAAAAATATTTTTTGTCGTTGGTTTTACTATTCCTAATTTTTGATGTAATATTTCAGATGTAGTTTTACCAAGTCTATCTTGATGATCTTTACCAATTGAAGTGATAATAGCATATGTTGCATCAATGATATTTGTAGGATCAATTTTTCCACCAATCCCAACTTCAATTATTGCTCATTGCACATTTTGTTCTTGA
The DNA here is from genome assembly GCF_964020065.1 of Spiroplasma endosymbiont of Lasioglossum malachurum. NCBI lineage: Bacteria > Bacillati > Mycoplasmatota > Mollicutes > Entomoplasmatales > Spiroplasmataceae > Spiroplasma > Spiroplasma endosymbiont of Lasioglossum malachurum. Next base: position 33,993 of record NZ_OZ026534.1, on the reverse strand, counting down.
AAATAAATTAATGCAATTAAAGTTAAAATACCAAAAAAACCTAATTGATAATATTCAATATCATCAAAAATCAAGTCTCTAATGCGAACTAAATCTTGATTACTAATCATTCTATCATTAACAATAATTCGTTCATTAACATACTCAATATGGGGAGAAGTAAACAAACCAATTTTTTGTTTTAAGGTTTGTGATAATATAGCAAAAATTAAACGTGATACTGAACCTTTACCATTTGTTCCAGTTACATGAATATACTTAATATTATTGTTTAAATATTTTGGACTAATAATTTTTAATTTTTTTAAACAATCTTTATTTGAATATTTAGATATTTTTTTAAAAAATTCTTCATTCATATTTTTAAAACCCTTTATTTAATAATTATTATTATCAATATTAATTAAAGGATTAACTGTTCTTCAAGTCACATAAATTATAATTGAATTAATTATAATTTTAAGAGGTGCTTGCACAATTCTCATAATTGCTGTTACTCCATAATCCTTGGCATTAGGATCAAATAAAGTCATATCAGCATAGGAGGCTATAAGCACTGTTGTTACATACTCAGCTACTACCGCTAATAAAATAATTGGTAAAATTTCTTTAATTCTATAAATTTCTTTTTTCAATAAATAATAAAATAAAACACTATAAATACTTAATAGGCCAATAATGCCACCACCACCCATAATACTAGCCAGAACATATTTATTAACAATAATTCCTGACATAGAATATGATGATTGCTTACCTAAAATAACAATATACATGCCGCCACCAGCAAAGAAAATAATAAAAAAATTAATTAAAGCAAAAATAACTCATGGATAATCTTTTAGTTTTACTTTAAATATTCCAGCAATTCCTGCCAAAAAACCAGTAAAAATAATACAAAACATATAATAAACGCTAATATATGAAGGAACAAATAACATTACTAAAATATCTGTTACTGCAGCACAAATAATACCTATAATTGGACCAAACATATAACCGGTTATTTTAATCATTAAACCCTCAAAAGCAATTCTAATTGGTGGTAATACTGTAATGGGTATCGTAATAGAAACAATAATAGTTGCCACAACTGATACTGAAGATAACATTGTTATATAAGCAATATTTTTAGTAGTAAAACGAACACCTTTATATTTATCTTTACGAAATCATTTTCAAAAACTATTCATTAAAATATATGCTAACATTATGCTACTTAAAGTAATAATTAAATAAATAGCTGTAGATCTACTAAATAAATTTAAGGTATTTAAATCATATCGTTGAGAAAATATGTGATTAAATATTAAATTATTGGGCATTTAAATAACCACCATTCCCGAAATATTCTTTAAAACTATATTAATTTTAACAAATATATCATAACATTGTTTGTTTAAATACATATAATAAAATTAGTATTTTTTTATTTTTATCACTTAATGGGAGTTTTATTTTTTGAAATCAATCAATTATTAGTTTTGCTAAATGGTCTTGAATTAAAAAAACCATTATAAGCACTTAAAGGTGAAGGATGTGCACTCTCAATAATAAAATGTTTTTCTGTATCAATTAGCATTTTTTTATTTCTTGCATTTTTACCTCATAAAATAAAAACAAGATTAGTACAGTTTAAATTTAAAAATGATAAAACATGATCAGTAAAAGTTACTCATTGATATTGTAAATGACTATTAGGTTGACTTTGTCTGACAGTTAAAGTTGTATTTAAAAGCAAAACTCCCTGTTTAGCTCAAGTTGTTAAATTACCATCATTATCTTTTTCAATATTTAAATCATTTTTTAGTTCTTGAAAAATGTTTTTTAAACTTGGTGGTAATGGAGTATTTGTTTGAACACTAAATGCTAAGCCATGAGCTTGATTTGGCTGATGATAAGGATCTTGACCTAATATTATTACTTTAACCTTTGATAAAGGAGTTATTTTAAAAGCTTGAAATATTTCTTCTCATTGAGGATAGCAAAGATAAGTTTGATATTCCTTTTTAATATCTTCTAATAATTTAGTAAAATATGCTTCTTTATATTCTTGTTGAAAAAATTCTAATCATGAGAAATCAACAAATAAAATTTTATTATACATTTTTTTCACCTACTACTTATGATAACTTTGATTATTAAGTATTTGTAATGAACGATATATTTGTTCTAATAAAATAACATAACATAATTGATGAGGTAATGTTATTTTACCAAAGGAAATTTTAATTAAATTAATATTGTCTTTTAATATTTGTGCTACACCATTACTACCGCCAATAATAAAACCAATTTTACCTTGTTGATAAATTTGATTTTTATTAATCATCTGTGATAATTGTTCACTACTTATTAATTGTCCTGATAAATCTAATAAAAATCATTGATAATCATTATTCTTTGATATGTATTCGGTGATTTTATTGGTTTCAATTTTAATATTATTAGGAATTGAATTTAATTTAGATTCGATAATATTTTTGTTTCAATATTAGTTCGCTTTTTAATTCGTTCTAAATAATCTTTGGCGGCTGATTTTCAATATGTTTGTGACAACTTGCCAATACAAACAATTTTAATATTTATCATTATAATTCTGAAAAAGCCATGTTATTTATTCTTTCATGAACCACTTTATCTGGGTTACGAAAATCAACATCACCCAAAGCTTTATCAATAGTATTTGGATTAATAACAACTATTTCTTTTTTATTTTTATCAACTCATAAACTAAAAATTACATCAATTTGAATATTAAAATCAATTTTAAAAGTCTTGTTCATTTTTGAATCTTCCATTATAAAGAATAAATGAATTCAACCTTTTTTAATAATAGTTTTATTTTTATCATCTTTAAAGTCAGTAATTTTTGGTGAAACAATACTAGTTTTAGCAACTTTTGAAGGGTTTTCTGCTTCTGTTGCTGTTTCATATGTAACATATCAATAACCATAATATTGCTGTTTAGATATATCATTATCAGTTAAACCAAAAACTAAAAGACTTCCATTTGCATCTTTACAACTAAATGGTTCATTCATTACTTTATCTGGATCATTATTAACATTATAATTAATACTCTCATAATTACCTGATTTATATTGGTCACTATTATAAAAATCCCTAGCAGCATCTGTAACTTCTAATGCATTACGATCAATTCTAATTTTGTCTGCTGCTAGTTGCATAAATGCAGTAAGTGGTTTGTATAAAAGTTTAGTATCATATTGATAGTATTTATTATAAACATAATCAACTAACGGATCACCTTCTTTGTTTGATGGCTCGTTTTCAAAATTTGCTTGAATTTTTAAACCATCTCCAGTACCACAAGCCACAATAGTACTCACAGAAGAAGAAAGTAAACTAAGTGTTGAAAATAAAGTGATTAATTTATGCATTTGATTGTTATTCTCCTTAAACTAAATAATAATTAAATATTCACTAAGAATTGTAACTTATTTTTTTATAAAAAGCAAAAGGAAATTCATATAGGTAAAAATACATTTTTTAAGGTAATGTTTAGTAATCTGTGTAACTTACAAAAATAACTATGTTTAATTAATTCTAGTAAATATAATTAAATGACTAGAAAGAGTGAGTTACAGATGGCTAAAAAAGATAACTTTAATAATAATGATCCAATATCAAAAGCAGTAGATTTATTATTAGAAAATACTGAAGATTTAACAACAGTTTTTAAAGAAGGAGGTTTATATAAAGAATTAACAAAATGTTTAGTTGAAAAAATGTTGAATTCTGAGATGCAAAATTATTTAGGATATGAAAAAAATCAACATAGTAATAGTGACAATGCTCGTAATGGTATAAGTTCAAAAAAATTAATAACTCAACAAGGTAAAATTGAGATTGATGTACCACGAGATCGTAATAGTAATTTTACTCCTGTAATAGTGCCAAAAAGACAGAGAAGATTTGATGGTTTTGATCAACAAGTTCTTTCCTTATATGCAAAAAAGGTATGACATTATCAGATATTAGAATGCAGTTACAAGAGTTATATCATGGTGCTGATATTAGTGAAAGTGTTATTAGTCAAATTACTGATGATGTGATTGATGATGTCAAAGCATGACAAAATAGACCATTAGAAGGCATTTATCCCATTGTTTATTTTGATTGTATAGTAGTTAAAGTACGACAAGATAAACGCATTATTAACAAATCAGTTTATATAGCTTTAGGTGTTGATTTAGAAGGTAAAAAAGATGTTTTAGGTTTATGAATTAGTGAAAATGAAGGCGCTAAATTTTGATTAGCAAATTTCACAGAAATGAAAAATCGTGGCTTAAATGATATTCTTATTGCTTGTAGTGACAACTTAACAGGCATGTCAGAAGCAATACAATCAGTTTATCCTAAAACTGAACATCAATTATGTATAGTTCATCAAATCAGAAATAGTTTAAAATATGTTTCATACAAACATCGAAAATCACTAGTTACAGATTTAAAGCCAATTTATAATGCATGTAGTGAAGAACAAGCAATGCAGGCTTTAGAATCATTTGAAAGTAAATGAAATAAACACTATCCTCAAATTGCTAAATCTTGATATAAAAATTGAGATAATTTAATGATTTTTATTAGTTATCCTCCAGAAATCAAAAGAGTGATTTATACTACAAATTCTATTGAATCTGTTAATAGTCAATTACGAAAAGTCATCAGAAATAAAAAAGTTTTTCCAAATGATATGGCAGTTTTCAAAATATTTTACTTAGCAATTGAAAATATAACAAAAAAATGAACAATGCCCATTCAAAATTGAAATACAGCAATTGCTCATTTTATGATAAAATTTGAAGACAGAATTAATCTGAACTAGTACTTTGCAAAACAAAGAAACACAGATTACTAAAAAGCCTCAAACAAAGAAACACAGATTATTAAAAAGCCTCTTTTTTAAAATTAAAATATTAATGTTTATTTTAATATTTTAATAAAAATTATTATTATCATAAAAGGAATTAAATTTTTATCATTGATAATTGCTTTTGCCAATCTATTTCATCTTTAAAAAATCAGATTTATTAATTTTTTGTTGAAATTTTATTGCTTCTTCATATGTTGGTAATTTGTCTTTATTTTCTTTTAATATACTTTCATATGTTGATAATTTATCTTCATTTTGTTCTAAAATTTCTTCATCTAAAATATCGTTAGTTTTTGCATTAAAAAAAATTAAAGACTTCCAAATGATTATTTCAAACGACTAATATTAAAGCATTATGTCCATATTCATTTACTTGATAAAGATTTCATTATTATCTATTAAATACTTAACTATCTCTAAATCATTATCTTTGATAGCTAACATCAAAATAGTGAAACCATCTTTAATTACATAATTTATACTAACACCATTCCTAACTAATAATTTAACTTTTTCTAAGTTATTATTCATAATGACTTGTATTATTTTTTCATTTTTCTTATTAATAAATACTCTTTTTTTTCTAATGTACTTTTTTTCTCTTTCTATAAATTAAACTTGATACAATAATAAATTTAATCTTATTAGTTTAAATTGTATTTAATATTTCTGCTTTTGTTTCCAAAGGTAATTGAGATTCTATTAAGCCCATATTCTCTCATTTTTGTTTGCTTGCATTTTTTGATTCTTCTGATAAAGGTTGCTGTAACTCTGGAATTTCAGTACTTATTAATTTTCATACTTCATTTAAAGATGTTAATTTTATTTCTTCTTCATTTAATTTATTTTTAATTTTTTGTTCTTCTTTTTTTGAATTTTTTTTATTTAAACTATTTTTTAAATTATCACAATTTTCAGTAGTTTTTTTAATTTCCATTACAAAAAAATCTCTAATATTTTCCGATGTTGTAGATAAATCTTTTACTTCATCTTCATGTAATTCCTTTATTGAAATTATTTTTTTTTCTAAATCATTTATTTGAAATTCTAGTTTTTCAATGGTTTTATTTTGTTCCTCAATTTTTTGATCTTGTCAACTAGGCTTCTCATTTTCTTCATTTATTTCGGTTTGGATTTCAATACTTACTAATTTTGATTGATTAATTGTTCTTAAATACTCCTGAATTTTTTCCTTTTTTTCTCTAATTGCATTTTCTATTATTTCATTTTCTTTTAATTTAAAATTAATTTCTAAAGTTGTGAAATCATTTTTAAATTCATTTTCTATTATTTCATTTTCTTCTCTTATGTTTTCTAAATTATTTTGAATGTTAAAATTTTCATTAAATTTTTTAATACTATCAGCATTTTGTTCTCAATAATTTTCAATAATCTTAATAAATTCCATATTTTCTAATTTATTAACTTCTTTTAAGAAATTAATAAATATTTTTTGATCTTTACTAATATTTTTAATTCATTTTTCTTTTATTTTTTTAAGTTCAAACATCATCGTATGTTTATTTTGCTTAAAAAAATCCTCAATTTTATTAATTTTATCCTCAATTTTTTTTATTTTTTTATCATTAATACTTAACTCGGTATCATGTCTTGTAATATTATATTGTAACTCCGCAATATAATCATTCTTTTTCTTAATATCACTATTCTTTTTTTTAATCACTACATCTATTTCTTTTAAATATTGTTTTTTTCCTTTTTTATCATCTGAAATATTTGGAATAAATATTTGATTTTCAATATTATTTTTATTTTCTTCTAAATCTTGCAAGTAAGTAATTTTTTTAATTTTTATATTTTTCTTTCGTTTTTCTAAATTTTCAATTTGTTTTCGATTTTCAGCTATCTCTTTCTCATGTATTCTAATTTGTTCTTTTTTTTCTTCTAATTCATTTTTAAATAATTCTATACTTTCTTTCACTTTATCTTTAGTTTTAATAATTTCTTCTTGTTCACTTATTAATTCTTTTTCTCGATCATTATATTTTTCAAATATATCATTGTATATTCTTTCTTCATTTTTAATAATTTTTTTAATATATCGGTTAAATATGTCATCTATTAATTCAAAGAAAAATACAAAATTTTTATCAAATTTACTTTTTAAATCTTTATCTTCATTTAAAATTAATTTATATTCATCTCCACTTTTCATTCTAAATGCTCAAAAAGATAAAATTAATTGAGTCATAACTTCTTCTTTAAAAAGGTTTTCAAAAATTTTCTCTTTTTTATTTTCTAATTCCTCATTTTTTTGATATAGCCTACGAATTTCTTTATTAATTTTTATTTTTAATTCTCGTGTTTTTTTTAAAAACTCTTTTTTATTTTCAAAAATGTTTAAATTTATTGTTTTTAAAAAAATAATATCATTACTTATTGTTTCACTTAAAAAATTAAAAAGATTAAAATAATCTGTGATTTCAGTAAACTCAGTAGTATTTTGGCTAACTTTATTAATTTTATTTTGTTCAATTAATGTTTTATTTTTCTCCAAGGATAATAATTTTTCATTTTGTTCTTTAATTTTACTATCAAGTTTTATTAAAAAATAATCTAATTGTCTAATTAATTTTAAATTTTCTTTTTTTTCTCAAAAATAAGAAAAGAAATTATATTTTAAATCATTTCTTAATTCTTTAATTAATTTATCTAAATCAGTTTTTTTATTTTCTTTTAATTGAGTTAATGGTGCTGATGTACTTGGGTTTTCAAAATCAGTATCTTCTGAATTAGAAAAAAAATTATCTTTTTCATTGTATTCTTTAAAAAAATTCTTAAAAGTTTCAACAACTTCGTCTAAATTTTCATCAGTTAAAGGATAATTTCTAAATTTTTTTATTAATTCATTAAATCAGGGCATAAATCTTATTCTCCTAAATTTTATTTATAAAATAAAAAATCAATTGTTTTTAAATAAAACAATGGGTTTGAAAACTTATATTTTTCAATCTTTTGTGTTAATAACAATAAAACGCTCCTTATTCTAAAGAACTATCTTGATTATAAATTATAACTAATTAATTTATCTTTTTTTAAAAAAAAGATAAATTACTATTATATGTTTATATAATAAAAATTTATCACAAAAATTATTTTTCAGTTCTGGGTTTCATATGTGGAAATAATAATACATCTTTAATACTATTTTGACCAGTTATTAACATAACCAACCGATCAATACCAATGCCCAATCCACCTGTTGGTGGCATACCATACTCCAATGCTTCAACAAAGTCTAAATCCATAGTTGCTGCTTCATCATTACCACTATTTTTTTCTTTTACTTGCTCTTCAAAACGATTATATTGTTGCAAAGAATCATTTAGTTCCGAATAAGCATTTGCATATTCTCTACCAGCAATAAATAATTCAAAACGATCAGTAAACTCTTTACTATTTTTATTTAATTTAGCAAGTGGTGAAATTTCAATTGGATAATCAAAAATAAAAGTAGGTTGAATTAAAATTTCTTCAACAAAAGATTCAAAAAATAAATTAATAATATGACCAGTACTATTATAATGATCTGGAATATGAAGTTTATAATTTTTTGCAAGTTTTAATATAAGTTTAAATGTTTTATTTTTTTCAATATTTCTAATATTATCATCTTCAATATTATGATATTTTAAAATCATATCACTAATTTCTTGGAAAATTTTAGTAAACTCTTCATCTTTGATCATAGCTTTTTTAATTGAATCAATCATACTAATTTTTTTTCATGATTTTTCAAAATTTAATATATTTTCATCATATTCTAATGTTAATTTATTATGCACTATATTAATTAAATGTTTTATACAAGACTCTGTTAAATCCATCATATATTTCATATCTTGATAGGCAACATAAATTTCAATAGTTGTAAATTCTGGATTATGTTTTTTACTCATACCTTCATTACGGAATAATCTACCAATTTCATAAACTTTTTCAAAACCACCAACTATTAATCTTTTTAAATGTAATTCAGTAGCAATTCGTAAATATAAATCGGTTTTTAATGTATTATGATGAGTAATAAAAGGTTTAGCGGCAGCACCACCATATACTTCTTGTAAAATAGGTGTTTCAACTTCTAAATAACCTTTATTATTTAAAAAACTTCTTAATTCATTAATAATTTGTGTACGTTGTAAAAATGTTTTTTTAGTTTCTTGATTCATAATTAAATCTACATATCTTCGTCGATAACGTTCTTCAATATCTGTTAAACCATGAAATTTATCTGGTAAAGGTCTAAGTGCTTTTGATAACATTACAATATCATAGACTTGAACTGTTAGTTCTCCTTTATTGGTTTTCATAATCTTACCTTTAATACCAAAAAAATCGCCTAAATCTGCATATTCTGCAAATCATTCAAATTTTTTTTGATTAACATATTCTGGTTTTAAATAAATTTGAAATTTACCTGTTTGATCTTGCAAATGAGCAAAGATTGAGCCCTTTCCCATTTCTCTTTTTGTCATTAATCTACCTGCCATTTTAATTTGATCATTAGGTAAATTAGCAACAAATTTTGCTAACTCTTCTTTATTTTTATTTCTAAATTCGCTATTTAAAGTTTCACAATTATAATTTCTTTCTCAATTACGCCCATAAATATCATAATTTTGCTTATATAAATCTTGTATTTTTTGATATCTTAATGCTTCTTGCTCTGTCAAAATACGTCCATTAATTTCAAGTTTAGTTTCTTTCATTGTTTTCATCCTTTGTATTTAAAATAAGTATTTAAAATAAAAAAATTAAATTAAATAAGATTGTTTAGGTTTATACATAATGATATCAATTTTCAATACCAAATTCTACTGTCAACAATTAATTTTAAATTTTATAATAAAACCCTTATATTTATAATAAGGATTAAAGTTTAATTTAAATATTTCTACTAATAGATATCTATAAAAATTAGAGATAATTTATTAAACATTTTTTACTTTCTAAATATTAATTTTGTATAAAACATGTTTTGTTAAAATATCACTTTTATTTATTTTTGGATGATAAAATTCTTTTATTTTTTTCATACCTATTCGTTTCATTACATTTTCTGATTTAATATTTAATATACTAGTAAAACTATAAATTTCAGTTAATTTTAAATTGTTTTTTGCATATTTTAAACATCCTTTAGCTGTTTCTATTGCTATTCCTTGACCTCAAACACTTTTTTTAAAACGCCAACCAATTTCAATACATGGTCTAAAATCAACAATAAAATCAACTTCGCTAAAGCCAATAAAACCAATAAATTTATTGTCTTTTTTAAATTCAACAGCATAAAAACCAAATCCATTATTATTTAAATTATTTTTAATTTTCAAAAAATATTTTTCTGTATCATCTTTTGATAATGTACTAGAAAAATATTTCATGACATCTTTATCAGAATTTAATAAAACAAGTTCATCTAAATCACTATCTTTTCACTGTCTAATTTTTAATCTAGAGGTTTCAAAAAATATCATATTTTTACTCCTTTGTTATGATATTTTTTCTATTAACAATTTATTAGTTTATTTAATTAATAATATTAACTTCAATTTATTTCACTTGGTTTCATTGGTTTTTCATTATTCTTTACACTAATAATTTTACCATTTTTAACGTTAATAACAGTATTTGCAACATATTGGAAGTTAGGATTATGAGTAACCATAATAATTGATGTTTTATATTCTCGATTAACATCCAATAAAATTTCTAACACCTTACGCCCCATTTCCTCATCAAGTGCTCCTGTTGGCTCATCACAAAATAAAATTGTCGGATTTTTTGCTAGTGCTCTACCAATCGATACTCTTTGTTGTTGTCCACCTGATAATTGACTTGGAAACTTATTCATATGTTCATCCATTTCAATAACTTGAAAAATATCATCAATACTCATATTTTTATTTTTATTTTTAGCAAGATTTTCACCAACTTCAGCATTTTCACGAGCAGTTAAGTTAGTTAATAAATTGTATTGTTGAAAAATAAAACCAACATTATCTCGTCTAAATTTAGTTAAATGACTATCTTTTAATAAAGATAAATTGTATCCGGCCACAAAAACATCACCAGTATTAGGTTTATCCAATCCCGAAATAATATTTAATAATGTTGTCTTACCACTTCCCGATGGTCCTAAGATAACAACAAAATCACCTAATTTAATTTTTAAATTAACTCCTTTTAATACTTCATATTCTAAGTCTCCAGTTAAGTAAGATTTTTTAACATCAAATAATTCAATAACATTAGTTTGAGTATCAGGAGTATTATTAGTCATTGATATAATTTTACCTGCTAAAATTTCTTTTGAATGAGTTTTTGTTAATTTTTTAATTGCTTTTTGATTATCTTTAAAAGCTTGTAATTTAGTTTTATTAGCTTCTATTTCTTCCTTTGATTCTGGTTTATCATGAGATTTATGAGTTACTGGTGGTATTGTACCTTCGGTTTTAGATACTGACTTCTTTGTAAAACTAGATTCTAACTTATTTTTAGTTACTTGTTTACTTCCAATGTCTTTATCATCTTTTTTAATTTCCTTATTATCTTTTTTCATAATCATTTCTCCTTTTTAATTCCATGCTTTTATAAATAACACACTCATTTTATCAATTACTTTATCTTATTTATATAGAAATGCTTAAAAAATATTTTAACTTCCTTGTAATAAAGCTGTTACTGGTTTGTATTTAATTAAATATAACCCAACAGCATAGCCAATAACCATTATTAAAAATACCATTCCAAAACAAGATAAAATTGTAACTAGATTAGCAGCCACATTAAAAACAACGCCTGCTTTAGTTGCAATAATTAAAGTAATAATATTTCACACAACATAAGAAATAATAGTACCTAAAATAAAAGCAACCAATAAAGCAATAATATAGGAGCCAATAATCAATCTGTTAATTTCATTTACACGATAACCCAAAGATTTCATCATTGCAATAATTAATAAATTATTATCTAAAATCATATTAACAATAATTACCAATACAAAAGCTACAGCAAATAATGTTAAAATTTTTGTAATATTTATAATTGTTCTAATTCCATCAAATATTTCAACTAATAATCTTTTAACTAAATCATTAATAAAAGGTATTTTATTAATAGGTTCTAAATTTTTTGCTAATATTTGTTCTTTAGTATATTCTGCAGATGGTTGCAAAATATTTATATAATTTAATGGAAAAATATTGCTCTCTTTAGATAATCAATGATTAAAAGAATCTGATATTGGTTTTGGATCTTCTGACGGGGAAGGTTTTATTAATCCAATAGATGTTCGTAAATCATCAAGATTAATATAAACATTCGAATTGTCTAAATTATTTTCAATAATTCCTTTAACTTGATAAATTACTGAAATTGTATAATTATATCAACTTGCTAACATTAAAAAGTGATCATCAATTTTATAATCATTTAAAATTGATAATGTTTTTGAAATAACTGCTGGTAAAATATAAGCTGTAGTTGTTATATTTTGTCCTTGATTATCAGTATAAGTAACTTTTTGTGCTTGTAAATTATGAGAATTATTAAAAATAGGATCAATATCACGATTTTTTGCTTCTTTAAAGTTAAATCAATTTTTTCAAACTAAATCTTGAAATAGATCATTATAAAGTCCTGTTGCTTTAATTTTTTTTGCGAGCATGCGGCCTTGATTATGTCCTTTTCATTCATTAGGAGGTCTTAAATTTATTTCAATAGTTGGATAATACTTATTATTATAAATATTTAAACCTAAACTAATACCAGGCAACGGGTTTATTTCTGGATTAATACCTGTATTTGTTGAAATATAATTAAATATTTGATGAATATTTTGACAAATAATTTCCATTAATGGTTCAGGTAGTATCTTTTTTGGATTAATAAAATCTTCACAATCAGATTTAGTCTTAGTTTTTTGATAAAGGATATTAATTTCTTCGCTATTCATAAAATAATCTTTAAAATTATTATTAATAATAATACTTTCAATTTTTTTAGCTTTACTATCATTATCAATATGAAAATCATCAGCTACTCATTGATGATATTTATTAGTACCGGTTTCTTTATCTTTCACAATATCTTTTTCTGAAACTCAATCAAAAACCTGCTTATCAATACTTAAATTAGAATCATTAGTATATGTATACATTGATGAAGTTGATGTATTTCATTTAACATCTTTATTGTAATATCCATATAAATTGTTTATTTTATTATCAAATAAATCAGTAGCTGAACTTTGAAATAGTAATAAAAAACTAACAAAAATAAAAGTAAAAAATACTAAAAATAGTTTTCCAACCGATTTTAGAGTGAAAGCAATTGCTAAACGTTGTTTAAATGGTCAATAACGAAAGGGGTATTTTAAAACTGAAATTAGTTTAGAACTTGAATTACTTGGTCTATCATAAATTAATAATAATGGACTAACGCGTAATTTTGTTTCCGATTGCATATAACTAATTACTATAAAAATAATAGGAATAATTATTAAACTTACAATAAATACTATCCAACTAAAAAATAGTATTGGTAATGGCATAAAAAACCCAATGTTATTTAACGAATTAAATCATATTTGTAATCCTAGACCAATACCTAAACCAATAATACTAGAAATGAATGTTATCAAAAATATTAAAATTACAAAACTAATAGCAATTTGAAAATTACTATAACCAAGAGCTTTTAATAATCCTATCTGTGGTTTTTGTAAATCAATTTCTTTTCTAACATATGACATAATGATAAAAATAATAACTAATAATACTACAAGAGTAATTGCCGTAAACATTATATTTTCCATTTTAAAACTCTCTAAAATTTGTCCTGAACGAATATCTTCACTATCACTGCTAATAATTGAACCAAAACTAAAACTAAAAGTTTTAATTAAAAGTTCTTCTAACTTACTAACAAAATAACTATCGTTATTGTTAACTTTTAATAAAAATATATTATTTAAATTAGTTCTAAATGTAGAATCTTTTATTAAATTATTAAACCATTGATTTGACATATAAACAGGACTTGTATTTTCAGATGTTGGATTAGGATTTGTTGCAGTACGACTACCAATAATTCCCCAATAAGCATAGCCAAAACCAACAACCTTTAACTTTTCAACTTTATCAATAACTGTTATATAATCATTTAATTTAATATTATTAATACGTGCAAATTCAGGATTGATCACTATTTCTAATGGATTAATAGGTTTAATACCTTCGGAAATATAAACTTCATTAATATTATTTCTTTTTGGAGTAAAATCAAAAGATTCACTTTTTTCTGAAGTATAAAATCCATTTTCTAATGAATAATAAATTTTTTTAAGAGAAATAACGTTTTCATAATCAAAAGTTTTAAAAAATGATTTAGCAAATTCATAATGTTGCAAATTATAAATTTCATCATCTTTAACTTCGTTTTCTAAAATATCATTAAATAATATTCCTTGATAACTTAATCCCCAGTTTAACAAATAATTTTCAAAATCTTTATTAATATCTATTCCCGAAGGAAGGGTAGGAAAACTATTATTTCTAAGATTATTTTCTTTAATTTCATCTATCTGTTCATCAATTTCTCGTTCTTGTGGATGATCTTTAAATTGTTTTTTGATAATTGTTTGGATTCTTGATGTTGCAGTAGCAGTATCTTTATAATTATTTAATAATTGTAAATTAATATGATAGTCATATTTACCACTATTGTTTAATACTGTATAAAAACCTGATTCAGCTCTTGATGCTGTACTATAAAGCGCAGAAAGAGTAGAAATTACAATAACTAATAGTATTATAATACCTAAATATTGTAATAATCTTTTCTTGATTCCTCTTAAAACATTAACAAAAAGATTGATCATTATAACTCCAATATTCTTATACAACTTAAAAACTGCTAATAGTATAATTTTATCATAATAAAATAATGCTAATTATATTTGAACTATATTAAAAAATAAAAATTTTAATATTATTATTAACTTCTAAACTTATTTACTTAACTACTTTTTTTACATTTTTCTAAAATTGCAATTTTATTAAGGTCAGCAATACCAACATAAGGTAAGTTTCTCAATTTTTCATCGTAATCAAGACCATATCCCACTAAAAAATGATCAGGAACTTCAAAACCATATCAATCAGCTTCAATTTTAGCAATTCTTTTAGATTTCTTATCTAATAGAGTAATTATTTTTACCGATTTTGCTCCAAGTTCTTGCAAATGATCACGAATTTTAAATAACGAATTACCTGAATCAATAATATCTTCAACAATTAATAAATCACGACCCTTAACATTATTAATAACATCCATTCTTATTTTTGGTTTATTTACCGCCTTTGTTTGTCCTAAATATGACTCTACATACATAAAATCAACCAAACAATCAATCTTAAGATTTAACATAAATTGTGATAAAAAAGGTAAACATCCTCTTAATATCCCTACTAAAATAATGGGCTCTTTATTATCTTTATAATAACTATTAACTGATTTTGCAAGTTCAATAATTTTATTATTAATTACATCAGTACTTAATAATATTTTTTCTACTAATTCATGTTTTTCCAACATTGTTTTTCTCCTTAATTACTTTTTATATTATATTTACCAAATAAAAAAAGAAAATAAAACAAAACTTACACATTATTGAAAATATTAAAATAGTAAGTTTTGTTTTTTATTATAATAATTTAATTATTTCTTCTTAGGAACA
The DNA here is from genome assembly GCF_964020065.1 of Spiroplasma endosymbiont of Lasioglossum malachurum. Classification (NCBI taxonomy): domain Bacteria; kingdom Bacillati; phylum Mycoplasmatota; class Mollicutes; order Entomoplasmatales; family Spiroplasmataceae; genus Spiroplasma; species Spiroplasma endosymbiont of Lasioglossum malachurum. The sequence continues at coordinate 18,325 of NZ_OZ026534.1, read as the reverse complement.
ACTGATATTGTATCATCATCAGTCCCTGAATTATTATCTTCCTTTTTATCATTTGATTCATTATCCTCTTTGGAAGGATTTTTACTATTTTTTTGCATTTCTTTTTGCATTTCTATTACTTCAATTGGTAATTTATTATATTTATCAATATATTCTATTTGTTCAGCAGTAATTGTTTCTAAAGTCATTAATGATTTAGCAATTAATTCTAATGTATCTTTATGTTTTTTAATTGTTGCTACTGCTTCAATATAACAAACATCTAATAATTTTTTAATTTCTCCATCAATTTTAGATGCAATATCATCAGAAAACTTATTTGCTGCAAAAGGTGAATACTCATTACGTGGACTTTCAAATTGAACTAATCCTAATTCAGATGACATTCCATATTCAGTTATCATTTTTCTGGCAATATTTGTTGCTTTTTCTAAATCATCATGAGCACCAGTAGTAATATTTGCATTACCAAACATAATTTCTTCTGAAGCACGACCACCTAAATAACCAGTAATAGTTGCTCTTAAATGTACTTTTGAATAAAACATAGTATCTTCTTTAGGAGTCATAATAGTATATCCACCTGCTTGTCCACGTGGTATTATTGTAACTTTTTGGACTTTAGAAGCATATTCTAGTTTTAAACCAATAAGAGCATGTCCAGCTTCGTGATATGATACTATTTTTTTATCCATATCAGTAATTACTCTTGAAGTTTTAGCAGGTCCACCAACAACTCTATCAATAGCTTCATCAATTTCTACTAAACCAATAACTATTTTATTATGACGAACAGCTAACAACGTTGCTTCATTTAATACATTTTCTAATTGTGCACCACTAAATCCTGGCGTTCTCTCTGCTATTCTTTGAAAATTAACTTTTGGCGAAATATTTTTATTACGAGCATGTAATCGTAAAATTGCTTCACGTTCTTTAATATCAGGTCAACTTAAAGAAATTTGACGATCAAATCTACCTGGACGCAATAACGCTTCATCAAGTACATCAGCACGGTTAGTGGCAGCCATAATAATAACTCCCAAGTTAGTTTCAAATCCATCCATTTCAACTAATAATTGGTTTAAAGTTTGTTCATTAGTTGTAGTTGAAGCTGAGGCACGTTTTCTTCCTACTGCATCAATTTCATCAATAAAAATAATACAAGGAGCACTTTTTTTAGCAGTAGTAAACATTTCTCTAATTCTTGAAGCTCCAACTCCAACAAAAACTTCTTCAAATTCAGAACCAGAAATTGAAAAGAAAGGAACACCTGCTTCACCAGCAACTGCTTTTGCTAATAAAGTCTTACCAGTACCAGGCGGTCCTACAAGAAGAACTCCTTTTGGCACTCTTGCACCCATTTGTGCATATTTTTGTGGAAACTTTAAAAAATGAACAACTTCTTCTAATTCCAATTTTTCTTCTTTAATACCAGCAACATCAGTAAATCTAGTATCTGATGTTCTAATCTTAGCACGACTTTTTCCCATTGAAAAAGGACTCATGCCACCACCGGCACCCATTTTATTCATTTTAGAAAATAATCAAAATGAACCACCAACTAATACTAATATCGGAAACATACTAATTAAAAATGTTTTTCAAAACGGAACTAATTCACTAATAATTGTGGGGTTAATATCAAAGCCTTTACCCTCTTTATCTTTTCTGAATAATTTTTCAATAACATCATGATAAAAACCACCTGTAGCAGTTCCAGAAACTGTCGCTTCAAATCGTTTTACCTTACCATTAATTCCTAAAAAACCTGTAATATAAGTAGTATGATCAAAAAATTGAACTTGTACTCCATCAATTTTACTAACAGTGTCACTACTACTATTGCCAGGGAGTTTACCATCTCTAAGTAATGTTTCTAATTGAAATTGATCTAAAGTTAAAGCATTACCTCTTAAAAAATATCACAATAAAATTCCAACAAATACTAAAAAAGCAACGAATAGTGCAACAATCATTCAATTAATTTTAATTCGCGTTTGCATTATTTTTTCACCTACGTTTAATTTCTAATTTATTTTCTTAAATAATACCATAATATTTTAGCACATACAAATTAGGTTTCTCACTAATATTGTTTTTATTTACCGATAATTTTGGAATTGCCACTACTTTTCCGCTTGAATTTATGATTACTGGTCATATAAGACGTTCACGATATGGAATTTTATTATCAATAAATAAACGATTAATTTTTTTTGTACCAAATGGTGTTTCAATTTCTTCTTCACCATTATTAGTTCTAATTGTTAATGGAAAATCTGATTTATTAATATATAAAGCTTGAAATTCACCACCTGTTGGTTCAGTTTTAGAAATAGTAATTTCCTTAAAATTATAGTTATTTATTTTAGAAATTTTATAACTAAATTGTTTTGGTTCATTTTTTTCACTAATATATGCAAAATTATATTCTTTAATAACTCAAGTATTTTCAGAAATACAAATAGTAATATTTGGTTTACTAGATTTAGTTAAAACTCTAACTATTTCTTTAATTTTAGCCTTTTTTAAAGATAAAACTAATTCTTCATCATATTGGCTTAAAAATTCATAGATAATCATTTGTTGTAATTTAAATTCATATTTTTTAAATTCATTAATAGCAAGCACATCATCATTAATAATGGTATTATAAATTACTTCAAGTTCATCTTTCAATAACTCTTGTTCACTATTTAATTCTTTAATTTCACTTAACATTAAATTAATATCAAAATCAGTAAGTTTATTAATTTGTTGTTGTCTAATTCGATTTCTTTCATAAATAATTAATTCATTTGTTTCATCAAATCCATATTTAATATGATACAAAGTTAAATAGTCAATAATATCTTCTTTTTTTAATTCTAACATTGGACGATAAACCGATAAAGATTTATATGTTGTTTTAAATTTTAATCCATAATAAGAAACTATTGCCTTGCGTTGTTTTTGAATAATATATGTTTCAAGTAAATCGTAAATATGATGTGCTACAACAAGATTATAAACTTGATATTTTTGAGCAATTTCATTAAAAAAATCATATCTAAGTACACGTGCTTGACTTTGAAAATTTTGTTTTTTATTGTATTCCTCTTCTTTAATATTTTTTACTTCTAAAGTTATTTTATTATTTGTACAATATTCTCGAACAATTTGCTCATCAACATTACTACTTCAACGTTTATGATAATTAACATGACAAACAATAATTTTAAACTCATTACGTACTAAATTATCTAATAAAAACATACTATCTGGACCACCTGATACAGCTAATAAGTAAGTTATTTTTTTATTAAGTTTATTTAATCAATTAATATTCATTTTAAACACCTAATCTTACACTTATATTAAGATTATTTATATCACTTTGCTATTTCATCAATATAAGTATTATTTTCATTATGACAAATCAATGGTGGCAAAACAATCATTCCTTCTTTCGCTAAAATCCTGCTTCAATTAAAAAAACATTGGCAGCCTGATTAATTTTAGGATAAACTATTTGTAATTTTTTAGGTGTAATTTGATATTTTTTTAATAAAAGCAGTGTTTCGTTTATTCTTTCTACACTATTTATCATAACCAATCGCCCTTTGTCTTTTAATAATTTACTTGCGCTAGCAATAATCTCCTCTAAATTAATATATACTTCATGTCTTGCTGGAATTTTTAAAGGTTGTGCTTTTACTTTGCTTTTATCTCATAAAGGAAAAAAAGGTGGATTACATACAATTAAATCAACTTTTTCTTTTTCTCTTTGAGCATAAATTTTTATGTCTTCATGAACAATGACAATTCTTTTTTCTAAATTATTAAGTTTTATATTTTCTAAAGCAAGTTCAACAGCTGGCTCTTGAATTTCAATACCAATTACTTTTCCTTGAAATTTTGCCGCTAAAATTATTGGAATAACAGCATTATTAGTTCCAAAATCAATTATTGTTTTAGTACTGGGTTTTATTTTAATAAAATTACTTAATAAAATAGTATCCAAAGAAACACAAAACATATCTTTTCTTTGAATAAGTTTAATTTTTTTATCATCTTGATTTAAAATTATTTTTTTTGTACTTTCCATAGTTTAATTATCACTTACCTTAATAAGAAAAGAATTTATTAATAAATTTAAGTTAACATTAAATTTTAATTTAGTAATTGTAAATGAAATTTGTTCTAAAATATAGGCTATGTTTTTTAAATTACTATTTTTTCATAAATTAACTAAACTTTCAATAAAAAAATTATTAAAATCATACTTTTTAAATAAAAGAAAAGTTAATTTATTAAAAACTACTAAATTAAAAAATCTAAAAAAGTAAATAATTTCTTCTTTTAAACTAATTATTTTTTTATTCAAAAGTTGATTGTTAACTTTTTTATCATTATCATTAATAATAAATTGTTTAATAATTTCAATATATTTTTTTAATTTAAGTTTACTGCTTTCATCTGTCAAAAAAGTAGTATTTGAAAATATTTTTAAAATTAATAATTGTTCATCATCATAATCGTTACTAACAAATATATCATTTTCTTTTGAACAATTTATCAATTGACAACGAGATTTAATAGTAGGGAGTATTTGATTAATATTAGTGGTAGTAAAAATTACATAAATATTTTTAGATAATTCTTCTAAAGTTTTAAGCATAACATTTGAGGCTGAAATTGAAGAAAATTCAATTTGATTTATTAAATAAATTTTATTAGCATCTTTTTCTAAATTAGTTTTAGAAAAATCATTAATAATTTCTAAAACAATATTTTTATTCATAATATTATTTTTACTAAAATCAAATTTTTTAAAATCAAAATAACTATTAGTTTTAATTTTAAAACAATTTTGACACATATTTTCTTCAGTACATTTTTTTAATTGATTATTATTTTTACAAACAATTTTTTTTATTAACTTATTACTAACATTTATATTTAATATTTTATTTTTCGAATACAATAAAATTACCTGTGGAATATTTTCCATTGCAAAAATAGAAAAATTTTCTGATTCTTCATTTTCAAATAAAATTACATTATTTTCCTTCATTAGATCCTCTAATTTTAATTTTTTTTTCTTTAAAACCTTTTTCTTCAACTAAATTTATGATTAGTTCATAAACACTATTAAAAACTTTTTTTTCCGATAAATTAGCATTTATTGTATGAACACGATTTGGATTACTAATAGCAATTTTTTTATAACCATTATATACTTTTTGATGAAATTCTAATGTTTCTTCATCTAATCTATTTAATTTTTCACCTTTTCTTAATAAAATTCGTTGTAAACCTGTTTCTGATTTAATATCAAATAAAACTGTCAAATCAGGTTGATAATCTTCAAAAATAAGTTTTTGAATAAGATTTATTTTATCAATATCTAAATTTCTAGCATAACCCTGATATGCTAAAGTTGAGTCAGAAAAACGATCAGAAATAATGATTTTATTACTGTTTTTATTTGGCAGAATTTTTTCAATTAAATGTTGTCTTCTAGCTGCAATATAAAGCAAAACTTCTGTTCATGGATCCATTAATGTATTTTCTTTATTTAAAATAACTTGTCTTATTTGTTCAGAAATTTCGCTACCACCTGGTTCTCTCGTAATAATAACATCAAAACCATCTTGTTTTAATTGTTCTTTAATCATTTTTAAAACTGTAGTTTTACCTGCACCTTCTGGCCCTTCAAAAGTAATAAATAACATTTTTCAACCTCTTTCTATGCTAAAATTACTAAACTTTTCTAAAACTTGCCAGCAATATTTTTTTCTTTTTCATCTATTTGTTTTAATGCTTTATTTAGTTCTGTTTGTAGCATATCATTAATACTTGAATAATCATTTTCTGCTTCTTTTAATAATCCTTCAATATTAATTGAAACTAGTTTACGTCCACCTGTTATAATAATTTTAACTAAACCATCAATATCAGAAAAAGTAAATTCTTCTTTTTTAAATTTTGTTAACTTTCCTTGAATTGCTTGTGCTTGTGCTAACATTCTTTTCATATCCATATTTTTCACCTCATATTTTTATATTTCTTCAATTTCAGTAAATATTTTTTTTATAAAATTTAAAGTCGGTTCTCTATCTACATTGGTAAATGACTCAATTACAGGTTTTGATATTACAATATCTACTGGTTTTGGTAATATTTTTTTTGTTAGTAACTCTTGATATTTTTTTCTTGTTTCCTGTCATTGATTTTTATCAAGGGCATAAATCATGTATTCATTTTCTAATAAAATATTTAAAAATTCTCTATGTTCTTTACTTAAAAAACTTTGATTTATTAAATCAGATTGAATAATATTTTTGGTAATAATAATAATGCCATTAGTAGATGCTGCCACAATAATAGTATTTATATAAACTTTAGTTATGTTTCTAAATTTATTATCATTAATAAATTTAGAAATATTTTTTCACTTTTCACTAACTTCTTTTCTAATATTTTTATCAGCTTGTAAAATTAAATTAATGGCTTTATCAATTATCTCATCATTTTTTAAATTTTTCACAGTTGGTACATCAAAAATTTCTTTTTCTTTAATACTAATATTTTCTTCTTTTACTAAAATTGAAGTTAATTCTTCATTATTTTTATCTATTTCGCTTTTTTTTAAAATTTTTGTTATTTCATCTTTACTATTTAAATTTATACTTTTATTTTCTATATTCATAATAGATATTTTTGTTTTTTCTAAATAATTTAATGAATATTTATTCTCAAAATTTTTAATTAAATTTAATATTTTTAGTATTAATGTTGGTTTTAAATCATCAACATCTTCTTGAATTAAAATGTCATTAAATGAATTCAAAATTAAAAGTAAATCAGATTTTACTACTTCAGAAAAAATATTTACTTGTTGAATATTTATCATTTTAAGTAATTCTGTTTTTTTAGTAATAGCATAAATTAATATTTCTTCAAGAATGTAAATAAAATCAATAATATTTTTTTTATATTGAATAGTATATTCATCAAATAATGTTAATTGTTTTATTACTTGCTCAATATTACAATTAAATATATTAATTAAAAATAATATTTTATTTTTTATTGATAAAACAGAAAATATTTTTTCAACATTTTTAAGTGTTATATTATTACCATAATTAAATGTTTTTTCTAAATAATTTAAACCATCACGTAAAGAACCTTCGCTCAATATTGCTAATTCCTCTACTGCTTCAACCTCAAAATTAATTTTTTCTTTTGTTAAAACATCAATAAAATGTTTTTTAGTTTCATTTACATTAATTTTTTTAAATTCAAATCATAAACAACGAGAAATTATAGTTGGAATTACTTTATATGGTTCTGTTGTTGCTAAAATAAAAATAATATGTTGTGGTGGTTCTTCTAAGGTTTTTAATAATGCGTTAAAAGCAGAAGTTGTTAACATATGAACTTCATCAATAATATAAACTTTATATTTAAAATTCATCGGTAATAAGTTAATATTATCTCTAATACTTCTTATTTCATCAACACCATTATTGGAAGCACCATCAATTTCTAAAATATCAATACAATTATTTGAACTAATGTTTATACAATTTTCACAAGTATTACATGCATCTCCATCAATGTTATTTTGACAGTTAATTGCTTTAGCAAATATTTTAGCCGTTGATGTTTTTCCTGTACCTTTTGAGCCTGAAAATAAATAAGCATGATTAAAACTATTATTTAAAATAGAATTTTTTAATATTCTTACAATATTATCCTGACTAATTATTTCTGAAAAAGAATTTGGTCGATACTTTCTATAAAAAGATTTATGTTTCATTTAAATCACCTATATTTATTCTAACAATTTTTTATAAAATTTGTTATAAAAACAATTATTATAAATTACGAATTTCTCCAAAAAAACTTTGTAACATTTCTTTACTATCTAAGTTTAAAGAATAAGTATATTCACTACGATGATTAAATCTTTTATCTAATGTTAAATTATAGAGTGATTCAACGCATCCAAACTTACTATCTTTTAAAGCAAAAACAATATGTTTTATTCTTGTTTGTAACAAAGCCCCTACACACATTAAACATGGTTCTAATGTTGTATAAATAGTACAATTTAATAAACGTCAATTATTAATTTTTTTACATGCTTTTTTTATTGCAATAATTTCCGCATGTTGAGTTGGATCTTTGTCTTTTTCCTTTTTATTAAATCCTCTACCAATAATATTATCATTTTCATCAACAATAATTGCACCAATTGGAACATCACCATTAATAGCAGCTTTTTTAGCAAGCTTTAAGGCAATTTCCATATAATTTTGTTTTTTCATTTAAAGAAACCTCTTTTTTATTTTTCAAAATAAAACCACCACACACAATCCTAATCCTTATGGCTGCTACCTTTCGGTCCTGACCCGGTTCGAATGTAATTGTTGCAGTGGCATTATTAATTATAACATTTTTTTTATAAAAAAAATACTTTTTTTAAATTTATAATGTTTCACGTGAAACATTATAAATTAAATAGTTTTTAAATTATTCATATAAGGTTGTAAAACAATAGGTATATTTACAACATTATCTTCTTCAACATAAAAATTTTCTAAAATTGCTGCAACAACTCGATCAATAGCTAATCCCGATCCATTTAGTGTATGTGGAACTACTTTCTTATTATCTTGACTAACTCTAGTTTCCATTCTTCTTGCTTGAAAATCTTCACAATTACTACATGAAGAAACCTCACGATAACACATTTGAGAAGGTAATCATAATTCTAAATCATAAGTTTTAGCAGCACTAAAACCAATATCACCACTACATAAATTAATAACTCTATAAGGAATATCTAATTTTTGCAAAATTAATTCAGCATTTTTAGTTAACTCTTCAAGGGCATCATAAGATTTTTCAGGATCAACAATTTGAACTAATTCTACTTTATTAAATTGATGTAATCTAATTATTCCTCTTGTATCTCTACCAGCAGAACCCACTTCTGAACGAAAACATGGTGTATAAGCACACATTTTTATTGGTAATTCAGAAAAATTAATAATTTCATTACGATAAATATTTGTTAAAGGAACTTCTGCTGTTGGAATTAAATACTGTTCTTTATTTAATTGAAATAAATCATCTTTAAATTTAGGAAGTTGCCCTGTACCAAATAAGTTTTCTTTATTAATAATTAATGGTGGTAAAAATTCAGAATAACCATTTTTTAAATGAGAATCAATCATAAAATTCATTAATGCTCTAACTAATAAAGCACCTTTATTTTTATACATAATAAATCTAGTACCACTTAATTTAGTTGCTTTTGAAAAATCAATTATATTTAACTTTTCAGCAATTTCTCAGTGTGGTTTACTATTTTTTTTAATAATTTTTCCTCATTTTCTAACTTCTTGATTATTAGTTTCATCGTTTCCTTGTGGAACTGAAAAATGTGGTATATTAGGAATTACTAACTGTAATTCATATATTTTATCTTCTAAATCTACAATTTTTAAATTATTTTTTATAATTTTTTCTTTTAAAATAATCATATCATCTTTAATTTTTTTTATTTGATCATTTTTTTTATTTTTTAATAATTCACCAATTTGTTTAGATTGCTTATTTCTTGTTTCTTCTAATTTTTGATTTTTTGTTTTTAAAGTTCTTATTTCTAAATCTAAATTAAAAATTTTATTTATTTCGTTTTTATAACTTTGGCCCCTTGTTTCTATTTTATTAATAGTTTTTTCCAAATTATTACGTATTTTTTCTATATCAATCATTTTAGCACCTCTTAAATTAATCAATAAAAATAGTTTTTTCTTTAGTGATTGGGATTGTTACAATTGAAGAAATTGCATCATCTTCTGTTTTAAATCTAATTAATTTAACACCTATAGTATTTCTGCTTGTAGTTCTTATATCTTCTAAAGAAAATCTAATAACTGTACCTTTTAAAGTCATAATTAATAAATCATTACTATTATTAGTGTTATTTATTGAATTTATACCAATTAATTTTCCTGTTTTTTGAGCTAATTTCATTGAAATTACACCCTTACCACCACGATTTGCTAAACGATATTCTTCAAATCGTGATATTTTTCCATAACCTTTGTCACTAATAGAGACAACTAAATCACCATCTTGATTAGAGCACATTCCAATTACATGAGTACCTTTTGTATCTATTCCTTTTACTCCACTGGCTATTCTTGACATTACTCTAACTTGATTTTCATTGATTCTAACTGCTCGTCCATTAGCTACAGCAATAATTATTTCATTATTACCTGTAGTTTTCAGAACATCTACTAATTGATCATTTGAACGCAATTTAATAGCTATCTTACCATTTTGGTAAATAGATTTAAATTGATCTAAAGTTGAACGTTTAATAATTCCTTTTTTAGTAACAAAAAATAAATTAGCATTTATATCATAATCTTCTGATATAGCAATTATTGTTTTAATAGTCTCATTTTTTTCTGTTGCTATTAAATTAACAATTGGTGTTCCTTTAGCTGTTCTTGAGTAATTTGGTACCTTATGAGCACGAATTCGATAAACTTTTCCTTTATTACTAAATATTAACAAATCAGAATGGGTTGAAGTAATTAAAACTTTATCAATATCATCAGTATTAATATCAGTGCCACCAGCACCTTTAACACCAACACCACCACGATGTTGAGTTCTATATGTATCTAAAGGTAAACGTTTAACATAACCACTTTTTGAAAGCGTTATAACCACCTGTTCTTCTTTAATTAAAGCTTCATCAATAATTTCACCTTCATAATTTTCAATAATTTCAGTTCTTCTATCATCACCATAATTTTCTTTAATTGTTGTTAACTGAGAAATCATTAATTCTATTTGCTTAGAAGGTTCATTAATTAAAGTTCTTAATCGAATAATTTCTTCATTAATAAATGATAATTCATTATTTAATTTTTCTTGTTCTAAATCTGTTAAACGTTGCAGTTTCATTTCTAAAATAGCTTTAGCTTGTTTTTCAGAAAATTCAAATTTATTCTGTAAATTAGTTAATGCTTCTTCTGTTTTCTTTGATTCCTTAATTATTTTAATAATTTCATCAATATTTTGTAATGCTTTAACAAGACCAAAAATAATATGATATTGATGTTCATATTTTTTTAATTCAAAATTAGACTTATTAAGAATAATTTCAATTTGATGTTCAATATAAATTTCAATCATTTCTTTTAAATTCATTACTTTAGGTTGTTTATTATGTAATGCTAATAAATTTATTGTGAATGTTGTTTGTAATGAAGTAAATTTATATAGTTGATTTAAAATAAGTTCAACATAATCAATATTTTTAATTTCTAATACTAATCTTATTCCTTCACGATTAGATTCATCTCGCAAATCAGTTATATAATTTACTTTTTTTTCTTGAACTGCTTTAACTATATTATTTATTAAATTAGTTTTATTAGTTTGATAAGGTATTTCTTCAACAATAATTGCAGGTTTACCATTTGATAATTTTTCAACTTTAGTTTTACTACGAACTGTTATTGTTGATCTTCCGTTTAAATAAGCATTTTTAAATGAATTTACGCCTAAAATCATTGCACCTGTAGGAAAATCAGGTCCTTTAACAATATCTAATATTTCCATAATATCACAATCAGGATTGTGAGCTACAAAAATAATTGCATCAACTATTTCTCTTAAGTTATGTGGTGGAATACTTGTTGCCATTCCAACAGCAATACCTGTTGTTCCATTAACTAATAAATTAGGAAAATAAGCTGGTAAAACACTAGGCTCTTTTTCAGCACCATCATAATTTTCAACAAAAGTAACTGTATTTTTATTTAAATCTTTAACCAACTCTCCTGCCATTTTACTCATTCTAACTTCAGTATATCTCATAGCAGCAGCACTATCACCATCAATTGAACCAAAATTACCTTGGCCATCAGCTAAAGGATAACGATAATTAAATTCTTGTGCCATTCTTACCATTGTTTCATAAACTGCAATATCACCATGAGGATGAAATTTTCCAATACATTCTCCAACAATACGTGCTGCTTTTTTATAAGGTTTATCATATGTCATACCTAAAATTGCTAAAGAATATAAAATTCGACGATGTACTGGTTTCAATCCATCTCTTGCATCTGGTAAAGCTCTTGAAACAATAACTGACATTGAATATTCTAAAAAACTAGTTCTCATTTCATCAGATATATTACGAACATATTTATTAGAAATAAATGTTTCAATTTTTTTAGTTATTTCGCTCATATATAAACTCCTAATTTTATTTTATTAACTTTTAAGCATCAATGTTTTTTACATATTTAGCATTTTCTTGAATAAATTCTTTTCGTGGAAATACATCTTTCCCCATCAATATTGAAAAAGTTTCATCTGCTTCTGAAGCATCATCAATACTTACTTGTAATAAAATTCTATGTTGTGGATCCATAGTTGTTTCTCATAGTTGTGTGGCATTCATTTCTCCTAAACCTTTATAACGTTGAATGTTAAAATTAGTTCCATTAAAATTATCTTTAATTTCTTGCAATTCTTGATCATTATATGCATATTTAACAAATTTACCACTATAAAATTTATATAAAGGAGGCTGAGCTATATATATATAACCAGCATCAATTAAGGGACGCATGTAACGATAAAAAAATGTTAATAATAATGTTTTAATATGTGAACCGTCAACATCAGCATCAGTCATAATAATAATTTTATGATAACGTAATTTAGTAATATTAAATTCTTTACCAACACTACAGCCAAAGGAAATAATAAGATTATTTATTTCTTCATCAGAAAAAACTTTTAAAAGTCGTGCTTTTTCAACATTAATTATTTTCCCTCTTAATGGTAAAATTGCTTGAATTTCTCTACTTCTTCCCAACTTTGCAGTTCCACCAGCTGACTCACCTTCGACAAGAAAAACTTCTGTTTTAGTTGGATCTTTAGAAGAACAATCTGCTAATTTACCAGGTAAATTAGAAAATTGTAAAGGATTTTTTCTCGAAGTCATAATATTCTCACGTGCTTTTTTAGATGCTAAACGTGCACTTACTGATAAAATAACTTTGTTAATAATAATTTTTGCTTCAGCAGGGTTTTCCAATAAAAATTTATTAATTATTTTTCCAGTTACATTAGAAACAATTTTTCTAACTTCAGAATTACCAAGTTTTGTTTTAGTTTGCCCTTCATATTGTGGATTAGGATGTTGAACTGAAATAATTGCTAAAATTCCTTCTTTAACATCATCACCAGTAAATGTTTCATCATTATTTTTTAAAAGATTATTTTTTTTCGCATAAGAATTCAATTCTCTTGTTAATGCTAAACGAAAACCATCTTCATGTGTTCCACCTTCTGGTGTATTAATATTATTACAAAATGAAAATATTTGAGATTCTTCACTTTCATTATATTGAAAAGCTATTTCTGTGTTTATACCATTTATTTCAAACTCTCCATAAATAATTTCATGTTTTAAAGGTTCAAATTTATTATTTAAAAAGGCAACATATTCTTTAATGCCCCCTTCATAACAAAAAGTTTCTTCTTTATTTTCACGTTCATCAATAACTTGAATAGTTAAACCTTTATTTAAAAAAGCAAGTTGTCTTAACCTTGTTTTAATTATTATAAAACTAAAATTTACAGTTTCAGTAAAAATACTTTCATCAGGTTTAAATAAAACAGTTGTTCCTTTTTTATCACTTTGTCCAATAACTGCCAATGGTAATTCTGGTTTACCACCTTCAATATATTTTTGAAAAAAAATATTACCATCACGGTAAATAGTAACTTCCAAATACTTACTTAAAGCATTTACTACTGAAGCACCAACACCATGCAAACCACCTGATACTTTATAAGAACCATTATCAAATTTTCCACCAGCATGTAATGTAGTAAAAACCGTTTCTACTGTTGAAATATTAGTCTTTGGATGTATATCAGTAGGAATACCTCGACCATTATCTTTTACTAATATTTCATTATTTTTAGTAATAGTTACAGAAATTTTTGTACAAAAACCGGCAATAACTTCATCAACAGCATTATCAACTATTTCTCAAACTAAGTGATGTAATCCTCTTTCTGCAGTGGAACCAATATACATTCCAGGTCGTTTTCTAACTGCTTCTAGTCCTTCTAAAACTTGAATTGAGTTAGCATTATAATCATTTGGAGTCCTTGTGCTCACTATTTTCACTCTCTTTCATCATTAAATATTTTCATTAATTTAATAATGAAAATATTTAAAATTTCAAAAATAAATTCAAAAAAAGACTTTTTATTCTTTAAAATAAGCATATTATTTTACATTTTATGTATAAATTATACATTTTTTTTGATTTAAAACAACATAATTTTTTTAAAAGAAAAAAATAAAAAATCTTTATTCAAAAATAATAAATTACTTTTTTAAAAATATTTAACAAAAAATCTATTTAAAATTTTCTATTAAATTAATAATACTATTTGCCATTTGTTGATGAAATCACATACCTGGATGAAACTCATCAAAATAAAAATATTTATTTAAATTACTTTCATTAACTCCAGAATTAAAAACTGGTTTATAAGAATATTTTGTTTCTTTAGACATCATTTTACAAATTGTAGCACTAGTTTTAACAATTCCATCTGGAATTTTATTTTTAAAATTATTCATATCAGTTGCTAATTCTCTTGAAAGAAAAAAAGGTGTAATAATATTTTTATAAATTATTTTCATTTCTAATATCATTTTTTTTCATTGTTTTTGATATTCAATACATGTTTTACGTGCTATTTGTATTTTTTGTTGATTATTATGTAATATCTTTTTAATTTTTGGTGTTAATGTTAAGTCAGGAACATCACTAATAATAATTTTATTTGCACCATTTTTAATTAATAATTTTATTGCTTTTTTTTCTTCATTTATTATATTATTAATCTTACTGTTAATAATAATAATAGGATCTGTTTTATTCATTAAATTACCAATATCATTAGCTCCCATTTCTATTCAAATAACATCTTTTTTTTGTAAAGAATGTTGTAATAACAACATTTGTGTTTGATGAGACAAATCAAAAGTTTTAATAATATCTAAATTATTATCACTGCTATCAGCAACTTCTCCTCCATAAGCATAATTATTACCCAAACTTTGAAATGTTTTACCATTGATGTTAAATAATCACCCAGGTTTAAAATTAATATTTAATTTTTCAGCAATTAATTGTGAAGCTACTTTATTATTACTTCAACAATTATTATAATAAGGTTTATCTAATTGAAAATGTTTAAATTTACTATTACTATTTTCTAAATATTGATTTTGTGCAAATGTTCCTGCACCAGTATCTGATAAACTATCCCCTAAAACATAAAATTGACTAATACTATCTTGCTTATTTTTACAAGCAATTATATTTAAATTAGTAAAAATTAAAATAGTAAACATACTTAACAATTGTAATTTCTTCTTCATTATTTTTTACCTTTTCTTAGCTTATTAATTAAAAATAACTATTTTAGTTATATCATATTATTTTTCTCCAATTGGTAAAACTAGTTGTAATAACCCAGTTTCTTCTTCACTATCAATAATTGTATAATTTTTTGGTCAAGAAATTTTCAAATTTACTTTTTTACATTTATTAAAAGATTTTAAAGCATTAATAATTAATTTTGAATTAAAAACTACTTTTATTTCTTCTTTTAAACTTTTAGATTTCACAATATGAAATTTTTTAAATTGTTCAATTACTTCACCTATACTATCATTATTAGATAAACAATTAATTTTAAAATCATTTTTTTCCACATTGATTCAAAATTGAATCATAGGTGAAGTATCTTTTTTTGCTAAAATTATTGATAATTCAATAATTTTTAAAAATTCTCTAACGTTATTAATTTCAATAATATTTTTTTCTTTTTCTATAATATTTTTAATAATATCATCCGTATTTGGATAAGTACCTTCAATCATTCGTGTTTGAAATAAAAAATTTTCAATTTCAATAATTAAATTATAATCATTTTCAAAATAAAAATTTATATTTGAATTTAAATCACTAGTAATTTTATCAATTTCATTTAATAAATGAACTGGAATATTAAACTCTTTATTACTAAATTCTAATTTTTCTTCAAAAGAAAATCACTTTTTTGCTAAACAATATCCATCAGTTGCTGTAACAAATAACTTTTGAACATTAAATTTAAAATTAATTCCACTTAATGCTGGTTTATTATTGTTTGTATTTGTTGCAAAAGCAATTTGTTCATTTATATTTTGCAACAAACTTTTATTAAAAGATACTTTATTTTTAATTTTTTTATTAAAGTTAATTTTTGGAAATTTTTCAATTTTCAACGTACTTAGTTTGAAGATAAAATCATTATTATCATTTTTAAAATTACTAATGATTAAGTTATTAATTTTAAATTCAAATAAAATTCATTCATCTTCTAATTTACTAAAAATATCATAAATAATTTTAGTATTAATTAATACTGAACCAATATTTAATATTTTTAAATATTTTTCATTATTATTTAGTTCATATTTTAATGATAAATTACCATTAGATGCGGTTAAAATTATTTTTTCTTTTTCAACTTCTAATAAAAAACAAGATAATTCTTCATAATTGTTATTAGAAATTGTTATTTTTATTATTTTTTTTATTATTTTGAATAATATAGAACTTTTGATTTCGATTTTCATAAATATCTCCCATTTTTTAAACATTAATAATTAATTATATATATTATATATATAATTATTAATATTTATTTAATTTAATTATTAATAATATTACAATGTGGATTAATGTTAATAACTAATTTTAACTTATAAAATCAGTAAAAAATCAGGATTTTATATGTTAATAATTTATGATTAAAATAGTGGATTAATTGTGTTTTAAACATTCACGTGATATTCTTTCAATATTTTTTTTAAATTCATAATTAGTTTCAATATTTTTTTTAATTTTGTTATAAGCATTCATTACTGTTGTATGATCTTTACCTCCAAATTCAGAACCAATTTTTGTATATGATTCATTTAAAAGTGTTTTTATTAAATACATTGCTACATGGCGTGCTATTGTTATCGTTTTAACTCTAGAAGTACTAATCAATAATTTGATTGGAATATTATAATATTCAGATACAATTGTTTTAATTTTTTTAATAGTTAGTTTTTCTTTTAATGAAGTATTTGATGTTTTAAAAGCTTTCATAACGTCTTCAAGCACTATTAAATGATTAGGCTTTATATATAAAATGCTGTAAAAAATTAATCTATTTAATGCTCCTTCTAATTTTCTAACATCACTATTAAAATTTAAAGCAATAAAACTTAAAGATTCTTCAGTAAAAATGCTTGGATCATAATTTAAAGACTTAATTTTTTCTTTTAAAATAATTAATGAAGTTTCAAAATCTGGTGAATCAATACCAACACTTAAACCACTTTGAAATCTTGAAACATTTCTTTCTTCAAAACCATATAAATCATCAGGGTGTTTATCTGATGTAATAACAATTTGTTTTTGTTTGTTAACAAAACTATTAAATATATGAAAAAATATTTCATTTGTTTTACTACGATTAGCTAAAAATTGAATATCATCAACTAGAAGAACATCGTATTGATTAAATGAATCTTTAAATTTTTCAATATCATTAACATTTTGTTTAATAATTTCTGGTACCATACGACCAAATTCTTCAGAAGATAAGTAAAGTACTTTTTTTTGATTATTATATTTTGTTAGTATTTCATTTTCAATAGCATGAAGTAAATGTGTTTTTCCTAATCCAGAATTACCATAGATAAATAAGGGATTTCAATACCTACCAAGTTCTATGGTAATTGAAAATGCTGCTTGATAAGCATCATTATTTGATTCACCTTTAACAAAGTTATTAAATTGAAATTGTTTTTTAATTTGTTGCAATTTATTAAATTCAACAAAATCTTTTTCTACATATATTTTTTGTTTCTTTGCTTCATTAAGTTCTAAAAATTCAATTTGAAGATTTTGTTGAATAATTTTTTCCAAAATTTCTTTAACTTTAAATGTTATATTTTTAGTTAAAATTTCTTTTGCAAATAGTGAATCAACAATAATTAAACATTTATTTTCAAAAATATCATAAATATAAGTGTTTTTAATATAGTTATTAAAAATACTTGGATCAATCATTTCATCATATTGAAGAAAATTTCTAACTTTATTTCAAATATTTTGAAAGTTTTCTCGTTTATTATCAGTGTCATTCA